>NZ_CP196375.1:0-1872505 GCF_058506735.1 Weissella sp. ESL1139
TATCATTCCGAATTAGCTCAGTTGGTAGAGCACACGACTGTTAATCGTGCTGTCGTCGGTTCGAGCCCGACATTCGGAGTAATTGCCGACTTAGCTCAGTTGGTAGAGCAACGGTATCGTAAACCGTAGGTCGAGGGTTCGAATCCCCCAGTCGGCATGCGATAAAGCTCTTACATTCCTTGATAAAGAGGTTTGTGGGAGTGCTTTTTATTTTCTGACACTTTTAGTGTTTGTGAAGGTAATTAAAAATTATTAGTAAGCGTACGTAACTCATTTTTGAGTTATTGTACGCTTTTTTTGTATACATTACATTATTGGTAGTAAAATAATCAGCAATAGTTTAAAGTAGAAGAAATAAGGTATACTAACTTATAATAATGAAAATAAAAAATGTTAATTTGGGGAGATTTTTATATGACTCAGAAATACTTTGGGGTAATAACCGTTAACATTACAGGAGTAGAGCTAGTAATTGTTAATCTAAAAACACATAAATCTCTTGAAAGAGTAAGTAAAGATATCAATTTGGGGGATGATATTTATCGTAATCGGCCAGTACAATTTGAAGCGGTCAGTCGCATTGTGGATGCGTTGAGTGGTTTTATTCAATTACTACGTGATTATGATGTTGATAATTACCAACTGTGGGGTAGTCAAGGGTTATCACAGGCACTTAACGCGGATTTCATCGCAGATCAATTTTATCTACATACAGGCCTAGAAATTCGGTGGCTATCAATAAGTGATGAAGCATATTACCGTAATCAAAATATTTCATTAGACTTAGCTAAAGAGAATAAAGGCATGAACAAAGTGGTTTATTTGGTAGGAATTACATCTGGTAATACTTCAATTACGCGCTTTGATGGTGGTGACTTTGTAACTTCAACGAATTTTTCTTTAGGACCTATCAAGATTGCTGAAGATTTAGAGAGCTTACGCCGTTCATCGCCTAATTCAATTGGTGTTCTAAATGATTATATTAACAGTAAGTTGAAAGATTTTGATCGTGATGGTCAAGCCAGTTTATTAGCTGGTAAAAAAGAAACACAAATTATTTTATTAGGAACTTCATCAATTAAACCAATTGTTGCTAAGTATGCAACTAATGAAAAAGATGCATCACTTTCGACTGAAGTCTTTAATGATATATTAGATGATGTTATCGATGCTTCAGATCAGTATTTAATTGATAAATTTATGATTAGCCCGTCAGCAGTACCTTTAGTATTGCCTGAATTACTACTAGTACACCGTATTAGTAAGTTAACGAATGCTAAAACATTAAGATTTTCTGATTCTAGCATTATTGATGGTGTCATTAATAATGAAGAAGTGGCATTAGGATTTTCAAAGCATGATTTTAGTGATCAAACCATTAAGATGGCTACTAATCTTGCTAACCATTATAATGTTGAACCTGTGCATCGAAAGATGGTTACAAAGTTTGCATTACATTTATTTAAGCAATTAAAACCACTACACAGGTTGGGTAAGCGCGAGGCAATTTTGTTGGAAGTGGCTTCTATTTTACATGATGTTGGTAATTATATTAGTAGTCATTCGCATTATATTCATTCTGAATATATTATTCGTCATTCGGATATTATCGGTTTGTCACAAGAAGAATTAGAAATTGTTGCTGCTATTGCTAAGTACCATAGTTCGACAACGCCAAGTGCTGATTTGAGTCATTTTGGTCAAATTTCGGCTGAAAATCGACGTTTGATTTCAAAATTAGCAGCTATTTTACGTTTAGCAGATGCATTGGATGATGACCGGCAACAAAAGATAGAAAAAATATCAGTATCAATTAAAAGCCATCATGTTGTTATTTCAGCATATAGTAATGATAATTTGGCTTATGAAAACTGGGTGTTTAATTCAAAAAGTCAGTTTTTCCAGGAAACGTACGGCTTAAAAGCAGTACTTAAACAGAGGGGGGTTAAGTAATGACAAAAATTAATTATGAAGACCCAAGTCTTTACACGAATCGTGAATTAAGTTGGATTGATTTTAATGATCGTGTTTTAGAAGAAGCACGGCAAAAAGATAATCCACTATTAGAACGACTAAAGTTTTTGAGTATTACACAAAGTAATATGGACGAGTTTGTGATGGTGCGTGTTGCATCATTAGCAAAGTTAATTGCCGTTGATTGGGATGGTCGTGATGCATCAGGTTTAACCGCACCACAACAATTAAAGGCTGTTAACAATAAAGCACATGAACAATTAATTAAACAATATACGACGTTAAATCGAATGTTGTTACCAGCAATTAAGCAAGTGGGTATTAATTTATTACGTGTGCCTGATTTAACGGATGAACAATTCCAATTTATCAAGAGTTATTTCCATGATGAATTGTATCCAGTATTAACACCAATGGCTGATGATAGTTCACGACCTTTCCCTTTTATCAGTAATGACACGATTAATTTAGCATTACGATTAACAAAAAAGGGCTCTGATACGTCATTGTATGCCACGCTGCAAGTACCTAAGATTTTTTCACGTGTGGTTAAGTTGCCGGGTGGTGAAAATGATTTTATCTTGCTAGAAGATATTATTGAACGTTTCGTTTCACAATTATTTATTAATTATGATATTAAAGAAGTTGCTATTTTCCGCGTTATTCGCGATATGGATTTGGATGTGGCTGAAGAAGATACGTCGGATCTTTTGAAGGAAGTGCAACAACAGTTAAAGTTACGAGCACACGGTAAAGTTATTCGCTTAGAAGTAACCGCAACAATTAGTAAGAAACTCAAAAAACGTTTGATTCATGAATTAGGAACGGATGAAGATTCTGTTTATGAAGTTAACGGCATGGTAGATTTGAATTTCTTAGATGAATTGGCAAGTGCGGTAACTGGGCACGATGATTTAAAGTATCCGCCATTTAAGCCATATCAAAATGAAAAATTGACGGCTGAATATAATATTTTTGACACAATCAAACAACACGATCAATTATTACATCATCCATATGATAAATTTGATTCGGTGGTGGAATTTATTCGTCAGGCATCAACCGATAAAGATGTTTTAGCGATTAAAATGACCTTGTATCGTGTGTCAGGTAATTCACCAATTATTAAATATCTCGGTCGTGCCGCTCAAAATGGTAAACAAGTGACAGTGCTAGTCGAAGTTAAAGCACGATTTGACGAAGAAAATAATGTTCATTGGGCGCGTGAGCTTGAACATATGGGCTGTCACGTTATTTATGGTCTAGTTGGACTAAAGACCCATTCTAAGTTGTCATTAGTTGTACGGCGCGAAGAGAGTGGTATCCGGCGCTACGTTCATTTGGGAACGGGAAATTATAACGATAGCACAGCCCATTTCTATACTGATCTTGGCTTGTTAACGGCTAATAATAACATTGGTATTGATGTGACCAATATTTTTAATATGCTATCTGGTTATTCACAACCGCCATATTTCCACAAATTGCATATCTCGCCTAATGGTATTCGTGAATTCATTATTGATCAAATGAATCAGGCAATTAAATTAGCTGAAACTGGTCATCCGGTTAAAGTTCGTATGAAAATGAATTCATTATCTGATCAAGAAATGATTGCGAAAATGTATGAAGCTTCGCACGCAGGTGTCACAATTGATTTAATTGTCCGCGGTATTTGTTGTTTGAAGACTGGCATTAAGGGTATTAGCGATAATATTACGGTTCATTCAATTGTTGGCCGTTTCTTAGAACATAGTCGTATTTATATTTTTGATTTTGATGGTGAGAAGCAAGTTTATTTGGCATCGGCTGATTTGATGACTCGTAATTTGAATCGTCGTGTTGAGCAGATGTTCCCAATTGAAAAGCCAACCTTGATGCAACGGGTATTGGAAATTTACCAAACGATGTGGGATGATAACGTTAAAACACGGTCATTGGCTGCTGATGGTACGTATCAACGTGTTGATCGGCGTGGTCATGTTTCACTTGACGCACAAGAATTTTTTGCTGCTCAAGCCACGAAATTATCAATAACCAGCAAAGAAAGTTTAAGTCAAAGTAATCCAAACCAGTTTCAACCCATGATGAGTCCAGAGAATCATCATGAACCCTTAAATGATTAGTAAAGGAAGTGGGAAAATATATTATGGAAAATTTTGTAGTGATCGACCTAGGCTCAAATTCAGTACGTATGACAGTTACCAAAATTAATGAAGATGGTACGCACGAACACGTTATGCAGATGAAAGAATTCGTACGTCTATCTGAAAATATGGGACCTGAGAAAGAATTAAAGTCGGCTGCGATTGACCGCACATTAAAAGCATTACATTCATTTAAGGATGTTTATGATAAGTTGGATAATGTTCACATTAAGGCAGTTGCAACAGCAGCAGTACGTCAAGCAACCAACCAAAAAGCCTTTTTGAAGAAGGTGAAGTCTGAGTTTGATATTGATTTAGAAGTTATCTCAGGTACACAGGAAGCTTATTATGATTATATCGGGGTAACCGAGACGTTATCAGTAACTAATGCAGTTTTGATTGATACTGGTGGTGCAAGTATTGAAATTGTGCTTGTTCAAAATGGTAAGGTTCAAAACTTAATTAGTATTCCAATTGGTTCAGTTACCATTTCATCTGATTTTGACTTTAGTAATAAGGTTGCAGCATCAGAATTATTTAAGGCTGTTGTGGCAATGAATGATATTTTCCAAGACATTTGGTGGCTAAAGAATGGTATGAACTTGCCTATTATTGGATTAGGAGGTAGTAATCGTACCTTAGCCAAGATCAATCGTCGTCGTGATCAATTATTTAACATGGAAGATATTCATGGTTATAAAATTGATCGTAAACGTGCCAATGATACTTTTAAAGACATTATCGGCTTAGATTATGAAGGCCGTCGTGAGGTACCAGGAATTAGTAAAGATCGTGCTGACATCATTGTTGGTGGACTGATTCCAATTGTGCTAATGATGAATGCATTGGATTCTGAAAAAATCACGTTCTCAACTAGTGGGTTACGTGTTGGTATTTTGTATGAACATCTACATGATGTACAACGTGCTGCTATTGAAGATAAAGAGAATAAATAAACGCTTAATCAGAGTCGAACATCCATGTTTGGCTCTTTTTTATATACTTGTTTTTATATACAAACTATTGACAAATACCCTAGTTGGAGATATTATAAATTACTGTAAGTTATATAAATATAACAAAACAACGTGTCGTGATGATGGCACTGAGGTCACACCTGTTCCCATACCGAACACAGCAGTTAAGCTCAGTAGCGCCAAAAGTAGTTGGAGGATCGCCTCCTGCGAGGATAGGACGTCGCGATGCATATCATTCCGAATTAGCTCAGTTGGTAGAGCACACGACTGTTAATCGTGCTGTCGTCGGTTCGAGCCCGACATTCGGAGTTCCTAGCCATTCCATTGTGGATGGCTTTTTTTGTATCAAAAGTGGGAGGATATAATGAAATTAACCATGGAAGAACAAATTAAAGAGTTATCAAGTGCTTTAGAAACAGCGCAACAAGAGGCTGATAAATGGCAAACTGGTGCTGAAATTTATGAAGCACAAGCATCTGAATTGCAGGAAACTGTGCAAGTGATGACTGAAGAAATTGAAAAGTTACGACGTGAAAATGATGCGCTTCACCAAAATGGTAACCAACCACAAACGCTAACACCACAAAATGACCAGCAGACAACTATGATGCAACAAGAAATTATGCGGTATAAAATTATTGAAGATGCATTAATTGATAAAATTCAATACTTGGAACAAGAATTAAATAAACAGAATAACTAAATTGTTATATACAAAAACCATTGGCTGATACGGCCAATGGTTTTTTAGTTAAAAGAACTTTTAATAATGTTGCTGATTTTAATTTGATCTTCTGTCATATAGTGTTGCTTTCTAAAAGCCATGTAAATATGAAAATTAGGTTGTGGTTCATCGATTAAACGAATGCTTTTTAAGCCAAGCTCATTTTCAGGCATTGCTAAGGCAGTTAAAAATGCTAAACCGATACCTTGGCGGACCAAATTTTTCATTGTGGTTACATTATTTGTTTGATAAAGAACAGAAGGATGTACACCTAATTGTTGTGACAAACTTTTAAATGCTTTTGGATGGACGAATTGTTCATCTAGTGAAATGAAGGCATCATTTGCAAAATCGGCAAATGAAGCGAATTTTCTCGGATCGTTGTCTTTAGTCACAATGACAAATGGAAATGTTGCTAGTTCAACGACTTCTAAATCAGTTAAATCAAAATTTTCTGTGGCACCAATGAGGGCAATGTCGATATTTCCTTCGCGCAGCATCGACAATAAACGGGAACTACCGTACTCTTCAGTACTGATTAAATGCAAAAAATCAGCTTCTAGTAAGCGTTTTGCGACTGTTGGAAAGAAGTACGTCCCAATAATCGGAGGCAATCCTAAACGAATTTTATTGCTTTCTAAGCGCTTTATTTCCTTGGTTGCCGTTGACCATTCCACTTGGATGTGGCGTGCACTTTGCAATAAAATCTTACCCGCTTCGGTTAAAATGATCTCTTTATGGGCTTGATTACGCGTGAATAATGGGGCGTTAACTTCCTGTTCTAAACGCTTTATGGCGTATGTGATAGTTGGTTGGGTGACATGAAATATTTCCGCAACTAAGGTGTAGTTTTTATGCACAGCGAGGCTTTCAAAATAATCTAAATCTTTTAAATGCATGTTATTTCCTCATATAAATAATTTTTATGTAAACGTATGCTTTTGACTATAATTGCTTTAACCAACTATTATACGCTTTGTACTTAATAGGAGGTATATTATTTATTATGAGTAACGGTATGCAAATTTTACGCGATCCCTTTTTGAATAAAGGGACTGCCTTTACAACGGCAGAGCGTGAAGCTTTAGATTTAGTTGGGCTATTGCCAACAAAGGTTCAATCATTATCAGAACAAATTGAACAAGCCTATGCGCAATATAACACTAAGGTTAACGATGTTGAAAAGCGCTTATTCTTAAGTCAAATTTTCAATGAAAATCGCACTCTATTTTATGCAGTTTTAGGAGCACATTTAACTGAGATGATGCCAATTGTGTACTCACCAACAGTGGGTGAAACT
Source organism: Weissella sp. ESL1139 (assembly GCF_058506735.1). Taxonomy (NCBI): domain Bacteria; kingdom Bacillati; phylum Bacillota; class Bacilli; order Lactobacillales; family Lactobacillaceae; genus Weissella; species Weissella sp. ESL1139. The sequence continues at coordinate 7,123 of NZ_CP196375.1, forward strand.
ATTGAACATTATTCAGAGTTGTTTGTTAACCCACAAGAAGTTGCATTTTTGGATATTCATCATCCAGAAAACATTGCAGCTAGTTTGAAGAACGCAGCTAACGGTCGTGATATTGATATGTTAGTTATCACTGATGGTGAAGGAATCTTAGGTATCGGTGATTGGGGTGTTCAAGGTGCTGACATTGTTGTTGGTAAGTTGATGGTTTATACCGCTGCTGCTGGTATCGACCCTCGTCGTGTATTGCCAGTTGTTTTGGACGACGGTACTAATCGCGACACATTATTAGAAAATGAAAATTATCTTGGTAATCGTCATGAACGTGTACGTGGTGATGAATACTTTAACTTTATTGACCAATTAGTTGATGAAGCTGATCAATTGTTCCCTAACTTCTACTTGCATTTTGAAGACTTTGGTCGTTCAACGGCAACTAAGTTGTTAACGCGTTACCAAGATCGTTTGGCAACGTTTAACGACGATATTCAAGGTACTGGAATTGTTGTAACTGCAGCTGTATTGAGTGCTTTGAAGATTTCAGGTGAGCAATTAACAGACCAAACGTATGTGACATATGGTGCTGGTTCAGCCGGTGTTGGTATTGCAAATCGTGTATTACAAGAATTTATAAATGCTGGTTTGAGTGCTGACGAAGCGCGTAAGCATTTCTATTTGGTTGATCGTCAAGGATTGTTGTTTGATGATGATGAAAACTTAACACCAGAGCAACGTCCATTTGCACGTTCACGCACTGAATTTGAAAATGCTGATGCCTTAACAGATTTGGAAGCAGTTGTTAAGGCAGTACACCCAACAATCTTAGTTGGTACGTCTGGACAAGCTGGTCACTTTACAGAAGCAGTTATTCGTGACATGGCTGCACATGCAAACCGTCCAATTATTTTGCCATTATCAAACCCTACAAAGCTACATGAAGCAATTCCTGAAGATGTCATTAACTGGTCTGACGGACGTGCATTAGTTGCAACTGGTATGCCATTTGAACCTGTTAATTATGATGGTGTTACTTACCATATTGGACAAGCAAACAATGCGGTCGTTTACCCAGGTATCGGTTTGGGTGTCATCGCAAGTAAAGCAAACTTGCTAACTGAAAACATGTTATCAGCTTCAGCTGCCGCTTTGGGAGAATTGGTTGATACAAGCAAGGCTGGTAGTGCAATCTTGCCATCTTTTGAAAAGTTGTCTGAAATTTCTACTGCTGTTGCGACTGCTGTTGCTCAAGCTGCAATTGATGACAGTGTGGCACAACAACAAGGGGATGCGAAGACATTGGTTGAAAATTACCAATGGCATCCAGTATACGGGGAGGATTAAGCAATGAGTGCGATTTTAACCTCACTGGATAGCATTATTAAGATTATTTTTGTTGTATTGATTGGAATTTATTTACGTAAGAAAAATCATTTCCATGATTCTTTTAAGAAGGATTTGGAATTTTTGATTGTTAACGTTGCTTTACCAATCTCTGTGTTTGTGGGAATCCAAGAGAACTTAACTCGTGGTTTGTTAGGTAAGTTTGGTATGAGCGTTTTGTTCGTTGCCATTGGTTTCTTTATTCTTTATATTTTGAGTTTTATTGTAAATAAAGTATTCAAAATTCGCGTTGGTCGTCGTGGTATTATGATTAATACTTTCACTAACGACAATGTTATTTTTATTGGTTTGCCACTAGCATTAGCTATTTTTGGTAACAAAGCTATGCCATTTTATTTGGTTTACTACCTAGTTAATACACTTTCAACATGGGCTGTTGGTATTTTCTTCATTCAAAATGATTCAACTGAAGCACATGAGAAAACAGCTTTCAACTGGAAGAAGTTGTTGCCAGCACCAGTGCTTGGTTTCTTGATTGGTATTGTTTGGTTGTTAATTGGCTTGCCATTACCAGAAGTTGCTAGCTCAAGTTTGGATATGTTAGGTGGTCTTGTTACACCTCTTGCACTACTTTACTTAGGTATTATTATTGCTGATGCCGGTCTAAGTTCATTAAAGATTGAGCGTGATACAATTATTGCCTTGTTGGCACGTTTTGTAATTGGTCCAGCTGTGATTTTTGCTGTACTAAAGGTGGTACAACAAACACCATTTGCTTTGTCTGATTTGGGTGTGAAGGTTATCTTCCTAATGTCAGGTATGCCAGCTTTGACTGCCATGGCTTTGCTTGTTGGTCAAGCTAAAGGAGATACAAAGTTCGCAAGTAATGTAATTACTATTTCAACATTGCTGTTCATTATTTTGGTGCCAGTCTATTTGGCTGTTGGTAACTTAATTTAATATGATACAAAAAAACCGTTAAATTCATTTTTATGAATTTGACGGTTTTATCGTTTGTAAACGTGCTCCAAAAGCCTGAATCCTCAATGTAACGCATTTGCCCGCTTCATGGTCTAACGACCACAAACCGTTCAAACGACGTTACATACTGGATTCAAAGCGGCTTTTGTCGGCACTCTTGATATTAAACAGTCTTTTGCAAATTACGTAGCGTAACACTAGGATCTAGAATACCGGCGTCACTTGATAAGCTATAACGTAGATAACGATCAACATCTAGCTTAAGTTTAGGTTCTAGTTGGCTTGTGGTATAATCCTTGATGTATACGGGTCCAAAGTCACTATCAATGGTTTCATTGAAGTCGGCTGATAAGTCATCAGCCTCGCAAAGAACAAGATTGAAAGCAACATCAAATGTGCATGTTGCTGAATCAGAAAATGGACCAACACCATCATCTAAATCAAGGACGATTTTGGTGGTAGGTGTGATAAGTTGTGAAATTCGCTCTTTAGCAGAATCTGTAAATGATAAATACATAATAATTCCCCCTTTGTCGGGTATTATATCATATTTTATTATTTATTGTATGAATTTTGAAAGGATGTTTTATGTTTCATTTAATATGGGTTTTGATTATTGGTGCCGTGATTGGGGCTATTGCTGGTGCAATCACTAAAAATGGTAGTTCAATGGGTTGGATTGCTAACATTGCAGCTGGATTAGTTGGATCATGGCTTGGTGAAAAAGTTTTTGGTTCGTGGGGACCAAATGTCGCCGATATGGCAATTATTCCATCAATTATTGGCGCCGTGATTGTTGTCATTATGGTATCTTGGTTATTAAGTCGAAATGATTAATGAAGGAGTAAGTTGTGGTTAAACAAGGACATTATGCAGGCGTTCAGTCTAATAAGAAAAAGCGTTCGTTTAAGCAGCGACACCAACAAACTCAAAATAATTTGGTTAGTCGTAATGACATAGCGGACTTTTTACAAGGACGTTATGTCTTAACACAACAAGGCACTTCAAAAGTAGTCGATGAAACGATGCAGCGATTCTTATCAGAATGGTTAGTGCAGGCAACTACTTCAACTGAGAATGTTTGGCAGATTGATAAAGTGACCCAGCAAACATTGGCCCAAATTGCTAATCAGGTGCCATGGCAATTTTATGCTATTGTGGCAAAGCAGTGGTCAAAATTAAAACGATTTTTGATAAAAGAACTTCCAGCAGTACCAACAGCGGCAGCAATTAGAGTTGATAACCAAAACTTTAATTTGACGCCACTAATTAGTAAGCAACTTGCAGTTAATTGGTATTTAACGCGTTTTGGTACGGTGAGCCAATTAGCGACAGTTACGACTACCGACATTGAACAGGTGGCTAATTCATTTGTTACGGATGACCAAATTGCTTGGCAAAATGTTGCAGTCGTTTATTCAACAACACCATTTGTGGTTAATGCGAGTGATGAACAGGTTAAACAATGGTTGATTGCTTTAAATGATTTAAAAATTGAATAATTATAAAAAAACAGACTATGAAAAAACTTTTCATAGTCTGTTTTTATTATTCACGACTAGCTTCAATCGTTAAACGTGTCTTATCGACGACAGCTTGTGTTTTTTCACCTAAATGCACACCAATTAACGTGAATAGACTATCAACAATTGCAATTTGGGCAATTAATGAAGACATTGATTCACTACGGATGTTAATTTCTTCAGCCACACTAGCTAAAGTAACGGTGGCAAGTTTTGCTAATTCAGATTTAGGGAATGCTGTAATAGCGATGATCTTGACATTGTTATCCTTTAGACGTCGTGCAAGATTTAGCGTGTTGTGATTACGTCCCGAATGCGAAATAACGATTGCCACATCTTGATCAGTCATATGAACGGTTTGCATTAATTGCACGTCATAATCGGGATGTTGTTCCACGTGTAAAGGTGTGCGCAAAAACTTATGGTAAGCATCTAAAGCCACGATGGATGAACCACCAACACCAAATATGCCGATATGATCAGCGTTGATTAACAGCTTTGTTGCTGCTGACCAAGTCTGAGGTTTAATAAGATTAACAGTTGCATCAAGTGCATTTTCAGCTCCACTAAAAACTTTATGGACGATACTATTTTGATCGTCGGTTACATCAATTTCCCCAAAGAAACTATTTTGTGTAATAGGCGAACTAGCCAAACTTAATGAAAATTCGCGGAAAGAGGTAAAACCAACACGTTTAACAAAACGTGAGATGGTTGCAGTGGATACCCCAATGGCATTAGCTAATTCTTGAATAGTTAATGACCGAATTTCGGTAGGATTGCTTAAAATAAATGTTGCTATTTTACTGTCAGAACCGGTAAGTTGATCGTTCAACGACCGGATCCGAGCGAAACCTGATTGTGCCATAATTTCTCCTTAATAATTTTAATCAATATTAGATAATATAAATTAAAATAACCTATGAAAATATTTTACAACAAAATACTTGCAATGTGAAAAAGTCTTGCATTATAATGATGGAGTAGACAAAAGTAAAAGAAAAAAAGGGGTATTAAACATGAAGTTCGCAATGATCGGTCTTGGTAAGATGGGCTTGAACTTGGTAAAGAATGCCGTTGACAATGGTCATGAAGCCGTTGCATATGATTTGAGTGCTGAAACAGTTAAAGAAGCTGATTCATATTCAGATGCTGTAACTGGTGTTACTGACTTAGACGACATGTTGGCAGAATTGCCATCTCCAAAGGTTGTTTGGGTAATGGTTCCTGCTGGAAAGCCAACAAATTCAACTATCGATACTTTGATTGAGAAGATGTCAGCTGGTGATATTATCATCGACGGTGGAAACTCAAACTACAAGGATAACTTGGAGCAAAATAAGCGTACTACTGCTGCTGGTATTAAGTTCTTTGATGCTGGTACTTCAGGTGGTATGTCAGGTGCTCGTAACGGTGGAAACTTCATGATCGGTGGAGATGACGCTGAAGCATGGAAGACTATCGAACCATTGTTTGAAGGTATTGCTGAAAAAGATGGTTACCTATACACTGGTAAGCTAGGTTCAGGTCATTACTTGAAGATGGTTCACAACGGTATCGAGTATGGTATGATGCAATCAATCGCTGAAGGTTTCGAAGTATTGGAAGCTTCACAATATGATTACGACTACGAAGCTGTTGCTAAGTTGTGGAACCACGGATCAGTTATCCGTTCATGGTTGATGGAATTGGCTGAAGAGCAATTCTCAAAGGATCCTAAGCTAGAAAAGATTTCTGGTGTTATGCACTCATCTGGTGAAGGTAAGTGGACTATTGAAGAAGCATTGGACTTGCAAGTTCCAGCACCAGTTATCGCATTGTCATTGATGATGCGTTACCGTTCATTACAAGAAGACACATTTACTGGTAAGGTTGTGTCAGCTTTGCGTAATGGATTCGGTGGTCACGCAATGGATGCCGCTAAGAAGTAATTACTTGGTAAGATCTACAAAATAATTTGATTGTGAAAGTAAAGCTGGGACAGTTTATGCTGTGCCGGCTTTTTTATGCGTAAAGAGAAAAAATTGTAGTACTTCAGGCCTTTGTCACATGTTTATGCAGAGTGAGATAAAGACCGGTTTGAATCTGTAGTGTAACGTAAGAGCATGTGTCGTATAATAATAGTATTAACCGATAGGAGTCATTATGAAATACACATTAATTATTGATATGACGATGTCAGCAATCAACATAACGCTTGTTGATGAAAATGATGACGTATCGCATAAAAATTTTCCTTTTCCTAATACAGTAAAAACTTTATTTCCTAAAGATATTGTTGATAATGTGATTGCAGGAATTCAACAAGTGCAAGTTGATTTAAACAAAAACAATGATTCAATCACAACAATTAAATTTGCCGAAAATACATTGGACGGTTTGATACCTTTCGATGAAAACAATGATGCTTTAATGCCATTAACGTACGGCCATGATACACAAAAATATATTGATGCATTAAAAATGAATGGTGTAATTGGTCAAATTGAACGAAAAACGGGCTTGTTGATTCAAGAAACAACCCCACTGATTACAATGCTTTGGTTAAAAAATAATCAACCCGAGATTTTTACAAAAGCAAAACATTATATGAATATACAAAGCTATATAATTAATCAGTTATTTGGTTTGCGAATTACCTCACCGGCTGCTGCGATGCGGACTGGTTTTTATGATGTGACTCGCCAAAATTGGGATGATCAAGCGCTTGCCTTAATGGGTATAAAAGCTGATGTACTCCCAACTTTGGCTGATTTTGAGACACAAACGTTTACGCTAACCGATGAAATGCGTAATCGGCTTGGAATTGCCCAGTATATCATATTTCAGGTAAATTAAAATATGATATAATAGTAATTGTTATCGGGGATGCAGTTGGTCAAGGGGTGATGTCCTAGGACCGCCTTTACGGAGGGTGCAATGCCCTGCTGTCCGATAATGGTTTTGCTGGGGTTGTGAAGGAGCCTCAGCGAAGCGGAAGGAGTTCTAAGACGGGATTCTTAGAACAAAGGGGATTGTTAATGGGGTGGTGCCCGTTAACATGATATGGTGAAAAAGTATAAGTGGTACGTGGTGGTCCACTTATACACGAAGAGGTCTGCGCTCATTTAGTGAGAGAGACCTCTTTTTTTGTGTTATACAGAGTGCTGTAATCTGTGCTATAATTTCAGTATCATGTATGGTTCCAGTAGAAAAATAAGTGGACAAACAGAGAATTAGTGGTCGCTGTGAACTAATCAAACTTATTAACGAATTACGATCAAAAAACACATGAACGGGCATCTCACGTTACGAGAGATAAGTGGCTACAAGATGTAGCAATTTAGGTGGTACCGCGTTTAACTGCGCCCTAATCAAGAATTCTTGGTTGGGGCGCTTTTTATTTAACTATAAAACGCATCAAAAAATAATAATCAATTATTGGAGGCAAAATAAATGGCAGAAGATATATTAAATGAACTAGCTTGGCGTGGCGCAATTAACCAAGTTACCGATGAAGATGGCTTACGTGAATTAATTCAAAAAGAACAAATTGGTTTATACGCAGGAATTGATCCAACTGGTGACTCAATGCATATTGGACATTTGATTCCATTCATGATTTTAAAGCGATTCCAACTAGTTGGTCATAAGCCAGTTATCGTTGTTGGTGGTGGTACCGGAACAATCGGTGATCCATCAGGTAAGAAGTCAGAACGTAAGTTACTTTCACAAGAAGACGTTGCCGCTAATGTTGAAAAAATCCGTGCCCAAATGGTGAAATTATTTGGTGAAAATGGTTTTACAATCGTTAATAATTACGACTGGCTAGGCAAAATGTCATTGCTAGAAATGCTTCGTGATTATGGTAAGTTGTTCTCAATTAATGCCATGTTGGCTAAGGATGTGGTTGCTTCACGTTTGGATGCAGGAATTTCATTTACCGAGTTTACATACCAAATTTTGCAAGCGATTGATTTCTATGAATTGTACAAGCGTGAACATGTTCGTCTACAAATTGGTGGTTCTGATCAATGGGGAAACATCACAAACGGTGTTGATTTGATTCACAAGTTAATTGGCAGTGAAGCACCTGCATTTGGTTTGACTGTGCCATTATTGTTGAAGGCAGATGGTACTAAGTTTGGTAAAACTGAAGGTGGCGCCGTATGGTTGGACCCAGAAAAGACCACACCATTTGAGTTCTACCAATTCTGGTTGAATACTGCCGATGCTGACGTTGAAAAAATGCTAAAATTCTTCACGTTTTTGTCACAAGAAGAAATTGCTGACTTAGTAGCTGACTTGGCTGAAAACGCCTCAGCACGTAATGCACAACGTCGTCTAGCCCAAGAAGTAACGACATTTGTGCATGGTGAAGAAGCGATGCATACTGCTGAAGTCATGACGAATGTGCTATTTGGTAATGCTGATGTTGCTAGTTTAACGACTGATGAAGTGGCGGTATTGGCAGGAAATGTGCCAACATTTACAATCGATAATGCTGAAATTGGTCTATTAGATCTAATCGTTGCAGCTGGTATGGAAAAGTCAAAGACGGCAGCTCGTCGTTCAGTAAAGGACGGTGCCGTTCGGATTAACGGTGTCCAAATTAAGGATGAGGATGCTATCATTAATCCAACAGATAAATATGACGGTAAATATGTCATTGTAAAGCGCGGTAAGAAGAAGTGGGCCGTTGCGGTCGTTAAATAAGCGCTAAATTTTTAAAATTTGGCCACATGTCCGAATTTTAGGATTGTGAATGTGTAAAAATTAAGGGTTGACAATTATCTCATTGTATTCTCATAATTAGTTAAAATTTATTCATACGGGGGATTTATATTATGGCAAAAGCTAAAGCATCAGATTTTGATTGGAACAATCTAGGGTTTGCTTATCATGATTTACCTTATCGATATCGTGCAGAATATCATGATGGTGAATGGCAGCCTGGTAAGTTAGTAACAGATAGTGATTTGGGCATTAATGAAGCTGCTGTTGGACTTCATTATGGTCAACAAGTCTTCGAAGGGTTAAAGGCTTATCGTCGTAAGGATGGTGGCGTAAACATCTTCCGTCCTGATCGTAATGCAGCCCGTATGGCACGTTCAGCTGAACGACTAATGATGGCGGGTTATCCTGAAGATTTGTTTGTGGAAGCCATCAAAGAAGTGGTCAAAGCAAACCAAGATTTTGTACCACCTTACGAGTCAGGAGCAACGTTGTATATTCGCCCATTGTTGATTGCTTCCACCCCAGATATTGGGGTTCATCCTGGGGATGACTATATCTTCAATATCTTTGTAACCCCAGTTGGTGCATACTATCCAGGTGGTTTAGCTCCTACTGCTTATGTCACAAGTGACTTTGATCGTGCTGCTCATGGTGGTACTGGTCAAGCCAAGGTTGGTGGAAACTATGCCGCTTCAATGCTACCAGGTGAGCAAGCTCATAAGGCTGGTTTCTCTGACGTTGTTTACTTGGACCCACGTTTGCATGAAAACATTGAAGAGTTAGGTTCAGCGAACTTCTTTGGAATTACCAAGGATAATCGCTTCTTAACACCTAAGTCACCATCAATTTTGCCATCAGTGACAAAGTTCTCATTGCTAGAATTGGCTGAAGAAATGGGCATGCAGCCTGAAGAGACAACTATCAGCATCTATGATTTGGATCAATTTGCTGAAGCTGGTGCAATGGGTACTGCTGCCGTAATCTCACCAGTTGGTTCAATTACACATCATGGTGACAAGCATGTCTTTTATTCTGAGACTGAAGTTGGTCCGAAGACACAAGCATTGTATGATCGCTTAGTTGCTATTCAATATGGTGACGAAAAGGGTCCTGATGGTTGGATTGTTGATGTGCCATTAGACTAAAATAATAATTTTATCGAAATCAAAATCAGTTTGCGTTAGTGCAGATTTGGTTTTGATTTTTTTGTTTATTAAAGAAAAACAATTTAAATTAAAAATAAATTAGAAAAAGTGTTGACTTTCAAATTTTTAGGTCCATAATAATAAACATCAAATAAAAAACGGAGAAACAGATTATGACAAATGTAGTGATGAACAACGCAAATAACGCTTTATTACTCGGCTTAATTTTAGACGTGATTATTATCAGCTAAAAGGTCGAGCAATTTGTGTCGGCCTAAAAAAGGGCCGACTAGTTCATTACTCGAATGTGATATTCGTGAACCGCTAGTCAGGTGTAACTGACTAGCGGTTTTTTGTATTTCCAAGTTCTATGGAGAAGGGGTAAAAGTTATGGATCAAGCACAGACACAAGAAAAGAAGCTAACAACAAAGGATTATGTTTTCCTTGTTTCACAAGGAGTTTCAAACACAGTATTGGTATTTTTGGGAATTGGTTTGTTGGTTAACACTTTGGGAACCGCAATTCATTGGGATGCATTGGTGCAAGTCGGTGATATTGCACAAAAGTTGTTGGCACCTGCTTTGGGGATGGCCATCGCAGTTATGATGCGAACCTCAACATTGGTTATTGGTGGTACGATGATTGCTTCAACTGTTGGTGCCAATAGCGTCTACTTTACGGCTGGAAATGTTGCGAACACAATGACCGCTACCGGTTGGCAAGCAACACAAGATGCTGGTGCTCAAATTATGACGGCTGGTCAACCGGTATCTGCTGTGCTAGCTGGTATCATCGCAGCCATGGTTGGAAAATGGTTGACTGGTAAAACACCATTGGACATGGTTCTGGTACCATTTGCTGTTACAATGATTGGTTCCGTTGCTGGTCTAGGTTTGGCTTCAGTTACTACACCTGCTCTTAATTGGGTAAGTGGTGCTTTGGGACACACGATGCAGGTTAACCCAGTGTTGGGCTCATTGGTTGTTTCACTAGCATGGTTTGCTTTCTTGATGACACCCGCATCTTCAGCAGCATTGGCAATCGCCGTCCAGCTTGATCCAATGTCATCAGGTGCAGCTTTGATTGGAACAACCGTTGCCTTCGTTTCATTTACGGCAATGTCATACAATCAAAACACAATCGGTGGTAACATCGCCCAAGGTTTGGTTACGCCCAAGGTTCAATTTGCTAACTTGCTAAAGCGACCAATCTTGGCAGTTGGTCCAGCCGTCATTGCGATGGTTACCGCAGTCATTGCCGTTGTTGGTTTTGGTCTAAAAGTTCCTTATACACTTGCAGGTTTGGGCTTGAATTCATTGATTGCCCCATTGTGGTTGGTTGCACATGATATGCGTGGATTGATCTTGCTAATCGTGTTTGGTGTTGTTATCCCAGCCGTACTTTCATGGGCTTACTACCGTTTCTTGAAAGTTATCGGACAAACTCGTATGCAAGATTTGAAATTGCAAGAAGTTTAATTTACAGAGGCTTGCCAAATAGTTATTAAGCGTTCATACTCAAAACAGGTTAACTTGACTATTTAAGTTTTAATCGATATACTTACAATAAATAAGCAAAAAGAGGGTGTGAACATGGAATTCTATCAACCAGAATTAAATGATGATGAAGTGATTCGTCAAGAAATCGCTAAGCCTGGTAAGCAAGTAATGTTCTTGCAAGCTGATTGGTGTGGTGATTGCAAGGCGATTAAACCATTTGTAAAAGATATTAAATCAAGTGTGACATCAGCCGGTGTTAACTGGTTCGATGCTGACCGTGATGCTAACTTGGCAATTGCCCAAGAACAAGGCTTAATGGGAATTCCTGCATTTGTCTTGTTTGAAGACGGCAAGCAAGTTGATCACATTGGTAATGGTGAGCGTTTATCACCAGTGCAAGTGATGGACTGGGTTGCTCAAAACGTTTAATTAAAGCGATTCTCATAAAGTAATTGACAAGTATCTATGTAATTCGTATGATATGGTCAATTGAATTTTTAAAATTCTATGATGAGAAGAGTAATGTTATTATGCCAATTAAGAAAGCACTTGGTTGATGAGAAAGTGTTTGGCAAGTAATTTGAAGATGAACTCAGAGAATGATAATTTGTGCAAGCAATTATCACGGTAGTTACCGTTATCAACTATAGTTATGCAATTTAGCATAATACCAGAGACTTATTGCGTAGAAAATAAGTGAATTTGGGTGGTAACACGAGACATCGTCCCTTATAAAAGCAAAATCGCTTTTATAGGGGACGTTTTATTTGGAGGAATAAATCATATGACAGAACAAACAACGCCACTATTATCACAATTACTAACGTCGTGGATTACCGGTGAACAATCTGAAGAGTTTGCTTTGGCGAACTTATCAAATGCAGCCGCTATTTTATTTGAAAATTTGGATGCGGTTAATTGGGCCGGCTTTTACTTGTTTAATCAAGCAAAGGATGAATTAATTTTAGGACCTTTCTTGGGTAAGCCAGCGGTTGTTCGGATTAAGCCAGGTAATGGCGTTGTTGGCCAATCGTTTTCAAATGAAGAGACCATGGTTGTTGCTGATGTGCACCAACATGCAGGTCACATTGCTTGTGATGCTGCTTCAAATGCAGAAATTGTTGTGCCATTGACGCGTGATAATGGTGAAAAAGTTGGCGTTATCGACATTGATTCAACCAGAATTAATCGTTTTTCAGAGCAAGATAAAGACGATTTAGAACATTTTGCACAAACTTTATTAGCTTACATTTAATGAAAATCTGCGATAATACAATTAGTGAATCTTGGTAAAGGATGGTAAAAATTAATGAGTGAAATCAAACAATATGATGTCGCAATTATTGGTGCTGGTCCAGCCGGATTAGCAGCTGCCCACCAACTACATGATGCGGGCAAGCATGTCGTGATTATTGAAAAGTACTTGTGGGGTGGTACTTGCCCAAATTATGGTTGTGATCCTAAAAAGATTTTAGTGGGTGCTGTTGAAGCAAAGGAACATGCTGAATTTCTAAATGAAAAGGGAATTGATGGTCAGGTTAACATTAATTGGCCTGATTTAATGGCCTATAAAAATCAATATACAAGTGGTATCTCACAAGGGACTGAACAATCATTGACCACAAGTGGTATTGACCATTTGGCCGGTCAAGCAAGCTTTATTGATGAACAAAATGCGCTTGTGACGGCGCCTAATCAAGACGACGTGCAAGTGTATGCCAATGATTGGATTGTAGCAGTTGGTCAAAGACCTGCTGCATTATCATTTACTGGTGCTGAACTAACCATTGATTCAGAACAATTTTTGAGTTTGCCAGAATTGCCTGATGAGATTTTGATTATTGGTGGCGGTTTTGTCGCAATTGAATTAGCAACGATTGCCGCTGCTGCTGGCGTTAATGTTAATTTGGTTATTCGTGGTGACCGATTGTTACGTTCATTTGATGAAACAATGGTTGATTCATTGATGGATCAATTAGATGACCGTGGTATTCATATGTATTTTGGTACCGAAGTAACGGAATTGGTTACGGTAGACCAACATTATGAAGCAACGTTGAGCTTTGGTAATACATTAGCAGCTGATTTGGTTGTCCGTGCGGCTGGTCGTGTGGGAAACCATGATACATTAGCATTGGACAAAGCAAATGTGCAATTTAATGACAAGGGTATTTTGGTTGATCGCCAATTACGGACTAGTAATCCCCATGTTTATGCGGTAGGAGATATTGCGGGTTCACCAGTCCCAAAGATTACACCGTTAGCTTCATACGAATCACGTCATGTTGTTGAAGAAATCTTAACGGGCGACGACCGACCAATTACGTACCCAGCAATCCCAGTGGTTGTTTATGGTACGCCAAAATTAGCTCGGGTTGGTGTGGCAACTGAAACGGCTGAACAACAAGGCTATAAAGTTAATGATATTGATATGACAAGTTGGTATACGGCATATCGTCAAGGTGACCCAGCTGCGCGAATTAGAGTAGCTCTTAATGAAGCTGGTCAGCTAGTTGGAGCAACTGTGATGAGCAGTCATGCTGATGAATTAATTAATTATTTGACTAATGCGATTAATCAAGGATTAACACAAGCAGGTGTTGAACAACAACTATTTGCTTATCCTTCAGTCGCATCAGATTTACCTTATTTTTTCTAAAAATAAAATCCATTAAAGAATGGTTATCATATAGTTTGGGTTGTTTTGACGATTTGCGGTCGTTAAATCGTGAAGTGGCAAACAGTGTTACATTGAGAATCCAGTCTTTGAGAGCACGCTTAGATGCACAATGTAAAATGGTTGTTAGTTAAAAAAGGTGGTTGGAACATGTTAAGTGTTCCAACCACCTTTTTGTATATTATTAAATTGTTGCTTGATGTTTAGCATTAACATGATTCAACATAATAATTGAAATTAAGGCGAATACGATAAATACTGCACCACCAATACCGACACTGTTCAATCCTAAGTTAGCAACGACAACGCCACCAACTGCTGAACCTAGTGAAATACCTAGATTAGAGAAGATGGAATTCAATGATGATGCAAGTACCAATGATTGTGGATAATCACGTTCGGCAACGCCCATAATGTGTAGTTGCAAAGGTGAATTGATTAAGTACATAAAGACACCAACTAGCATGATATCTAATAGTCCAAAGATTTTACTGTGTAACATTAATGGCATGGCACAGAAGATAACAAACTCTATAGTGTAAAGCGTTGGCATGGCTTTTAAACCTTTATAATCAGCGATTTTACCACTAGCTTGGTTACTAATTAATGACATCACACCATAAAGTGTTAGTAGCAACGTAATCCAAGCTGGATCGAATGACAATGACTTTGACAAGAGTGGACGTAAGTATGTGTAGAATACATAAACACCAGCTAAACTACATGTTTGTAAAATAACACCTAGATAAATACGAGGATCTTTGAATAAAGTAAATTGTTGTAGAATATTACCTTGCTTTTCTTGCATTAGATTGTGTGGCAAAGTCTTAATGATTAAGAAAATCGTGATTAGACTAATAATTGTGATTGTAATAAATGTTAAGCGCCATCCAAATGTAGTACTAATCCAAGTTCCCAATGGAACACCGAATACTGAGGCAACACTGAAACCGGAAAAAATCCAACTGACTAGCCAAGCCCTTTTTTCCATTGGTGCGATAACAGTCGCAAAAGTCATTGATAATGAGACTAATGAACCAGACACAATCGCCACGATAATTCTTGAAATAACCAAAATCGTATAGTTAGGCGAAAAGATGGTTAAGGCGTTACCAAACGTAAATATGACAATTAACACCAGCACCGCGTGATATAGATTGTTTTTTAACATTGACGTGATAACTGGCGTACTAATTGCATAGACTAAAGCGAAAATGGTAACTAGATAACCTGCTGTTGCCACGCTCACTGAAAATTCCTTGGCTAGATCGTCCAGAATTCCAATAATGATGAACTCACTAAAGCCCAAAACGAATGATATTAAAATAAGGACGAAACTTTGAATTTTAAATTCTTTCACATGCAGCCTCCTAACTACTGTAATGACCCATAAAAAACCTACTCTGCCTAAATTAAAGGAATCTGCCCTCGCTTGTCAATGCTTTTTAATAATAAGTAGTTAATTGATACCAAATAGTAAACTTTTGGTTATGTTCTCTGGTGATTCATTCCAAGATAAGATGTGATATTTATGTAAATTATGTGCATGATTTGGCGAATTTTGCATATAGTTGTTTTCAAAAGTTATAATCTCTGCTATATTAAATTACGTAATAATTAAAACGTAATCACTATCGGTATAATTGTTGGAGAATGGCCAACGAGTTCCTACCTGTCTCCCAAGAGACGGACTACCGATAGTGTTTTGATATTTGAGTGCATCCATTCTGCATGCTTTTTGCGTGTGTTGGATGCTTTTTTTATTGCCAAATTTCTATTAGGGATAGTGGTTACGTAGTATCTAAATTGGAGGATAGTTTAGTTATGGAGTCGAACACATCGATGTCGACAGGACGTTTTAGCAAGTTACGTAATCTTATATTGGGATTGCAACACGTTTTGGCAATGTATTCCGGTGGTATTTTAGTACCATTGTTGATTGGTGCCGCATTACATTTCAATGCGCAACAAATGGCTTATTTGATTTCTGCTGATATTTTTATGACAGCTATCGGAACATTATTTCAACTGAAAGGTACGCGATACACTGGTATTGCAATGCCTGTCGTCATTGGTTCGGCGGTGCAAACCGTTTCGCCGTTAATTAATATTGGTAGCACACTTGGTATTGGTGCCATGTATGGTGCTACTATTGCAGCCGGTATTTTTGTATTTTTGATTAGTGGTTTATTTGCACGTTTGCGTGCATATTTCCCACCAGTTGTAACGGGTTCATTAATTACAGTTATTGGTTTTACGCTTATTCCAGTTGGTTTCCAAAACTGGGGTGGTGGTGATGTAGATGCCAAAAGTTTTGGTAGTTTAACTAATCTATCAATTGGACTTGTAACGATTATCATCATTTTATTGTTTAACTTGTTTGCAAAAGGATTTATGAAATCAATTGCGATTTTGTTAGGAATTGTTCTTGGAACTGTTTTTGCTGGCTTGTTAGGCGAAGTATCATTGCAACCGGTTGCTGACGCTTCTTGGTTCCATATGCCAAAGCCATTCTTCTTAGCTACGCCAACGTTCCATTGGTCAGCAATGATTACCATGATGATTGTGGCCTTAACCTCAATGATGGAATCAACGGGTGTTTATTTTGCGCTAGCTGACTTAACGGGTCGTAAATTGACCAACGAAGATATGGCCAAGGGATACCGTGCTGAAGGACTAGCCGTTATCCTATCAGGTATTTTCAATACTTTCCCTTATTCAACATTTTCACAAAATGTGGGAGTCGTACGTCTATCAGGTGTTAAAACGAAGCAACCAATTTATTACGCCGTTTTGATTTTGTTGTTGATTGGTTTGCTACCAAAGTTTGGTGCTTTAGCAACCATCATTCCATCATCTGTTTTGGGTGGTGCAATGATTGTGTTGTTTGGTACAATCGGAGTACAAGGAATTACAATTCTAAAGCAAGTTGATTTTAATGCAGAGCGTAATTTGATGATTGCGGGTATTTCAATTGGTGCCGCGATTGGTGTGACGGTTTATCCACAAATCTTCCAACACCTACCAGAACTTGTAAAGCTAGTGATTGAAAATTCAGTTGTTGTAACGTCAGTACTAGCTGTTGTGTTAAATATTGTGCTACCAGGTCGTGAGAAAGAGGTAATGTAGACAACATGAAAATTTTAGAAGATCGTATTAAAAAAGATGGTCGTGTCTTAGGTGAAGATGTTTTGAAAGTTGATAACTTTTTAAATCATCAAGTTGATCCAAAGTTGATGCAAGATATGGGTGATGAGTTTGCCCAATTATTTGCCGATGAAAAAATCGACAAGGTGTTGACGGTTGAATCATCTGGAATTGCGCCAGCTGTCTTTGCAGCTTTGTCTTTGAATGTGCCATTAGTCTTTGCACGTAAGAAGAAGTCAATTACGCTATCATCTGAATCATATGTTGCTGATGTTTACTCATTCACGAAACAAGAGACAAACCATGTGATGATCGATAAGCGTTTCTTACATGAAGGTGAACGCGTATTGATTATTGATGATTTCTTAGCTAATGGACAAGCTGTTACTGGTTTGATGGAAATTGCTAATGCCGCTCAAGCTGAAGTTGTTGGTGTTGGTATTGTGATTGAAAAGACATTCCAAAAGGGTCGTGCCATGTTAGATGAACAAGGTGTTCATGTTGAATCATTAGCACGTATTGCTGCTTTTGAAGATGGACAAGTTGTTTTTGCTGATTAATATAAGAGAAGAGCGTGAGCAAAAGCGGGTTGAACCTGGAGTATAACGTTGTTGACGCCAATTATGGCCGGAGCAACGCGCAGGACATGATTGGTGCCAATGACTTTATATTGAGGGTTCAGCTTTTGTGAACGCGTTTAAGAAGACCGAGACATTTTAATGTCTCGGTCTCTTTTTATAAATAAACATATTATTCCTATTTACTTTTATAAATAATGAGTATAAAATGAAATCGTTTTCTATAAAATAATAAAACGTGCACAACATTGCATGTTAAGGGAGATAATATGGGATTTTTAAAGGGATTTGATCATATTGGTGTGCCAACACAAAATTTTGAGAAGAGCATACCAGCTTATGAATCACTCGGTTTTACGTTTATCAATGAAGAAGATGAAAATGGTCACCGCGTGGGCTTTTTCCAATTAAATGATTTATTACTTGAAGTGTATGAAGGTGAATCAACTTCTGAATTTGGAACGATTAATCACATTGCCATTGCAACTGATGACATCGAAGGGGCTTTTAAATTTATTGATGAATCTGAATTTGAATTGATTGATCATGAGATTGTGTCATTACCATTCTGGGATTATGGTATTCGCTACTTTAAGTTCTTTGGTCCAAACAAGGAAATCTTGGAAGTTTGCCAAAAAAATAAAGCTTAATAACTAGACTACAAAGTTGATGAGATACGGCAACTTTGTAGTCTTTTTTTGTTAAATTAAGGGAATTTAAGATAGAATAATGAGTATAAGAATTATGATAAACGCGCGATGAAAAGGGGAGAAAAATGAAATTAGGATTTATTGGTACTGGTGTAATGGGTACTGGTATTATTAATAACTTGCTAAAGGCTGATTATGAAGTTTTTGTTTATAATCGCACGAAAGCCCATGCGCAATCAGTGATTGATAACGGGGCCGTATGGTTAGATTCACCACGTGAAATTGCTGAAACAGCTGATGTTGTGATGACGATGGTTGGTTACCCTAAGGATGTTGCCGAACAATATTATGGTGACAAGGGGATTTTCGCTGGTGCACATGCAGGTCAAATCGTAATGGATATGACTACTTCGACACCAACTTTGGCGGAAGAGCTAACAAACGCTGGTGAAAAGATTGGTGTGACGGTTCTGGATGCACCTGTCTCTGGTGGCGATACTGGAGCTAAGAATGGTACCCTAACTGTTATGGTTGGTGGTGGCGCTGCACAAAATTGGTCAATGGATAATTATGGACCACGTGTGTTGTCAGATGACTATGAACCAGGATTCTATGTAAAACATTATATTAAGGATTTGCGCATCGCATTGGATGAGGCTGAAAAGATGTCTGTACCAGTACCAATGACTAAGATGGCAGAAGAATTTTATACAAAACTAGCAGATGAAAAGCAATTAGCAGATGCTGGTATCCAAGCTATTGTACGTTTATGGACCCAGTTTGCTTAATAATGCTTGAAAGGCGTAACAAATGAATTTTTTTATTAATGCAACGATGCCTGACCATAAATCGGGGATTGAGCATGCTGAATTAAAGCGGTTGGATTTATTTAATAAACACGAAGAGCCTGTAAAAGTGGTGTTATGTGATTGGGACCCAAATGGGCATGTGACGGCAAATCAAGCCGGTATTTCAGATGAACAGATTATTAATTTGTTTGATTATTTTCAAGAAACAATGCAAGTAATTGCTAAAAAAGTTCAGGTGCAAGATGTTGAATATGGCGTTTTAAATCCTATATATACAGATGATCCTGATAATGAACGATACTTGGTTACGGCGAATGGCCAATTAGTTGCACGTGTTAATTATAATGAGGCACTTGATATGCAAGTGAAATCAGTTGAGTGGTTTGATGGTTTTAATAATTTATATTGCGTGGAACATTATGATTCACGTGGCTTTGTCTCATTAAAACAGTGGTATACGGCTGATAATAAAATTGGTACGGAAGCGTGGGTGACACCAAGTGGTCGAACGGTTATTGAAGCTTTTCATAAACAAACAATGGCAGGTGAGATGCATAAAACTGGTTGGCGTTTAACTAACCGTCAGCATAAAGTGTATCAATTTGATACGCGGAATGAATTAATAACATACTTTTTAAATTGCTTGAATGAAGATTTTTGGTCAATTGATCGACCTAATGTGTTTATCGTGGATCGTGCTCATTTGGGTGATCAAGGTTTGCTGGAATTGAAGAAACCAGCCTATACGGTCTTTCATTTGCATAATGCACATACTGCGGATGCACAAGATCCGGAGGCACCATTGTTTAATAACAACTATGAATTTGCTTTAAACGCAATTGATGGTTATGATGCCGTGGTATCAGCTACGCATAAACAAACAGCTGATGTCCGCACTCGTTTGCAACCCAAAGCACAGCTATTTACGATTCCAGTCGGAGTTGTGCCGGAAAAATTATTAAATGCGCCACGAGTTCCATTAGCTGATCGTCAATTTGGTAAAATGGTTGTTTTTGCACGAATTGCCTGGGAAAAGCATTTAGATGATTTAGTTCGGGCTATTGGGATTGTGCATCAAGAATTTCCGCAAGTTACGTTGGACTTATATGGTTATCCAGATCCAAGTGATGATTATAAGGCACGGCGTGAAGTTGAGGACGTAATTGCAGCATACAATTTAGGTGATGCGGTTACGTTAAAAGGGTATACGACTGATATTGATGCTGTTCAAAATAATGCGATGATGTATGGGCTGACGTCACGTATGGAAGGTTTTAACTTGGCAATTATGGAGGCTATTTCGCACGGCTTAATTGCTTTTTCATATGATGTCAATTATGGACCAAATGAAATTGTTCAAGATGGTGTTAATGGTGCTGTTGTACCATATGGTGATTATCAAGCGTTAGCTAATGCAATTTTGCAAGTTTTGCGTAATCCTAAGTTAGCAGAGCAATATATAAATGGTGCTTATGAGTCAGCACATCGTTATTCTGAAGCATCAGTATGGCAAGCATGGCAAGCCTTACTAGCAGATGCTCAGGATAGCTGGTCAGCTAAATTAGCTGCTACACCAGGTTATCGGAGGGAACAGTAATCATGTATTATTTCGTAAGTGAAAATATTTTTGCCTATAATTCTGGGACGGAACATGCGCAAGCTAAGCGAGTACAATTTTTTAATCGTGAAGTTGTGCAAGGTAATTTAGATCAAGCTGTTTATGTCACAAGAGATTACAATCGCTTTTTAAACCGTGATGCAACCGTCATGCACTTGAGCACGGACGAAGTGTTGAATATGTATGATTACTTTCAGGGAACGACTAGTATACCGCGAAAGAAACAACATTTGCGTTTACTACCGCAACTGCCACTAGATCAATATCATATTGTTAGTCACGGACCTAATTATTCAACAATTGAAGACGCCGGTCGTGTAATTGGTCGTATTAATGTAATGCCGGCCACAGTTGGTTTGGTCAACGACATTACTTATTATGATCGGGCCGATAATATTACTGCTCGTGAAAATTTTGATTGGCGTGGTTTTAAGTCGTCAGTCGATTATTTCCATCCTGATGGTCAATTAGCCGTACAACAATTTTTGAATTTAGCTGGGGAACCAGTTATTGAAATTACACATATGAAGATCAATGGACAATTGATGCCGACTATGTATAAATTGAAAAATTATTTAGGTCATGATTACCGGTTTAATTCACAAGATCAGCTTTTTTTGTTTTTCCTAAATGAGATTACGCGCCAACAAGACGATGTTACTCTGATTTCAGATCGACGGGGATTGGATCAAGCAGTGGCTGCTGTGCAAGGTACAACTAAAAAGTATGCCTACTTGCATGACATTCATACTGGGGATATTAAGCATCCGGTACGTGGTAAATTATATCCAGCTTATACAAATGTGTTAGAAAATTATGGGCAAGCATTTACCGCAATTCTTGTACCAACAACAGCGCAGCAAAAGGATTTAATGGCACGTTATCCGGACCTTAGGATTAAGGTTGCACCAGACATGGCATTACCATCAGCTGTTTTTGAGCAACCTCACGTATCATTGGAAGAACGGTACCGTCATCAAATGATTTATGTTGGTCGGTTGTCATCTGAAAAAAGACCTGATCAAGCTTTACGTGTGCTAGCGAAAGTGATTAAAAAAATACCTGATGCAACCTTGGTACTATATGGTTATGCAGCTTCGCAAGCAATCATGGACGAGTTGCAGTCTTTGGCAACCAAATTAAAGATTAATGATCATATTACATTTGGTGGTTATGTCACAGGGCAGTCACTTAAGCAAGCCTATGAGCAAGCACAAGTTATTTTACAACCCTCATTGGCTGAAGGATTGGGCATGAATCTTGTTGAAGCTATGAGCTATGGTGTGCCGGCAGTTAGTTACGATGTGCCATATGGTGCCCATGCTTTGATTGACGATGGTGTTAATGGTTATATTGTGCCTGATAGTTCTAGTAACGCGATGGCGCAACAGATTATTAAATTAATGTCACAGGATGACTTATGGACTAAGATGTCTGCGGCAGCCTATGAGAAAGCTAAAATGTTTGCTGACGAAGACATGCAAGCAATTTGGCAACAAGTTTTAAAATAGCATGGCAAACAAAAAGGACAAATTGACGCGACACTGTCAATTTGTCCTTTATTGTATAAGGTAGTGGCGGGAATCGAACCCGTGATGACGGTTTTGCAGACCGTTGCCTTACCACTTGGCGACACTACCATAATTACTACCACGATTACATATTATAGGGGAAATTTGGAAAACTTGCAATTGTCTAAACATGTGTAATTGATAATTAAATTATTTTTTAATAAAATGATATTTAAAAAGATGCATTTATAAGTTTTATAAAAAAATATGTTAATTTATATATTAATATCAAATATTAGTCGTGTAAGGGGTTGCCAAGTGAGCAAAATATCTGTATAATAATTTCTGTTGTTGAGATTACAACAATAATAAAAATGGACGTTTAGCTCAGCTGGGAGAGCACCTGCCTTACAAGCAGGGGGTCACAGGTTCGAGCCCTGTAACGTCCATTGGTCGCATGGTCTAGTTGGTTATGACGTTCGCCTGTCACGCGAAAGATCACGGGTTCGAATCCCGTTGTGACCGTTTATAATGGCGCGGTAGCTCAGTTGGTAGAGCATACGATTGAAGCTCGTAGTGTCGACGGTTCGATTCCGCCCCGCGCCATTTCATAATACATTGTATTGTGAAAATAACCATCTTGTAATAGGGGTATAGTTTAATGGTAGAACAACGGTCTCCAAAACCGTCGGTGGGGGTTCGACTCCCTCTACCCCTGTTTTATGATGATGGCGGTAGTGGTGAAGTGGTTAACACACCGGTTTGTGGTTCCGGCACGCGTGGGTTCGATCCCCACCTACCGCCCTTAAAGTTAGCAATAACTTTTTTATTTTTATATTGATAATAATTGGATATGCCGTTGTGGCGGAATTGGCAGACGCGCTGGACTCAAAATCCAGTTCCCGCAAGGGAGTATGGGTTCGACCCCCATCGACGGCATTGGGTAACCATTGTTAGTAAAGTTCGTATTTAATTATTATTATGCCGTTGTGGCGGAATTGGCAGACGCGCTGGACTCAAAATCCAGTTCTCGCAAGGGAGTATGGGTTCGACCCCCATCGACGGCATTCCTATAAGTCTTGAAATCCTTTATTTAGGGTTTTGAGGCTTTTTCTTTTATGTTAAAAATAAGGATTGAGACACCGTGATCTCAATCCTTAATTTTTTATATATTCCTTTGTAAAGGCAACCACGCAAAAATCTTCTTAAGTTCCCTTTCCCAGAAAACCCATTCGTGACTACCAGGGGATACTTGATAGGTTTCGTTGAGCTGTTGTTCACTCATAAAGTTAGTAAATTCATCATTGGCAACTTTAAGGAAATCATCTTCACCAATCGCACGATACCAATGAATGGCAGCTAAATCTTGATAATCAGCATTTTTAGCGAGCTCTTCAAGATAGTGCTCGGGTAATGCATTACCAAAGACACTTTTAATATCAGGCATAATTGGAATCACGTCATGCAAATCGATGACCGGTGATAGGGCCGCAACGTAGCTAAACCAATCTGGATGACTAAACCCTAGTTTTAAGGCACCAAAACCACCCATGGAATTACCAACAACGAAGTTATCTTCACGTCGACTGCTCAAAGGGAACATGTGGCGCATTTCTGGGATTAATTCTTCGGTTAAATATGTCCAATAAGGTAAACCATATGCTTCATCCATATAAAAACTACGATTGACATTGGGCATGATAATCGCAACTTGGTAATCTAATGCCAAATTTTCGACTGTTGTGCGCGCTGACCAACACGTACCACTTTCACCAAGACCATGTAATAACCAAAGCGTTGCTAATGGTTCTTTTGGTAATGTGTCCGGCAAAATAACCTCAATGTTCATATGTGTTTGCAGAGTATTTGAAAAACGTGTGATTCGTAAATGTGCCATAATTTCCCCCTAATTTAATTGGTTGCTACGTCGTTTTGTGAATAGTAAACAGTTGCTTTAATATTTTGGGGATGATTCCCAAAATCACTCCCGAATAAAGTTAAACCACCATACGTGTCATTATCGATTGGCAGTACGGCCATTTTTAACGTTAAGCGACGCGTGTGACCTAAATCAAGGTCGCTAATTTTAACGTTAGAAATGCTGACACTATCGATTGATGTATCTAGTTCCCCAATGCGAATGTGATTTAGTAAACCATATTGACTGAATTTCTTAGGCCACCAATCGGGTGTATAACGCCCATGAACGTCAGAATAATTTCCTGGTAATTCACTGGCACCAATAAAGGTATCATTTAGCCAAAAGCCAATTTTTGAACGCCAGTTATTGTTGGATAACGGAAATTCACTCGACATTTCAATATCAAATTCCAATAATTCAATTTGACCATTTTCAGGTATTTCATTAGGAATAATATATTCAATACTACCTTCAGTAAACCAAAGTAGTTGTGCTTCTAATCGATGCATACTAAAAAAGACGTTGCTATCATCCATTGGTGTGATTAATTGCGTATTGGTCGCCAACCCACAAGATGGGGCCACGTTATCAATAGCAAAATAATTTCCAATCGGAATATCATAAGTTTTCTTATAGTATTCCGGAAAGATTTTCTGTGGAAAGTTAATTGAAATTTTATCAATATTTATTTTGGGAACATTTTGACGATTGTCAGTTCCTTTTTGAAAACAAATAATATTTGCTTGTTCTAAAATATGCAAATTTTTAGAAACTGCTGCCTTACTAATGTTCATACGTTGTGCTAACTGGGTAGCGGTTATTTTTTCGTGTGAAATAATCTCAATCATTTCTAAACGGACCGGTGAATCTAGTGCCTGATAAATAGGCAAATAGTCCATACTAATATCAATATCCATAGAGCCCCCTCTTTGACATAATAGTTAACCATTTTGTTAACTATCATACGAATTATTTTCAGAGGTGTCAACAATGTTCCCATTATAATTAATAACGACCATATACCGCCATGTCAATGTTGACAGCGCTTACATTGCGGGATGATAATACACATGTTAAGAAGTTAAGGTTAACGTTAATTATTTCATTATGTGCCTAGTTTAAGAGGGGAAAGTTATGAAAAAGTCACATTTTTGGGGAGCAATTGCATCATCAATTGCACTATCATTTGGCTTAACTGGTTGGTTTAGTACCCCAGTTCATGCCGATGACACCAAAGAAATTGTTTTTTGGAATCCGTTTACTGGACCGGATGGTACTAGTATGCAGAAGCTTGTTAATCAATATAACAAGACGAACCCAGAATACAAAGTTAAGAATGTATCACTTACTGAAGCTGATATGTATTCAAAGATTCCAACAATTGTTAATTCTAAGAAAGGAATTCCAGATTTACAGATTGTCCATGTTGAGCGTATTAAGGACTATGTCAATAATGGCTTGTTAGATAATTACAATCCTTATTTGGGTAAGTTCTCTGACATCAACAAAGATAATTATGTTCCAGAAGCTTGGGAAAATGGTGATTATAGAGGTAAGCGCTACGGGATACCACTAGATATTCACACGACGTTTATGTATTACAACAAAGAGTTGGTGAAGAAGTATGCACCACACGCTTTGGATGACAATATCGTCACATTTGATGAGATTAAAGCAGCTGGTGAGAAATCACAAAAAGATGGTATCGCCAGTTTGGGATTAACTTGGTGGAAACCATTATTTCTATCAATGTACGGTCAATTAGGTGGTGAATTAACCAAGAATGGTAAGGATCCTGATTTAAATAATAAAACTTCACGTGAAGTGATTAAGACATATAAAAAGTTACATGATGAAAAAGTTACCACGCAAGACGGTGATGACCCAATGCAATTATTCTTAACAGGTAAAGAAATTTTCCATCCCGAAGGAATTTGGATGAATAACCAAATTAAAGAAGGTGACATTGATTACGGTGTAACAAACTCACCTCAGTTATCATCTGATCCAGATAAGATGGTTAACTGGTCATCAAGTCACCAGTTCGTTTTGTTGAAGCAGCCTAAGCGTGATAAAGCAAAAACAGAAGGAACATTGGCCTTTGTTAACTGGGTTCGCACTCACTCATTAAATTGGGCAAAGTCAGGGCAAAATCCTGCCGCATTGGCCATTACGAAAGATCCACGTTACTTGAAGATGCAACAGTCATTCTTATTGACAGATAAAGTTGAACAAAAGTCACTTAAGATTTTCAACTATCGTTATAACGGATACTTAGCTGACTACTTGGACCGCTACACTTACGATGCGGTATTTGGTAAGACAAGTATTTCACAGTATCTAAATAAGATGCAAAACACGGTGCAAGATGAAGTTGACGCACAGATGGATTAGTAAAAACACTGTGTACAAAAAAGAGGGAGTTAAGTACTAATGGCAGAAGTTTCTTTAAAGCCAACTGAGCAAGTGACAGCAGGTAAAAAAAATAAGCGTAAGCTAACCAAAAGCCATCCTTTGATTTACCTATTGCCACATTTGGCAATTTTTACGATATTTTTCTTCATACCTTTAATTTTTGGTATCTATATTGCGTTTACAAAATGGGATTTAGTTCGGACACCGATATTTGTTGGTTGGGATAATTTTAAAACAATCCTGTTTTCGAATTCGATTTTCCATGATCAACTAACAAGTGGTTTATGGCACACAATTTTGTTCGTACTAATTTCAGTACCATTCTGTGTGTTGGTGCCTTTGTTATTAGCAGTTATGTTAAATACAAAACCTAAGTTTGCTAAGTTCTTCCAAGGACTATTCTATCTACCAAGTCTATTTTCAATCTCAGCGGTTGTTATTGTTTGGTCATTGATTTTCAATCCTAACTACGGTCCGTTAAACACACTATTTAACCTGGATCAGGTTTGGACAGGTACGCAACCATGGGCATGGATTACCATTGTTATTTTGACTGTTTGGTGGACGATTGGTGGAAACATGATTATCTATCAAGCTGCCTTAAATGGTATTCCACAAGATTACTATGAAGCAGCTGATATTGACGGTGCTTCAAATTGGCAGAAATTTATTCACATTACTTTACCAAGTATTCGTGGTCAATTGCTATTTACGATTGTGACAACAACGATTGCCCAGTTCAACATTTATGGACAACCATTAATGTTGACGAACGGTGGTCCTAATGGGTCAACAACAGTGCTAATGATGCACGTGTAACAAAATGCGTTCGGTTCAGGACAATCATTGGCTGGAATTTCTTCAGCAATGTCAGTTATCTTGGGTATCTGCATTACGATTGTGTCAATGGTTCAACTATTTTTGCTAAGAAATAAAGATTGATGTAGGAAGGTAAAAGATAATGAAAAATAAGAAGCAGGGCACAGCACAGTGGTTATCGTTTATCTTTTTGGTCCTATTGAGTATTATTTGGATCATGCCATTGTTATATGGTGTCATGTCATCATTCAAAAGCAATATTGAAATGCAGTCAGTTGGTTTTAAGTTCTTGCCAATTAATTGGATTATCTCAAACTATTCAGATTTGCTACAAAACACAGGGAACACACCAGTATTCCGCTGGTTCTTGAATTCAATTGTCATTGCGGGTGGTTCAACAATTCTCGTATTGGTTGTCACATCATTATCAGCCTTTGCGTTCTCTCGTTTAGATTTTAAGGGAAAGAATGTGCTATTCATTTTCTTATTAGCAACGATGATGTTCCCACCAGTTATGAATATTATTCCACTATACAAAATTATGACGTTCTTAGGTTGGGCTAACACGCCTTGGGCAATGATCTTCCCAGCTGCAACCGGAGCATTTAATATTTTCTTGGTTCGTCAGTTTATGGATAATATTCCAATTGCGTATGACGAAGCTGCGCGTATCGACGGTGCTAGTGATTGGCAGATCTTTAGAATTATTATTTTGCCACTAATTAAACCAGTGTTATTCGTGGTGGCATTGTTTACATTTACAGGTTCATGGAATGATTTCTTGTGGCCATCAATCGTCTTCTCAGACATTAACAAGATGCCAATTACACCTGGTTTGAAGCTACTACAAGGTATGTATGTTGCTGATATTCCAACGTTGATGGCAGGTGCGATTATCGCAATCATCCCAACCTTTATTTTGTACTTGTTTGCACAAAAGTACTTCTTGCAATCAATGTCTTTGTCAGTAGGTGTGAAGGGATAATTGTTTATGTTAGAAAAAAATTGGGACAAAAAGCTATTAATAACGTGTGCCATTTGGCAATTTATGGATGGTGTCTTAACAATCGGATTGGGAATGTTTGATGCTAGTACCTCAACGCATGAAACATTGCTACCGGTTAGTTCACTAAGCGGCTTAGTGGGTACGTTATTTATCTTAGCCGGCTTGATTAATTTGTTAATGGCGAAGTATTTTTTGAAAGAAAAAGAATTAAACAAATGGCTATTGCCAACTGTCATTATTGAAGTCGTTGTTGCTTACTTCTGCATTGACATCATTACAGTTGCTTTGTTGGTACCAACGGCAATCATCATTAGTTTAAAGAAGAAAAGACAAAAATTAGTTAATTCATAACATAGAAAGTAGGAAAAGTATGTATCGAACAGAGTATCCTGAACCACAATTTCAACGCGAAAACTGGACTAATTTAAATGGTCGTTGGGACTTTGATTTTGATGATAGTAATGAAGGTATTAAAGAACGCTGGTATCAACAAGAAGGATTGACCAAAGAAATTGAAGTGCCATTTGCTTATCAAACGCAATTGAGTGGTGTTAATGATCAAAGCGAACACAGTGTTGTTTGGTATCAACGTCATTTTCAATCAGACCAAACTGCTGATGAAGTCACCATTCTACATTTTGGTGCGGTAGACTTTGAAGCTGATGTTTGGATTGATGGTCAACATGTAGGTCATCATGCTGGTGGTCATACGAGTTTTGCTTTTGACATTACTGCCTTTGTGCAAGCTGGTGCTGACCATGTGATTACTGTCCGAGCAAATGATCCAGTACATGATGAAGAGTTGACCCGTGGTAAGCAAAATTGGACGGGTGAAAGTGCAGGTATTTGGTATACTAACACGACTGGTATTTGGCAAACGGTTTGGTTGGAAAAGAAGCCACAAACGAATTTGGCTAGTGTTCAATTTGTGACTGATATCGATAAAGGTATCGTCGAAATTGCTGGTAAAATCGATAATTTTGTCCCAGATACAGCTGTTACCGCAACTATTAAATTCGGGGATGAGAAGTTAACCAAGCTAACCATTTATCCAGAAGATAGTTCATTTGAGTGGCATGTTAATGTTTTGGGTAATCACATTTTCCGAAGGGGTTACCACAATGAAGGTTGGCTTTGGACACCAGAGCATCCAAACTTGTTTACCATTGATTTTGAGACGACGGCACCGGATGCTAAGACTGATAAAGTAAGTTCATACTTTGGTATGCGTAAAATTCATACATCAAACGGTATGATTTACTTAAACAATCGGCCATATTATCAAAAGCTGGTTTTGAATCAAGGTTACTGGCCTGAAAGTCTCTTAACAGCACCAACCGACGAAGCTTTCCAAAAGGATATTGCTTTAGCTAAGGAAATGGGCTTCAATGGTGCCCGGATTCATCAAAAGGTTGAAGATCCAAGATATCTATATTGGGCTGATAAGATGGGCTTCATCTGTTGGGGTGAGTGTGCCGCAGCACCGGTCTTTACGAAAAAAGCTGAAACAACGTTGTACAAAGAATGGTTGGAAATCATTGAACGTGATTACAATCACCCATCAATTGTTACTTGGGTACCAATTAATGAAAGCTGGGGTGTCCCACAAGTTCACATTGACCGTCAACAACAACACTTTACACAAGCTTTGTATCATTTGATTCATTCATTAGATACAACTCGCTTAGTACAGTCTAATGATGGTTGGGCACAAACTGAAACTGATATTTGTGCGGTGCACAATTACGCACATGGTGCTAAGGATGATCAAGATACTTACGAGTATTATGAAGAAACTTTGCATTCATGGGAGAGCATTATCCGCAACCCACCTGTATGGGATATCTTCGCAGATGGATTTAAGTATCAAGGACAACCAATCTTGTTGACTGAATTCGGTGGTATTGGTTACAACAAGCAAGATGCCGATAAAGGTTGGGGTTACACAGGTGCTAAGAGCGATGATGAGTTTATTAGTGAGTACCAACGCATCATCAAGGCAGTTAGTCAGTCACATAGTTTAAACGGGATTGTTTATACGCAATTAACTGATACGGAACAAGAAGTAAACGGTTTGTTGACAGTTGATCGTCAGCCAAAGGTTGATCCAGCTGCCATCAAAGAAGCTAATGAATTCTTCATCAGAGCCTTTGTTGACTCACCACAAAAAGATGTTGAAATTGCAGATATTTTAGATGATAGCATGGACTAACAGTTCAGCATTAAAAATGATAAAAGGAACAAGGTGATTTTCTAATGGTTGAAATTGCATTAGATCATATTTACAAGAAGTATGATAACGCGTCAGATTATTCAGTAACGGATTTTAATTTGCATATTAAAGATCAAGAATTTATCGTCTTTGTTGGCCCATCAGGATGTGGTAAGTCAACAACGTTACGAATGATTGCTGGTTTGGAAGATATTTCAAAGGGTGAATTGAAGATTGACAACCAAGTGGTTAATGATGAATCACCAAAGGATCGTGACATTGCCATGGTTTTCCAAAACTACGCCTTATATCCACACATGTCAGTTTACGACAATATGGCTTTTGGTTTGAAACTACGTAAGTATGACAGGTCTGAAATTGATAAGCGTGTTCAAAATGCGGCTGAGATTCTTGGCTTAACTGAATACCTAAAGCGTAAGCCTTCAGCTTTGTCAGGTGGTCAACGTCAACGTGTTGCTTTGGGACGCTCAATTGTCCGTGATGCACCTATTTTCTTGATGGATGAGCCTCTATCAAATTTGGATGCGAAGTTACGTATCTCAATGCGTGCCGAGATTGCTAAGTTACACCAACGTCTAAAGACGACGACAATTTATGTGACTCACGACCAAACTGAAGCCATGACAATGGCGGATCGTATTGTTGTTATGAAGGATGGTGAAGTGCAACAAATCGGTACGCCACAAGAAGTTTATGACAATCCAGCAAATGTCTTTGTCGGTAGTTTTATTGGTGCACCAGCAATGAACTTCTTCCATGTTACTTTGCAAGATAACATGATTAATGAAAATGAAGGAAACTTCTCATTAGAAGTACCTGCAGGTTGCTTGAAGCAACTTAATGAACAAGGTTATCAAGGTAAAGAACTGGTCTTCGGTATTCGTCCTGAGAATTTGCATACAGAAAACACATTCTTAGAGACTTTCCCTAATGCGGTTGTCCCAGCAAAGGTCGTGGTATCTGAGCTATTAGGGGCTGAAACGCAACTATATAGTAAAATTGGTAACACTGAAGTTGTCGCTAAGGTCGACGCCCGTGACTTCAAGAGTACTGGTGAAGAATTTAATGTTGGCTTTGATTTGAATCGCGCTCATTTCTTTGACCCAGAAACTGAAGTATCAGTTTATTAATTATAATAAAGCGAGCATGCTAGCATGCTCGCTTTTTATATGTCATTAATAAAATTATATATTTGCGTTATAATTAATAATGGAAGTTAATTTTATGTTTTAAATACTATTTGGGGGAAATTAACATGACAATTAAGAATGTAACAATCGCTGGTGGTGGTGTTTTAGGTAGTCAAATTGCCTTTCAAACGGCTTTTTCTGGCTTTAATGTCACATTGTATGATATCAATGACGATGCAATTGCTCATGCTAAGGAGTTATTAGCAAGTTACGTACCTTTGTACCAATCATTCTATGATGATGGTGATAAAGCAACGACGGTTATTGAGGGGATGTCATTTGAGACTGATTTAGCTAAAGCGGTCGCTGATGCCGATTTGGTTATTGAGGCCATTCCAGAGAGCGTTAAAATTAAGGCTGATTACTACACTGAATTGTCACGTGTTGCACCAGCAAAGACCATTTTCGCTACTAATTCATCAACTTTCTTACCTTCACAGTTTGTTCAGTATGTTGATCGACCAGAAAAGTTCTTGGCAATCCACTTTGCTAACCAAATTTGGCAAAATAACAATGCTGAAATTATGGGACATAAAGACACTGCTGATGAGTATCTAGATGAGTTAGTTGCATTTGCAAAGGATATCCGCATGGTGCCATTCCGTTTGTATAAGGAACAACCAGGCTATATCTTGAATTCATTGCTAGTACCTTTGTTGGATGCTGCTCAAAAGCTATGGGTAAATGGTGTGGCAGATCCAGAAACCATTGATAAGTCATGGATGATTGCAACGGGTGCACCACAAGGCCCATTCGCAATTCTTGACGTGGTTGGTTTGAATACACCTTATAATTTGTCATTGGCTAAGGCAGATGATGATGAAGAACAAGCTCGTATTGCTAAGGCATTGAAGGAAATGATTGATGCTGGTAAGACTGGTGCATCAGCTGGTGAAGGATTCTACACCTATCCAAACCCAGCATTTGCTGAACCTGACTTTTTGAAGTAATTTTTAGTGAAACAATAGATTGATATAATACCCGAAGTTGAAGTAAATCTTTAACTTCGGGATTTTTTAATGACCAAACATTTTAAAACAAAATACTTTTTTAGTTTAAATAGTACAAAATCTAGCTTTTTGGATAATGATATTAAATTGTAAAATGTCATTTGTCTAAATTAAATCTTTTATTTTTTGTCAAATTTGAAGAAGTATTATGTTAAAACAATCAAGTAAAAAAATACAGTATAAATCAGGAAAACAGTTGGTTCATGGGGCTATTTCAATAGCAACTATGATGACTGTTGGCGCAATCGCAAATACACAGGTGTCAGCGGATACAGTTACAGATGCGACTGACAATAGTCAGGATTATGTCACAAACGATATTTTAACCCAACAGAAAATTACTTTGTCGAGTCAAACAAATCAGTCTGTTAATATTGAAAAGACCACCTCACAAGCGAATCCAAATGTGCATGTTACAGATAACCAGATGACAGCTGATTCAGCAGCAACGTCGCGTAATCAGGATAATGAGGTGCAGACTGATGATAGCCATGTAGATCAGACATCTGATGCGGATAACAAACAAACATTATCAGCTAATAATGCGGTCAATCCATCTCATCAAGAAACGCCACAAAATCAGAAGCCGAATGCGCCAGTTAATCAAAGCGAAGTAGTTCCTAATGATAGTACGACTGCAGCATCAGAGGACAATGGTGAGCAGAATGTACCGCAAGATACAGTTTCACAAAATGATGGTACGCAGGCACAAGATCATGATAATGCCCAGGTAACATCAACACCAGCAAGTGATATTAATTCGCAAACAAACCAGGTTAAAAATCACAAACAAGCGGCTGCAAATAAACCAGCAACAAGTAAATCGCAATCAAATAATCAAGCACGGCAGACACCAACCACTTCAACATTAAGAAGTGGTGTGCCAAACATTGTTGCCGGTACACCAGGATTACCACATATGGATTTTGTTGACGTTTCTAGTTGGAATGGTAATTTGACTGTCGCAGACTTTTTAAAGTTAAAGTCATATGGCGTCAAAGGGGTCATTGTTAAGCTCACACAAGGTGTTAGTTATTTGAGTCCATTTGCTCGTACACAAATTGCGAATGCGCGTGCAGCTGGCTTACAAGTTGCTATTTATCACTATGCAACTTATAATTCACAAAATAGTGCGATTGCTGAAGCAAAATATTTTGCACAGAATGTGATTAAATTAGGATTACCTAAAGACACATTACTGGTTGATGATTTGGAAGATATAGCAACACAAGTTGGTAATGTTACCGCAAATGCATTAGCCTTTCGTAATCAATTAGCAGCAGCTGGCTTCAATAATCAGATGCTTTATACGTCACCTAATTTTATTAATGTAACGGGTTTGAATGCGGCAGCATTTGGTTTGAAAAATATTTGGATGGCTTCATATCCCTATTATCCAGATGGTAATGACTTATGGCATACCCAATATGGGGCATGGCAATGGAATTCACAAACAACTTTCCCAGGTGTCAGTGGTATTTTTGATGTCAGTGTTGATTATGGATCACCATTTTTACAACCCAAAAATGGTTATTTGAATGATGGTACCGGATGGTATTGGTATGAAAATGGTACTCGTTATACTGGTTTCAGACACTATATGGGCACATATTACTGGTTTAACAACGGTGTGCGTCAGAATAATCAATGGGAAACGGCTTGGGGCAATAAATATTATGTTGGTGTAGATGGTCGGACCGTGCAAGGTTTCTGCTGGATTAAAGGCCATCAATATTATTTTGGGGATAATGGCACCTATTATCTACGCACAAATCAATTGATTAAGCGTGATAATGCAATCTATTCTGCTAACAAACAAGGCATCTTAAGTCCATGGAAAGGGTACATGCAAACAGCTAATGGTGGTTGGCGCTGGTATGAAAATGGTCAATTTTACACCGGTTTTAGATACTATATGGGAACGTATTACTGGTTTAATAATGGGGTACGTCAAAATAATCGCTGGGAAACAGCTTGGGGAAAGCAGTATTACGTCGGCGCAGATGGCCGAGCTGTGCAAGGTTTCTGCTGGATTAAAGGTCATCAATATTACTTTGGGGATAATGGCACCTATTATCTACGCACGAATCAATTGATTAAGCGCGATAATGCGACTTATTCTGCTAATAAGCAGGGCGTCCTAAGTCCATGGCAAGGGTACATGCAAACAGCTAATGGTAATTGGCGCTGGTATGAAAATGGTCAATTCTACACCGGTTTTAGATATTATATGGGAACGTATTACTGGTTTGAAAATGGGGTACGTCAAAATAATCACTGGGAAACAGCTTGGGGAAAGCAGTATTACGTCGGTGCAGATGGTCGTGCAGTTCAAGGTGTGCAATGGATTGATGGCAAACAATACTATTTTGGAGATGATGGTACCTTTTATTTACGCGAGCAATAAGTTATAAGCCGTCATCATCGTATTTAATAAGTAAAAGATTGAGATGAATACGTCCCAATCTTTTTTTATATAGATTATGTTAATAGCGAATATGTTATGATGAAAGCGGTTAAATACGATATTAATTGGGGATGATGTTTTATGACGAAATATAAGAAAATTTTAGTAACGGGTGGTGCCGGCTTTATTGGCACTAATTTTGTGCGCTATGTGGTTGAAACACATCCGAATGTTCAAATGGTTGTTCTTGATAAATTAACCTATGCCGGGAATGCTGATAACTTAAAAGATTTACCAGAAAATCGTGTGCAACTGATAGTAGGGGATATTAATGATGCGCCGTTGGTGGACCGTTTGGTAAAAGACACTGAGGCAATTGTGCACTTTGCGGCTGAAAGTCACAATGATAATGCGTTAAATAACCCGCAAGTATTTATGGAAACAAATTTAATGGGGACTTTTACGTTAATTGAGGCGGCACGTAAATATCACGTTCGTTTCCATCATGTGTCAACTGATGAAGTGTATGGTGATTTACCATTGCGGCCAACAACAGCAGATCAGGATAAGTTTACGGTTAATTCACCATATAAACCATCATCACCGTATTCGGCAACCAAAGCGGGTGCTGATTTATTAGTACGCGCGTGGGTTCGTTCATTTGGTCTTCAAGCAACGATTTCGAATACATCGAATAATTATGGCCCTTATCAGCATATTGAAAAATTTATTCCACGCCAAATTACCAATATTATGAGTGGCCTTAAACCGAAATTATATGGGACAGGTAAGAATGTTCGCGATTGGATTCATGTTCGTGATCATGTGACCGGGATATGGGCCATCTTGGAGCACGGCAAAATTGGTGAAACTTATCTACTAGGCGCAAACCAAGAATTAGATAATTTAACTGTCTTACAAATGATTTTGGAAAATATGCATCGTGAACCGAATGACTTTGATTTTGTGGCGGATCGACCAGGGCATGATTTACGTTATGCAATTGATGCGACTAAGGCTCATGATGAATTAGGTTGGACACCACAGTATACAGATTTTGCTAGTGGCTTGCAGCAGACTATTCAATGGTATGCGGATCATTTGACATGGTGGCAAGCGGATAAAGATATGGTCGAAGCTAATTATGCAAAGGCCAAACACTAATGCCAAGCATGTTGTTGCAGCTTAAAAAAGTGTAAAATAAACATTAAATAGGGAGGATGAAATATGTCACAAATTAATTTAGGTGGTTCTGGTTTAATGGTTCCCAAAATCGCATTAGGGGTAATGCGGATGGGTGATAAATCAGAAGCCCAAGCACAAGAAGTTGTGGAGACGGTCTTGTCAAAAGGTATCAACTTCTTTGATACAGCTGATATTTATGGCAATGGTGCTTCAACTAAGAGTTTAGCCAAAGCCCTTAAGGCAGTCGGGGCCAAACGTGAAGATATTATTTTGCAATCAAAGGGCGGTATCTTATCTGATGAGGGACCAGTTGCTGATGATGGCATTATCGGACCTCGTTATGAATTCTCAAAAAATCATATTGTTGCCTCAGTGGATGCTGAATTAGCTCGCTTGGGTACCGATTATTTGGATGTGTTCTTGTTGCACCGTCCAGATGTTTTGATGCAACCTGAAGAAATTGCGGCTGCTTTTGATGAATTATCAAAGCAAGGTAAGGTAAAGCAATTCGGTGTTTCAAACATGAATCCATGGCAAATTGAGTTGATTCAATCCGTTGTTGATCAAAAATTAGTTGCTAATCAACTACAATTTGGTGTGATGCACACAGGTATGGTAGATGCCGGCTTGCATGTCAATATGTCAGATAGTCGTTCAATTGATCATGATGGTGGCATTTTGCCATATTCACAATTAAAGAATATGACTATTCAAGCATGGTCACCATTCCAATATGGTTTGTTTGAAGGCCACTTTATTGACAATGACAAGTTCCCTGAACTAAATGCTAAATTGCAAGAAATTGCAGATAAGCATAATACGACTAAGAATGGTGTTGCCGTTGCCTTTATTTTGACACACCCAGCCAATATGCAAGTAATCTTGGGTTCAATGACGCCAAGTCGCTTGGTTGAAATGATTGATGGTCAAGATGTTAAGTTATCACATCAAGAATGGTATGATATTTACTTTGCAGCAGGTAATGATTTGCCATAATAAAGTAAAAGCAGTTGGAACAATTTTGTTCCAACTGCTTTTTTGCTAAACTCAAATGCCAAAAAATTTCTTTTTTCTTATATTAAGCACCAAATCTTGTAATTGTAACCAATCTGCAGAGGTTGGAATAGTTTCCCAAATAATTTGGTTCATTGATAATGATGGATTAAAGTTATTGGTTAAATATATATCTGTATTATGATTAAGTACTTTATCGATATGAACATTTAAATCACCAATGTCTGTAATAATATCCGTGACATAGTTATTTAAAAGACTATTACCGGAAAAATCGACGTATATATGGATAGCATATCGATCCCCTTTAATGATCATTTTAGGTAAAACGACTAAAAAGTAGATGTTCTCAATATGGACTTTTTCGATTTCAGTATATGAACCACCAGAAATATTAGTAATTAAATTTGTTAGATCAGTTACAATAGTGCTTACCGGACTATTAATTGGTATCTGACTGTAATCATGACTGTCAGGATCCTGGAATATTTCATTTTTGAAGAATGGGCATAGAATTTTAGCGTTGGCCGTGAATAAGTAATGTTCATAATTTTCTAATTCTAAATCATTAAATTGATGATTTAAAGTCTTTTCTAGATGGTTGATTTGTTTTCGCGTAATTTGTTTAATAAATTGGTAATCTTTCAAAAAAGGCGCATGCTTAATTGGCAAACTAAAGGTCATAACAAAGAAAGTCACAAAAAATCTAACGATTGTATACGACTCTGCTGGGAATAGCCGCCACTCTTTTGTAAAATAATTAGCGACTAATTTTAATTCATTTTCTTGCGAGATTTCGGCTAAACATGAGTCATTGCTGTCTCTAACTTTAAAACTATTTATTGTTGAGCGAAAAAAGATTACAAAACCAAAATATCTAAGTTGTTTTTGTTGACTATAAGTTGGATTAAGATGCCAAACAATTGTAATATAATTAATTGTTCGGGTAATTTGGCTAAAGTCAAAATCTGTTTTAAAGCTATCTGGTAGATAATCGAAATAAGAAAAATAAATAAGCACCTTGTAGATGTAATAACGCGCAAAAAATTCGTTACGCTTGATATGCGCAATGGTATCATCGCCAATGGCTTGATTCAGACTTTTTTGGATTCGAAAATAAGTTGCAGAACTGATGCCATTGCTTTTTTGAAAGTCTTCTGCTGATTGCTGATACATATTTAAATGGACATGTATAAATACTTTAAGAGCCATTGATTCATTGGCTTCTTTATTAATAACACGAGTCAGCACTTGGTTGTCAATATTATTCGTGTATAGTCGATCATTTTGTAGAATTAAATAATTTTCTGGCGAATCATTGGTTAATGCAATGGCTTCGTTAATAACAGTTTTTGTTTTGTAAAGGCTGATATGCAAAAAATTGGTAATTTCTGTTAGGGAAAACGACGTACCATCTTGTGCTTCAAGAAATTCAAATAATTGAATGACAAGATAACGTTCTTTATCAATAAATGGCATAAACTCTTTTAACATTTTGGTACCTCAAATATAAAACTCTCGAAATTGTGGCGTATTTGCGAATGTAAGCTAACATTAGCAAAACATCAATTTCCCTAATGATAATTTAATTTTTGAGACATTTTATTAACTAATTTGATATTAACTATCACTTTTTAACAAAAGAGTAAAAAAATGATAGTTTTATGGCTGTTTACTACTAGTAAGACAAGGTAAAATCGTTAATTGACAAGTATTTGTGTAAGTAACAATTTAAAAAATGAAAGTAATATAACATTATGAAAAAAATATTAACCAGAACATTAACAGTACTATTATTTGTCATTGCAATTGCAAGCGTGTCATACACAGCATATCAGTATAATTGGTTTGGTGTGCACGATTGGGCTGTGACCAAGCAACAAGCCAATAAAGTCACGACGGAGCACAAAAAAATTAATAAAGTTAGTGAACGTTATGCTATTCGTGATCGCATTATGCATCAAACACAAAATGACGTTAGCAAACAAGGTTTTGTCAGTATTCCTAAAGTAGGAATTTTAGAACCAGTCTTTGATGATGCCTATTCTGAAAAGGGATTAAAAGCCGGGGCAAATTATGCTAATCGAAGTGCTCAAGACCCAAATGGTAAGCAGGTGCCAGTAATGGGACAAGGTAATTATGGGTTAGCGAGTCATAATTTTGATGATGGACTAACTGGTTTTAGTGGTTTGCAACAACATTATAAAGATGATGCGCCATATTTAGTTGATGGGGAGCGCAAAGATAATAAATGGTTAAATGGC
Organism: Weissella sp. ESL1139; assembly: GCF_058506735.1. Classification (NCBI taxonomy): domain Bacteria; kingdom Bacillati; phylum Bacillota; class Bacilli; order Lactobacillales; family Lactobacillaceae; genus Weissella; species Weissella sp. ESL1139. Next base: position 46,780 of record NZ_CP196375.1, read on the forward strand.
AAAGCAATTTATTTGGCAAATCATGATGGTATTTATGAATATAAGATTAATAATCAACATTTAGTTGATGCAGATGATGTTAGTGTGCTTAATCAAACCAAACGCCCACAAGTAACGATTATTACCTGCCTTTTTCCAAGTACCCAGTATCGCATTATCACAACTGGCTATTTGAAAAAAACTTATACTTGGGAAAAGAGCCCTAGTCGCATTATTAATTATTTTGATTTAACTAAACAACAAACGAATGCGCATGCAGACTGGTATAATCCGGGTACTGAAGAAGGTAGTAATGGGGATGCTGGTGGTACTAAAAATATTAAGTAGGACAAACCCTTTAATTCACGTTATCATATAGTTGGAACAACTAATAAGGGGGAATACGTCTATGATGAAAGTATTAATTATTGGTGCGCATGGAAAAATTGGTCGCATTGTTACTAAGAAAATGCAAGATAATGCAAATTTTGAACCAGTTGCTGGTTTACGATCAGCAGAACAAATCGCTGATTATCAAGCAGCAGGCGTTAATACAGTGGCGCTTGACTTAGAAAAAGAACAAACCAGTTTAGAAGATGCCATGCAAAATGTTGATGCGGTTGTTTTCGCAGCCGGATCAGGTGGTAAAACTGGCCCTGACAAAACCATGATGATTGACTTAGATGGAGCTGTTAAAGTAATACAAGCAGCTCAAAAAGTCGGTGTTAAGCGTTTTGTGATGGTTAGTGCGATTAATGCAAATAAGCGTGAATTTTGGTCATACGGTCGTCATGATTTAGGACCAACCGGGAACTTTTATTATGCGGCTAAGCATTATGCCGATGTCTTTTTGACTCAGAGTAAGTTGGATTATACAATTCTTCGTCCAACACTACTTTTGGATGATGCTGGTACTGGTAAAGTGACCTTAGTTGATGATTTGGATTCGGTGACAAACCCAGCTATGAAGATTCCACGTGAAGATGTTGCAAACATGGTTATTGCCGCCTTGGAAAATGATGCTACAAGTCGCAAGTCATTTGATTTGGATAGTGGAGATACATCGATTGACGAAGCTATTCAGTAAATGATGTCTTAACTATGGAGAATGTAATTTATGAATTTTAAGCCAATTACAACATCACGTCTGATTATTAGGCCACTAAGAACGACTGATTATGAGGCGTGGTTTGCCGGCTTTGACAAACGTCTACCATCACAGACTAAGTTTGATGATGGACATTTAGATATGTCGATGTGTACGCAGGAATGGTTTGATGATTTAGTTAGTAAACATCAAACATTGCGTGATAATGATGACGTTTATATTTTTGCTATTTTTGATCATGAGAACCATCATTTGGGGATGATTGATGTGGCTAAATTGGCACGTGATCAAATTCAATGGTCAGAGTTGGGTTACACTGTGCATAATTATTTATGGCGTAAAGGTTATGCATTTGAAGCAGTATCAGCTTTGTTGCCATTCGTAAATAATGAACTAAAGTTTCATCGGATTGAGGCACACATTAGTGTTGATAATATACCTTCGAAGTCGTTGGCAAAGAAATTAGGGTTTACTTATGAAGTGACTCGCAAAAATTTTATCAAAGAATCTGGGCAATGGTTGGACAAAGACGTGTATTATCTAAATTTTGATTAGCATAAATATTTAAGTTTATAGAAAAGGAGCTCGTGATGCTGATGAGTATATCAGCGCCACGAGCTTTTTAGCGTAATATTTTTCTTTGTCTATATTTTCGGTGTATAATCTACATCCAAAGTTGCCAAACGTTCTTTACCCCAAGAAAACATCATTTCAATAATAGGCATTAATGATTGCCCAGTTTCCGTTAATGAATAAAAGACGGCTTTACGATTATTAACTAAATCTTCTTTACGTGAAATAATACCATCTTCAACAAGTTCGTTAAGTTGTTGTGATAAAACCTTGTGCGTAGCATGGTCGAGTAAACTTTGGATTTCACCAAAACGCATTGTACCATCATGTGATAGATGATAAATAATGACGATTTTATATTTACCAGAGAACATTGATAATGTGTATTCTTTAGCACAGCTAAAATCTTTTTTCTGAATTTTTTCAATAGCATATTTTCTGACAATATCAGTCATGAAATTCTCCAATCTGTCTTTAAAACTCATACGCACAAAAAAGTGCGTTATTGTGTTACAGTTCGTTTAGGTATAAATTATATACCATAAACAAAGGAGGATGTTAATTATGGCAAAAGAAGTCGCAGTTGTTGTAACTGACTTAGTTGAAGATGTTGAATATACTGAACCTGTTGAAGCTATCAAGGCTGCAGGTCACAATGTAACAACAATCGGATTTGAAGAAGGTACGGTTGAAGGTAAGCACGGTACTAAGATCACTATTGATAAGTCAATTGCTGATGTAAAGCCAGAAGACTTTGATGCATTGTTTATTCCTGGTGGTTTCTCACCTGACCAATTGCGTGCCGATCAACGTTTCGTTGATTTTACTAAGGCATTCTTATCAACAAACAAGACAACAGCAAGTATCTGCCACGGTCCACAACTAATGATCCAAACTGGTTTGGTACATGGTCGTACAATGACTTCATACCTAACTGTACAACCTGATTTGTACTATGCAGGTGCACGTATCGAAGACGAATCAGTTGTTATCGATGGTAACTTGATTACAAGCCGTGAACCAAAAGATATTCCAGCATTTAACGAAGCAGTCGTTAATGCTTTGGCTTAATTTGGTTAACAAATTAATGATTGTGAAATAAACACGAAAAAGATTGGGGAAACCCAATCTTTTTTTGTGCTCTTTACCTGAATTATATTGCCAACTAATTTTTAAAAATCGACATAATTTTACGTCATAAAAAATATTGTTTTGTTTTATAAAAACAAGTAGCATGTTTTTATATCAAACAATATAGTAGGTAATTTTATGAAAACGAAAAAGAAGTCTATTAAATCGCTGGTGAATAGTCAAAAATTGGTGGATGATTTAAGACCTTTTGGCAAGGTTATTCAGACGACCTATCGTGGCGGTATTTTGCTGTCAAAACCACAATTAACAAAATTATCGCAAACCAGTAAAGTGATGTTGACTAGTGTGCAAAAGCAATTGGATAAAAAGCTGCTACAACAGCCATTGAACATTACGGACTTAACGTATGTTAACAATCAAAAGCAGATGCAGGTGATGGTTGTTTTGCCTAGTGGTGAACAATTTACGATTCCTTACTTTATTAAGCAATTAAATCAATTACTAATGGGTGAAATTAATGAAAATGAATTCTATCAAGTGCAAATACAACAGCCTTCAAAACCTGAAAAGATTGAGCATGTAGATAATAATCAACATGCCAATCAAGTATTAAAGCAACGTATCAGACAATTAACGGCTAATAAAGTAAAGCTAACAGAGCAGAATAAAAGTTTAAAAGATGAATTAGCGCAATTGCAAATTGAAATCCAACAACAATTGGCAATGTATCAGACGTCACAGCGGTTGGTTCAACAATTGCAGGAGAGCAATGCTGATTATCAATTTACAATAAAAAAACAGCAAGCAGAAATGAGTACTATTCGTGAAAAAACGCGTGAAAAACAGACGAAGGTAAAGCAACGTCAAAGCAAACGAGTTACAACTGAAAGCAAACATGTTTGTCCTAAGGTAAATGATGAAAAGTTACGGCAAAAAATTGCGACTTTAAAACAAGAAATGGCAGTTTTACAGCGAAAATTGCATGTCTGGCAGCATAAGCAACAGGAATCTAGTACCGGTAGTCGATCAGAAAGACTACGTCAATTAACGGGTGAATTAAATGAAAAATGCCTTAATGAGTATCACCCATTGGTACGACTAGTCGATAAATATAATCAGTTAGTTTCTGAAGATCTTATGTTATGGCAACAAGTTCAAGTTCGTTTAGCAAAGACAGCGACAGGTTGGCTTTTCATTGATGCTGATGATACTGGTTATCCATTAACGACTGAAATGATGAATGGTATTGCTATAAATGATTTAACAACTGATTATTACTATTCTGCCCGACAGCGTCCAGATACCGGGGCTTTGAAATTAATTAGACAATTAAATCAACCAGTTTTGATGAACAAAAGTGATGAAAGACAGGGGGATGATGTTGTAAAGCCATTAATTACTTTAAATCGACAAGTTCTAGTTATTTCATGGTGGGGTGAAACCGTTAAAAATGCAACGCAGCGTTTAAAACGTTTAGGTGTTAAGGTAACTTGGTTAGATCCTTCTGACATAAATAATGATAAAATTATCCATGAAATGCAAAAAACACAGTATGATTTTGAGTTGATTGTATTACGTGGTGCACATCACGAAATTGTGACAGCTGCACATCGTTTGCGACGTGAGGGTCGATGCGTTAAAGTCGCTAATAATCCAGGTGTGAGTGCCATGGTGAATTTTGTTAATGATGCATTAAGCGCTGGTGATAATGGTCCAGTTGTAGATTAATCATTTATGGCGACTTGCATAATATTAAAAAAATCAGTATTATAGATTAAGTATTAAAAAGTAAATAACTCGACATCCTATCAAGAGTCAAGGAGGGACTGGACCCCATGATCTGACACCAACTACCGGCAACGGTGATGTGGTAATTTCTAGTAGATAGGCGCATATCGACTTAAACCCCGACATGCCGCCTAAGGGTGGTAACGGGGTTTTTATTTTGGAAAATTATTTAAATCATCAAAGGAGATATTGATAAAATTATGTCAGAAAAGCGTTTATTTACATCAGAGTCAGTTTCAGAAGGTCATCCCGATAAGGTTTCAGACCAAATTTCAGATGCCATTTTGGATGCTGTTTTAAAGCAAGACCCTGAAGCTCGTACAGCTGTAGAAACTTCAGTAACAACTGGCTATGTGAATGTTTTTGGAGAGATGTCAACGAAAGCATATGTTAACATCAACGATATTGTTCGTAACACATTAAAGCGCATTGGTTATGATGATCCAGATGCTGGATTCTTAGCTGATGATATCCACGTTGGTGTTACATTGGATGAGCAATCTCCTGATATTGCCCAAGGTGTTGACTCAGCGATTGAGCAACGTGAAGATGGTGGTGTCGATCCACTTGACCAAATTGGTGCTGGTGACCAAGGTTTGATGTTTGGGTTTGCAACTAACGAAACTGAAGAGTACTTGCCACTATCAGTTGTTTTGTCACACAAGCTAGTTAAGAAGCAAGCTGATATCCGTCGTGCAGGTGTTTTGGACTACTTGCTACCTGACGCTAAAGCACAAGTTACGGTTGAATTGGACGAAGATGGTAAGCCAACACGTATTGATACGGTTGTTTTGTCAACACAACACCGTGCTTCAGTAACTTTGGAGCAATTACGTCATGATGTACGTGAATATGTGATTGACCCAATTTTGCCTGCTGACATGGTCGATGATGAAACTCGCTACTTCATTAACCCAACAGGTCGCTTTGTTATTGGTGGACCTAAGGGTGATGCCGGTATGACTGGACGTAAGATTATCGTTGATACTTATGGTGGTTATGCTCGTCACGGTGGTGGTGCTTTCTCTGGAAAGGATGCTACCAAGGTGGATCGTTCAGCTGCTTATGCCACTCGTCACATTGCCAAGAATATTGTGGCTGCTGGTTTGGCAGATAAGGTTGAAATCCAAGTAGCTTATGCTATTGGTGTTGCTGCTCCAGTTTCAGTTAATGTTGAAACATTTGGTACTGCTAAGGTTTCTGATGATGATTTGGTTGCAGCAATTCGTGATTTGTTTGAATTGCGTCCAGCAGGAATCATCGATGACTTAGATTTGCGTAAGCCACGTTATGAAGCAACTGCTGCCTACGGTCACTTTGGTCGCCCTGAGTTGGACTTGCCATGGGAGCGTTTGGACAAGGTTGATGAATTAAAGGCATATTTTAATAAGTAGAATATAATTATTTAGCGCTGTTGGAATTTTCCAACAGCGCTTTTTAAATGTCCAAAATATAAGCTATATTAGCTTTGTGAAGAAAAGTTTTTGTGAAAATGAGATATTTGAATTTGTTACTTAATTGCAGATAGTTAACTTTTTACAAATAAAAAATGTAAGAATCTTTCATATGCATATATAGTGAATGTTTGCTATGGTACGAATGATTGGCAATCAATGATTATTGACATTTTTAGAAATGTGTCTTTTTAGACAAAATCCATACTTGTGAATAAATTAGTAAATTGAATAGTAGGGAAATTTATGATTGTTAATTTTATTATTAAGTTGTAAGCTAGTTGTATTAAAAAGAAGACGCTTTCATTTGAAAAGTCTTAATAATCGTATTATTTGTTAAGCATGTAATTTTAATTCAATTGGGGCATATGATACATCGACATATGAATTATTAATTGGGAAATACTTAGCATCTATGCATGTTGTCTGTAGTTATAAGGGAGATATGATGAAATATGATGTGTTATTAGTTTCTCATAGTCAGAAAATCACTGATGGCTTGAAAGAACTAATTGAAGAAATGAACATCTCTGAGGATATGGAAATATATTCTTTGGGCGGTACCAGAGAGGGTGGTATTGGTTCAGATGTTACACGAATTACCGAAGTTATTGAAAATGCTGATCCAGAAACGCATTTCTTAGCATTCGCAGACCTTGGTAGTGCCGTTTTAAATGTTGAAATGGCCTTAGATTTGATTGATGACGAACAAAAGCAACGGTACCATCTAATTGATGTGCCATTGATTGAGGGTGCATTTGCGGCAGCCATTACAATTGGTGTAACGGATGATTTGGACACAATAATTACTGAAGCTAAGAAAACAGTTGCAGATAAGTGGTATTAGGTGAATAAAATGAAAAAAATAATTAACAACTTGGAAGATATTATTGATGAAATGATGGATGGACTTGCTGGTAGTTATGCCGATCGCATTCATCGTGTAGATGACTCACGTGTACTTGCACAAAATGATATTGCTGAAAAGCGTGTTGCTTTAGTTTCAGGTGGTGGTAGTGGTCACGAACCAGCCCACGCCGGTTTTATCGGTGATGGTATGTTGAGTGCTGCTGTTGTTGGTGACGTATTTACATCCCCAACACCTGACCAAATTTTGACAGCAATTGATGAAGTTGATCAAGGTGAAGGTGTTTTGTTAGTCGTTAAGAACTACACTGGTGACATTTTAAACTTCGAAATGGCCCAAGAAATGTCAGAAATTGATGACCATAAAGTGGCGATTGTGGTTGTCGATGATGACATTTCAGTTGAGAATAGTGAATTCACTGCCGGTAAGCGTGGTGTTGCGGGTACCATTCTTGTTCACAAGATTTTGGGTGACGCAGCGCGTAATGGTGCTTCATTAACTGAATTAAAGGAACTAGGTGATCAAACAGTTGCTAAGATTAAAACAATTGGTTTGGCCTTAGGTGCAGCTACCGTACCTGAAGTTGGTAAGCCAGGTTTCGAACTAGGCGAAGATGAAATTGAATTTGGTGTTGGTATCCACGGTGAAGCCGGTTACCGTCGTGAAGAAATTCGCCCATCTAAGGAATTAGCCCAAGAATTGGTAACTAAGATTCTAGCTGATTATGAAACAAAACCAACCAAGGTTGGGGTTTTGGTAAATGGTATGGGTGCAACGCCATTGATGGAACAATACATTTTCATGAATGATGTTTTGCACTTGCTTGCCGATGAAGGTGTTGAAGCAACCTTTACGAAGGTTGGCGATTACATGACGTCATTAGATATGGCTGGTATTTCATTAACTTTGATCGATTTAGGTGATGAAAGTCTTGAAGCAGCCTTGAAGAGTGATGTTTCAACGATTGCTTGGTAATTAGGGGAGTGAGCACAAATGAATTTAACAGTTACAGAAGTACAAGCATGGTTAGCAAAATTTAGTGCAGCCATTACGGAAAATAAAGATTATTTAAGTGATTTAGATACGCCAATCGGGGATGGCGATCACGGTAATAACATGGCTCGTGGCGTTGCCGCTTATGAAGAAGGTGTTGCTAAGACGACACCAAAAGACATTAGCGCAACATTCCAAGCTTTGTCGATGGCGATGCTATCTAAAGTTGGTGGTGCTTCAGGACCATTGTATGGTTCAGCATTTATGAAAATGACGAAGGCTACTAAATCAGTTGAAACTATTGAGTCATATGAACAATTAGGGGATATTTTAGCTGAAGGGCTAGCAGGTATTAAGGCTCGTGGTAAGGTTGAACTAGAAGACAAGACTATGATTGATGTTTGGGACCCAGTTGTGAAGGCTTTCCAAGCTGGCAAAGTTGATAAGGATATGGTTGAGGCAGCTAAGGAGTCAACTAAGGACATGGTTGCACGTAAAGGTCGTGCTTCATACTTAGGTGAACGCTCAGTTGGTCATATCGATCCAGGGGCAGCTTCAAGTGCAATCTTCTTTGAAAGCTTATTGTCAGTCATTGCTTAAAGCGTAATTAACATATGAAAAGCGCTAATGAATTTCGATTCATTAGCGCTTTTTGTTTATAGTAAATCTTGATCAATTCGCTTTTTTGTTTGTGTGACTTTCTCTTGTGCACTAGCGTAATGCTGGCTGATATATGCATAGAATAAAATATCAATTACATATAACTGTGATAGCAATCCTGTTGTTGAAGCAAAGCGGACCTTATCAAATTGTTGCATCGCGGTATATAAGATGACATCACTACCTGCAGCAATCGGCGAATCATTACCCGTCGTCAAAACAATAACTTTAAGTCCTAAGTCACGACTAATTTGTTGAAACTTAACAGCCTCGTAGGTTTGTCCTGATTCTGAGATAACAATACTGGTGTCGTTTGGGCTAGCGGCAGCTTGAACATTCGTAATCATTTGATGGAAGTCAGCATGATAAACAACTTCAATCCCAATACGAGTAAATTTTTGTTGCAAATCTTGTGCTACTAGAGAAGAAGCAGCTACACCGTAAACGAAAATATGGGTTGCTTGTCCAATTAATTGGGTCGCTTCTATGAAAGCTTGTGATGAATTTTGTTGAGCAATTGTGTCCGGGATTAATTTAAACCGGGCACTGGTTTTAGCTACAATATCATCAAAGGGTTCATTGGCAGTTATCTCACTTAATGAATGTTGACTATTATCCGAGATGGCTAACGCGATGTCTAATTTCATTGCTGGAAAACCAGGATAGCCTAGTTTTTTTGCTAAGCGGACAACGGCAGCACTACTAGCTTGAGCTTTTTCACCGATTTGGGCTGTTGTTGCTTCAAGGACCCATTGTGGTTGCTGCAATAATAAATTAGCAATTTTCATTTCACTGGTAGTAAAGTTCTTTTCAGTTGATAAACGTGCGAATAAGGAATTCATGTTTTACTCCATTTGTCTCATTGTATTACGAGTTAATCGTTATAATCGTATCATTAACTTTGACTTCTTGGGTAGGAATTCCGGTAACTGATGCAAAATCAGCACTGTTGGTAACTAAAACAGGGATAACTGTTTTATAGCCAGCGTTTGCGATTGTCTGCAAATCCATTGTTGTTAATGGATCACCAACCTTAACTTTTTGGCCATCACTGACTAGTGATTCAAAACCTTGTCCTTGTAACGCCACCGTATCAAGTCCCATATGAATCAAAATTTCTTCACCGTGATCACCAATAATGCCAATTGCATGTTTGGTTGGGAAAACCGTTTGAATTGTACCGTTAATAGGTGAAACAATATGACCGTCAGTAGGCTCAATTGCCACACCATGACCCATCATACCAGTTGAAAAGACGTCATCAGGCACATCTTCTAAAGCAATTAAGTGACCATTAACGGGACTTTTTAACTCAGTTGTGAATTTGGCAATAGCCGTTTGTTCGGTTGCGTTATTCGTATCTTTTATATCATCGGCAGCTGCTGTTTCTGGTTCAGTTGCTGCTTGTTTCATATCTTTTGGAATACCAAAGAAGTAAGTACAAATAAAGCCACCAACATAACCAGCAAGCAAACCAATTAGATAGTAGATAACTTTATGATTAGCAATCAATGGAATTAAAGCCCAGCCTGAAGGGCCAACGGCAATTGAACCAACATTACCAAATAGTCCGATAACAGCACCACCAATACCACCACCGATACAAGCAGTCATAAATGGGCGACCTAGTGGCAAAGTAACAGCATAAATTAATGGCTCACCGACTCCCAGTAAACCAACTGGTAGGGCACCTTTAATATTTTCAATTAAGCCAGCTTGTTGCTTATTGTGATGGAAGTATAACCATAGGGCAAAAGCGGCACCAACTTGACCGGCTCCTGACATTGCCAAGATAGGCAAAAGTGGCGTGCTACCCATTTGATTAATCATTTCTAAGTGGATTGGAATTAAAATTTGATGCAATCCCAGCATAACCATTGGTAGGAATAGTGCTCCTAGGACAAAGCCGGCAAGTGGACCACCAATGGTCAAAACGGCATTAATGAATTTCAACAAACCATCTGAAACCACGCCGGCAATTGGCATGATTAAGTAAATAGTTGCTAAACCAATGGTTAGTAAGCTTAGAGTTGGTGTCACAATAATATCAATTGAGTCCGGTACCCACTTATGTAACCACTTTTCTACTATAGAAAGGATCCAAACTGCGAAAATAACGCCAATAATTCCACCTTGGCCAGCAGTTAAGTCTTGACCATTGAATAGATTCTGGATGGTTGTATCATTTGTGACACCTGATAGTAGGGTAACAGCACCGACAGTACCACCAAGCGCTGGTGTGGCACCGAACTCAGTGGCGGCGTTGATACCAGTGTAGATTGCTAAGTACGTGAACAAACCATTTTTAATAACAGTTAGGATAGTTACAAATTGTGTGATGCCATCACCAGTTAGGGTACCAGCAGTAACCAGATTTTGGAAAATCGATGCAATACCAGCGATGATACCAGCACCAACTAAGGCTGGTATCATTGGCACGAAAATATTGGCTAATGATTTCAAGATTGATTTGAATTTATTAGGCTTATTATATTTTTGTTTTGCGGCTGCTTTATTTTGGCTGGTTTGTTCCGCTAGGTTTTCGTTTTTATCTGTATCATCAATCGTTTCGGATGAGGCAATTTTTGGAAAATCTTCGCCCAATTTAACACCGACCGAATCAACCATGCTTTGCGCAACTTTATTGACTTTTCCAGGGCCGACAACGACTTGTAGCGTTTCGTCTTCGACGACACCGAGTACGCCGGGGATGGCTTTCAATTTTTCAATGTCAGCTTTATCTTCATTCTTTAAAGTTAAACGAACGCGGGTCATACAGTGAATTAAACGTTCAACGTTTTCTTCACCACCAACATTACGGAAAATTTCTTGTCCCATTTCATCATAGTTTTCATTTGCCATAATCGTTTTCCTCCTTTTTAGAATGTTTGATTGATAAACCCATGAGCATCAGCTAATTTTGTACTTGCTACAGCATAATTAGCGCCAGTTAAAATCATGACAATTGCCGTTTTGACATTTTGGTTGGCGGCTGTGAATGTTTCTGAAGCTATTTTATATGAACAATCAGTGGCGATCATAATAATATGTTTTGATCGTTCTATTAATTTCTCATTGGTTGGTTGGACATCTACCATTAGGTTTTTATAAATTTTACCGATGCCAATCATTGAAATGGTCGAAATCATATTCAATACCATCTTTTGAGCGGTTCCGGATTTCAAACGAGTTGAACCAGTTAAGAATTCAGGGCCAACGTCAATTTCAATCGCGGTATCAGCGTGTTCACTAATGGTCGCGTTAAGATTCAAAGCCAAGCTAACAGTTGAAGCATTAACACTTTGGGCGTAATCTAAACCACCAATAACATAGGGTGTTCGACCACTAGCGGCAATACCAATGACGGTATCTTTATCTGTTAGATGCAAATTTTGTAAATCATTGGGGCCTAAGGTTAAACTGTCTTCAGCGCCTTCAACAGCATGGAACATTGCTTTTTCACCACCAGCAATAAGACCAATAACGGTATCGGGACTAACGCCGAAAGTAGGGACGCATTCCGAAGCATCTAAAACCCCTAAACGACCACTGGTACCTGCCCCCATATAAATGATGCGACCACCAGCTTTCAAAGAAGCAGTTGTTTTGGCAATGGCTTCTTCAATAGTAGGTAAAGCTTTCTGGACGGCTGAGGCAACACCCTGATCCTCATTATTCATTAGGGTGGCAGCCTCATGAATGCTTAGTTCGTCTAAATGCATGGTATGCGCATTTTGCTTTTCGGTTGTTAAATTATCTAAATTCATCACAAAAACCTTTCATATAATGTAAGCGCTATCTTTTGTACAAATATGATTATAAAGTAAACGAACTCATGTTTCAATAAACCATATTTTATATTATATATTGTAATTTTGTTTCAAATAAGTGCTGACACCTTAATTATATAGTTGAAAAAATTGATAATTTCAGTTTGATCCAACTGAAATGTGATTAAATTACGAATTTTATGAATTAACATTAAATGCAAAATCAAGCAATAAAGGGGCAAAAGATGTAAAAAAGTCGGCTTAAATATTAAGATTTTCTAAAGAATAAGAATACTTTAAATTAAATAAAACTGTATTATAAATAAAAGTTGAGTTTTGCCAACTAAATAATACTATCTATTTGTAATGTATATGATTAATTATGTATTAAATTTATGCAAAAATAACGGTTTGCTTTTTAAAAATCAATTAGAATGCCATTATTTTTGTAAATTTAACAAAAAATTCACAAAAAAATCTAACTTGACACAAAACTCTGTTTTACATATAATCTTAATTGGTAAAAGATAAGTAAGCGTTTACAAAGCGCGTATCGAGTAGGAGAAATGTGGAAATGTCAGAAAAGAAAATGACTGCTGGTTTAGCAGCTTTGAAAGTTATGGAAGGATGGGGCGTTCATACTATGTATGGTGTTCCTTCTGGTACATTAAGCGGTATGATGGATGCCATGGGTAATCCTGAAAACAACATCAAGTTCTTGCAAGTAAAGCATGAAGAAGTTGGTGCTATGGCCGCTGTTATGCAATGGAAATTCGGTGGTAAGATTGGTGTTACAGTAGGTTCTGGTGGACCTGGTGCAACTCACTTGATTAACGGTTTGTACGATGCAGCTATGGATAACGTTCCTGTATTGGCAATTTTGGGATCAAAGCCAGTTCGCGAATTGAACATGGACTCATTCCAAGAATTGAACCAAAACCCAATGTACGACAACATTGCAGTTTACAACCGTCGTGTCGCAACTGCAGAACAATTGCCACACTTGGTTGATGATGCAATCCGTACTGCTATTGCTAAGCACGGAGTCGCAGTACTTGAAGTACCTGCTGACTTTGGTTTTGCTGAAATTGATGAAAACTCACTATACTCAACACCTTTGTACTCATCAGGTTTGAAGTTCAAGGAATACAAGTCAGCTCCAGTTGATGAAAAAGACATCGACGAAGCTGTTGCAATCTTGAACCAAGCTAAGCGTCCAGTAATCTATGCTGGTGTTGGTACTATGGGTCACGGACCTGCCGTTCAAGAATTGGCACGTAAGATTAAGGCTCCTATCATTACAACTGGTAAGAACTTTGAAACTTTCGATTGGGACTTTGAAGCATTAACGGGTTCAACTTTCCGTGTTGGTTGGAAGCCAGCTAACGAATCTGTTCTTGAATCAGACACTGTATTGTTTGTGGGAACTAACTTCCCATTCTCAGAGGTTGAAGGAACATTCCGTAATGTTGACAAGTTTATCCAAATCGATAACAACCCAGCAATGCTAGGAAAGCGTCACCAAAACGATGTTGCTATCTTAGGTGATGCCGGTGAAGCTGTTGATGCAATCCTTGCTAAGGTTGATGCTGTTGAAGAATCAGCTTGGTGGGATGCTAACGTTAAGAACGTTCAAAACTGGCGTGATTACATGAACAAGTTGGAGCAAAAGACTGAAGGTAATCTACAAGCTTACCAAGTTTACAATGCTATTAACAAGTATGCTGATGAAGATGCAATCTTCTCAACTGATGTTGGTAACGTTACACAAATGTCAATTCGTCACTTGCACATGACACCAAAGAACATGTGGCGTACATCACCATTGTTTGCCACAATGGGAATTGGTTTGCCAGGTGGAATTGGTGCCAAGAACACTTATCCAGATCGTCAAGTTTGGAACTTGATGGGTGACGGTGCCTTCTCAATGACATACCCAGATGTTGTTACTAACGTTCGCTATGATATGCCTGTTATTAACATTGTCTTCACTAACACTGAGTACGGATTCATTAAGAACAAGTACGAGGATACTAACACTTACAACTTCGGTGTTGATTTCACTGACGTTGACTACGCTAAAATCGGTGAAGCACAAGGTGCTGTTGGTTTGACTGTTAGCCGTATCGAGGATATCGATAGTGTTATGAAGGAAGCTGTTGAATACTACAAGCAAGGTCGTGTTGTAGTTGTTGACGCTAAGATTACTAAGGATCGTCCAATCCCTGTTGAAACTTTGAAGCTTGATACTAACTTGTACAGCGAAGACGTTGTTAAGGAATACAAGGCAAAGTACGAAGCAGAAGAATTGGTACCATTCCGTGAGTTCCTTGAAGCTGAAGGTTTGACTTCAAAGTACATCAAGGATGATTCTGACAACAAGTACAGTTTCTAACCTTACGTATTAAATAATAACCGATACTGGTAGTGATATCAGTATCGGTTTTTTTGTTTTAAGTGTATGATTAATAATAGAAATAGTACTTTCTTGCAATAAATAATTAAGAAGGAGCCAATGTATGAAAGTTGTCATTGCACCAGATTCATTTAAAGGTAGTTTGACGGCTAAAGAAGCAGCGAATGCAATCGCAAAAGGTATTGCTAAGATATCACCAGCTGCCGAAATAACCGAAGTACCGATGGCTGATGGTGGTGAGGGTACTGTGCAAGCACTGGTTGATGCTACCCAAGGTCAGTTTATAACAAAAAACATTGTGAATCCATTAGGCCAACAAGCTGAAGCGACTTATGGTATTTTAGGTGATGGCAAAACAGCCGTCATTGAAATGGCAGCCGCTAGTGGTATTCAATTTATTAATGAAACAACTCAGAATCCACTAATAACAACCTCTTATGGTACCGGTCAATTAATTGTTGATGCACTTGATCACCAAGTTAAAAAGATTATTTTAGGCCTGGGTGGTTCAGCGACTAATGACGGTGGTAGTGGTATGGCACAAGCGCTAGGTGTGTCTTTATTAGATAATCAGGGTCAGCAACTCGCTTATGGTGGCGGTGCGCTAAGTCAATTGGCAACAATTGATGTCACAAATATGAATTCGCGCATCAAGGATGTCGAGATATTAATTGCTTCTGATGTCACCAATCCATTGACAGGTGATAATGGTGCCAGCGCTGTTTTTGGTCCACAAAAGGGTGCCACAACTGAAATGGTGGTGCAACTAGATGATAATTTACATCACTATGCCCGGGTTATTGCACAAGATTTAGCGATTGATGTTGAAAATCAACCAGGTAGTGGTGCTGCTGGTGGCTTGGGTGCGGGCTTATTAGCCTTTACGTCAGCCCAAATTCAAAAGGGTGTTGATATCGTGATTGAATACAGCGGTTTAGCGCAGGCATTAGAAGGTGCGGATTTGGTTATTACCGGTGAAGGTAGCATGGATTTCCAAACACAATTTGGTAAAGCCCCTTATGGTGTTGGGTTAACGGCTAAAAAAGTGGCACCGACTGCACCAGTAATTGGTTTTGCGGGTAAAATTGGCGAAAATATTGCCGCTTTATATGACACTGGTGTCATTGATGCAGTGTTTGCTGCGCCTTCTAGTGCGAAATCATTACCAAAAGCAATGATTGATTCAGCTGCTGATTTAGCATTATTGTCAGAAAATATTATGCGTTTAATTGTTAGTTTTAATATAAAGTAAGAGATGGAGAAACAGATTGAAAAAGAAACTTTTTTATGAAGCAATGCCATATTATGCCGCTAGTATTGGCGTGCATTTAATTGGAATTGTTTTGTTGATCATGGCAGCGATGCAAGATGCGAAGTTTTGGGGCATTGGTTTAATTGCATATACTTTGGGATTACGACACGCTTTTGATGCCGACCATATTACGGCGATTGATAATACTGTCCGTAAGTTGATTCAAGAAAAGAAAAGCTCTGCCGGGGTTGGCTTTTTCTTTTCGTTAGGTCATTCTACAGTGGTCTTCTTAATGGCACTGGTTGTTGGTTTATCAGTTAGATTTGCGAAAATGAATCTGCCAATTTGGCAAGAAATTGGTGGTAAAATCGGTGCATCTGTTTCAGGAATCTTTTTAATTATTATTGCCATTGCCAATGGTTTAATTTTATTGAATTTGTGGTCACAATATCGTGAGATGAAAGCTGGTAAATTTGATCAAGAAAAGTTTGATGAATTGTTGGCATCACGTGGCTTTTTAGCCAAGTTTTTGGGACCTATTTTTCGGTTTATTAAGCATTCTTGGCAAATGTATCCAGTGGGCTTTTTGTTTGGTTTGGGCTTTGATACAGCCTCAGAAATCGCATTAATTGCTTTGTCTGCTGGAACAGCTAGTCAAAGTGCTTCACTTTGGGGCGTGCTAGCATTACCAATTTTATTTGCGGCGGGTATGAATATCATGGATACCACCGACTCAGTCATGATGTCTGGTGCTTATGCGTGGGCATTTGATACACCAATGCGAAAAATATACTATAATTTAACTGTGACCTTGGTTTCAGTTATTGCCGCATTTTTGATTGGTTTTGTTGAGCTATTCCAAGTTGTTACGAGTGAAATAACCATTAAGGGTGGTATGTTTGGTTGGTTACAAAATATTGACTTTAATTGGTTAGGATATGGTTTAATTATTTTGTTTATTGTTGTATGGTTGGTCGCTTATTGCGGTTGGCGAATTCTTAACAAAAATCGCAATATATCTAATTCATAGTGGGTATAAACGTTCAATATATACAGTATTTGTAAGAATAGGAGATATAGTATTATGAAATATAGTTTGCCATATGGTAAGGAAAAATTAACGGGGGAAATTCCTGATACACGTGCAAAGGGAATTATTGCAGCTGATGCTGATGCAGCATTAGCTGATAGTTATAAATTATCTGAAAAAGAATTAGTTGATAATTCATTAGCTAATCCAATTGATTCAAAACGTTTATCAGAATTAGTTGTTGGTAAGCAAAAGGTTGTTGTGATTAGTTCTGATCACACACGTCCAGTGCCTTCTAAGAAAATCATGCCTAACATTATCGAAGAGATTCGTAAGGGTAATCCAGATGCTGAGATAACTATCTTGGTTGCAACAGGAACCCACCGTTTGACAACGCATGATGAATTAGTTGATAAGTATGGTCAAGATATTGTTGATAATATTAACATTGTTGTCCATGACAGTGATGATACTGAGAATATGATTAACATTGGTACCTTACCATCAGGTGCTGATTGTGAAATTAACCGTGTCGCTGCTGAAGCTGATGTTTTGGTTGCCGAAGGCTTTATCGAGCCCCACTTCTTTGCTGGTTATTCAGGTGGACGTAAAGCAGTCTTCCCAGGAATTGCTTCAAGAAAGTCAGTTGTTGGTAACCACAACGGTCAATTTATCGATTCAAAACATTCAAGAACTGGTATCTTGATGCACAATCCTATTCATAAAGATATGTTGGAAGCTGCTCGCTTGTCTAACTTACAATTTATTGTCAACGTCGTATTAGACCACGATAAGCGTATTGTTGGTTCATTTGCGGGTGATTCTGAAACTGCTCATATTGCTGGAACCAAGTTTGTTGATAGCATTATGGAAGCAAAGCCTATCTTTACTGACATTACGATTACAAGTAACGGTGGTTACCCACTTGACCAAAACATTTACCAAATGGTTAAGGGTATGACAGGTGCTGAAGCAACAAACAAAGAAGATGGTGTCATCATCATCGCTAGTCGTTTGGCTGATGGTACCGGTGGTGATAAATTCTATCATCAATTCAAGGATTGTGAAAAGATTTCTGATATCTATGATAATGCCGTTAAAACACCAGCTAAGGAAACTGAACAAGATCAATGGCAAGCCCAAATTTTGGCACGTGTCATGATGAAGCATCACGTTATCGTTGTCACTGATGAATCAAACAAGCAAATCATCGAAGACATGAAGATGACATATGCCGGTTCAGTTGACGAAGCCCTATCAATTGCAGATGGTATAGTTGGTGCAGATGCATCGGTTGCTGTACTTCCTGATGGTGTTTCAACGATTATTAAAGCTTAATGGTGTATAGTATTAGTATAGGTAATAATTTAGGAGGATAATGTGATGATTAGTACAACAACTGTGGTAAATGATTTAGATAAAAAAGAAGCTGTTTTAAAAGATACTTTGGCAAACTATGATCGTGTGATTGTAGCTTTCTCTGGTGGAATTGATAGTACATTAGTATTGAAAGAAGCCTTAGATGTATTGGGTAAGGATAATGTTTTGGCTGTTGTAGCTAACTCAGAATTATTTACTGATGAAGAGTTTGATAAGGCCATTGCTTTGGCAAAGGACTTGGATGCAACTGTTATGGGTACGCAATTAGAATACCTATCAAACGAAGAAATTGCTAATAACACGGCAAAGTCATGGTTCTACCAAAAGCAAATGTTCTTTAACCGTTTGGAAGACATTCGCCGTGACAAGAACTTTGATATTGTCTTAGATGGTACGATTATGGATGATAATGATGATTACCGTCCTGGACTAGTTGCTAAGGATGAAGCTGGTGTTTTGAGCCCATTGCAAACAGCTGACTTGTACAAGAAAGACATTCGTCTATTGGCTAAGAAGGTTGGTTTGAGTAACTGGAACAAGGTTGCTAGCTGCTCAGTGTCATCACGTTTCCCATACAATACTAAGATTACTTTAGATAATATTGCAGAAGTTATGGCATCAGAAAAGTACTTGCGTTCATTGGGTTGCTCAAATGCACGTGTTCGTTTCCACGGTGACGTTGCACGTATCGAGGTACCAAAAGACGAAATTCAATTTGTTATCGAAAACAAAGATGCTATTGATGATGAATTAAAGTCAATTGGTTTCAAGTTTGTTTCTGTTGATTTGGCAGGTTTCCGCAGTGGTCGTATGAACACTACGTTAACACCAGAAGAATTAGCAGTAAGTAATGGCTAATTTTTTAAATAACAGCAATTAAAATAACTGTTAATAAAGAGCTATTCTTCTTGTGATTATGATAATGCATGTTTTTAGGCATAACCATGATTATAGTCCTAGAAGGATGGCTCTTTTATTGGTTAATGAGAGTGTGTAAGAAGGGATTGTAAAATGAAGTTTGTCGATGTTGGTTCAGCTAAGGTTGATGTTGATCGCGCCCAACGCAAAGGTTTTTCCGAAGTCGTTTATGGTAGTGGTAAAACGGCTGAACAAATTGAAAAGATTGTTAATGTATTGCTAGATAAAAATGGAAATGCTTTAGTAACTCGTGTTGATCAAGAAAAGTATACCTATCTAAATAGTCGCATTGATAATTTGGTTTATGATGAAGATAGTCAAGTATTATCTGTTGGCAAGCCTAATCCTAAGATGCAACTAGGCTTAATTTACGTTGTTTGTGCTGGTACGTCTGACTTGCCTATTGCCAAAGAAGCAGTAAAGGTAGCCGAATGGATGGGTGCTAATGTGAAATACTTATGGGATGTCGGAGTTGCTGGATTAAATCGCTTGCTTTATTATACAGACGAACTACGTAAAGCCGATGTGATTATTGCAGTAGCAGGTATGGAAGGTTCGATGCCAACGGTACTAGCTGGTTTAGTTGATGCCCCCGTTATTGCTGTACCAACTTCAATTGGGTATGGTGCTAATTTGCAAGGAATTACCACCATGTTATCAATGTTAACATCATGCAGTTCAGGTATTACGGTGACGAACATCGATAACGGTTTTGGTGCTGCATACCAAGCTAGCTTAATGATTCGACGTATGAATAAATTGGGGGAGCAAAATGACTAATACATTATTTCTAGATTGTGGTTATGGTATATCAGGTGATATGTTCTTAGCTGCGCTATGTGGTTTAGGTGTTGATATTGATGACGTGCATGCAGAATTAAAGAAGGTCATCAAAGATGAATTTGACTTGTCAATTGAACCCGTCAATCGCCAAGGGATTACGGCTAATCATCTAAAGTTGCATTTTCATGATGACAGTTTAAACAATATTGATAGTGGTGAACATCATCATCATGAACATACCCATGAACATGTTCACGAGCACGTACATGACCATGGCGACCATGAACACGCACATACACACGAACACACCCATAGTCACACGCACTATGCCATGATTAAAGACCAAATTGAGCAAAGTGCGTTGTCTGATGAGGTTAAAGACCTTAGTTTACGGATGTTTGATGTGGTTGCCCAAGCCGAGAGTAAAATTCATGGCATTCCAGTTGCTGACATTGCGTTCCATGAAGTTGGGGCCGTTGATTCGTTAGTTGATATTATTGGGGGATGCATTGCCCTAAATAAATTAGGGGTGCAACAAGTGATTGCGACACCGGTGGCTACCGGAACAGGTAAGGTAAAAGTTGCACACGGTCTTTATCCAGTGCCAGCACCAGCTACATTAGAAATCTTGCAGGGTGTGCCCCTACAAGATTTTGACGTGGCGAGTGAGTTAACGACACCAACTGGGGCAGCAATTGTTAAAACTTTTGCAACTTCATTTACTGATAACCTAAAAGGAACGGTTATTAAAACAAGTTATGGTGCGGGTAACAAGCAATTTGATCATCCTAATGTATTACGCGCAGCTTTGTTAAATGTTGATGAAGCCGTAAATGAACTAGTTGATAAGACAGTCAATGAAGTTTGCGAATTAACATGTGAGCTTGATGACATGACCGGTGAAGGTTTGGGTGATTTAATCCAAAGTGTGATGGATGATGGTGCATTAGATATGTACTATACGCCAGTTATCATGAAAAAGAATCGACCAGCTTACCAAGTAACGTTGTTATGTAAAGTGGCTGATGCTGAACATTTCAAGAAGCGTTTGTTAATTGAAACAACAACGTTTGGCGTCCGTGAGACTTTGAAGAAGCGCTCAATTTTAAAACGTGAACATTCAGAAATCAATTTGGCTAATGGGGATGTTTTGAAAATTAAAAAGGGTTACTACGATGGTGAATTAGTTCGTGTGACACCAGAGTATGATTCAGTACATGCATTAGCTGAAAAAAATAATGTTTCATACAATCAAATGTATCAACGGATGATTGGTGCAATCCAAGAGAATTTTGAGATTTAAAAATTTTCTATAAAAATAAAGGAGGTCGAGATTAATATTATAGTCTCAACCTCCTTTTCAGTTTTAATAATTAAGCTTTATTGCCGTTACCAAAGACGTTGATTCGATCAACTAAGGCATTTTCAATACCTTTGACACCAGTTGCTAATAACTTACGTGGGTCATAATTCTTACCCTCTAAGTCATGATCAGCCAAGATGAATTTACGTAGTGCATCGTGGAAAGCAAGCTGGGCTTCTGAATTGACATTAACTTTTGAAACACCCATTGAAATAGCTGTTCTAATTTGATCATCTGGAATACCAGATCCACCGTGCAATACAATTGGCATTTTGTGGCCAACAGCTTCATCAACAGCAGCTGTTAGATTCTTTAGATGGTCTAAGTGTAGACCATTCCAGTTATCAGGGTAAGGTCCATGGATATTACCAATTCCAGCAGCTAAGAAATTAATGCCCGTATTAACCATAGCAACAGCATCTTTAATTGGTGCGATTTCACCGTCACCAATGATACCGTCTTCTTCACCACCAATAGTACCAACTTCAGCTTCAACTGAAATATCCTTGGCGTGGGCAAGTTCAACAATTTCACGTGTTTTAGCTAGATTTTCATCGATTGGTAAATCAGAACCATCAAACATAACTGATGTAAAGCCAGCGTTAATTGCTGACTTAGCAGCTTCGTAATTACCGTGATCAAGATGAATAGCAACTGGTACGGTGATATTTAATGAATCGTATAGATCAGTTACTAAATCAACAACGGTTTTAAAGCCACCCATGTACTTAATGGCACCCATTGATGCAGCAACAATGGTAGGTGCTTGTTGTTCTTCAGCGACACGTAGAATAGCTTCAGTCCATTCTAGGTTATTCGTATTAAAAGCGCCGATAGCATAGCCGTTTTCACGTGCATTTGAGATAATATTTTTTCCTGAAACGATAGTCATTATTATTCCCAGCTTTCTTTTTTAAATTCTGATGTTGCATGACGAAGTTGATATTGGCTTTCCTGATTAGCAGTAGCGATATCATCACGTAATGATGATTCATCAGCCTGGGCAATTTTAATTAGGAAAGGGACCAACTCTTCGGTCCAAGTCAAACGTGGATCATTACCGTATTGTAGCCAAAAACTATCTAAGTTTTCGTCATCCCAATCGCTTGCGCCATGATATGGACGGTCGTCAAGCAACATACTGTGAGGCATTTTAACGAGATCTTTTTTATGAGTTAAGACAACCCTTTTATAAAAGGGGCTATCTTCATCATTACCGAAATACTCGTTTAGCCATTCAATTTTATCTTGCCATGAACTTGGGTTTTCCCAAGGAGCAGTTGATAAAATATAAAGATCATAATATTCTGCCAATTTAAAAACCCCTTCAACAGCACCTGCGACGGGTTCTAAATGGCGAAAAATGCCAGGAATTTGATCTGGTTTTTTAACATTAAACTTTTGGACATTCTCACTTTCGGCATTTAATACCGGTAAAGTGTTAACTAGTGTATTGTCCATATCTAGAAATAGCTTTTTGATAACGCCCCTCTTTTCTCATACTATATACAGCAACCCTATGTAGACTGAGTATACCGCTAAAAATCTTGCTAATCAAGGAAAAATTAAGAATGGTATAGTTGAAATTTTAGATTTATAATATTGATTTAGTATTAAAAAAGTGCGCAATTTAGGGAAAGAATGTGATTAATAGTTATTTTAAGGCTTTTGTGATAAGCTTAACGATAGTGAAATGTATGGAAAGATTTATATTATCCTTATAAATTCTTGGCCATTAATTTTTTAATTGGTATAGTTTTTGCGTTTTGATGAAGTTGATTTTAGCGTATAATAAAAAGTAAGAAAATAGGTTATTAGAGGAGTAAACGATGACCGATGAAGAGAAATTGCGTCAGTATCAAGATTTATTAGATAGTGGCGTTATTACACAAGATGAGTTTAATGATATGACACAACATCTACGTGCTAGGTTGCAACAAAAAGATGAAACAACGCAGCAAGATGTGCCTGAAGAGAACGATTCATTTAATGAAGATAAATCTCAAAGTACTGTTGAAGAAACAGTCGATGAAGAAAGGGAGGATGAGCCTTCTGCGCCAGAGCAGGAACTAGCAAGTGAACAAGTAACATCAAATGACGTCGTCAGTGACGATAGTAAAAAACCGATTGTTTTGTTACCAAAACAAATGGTCGATTCTGATAAAGGTGTGGCGACAGATGTTCAAGAACAGCCTGAAGTACAACAGACACGTTCTTCTCGACATACAACAGTGAAGAAAGAGCACACATCAAAGCCGAAAAAGAATCATGATTTATTGATTGCAATTGTGATTGTCTTAATTGTGTTAATTGGTGGTGGTGTGTATGTTGCCCATCACAGTCAAGAAAATGCCCAAATTGAGTCTGAAAATGCCAAACAACAAAGCAGTGAAAAGGCAAGTTCGTCAAAGTCGCAAAAGAAAGCTGCGAGCGCCAAATCTGATAAGAAAAAGGCAAGTAGTGAAAAGAAATCAACACCTGAGAAGGTGCCAGCACAATGGTCAGAGAGTCAAAATGCTGAGTTAGCGAACTATATGGGAATTTGGCAAAAGGCCGTTGGCCAAGAATTTGTCGGTACTTATAATGGGGATTCACCAAAGCACTTAGATTATAAGTTTCCTGAAGCTTTGAAGGGGAACCAATTACATGATCACTTAAAGCTTGATGGTGAAAATGTTAAATTTACTTGGTCACCAAAGGCTGATAAGAAAGCTGATTATCAAGTAGTTGCCGTGGCAACAGGTTCACGACAAGGTGTTGATGCACCAACTTCTTATTTCTTTGTCATCCATGATGGTGAAGGCAAAGTTTATGCGACTGAAACAGCTAGTGGTAAGGACTTAGATCTTACTGAAACACAAAATGCTGACTTAAAGAATAATTTTGCTAGCATTGTAAATGAAAATCAGGAACAAGAACAAGATACACAAGAAGACGTTAAGTTCAGTGATGATGCAACGGTAACTGAATACTAGAGTGAGACAAAAGTTGTTTTGAATCCGGTGTATAAGGAGGTTGGTACATTTGTGTGCCAACCTCCTTTTTATTAAGTCAAAATAATAATCGAACACGTCTGAATTACTTTACGAATGTTCATTAAAAGTATATACTTACTTTTAGTAAACTAAATAGAAGGTGATGGAGCAGATGCAAACAGCAAAATATGATATTCAACATTTAACGATGCATGTTGTTGATGAACAACGTACACGAGTATTTTATGAAAAAGTTTTAGGATTAGTTGATGTGCAATCGGATGAAACACAAATTAATTATGCCTTTCGTGAAGGTGAGGCACCATTTTTAACCATGTTACTAGGTGGTAAACCACAAACGGTCGCACAAACTGGTTTATATCATATGGCGTTGCTTTTTCCAAATGCAGCTGAGTTAGCTTCTTTGTTATATCGTTTGCTATCATTACAAATTCCAGTTGGTGGTGGTGATCATGCCGTTAGTGAAGCGTTATATATTAATGACTTTGAAGGTAACGGTATTGAACTATATCATGATCGTGATGCTGCTGGTTGGAACTGGCAAGATGGTCTAGTGGAAATGGGTACGGCAGAAGTGGATGCTGATAAGTTAATTGCCAAAAAAGAGCATGACTGGACTGGTTTTCCAACTGATATGAAGATTGGTCATTTGCATTTTATGGGCAATAATTTAGCTGAAGCTGATAAGTTTTTCCTAGCCTTTTTGAAAATGGATTTAGTTTCAAAAATGGGCAATTCAGCACACTTTTATTCAAATAATCATTATCACCATCATCATGCGGTTAATTTGTGGCAAAGCCAAGACAGTGAATTACGTCATTTAGATGAAGCCGGTTTGATGAGTTGGGATGTTGTGGTTGATAATGACTATTTTGATATTTTGTCTCAACGAGCAGCCCATATGGATAATATGCAACAAATCACTGATGAATATATTAAGGTGACTGATCCAATGGGGACAACCTTAACAATTAGGCATGATTAAGTAAGATTTAACAGGTAACTGATAGAGTATCTGTTGATAGACATTTAATTAGTAAATATGCTAATCTTTGGTAAACAATCTAATGAAACAATGTTGTTTCAGAAAGCGAGATAAGAATAATGGCAACGATTTATGATTTTACAGAAACTGAAATGAATGGTAACCAAATTAATTTGAAAGATTATGAAGGCAAAGTCGTCATTATTGTGAATACTGCAAGTAAGTGTGGATTAGCACCACAGCTTGAAGGATTAGAAGCCTTGTACAAAGAACACAAGGATGATGGCTTGGTTGTATTAGGACTACCTTCTAATCAATTTAAGCAAGAGCTTGATACAGATGAAGAAACTAATGATTTCTGCCAAGTTCACTATGGTGTGACATTCCCAATGACTAAGCGTGTCTTAGTAAATGGTGATGATGAAGATGCATTATTTACGTATTTAAAAAGTGAATCTGGCAATGGCAATATTAAGTGGAATTACACGAAGTTTTTGGTCGGCCGCGACGGTAAATTAATTCATCGTTATGCCCCAATTACAAAACCTGAAAAAATGGTTGATGATGTTGTCGCAGCATTAAACGATAAATAATAATACTTGTTTGTGCAAAAATAAACAATTAACAAAGTGGTCAGTTTAGTTTTTTACTAAATTGACCGCTTTTTTTGTTCGTAAAATCACAAAAAAGCTCCTGTTAATAGGGAGTCCTGTTTATAGGATTTTAATTGTTTCATATAGCAATATACAGTAGGTTGATTACAATGGTTGAGGGCGATAGAATGTAATTGTTGATAGGAAGTATCACAAAATATAAATTGATTGTTTTAATATATAATCATTAGTCACTCGAATTATTTGGGGGTATTAACATGAAGGCAGCAGTTTGGCATGGCGTTAAGGATATTCGCGTTGAAGATGTAGATCTAAAGCCAGCAAAGGATGATGAGGTGGTTATTCGTGTTGCTTACGCAGGAATCTGTGGAAGTGATTTGCACGAATACCTAGAAGGACCCGTTTTCATTCCAGTCGATAAAGTTGATGAATTGACAGGTGGTGAAGCACCACTAACAATGGGACACGAGTTCTCAGGGGTTATCGAGTCAGTTGGTAAGGATGTTAAAAACTATAAGGTTGGGGATCACGTTTCAGTAAACCCAACTGTTACACACGGTGTGTCAGCTGATGATGTTGATGTATATGATGGTTACAGCTTTATTGGTTTAAGCTGCAACGGTGGATTTGCTGCTCACGTAAACGTACCTGAGAGCAATCTATACGCATTGCCAGATGACTTCTCATTGAAGCTTGCTGCAACAATCGAGCCAACGGCTGTCGCAGTACAAGCTGTTAAAGAGGGTGGCTTGAAGTTCGGTGAGAAGGTTGCTATCTTCGGTGCTGGACCAATCGGTGTTTTGGTAGCAGCTGCAGCTAAGGCCGCTGGTGCAACTAAGATTGTTGCTGTTGACTTGTCAGGGGTTCGTTTGGAAAAGGCTTTGGCTATGGGTGCAACTGATGTTGTTAACCCTAGTGAAGTTGACGACCCTGTTGCCGCCGTACGTGATATCTTAGGCGGTGGTGCTGATGTATCATTTGAGGTAGCTGGTGTGCAACCAACATTCGAACAAGCTATTTCAGTTACTAAGGCACGTGGAACAGCTGTAATTGTTTCAATCTTTGCCCACCCAATTACATTCGATCCAATGCAATTGATGAACGCTGGTGTAAAGTTGACATCAACAATTGCTTACTCACGTAAGACTTTCCAACAAACTGTTGATTTGGTTAGCTCAGGAAAAATCAATGTTGAGCCAGTTATCACAGACATGATTGGTTTGGATGACGTTGTTGAAAAGGGATTTGATCGCCTAACGTCTGATAAGTCTCAAGCAAAGATTTTGATTGATTTGACTAAAGAAGATTAATCCAAAATAAATTGATAATTTGTTAATGATAGAGATTGGAACATGTATGTTCCGGTCTCTTTTTAACTTATTAAAAATAAGTATTTACAACTTTGTAAAAGTAAGTTAAGATAATATCAACGACATAAAGTTGTACATAATTATAAATTTAAGGAGAATTATCATGGCAAAATTTGGTGTAATTGTTGGTTCAACTCGTAAGAATTCATACTCATTGGGTGTAGCAGAGGCATTAGTTGCTGGTTTACCAGCTGATGCAGAAGTTACATACTTGGACATTGCAAAGCTACCTTTGTATAACCAAGATTATGATGAAGCTTCACCTGCAGAATATACTGAATTCCGTGAAGCAGTTAAGGCACAAGATGCATTTATTATGGTAACACCAGAGCACAACCGTAGTGTTCCAGCTGCATTGAAGAACGCTTTGGATATCGCTTCACGTCCTTGGGGTGAAAGTGTTTGGGCAGGTAAGCCAGTATTGCCAGCTTCACAATCACCTGCAAGCCTTGGTGGTGTTGTAGCACATCACGTATTGCGTAACTCATTGGACTTCTTGGACATGAAGACTATGCACCAACCAGAATTGTTCATTGGTAACACTGCTAACCTTGCTGATGAAAATGGTAAGATTACTAACGAAGATACTAAGTCATTCTTGGCTGATGCTGCTGCTAAGTTTGCAGAATTTGCAAAGTAATCATCACATAGCTTAATGATATTAAACGTCAACGCTGATAAAGTGTTGACGTTTTTTGTTTGTTGTATGTACATTAATTCATAAGTGTAGTAAACTACCTTTTTGGAGGACGATAATATGAATAAATATTTTTTAGAAAATATTGGACCACAGATTAAAGTTGTGAATACTTTAATTGAAAAAGAACTTAATAATCGTATTTCAAATTTGATGACCGATTATAAATTAACAGGTCCCCAGATTTCATTAATGGTTTATTTATATGAAGCATCTGATCGTGTTGTTACGCAAAAAGAGGTGGCTGATAAATTTGTGCTGAGTCATCCAACGATGCGGAGCATTGTAAAAAGGATGGCAACCAATCATTTGTTAGAACTTAATCCTTTGGTAACAGACAAACGTCAGATTGTTTTATCACTAACGGTAACAGCACAGAATTTGCTTGATAAGCATATCAAGGATATTTATGCAGTTATGGACGATGTTAATCAGCAAATTGTCCATGATCTTACCGATGAAGAAATCGTATTATTGTCGAAAATGTTATCAAAAATCATAAAAGACTTTTAGTTTTTTTGATAAAATGTGTAGCTTGCTACATGTTATAAAAATTTATATCAGAAAGAAGAGATGTTATGGCAGCGAAAGTAGCTACAATTTCTAATAAAACTAGAAATTTGATGATGGCAGTTTTATTGTTGGGTGCATTCGTCGCACTATTGGCTGAAACATTTTTAAATAATGGGTTAATTAGTATTATGAATGCCTTTGATGTTAGTCAATCAGTGGCACAATGGTTAACCACCGGTTATTTATTGGTAGTGGGGTTGATGATTCCAATATCAGCTTGGATATTTAATTCATTTAATTTAAGATCGACCTTCTTAACGATGATGGGTGTGTTCTTTATTGGATCGGTTATTTGTATTTTTGCGCCTAATTTTTGGGTGCTATTATTTGGAAGAATTGTGGAAGCCGCAGCAGCTGGTGGGTTAATGCCATTTATTCAAAACGTTATTTTGATTTTGTTTAAACCAGAACAGCGTGGTATGGCTATGGGAATCACCGGATTGGTAATCGGTTTTGGACCAGCAGTTGGGCCAACGATTTCAGGTGGTATTTTGAATTACTTTGATTGGGAAATGTTGATCATTATCTTGAGTATTGTCAGTGGTATTATTGGTTTGGCAGCAATTTTCTTAGTAAAAAATATAACTGTACCAGAGAAACAAGCCGTGGATGTGACATCATTCGCTGAGTCAATTGTTGGGTTTGGGTTAATCTTGTATGTCCTATCAGAAATTGGCAATACAGGTAAAGTTACAGGTCTACTAGCATTCTTGTTTGTTGTTGGTGCTGTGATTATGTATTTGTTCGGTCGTCGTCAATTAAAGTTATCTGAGCCATTATTAGATATTCGCGTCTTTAAAAATTGGCAATTCAATTTATGCACAATGCTAAGTATGTTGAGTAACATTGCGATGGTTGGTATTGAATTAGTTTTACCATTATATTTGCAAAGTACGCGTGATGAGAGTGCTTTGACGGCTGGCCTAGTTATGATGCCGGGTGCTTTAGTTATGATGATTTGTAATCCAATTTCAGGTACTTTATATGACAAAATTGGTATTAAAAAAGTTTCTTTGTTCGGATTTACGATGCTATTGCTTGGAACCTTACCAATGTTAACTTTCGATGCTGATACTAGTTTAGTTTTGATTAGTGTCGCCTATGCTGTTCGAATGATTGGTATTTCATTTACGATGATGACAACATTTACGGCAGGTATGAATTTAGTCGCATCAGATCTTACTGCTCATGCGAATGCCGCTTCATCAACTGTTCGTCAAGTGGGTGGTTCATTTGGAACGGCGATTACCATGTTGGCAATTGCCTTAGCTGCTAATGTATCTAATAGCGGTCAAGCTGGTAGTGCAGCTAGCTTTAAGTGGGGCTTCACCTTAATGTTGGTTATTGCTTTAATTGGTTTGGCATCTTCATTGTTCTTAAATAAAAAACTATAGCTGCTAAATAAATTTAAACAATTTTAGCTAGAAGAGGTTGGGACATTTTCCTTTGTTTCAACTTCTTTTTTTATTGGTAATTAATTATGCGCCTACAAACCGCTTTTGTTTACGCTCTGGATAAACGGATCCAAAAATCTGAATCCTCAATGTAACGTATTTGCCCGCTTCGTGGTCTACGCCCACAAAGCGTCCAAACCACGTTACACTCGGATTCAAAGCGACTTTTGTCACACTCTGGATTTTGACAGGCATAAAATAAAAATGTATAGTTTTTAACGGACTTTTTAAATTTACATATTATTTTTTAGGAATTAGAGGTGCTTTATGAAAAAGAAGTGGTTATTTGTCCTAAGCATTGTGTTACTAGGTATTGTGATGCGTTCAACCTTTACGACATTGCCGGTCGTTATTGACAATGTGGCGCATTCGTTTGGGTTACCAGTATCACAATTAGGTATCTTAACGACATTACCTTTGTTAACATTTGCGGTTGTATCACCAACAACGACATTTTTTACGAAGAGGTTTGGTATTGAAAAAACCTTACTAGCAGCCTTGTTGTTTGTTGTAGTTGGATCAATTTCTCGTGTGATTAGTGCGCCAATGCTATTTATTGGTACGATTTTAGTTGGTATTGGAATTGCATTTATTAATGTCTTGTTGCCCGCAACTTTAGTAAAGTTCACACCTAATAAAATTGGTGCGTATACGTCACTTTATAGTACAACGATGACGTTGATGACGGCAGTATTTCAGATTATCGCTGTGCCAATTACGAAGGCCTTTAGCTGGCAAATGTTAGTGGTTTTCATCACAGTTATTGTACTTTTGGTCATGATTACGTGGATTGCTCATATGATTATCAATACCAATCCCGAGTTGGATAAGTCAGCAACTAGAACTGCACCTAAGGAAACCAAGAAGGTTAATCCATGGCGCAATAAGTATGCTTGGGCAATGTTGGTAATGGCCGGTATTCAATCAGCCGTGTTCTACACATCAATTGCTTGGGTACCAACAATTGCCCAACGTACTGGTGTTACTGCGACACAATCGGGTTGGATTATCGGTGTGTTATCGCTAATTGGTATTCCAGTGTCAATTTTAGTGCCAAGTTTTCTAGAAAAGGCAACTTACAAGAGTCGCCGAACATTGATTACGAGTACAACAATATTATGGTTGATTTCAACATTAATGATGTTTAATCAACATGCTGGGCTGATTTGGTGGCTATTTGTAACAGCCTTTAATGGTATTGGTGGAACGGCAGTGTTTGTATATATGGTCACATCATATGCCATTCGTACTAGTACAGCTAATGAAAGTTCTGCATTATCAGGAATGGCTCAAACGGGTGGTTATTTGATTGCCGCCGGTGCACCATGGGCATACGGTGTGTTGTATGCACAATCAGATAGTTGGTTCTTACAAACGACAGTTATGTCGATTGCCATTGTCTTATTCATTGTTTTGTTGTGGTTTGAAGAACGTGAACAGACGGTTTTTGAATAAGGTAAATCTATATTTAGAGTTGAGCTGATAAGGTTCAGCTCTTTTTTATTATGATTGCCTGATGTTGATAAACTAGTATAATAAAAGACAGTAATGCTAAAGATAATGAGAGAGATAATATGAGTCATACAATCATGCCTGTTCGGTTAGGCCAAAAATTAACCGGGCAAGTGGTAGAGGTGCTCTACAATGGATTTGGTGAGGTGATGTTGGGTGATTACCCCATCCGCATGGCAAATGCCTTTCCAGGTGAAACAGTTAAATTTGAAATTACGCAGGTTAATCGTAAATTTGCTCGTGGTGAAGTAATTGAAGTGGTCAATCCTTCACCAGACCGTGAAGAAAAAGGTAAAGATTATCTATTGGATGTTGGAATTGCACCATATGTAAACCTGCGCTATGAAGCTCAATTAAAAATCAAACAAGGCCAAGTTAAAAAATTCTACGATGCAGCTGGTATTGAAGCAAACGTTGCGCCAACGATTGGGATGGATAACCCAATTCAATATCGTAATAAGACGGTTGTGCCAATTAAATTTGATGGTGACAAATTAGTCACGGGCTTCATTAAGCGCCGTACGCCAGGTGAAATTTTGCCTTTGTCAGATTACTATGTGAATGATCCAGT
Source organism: Weissella sp. ESL1139 (assembly GCF_058506735.1). Taxonomy (NCBI): domain Bacteria; kingdom Bacillati; phylum Bacillota; class Bacilli; order Lactobacillales; family Lactobacillaceae; genus Weissella; species Weissella sp. ESL1139. The sequence goes on from NZ_CP196375.1 coordinate 78,979, forward strand.
AATCGATGAGACGATTGCAACAGTTCGTGATATTTTGAATGATCATCAACTATCTGTGTTCAGTGATGATACTCAGCAAGGTGAAATGCGTTATATCATGGTTCGCCGTGGCTATTATAGTCATGAGTTAATGGTTGTTTTGGTATCACAAACACCAACGATTAAGGATGAACAACAAATTGCTGAAGAAATTGCAGCAGTTGTACCAGGCATTCACAGTGTGGTATTGAATCATAATCCCCGGGCGTTACATTTATTGATGTCGGGTGATAATCGCACATTGTGGGGTGAGGATTTCATTCATGATACTTTGTTAGGTATTGAGTTTGAAATTGGCCCTAATTCGTTTTACCAAGTTAACCCACAAACCACAGAAGTGTTGTATGCGTTAGCTGCTAAGAAGGCTGAATTAAAGCCAACGGATACGGTAATTGATGCGTATTCTGGTATTGGTACAATTGGGTTAACCGTTGCTAATCAAGTTAAACAAGTGCTTGGTGTTGAAGTTATTGAACGAGCTGTGATTGATGCGCAAAAAAATGTGGCAAATAACCATGTGACGAATGCGTCATTTATTACAGCCGATGCACCTGAACAAATGCGTAAGTGGCAACAAGCAGGTGTTGAAGCAGACGTTATTTTTGTTGATCCGCCACGGCGTGGATTAACAAATGAATTGTTAGATGCAGTTGCTGAAATTCAACCAAAACGATTTGTTTATGTGTCATGTAATCCAGAAACAATGGCCCGTGATGCCAAGTATTTGATTGCACAAGGTTTTCATATTAAAGGAGATGTGCAACCTTTGGATCAATTTCCACAAACAGCACACGTTGAAGTGGTAACAGTATTTGAACCAAATGATTAAATAACAGATGATGGGATTGGAAGTAATTTCAATCCCATTTTTTGTTAAATAATGACGAGATATTGATACAATAGAGGTATGTGTTGACTAGGAGAAGGGCAAGGGTATGTAAGATGAAACCAAAACTAGAAGATGTGGCAAAATTAGCGGGGGTATCAAAAACCACAGCGTCACGTGTTTTAAATAATCGTGGTTATTTAAGTGAAAAGACTTTAAAAAAAGTGCACGATGCGATGGCAGAATTAAATTATCAACCTAATGCTGCCGCTCGTCAGTTATTTCAGCAAAAAACTGGTTTGATTTGCCTAATTTTTCCAACCGTTTCTAATCCGTTTTTTGGTGAATTAGTCGATTATCTTGAACGCGAATTGTATTCGCGAAATTTTAAAGTTATCATTGGTAACTCACTACAAGATGTTGAAAAAGAAACTGATTATTTGGATCAATTATTATCAGGACAAGTAGATGGTTTGATTGTGGGGACCCATAATCAAGGCATCGCTGAATATAAGTATAGTCATTTGCCAATCGTTGCCATTGATCGGGTTATGAATAGTGATATTCCAGTCGTTGCATCGGATAATTATGATGGTGGTAGATTGGCAACGGAAACATTAATCGCTGCCGGTGCTAAAACAATCGTACATACAAATGGCCCACTTGAATTGGAGACACCTGCAAATCGACGCCGCGATGCGTATGAAATGGTAATGAAAGCCCATGATTTAGAACCACGGGTGTTTACCATCGATTTCACGCTATCATTTCAAGAAAAGAAGCAGCGGTATAACGAATTATTTGACTTATATCCAGATATGGATGGCATATTTGTATCAAATGATGTTGATGCCAATATTATTATGGCGATTGCTAAGGAACGCGGGAAAAATATCCCCACTGACTTAAAAATTGTTGGTTACGATGGTACAGCGTTAATGCAAGCAATTGTACCAGAGTTAACCACAGTTATTCAGCCAATTGAAAAAATGGCTAAAGTTGCGGTTGATGTTTTGGTAAAACGTATTGCCGGGGAAGAAACCGAAACGGAATATATTCTACCGGTATCTTTGTGGTCAGGTAAGACAGGTACGAAAGCGTAATAATTAATTTTTTAACCAGTTTGCTGGTTTTTAGAATACATATATCAACCGGTTGACATGTTGACTTACCCAAACTATAATACAAGTAATGAAACCGATTACATAGATGATCAATTCATGATGTAGTGGCTGCATTTTACGGCTATTACTAGTCATAATATTAATGAATAATCAAGAAAATGAATGTTGGCAAATATTAGGGGGATTTTAACAATGAAACCAGAATTAGCAAAAGTTACAAATTCACGTTATCGATTAAATTATCACGTTGCCGCACCTGCTGGTTGGATTAACGATCCCAATGGCTTTGTTTACTTCAAAGGCCATTATCATATCTTTTATCAACATTATCCATACGGTGCAGAATGGGGACCAATGCACTGGGGTCATGCCCGTAGTAAGGATTTAGTGCACTGGGAAACATTACCAGTTGCCCTAGCACCTGAGAAACCCATGGATAAACATGGTATTTTTTCAGGAAGTGCTATTGTTAAAGACGACAAATTGTATTTGATGTATACAGGTCATCATTTTGGTGAATCTGGCGATGATGATGATTTTGTGGAAGATCAAAACATTGCTGTTAGTGAAGACGGTATTGTCTTTACTAAGTATGAAAATAATCCCGTGATTCCAGCATCACAAATTCCTAGTGATAGTACCAACAATTTCCGTGATCCAAAAGTTTGGCAAGAAGGTGATAAGTACTATGTCATTATTGGTAGCCAAGTTAAGGATACTGAAGTTGGTCGTGTATTAATTTATTCATCAGATGATTTGCTATCTTGGTCATATGAGGGTGCTATTGCGGAATCAAAGGGCATTGCTGAACAAGGTTATATGTGGGAATGCCCTGATATCTTTACCTTGAATGACAAACAAATTTTGTTGATGTCACCGCAAGGCATTGAAGCAACCGCAGATAAATACAAAAACTTGCATGAAACTGGTTATATGATTGGTCAATTAGATTTGGCTAAACCAGTGCTGACGCATGGCGATTTTACTGAGATTGATCATGGTCATGATTTTTATGCAACGCAAACGATGTTAAGCCCTGATGGTCGGCGCATTATGTTTGCTTGGATGAATATGTGGGAAAGTGTGATGCCTGAACAAGCTGATGGTTGGGCCGGTGCTTTAACTTTCCCAAGAGAGTTAACATTACAAGATGACCATATTTATATGAACCCGGTTGCTGAATTAGCACAATTACGCGTGGCAGGTTCAGAACAGAAATTGGCATGGGTGCCAACAAACGCTGGTAAAACTTTGTTAAAGGCAGCGCAAAGCAATGAGTTACAACTTTCAGTTGCAGCCGATAAAGACTTTGATTTGCAGTTTGTTGCCGATAATGGTGCGATTTTGACATTGCATTATACGCAATCAGAGCATAAATTAACGGTATCACGTTCAGATCGTGATGATGTCCGGATAGGTTATGTGCAACCAACTGATCAAATGAACTTGCAGTTATTGATTGATCGTAGTTCAGTTGAAATATTTATCAATGATGGTGAAACTGTCTTTACGGAACGTTATTACAATGAGGTGCATCCAGATGTCATCTTTAGTCAAGATGGTGCCAGCGAAGCAACTGCCGTAACGTATGATTTGGAAACTGACGCGATTCAATATTAATGATTGAAAAAGCGAGGCCAAGAATGGTCTCGCTTTTTTGTATACTGTTATTAATGTCGTTGAATAACTAACGCACTTTCATGGGTTAACACATCTTCATAATATGAAACACTATATGAATTTTCAGGTAATTCAGCAAAGTAATTTTTGATATCAACTAGTGAATCAGTATCTTCGCTTACTAAACATAATAGACCATCAGTTTTCAAGAACATTAAGATAGCCTTAGCTGTGTTTTTAACAGCATTTAAGTCAAGCTCCTGATTAATTTGAAAAATAGCAGTGCCAACCGGTTGTGTTGGTTCTAAATAATTAATGATATCAACAAAATTTTTACTGATTAAATCAACACGTTCATTAAGACCACTTAGAAAGAGTGATGCAGCAACGTCGTCAATTTCTTCTTTTTGATCAGAAAAGGCGAGTACCTTACCATCATCCCCAATCCGGCTAGCTAAAAAGCGGGTAATGTCACCATGACCGATGGTGGCATCGATGGCTAAGTCACCGGGTGCTAGATATTCATTTAGTGATATTTGGACTAGATTCTGAATTGTGCGCATTTTCGAAAACCTCTCGTGTGCGATATTTAAAAATAATTTCTTTTGACATAATTAGAAGAAAGACACCTAAGCCGAAACCAGCTAGGATATCTGATAAATAGTGTACGCCTAAATATACACGACTAACAGGGATGGCAATAATTAAACCTGCAAATAACGTCATGAAAGCATAACGTAAATTATCTTCTGATTTCAAATAGTAATGGACCAAAACGATCAAAGAACCGTAAAGTAGAATCGCATTTAATGCGTGGCCAGATGGAAATGAATAACCAGATTGTTCAATAACATGGTAAATATCAGGACGAGGGCGTTTGAAAATATGTTTAAACAAACTCATAACACCTAGACCAAACACACCAACGTTTACCAACATGAAAACGGCAACGTCCCACTTGCGAACTAGTAATGCAATCAATGCTGTGACGACCATGACCAATGCGGTCCATTTTGTGTTACCAGCACGGGTTACGTTACGGAAAAACCACGATCTTTCTGGTGTTAAAGGTTCGCGAATGTAGCGAAAGCCCCATTGGTCTATTGTATGGATAAAATTAAAATTGTAAATGTAGCCAATGGTAATAATCATAAAAATGGCTAGGCCACCAAATGCAATGGCTAGTTGTAGATAATCAAATTTACGTAGATGCATTGCGGGGACCTCCTTCTTATTTCTTTCTCATTTTATTAGTTTAGCACAATTTGGTTTGAAAATATGCGCTACAATTAGTTTGGTGAATCCTTGATGAATATTGAAAGCTCGGACTTTTTTTGATAAAGTAAGAATTATTAAAGTGAGGTTATCAATCATGGCATATCAACACAAATTAGTAGAGAAAAAATGGCAACATTTTTGGGATGAACATCAGACATTTAAAACTTCAAATGATTCTGATAAAGAAAAGTATTTTGCAATGGACATGTTTCCATTTCCATCTGGACAAGGCCTACACGTTGGTCATCCAGAAGGATACACAGCAACAGATATTGTATCACGTATGAAGCGGATGCAAGGCTATAATGTTTTGCATCCAATGGGCTTTGATGCCTTTGGTTTACCAACGGAAGAATACGCGATTAAAACTGGTGAAGATCCAAAGACGGTAACGGCAAAGAATGTTAAAACTTTCCGTAACCAAATGAAGTCTTTGGGATTGTCATATGATTGGTCACGTGAAGTAAATACAACTGATCCAAAGTATTACAAGTGGACTCAGTGGATTTTTGAACAATTGTATAAAAAAGGTTTAGCTTACGAAGATGAAATCATGGTTAACTGGGCCCCTGACTATAATGGTGGAACAGTGGTTGCTAATGAGGAAATTGTTGATGGTAAGACTGAACGTGGTGGCTACCCAGTTTATCGCAAGCCAATGCGTCAATGGGCTTTGAAGATTACTGCTTATGCAGATCGCTTGATTGATGATTTGGATGACTTAGATTGGCCAGAAGCCATCAAAGAACAACAACGTAACTGGATTGGCCGTTCAATTGGTGCTTCAGTAACATTCAAGGTTCAAGGATCTGATGATGCAGAAATTGAAGTGTTCACAACTCGTGCCGACACTTTGTTCGGTGCAACATATTTGGTGCTTTCGCCAGAACATGAATTAGTTGAAAAAATTGTGACTGATGAACAACGTGATGCCGTGCAAGCATTAAAGGATGACATTGCTTCAAAGTCTGATTTGGAACGTACTGACTTGAATAAAGATAAGACTGGTGTGTTCACGGGTGCTTATGCAATTAATCCGGTTAATGGTGAAGCATTGCCAATTTGGATTGGTGATTACGTGCTAGCATCATATGGAACGGGTGCTATTATGGCTGTTGCAGCTCATGATGGTCGTGACTATGACTTTGCTAAGAAGTATGATTTGCCTATTCGCCCAGTTATTGAAGGTGGCGATATTGAAAAGGAAGCTTATGTGGGGGATGGTACCCACATTAATTCTGGTTTCTTGGACGGCATGGGTAAAGATGAAGCAATTACTAAGATGATTGACTGGTTAGAAGAGAACCATGCTGGTCATAAGCAAGTTAACTTCCGCTTGCGTGATTGGATTTTCTCACGTCAACGTTATTGGGGTGAGCCAATTCCGGTTATTCATTGGGAAGATGGTACGCAATCATTGGTACCTGAATCAGAATTACCATTACGTCTACCAGAAGTGGATAATATTATGCCTTCTGGTACTGGTGAATCACCATTGGTTAATGTTGACGACTGGGTTAACGTTGTTGATGAAAATGGTCGTAAAGGTAAGCGTGAAACAAACACGATGCCACAATGGGCTGGTTCATCATGGTACTACCTACGTTATATGGATCCACACAATGAACATGAAATTGTTTCACCTGAAGCAGAAGCTTACTGGAAGAATGTTGATTTGTACATTGGTGGTGCTGAACATGCCGTTTTGCATCTATTGTATGCCCGTTTCTGGCACAAGGTTTTGTATGACCTAGGTGTTGTACACACTAAGGAGCCATTCCAAAGATTAGCTAATCAAGGTATGATTCTTGGTGAAAACCATGAAAAGATGTCAAAGTCAAAGGGTAACGTTGTGAACCCTGATGATGTTGTTGAAGAGTACGGTGCCGATACATTGCGTTTGTACGAAATGTTTATGGGTCCTTTGGATCAATCAATCGCTTGGTCTGAAGAAGGTTTGGCTGGATCACGTCGTTGGTTAGACCGTGTTTGGCGTTTGTTTATTGATGATGAAGATAAACTACGTGATCACATTACAACTGTTAATGATCACAAGTTGGACAAGATTTACAACGAAACCGTTAAAAAGGTTACTGATGACTATGAGAACTTGCGCTTCAATACAGCAATCTCACAAATGATGATTTTTATCAACGAAGCATATAAGCAAGATAATTTGGCTGTTGAATACGTTGAAGGCTTCATTAAGTTGTTGAACCCAATTGCACCACATATGACGGAAGAGCTATGGAGCTACCTACACAAGGATGAATCAATTGCTTATGCTACTTGGCCAACATACGATGAGGCTGCTCTAGTAGATGATGAAATTGAAGTTATTCTACAAGTTAATGGAAAGCTTCGTGGTCGTGTAACAATGTCAGCTGATGCTGATCGTGATGCAATGATTGCCATTGCAACTAAAGAAGAAGTTATTCAAAAGCAACTTAATGGTCAGGAGCCAAAGAAGGTTATTGCGGTACCTGGCAAGTTAGTTAACTTTGTTATTTAATTGATATTTCAATAAAATCACTGAATTCAATTGAGTTCGGTGATTTTTTATGCTCAATTTAGGGCATTATGCGTTATCATTATTAGATGTTGTGAATTACGGCTACAAACTATAAGATTTCTTGTGTATAATAATATATTAGGTTGTTATCGGCGTTATAGTTCAACTGGATAGAACAAGGACCTCCTAAGTCTTAGATCACAGTTCGAGTCTGTGTAACGTCATTAAATATGAGGAAGGGGAAGGAGCATGACTGACGATAAAAAACCCCAATCAAATAGTGAACAATCAAATTCGCCGTTTCGTAGAGATATTACTTATGAAGAACTGAACCAAATTATTAAGGGTAAAGATGTCGATGAAGTTCTTAATGATCATGACGAAGAAGTGGCTTCTTCTAATGAAGATTTGCAAGAACCAAAGCATCCAGCCAAGGCTAAAGTTAAAGTAAATCGAAATGGTGTTGCGACGTTTAAGGTACATGAAGTACCGGATACGGTTATAGATAAGTCAGCATCAACAACAGCAACCAGGCCAGAAAAAGTAGCTGCTGAATCAATTAGTGTGCGACCTTCAGCTGCTCCTGAAGAAGTTGAACCAGTGTTGGACGAATCAGCAGTAGCAGATGAGCCTGAACCAGAGGTAGAGCAGCCAGTTGAAACTGATAAAAATGCGAAATCGCGAATGTTGCGTGGTTCAGCTTGGATGACGATTGGTAGTTTGGCATCACGTTTGTTAGGTGCTTTATATGTAATACCTTGGATTGCGATGATTGGTAATGTCTATTACAATCTTGCTAATTCATTATTTTCACAGGGTTATCAAATTTATAGTGTTGCCTTGTTGATTGCAACGGCTGGTTTGCCAAATGTTTTGGCCCGGTTAGTTGCTGAGTATAGTGCATCGCGTCAATATACAGCGATTCGACATATCTTCAGGCAGGCCTTAAACTTAGGCGCAATTCTTGGAATTGTTGCAGGTGCGGCGTTGTACCTATTGGCCGGGTTACTGTCACAAGGTGATCCAAATGTTGTGCGTGTTATTCGAGCCTTATCGGCGGCAGTTGTTATCATTCCGACATTATCTATGTTACGTGGTTACGTGCAAGGATTTGAGTTTATGGGCTTGTCGGCATGGTCGCAATTCATTGAACAATTAGTTCGTGTCATTTATATGTTGGCAATGACGTATTGGATTATGATTGGTCACCATGGTGATTGGGTTGATGCAACCGTTCAATCGACCTTTGCCGCTTTCTGGGGTGCCTTAGCAGGAATTGTTATCTTGCTATTTGGTATCTTCCATCGGCGTCGCTTCTTTAAAGAAAAGCAACGCCAGAGTGTTCAAACTAAACATTTTAATGCACGTGAAGTCTTATTACGTATGGCGCGTCAGTCAGTTCCTGTTATTTTTGCAGGTGCGGCCATTTCGTTAGTACAAGTATTTGATCAATATACTTTCTTCAAGATTATTCGAGCATTTACAAGTGTTTCTCATGATGCAATGCAAGCAATGTATGCCCAATTTGCCTTTAATTCAAACAAGTTGGTGATGCTAGTCGTTTCATTGGCAGTTGGTATGTCAGAAACAGCATTGCCAATGATTGCACGAGCGCGTGAGATTGGTAACCAAGAGAATATTGGTAATCAAATTCAATTTGCCTTTAAGTTGTTAGCATTTGTCATGGTGCCCGCCGTGTTAGGAATGGTGGCAGTTGCTCGACCTTTGTATATTGTGTTTTATCAGACGTCTGATGTCACAAATGGTACATTGATTTTGCAGTTTGCTAGTTATTCAGCTATTTTCTTGAGCTTGTACATGGTTGTATTAGCTATTTTCCAAGGATTAGGACAATTAGGTTACACGATGAGATTATTAGTACTAATCTTTGGGGTAAAGATTGTTTTGCAAATTCCTTTGACCATTTGGTTGCAAGGAATGGGACCACTACTTTCAACAACATTAGCCTTTATGGTTGGTATGATTGTTGCCATTCATCATCTATCAAGGTTGTATAGTATTGATTGGACATCCTTTAATTCGACATTTGTCGTGATTCTTTTCTGGAGCCTAGTTATGTTTGCAGTTGTAACGCCAGTTACGTATACAGTTGGATTATTTGTACCAGATACAAAATTTGTTCAGTTTATATTGTTGATGGTTGCCGCATTAATCGGAGCCATTATTTATGGCGTTGCGGTCTTGAAGACCCATATTGGTGAAGTAGTTTTGGGACAACGAGCTGTTAAGTTAGCTCAGAAATTGCACTTGAAAAAATAATATGAATATTAATAAGGAAGTTGATCTTAAATAATAAGATCAACTTTTTTATTGGTCCCTGTGGAAAAATCTGTGCATAAGACTGTATATTTGTGGAAAAACCTGTTAAAAAGAGTGGAAATCTTGTAGAGTTTTCCACTAAGAGTAATTAATTTAAAGAATAAGTCATAAAATGTCTTTTTAAAAATGGTAAATATTGCTAGATGAAGCAGTTTTTATTAAAATTTTTAACACATTCTAGTGTGGAAAAGTCAGATTTATGAGTTGTTTGCCAAAATTTAAGATAGATAGCGTATAATTTAAAATAATAGATATTAGGATAAGGATACAAGTTAAACATGACACGTTTATTTAAAGAATTAACAACAGCAGAATTTGAAGCCTTTGCCCAAACCCATGCTGATGGTAGTTATCTACAAACAGCATCCCAAGCACGTTTGTTAGCTCGTCGTGGTTGGCAAACAAGTTTGGTGGGTTTAGTTTCTGATGATAAAGTAGAAGCTGCCGCAGTTTTAGGCTGGATTCCTGTCAAAATGGGAAATCTATTCCAAATTGATGGTGGTATGCTAATTGATTATAGTGATAAACAATTAGTAGCCGAATTTGTTGATGGCGTAATGGCCTTTGCAAAAGAGCGACGTGGTTTATTCTTACGGATTATGCCAAACGCAATTTATCGTAAATATGATGATAATGGCGATCAAATTGGTGAAAATGACAACACAGTCATTGATGCACTAACTGAAATTGGCTTTGAACATACACCAGCAACAAAGGGCTGGACGACGAATTCATCACCATCATGGCAATATGTTAAATCATTAGAACCAGTGTTAGAAGCTGGGGATGATCCGAAAGCATTACGTGCATCATTTGCCAAAGATGGTAAGTATTACTTGAAGAAAACCGATCAATTTGGGATTAAAGTACATCGGTTGACTAAAGATGAGTTACCAGCATTTAAAGCCTTGACGCAAGATACAGCTAATCGTTTGAACTATCATGATAAGGATTTGGATTTCTATGAGATAGTCTATGATGAGTATGGGGATGATGCATATTTTGTGTTTGCAGAAATGGATTTCCCTGCTTACATTAAAGGTCAAGAACAAGCCCGTGATCATCTAGCTGAAGTAGTTGCTAATTTAGATGCGCGCATTGCTGAAAAGCCAAATTATAAGAAGCTTAAGCGTCAAAGAGCAGAGTACGCTGATCAACATAAGCAACACGAAAAGCGGATTGCGCAAGCACAAGTAGCTCGTAAAGAAGCAGGTAAAGACATTGTTGTTATTGCGGGCGCATTGTTCTTAGCAACAGCAAATGAAATGATTTATCTATATTCTGGTACTTATGATGAGTATAAGAATTATTATGGACCATACGCTGTCCAAGAGTATGCTTTCAAACAGGCTATTGCGCGTAAGATTCCACACTATAATTTTTATGGTATTTCAGGTGTCTTTGATGGGTCTGATGGTGTGCTGGGCTTTAAGCAAGGCTTTGCTGGTCATGCAGAAGAAAAAGTTGGTTCATTCGTTAAGCCAATTAATGGACCTAAATACGCTGTTTACCATTTCCTAAAGAAATTGTTGGCACGCGGATAAGCTAATATATATAAAAAGGTCGCGACATTTTTTAATGTCGCGACCTTTAGCGTTTAATATATTACTTGCATAATCAAGTATCGTGTTATGATTATAAATAAAGATAATCTTTTCTCTATCTTACTACAAGATCTTCTTTCTTTTGGAGATTATCTTTTAGAACTCATAGTCGAACGGTATAAATCGGAGATTATTTAATTGAGTTTGAAAAAAAGTTCCTAAATTCGGTATTGTTACTATCAAATTTAGGAACTTTTTAAGTTTATGGACTATTTTTTGAAGAAACCATAATGCCACAATATTAATGTGATGATAATCATAAAAATAATGGTGATGACAATAGTGTATATCCATCCCCCGTTTGTTTTCGTTAATGGCAACATCACATTTTGTCCAAAAAATCCTGACACAATTGTTGGTACTGTGAGGACAATTGATGAAACAGTGAGTAATTTCATGGTCCAATTCAAATTAGCGTTAGCAGCATTGTCAAAAGCGTTAGCGACGCTGCTTGTGACTTCTTGGGATAGATTACCAGTATCTAATGCTTGTTGTAATTCAACAACAACGTCTTCGAGCTTTTCAATTTGATCATCATGAAGGGCATGATGCATGTTATTTTTCAAAGAAATAAGCAGTGTGCGGTCTGTTTGTAATGAATTAATAAGGTAGATTAAATCAGTCTGCAAGGACATTAATTGATTAATCGACAGCTGGGTAGGTGAGGTTGCCTTAATGGTACTTTGAATAGTAAGGCGCTTGTGATTAATTGCTAAGATAGCGCGCATAAATTCACCGGATAATGATTCGGTTAATTTTAGAATAACATCAATTGGTTGCGTATTTGCCGTTATAGCATTTTGAGTGGTAATGATTTCATTTAAGTTATTCATGACGAAAGCTGTTTCTTTACGTGTGAAAATGTACAAATTTGTTTGTTTTGAATCATACAAAAAGCTAACAGGTTCGGTAGTAGCACGTTGTGAAGTCGGTGTTACCACGTCAAAAATCATTAAGTTTTTATCAACTGTATCATCAAATTCCATACGAGCACTTTCATATGGGTCGATAGCATAATCAAGCATTTCATTCGTAATGCGTTGGCTTTTAGTCAGCCAAGTACGGTCTTCAACAGTCATATTGTCAATTTGATAGCAATTAAAATTAGTAAATTCTTTTTGTTGTTCAATCATAATCTGGACTCTTTTCGTTTACAGCATTTGAAAATATTATAAGTAATTTTCATTCTATGCGTTAATGCGGTTTAGGTAAAGCTTGCCGTTTATATTGATAATGAAGTTTTAGAAAATACGTTATCGTTAGCAACTATCTAAAAGTATGCATGATTGTGATTACTTATAGTTGACTAATGCTTAAAATGTCGGTATACTTTAACAGTTATCGATAACAAAATGGAGGAATTAAATTATGGCAACAAGATCACCATATAATACATGGGCCCGCCGTCGTCCAGTTTCACACGACTACTCAAAGAAGGTTCGTGAAGCTGAAGTTGTTAACATTCAACAATGGGCTAAAGGTAAAGCTGAACTAGAATCAAAGTAATTTGAATTTAGTAAGCTTAAAATAAGAAATAGGTCAGCGTAGATATACGCTGACCTATTTTTATATAGTTACAAAAAATTTAGAGCACCTTGTTTAAAAAATATTGTTACAATTAATAAAGATAGATTGGAGGCAGAGATGGCCAATAAATATCCAACAGCAGAATTAGTTGGTGTTGTGATGACACAAACTAATAGTGGTCAATACGAGCCCAAAGAAGAAACGCTTGACGAACAAGCTTTTCATAGTTGGCGAATTGGGAAACATACTAAGGGAAAGCTTGGTAAACCCGGCCAATTATTTTTAACAGAAAATAACATGACAATTATGTTAGTGGCTGTTAAGGATTTATCGTTTAAAGAACGGCACAATATTACCCCGATGGCTCGTTTTCTAACAGTCAGTGCACCGGAAAATATTATAAGTGAAGTGCTAGATATTTATAAAAAATAAAGCGCGTATCGATAATTAATATCGGATAATAAGCTTAATAGTATTTAAAAGTATATTGTGATGTCTTTTGAAGTGTGCTACTATTTACATAGCGTAGCAAAAGCCGTACATTAATTTGGGAGAGTTAAAGAAATGATTGGATTTATGAACAATAATAATAATAATCGTTTGAACTCAACACAATTAGTGATTGGGCGTTTTGTGTAACGCTTAAAACTGTGAGAACTTACGAAGCAGTCACCAATTACTAAATTGGCTGGCTGCTTTTTTTGTTGAAATTTATACTAGGAGAATTGTTATGGGACAGGATGTTGAATTAAAACGATCAATGGGGATTTGGTCAGGCTTATCACTGGTTGTTGGGACAGTGATTGGTTCAGGAATATTTTTTAAACAGGCAGGCGTATTACAAACAGCAGGTTCTTCAACTCTCGGTCTATTAGCTTGGTTGGCGGGTGGTATTATCACTTTAGCTGCTGGATTAACAATCGCAGAAATTGGGGCCCGTTTACCTAAAACAGGTGGTCTTTACAGTTATATTGAGTCGTTGTATGGCCCCGTTGCCGGATTTTTGACGGGGTGGATGCAAGTTGTCATTTATGCACCAGCTGTTATTGCCTCAATTGCTGGTTATGCCGCATTCTTAACGGCAAATTTTTTAGGCATTTCAACACGCTATGCGACTTGGATAGCTGTTTTGTACGTGGCCTTTATTGCAGCAGTGAATATATTTGAAAACCGTGTGGCAGCTAGTTTCCAGGTATTAACTACATCAATTAAATTAATTCCAATTGCTATTTTAATTATTTACGGTTTATTTTTTGGAAAAGTTGATGCTTTAGGTCAAACAGTTACACATACAGTGACACACGGTGGTGGCTTTGGAATGGCTATTTTGGCGACTTTGTTTGCTTATGATGGTTGGATTCTATTAGCTAATATTGCTGGTGAATTAAAAAACCCACGTCGTGATTTACCACGTTCATTGGTGGGTGGTGTTAGTATCATTGTGATTGCGTATGTCGGTGTGTCGTTTGGTGTTTATCATGCATTACCATCAGATAGAATCGTTGCCTTGCAAAATAACGCAACTTTTGAAGTTGTACGAACGGCTTTTGGTGATGTAGGTGGTCGTGCTTTGAGTATTGCCATTATTATTTCAATGTTAGGAACTTTGAATGGTAAGATGATGGCCTTTCCTCGTATGGCTTATGCAATGTCATTGGACGGTCTCTTTCCAAAGTATTTGTCAAAGTTGACGCGTAAAACACAAGAACCAACGAATGCTATTTTAACAGTTGCGGGTATGACCATTGCATTGGCAATCGTTTATACTGACGGTGTTGATCGTTTGTCAGATATTGCTATTTTTACAATTTGGATTTTCTATACAGCTGCATTTATTGGTGTATTTATTTTGCGTCATCGCAAACAAGATCCAACGTTAGACGAAAAGACATTGTTTAAAACACCATTATTCCCAATTACGCCATTAGTTGCTATCTTTGGTGCCTTGTTCGTTATTGGTTCAACTATTTTAAATGACTTTTCAGGTGCGGTTATTTCAATATTGTTAGTGGCGGTTGGATTGCCAGTATTTTACTACTATAACCATAAACGTATGCGCCAATAGGTCTTATTGTCATGACTACTGAAACGCGGTACACTGTCTTTATTATAATCTGATGAGAGGTACTGCTATGACGTGGTTAGCGCAAGCAAAGAAATATGAACAAGCTTTAATTGATGACCTTAATCAAATTGTTCGTATTCCGTCAGTCCTAGATGTTAAGACACAAACACCACAAACACCATTTGGTACGGACATGGTTCGAGCATTGAACCAAATGGAAGCTTTTGCAAATCGAGATGGTTTTCGCTATGGTCGTGTTGATAATATGGTAACTTGGATTGAATTTGGTCCAGAAGATGCGGATGAGACTGTCGGCATTTTGACACATATTGATGTTGTACCGGCTGGTGATGGGTGGTTACGTCAAGCATTCACCCCAGAAATATTGGATGGGTTGTATTTTGGTCGCGGTGCTGCCGATATGAAAGCGGATTTAATGTCCGCTTATTATGCGATGAAGATGTTATCAGATCAAGGGTGTGTTTTAAAACGTAAAATTCGTTTGATCATTGGGACAGATGAAGAAAATGGTTGGCGAGATATACCACGTTATTTAGCGCAAGAAGGTGAACCAACATTGGGTTTCTCACCAGATGGGGCCTTTCCAGTCGTTAATGGCGAAAAAGCTTTTCAAACGGTGCAATTACGTTTTCCCAGTGAATCTGAAGGCCCATATGTACTAGAACGTTTTATGTCTGGTAGTCGACCCAATGTTGTGCCTGGTGAAGCTAAAGCGCGGTTGCAAGTACCAAAGGATAGTCCTGTTATCAGAGATTTTGAAGCTTATATACACGAATATCCTTTTTTGAATGGTGATGCACAACAAAAAGATGGTACCGTTAAAATATCTTTGTTAGGGGTCCAGGCGCATGGCGCCTACCCAGCAGAAGGTAAAAATGCCGGTACGTATTTGGCTCATTTTTTGCAACGTTATCCTTTTGGTGGTGATGCGCGTGCTTTTCTGTACTTTGTAGGTTTAACTGTTCATCAAGATATTCATGCGAGTGGTTTAGGGCTAACTTATCATGATTCGCAAATGGGTGATTTAACCTTGAATGTTGGTGTGATGCGTTATAGTCATCACGGTCAAGGTTCAATTCTATTGAACTTTCGCTACCCACAAGGGGTGAATTTACAAGCTATTATTACGCAAGTACAGCGCCATTTAGGTGACTTAAAAGCTGATGTGGCCCAAGTGCAGGCGGGGATGCCACCTCATTTAGTACCGCAAGATGATGAACTCGTACAGATTTTATCAGATGTTTATGCAAAACAAACCGGTACTTATTTGCCACCGAGAACATCAAATGGTGGTTCATATGCACGCCTGTTAACACGTGGGGTTGCTTTTGGTGGGCAGTTTCCGGATGTGCCTGTCACGAGTCATCAGGCGAATGAAAATACACCAGTTGCTAATTTAACCCGAACGATGGCAATATTTGCTGAATCGTTGTGGCAATTGTGCAAGTAGTTAAAAATAATTAATAAGATATGTCTCTCGTAAGTTAAATGATTAGTTTAACTTACGAGAGATTTTTTTGGTGAAATTTCTCATGCAAATTAACGAAATAGTTAAATCAGAACTGGTAAAATAATAATATGAAAAACAATTAGTGGAGGGAATACATGGCATTAGAATTACTATTTGGTCGGGCGAGCGCCGATCATGAATTAGCTTTATTGCAACGTGCACAACAAATTTTAGCTAATGATGACCAAGCTGAAATATTCTATTTGGTGCCTAATCACATTAAGTTTGAAACAGAAATCAATGTTTTAACACGTTTGGCATCATTACTAGGTCATGAGGGAGCTGCAATATCTGTGCCACGTGTTTCGGTATTTTCTTTAAGCCGATTGGCTTGGTATTATATGCAAAATGATCCACTTTATCAGCAAGCAACAATGTCTCAAAATGGGTTAACCATGTTGGTACAAACATTGTTGCGTCAGAATAAAGATAAGTTAGAACTTTACGGCAATTTGTTAACAAAGCAGGGTTTTATTGGGCAATTTACAACGCAGTTATTAGAATTGCGCCAATCAGGGTTAAGCTGGGGAGATGTCAATAAAATGGCGGACCAATTAACTAACCAAGAGACTTTGCAAATGAAGCTACATGATTTAGCAACTATTGGTAGTGCACTAGATGATGAGCTAACTGCGCGTGATCAGTATTTGAGTAGCGATTTATTATTGGCATTGCGCGTTTATTTAGCAACTGGGGCAACAGATATTTCGCATCATTATTTTTTGATTAATGATTATTCACAGATGACATCAGTTGAACAAGGGCTAGTTGAAGCTTTAATTGATTATGGTGCGGGCGTGGTGTTGGCATTGCCAACTGATGATGGGGCTGCCAGTTTGACCGAAGCAGCAATTGAAGAAAACGATTTGTTTTATCGTCCCAAAAAATTAGGACGCCAATTACGTGATTATTCCGTTCAGCATGATGTTACGGTATTGACGAAAACCGTTGAACCACAGCGGCACATTAGTCACGGTGTTAAAACCTTAGAAGATTTTTGGATTCAATATGAACAAGTTGGTGTGACACAACAACAAGCTAACATTGATAATATTGCGATTTGGCAATTACACACACGTTATCAAGAAGTTGAGCAAATGGCGCGACTAATCCGCCAAGAGGTTGCGAGTGGCCAGCATCGTTATCGTGATTATCTGTTGATGACACGTGATTTGGGCCAATATGAAAATATTATTCCAGCAGTCTTTGCTCGTTATGATATTCCAATGTTCATGGATTTAGACCGACCAATGTCAGCACACCCCTTAGTTGCATTTTTAGATAAGTTATTGCGATTAGCACCAGCGTATACAATTACTGATATTATGAGCTTTTTAAAGACAGAGTTGTTTATTCCTGAAGGTGTTTCAATCGATGCTTATCGTGAAGCGCTAGCGGAAACCGAAAATTATGTGTTGGCTAAGAATATTACTGGTTGGCAATGGACTAATCCAACAGCTTGGCAGTATGATCGTCAAGCGCAAGTGAGTGATGACGAAATCACCCGTGAACGGGTTGCCAGTAAAGATGCGCAACTAGCAATGATTCATGATCAAATTAGTCAGGTAGTGGCACCATTTTTGCAAGATTTGCAATCAACGACGACTGCTCGAGATATGGCACGCAAGTTGTATGAATTTATTACGCAAATTGGTATTCAAAAACAATTAATTACTTGGCGTGATGATGCGATTGCTGATGGAGATTTATGGGCTGCCCAACAACCGGAACAAGTTTGGCGCGTATTTATTAGTATATTAGATGATTTCGTGGCAATTTTTGATGATGAACCAATGACTTTGGATGCGATGCAAGAAATTTTTAAAGCAGCTTTCGACACGGCTAAATATGCCGGTATTCCTTCAACAATGGACCAAGTGCGCATTTCAGAAAGTGGTATCGTGCAACGAACCGGTTATGAAACAGTCATCGTATTTGGGGCAACAAATCATAATTTACCAGCTGTTACGCGCGTGAAAGCAATTTTGCATGACGGTGATCGCAATGCCTTGCAAGCAGTCTTACCGGAAAATGTTTTTTTGAAAGAAACGTCAGAACAACAAATGGCGCAAGAGTCATTGTTGATGTATAAAGCGATGATGGTAGCCAATCAGCGCTTGATTTGGACTTATGCGACAAGTGATGGCGATAGTGCCCAACAACCGTCAACGTATATCACACGTATTCAAAAGCAATTTAATTTAGATATTACACAATTTGATGCATTGCCCGATCCACGTAGTGAGCAGGTTAGCCCATATGTAGGGACTGCAACAAGTACGATTGCCCAATTAGTTGTGGTTAATCGCCAAGCAAAATTGTATAAAAAGGGCCAGGCAAAATTAAGCTCAGCCTGGCAGCATTTAATGAACCAAGTACAAAAGATTGCGCCAAACCAATTAAAGCAATTACTGGGTGGCCTTTCATATGTAAACGAACCAGAACAATTAAAGCCTGAGTTGGTATCAGCGTTATTTGGGGATGAATTACGTGCTTCGATTTCACGATTAGAAAGTTATTCACGTAATCCATTCGAATTTTTCTTACAATACGGTTTGAAATTACAAGAGCGACAAGTGCTTCAATTAACACCTGCTGAAAAGGGAACGTTGATGCACGCATTGTTAGAAAAGGTCTTCCAAACACTGATTAATCAACAAAAAGCATTGGGTAGTTTAACGGATGTTGAACTACACGCATTAGAACATGATATTTTACATGGCATTCTATCAAGCGGTGATCCAACCTATGATATTTTTAATAGTTCTTATCGTATGCAGTTTTTGACGCAACGCTTAGCTAATCAAGTACACGAAACAATTATGAGTATGCGTCGTGGCCAGCTTGATCAAGGCGGTGTGCAAACTTTGGGTGTTGAAGCTGGCTTTGGGTTGCCACATAGTCAGTTGAAACCAGTGACCTATGAGATACCATTTGGTAAAGTGACCGTCCGAGGGAAAATTGATCGTTATGATTTAGTGACAACACCGGCTGGTAATTTTTTGACAATTATTGATTACAAATCAGGAACTCGTCAATTTGATTATAAAAAGGCATATGTTGGCCTCGAATTGCAATTAATGACATATTGGACCGCAATCTTACTTAATAAGCAGGCATTGCCAATGGGTGAGATGGCTGGTGCTTTGTTCTGGTCATTGAAAAATCCATGGATTGAGTTAAAAGATGTTAGTGGTGGCACGCTTGGACAAATGCAGGATGCGGCGAGTCAAAAGATGATTAATCAAGGTCGCTATCGTGGTGTATTGAAAAATAATGAAGATTATATTGCTCGTTTGGAGAGTGCCGATGAAGTAGTGGCACCATATGCCATTGACCGTAAAAAAGATGGCTCATTTAAGGCTGCTAGTGATGTTGTCGACGATGATGATTTAGATACGTTATTGACGTTTAATGAATTTAAAATCAAATCAATTGCCAATGAAATATTAGCTGGTAAATTCCCGCTATATCCATTTAAGGATGGGGCTAATAGTACCGGATTAATGTATTCACCGTATACTTCGGTTATGATGTTTGATGCGATGATGGGTAATAAATATCATGACATTTCAGGTGCGTTAAAAGCTAGTGCAGCTTTAGCAGCGATGCAAAGGTTCATTGATCAATATAATCCAAAATCAGTAGAAGGAGAACAATGATGAATTTTACAAATTCACAAACAGCTGCGATTACAACCAAAAATCGTAATATTTTAGTGTCAGCATCTGCTGGTTCTGGTAAAACACGTGTTTTGGTTGAACGTGTTTTGCAACGCCTGTTAGCTGGTGAAAACGTTAATGAATTTTTGATTGTGACGTTTACTGAAGCTGCTGCGACCGAAATGAAAGAACGTTTAGAAACTGAAATTCGTAAAGCGCTAGCGGAATCGAGTGGCGAAAAACGCCGACATTTGCTAAAACAACTGCGTTTATTGAATGTGGCTAACATATCAACTTTGCATGCATTTGCCTTACGTTTAATAGAGCAATATCATTATACGATTGATTTAGATCCACAATTTCGATTGATGGATGATGCAGAACGGACATTAGTGATGTTAGAGGTTTATAACACACTATTGGAAACAAATTATGCAAACGATGACGATGATGAATTTGCTGCCTTTGCGACGCAATTTACAAGTAGCACAACGGATGATCAAAATTTACAGGACGCTGTTTTTACCTTATATAACTTTGCAACGGCACGTCCTGACACCAATGAATGGATGGACCATTTAGCAGATTTGTATGATATTGGGGATGAGGATTTTACAGCTAGTCATTTTTATCAACAACATTTGCGACCAGCTCTTTTGCAAGAAGTGCAAGCCATTTGTGATAAGGCGCGTCAATTAGTGATTCAAGCGCCAGATACAATGGATGCGGCACCAGCGCTTAATCGATTGTTGAATTTACAGTCTGATGAAACAACATATCAAGATATTTTGAACTTATTACAAAATTCAGATAACCAATGGGATACAATTCGTGGCATGGTGCAACAAGCTGAACCGATGGGTTGGGGTAAAGGTGCTGACGGCAAGCGCAAAAACTTTACAGCTAAGCATGACCCGGAATTGAAAGTGGTATGGAATCAAGTTAAAGATGAGCGCGAAGCATTGGCTGATCGTTTTGATAAATTAAAGACGAAGTATTTTGCTTTAGATCAAACGGGATTACAATTTGCTATCCAGGGTGCAAATAAAATAATGCGTCAATTAGTTGCATTTACTAAGTCATTTAGTGAAGCATTTTTAAATGAAAAACTGCAACGTAAAGTACTAGATTTTAATGACTTAGAACATTTTGCGCTACAAATTGTCACGCAAGACAAGGTTAAACAAGAACTACAAGCACAATATGCAGAAATCATGGTTGATGAGTATCAGGATACGAATCAATTACAAGAAGCGATTCTGCATGAAATCACGTCACAGGATAACTTGTTCCAGGTTGGTGATATTAAGCAATCAATTTATAAGTTCCGTCAGGCAGATCCAATGTTATTTGCGCATAAATTGTCGACTTATCCGCAAACTGACAACAGTGAAGTTATTACACTGCAAGAAAACTTCCGATCGTTACCAAATGTGACAAACTTTATTAACTATATTTTTGCACAATCAATGAGCCAGTCATTAGGTGACATTGATTATAAAGGTGAAGCAGAGTTAGTTGCAGGAGCAGATTATTATCCAGATGATTTGGTTAAGAAAGCTGATTTATTAGTATATCTAAACGAAGGTGATCGTGAAGAAACCGAAGAAGAACCAGCACCTGATGTTACTGAAGAGTATACAAAAGCAACTGGTCAAATTCGGATGACGGCGCTGAAAATTCAAGAATTAATGCAATCTAAATTTGTCATTTTTGATCGTAAAGCTGGTGAATCACGACCAATTAAGTATAGCGATATTACGATTTTGGTACCGACGAAGGGGCAAAATCTTGAAGTGCTCGATGTTTTTCGTGAAATGAATATTCCAATTGTTATTGATGGTACGGAGAATTATTTCCAAACAACTGAAATCTCAGTCATGATGAGTTTATTAAAGGTTATTGATAATCCGCATCAAGACATTCTGTTAGCAGCTGTTTTACGTTCACCTTTGTATGGCATTGCTGAAAATGGTTTGGCGTTAATTCGTCTACAAGCAGTTGAAGAAGATTTCTATACGGCTGTGCAACGAACAGCAGCACTTGATTTAGACAGTAATTTGCCCGTAAAAGATGCACAGCTTTTGCAAAAAACGCAACAGCAAGTGCAAAAGTTTCTCAAAGATTTAGATGATTTTCGTAATTTGGCGGTTCAAAATCAAATTGTGGCCTTGCTTTGGCAAATTTATAACCAAACTGGTTGGCTTGATTATGTTGGCGGTTTGCCATCAGGTGCTCAAAGGCAGGCTAATTTACATGCATTGTACGAACGAGCAGCTGCTTACCAAAAGAGTAGTTTTATCGGGTTATATCAATTCATTAATTATGTGACGCAATTGCAAAGCCAGGAGAAAGATTTAGGTGAGGCAGACGCCAATGTTGCCCAAGATACTGTCTCTTTGATGACGATTCATCATTCTAAAGGTCTTGAATTCCCAGTTGTCTTTCTATTAAATGCAACGCGGACGATGATTAGTTCCCGTGAAACACAGGGGAATATTTTATTGGATGCTCAGGCTGGTGGTGGCTTGAATTATATTGATGTTGCGCATCATTTGGAATTAGTCACACCACAACATGAGTATATTGCAGAAGTCAAACGGCAAAATGCGTATTCTGAAGCGTTACGTGTGCTTTATGTTGCGTTAACACGTGCCGAACAACAATTATTTGTTGTAGGTGCTTATGACACTGTTGCACAATTATGGTCAGTATGGAAACAAAGTGCGGGGGTGACCGACTGGATGTTACCAGAATCAGTACGTTTAGCTGGTAAATCATTTATGGATTTGATGGGGATGACTTTGGCTCGTCATCCCCAGGCACCTGAAAGATTTGCTGCATTGGATCAATACGATAAAGATGGCATTGTGCAATTTGCAGATATGCGGATTAAAACGCCTAAGCAGCCATTTGAGTTTAATTTGTCAGTCTTAGATACACATGATTTAGCCACTGCCATGGTGAATTATCAACCAATAGCCGCTAATCTTGTTGAAACACCTTCGTCAGTAGCTACAACGGATGTAACTGAAGATTGGCAACAAGTATTGCAGTTTAATTATCCATATGAAAGTGCTACGCGCGCAACATCATATCAGTCTGTTTCAGAAATTAAACGTTTGTTTGAAGACCCTGATTTGGCCGCGGGTCGCCGACCAATTGATCGCCGGTTAGTAACTGATGAGTTTGCTGGTTTACGAATAACGGATGATGAATTACCAGAACCTGAGTTTATGCAAACTAGTACACCTCATGTATCACCAGCAGCTGTTGGAACAGCTACGCATTTGGTTATGCAGCGTTTAGATCTAACTGCTGGGAAGCCGACAATTGCAACGATTAAAACATTGATTCAACAATTAGTTGCAAGTAAGATGATTGATGAAAAAGTTGCCCCATTAATTGATGACGATAAAATTTATCGTTTCTTTGATGAATCGTATTTGGGTCAGCAAATGTTGGAACATGCGGACACATTAGAACGCGAAGTGCCATTTTCGTTGTTGTTAGATGCTAATCGTTTATATCGTAATTTTGTAGGTGATGACAAGGTGTTGGTTCACGGAATCATCGATGGTTATTTCCATATTGGTGATGAAGTTTGGTTGTTTGATTATAAAACAGACCGGGTCGCACCATCGCAAGCAGATCAGTTATTAAAGAAACGATATGCGGGTCAACTAAACATCTATGCGCAAGCATTAGTTGCGATGGGGATGCCCGTACCAAAGCGTTTTATTTATGCATTAAATGCTGAGAAGTTAATTGAATTAAAGGATTAATAATAAGCTAAAGAGGCCGAGACATTTATGTCTCGACCTCTTATTTTGACTAATCAATAATTGTTATATACCAGGTTCAATTCATTTTTGCTCACGCTATGAATTTTTAATTTGAAACATGTCGATGGTTTAATAACCACGTTAAAATAATGAAAAACATCATAATGATGAATATTGACATAAATAGCAATTTATATGAACCTGAGTCGATTAATAGGCCACCATATAAGGGACCGATTGCACGACCCAATGAAATAAACATCGTTAACCAACCTTGTGCGTGTCCTTTAGCATTTGGGTCACTTAACGCATCAATCCAAGCAGGAATTTGGGGACTTGCCAAAATTTCACCGAATGTCAAAATAACTATACTGATAATAAACATTGGGTAAGTTGTGGCTTGAATTAATACCAAGAATGAAATGGCAAATAAGGTTGAACCGGTCAGAACTGTCCAACGCAATGGTAAACGATCAATAAAGCGATCAAGAATACCCTGACCAAAGATAATAATAATACCGTTCAAGGTCCATAAGAATGAATAGTCTTTGGTGGTCATGCCTAAGTCAGTCATATGTGTAGCGATAACTGTTTCCCATAAAATATATGCCATGTAGAAAGCAAACGCCAAACCTAAAATGGCATAAATAACAACTGGTGTTTTAAAAGTTGTCTTGGCTGCTTTGGCAGCGGCGCGGGCACTTTGTTTGGCCAACCCTTTAACATTGAAGTATTTAAGGACTAAGATTAGGAATACAGCGTACATAACAGCTGCACCACCAAAAACGTAATTGGCGCCGTAATCAAATAGAAAACCAACAACGGCTGTACCAGCGACGACACCAACATTCATAAACAGATACTGTAAATTAAAGACTTTACGTGTATCAATTGTTTGAATAGTTGTCGCGTATGAATTTATCAAGGTATAAATTAATCCGTCAGCAAATCCTGATAGCAACATCAGGAATGCGAACACTGGCCAACTGTTCCAAAAGGTCAAAGTGACGAGGGTTGCCAAAGCAATACTGACTGAAATAACCATTGTTTCGAACGGATTCCAGCGATCAAAAAGTTTACCACCAAGCCAATTTCCAACCATCATGGCAACTGATAGCCCCATGACGACCATCCCTGACACTGTCATGCTTTTATGCAAAATATTATGCATATAAAGGGTTGTAATGGGCCAAATTAAGGACGCCCCGGTTGATTGGAAAAAGGTTGTAATGTATAAAACAATAGCGTTAATTTCGACGTGCTGTGGTTTATGCACGTCGCCGTCTAGTGACGACTGACTAATCATAAATCCTCCATAAGTGATGTAGTTTATTATAAACTCAAATTTGATGACCTATATCTATAGGCTATCGAACACAGTTTTTTTCTGTGTTTGTCCGTTTTTATTACCGAGAAAAAGTTTAGCATAAATTGTGTTAATTGGTATACTTAAAAAGAATAAGTTTTAAATTTAGACAGAATTATTGGGGAATAAAAGATGGCGATTAAGAAACCAGAATATATTTTAGCGATTGATCAGGGCACGACTGGCACCCGAGCAATTGTTTTTAATCATAATGCCCGTCGTGTGACCTCGGCGTCTGTTCCACTCACAATCGTAACACCACAACAAGGATGGCTTGAGCAACAACCATTAGATATTTGGCACACGACCCAAACTGCCATTGCTGATGCGTTAATTAACGCCGGTATTCGTGGGGATGAAATTAAAGCTTTAGGAATTGCAAATCAGCGTGAAACAACGATTGTTTGGAATCGGCAAACTGGGCAACCTGTTTATAATGCGATTGGTTGGTCATCAACGCAGTCACAAAAAATTGCCCAACAGCTTGCAGACGATGCTGAAACAACAGAATTAATTCGTCAAAAAACCGGATTGCCAATTAGTACATACTTTTCAGCAACTAAAATTCGTTGGATTTTAGATAATGTGCCTGGGGCTCAAGCCGCTGCTGAACAAGGAGATTTGCTTTTTGGAACGGTTGATACATGGTTGACTTGGCAGTTAACGGCTGGTGAAGTGCATGCAACTGATGTGACTAATGCTGCCCGGACGATGTTGTATAACATTCATACTCAAACATGGGATGAGGAGCTATTGGCATTATTTAATATTCCCGCTAGTATGTTGCCAACAGTATATAAAAGCAGTGAAATTATTGGCTATACGAGTCCAATGCTATTTTTCGGTGGTAAAGTGCCAATTGCTAGTGTGATTGGTGATCAAAACGCTTCGATGGTTGGTCAATTAGCTTTAGAAAAAGGTATGATTAAAAACACGTATGGTGCAGGTGCTTTTATGATTATGAATACAGGTAAACAACCGGTTGTTTCACATAATCGCTTGGTGACAACGATTGCCTATCAAGTTGATGATCAGCCAGTCTATGCCTTGGAAGGTTCAATCTTTGCTGCTGGAACTGCCGTTCAGTGGTTACATGATCGTTTAGATATGATTGAAACGCAATTAGATGCATGGATGTTGGCGGAAGAATCGCAAAATCATAATGAAGTCTATGTCGTTCCTGCATTTAATGGGTTGGGAGCACCTTACTGGGATGCAAACGTTCGTGGAACTGTATTCGGTATGACACGAGGAACTAAAAAAGCTGATTTTGTAAAAGCAACCTTGCAATCAATTGCTTATCAAACTGCTGATATTTTGGAAATTATGAAAAAAGATTCAGGATACACATTGGCAACTATGAAAGCAGATGGATCAGTATCTCGAAATCCTTATTTGATGCAATTTCAAGCGGATATTGCACATGTTGCAATTGAACGATCACTTGATGAAGATGCCACGCCAATGGGAGCTGCTTTCTTAGCCGGCTTGGCTGTTGGTTATTGGCATGATTTATCAGATTTGGAGCAGTATGTGCAAGCAGGTCGCTATTTTGAGCCAAACTTGCCAGAAGATAAACGTCATCGCCTTCATCGCGGCTGGCAAGCCGCCATTAAAGCAACACAATATTTTGGCGATTTTTAAAAGAAAATAAGCGACTGACGTAATAATAGAAAAAATAAGATAAAAAGTTTATAATTAAGTAGTGAATATAGTAACGAACTTACTAAATGATTATTCTAATGAACTAACTAGTAAAGGAGCATTCATCGTGCCTGAAGAAATTACAACATTGTTGACGTTTTTTGGTGGAACTGGCGATTTAGCTAAGCGTAAGCTATACCCATCTACTTATAACCTTTTTAAGAAGGGATTTTTACAAGAACATTTTGCAATTATTGGAACTGCACGCCAACCTTTGACGGATGATGAATTCCGTGAAATCGTACGTGAATCAATTGCAGATTTTACTGAAGATAAAGCTAATGCAGAGGCATTTATTGCTCACTTCTATTACATTCAACAAGATATTACTGATCAAGCTGCTTATGCAGATATGCTTGCTTTGAATAACAAGTTAGATGAGAAATATGATTTGAAGGGTAACCGCATTTTCTATATGTCTGTTGCACCTCGTTTCTTTGGTACTGTTGCAAAATACTTGAAGTCAGAAGGCTTGATTACTGAGAACGGTGAATTTAACCGTTTGATGATTGAAAAGCCATTTGGTTCATCATATGACACTGCTGAAGCATTGCAAAATGAATTGTCAGAAGCCTTTGATGAAGACCAAATTTATCGTATTGACCACTACCTTGGTAAGGAAATGGTTCAAAATATTGCCGCTGTTCGTTTTGGTAACCCATTATTTGATGCAACATGGAATAAGGATTACATTGAAAACATCCAAGTAACTTTGTCAGAGGTTTTGGGTGTTGAAGAACGTGCTGGTTACTATGATACTGCTGGTGCTTTGCGTGATATGATTCAAAACCACACCATGCAAGTTATTGGTTGGTTAGCAATGGAAAAGCCAGCTGTATTTAATGACAAGGAAATTCGTGCTGCTAAGAATGCTGCTTTTGATTCTTTGAAGATTTACAATTCACCTGAAGAAGTTGCTGAAAACTTTGTTCGTGGTCAATATGGCGAATCAGCTGATGGCTCACAAAAGAAGTACTTGGATGAGATGGACGTACCAGCAGATTCACAAAACAACACATTTGTTGCTGGTAAACTACAATTTGATATGCCACGTTGGGAAGGCGTACCATTCTACATTCGTTCAGGAAAGCGTCTAGCTGCTAAGGCAACTCGTGTTGATGTTGTCTTTAAGAAGGGTTTGAATATCTTTGGTGATGGCGTTTCTTTGGATAACCCAGTGCTATCAATTTTGATTGATCCAAAGGGTGGTATCGAATTTAAGATTAATGCCAAGGATATTAAGTCAGCCTTTGATACACGTACTATCGACTTGGATTGGCAAGTATCTGATGAAGATAAAGCTGTTACACCTGAACCATATGAGCGTATGATTCATGATGCCATGAATGGTGATGGTTCAAACTTTGCTGATTGGAATGGTGTTGGAACCGCATGGCGTTTCGTTGATGCTATTCAAGCAGCTTGGGATGCTAAGAAAGAAGACTTCCCTAATTATGTATCAGGCTCAATGGGACCAGCTGCATCTGATGAGTTGTTAGCTAAAGATGGTAATGAATGGGTCTTTAAAGGTTAATTCTTGATTTAATAAAAGCAAATAGATAAAATAAATCCTTCGCAATATCGGCTAGTATGCTAGTTTGTTGCGAAGGTTTATTTGTATTCTGATATTAGGAGTAGTCGTATGGCAAGATATACCGAAATTGAATTAACTAATATGGTGATGATTGAAAATCCGCAAACGCATGAAATATTAGTCGAAAATCGGCAAAATCCAAATTGGGCTGGGGTGACTTTTCCAGGTGGTCATGTGGAAATTGACGAAACCGTTACCCAGTCTGTCTATCGTGAAGCAAAAGAAGAAACGGGTCTAAACATTTCAGATCCTAAGTTAATGGGGATTAAAGAATGGCCATTGGAAAATGGTGCCCGATATATTGTGTTCTTGTATAAAACGACTTCATATACAGGTAGTATCCAAACTGGTCGTGAAGGAGAAATATTTTGGACGACTCGTGAAAAGTTGTTAAGTGGTGAATACCATTTACCAAATACATTTGCTGAAATGATACCAGTATTTGATAATCCGGCAATTAATGAATTGGCGTTATACGCAAATGTTGCGGGTGTTAAAAAACATGTTGATTGGCAATAATGATTAGAATACGAACGTCCGAAAAACGTGTGTTTAAATTATTAAAAATTGTTTGAATTTCGTGTTTAGTTGGTATTTTAAAACTTAATATGAACATATGTGATATAATGCCAGTATAATAAGAAAAATTACCGAACGTTCGAGGTTATAAAATTATGAAAACACGCCGAAGCGATCGCCTAGTAGATATGACTCGTTACTTATTAGAGCGACCACGTACATTAGTATCACTAACGCACTTTTCAGAAGAATATGAAAGTGCTAAATCTTCTATTTCAGAAGATTTAACGATTTTAAAACGTACTTTTCAGGAGCGCGGTATTGGTCTATTAGAGACAATTCCTGGCGCAGCTGGCGGTACGCGCTTTACGCCATATATGACACCTGAGGATGCCAAAGAATTTGTGGCTTCATTAGTTAATGCAATTGATGATGAAACACGTGTCTTACCAGGTGGTTATGTTTATTTGTCAGATATTTTGGGTCAACCATGGTTCTTACAACGGATTGGCCGTTTAATTGCGACACAATATTTGCGTGAACCAATCGATGCTGTTATGACCGCAGCTACTAAAGGTGTTCCAGTTGCTCAAGCTGTTGCTGAACAATTAAACGTACCATTCGTTATCGTGCGTAATGATACTAAGGTCACTGAAGGTCCAACGATGTCTGTTAATTATGTGACTGGTCAATCACAACGTTTAGAAAAACTAGAACTATCACGACGTTCATTACCAATGGGATCACGTGTCTTGATTGTCGATGATTTCATGAAGGCTGGTGGTACTATTCGTGGAATGGCATCATTGGTTAAAGAGTTTGAAGGCCAAGTTGTTGGTGCAGCTGTTGTTGCTGAAGGTCGCGTTGCCCACCGTGTGATTGATGATTACACATCATTAATTCATGTGGATACGAATAAGGATGACGGCATTATTGATGTTACAGCGGGTAATTATGCCGAAGAAATTTATGCTGATTTTGAAGCAAGTTTAGAAAATAAAATTAAGTAAAAGGGTGGAAGTCATGGAGAGATTTGTCATTGTTTTGGCAGCGGGAAAAGGAACGCGCATGAAATCTAGTCTACCTAAGGTATTACATCAAGTGGCTGGTAAGCCAATGGTGCAATTAGTGGTGGAGACAGTTAAACGTGCGCAAGTTGCTAAAATTGTTACAGTAGTTGGTAATGGTGCAGAACAAGTAGAGGATGTGTTGGAAGGCACTTCTGAATTTGCGGTGCAGGCTGAACAACTCGGTACAGGACATGCGATTAAAATGGCGGCCCCATTATTAGCCAATAAAAAAGGCATGACATTGATTGCATCTGGTGATGCACCAATGTTTACGACGACGACTTATGAAGATTTGTTTAGTTATCATGAACAATCTAATAATGCTGTGACCGTTTTGACGGCTAAGGCACCAGATCCAACAGGCTATGGACGTATTATTCGTGATGAACAAGGTAACGTATTGCGTATCGTTGAACAAAAAGATGCCGATGAAGACGAAAAGAAAGTTGATGAAATCAATACGGGAGTCTATGTATTTGATAACCAATTACTATTTGAAAGCTTGCAACACGTAACAAATGATAATGCGCAGGGTGAGTATTACTTGCCAGATACATTGGAAATTTTGCGCGAAGCTGGTCATACAGTTGGTGCTTTCCAAATTAATGATTTTGGTGAATCAATGGGGGTTAATGACCGCGTTGCGTTATCAAAAGCCAACCAAATTATGCGTCAACGCATTAATGAAATGCACATGCGTGCGGGTGTGACTTTGGTTGATCCTGCTAATACCTACATTGATGTGGATGTTGAAATTGGTCGTGACACAGTAATTGAACCTAATGTCTACTTGAAGGGACATACAAAAATTGGTCAAGGAGTTGTCTTAACCACAGGTACAGTTGTTGTTGATTCAGTTATAGCAGATGGCGCTCAAATTGATAGTAGCCATTTGGAAGAGGCTGAGGTCCGTGAATATGCAACCGTTGGCCCATTTGCTCACTTGCGTCCAGCTGCTTACTTAGCTAGTGAAGCACATGCGGGTAACTTTGTGGAAGTTAAGAAAGCAACTCTTGGTCATGGTTCAAAGATGGGACACTTGTCTTATCTTGGGGATGCTACGGTTGGTGCTGATGTTAACATTGGTGCTGGTACAGTATTTGTTAACTATGATGGTAAAAATAAGTGGCATTCAAATGTGGGTGACCGGGCCTTTATTGGTTCAGGTTCAAAAATTATTAGTCCAGTTGAGATTGAGGATGAAGCTTTCGTTGCTGCTGGTTCAATTATTACTAAAGATATTCCAAAACACGCTATGGGAATTGCTCGTTCGCGTCAAACTGTTAAAGAAGATTTTTGGCGCCGTACGCCATTATTTGAAAAATTTAACCAATAATTGTCGGTTGTTCTGTATTTAAGTCAATAATAATGGTTTGAAGAATACCATTAAAAAATGTACAATTAACTTATTAAAGACTTGAGTACACAATTGAATGTGTCTATGGAGGAAAGCATGTCAACTTATTCGGATCCACATTTGAAAATTTTTTCATTGAGTAGCAATCGCCCATTAGCAGAGAAGATTGCTGCTTCTGTCGGTGTGGAACTATCGGAAATCAATATCGCTCGGTTCAGTGACGGTGAGATTCAAATAAATATTGAGGAATCTGTCCGTGGAGATAATGTTTATGTTATCCAACCGACTTCAGCACCAGTTAATGATAGCTTGATGGAATTGCTTATCATGATTGATGCATTGCGTCGTGCAAGTGCACGTTCAATTAACGTTGTTATGCCTTATTATGGTTATGCACGTCAAGATCGTAAAGCACGTTCACGTGAGCCAATTTCAGCTAAATTAGTGGCCAACATGATACAAATGGTTGGTGCTACACGTGTGTTAGCCCTTGATTTACACGCATCACAAATCCAAGGATTCTTTGATATCCCTGTTGATCATATGATGGGTGCACCATTATTGGCTGATTACCTAATTACGACAGGTATTGCTGATGATAATACTGTTGTTGTGTCACCTGATCATGGTGGTGTTACACGTGCACGTGCCTTGGCTGAGTTACTAGGTTCACACGAACCAATCGCCATTATTGATAAGCGTCGTCCAAAGGCGAATGTTGCCCGTATTATGAATGTTATCGGTGATGTTAAAGGTAAGCGTGCCATCATGATTGATGACATGATTGATACTGGTGGAACTATCACACAAGGTGCTCAAAAATTGAAGGATGAAGGTGCTTCAGAAGTATACGTTGTGGCTACACATGCCGTATTTTCAGGTAAAGCTGTTGAAAATCTTCAAAATTCTGTTTTTGAAAAGGTCATTGTGACTGATTCAATTAACTTGCCAGAAGAGAAGCGTTTCTCTAAATTGGTGCAAGTTTCAACTGCAGAGTTAATTGGTGAAACAATTAAGCGTATTAATGAGAACCGACCTGTATCACCATTGTTCAAGAGCCGTTTCCATCGTACTGCTGAGTAAAGAAATATTTAATCGTTGTTCTAGCTTTGTTTAGAGCAACCTTTTTTTATCAAAAGGGGAAAATAATGGCAAAAAAGAAAATGATTTTGGATTTGGATACTGGGGTAGATGATGCATTAGCACTTGCCTATGCATTGGCAACCCCTGATGCCGATTTAATTGGCGTTGTATCATCATTTGGAAATACCCAAGTTGAAACAGCGGCCCAAAATACGTTGAAATTATTAGAATTATTGGGTGAAAAAGACGTCCCTGTATTCATGGGGGCGAGTCATTCATCAACAACGAATGATTTTGAAACGATGCAAGTATCAAAAGATATTCATGGTGACAATGCCATTGGGGACGTTGTTTTACCTGAACCTCAGCAAACTGTATCATCAGAATCAGCAGTTAACTTCTTGATTTCATCAGCTCATAAGTATGCTGATGACTTGGTTGTTGTGCCAACTGGTCCATTAACCAATCTTGCGGCTGCTTACCAAAAAGATCCTGAAATTGCTGATTTAATTGGTAATGTTACGTTAATGGGTGGTGCTTTGATTGTGCCAGGCAATGTCACATCATATACAGAAGCAAATATTAATCAAGATCCAGAAGCAGCAGACTATGTCTTTAAGCATGCGAAGCATCTAGTGATGGTTGGGTTGGACGTTACTTTGCAAACTTTGTTAACGAAGAAAGAAACCCAACAATGGCGTGATCTAGGTACTGAAAAGGGTCGTGTCTTTGCGGATATCTTTGATTTTTATATTGATGCTTATTACAATTTGGATATTAATAAAGCAGGAGCTGCACTACATGATCCATTAGCAGTTGGTGTTGCGGTTGATCCTAAATTAGTCACATTGTTGCCATTGAACATGATGGTTGACCCTGATGATGGTCGTACGATTGGTGATCCACAACGTTTGCGTGATGCCCATAAGAATAATTTTGCTGCAGTTGAAGTTGATGAGCCATTCTATCTAGAACGTTTTATGAACTATACTTTGGCAATTTTAGGTTAATAAGGGTAATGACTTGCAAATTTATGTTCGGTCGTGTATCATAAATGTTTGTGAGTTATCAAATAAATGGTAGCTTTCCTTGCCGGCAGGTAGTCGGCCATAGACCAAAAGGAGGAATATATAATGGCATACGAATTAACTTACATTATTCGCCCTGACATGAATGCTGACGATAAGAAGGCATTGGTTGAGCGTTTTGACAAAGTTTTGTCAGATAATGGTGCTACGGTGGTTGAGTCAAAAGACTGGTCATCACGTCGCTTTACGTTTGAAATTGCAGGTTACCGCGAAGGTCTTTACCACGTGGTTACTTTCACAACAGAAGATGACACAGCTATTAACGAATTTGATCGTTTGGCTAAGATTTCAGATGATATCTTGCGTCACATGGTTGTTAAGCGCGAACTAGCATCAGCTGAGTAATTATTATAAATTACTTATTTAATTTAATAATTTTAGTGACTAGGTTTAAGGAACTTGGGAGGAGGCTTTCCATATGATAAATCGTGTTGTTTTGATTGGTCGTTTGACTCGGGATGTTGAATTGCGTTATACGACTAATGGTGCTGCCGTTGCTTCGTTTACATTAGCCGTTAATCGGCAGTTTACGAATGCGAATGGTGAGCGAGATACAGATTTTATTAATGCAGTCATTTGGCGCAAAGCTGCAGAAAATTTTGCTAACTTTACGTCTAAGGGCTCATTAGTGGGTATTGAAGGCCGTCTGCAAGTGCGTAATTATGAAAATCAACAAGGACAACGTGTTTATGTCACCGAAGTCGTTGTAGAAAACTTTTCATTATTAGAAAGTCGTGCTGAAAGTGAAGCTCGTCGTGCTCAAAATGGTTCTAATAATACGAACAATTTTGGTGGCGGTCAGCAACGTAGCCAAGGGAACTATAACCCTTCTTCATCACAAAGCAATCCATTTGGTGCACCTGCATCTAATGGTAATGTATTTAATGGTGATAATTCGGCTTCGTCACAATCATCTAACGATCCTTTTAGTGGTGGTCAAGAGATTGAAATCTCAGATGATCAATTACCATTCTAAATTATTAAAGACAACATTGTCTAACGACATCATTCTATCAGGAGGAATTTAAACATGGCACAACAACGTCGTGGTGGCGGCCCTCGTCGCCGTCGTAAGGTTGACTTTATCGCAGCCAACCACATTGAATACGTGGATTACAAAGATACTGAATTGTTGGAACGTTTCATCTCAGAACGTGGTAAGATTTTGCCTCGTCGTGTGACTGGAACTTCAGCAAAGAACCAACGCAAGGTTACGACTGCTATTAAGCGTGCTCGTATCATGGGACTTTTGCCATTCGTTGCAGAAGACTAATTTGCGAATGTTAAAAAGGAAGCTCGGACTTTGTCTTGGCTTCCTTTTTGCGTTTTAGGGCATCGCAAAGTTAATGTCAGCTTTGCTGATGTCTTTTTATGTTGTTTTTGTACTATTTAAGTTAAAATATAAGCTACAGGAGGGGATTCTATGAAAAAAGTTATTTGGTTTATTGTGGTGTTTGTCATAGGAGCTGTTTTTGGTGGCGTTGGTGTTTACTATGCGTCTGATTTCCAAGCTGATCGAAGCGAAGATAAATACGAATCAAGTTATCGTGAAACCAGAGCATCTTCATTATCAAAGTCACAAGTCAGTGAGAGTAAGAGCAGTAGTACACAGACAGATAGTAGCTCAGCTGCTAAAGAATTACCCAATCAAAAGACTGTCACAAAGCATGTTCAAGATGACTTGGATAAGTTTGTTAAAGAACAAAAAGATGATTTAATTAAGCATTCATCAACCGAAGATGCAGTTGATGCGTTTGAAGATTCA
Organism: Weissella sp. ESL1139; assembly: GCF_058506735.1. Taxonomy (NCBI): domain Bacteria; kingdom Bacillati; phylum Bacillota; class Bacilli; order Lactobacillales; family Lactobacillaceae; genus Weissella; species Weissella sp. ESL1139. The sequence continues at coordinate 114,438 of NZ_CP196375.1, forward strand.
TATCTTGATACGTACGAGGAAGAACTACAATCACAGTATCCTGGTGATGTGAACGAAGACAAAATTGAGCATATGTTAGATCTTGCAGAAGCAACGATTAATGTGCAACAAAAAATTAAAGATGCACAATAAATATGTTAATTAGCAGGAAAAGGGTTGGAACAAGGAACGTTCTAACCCTTTTTAATGTAGATAATAAAAACACAAAAAAAGAGAGTGATTTTAAATCACTCTCTACGTTAGTGGACAAGCAGGGGCTCGAACCCTGGACCCACGGATTAAGAGTCCGTTGCTCTACCAACTGAGCTACTTGTCCAAGATGTTACATGTTATCTCGCAACAACATATAATAATATATCATATAATAAATATATATGCAAGATAAAAACTTAATAGCTTTTATCAATGGACAAGCAGGGGCTCGAACCCTGGACCCACGGATTAAGAGTCCGTTGCTCTACCAACTGAGCTACTTGTCCAAAACGTTATATACTATCTCGCAACAACGAATATTAATATACCATATAAATAAGCCCGATGCAAGCTTATTTTACAAAAAATTTAGTGAATTAATGCTTGCTTTTTTTTGTAAGCCGTGTAAAATCAATTGATAAATAAATATATCTATTATTTTTGTAGATTTAATCGTTAGATAAACGGGCTAACAAGTTTCTACCGCCTACCCAAAATAGGCGACAATCCACAAATGTTTAGAATAACTGTCGTGTTAACTAGCATTTGTAGGATACTATACTATTCTATAAATGCTTTTTTTGTATAAAAATGGAGGAACCATGGCTAAATATAGTGTTGCAAACAAATTTGTATCAATGGGTTTAACGTTTCAAGACGTCGACCTACCAATCAGTCAGACAAGTAATCAACAACAAGATGTTTTAATGCAAACTATACTTACGCCTACTTTGAAATTGAATCAACCAATTTTGTCAGCTGCCATGGATACAGTCACTGAATCAAAAATGGCGATTGCATTGGCAAAGTTTGGTGGTTTAGGTGTTGTTCATAAGAACATGTTGATTAAAGAACAGGCAGCAGAAATTAAAAAGGTTAAAGCAACTGTTGTTGATTTTTCTGAAACACCAAATGCAGCTGTCGATGTTAATAATCAATTAATTGTTGCTGGTGCTGTTGGTGTAACTTCAGATACGATTGATCGCGTGGCTGCTTTGGCAGATGCTGGTGCCGATGCAATTGTCTTAGATTCAGCGCACGGTCATTCAGCCGGAGTATTGCGCAAAGTTCGTGAGGTGCGTGATGCTTTCCCAGATATTAATATTATTGCTGGTAATATTGCTACTAAAGCAGGCGCTGCCGCATTGTATGATGCTGGTGCCGATGTTGCTAAAGTCGGTATCGGACCTGGATCAATTTGTACGACACGTGTTGTTGCCGGTATTGGTGTCCCACAAATTTCTGCTATTGTTGCCGCCCAAGCAGCCGCTAAAGAATACGGTAAAACCATCATTGCCGATGGGGGTATTAAAACAGCCGATGATATGACAAAAGCGTTGTTAGCGGGCGGTAATGCAATTATGCTGGGATCAGTATTAGCAGGAACGTTTGAAACACCTGGTCAGGTAGTAACCGATGAGAAGACCGGTCTTCGTTATAAAGCATACCGTGGTATGGGTTCAATTGCCGCAATGGAAAATGGCTCAAAAGATCGCTATTTCCAAGGAGAGGTTAATGAAGCTAATAAGATGGTGCCAGAAGGAATTGAAGGCAAGACAGCTTACAAAGGTGAATTATTAGACGTTATTCAACCATTATTGTCACAAGTTAAGACAGATCTTGGGCAAGCCGGTTTTTCATCAATTCATGAGGCAGCTGAGAGTGGTAGTTTAATCAATAAAGTTGCTAATAATGATTATGCAAAGGTTCAACAAAATGTACGTATTATGACAAAAAAGGAGGCGTTAGTATAATGGTTAATCAAAGCGGATTGGGACTTGATGAGGTATTGTTAGTACCTAGTGCTTCAGAAGTTTTACCTAATGAAATTAACATTACAACTCAAATTTCGAATCAATTGACATTATCAATTCCAGTAATTGGAGCGCCTGATTTTACAACACTAGTAGATGCAAAAGCATTTGCTAAAGAAGGTACGTTAGGAATTTTACCAAGTGAGTTGGCAACGGTTGATAATATTAAATCAATTAAAGCTGAAAATGATGATTATATGGTTGGTGCCGTTGCATCAACAGTAGCTGAAGTGGATCAATTGGTGCAAGCCAACATTGATGTTGTTGAATTATCAACCGATACTGACGACAAAACTTTGGCAGATATAATTACCGAGATTAAAGCTACGCAGCCATCATTGCCATTATGGGTTGGCCCCGTAGCAACTTTAGATACTGCCAAGCATGTTTTGGCTGCTGGTGCCGACACAATTGTAATTGGTAGTACAAAAACAACGCCAGTAACCAAAGCCTTAACAACCACGATGGCATTTGCTGAATTAGCTTCCGAATATGATGCTAGTGTCATTTTAGGGTCAGATATTAAGTATTCTGGTGATGTGGTTAAAGCATTAGCCGCTGGTGCGGTTGCTGTTATGGTTGATAAAGAAATTATTACTAATGTTATCGCTGATAATATTTTCCAAATTAGTGGTGGCCTTCGTTCAGGTATGGGTTATACTGGTTCCAGTAATGTAGAAATGCTACGTAAAGGTGCACAATTTGTTCAAATTACTGATGCTGGTTTAGTTGAAAGCCATCCCCACGACGTCGTCTTAACGAAGGATGCGCCTAATTACGCTCGTCGTTAATTTATATAAAAATCGATAAATAAAAAAATGACCGTCAGATTTAATTGACGGTCATTTTTAAACGATGGACAAGCAGGGGCTCGAACCCTGGACCCACGGATTAAGAGTCCGTTGCTCTACCAACTGAGCTACTTGTCCAGATAATTACTTTACAACAACATATAAAAATATATCATATGTCAGAAAACATTGCAATAAAAAATTTATCATTGTGGTTAGCATTTATTGATATTTAGCATATAAAAGCATAAGAAAAACGATATATTAATTTTTTATAAAGTTTTATTTTGGTAAAATTGCCTACCATGCTATAATAACAATCAGAGACCCACCATTGGGAGGAACATAATAATGAGTAAAATTTTGGTTGTAGATGACGAAAAACCGATTTCAGATATTATAAAATTTAATTTAACTAAAGAGGGTTACGACGTTGCGGTTGCAATGGATGGTCAAGAAGCTTTGGACTTGTTCGAAAGTGAAGACCCTGATTTGGTATTATTAGACCAAATGTTACCTGAGGTCGAAGGTACAGAAGTATTACGTCAAATTCGTACAACTTCACAGACACCAGTTATTATGGTGACTGCTAAAGATTCAGAAATTGATAAAGTCTTAGGATTAGAGATGGGTGCAGATGATTATGTAACTAAGCCATTTTCTAATCGTGAGTTATTAGCACGAATTAAGGCCAATTTACGGCGACAATCATCATCATCAAGTCAAGGACAGGTTGATGATAGTGGTGATATTAAGATTGGTGCTTTAACAATCCATCCAGATGCCTATATGGTATCTAAGAATGGCCAGGATATTGAATTAACACATCGTGAATTTGAATTGCTACATCATTTGTCAAAGCATATTGGTCAAGTTATGACTCGTGATGATTTATTGCAAACGGTCTGGGGTTATGACTATTTTGGTGATGTCCGGACTGTTGATGTGACGGTGCGTCGAATCCGTGAAAAGATTGAAGAAACACCTAGTCATCCGCAAATTTTGATGACCCGACGTGGTGTTGGTTATTACCTAAAGGCATCAGAAGAATAAAGTGTTTATTAAAAGGCTAGTGCCTTGCCAAATGGCATCGGCACTAGCTTTTTTCAATTAAGAGAGGCAGTATGAAAAACATGAAAAGAACGCACAAATGGCGTCATTTTTTTGCGTCGATTCATTTTAAGATTGCGTTGGTATTCACGTTAACTTTGATTGTTACATTAGAGTTGGTGGGTGTTTTCTTTGTGCGTCAATTAGAACAACAAAGTTTGTCTACTTTCCGCAATCAAATCGAACTGCCAGCCTACGTTGAAGATTCATTAACGCAACAATTATCGAGTAATAATCAAGATAATGTTAATCAAAATATTCACACTATTTTAAATTCAACAAATAACGCAGCTATATCGGAAATTCAAGTTTTTGACACAGTAGGTATTTTACGTGGTACAAACGACGTTGATAATCAGGATAAAGTTGGTCAAAAAACAACCGATAGTAATATTAAAGCGGCAATTTCAGGCAGTAAATATAAGCGAGATCCAATCATTACCCAGAATGATTCCCGTTATCAATTAGTTATTAAACCTTTAAGGCATTCAACTGATGGTAAAAGTAACATTGTTGGAGTGGTTGTTGTTCGGGCAAGTGTTGAGTCAGTTTATGATAATTTGGCTAAAATTTCATATATTTACTTTGCTTCATTGGTCTTTGCCGTTATTTTGGGTATTATTATGGCGATATTTATTTCACGTAGTATTACCCGACCAATTGCTGAGATTAGTGCCCGTACGAACAAAATTGCTCAGGGTGATTATTCAGGTGGTATTGATGTCCATACTAACGATGAAATCGGTCATTTAGCACAAAATGTTAATATGTTGGCTGAACGAATTGATGAAACGACTAATTCAATGGACTTTGAACGACGCCGTCTAGATTCTGTTCTTGAGTATATGACAGATGGTGTTATCGCCACTGATCGACGAGGCAATATTAATATTATAAATATTGCCGCATTACGCATGACCGGACTTACAGATAATAAAGATGCAGCTGGCCGTTCAATTTTAGACGTACTACAAATTGCTGATCAATATAGTCTACGTGATTTATTAGATAATCAACATGAATTGCTATTGGACTTTAGTACTGACGAACATCCATTGAATATTCGTGCCTACTTCAGTTTGATTGAACGTGCGTCAGGCTTTATTTCTGGTCTAGTTATTGTGCTACATGATGTTACGGAACAACAACGTACTGAACGTGAACGTCGTCAATTCGTTTCAAACGTATCACACGAATTGCGTACGCCATTAACATCAGTAAAGTCATACGTTGATGCTCTCCAAGAAGGAGCGGTAGAAGACCCTGAAGTAGCGCATAGCTTTTTGAGTGTTGCTCAAGATGAAACAACCCGTATGATTCATATGATTAATGACTTACTTGAATTATCACGAATGGATTCAGGAACAATGAAAATTGATAATGAATTTATCAATATTGCCAGTTTATTCAATTACGTCCTTGATCGCTTTGACATGATTATTGCCAACGATGATAAGCCAGAAAAGTACTATACAATTGAACGTGTTATTCCAAACTTCCAAATTTGGGTAGATGTGGATACTTCTAAATTGACCCAAGTGTTGGATAATATCATGAACAATGCGATTAAGTATTCGCCAGATGGTGGTGTGATTACAGCTCGATTGGAAGATCATCAAACTGAAGTTGTATTGAGTATCGCTGATCAAGGATTAGGAATTCCGCAGAAGGATGTGGTCCAAATTTTTGACCGGTTCTTCCGTGTTGATAAGGCTCGTTCACGTGCACAAGGTGGTACAGGATTGGGCTTGGCAATTTCTAAAGAAATTATTGAACGTTTTGGTGGCCGCGTATGGGTTGAGTCAACTGAAGGTAGTGGTTCTACATTCTTTATTGCTTTGCCGTACGAGCCTTATGACGAATTAGATGATGAATGGGATGATGGTGACTGGGATGAAGAAGGATAAACAGTGGCGTATTCGCCTGAGTTACTTCAGACAACGGTACGGCTTGATTATTGCATTAATCATCGCAATTTTGATTAGTATTTTCTTGTCAGTACAATTGTGGCAAAGTCCGGGTCATATTACGCAAAAAAAGCAAGCAGCACCAGCGCAACAAAAAGACGTTGTGGGAAAGAATTTGGCTAACATTTATGGTGTTTCACAATTAACTTTTAATGATGAAAAAGGAAATCGGAGTGTTATGGATTTCCAATCAAAGTCAAATCAGTTAATTTCACGTGTTAAAAAATGGCATTTAACTTATAAAGATAATAAAACGCTTTCTAAGAATGATTATTTAAAGACTCTGGCTAAAAAAGATACGGTTGTTATGAGTTTTCCAGATGCTATTTCAGGAAGTGTTATTAAACATATTTTTGGTAAAAATATTAGGATTGCTAATGACACTTTAATTGACCATGTGCGATTACCCAAAAAAGGTACTGATATTGCGCTTTATAGTGATGTAAATCGTAAAATGTATCGTTATCGTGGTAGTGATGCATCACAAACGATTAAAACAGCTAAAAAAGGGGAAGAAACAATTCCCGTTACGTACCGTTGGATTGGCAGTAATGTGGTGATGGTGCCTGATAAGCCAATTCAATTACAAAGTTATAGTTATCTATTGGATAGTGATCATACGGTGACGCAACTAGCTAAAATTTTCCCAGATAGTGGGAAACGGACAGTTACTAATGATCAAGAATTATTAACGTATACTAATGGTGATAACCAACGGATGACTCGTAATTTAAATACTGGATTAATCCACTATGACGCTTATGGTATCAATCAACATGATAATACCGTTAGTCAACGACAAAAAAATGGTTATCAATGGTTAGTTGATTTACATCAGTTATCGGATGATTTGTATTATTTTGAAGGTAATAATAAAGATAAAACATTGGTTTATCGCTTATTTGTTAATGGTCTGCCTATTTTTAACCAAACTGATAGTGGTACTGTTCAGGTAAAACATAAACCTAATCATCACGAACAAATTATTTTGTCACAGTATTCATTACGCGTACCATTACCGACTGATAAAAATAAACGGGTAACGTTACCAACGATGGATGATGCCTTAAATGATTTGGCGCGTCATGGTATTGCAACCAAGGATATTCAAAATATGATGTTAGGTTATCGTTGGGAATCTAATTCAGAAAAGCAAGTCGTTAAACTACAGCCGGAATGGTATTTTGAACAAGATGGCGCTTGGCAATCGGTTGATGGACGTATTGCGGAAGGAGGACGCTAAATGGATTTTCGAAAAGTCTTAACGGCCTTCTTAATAGTTTTTATTGCCTTGGATATTTTTCTAGGTTTCCAATGGGTTCAACAATATCCATTTAGTGATCACCGTGATCCAGAAAAACAAGTGTTAAATGAAATGCGTGATGATGGCATCACTTATGATAATTTATCAAAAAGTCGTCACACGGGTTCTTATATTGCTGGTAAAGATGGTCGTGATGATTTGGCTAATAACCAAACCCAATTAAATAGTGATTGGCAAACGGATATGAATGATGATGTTTTGACCGTTTCAATGACTAAACCATATCGCTTAGCAGAATCTGGTGAAAATAATGTTAATACGAAGGCATTAAATAAATTCATTAAAAAAGATCAGCATGTTATTAATGGTGATCAATATCGCTTTAGTAGTAAATTGACTAAGATTGCGCAATCTAATAATAAAAAGAAAGATACACAACCTTACGTTTATGTACAAAAAATTGCCAAAGAACAACGCCCATATTTAACGAATCGGGGGCAAATCACCTTTGAAGTTAGTGATGAACATCGGTTAAAAAAATATGAACAACAATATATTAGCGATACACAGTTTTTGCGCAATGATGTGCAATTGATTTCTGAACAACAAGCTTTGATTGCACTCTATCAATATAATGATTTGCCTGATGGTAGCCAAATCAAGCAATCAAAATTGGGTTACGAGCCACTCACAACTGTGGATGATGATATTATTTTTGTGCCAGTTTGGCAATTTGCGATGACTAGTAAGGGACAGAATATGTCCGTCGCTTCAGTTAACGCAATAAATGGAACGATAATGAAATAAACATTTCACAACGTGTTAAAATATAACATGTGGTGAAATCAGTAATGAAGAGCCGCTTATTTTAGTTATGCTAAAATGAACGGCTTTTTATTCGATAAGGAGTTAAGAATGTCAGACGATTTTAAAGTGTCAATGTTAGCGTCAGGTAGTAAAGGAAATGTGACGTATATTGAAACACCTAGACACAAAGTGCTCGTTGACGCCGGCCTTTCGGGTAAAAAAATAACAAATTTAATGTCACAAATTGGACGTTCACTAGATGATGTTGATGCGCTATTTGTGACTCATGAACATAGTGATCATATTGCGGGTGTCGGCGTATTAGCTCGTAAGTATGGTATGGATATTTATGCTAATCAAAAAACTTGGCAAGCAATGGCTGGTAAAATCGGGAAAATCAATACTGATCAAATACAATTATTTGAGCCAGGACAAACTAAGCTAATGGATGATTTGGATATTGAGAGTTTTAGTGTTTCTCATGATGCCGCTGATCCACAGTTTTATGCTTTCCATCATGACAATAAGACCTTTGCGATGTTAACAGATACGGGATATGTTAATGATCGTGTGATTGGAACCATTAAAAATGCTGATGCAATTTTAATGGAAGCTAATCATGATTATGAAATGCTACGTATGGGGAGTTATGCATGGCCATTAAAGCAACGTATTTTGAGTGACCAAGGTCATTTATCTAATGAAGATGGTGCGTTAGCTTTGACACAAATTTTGGGTGATAAAACGAAACAAGTGTATTTGGGTCATTTGAGCCAAGAAAATAATCAAAAACCATTAGCGCATTTAACAGTTCAATCAGTATTGGAAGAACATGATTTTGGCGTTGATCATGATTTTGGTTTGTTAGACACTGACCCTGCCGTGGCAACACGATTAATCCAAATATAAGGTTTATTAAGGGTTATATTAAGTCGATTTAAAGGGAAATGGTTTAATATTAGGTATAATATAACAAGTTAATCAAACAGAATAGATATGGGGCAAAGATATGAAATCATCTTCGGGAACAAAAATTATAATAATGAGTGTTGTCGCAGGTTTGATTGGTGGTGGAGTTGCAGCAGGGGGTGTTGTACATTTTACACAGGATGATCAAACGTCTAGTGTGACAAAATCAAATACCAAACCAGTAAAGGTGAATGATAATAACGTTAAGGGCACTTCTAGTGCTACTAAAGCATTTAAGAACGTTTCTGGTGCGGTTGTTTCGGTAATTAATTTACAAAAGCAACAATCATTACAGTCGGATTTCTTTGGAGAACAAACAAATGGTGACAAAGATGATGATTCTGGCTTACAAACAGCTTCAGAAGGATCTGGAGTTGTTTATAAGAAAAATAATAATACAGCATATATCGTGACAAATAATCACGTTGTTGCCGGATCGAATGAAATCCAAGTATTGCTAAGTGATGGGACTAAGTTGAAGGCAAAACTAGTTGGAACTGACGAACAAACTGATTTGGCCGTTTTGCAGGTTAATGCCGATAAGATTAGCGAAATTGCTGACTTTGCTAATTCGAATAAGGCGGAAGCTGGTCAGTCAGTTTTGGCCATTGGTTCACCATTAGGCTCAGAGTATGCAACTTCAGTTACTGAAGGAATTATTTCAGCGACAAAGCGTCAAGTTGATGCAACAGACGAATCTGGTAATTCTCTTGGTAAAGCAACGGTTTTGCAAACTGATGCGGCTATCAATCCTGGTAATTCAGGAGGACCACTTGTTAATTTAGCTGGTCAGGTTGTCGGTATTAATTCCATGAAATTAGCCTCTTCTGAAGATGGTACTTCGGTAGAGGGTATGGGATTCGCAATTCCTTCAAACACAGTTGTTAACATTATTAATGAGTTAGAGAAGAATGGTAAGATTGAACGTCCTGCTTTGGGTGTTTCAATGGTTGATTTGAGTAATGTATCTGCTAGTGACCAAAGTGATGTCTTGCATCTGCCAGCAAATGTCTCAGATGGTGTTATCATTGTCGACGCTGAAAATGGTTCACCAGCAGCTAAGGCTGGTTTGAAGCGTTATGATGTCATCACAAAACTTGATGATACTAAAGTTAGTGATTCAGGTGAATTACGTGATGCGCTTTACAAGCATAAAGTTGGCGATACTGTAAAGATTACTTACTATCACCGTGGTGATGAAAAGACGGCTGATGTTAAGTTAGATAAAACAACAAGCTCATTAAAGAGAGAACAATAATTAGTTAAGTAAGAGAGGTCGGAACACTTGTGTTCAGGGTTCTCTTCTTTTTTGTAAATAAATCGATAAAATTGTGAAACTTTTTTGTAACTTTGGTTGTATATATTATACGTATTCACTTTTGTTAGTGGAATTCATTACTCCCCAAAGTATATGAAAATTACATAGTTCCCCAAACTATGTATCCCCCCTTCACTGGTTGCGATAGTACCCGGTGGTGGACCATCGTTGCGTTCCCCCTCTTGCACGGTGGTCTTTTTTTATACCAAAAAAAGCCGTTTACAAAAGAATTGACGTGGGTCAATCGTTTTTTGTAAACGGTTTTTGCTTTATGCGTTATTTTCTGATACGACTAGTTGTAAGGCGTAAGTGCCAATAACACTGTTATTATTTAATAGTTCATACGTTACGTTAATTTCACCATAAGGATGTTCAGCTGAAATTTGATTAGTAAGTTGGGTTGCTTTAACAGCGATGGGGACGTTTCCTTGTGATGTGACATATTGCGTTTGAAAAGTCTTACCGGGTACAAAATGTAATTGGACATCAGTGAATTGATTATGACGATGTAATAAAATATCATCTGTTTGGGTGATTTTAAAGGTGGTTGGTGTTTTAAAGCCTTCTTGATGCTCTGTATAACGAATGTATAAAGCATTCGGCATTACGGTTACGGTACTGGTTTCTTGGAATGAAAATTCTTCAATATCATTACCTTGGCTAATGGTGGTAGTTAAGGTAATGGCTGTTGACCAACTTTTTCCTTTAGGTTGCATATTAAACTCCTTTAATTAAAGACTACTTGTACCTATTATACAGGGTTCAATGCGGTATAATATAGAAAATAGCGATTATTTAGCAGAATAGAAAGGAAATCATGGCACAATTTATTAAGACAGGTTCAGAAAAAGTATTTAGGGATCCCGTGTTAAATTCAATACGAGTAAAAGATCAGGTTATTCTGGATTTAATTGGGACGTCAGAATTTCAGCGGTTACGTCGCATTAAACAGCTTGGTGTCGCTAGTGCTGTGTTTCATGGGGCGGAACATTCAAGATTTTCACATTCACTAGGTGTTTATGAAATTGCGCGTCGCTTTGCTAATCATTTGGAACAATTTTATCCTTCACAAGAACCCGGGGATGGGTTATGGGATGTGAATGAACGTTTAGTGTTATTATGTGCAGCGTTGCTTCATGATGTTGGACATGGCCCATATTCACATACATTTGAGCACATTTTTAATACAGATCATGAAGGATACACACAAGCCATAATCTTGTCACCTGATACTGAAATTCATCAGGTTTTAGCAGGTGTGTCTGATGACTTTCCAGAAAAAGTAGCCAGTGTTATTGCTAAAACATATCCAAATCCACAAGTTGTGCAGTTGATTTCTAGTCAAATTGATGCTGACCGGATGGACTATTTGTTGCGTGATGCTTATTATTCAGGTGCAACATATGGACAGTTTGATTTATCACGAATTATTCATATGATGCGTCCATATGCTGGCGGTATCGCATTTGACGATAAGGGTTCATATGCCATTGAAGATTACGTTGTATCACGTTATCAAATGTATGTACAAGTGTACTTCCATCCTGTTTCAAGGTCTTTTGAAGTATTGCTACAGCATCTATTAGAACGGGCAAAATTTGTATATGATGAAAGTCAAAAGGATCCACGTGTTAGCGCAGAATTTATTTCGCCGATCTTACGACCATTGTTTGCTGGTGATTTAACGTTGCAGCAATATCTTATGTTAGATGATGCAGTGATGTTAGCTGATATTAGTACTTGGCGGTATGCTGAAGATTCTGTTTTGGCTGATTTAGCAATTCGTTTTCTTGATCGTAAGCCTTTAAAGTCAATTGTGATTACTGAAGAAACGAGAAGCTTACTACCAACTATTAAAAGGTTGATTGATTCGGCTGGTTTTGATACGAGATATTATACGGCAGAAAATGATAGTTTTGATTTGCCATATGATGCCTATAACCCTAAGGTGAAAAAGCCCCGTACACAAATTGAACTCATGCAATTAGATGGTTCGTTAGTTGAATTATCAACGCGTAGTGCGCTAGTTGAAGCGATGACAGGACGCATTTTTGGTAATGCACGGTTCTTCTTCCCACGTGAGATGTTGGTACAGCATGCGGTAGATGATATTATGGCGCCGGTTTATCAAGAATTTCAACGTTACGTGCTCAATGAAACATTAATTGACCCAGAAGGAGAGTAAAGAATAGGATTAAACATGGCGATTAAACTAATTACAATTGATATTGATGACACATTGGTCAATTCTGAAAAGAAGATTACACCACGTGTTAAAAAAGCGTTGCAAACAGCCGCCAATCAAGGTGTAAAAATTGTCTTGACTACGGGACGTCCGTTAGCGGGTGTAAAAAATTATTTAAGTGAATTAGGTTTAGATAATCAAACAGACCAATTTGCGATTACGTATAATGGTAGTGTTGTGCAGACCACGACAGGTGAGCAATTAGGTGGTCATGAATTGGCATTGGCTGACTATAAAAAATTTAAGCAAATAGCTAGTGAATATAACGCCTATTTTCAAATTGAAGCATTGGATCATGCTGTTACCGAAAATCATTGGATTAACCGTTATGCAAATGGCGAAAATAATATGGTGCAAATGCCGTTACAAATTAAATCAATCACTGATATGACGACTGATGAGCATTATGTAAAGTTTATGTTCATCGATGAAGAAACAAAGGTTAAGCAATTAGTGGCTAATATGCCAAAGTCTTTGCGGGATGACTATTATATCGTGCAATCAACACCTAATTTTTTGGAAGTGATGCATAAAGAATCGACTAAAGGTAACGGTTTAAAGATTTTAGCTGATAAGCTAGGTGTTGATATATCAGAAACCATGGCATTGGGTGATCAACATAATGATTTGACGATGATTCAACAAGCCGGCTTGGGTGTTGCGATGGCTAATGCGGTTGATGAAATTAAACAGCAGGCTGATTTTATAACAACGTCACAAAATGAAGATGGTGTTGGGCTAGCCGTTGAAAAATGGGTTCTGGGTCAAAATGTGCCTGAACTAGAAAATTAAAATGAAAAATATTTGCTCAAATGCTAGAAATATTGTAATATTAGACATTGAGTAAGACCGCGAAAGGACGTGCAGTGATTTGGCATTAACACAATTTGACGGCCAAAATAAGGATGAGCTTTCAATGATTGAAGTTGCTCGTGCAATTTTGTCTGACCGTCATGAAACCATGGGATTTAATGATTTGTTGAATGAAGTACAATCATTCACGGGTAAGTCGGACGAAGAAATTCGTGCGCGCCTAACACAATTTTATACTGATTTAAATATTGACGGTTCATTCATTTCATTGGGTGATACAATGTGGGGATTGCGTTCGTGGTACCCAATTGACTCAATTGATGAGGCCGTTCATTTGGATCTAGATGAAGAAGTTGAAGGTAAGCCAAAGAAGAAGCGTAAGAAGATTAACGCATTCTTGGCAGATGCCGACGATGATGATGACGTTATTGATTACAATAATGATGATCCTGAAGATGATGATTTTGACGTCGAAGATACTGACGATGTCGCTGATGATGCCGACGACGATGACGATGATGAGGATTCTAAGTCAACTGATGATTTTAATCATGATGAAGTCGCTGGTGGTATCGGTGACGAGATCAGTGGTATCAAGACTGACGTTGATGATGATTATGGTTCAGGAGATATTGAACATTAATTTTGATTGATTGTTTGACAGGTCCGGTGATTTCATGTATTATTAAATTCCGGGCTCTTGTATTAGGTTACAAGGCGTAATCAAAGTTGATTAATGCTCCCAACGCTACCAAGCATTGGGAGCTTTTTTATTTTTTATTGGTATTGACAGAGAACTCGGAGGATATATTTATATGACGGCTAAATACATCTTTGTTACTGGTGGTGTGGTTTCATCATTGGGTAAAGGTATCGTTGCAGCTTCATTAGGACGCTTGTTGAAAAATCGTGGATTTAAAATTGCAGTACAAAAATTTGATCCATATATTAACATTGACCCAGGTACGATGTCACCATACCAACACGGTGAAACTTTTGTTACCGAAGATGGTCTAGAAACTGACTTGGATTTAGGTCATTATGAGCGTTTCATCGATATTAATTTAAATAAGTATTCAAACGTTACTTCTGGACGTGTTTATTCAGAAGTACTTGCGAAAGAACGTCGTGGTGATTATGATGGGGCAACAGTTCAAGTTATTCCACATATCACGAATGCACTAAAAGAAAAAATGATGCGTGCTGCTGAAACCACTGATGCAGACATTGTGATTACTGAAGTTGGTGGAACAGTCGGTGATATTGAATCATTGCCATTTATTGAAGCATTGCGTCAAATGAAGAGTGAAGTTGGTGCTGAAAATGTTGCTTACATTCATACTTCATTGATTCCATATTTGCGTGCCGCAGGTGAAATGAAAACTAAGCCAACGCAACATTCAGTTTCTGAATTGCGTTCATATGGTATCCAACCTGATATGCTAGTGGTTCGTACTGAACAACCTATTACACAAAGCATGCGTGATAAGTTAGCACTATTTACTGACGTAAAGCCAGAAGCTGTTATCGAATCACTTGATGTTGATATTTTGTATGAAGTTGTTTTGAACATGCAAAAGCAAGGTATGGATGATGTTATTTTGAACCGTTTGGGTCTAACTGCTCCAGCTGCTGATTTGACTGAATGGCGAGCAATGATTGATAAGATTCGTTACTTGAAGAAGGAAATTAATATTACTTTGGTTGGTAAGTATGCGGATCTACAAGATGCTTATATTTCAGTTAATGAGGCTTTGCGTGCCGGTGGTTATGCTGTTGATGCTGACGTTAGAATTAATGCGATTAATTCTGAAAAGGTTAACGCTGATAATGTGGCTGAAATGCTTGCAGATGCCGATGGTGTCATTGTTCCTGGTGGTTTTGGACCACGTGGAACAGAAGGGAAGTTAGCTGCTATCAAATATGCACGTGAAAACAATGTGCCATTCTTAGGTGTTTGCCTAGGAATGCAATTGGCAACAGTTGAATTTGCTCGTGATGTCTTAGGACACACTAATGCTAATTCAATTGAGTTAGATGAAAATACTGACACACCAGTTATTGCTTTGATGAATGACCAAAAAGAGATTACTGATCGTGGTGGTACTATGCGTTTGGGATTGTATCCAGCTGTTCTAAAAGAAGGTAGTTTAACGAAGAAGTTGTATGGTAACAAGTCTGAAATTATGGCACGTCACCGTCATCGTTATGAGTTTAATACTGCTTATCGTCAAGAACTAGAAGATGCAGGTATGGCCTTTGTTGGAACTTCACCTGATGAAACATTGATGGAAATTGTTGAAATTCCAGCAAATGATTTTTTCGTGGCAGCACAATATCATCCAGAATTTACTTCACGTCCAAATCATCCAGAGCCATTATATGCGGGCTTTGTTAAAGCCGCATTGGCAAAACATGAAAAATAATAGCTGAATGATAGAAAAAAAGACTGATAATTTTGAAATTATCAGTCTTTTTTTAGGTTAGTATAGTGTTCAATTGTTATAATTATAACCATAGTTATTTTTGAGAAGTATGGTCAATTTTAAGAAAATTTACTAACGACACGTTGTTGTAATTTAATTGTAACTACTGTAAAATTAATTGAGTATATTGTTTACGATGGTATGGGATCATCAGCGTCTGGCGATAGTCAAACGATAGAAAATAACAAAATTTTGAATGAATGGACCTTAACAAAGGATGATAGAGTATTTACTCTAAAAGGATTGATAAAATGAAGAAGTTGGTTATCCATGGCGGACGGCGACTCAGTGGTGAAGTAACCATTGGGGGGGCTAAAAATTCGACTGTCGCATTAATTCCAGCAGCTATTTTAGCTGAGACACCTGTGAAATTCGACAGTGTACCTGATATTTTAGACGTATATAATTTACAAGCCATTTTGAGCTCTATGAACGTGAAGTCAACGTTTGAGGGTGGTGAACTAATGATTGATCCAACTAATATTGTTGAATCAGTTTTACCATCAACAGCTATTAAGTCATTAAGAGCATCTTATTATTTCATGGGTTCTTTGTTGGGCCGTTTTGGTCGTGCTACAGTAACATTTCCTGGTGGAGATAATATTGGACCTCGACCAATTGATCAACATATTAAGGGTTTTCAAGCATTAGGTGCAACTGTACATGAAGAAAATGACACAGTGTATATTAATGCTGAAAATGGTTTAAAAGCAGCTCGTATTTTCTTAGATGTTGTTTCAGTAGGGGCTACCATGAATATTATCATGGCAGCAGTTCATGCTGAGGGAACGACGGTTCTAGAGAATGCAGCGCGTGAACCTGAAATTATCGACTTGGCAACGTTCTTGAATAATATGGGTGCACAAATTCGTGGTGCTGGAACTGATGTGATTCGTATCACGGGTGTTGAGCATCTAGAATCAAAGAACACACATACAATTATTCCAGATCGTATTGAGGCTGGTACGTATCTTGCATTAGCAGCAGCGCAAGGGGATGGTATCCTAGTTAAAAATGTTATTCCTGAACATTTGGAATCATTTACGGCTAAGTTATTTGAAATGGGTGTTAAGTTAGATGTACGTGAAGATAGTATTTATGTACCTAAATCAGTTGATTTGCAACCAGTTCAAATTAAAACAGCACCATTCCCTGGGTTTGCAACTGACTTACAACAACCGATAACACCTTTGCTAACATTGGCACACGGAGAGAGTGTTGTTTATGAGACAATCTATCCAGAACGGACACGTCATATACCTGAATTGCAAAAGATGGGGATGTTAGTTTCAAATCCAGAACATGGCAAGATGGTTGTTCAACAATGCAGTGGCTTCCACGGTGATCGTGTTTCTGCTGCCGAAATTCGTGCTGGCGCATCATTAGTTTCAGCAGGCTTAATGGCCGATGGTGTGACTGAGGTTATTAATGCAGAACACGTACTACGTGGTTATGATCACATTGTACATAAGTTAACGATGTTGAATGCTGATATTGAAATTGCTGAAGAATAAATAAACATAAAAGATAATAAAAAAATGTAAAAAGCAAATGTGTTATGAACAGAACATTATGTTTTTTACATTTTTTTTGCAATTATCTAGAAAAACCGATTTAAAAGGTTGCTAATTAGTAATTATAAGGATAAACTAGATAAGTTACAAAAATAGCGGACGATTACTAAGAACAGACGCAGTATGGACGCCGGATTGTGTCTAGTCTGTTTTTATGTTGATAAGTTCAAGACATTAGAGAACGATTGTTGCGGCAATCGTTACTGGAGGAAAAATTTTGAAGTTTTCAGAGTTAGGTCTTACACAAGACCTTTTGACAGCCATTGAGAAGCATGGCTATGTAGAAGCTACGCCAATTCAGGAAAAAACAATTCCTTTGACAATGGCTGGTAAAGACGTTATTGGTCAAGCCCAAACAGGAACAGGAAAAACAGCTGCTTTTGGATTACCAATCTTAGAGATGATTGATACTGACAATAAAGATGTACAAGCTTTAGTTGTCTCACCAACCCGTGAATTAGCTATTCAAACCCAAGAAGAACTATTTAAGCTTGGTCGTGATAAGCATGTTCGTGTTCAAGCTGTGTTTGGTGGTGCTGACATTCGTCGTCAAATTAACGGTTTAAACCATGGTGCTCACATTGTTGTGGGAACACCAGGTCGTTTAATTGACCACATTCGTCGTGGTACGATTAACTTATCACATGTTAAGACGTTGGTTTTGGATGAAGCTGATGAAATGTTGAACATGGGATTCTTAGAAGATATTGAATCAATTTTGAAGGCTGTTCCGGATGAACGCCAGACATTGTTGTTCTCAGCAACTATGCCAGCTGCTATTAAGCGTATTGGTGTGCAATTTATGTCAAATCCTGAACATGTTCAAATTGCTGCTAAGGAATTGACCACTGATTTGGTTGATCAATATTACGTTCGTGTTCGTGATTTTGAGAAATTTGATGTGTTGACTCGTATCTTAGATGTGCAACAACCAAAGCTAGCAATCATGTTCGGTCGTACAAAGCGTCGTGTTGATGAATTAACACGTGGTTTGGAGTTACGTGGTTTCAACGCTGCTGGTATTCACGGTGATTTAACACAACAAAAGCGTACGCAAGTTTTGAAGCAATTTAAGAATGCTGAAATCCGCATCTTGGTTGCAACCGATGTTGCTGCTCGTGGACTAGATGTATCTGGTGTTGACTATGTTTACAATTTCGATATTCCACAAGATTCAGAATCATATGTCCACCGTATTGGTCGTACCGGTCGTGCTGGTGCTCATGGTACTTCAGTAACATTTATTTCAAATTCTGAAATGGATTACTTGAAGGACATTGAAAAGTTGACCAAGAAGCGTATGCAACCATTAAAGCCATACACACATGAGGAAGCTCTTGCTGGTCGTATGAGCGTTGCTGCTGATTCTGTTGATGACATTGTAAAGTCTACAGCTAATGTTGCTGATTCAGACTTGGTTACACAATTGGTTGAAAAGTATGATGCTCGTCAATTAGCAGCTGCTTTGCTTGGTGCAGCTGCCAATGTTGAGCAAATGGATGCTGAGTACAAGTTGTCACACGAACGTCCACTACCACATAAGCATGGTAATGGTGGTCGTCGTGGAGGCCGTGGCGGTGGCTATCGTGGTCGTCGTGATGGTAATCGTCATCACAATAATGGTGGCTATCGTGGCAACCGTGGTCAACGTGAACGTCGTTCATACGATCGTGGATCTCGTAATGGTTCTGGTGATCGTTCACAACGTGGCCGTTCAGGTTCATCTCGTCGTCAATCACGTAATTTTGTCATTAAGAACAATGATTAATCATTAAATAAAATTTTTATATAAGCATCATAAGCGTTTATTCAAATTCTTATGGTGCTTTTTTGTATGATAGAATAAAAATTAAGCGAATGCTAAAGTAGTTTAGAGGGTATAATAGAAATAATAATTAGGGAGGTATGTACATGATTGTCGGACACGGAATTGATGCACAAGTAATCAGTCATGTAGATGACGTTGCACAGCGTCGTCCAGGGTTCATTGATGTTATTCTGACACCAGCTGAACGAGCTGTGTATGATAATCGTAAGGGGAAACATCGCCGTGAATTTTTAGCAGGTCGTTTTTCAATTAAAGAAGCATATAGTAAAGCAATAGGGACAGGGATTGGTTCGCAAGCACGTTGGCAAGATCTTGAAATATTACCAAATGAAGCGGGTCAACCGATTATGGTTAAACATCCAAAAAAGGGTGAAGTTAACGTACATATTTCAATATCACACACGAGTGATACAGTTTATAGTTCAGTTATTTTAGAAGCGGATGCATCACAATCAGCATTGTCGGACGCAATTGATGTAACAGATCAGTCAGTTATTAGTACACGACGTCCAGCATGGGTAGAGGTTTCAGCTAGTGCAATTCAACACAACATTACGGCTATCCGTCATTTGACAGGTGTTAAGCGCTTTATTGCAATCGTTAAAGCGAATGCGTATGGTCATGGACTAACACAGGTTGTATCAGCTACTGAAAATGCCAACGTCGATGGTTATGGAGTAGCGACAATTGATGAAGCAATTTGGCTACGTCAATTTGGTGTGCAGTTACCTATTTTTATTTTGGGTGTTACACCAGCTAAATATGCTGCTGATTTAGTTAAGTATCGGTTAATTCCAGTTGTAACCAGTGAAGCGTGGCTTGATGAATTAATGGCTAATTTATCAGGAACCAAGCAATTATCAGTTTCAATTGGTGTTGATACTGGAATGGGTCGCATTGGTATTCGTGATGTTAATGAGTTAGAACGAGTGGTTGATAAAATACAATCTCATAGCCAATTACGACTTAAAGCAATAGGCATGCATTTTGCAACTGCTGACGAACCTGATGCAATGTATTATCAAAAACAAGTTGCAACGTGGCATAAATTAGTGGATAAGCTAGCCTTACCAGCAGACATCTGGTATCATATGGCTAATTCAGCAACGGCGCTTTGGCATGAACAGCCAACTTTAGATACAGTGCGTGTTGGCGCAGCTATGTATGGCTTCAATCCATCAGGTGATGCTTTAGCAACTGACAAACTAATTCCGGCATTATCACTAAAAGCTGAACTTGTGCATGTCAAGCAGGTGGCACCAGGTACATCAGTGTCTTATGGTGCAACTTATACGTCAACAGAAACTGAATGGATTGGTACATTACCAATTGGCTACGCAGATGGTTATTCACGTCAGTTACAAGGCATGTATGGTTTATTACCAGATGGCCGTCGTGTTGAAATTGTTGGACGGATTGCCATGGATCAGTTAATGGTACGTTTACCAGAGCAATTACCTGTCGGTACAGTTGTTACTTTAATTGGCCAGGCTGGTCAAGAAGAAATTACACTTGAAATGCTAGCTAAGCGCTTATCTACGATTCCGTATGAAGTGGCAACTAGTTTGGCGCCCCGCTTACCACGTAAATTAGTGAAGTAAAGAGAGACGTATGGTAAATAAAAAAGATATTAAACGCGGTGATATTTTCTTTGCTGATTTATCGCCAGTAATTGGTTCGGAACAAGGTGGTCAACGGCCAGTTGTGATTATTCAAAATGATGTTGGTAATCAACATTCACCAACTGTTATTATTGCACCTATCACAGCTAAAATTGCTAAGCCAAAGTTACCGACCCACGTAGGACTCCCTGCTGAAGCAACCGAAGCCGGTATTGGTCGTGACTCAGTTATCCTGTTAGAACAAATTAGGACGATTGATAAACGACGTCTACAAGATCAAATTGGAATTGTGCCTGATAATCTGTTGATTAAAGTTGATCAAGGCCTTGTGATTAGTTTGGGACTAGTATAATTTAATGAAGGATAGGTGGATAAAACGTCATAGTTTTAGCCGCCTGTTTTTATTAGGACTGTATAGTGAGAAGGAGGTCAAGATGCATAAAGAACAAGCAGCTGAACAAGCGAGATTAAATGACGTCGTTCAAAGAATTGACCAACAGTTACAGCAGGCAGAAACCAATTATGACAAGGCACATTCTGAAACACGGGCCGTTGAAAGTAATTATATTGCGAATACATCAATTAACACAGCTGAAGTTGATGATGCTATGGAAACCAATGCCGAAATCCAACAGCAACGAAATATTGTGGCACGGGTAACTGAGACTGAAAACATTATGTCAAAAACAGTTGATACCCTTAAGTTGTTACGTACCAGTCCATATTTTGGACGTGTTGATATTATTGAAGATCAGTTGTCAGATACATTATATATTGGATTATCATCTCTACAAGATGAGACTGGCGATTTTTTAATTTATGATTGGCGCGCACCGATTAGTGGTATTTATTACAATGGTACGTTGGGTAAAGTCAGTTATCCAACACCTAATGGTGAACAAACTGTTGACTTACAGAAGAAACGACAATTTGTTATTAGTGATGGTCAAATAACGAATATGTTTGATACGAATGAAACTGTTGGTGATGAAATGTTGCAATATGCACTTGGTCAACAGAATGATGATGAGATGCGTAATATTGTTGCGACTATTCAAAAAGAGCAAAATCAGATTATTCGAGATACATCAAGTGATTTATTAGTTGTGCAAGGTGTTGCTGGCTCAGGTAAGACGTCCGCTATTTTGCAACGAATTGCTTTTTTGCTATTCCATTCACGTGAAGAGCTTAACTCTGATCAGATCGTGCTGTTTTCACCAAACCGTCTCTTTTCAAGTTATATTGCGGGTGTTTTACCCTCATTGGGTGAACGTAATATGCGTCAAGTCACGTTGTCAGAATTTTTTAGTGCCCGTTTACAAGGACTAAATGTACAAACCCTGTTTGATCGTTATGAACAGGAACAACGTTTTGTTGGTGAAGCCAGTTTAAAGGTACGTAAAATATTAGAAAGTAGTCAGATTGTCGCACTACTTGATGATTATATTAAGCAATTAGATGCTGATAGCATTCATTTTGTTGATGTCTACTATGAAGATAAAGTTTTCTTTGGTGCCCGAGAGTTTGCAGAGTATCTTAAAACAATTCCAGTTAGTTATGATATGCGTGAGCGACTTGATCAAGTCCAAAAACATTTTATGCAAGTATTAGCAGATCGCATTGAAGATTTACAAGATGCAGATTGGGTACTGGCAGAATTGGATAATTTAACTGATCAAGAGTATCAGGACTTGATTGGTGAGACGGATGTTGAAGAAGCATTGGCGACTGAGGATGAAGAAGATATTATTTCGTTTGTTGCTAAGCGTTATTTAATGAAACATTGGCAAGTGATTGATGATGCTTTGTACAATAATTTTTATTTGGACATTTATCAACAATATGCTGATTTTCTACGTTTCATTACTGAACAGCAACCGGACAACGAACAGGTCGGCTGGTGGGAAGCTAAGCAACGACGTTTTGAGTTACAGTTAGAATACCATCATATTGACTTAGAAGATGCTGCACCATTGTTGTTTTTACGTGATAAATTGACCGGTGGTGGCACTAATCAAGCAATGTCATATGTTTTTGTGGATGAAATGCAAGACTATGCGATGGCGCAACTATTATATTTGAAGCATGCGTTTCCACGGGCTAAATTTACGGTACTTGGGGATGCTGAACAAGCGTTATTCCGAAAGGTTGAAACGCCACAAGCACTTTTGGATAAGTATGCACAAGGATTTGCTGCACGCAAACCGACGTTGATTAAGCTAAATCGTGCTTATCGTTCAACGCAAGAAATTATGAATTTTGCTAAAGCCCTCTTACCTGATGGTAATGAAATCGTGACTTTTACCCGTCATGGTGACAAACCGCGTCTACTAGCTGCGGCAGTTGATACGTTAACGGATGTTTTGGTCAACGAGTTAACTCGGTTACGCCAAGATTTTAAAACGGTTGCAATTTTGACTAAAACAGCTGAACAAGCGGAAACCGTAGTAGATATTTTACGAAACTATTCAGAAACAGTACAATTGCTACATGCATCAGATCGCACACGGGTTGCAAATGTATTAGTGATGCCAATTTATTTAGCTAAAGGTTTAGAATTTGATGCGGTAATTGGTTATGATGTTTCACAAGTTAATTATCCCGATGACCAAGCGATTGGCTTGTTATATACGCTAGCCTCACGAGCAATGCATGCGTTGAGTTTTATTACGATTGGTCCAGTATCACCATTAATAAATGGTGTACGACAAACAATTGATTATCAATAACAATTAAGTGCTTGTTATCGCAAGCAAAAACTTTTACAATTGGTTTTGACGAATTTAAATTTGTGGGATTCCCGCAATGGAAAGAAGAAAATTTATGGCTGAAAAGAAAGTTTTGTTGACCGGTGATCGTCCAACTGGTAAATTGCACATTGGACATTACGTCGGTTCTTTAAAGACCCGCGTTGCAATGCAAAATTCTGGTCTATATGATCCATTTATTATGGTTGCTGATAAGCAAGCTTTTACAGATAATGCGCGCAATCCTGAAAAAATACAAAACTCTCTTTTGGAAGTAGTTTTGGATTATTTGGCAGTCGGCATTGATCCTGCAAAGACAACAATTTTTGTGCAATCAGCAGTACCTGAATTATCTGAATTAACAGAGTACTTCCTCAATTTAGTTTCAGTTGCGCGTGTACAACGTAATCCAACTGTTAAAGCTGAGATTCAACAAAAGGGCTTTGGTGAAAGTATTCCAACTGGCTTCTTTATTTACCCAGTGTCACAAGCAGCTGACATTGCTTTATTTAAGGGACAAGTTGTGCCAGTTGGGGATGATCAAAAGCCAATGCTTGAACAAACGCGTGAGTTGGTACGTACGTTTAATCGTTATTACAATACGGATATTTTGGTTGAGCCAGAAGGAATTTTCCCACCAGAAGGACAGGGTCGTATTCCTGGATTAGATGGTAATGCAAAGATGTCAAAATCTTTGAATAATGCGATCTATTTGAGTGATGATGAGGACACTTTGTGGACCAAAGTTAAGTCAATGTATACTGATCCAACTCATGTTCGATTAACTGACCCTGGTCACGTTGAAGGTAACATGGTCTTTACATACCTTGATATTTTTGATGAAGATAAAGCATATGTCGCTGATCTTAAAGCACAGTATCAAGCTGGTGGTTTAGGTGACATGAAGATTAAAAAGTATTTGTTTGAAGTATTAAATAAAGAATTAGCACCAATTCGTGATCGTCGTGCACAATATGCAGAGGATCGCGATGCTGTCTTGCAGATTGTTAAAGAAGGTTCTGAAAAGGCACGTGTATTGGGACAACAAACCATGGCTGAGGTTCGTCATGCTATGGGTGTTGATTATTGGGGTTAATGATTAATTAGTGCCTTTAAGGAGTATTAAATGAGTTATTTAGCAGTCATCGATTTGGGTTCAAACTCAACTCGGATGGTAGTTGAGGAACTACAAGCAGATGGGAATTTTGTTGAATTACGTCGTCGTAAGTTAGATACGCGTTTGGCTGAAGGTATGGCCGAAAACGATGGTGAACTAACTGATGCGGCTATGACGCGGGTTGTTAACGCTTTGTTGGAATTCCAACAAGACTATATGATGTATGAGGATATTACGGTTGTTGGTATTGCAACAGCAGCTGTTCGTGAGGCAGACAATCAAGACGAATTTTTAGATAAAGTTTTTCGGGCAGTTGGTGTAGAAATTCGTGTCTTAACTGGTGACCAAGAAGCATATTATGATTATCTTGGTGCTGCTTCAGCGTTGGATATTTCAGATGCTTGGTTATTAGATACTGGTGGTGCCAGTGTTGAATTAGTTGGTATTGAAGATCGTATGGCAACCAATATGATGAGCTTGACATTTGGTGCGGTTAATTTATCAGAGAAATTCAAGTTAAATGTTGATGGTGTCATTTCACCAGAATCAATTGCGAAAGCATATAAGTATGTGGAAATGCAATATAGTAAATTACCTTGGTTAGACGATACGGTAACGTTGCCAGTTATTTTGTTGGGTGGTGCTAACCGCTCATTAGCACGTCTTGATCGTGCTAAGCATGGTATACCAGCTGATTCAGATTTTCATGGTTATGAAATGACAACAAGTGCAGTCATGGAGACTTATGATAAGTTGATTACAATGACTAAGGCGGAACGTGAAGAATTGTTAGATTTGGAAGCTAATCGAGCAGATATTATTATTAGTGGATTATTACCATTAATTGTATTGATTAAGCATACAGGTGCTAGCAAGGTTGTTTTCTCAGCTTCAGGTGTTCGCGAAGGCTTGTTACAAGAATATCGGATGGAAAATTAAAAAATGATTGGATCGAAGGAAACTTCGGTCTTTTTTTGACTTTCCATATAAATTATATGTAGAGGGGATTTTAAATGAAACAGCGATGTGATTGGGCGCAAACAGGTAATGAATTGCTACAAGACTACCATGATAATGAATGGGGTGTACCGGTTAAAGACAGCCAACAACTTTTTGAATTATTGATGTTAGAGGCATTTCAAAGTGGTTTGAGTTGGCAGATTGTGTTAAATAAACGCGAGAATTTTAAAAGAGCCTTTGATAATTTTGATTTTCAAAAAATTGCATTATATGATGACGCTAAAATTACCGAACTTATGAACGATAACGGTATTATTCGTAATAAAAGGAAAATAGTTGCAACAATTAATAATGCAAAACTTTTGCAAAAGAAGTTTCCAAATGAACAGTTTAGTGAATTCATCTGGTCATTTACTGGTAATCATATCATCACACATAATTATTCATCGACGACAGATATTCCTAAGTATGATTATTTAGCTTTAATTGTTAGTAAAAGTTTGAAGGTAGCAGGGTTTACTTTTACTGGTCCGGTAACAATATATTCATTTTTACAAGCAGCAGGCATTGTTAATGATCATGAAGTCAGTTGTTTTAAACATGGATAACACCTTATTTGTGACTCCAAAACGGTTGCTTATCAGCTCTGAATAAACACAAAAAAGCCGCCGGCTCGTTGACCCGCGACAACTTCTGTTAGGGGTTAAAGATAGCCTGCCTAACAAGGGGCGCACTTGAATTTGCGACCCTATATTCAATTGTTGTGGTATAAACTAGAGGTCTAATCTGCAGTTTTAAACGACTGTCGCTAGAAATACCGAAACCAACTACATCTTGCTCGCAACTACTGCATCCAATCTTATTCGTTTAAAAAGCGAATCGTGTCGGGAGCAGCCTTCAATCAAGATACATGCTTACGCCCAGTTACGGGTTATCGTATGTTGTTGAAGTAACTGATGCTAATGACAACAAGATAGTCAATTCATGACTTAATGTTTACCGTTAATATTTGATACTAAAATTATCTTGCCTCATTACTGTGACACGCCCATATGGATTGTAGTAGATGAAGTGATGTTTGTGGCTAGATTAGAATAATCTGTCAAATCACTACCTACCTTTCCTTTTGGTACACCATTATAGTAACACGTAATGTAAGCGGTTACAACTAAAACAATTGATTTTATTTATCAAAATTTACGATATGTGGGTTAGACGTTGATGTACCAGCATCTAAAATCCGCATCGTTGTTAATAATTGTTCATCAGAAACAAGTTTCTCTTGATGATTTACGAGTGTTTCATAAATGCTATCGTAAACGCGACCATAGTCTCCAACAATCGTAGGAATAAATTTTTCTAGACGATCATTATTTTGATTATAATAAGTTACTTTACCAAAATCTTGTGGCGCATCAAGACCAAAGCCAACATCGCCTGGCATAATGCCAGTCTTTAGATCATATTCTTGTTGATCAATATTGTGCTTGATATATGATCCTTTGGTACCATGTAATACCCATTTTGGATAGTGAACAACGGTTGTTTCACTTGATTGAATCGTTGCTTTAAAGGCGTTTTCGTAAAATAAGTTAACTTCAAATTGATCTGATAAGTCAGCATTTAAATCTCGAACCGTGCGTAAATCATAGACAGCTTTTTGTGGTTGGCCAAATAGTGAAACCATTTGGTCAACTAAATGTGCCCCATGATCAAACCAGGTTGTTTCCATCGTGCCGCCAGTTTGTTTAGCATCATTTGGCCGATAGTGATCCATATGTAGTTCAAGTTCAATTGGACGTCCCACATAACCACTGTTTAAAACGTGCTGCAGCGTTAGGAAGTCACTATCAAAACGTCGATTCTGGAATGGCATGAAGAAAGCTTGTTTTTGTTTGGCTAAGTCAATTAATTCGTGAACTTCTGCGACTGTTGCCACAACCGGTTTATCAATCAAGACATTTTTACCGGCACTTAATAATTGCTTGGTAACGGCAAAATGAGTAGGTGCAGGGGTTACGACGACAACTAAGTCAAGGTTTGTGTCAGCAATGATATCTTGAATATCTGTTGAAAAAATGGTTCCGTTTGCTTCTAAAGCAGCTCGCTCGCTAGGACGTTTGTTGATATGTGGGGCAACAACCCGACTGATATGGAATTTATTTGGTCGTTGTTGCACATAAGGAATATGATAACGATTGGTACTTTTACCAAAACCAACATAAGCAATATTAAGCATAAAATCCTCCAAGTAATTGTCATTAAATTGTAGACGTTATTATCATTTTCACTTAATTCATGTATTTGTGCAATAGATGATAGAATAGTAGTATGAAGTAAGAATATTAGTGAATTTTATACCACATATCTGGACGCGGTATAATTGATATACTACACAAACGGAGAGTTATCATGGATATTAATGAATTAAAGTCAGATATTTTACATGAAGTTATTGTAAGGCGTCCTGATGATAGCCATAAGGGGGATTATGGTCGTGTCTTGTTAATTGGGGGCAGCATGCAATATGGTGGTGCCATCCTAATGGCTGGGCAAGCCAGTATTGGTGCCGGTGCTGGTCTGACAACTGTTGCGACTGATAAAGTTAACTTGACAGCTTTGCATTCACGATCACCTGAAGCAATGTTTTTGGATTGGCAAGATGATGAACAATTATTAGCCAATATTGAAAAAAATGATGTTATTGTCATCGGCCCTGGCTTAGGCAATGATCAACATGCTTTACATTTAGTGAACTTAGTTTTTAAAGCTGTTACAGAGAAACATATCTTGGTAGTCGATGGCTCTGCATTAACGGTTATGGCTGAGAATCATTTGCCATTTCCTAGTAAGCCGTTTACCGTTGCGACACCACATCAAATGGAGTGGGCACGCTTAAGTGGTGTGCAATTAAATTATCAACGCGAACATGAACTAAATGAAGTGCAGCGTCAAATTTTAAATTTGGATGTGTTGGTTTTAAAGCAACATCATACGTTGATTTATGCAGCCAATGAATTACGTCAAATTATGATTGGTGGTGCCTATCAAGCAACTGGTGGTATGGGTGATGTATTAGCCGGTATCATCGGTGGCTTTGTGGGTCAATTTAAGAGTAATCATCTAAAAGCTGTTGAAGCAGCTGTTTATGCGCATTCAATCATTGCGCAAGAGATGGCAACGCACAGTTATGTAGTGAAACCTTCATTTATAGCAGATGCGTTACCAAACTATATGTCGCGTATTCAATCTAATTTATAGCACATACACTAAGGTGTTTAATAACGATAAAGAAGTGTATAATTGAAAACAAATATGAGCCTTGGAGGAATTTACAGATGGTAAAACAATGGCATGCTGAAGCCTTGAAATATGAAGATGATTTACTAGCAGATTTGAAAGAAATGTTAGCAATTAAGTCTGTTCGTGATGATGAAGCAGCAACAACTGATGCACCTTTGGGTCCTGGACCTAAGGAAGCTTTGTTGAAGTTTGAGGAATTTGCAAAGCGTGATGGTTTCCGTGTTGGTAACTATAAAAACTTGGTTGCTTATGCAGAATTAGGTCCTGAGGACGCAGACGAAACCGTTGCAATTATTGGCCATTTGGATGTTATGCCTGAAGGAGATGGCTGGACAAAGGATCCTTGGACACCAGTTATCGAAGATGGACGTTTGTATGCTCGTGGTTCTTCAGATGACAAGGGACCAACTTTTACTGCATACTATGCCTTAAAGATGATTAAAGATTTGAAACTAAAGCTAAACCGTAAGTTGGTTTTGGTTGTCGGAATTGATGAAGAGTCTGATTGGACTGGAATGGATGAATTCTTTGCTGACTATGGTGAGCCAACAATGGGATTCTCACCTGATGCTGAATTCCCAATTATTAATGGTGAAAAAGGAAACGTTTCAATCGTAACGCGCTTTGCTGGCACGCAAGGTGGTTCATTGAAGTTGGTTTCATTTACAGCAGGTGAGCGTCCAAACATGGTGCCTGGTGTTGCAAAGGCCGTTGTTGAAACAGCTGATGTTGCTGCTTTAACTGCAGCAATGAGTGATTACTTAGAAGCTGAGCCTCGTGTTAAGGGTGAAGCTGATATTGATGGTGATCAAGTAACCATTACATTCTATGGTAAGCAAGTACACGGTGCCCAACCAGAAACTGGTGAGAATGCTGGAACTTACTTGGCTAACTTTTTACAAGACCAAGACTTTGGTGGTAACGCTAAAGGTTTCCTAACCTTCTTAGGTACACAATTACATGATGATACCGTTGCAGCGAAGATTGGTGCTAAGACACATGATGATTTGATGCATGATTTGTCAATGAATGTTGGTATTCAACGTTTTGCTGATGGTGAAGATGGCTTTGTTAACACAAACTTCCGTTACCCACAAAATACGTCAGCTGAAGAAATTGAAGGCCACGTAGCTGCTTCATTGCCAGAAGGCTTTGATGCCACTGCTAAGGCTGAAGGGCATGCACAAGTACCTCACTATGTATCTGGTGAAGATCCATTAGTTCAAACTTTGTTGCAAGTTTATCGTGATCAAACTGGTTTGCCAGCTGCTGAACAAGTTATCGGTGGTGGTACATTTGGTCGTTTGTTGAAGCGTGGTGTTGCCTTTGGTGCAATGTTTGAAGGTGTACCAGATACAATGCATCAAGCTGATGAATTTTATCCAGTTGCTGATTTGACTCGTGCAATGGCTATCTTTGGTCAAGCAATGTACGAATTGGCAAACGTTTAATAATATAATAAACAAGCAAAAGAATGGCTGATTCAGCCATTCTTTTTTTCGATTACACAAAAATTGTGTTACAATTATGTAACACGTTGTGTACTGATTGTGTGTAGGAGCCAAAAAGATTTAAAATATAACTATATTCACATTAAAGGCATGCACATATTTGTACATGCTTTTAATGTGAGTAGCGAAGTTTTTAATTAATAGAAAATAGAAACGAAATGTTAGGGAATCTTAAGCATAACGCATTATACTAATAGTAGTGAATAAAGAGAGTAGAAAGAGTTATGGATCGAAAAATTTTCGTTTTGACTGGAAATACTGGGACAGGGAAAACTACAGTTGCCAATTATTTAAATGAGTTTTATGAAATGCCACAGGTGATTACACACACGACGCGACCACCGCGCGAAGGCGAGATGGATCAAGTTGATTATTATTTCGAATCAAATGATAGTTTTTCAGAAAATCATTATTTGGAAAGTGTTGCCTATGCTAATTATCAATATGGATCATCATATGAAGGACTTGAGCGCGCTTGGGATAAAAGCCCATTTATTACAATTGTTTTGGATACCGCAGGTGCTAAAACTTATGCACAAAAATTGGGGGATGCGGCCGTCATTATTTTTTTGACAGTGACGAAGACCGATGAAATCCTTGGTCGCTTGTCTAGACGTGGTGATAATTTAGAAGAAATGCGGCAACGGATAGAAAGCGAGGAGTATCAACGTGATATTCAGTTACCAGCATCTTTGCAAGACATTGCACATGTTGTGGTAAATGATGATTGGCAAAGTACTAAAGTCGCAATTGATAATATTGTAAAACAAGCCGTGGTTGTGGACCCGGAGGAGGAATAACGTTATATGTCATATCGTACACCACCATTCATGACGCCAGTTGCCTTGGTGTCAATTATTTTAGCAATTAGTGCTGGAAATGCAGTTGTTAACGTATCCACGCATTCATCAAATGGTGCGCCTAAATCTTCAAAAGTCTCAAAAAGTTCATCGGTATCTGAGGTAAAGTCCTCAAATGATGATGAATCATCAAAGACAAACAAATCATCTAGTGTTGATGATGATGACGAGGATGTTTCAAATAGCAAGCAATCAGTCTCGGATGATACAGATGCAACATCAAATTCATCAACTAACGACACTAGCAGTAGTCAAACAGGTAATCAACAATCTTCAACAGATGATGATGCCACTAATAGTTCTGCAAGCACAGATGATCAAACTGGTACAAATAATAACCAAAACCAAGACACACCAGCAGATAATACAGCACCTGCCACAGGTAATAATACGACAGGTGGTGCAACTGGCGGTGATGCAAATAATGCAGCACAGGGAGGAGCAACTAATTAATGTTATCAATATTAGATTTACTTAATCATTATTTAGGTATGTTCAACGTTAATGCACGTTGGAAAGGCCAAGTTTACTCAATCCTTGCCGGTGTTGGAAACTTTTATATTTTGTATTTAGCTATCCGGCATATTCAAAATGGTGCTTATTTACGAGGCATTGGCTTATCATTAGCATTCCTATTTATTTTATATTGTGTTGTTTTAAACTTTATTTACTACTATACACAGAAAACTGTTAAATGGGATGTTTCACCTGTCATTGAAAAAATGTTGGGTGGTGCTAAAGAAGGCGAAACAACAAGTAATCCAGCTATGCCTTATGTACCAGCAAATGGACTATACGATAAAAATCAAGTTTTGCCAGCAACAGCTGTATCAGATGGTGATATGCAAGCTGAACTAGATAAAGTTGTTGACCAGTTGCGTGAAAGTAAAATGGTATCAGACAATTATGGGGGTTTATCAGAAAAGGACCAAATGGCTTTTCTAGCAACAGGTCAGGATCATATTTTTGCTAATCATCCAGGTACGCCGTTACCATATTTCCGTTTAGAGGAAGAGCGTGGTGGTTTAGCTATTTATGGTGGTGTTAATGAAATGTTAGCAGCTCGATTAGCACGTATCGAAACCATTGGATTGCAACCTGTAGAAATGGCATTAGAATCATACAATTTATATATTGCTTCGGTTGTGATTTCAGGTGGTCCTGGTAAATCTCGAGGCCGACAGTCTTTGACACCAATTGAAGAACCATATTTCTTGTCTGTCGAACTTGCATATACAAAAAAATAATAAATTATATAATAACTTAGTCTTTGCAATGTCAATAAACTTAACAAGATGTTTGACATTTTAGATATTTTCAGATTATTATTAGTTTAGCGACCCGTCACGAAAAACTCGCGGCGGGTCATTTTATATACATTAAGATAGTCTATTAGGGAGATTATCTATAAGGAGGAACCGTTATGTCGATGATCGAGTTCAAAGATGTCAATAAATTTTATGGTGATTTCCATGCTTTGACGGACATTAATTTAGAGGTAGAGGCTGGGGAAACGGTTGTTTTAATTGGACCTTCTGGTTCAGGTAAATCAACTTTAATTAGAACGATCAATGGTCTAGAACCGGTTCAAAGTGGGCAGTTAATTGTTAATGGCCAGGATTTAGCTAATCCTAAAACTGATATGAATCGTACGCGTAAAAATGTTGGTATGGTTTTCCAACACTTTAATTTATACGCAAACAAGACTGTTTTGGAAAACATAATGCTTGCACCACGTTTGGTATTACACCGTGATGAAGCTGAAAATAAAAAGACGGCAATGGAATTGTTAGATCGTGTTGGCTTGGTTGATCAAGCTGAAAAAGTACCATCAGCTTTGTCTGGTGGACAACAACAACGTATTGCGATTGCACGTTCATTAGCTATGAAGCCTAAGGCATTGTTATTTGATGAGCCAACATCAGCACTTGACCCTGAAATGGTTAACGGTGTTTTGAAGATCATCAAGGATATTGTTAACGATTCATCAATGACTACTTTGGTTGTTACTCACGAAATGGGCTTTGCTAAGCAAGTTGCTGATCGTGTTATTTTCATGGATCAAGGGCAAATTTTGGAAGATTCTCCAACTGAACAATTCTTCGCGCAACCAAAAGAACCTCGTGCACAGGAATTCCTATCGCAAATTATTCGCTAAGGAGGAACAACATGAAAAGTAAATTTCAAGTTGTTGTAAAGTCAGTTTTGGCTGCTTCAGCATTTGCGCTCTTTACTGGGATGACTTCAGTTAATGATGTGCATGCTGCAGATAATGCCAAAAACGAAACCTACAATCGTATTATGAAAACCGATCGCATGAACTGGGGTGTAAAGGGCGACACCAAGTTGATGGGATTAATGAATATTAAAAGTGGTAAACTTGAAGGCTTTGACGTTGACATGGCTAAGGAAATTACGAAGCGTGTTAATCCTGATGCAAAGGTTGTTTATACCCAAATTACATCTGGTACACGTGTGCCAATGTTGATCAATGGTAACATCGATGCCATTATTGCCACGATGTCTATAACGCCTGATCGTCAAAAAGTGGTTGATTTTTCAAAACCATATTTTAATGCTGGTCAATCAATCTTGGTTAAAAAAACAAGTAAGTATCATAACGTTAAAGACTTGAATACACCAAAAGCACGTGTGCTAGCAGTGCAAGGGTCAACGTCAATTGACGAAATTAAAGAATTTGCACCAAAAGCCAAGGTTGTTGGTTTGCAAGATTATGCGACTGCTTTGACTGCTTTGAAAGCTGGTCAAGGTGACGCACTAACAACTGATAATGGTATTTTGTATGGTATGGCTGCTGGTTCTAAAACATTAGAGGTACGTGGGGGTACTTTTACGAAGGAACCATATGGTGTTGCGATGCAAAAGAAAAATCCTAAGCTAGTAAAGGCTGTTAATAAGGCTGTCGATGAAATTAAGACTGATGGTACTTATGAGAAGATGGCCAAGAAGTGGTTTGGTAACGTTAAGGGCATGGATTGGAAGGAGTTGGCTGGAGAATGATAACATTATTTCAAGAACATGCCGGTGAATTCTTAACCGGTTTTGGATGGACAATCTTGTCATCCGTGTTAGCGTTAATTGGTTCAACTATTCTAGGAACAGCATTTGCGCTTTTGGAAGTTGTACCAAGTAAGACAGCTAACGTTATTGGACGTATTTATATTGAAATTGTACGTAACATTCCATTGCTAGTTATTACAATGTTCTTCTATGTTGTAATTGCTAATGTCATTAAAATTAGTGGTTTTGCCGCTGGAACCTTTGGATTGACACTTTATACATCAGCATTCATTGCTGAAACGGTACGTGCTGGAATTAATGCTGTGCCAAAAGGTCAATTAGAAGGGGCTATGTCAAACGGATTATCATGGTGGCAAGGTATGCGTTATATCGTTTTGCCACAAGCTTTCAAGCTAGTTATTCCACCACTAGGTAACCAATTTATTAATTTGATTAAAAACTCATCTGTTTTAGCATTCGTTGCTGGATTAGATTTGATGTATCAAGCTAACCAAATTTCACAAGCTACGTTCGATACCTTCGGACCATTTATCATTGTTGGTATTTTCTATCTTATTTTGACAATGCCACTAAGCTACTATATGCGTTATTTGGAAACACGCCTTGAGAAGAATGGAGGCCAAGCATGAGTGATTTCTTTTCAGCCTTTTCGTGGGTTAACATGCGTTTCCTAATGTCAGGATTAGGAGTCACGGTTGAAGTAGCTGTGGTGTCAGTTATCCTAAGTTTTATTATTGGCTCAATTTTGGGTGTAATTAGATATGTCAAAATTCCATATCTTTCACAAATTGTTGGTTTTATTATTGATTTGATTCGTAATTTGCCATTGTTGTTGATCATCTTCTTTACATATTTTGCGCTACCAAAGGTTGGTATTCACTTTGGTGTTGTGACGTCAACAATTTTCGCCATGACAATCTTTGAATCAGCTATGTTGGCCGAAATTATTCGTTCAGGTATTATGGCTGTGCCAAAGGGTCAGTTAGAAGGTGCTTTATCAAATGGTTTGAGTTTTAAGCAAGCATTATGGCACATTATTTTGCCACAAGCTTACAAGAAAATGATTCCACCGATTGTGTCACAATTCGTGTCATTGATTAAGGATACGTCACTAGCAACGATTATCATGTTGCCAGAAGTAACTTATCGTGCCCAAATTGTTTACGCACAAAAGCCTGATGCAATTATTTCAATGTTCTTTGCATTAGCGGTTATTTACTTTATTTTGAATTTCATTATCTCAAAGATTGGAGATATGTTGGATCGCCGTATGGCTGCGTAATAACAGAGCGAGAACAAAAGCGGTTTGAATTCGGTGTGTAACGATGCTTTGCTGCTTTGCGGTCTTTAGACCGTGGAGTGACAAACAGAGTTATATTGAGAATCCAGTCTTTGTGAACGCGTTTACGCTTACAAAAAAATAAATAATGAGTCGTCAAAAAGACTGGAAATTAATTTCCAGTCTTTTTTTGATGAGTAAAACAATATTTGCAAATGAGTATAAAATTAGAAAAAATTATATTAGTAAAAGGCTTTAATAACAGTTAAAACGCTGGTTTATCAACAATTCAGCTTTTGTTAATTAAAAATAACCTTAAATAAATTGTTGACTACCTCACGGGTTTATTATATCATTATGAAAAAGTTATCACATATTATGAAAGTGATTATAAGGAACGGGGAAAGATTATGAATAAGACATTAAAGGTAAGTGCTTTGTTGTCTGGAGCAGTGATTTTAGGATCAGCTGTTGTACCGGTTACTGCAAGTGCTGCAAAGTATAAGACAATTAACTGGACTGAAGGTGCCAACGTTGGAACAATGGATCCATCAAAGACAACTGCAGCGATTGACTTTACTTATCTACAATCAATTGGTGAAGGTTTGTACCGTACTGACAAGTCAGGAACACCAAAGTTGGCTGGTGCAACATCAGTTGATAAGTCTGATGATGGATTGACATTAACTTATCATTTGCGTGATGCTAAGTGGTCTAATGGTGACCCTGTTACAGCTGACGATTATGTATATGGTTGGCAACGTACTAATGACCCTAAGACAGCATCACAATATGCATACTTGTTCTCAGGAATTAAGAACGCTGATGATATCCAAAAGGGTGACAAGCCAGTTTCTGATTTAGGAGTAAAGGCTCTTGACGATAAGACACTTCAAGTTACACTTGATCGTCCAATGCCACAATTAGAGTCAGTTATGACTATGGCAACTTTTGAGCCACAAAACAAGAAGTTTGTGGATAAGGTTGGTAAGAAATATGGTACTGCTGCAAAGTACACAATTTCTAACGGACCTTTCGTTATGAAGGGTTGGACTGGTTCAAACAACAAGATTTCTTTGGTAAAGAACGATGATTACTGGGATGCTAAGACAGTTAAAACACCAAAGGTAACTATCCAAACAATCAAGGACCAAAACACTGGTTACAACTTGTACAAGTCAAAGAAGGTTGATTACACAACTTTGTCACCTGATCAATACAAGGCTTCAAAGAACAAGAAGGACTTCACGATTATTTCACAAGCTTCAACAGCCTTCCTAGAATTTAATGAAAACAAGAAGCCATTGGATAACAAGAACATTCGTATGGCCCTATCAAAGTCAATTGACCGTGAGACAATGTCATCAAAGATTCTTGGTGGTGGTGGTAAGCCAGCTTACTCATTCACAGCTGCTAAGTTAGCTAAGGATCCTAACTCAGGTAAGGACTTTGCTAAGGTTGCTGCCGACAAGGATGCTACTGGTTACAACTTGAAGGAAGCTAAGAAGCTATGGAAGCAAGGATTGAAGGAGTCAGGTAAGAAGAAGGTTAACCTACAATACCTAACTGATGATACTGACGGTGCAAAGCGTTCAGCACAATTCATTCAATCACAAATGGAGAAGTTGCCTGGTTTGAAAGTTACAATCAAGACTGTATCATTTAAGCAACGTATCTCATTGTCAGATGACAAGAAGTTTGACATGGTTAACACAATCTGGGGTGGTGACTACGCTGATCCATCAACATTCTTAGATTTGTACACGTCTGATTCATCATTTAACAATGGTAGCTGGAAGAATGCTGAGTACGATAAGTTGATGAAGGCCGCTAAGACGACTGATGTTAACGACGAAAATAAGCGTTATGATGACTACTTAAAGGCTGAAAAGATTCTTCAAGAAGATGCCGCTATTGCACCTGAGTACTACCAAGCAAAGCCATCATTGTTGAACAAGTCAGTTAAGGATGTTGTATCAAATACTACTGGAGCACCATTCGATTGGAAGTGGGCTTACAAGAAGTAATTTAATAAATAGATTAAATAACTGATTAGAAGAGGGAGGAGCGACGAATAAGTATTTGTCCTGCTACTCTCTTTTTTAATCACTAAAATAAGTCGTGAACAAAATAATATCGATTAGATAAATGCTAGATTTTAGCTATGTATATAAAGTTAATTAATATAAAAATTAAATAATTATGTGAAAAAATATCACAAACTCTTTTATAAATAGGAAACGTCTGGTAAAATTAAAAACATCTAATTAATAGCTATGAGATATGAGAGTATGGTTATTTTCAGAATGACTTTCTAGCATATTATGAGTAGAAGTAAAAAATAGGGAAAGGCATAGCCATGTTCAAATATATAATTAAACGGTTAGCTATCATTGTGCTAACTTTGATCTTGATTATTTCAGCAACGTTCTTCTTGATGAAGCTGATGCCAGGATCACCGTTGGCTAACGCAGAACGACTATCTGCTAGTCAACAAAAGATGATTGAATCACAATATGGATTGGATAAGCCATTGGTTGTGCAATACGTGACATATCTATGGGACGCATTACACTTTAACTTTGGAGTTTCATTCCAATTCGCTAACCAACAAGTTTCAACATTAGTTGGTCAACGTCTTGGTCCATCTGCACAACTTGGTTTGCAAGCATTGGTCTTCGGACTAGTTGCAGGTACTGGACTTGGAGCAGCCGCTGCTGTTCGTCGTAACACAAAGACTGATACATTCCTATCAATTTTGGCTGTTTTGGGAATTTCAATCCCATCATTCGTTTTCGCCGCATTGCTACAATACTGGATTGGTTTGAAACTAGGTTGGTTGCCAATTGCCGGCTGGAAAGGATTCGCAGCTACGATTCTTCCAACGATTGCGTTGGGAATGAGTCCGCTAGCAACGTCAGCTCGTTTCATTCGTACTGAAATGGTTGATGTTCTGGGGTCCGATTATATCGAACTTGCACGTGCTAAAGGTCTTTCACGAGGTGAAATTATTTGGAAGCACGCACTACGTAATTCATTGATTCCGTTGGTAACGTTGGTTGGTCCAATGGCAGTTAATTTGTTAACTGGATCAATTGTTGTTGAGAACATCTTCTCAATCCCTGGAATTGGAAGTCAATTCGTTGATTCAATTTTGACGAATGATTACCAGATTATCATGGGAACAACGATTGTTTATTCAATGATGTTGATGGTTGTTTTGTTGATTACTGATATCCTTTACGGTGTCATTGATCCACGTATCCGATTGGCAGAATAGGAAGGAGTCGCTCATGTCTGAAAAAGTAACTTTAACAGCAGATGATTTTAAATTGCTTCCCGCTGATCGTCATACTGATAATGAAAAGATTTTAAAGCCATCAGTTAGCTTTTTGAAAGATGCTTGGCGTCGTTTAAAGAAAAATAAAGGAGCATTCATTTCGCTTTGGATTTTGGTTGCTGTGTTTGTGGTAGCTTTTGCTTCATCACCAGTAGCAAATTCAAAGGCAACATCAAAACAAGATGTTACCATTCAAAATCTACCAGCTCGTCTACCTGGCGTTTTAGGTGATATTCCTGGTTTTACCGGTGAAGCTAAAATTGATGGTACTAAGGTTGACCAATATGAGTCAGCTGGCGTTTCTGATAAGAAAAACTATTGGTTTGGAACTGATCAATTCGGTCGTGATATTTTCAAGCGTGTCTTGTATGGAACACGTATTTCTCTAGAAGTTGCGCTAATAGCCACGATTATGGATTTGATAATTGGAGTCGCGTATGGAATCATATCCGGTTGGCGCGGGGGTAAAACCGATATTGTGATGCAGCGTATCATTGAAATTGTTTCTTCAATTCCAAATTTGGTTGTCTTCGTGCTTTTGATTCTGGTTATGAAACCAGGTATGTTGTCTATTTCATTAGGTATCGCGCTAACGTCATGGACGTCCATGGCCCGGCTGGTTCGAGCGCAAGTGCTAACAGCTAAAGAGCAGGATTATATTTTAGCTGCTCGTACTTTGGGTTCTTCAACGTGGCGTATTGGATTACGTCATTTGGTACCAAATATAAGTTCAACAATTATCGTGCAATTGATGTTCACAATTCCATCAGCAATCTTCTTCGAGGCATTGCTTTCATTTATTGGATTAGGAATACCAGTACCAATGGCTTCATTGGGAACACTATTAAATGATGGACAAAAAGCAATGCAATTCTATCCATATCAATTGGTTATTCCAGCTGTAATTTTGGGTATTATTATGATTGCGTTTAACTTGTTAGGTGATGGATTACGTGATGCGTTTGATCCACGTACAAAGGATTAATGGAAGAGAGTGAAGATATGGCAGAAAAAATTCTTGAGGTTGATGACCTTAAAATTAATTTCAATACTTATAATGGAAGTGTTCAGGCCATCCGCGATGTTTCATTTGATTTGTACAAAGGTGAAACATTGGCGATTGTTGGTGAGTCTGGATCAGGTAAGTCAGTAACAACCCGTTCATTGATGGGATTATTGGCTAAGAATGCTCGTATTGAAAAAGGTTCAATTACCTTTAAGGGTGAAGAAATTATTGGTCGGTCAGAGGATAAAATGCAAAAACTTCGTGGTTCAGAAATCGCGATGATTTTCCAAGACCCAATGACTTCTTTGGACCCAACGATGAAAATTGGTAAGCAAATTGCTGAACCACTTATTAAGCATCAACATATGCCTAAGAAAAAAGCCTTGGAAAAGGCTTTGGAAATGATGAAGTTAGTCGGTATTCCAAATGCTAAGGCACATATTAACGACTACCCACACCAGTTTTCAGGTGGTATGCGTCAACGTATTGTTATCGCGATTGCCTTAATTGATAATCCTGAGATTCTAATCGCTGACGAGCCGACAACAGCTTTGGATGTGACGATTCAATCACAAATTCTAGATTTGATGAGAAGCATTCAAGAACAATCAGAAACATCAATTATTTTCATCACCCACGATTTGGGTGTTGTTGCTGGAATGGCTGATCGTGTTGCCGTTATGTATGCTGGTGAAATTATTGAAATTGGTAAGGTTGATGAAGTATTTAACTTCCCACAACATCCATATACATGGGGCTTGTTAAATTCAATGCCAACGACTAAGACTGAACGTGGTAAGTTGGAAGCAATTCCTGGTACACCGCCAGATTTGTTGAATCCACCAAAGGGAGATGCCTTTGCTGCCCGTAATCGTTATGCCGTTGCGGCTGATGAGAAGGTTAAGCCACCATTCTTTAAGTTGTCAGACACGCATTATGCAGCAACTTGGTTGTTGGATGAGCGTGCACCTGAAGTTGAACCTCCTTTGGAAGTTCAAAAGCGTTGGGCTCGTTTCCAAGCTGAACATCCCGAAGCTGATCGTTCAAAAGCTGTTGCTGTTGAAAATTCAGCTGTCCTTGGTAATGGAGGTGGCAAATAATGGCTGATGAACGTAAAAAATTAGTACAAATTCAAGGATTAGATATCACATTTAATGCTGGAAAGTCTAACGAAACTAAGGCTGTTCAAAATGCTTCCTTTGATATTTATGAAGGTGAAACATTTGGGTTAGTTGGTGAGTCTGGTTCTGGTAAAACGACAATCGGCCGTGCCATTATGAAGTTGTACAAACCAACAGCTGGAAAGATTTTCTTTGAGGGTAAGGAATTATCTAATATTAAGAAACATGGTGAACTAAGTAAGTTCCATCAAGCAGCACAAATGATTTTCCAAGACCCACAAGCATCACTTGATTTGCGTATGAAGGTTAAGGATATTGTTGCTGAAGGAATTGATGTTAATCATTTGGCTAAAAACGATGCTGATCGTTCAAAGCAAGTTGAAGATTTGCTTGAGACGGTTGGACTAAATCGTGATCATTCTAGTCGTTACCCACACGAATTTTCTGGTGGTCAACGTCAACGTATTGGAATTGCACGTGCTTTAGCAGTACGTCCTAAGTTTATAGTTGCTGATGAGCCGATTTCAGCGCTGGACGTTTCGATTCAAGCGCAAGTTGTTAACTTGTTGAAGGACTTGCAAAAAGAACAAGGTTTGACATACTTGTTTATTGCGCACGACTTATCAATGGTTAAGTATATTTCTGATCGTATTGGTGTTATGCATTGGGGAAAGATGGTCGAAATTGGCACAGCTGATGAAGTTTATAATCATCCATTACATGATTATACTCGTTCATTGCTAAGTTCGATTCCAGTGCCCGATCCAACTGCTGAAGAGCAGCGTGAGCCAATTGTTTATGATCCAACAGATGAATTAGATGGCCGTGATCGAGAAATGACTGAAATTGCGCCAGGACATTTTGTTTGGGCAGCAGAAGATGAAATTGCACAGTACCAAGAGCGTGCTCGTGAATTTGGTTTGATTGATTAAACTGAATAAAAGATAAAAGGCGAAGTTGGTTCTAGTTGAACGGCTTCGCCTTTTTTGTGTTCATTTTATTGAAATAGCCTTTATGTTATAATAAAACGATACAAACAAAAGAATAGGCTAGGTGAAACGGGTGAGAAAATTACCGACATTCTTTAAAAACCAACGCCTTGGTGGAATGGCGACTTTGATGTTAGCCATTGCAATCGTGGGGGCAGTTCTAGCTTGGCTAGTAAATTGGATTGTGGGCATAATTTGGCTAGTAGTAGTCGTTATAGCATTAATTGTATTTTTTAAAGCATTACAAAATTTAAGTGAACAAACAACACATTATATTGAAAATCTATCTTACCGTATTAATCGTGGTGAGCAGGAATCAATCATTCAAATGCCACTAGGTGTTATGTTGTATACCGATGAAGGTACCATTGAATGGGTTAATCCTTATTTACAACAATTATTAGGTGAAGACACCATTGTAGGTCAGAATTTACAAGATGTTTCTGAGAAATTAGCTGAATGTGTTTCAGTATGGTCAAATCCAGAAGAACGGATTACGGAATGCCATTGGCTGGATTGTGTTTTCCAAATTCAAGTGCAACCGGAATTGAATGCGATGTATTTAATGGATATGACCGCATCAGCTCAAGTTACTGAAGATTATGAGAATCATAAGTTATTCCTGGGAATCGTTTCTTTGGAT
The DNA here is from genome assembly GCF_058506735.1 of Weissella sp. ESL1139. Lineage (NCBI taxonomy): Bacteria > Bacillati > Bacillota > Bacilli > Lactobacillales > Lactobacillaceae > Weissella > Weissella sp. ESL1139. Next base: position 157,156 of record NZ_CP196375.1, read on the forward strand.
AACTATGATGAAGTCACTGAAGGTATGAGTGATTCAGAAGCTTCAACATTAAGGACTTATGTAACAAAGACTTTGTCAGATTGGATGACTGATCATGGCATTTATGCACGACGTTTATCTGTTGATCGCTATTTATTAGTTGGGTATCGTGAATCGTTGACGAAGGCGGAAAATGATAAGTTTAATTTATTGAAAGAAATTCGTGAAACGACGTCACTTCAAAATACACAAATCACGTTAAGTATTGGAATTGCTTATAATGAAATGGCTATCGATGTCTTAGCAGAAAACGCCCAATCTAATTTGGACTTGGCACTAGGACGTGGTGGTGACCAAGTTGTTGTTAAGTCATCAACAGGTACTGCTCGCTTCTATGGTGGTAATACTAATCCGATGGCTAAACGTACGCGTGTGCGTGCCCGTGTTATTTCACAAGCATTAGCTGATTTGTTTGATTCAGCGGATCAAGTATTTGTGATGGGACACAAGCGTCCAGATATGGATTCATTTGGTGGTGCTCTTGGTGTGCGCAGATTAGCCGAGATGCTAGGTAAACCAGCTTGGGTTGTCTATGAAGAAACTGGGCAAGAGCATTCTGATATTCGCTTGTTGTTAGATCAATTGTCAGAGGACACCGGTGATGAAGATGCAATTTTGGCGCCAGATGATGTTTTGAATCAAATGACTGACCAGAGTTTATTGGTCATGGTTGATCATTCAAAGCCTTCATTATCAGAATCAGCTGATGTTTTTGAGGCAATGAAGGAACAATTAGTAATTATTGATCATCATCGTCGTGGTGAAGAATTCCCTGAAGAACCACAATTGGTTTACGTCGAATCATATGCTTCATCAACTTCAGAGCTAGTTGCTGAGTTGTTTGAGTATCAACCACGCCGAGCACAAGGTTTGCGCCGTATTGAAGCGACTGCCATGTTGGCCGGTATTCAAATTGATACCAAGTCGTTTACATTACGTTCTGGAACCCGAACTTTTGATGCAGCTAGTTATTTGCGTGCAGTTGGTGCTGACGGATCATTACTACAAGACTTTATGAAAGAATCCGTTGATTCATATCGTCATCGGGCACATCTTATTGAATGTGCGCAAATTCATGATACGGTGGCTATTGTTGTTGGTGAAGATGATGTGCAATATGATTCAGTGGTTGCCGCACAGGCAGCTGATTCATTGTTGCAAATGATTGGTATTCAATCATCTTATGTCATTAGTCGTCGCGATAGTAACACAGTTGCTGTTTCGGCACGTTCAACAGGTACTGAAAGTGTTCAGTTAGTGATGGAAGCCATGGGTGGTGGTGGACACCTAAGTAATGCAGCTACACAAATTAAAGATACAACGACCGATGATGTATATGAAATGTTGTTAGCTGAACTTAATAAAGACAGTGATTAAAAGAACTATTAAAAAGAAGGTATAGATTAATGAAAGTTATTTTCTTAGAAGATGTTAAAGGTCGCGGTAAAAAAGGTGAAGTGAAAGACGTACCAGATGGTTACGCCAATAACTTTCTAATTAAGAATAAAAAAGCTAAACCTGCTTCAAATGCAAATGTTTCAGCTATGCGTGGTCAAAAGAAAGCCGCTGATCGTGAAGCTAAGGAAGCCAAGGAAGCAGCTGTTGATTTAAAAAATAAGTTGGAAGATGATAACACAGTTGTTGAATTAAAAGCCAAGTCAGGTAAAGATGGTCGTCTATTTGGTGCTATTTCATCAAAGCAAGTTGTCGCTGGTTTACAAGATCAATTTGGCATCAAGATTGATAAGCGTAAGATGGACATGAAAGAGCCAATTCGTGCCTTAGGTTATAGCAATGTGAAAGTAAAGCTTCATCATGATGTTGAAGCAACTATTCGCGTTCACATAGATGAACAATAATTGAAAGTATCAGATAATAGGTCTGCTTATAAAAGTAGACCTATTTTTACTTTTAAGACCAAAAAGGCTAGTTATTTGGTACAATAAAAAATAGATTTATAAATAACGGAGAGGAGGTTATGTTCGCATGGCTGATCAAAATGATGGCTTACCCTTGCAGGTACCGCAAGACGTTGAAGCAGAACAAGCCGTTTTAGGTTCGATTTTGTTAGCAACGGATCCACAAGATTTACTGGCTGATTTAATGACGATTTTACAACCAGATGATTTTTATCGTACGGCACATCGTTTAATTTATTCAGCCATTTTGGCATTGGATGAATCACAACGTGCAATCGATATTTTAACGATTACTGATGAATTAGATAAAGATAATCAGGTTGAAAATGTGGGTGGCATGGCCTACCTAACCGAATTAGCATCAAGTGTGCCTGTGGCAGGGAATGCGATGTATTATGCACGAATTGTACGTGAACGTGCAGTTAGACGTAATATGATTGATACCTTGCAGAATAGTTTGACGCAAACTTATGAAGGCAGTGATTCAATTGATGATGCGGTGGCTGATTTATCAACTAAACTGGATCTAATTAATAGCGGTGAAAAAAGTGCCGATTTTAAAAACATTGCTGATGTTGTTAATAAGTCATTTGAAGAAATCGAAGAAAATTCGCGTACGGAAGATACTGTTACCGGATTAGCTTCAGGATATCCAGCGTTAGATAATTTAACAACTGGTTTTCATGATGGTGAAATGATTATTATTGCGGCTCGTCCGGCTGTTGGTAAAACGGCCTTTGTTTTGAACATTGCGCAAAAAGTTGCGGTGGCTGACCCAACTTTGCCAGTCGTTATTTTCTCACTTGAAATGCCAGATACGGCTTTAGTTAATCGTATGTTGGCGGCTGAGGGTAATATTAATTCGCAACATATGCGAACGGGTCAATTAGAATCTGAAGAATGGGATTCTTTGGTAGTAGCGACTGATTCGTTAGCACGGACTAATATTTATATTGATGATACACCAGGAATTAAAGTCACGGATATTCGTTCAAAATTACGTCGGTTATACAAGCGTGAAGGTCAGTTGGGCTTAGTAATTATTGATTACTTGCAATTGATTGAAGGAACTCGTACTGATGGACGTCAACAAGAGGTTTCTGCAATTTCACGTGCGATTAAAATGATGGCAATGGAAATGGATGTGCCAATTATCGCGCTATCACAGTTGTCACGTAGTGTTGAGCAACGTCAGGATAAGCGGCCGATGTTGTCTGATATTCGTGAATCTGGATCAATTGAGCAGGATGCGGATATCGTTGCCTTCTTGTATCGTGATGATTATTATGATAAATCAAATGATGATACTGATAATCAGAACGACCCACGTGACGAAGAACAGCAAGATATTGGTGAAATTGAAGTTATCCTGGAGAAGAATCGTTCCGGTGCGCGTGGAACAGCCCGGCTACTATTTGTGAAATCGTATAATAAGTTTTCAAATATTGATTATCATAATGAAGAGCCTGGTGGGTTTAATTAAATAGTTATCATGAAGAGTCGAGGTTAATGGTATTTATCATTGACCTCGCTCTATTTTGTGTGAATAGGAGAGAAAAGGGTTTATGATGCAACAAAGTGGCACATCGGGCATGTCTTTGCGGTGGTTGTTGATAGCAAGTTTTATTAATAGTTTTGCGTTTGGATTTATTTGGCCGTTAACATCAGTTTATTTATACAATGAGCTATATCAAACATTGGTAACAATTGGTTGGGTTATGATGGCCAATGCAATTGGGCAAGCAATTGGTTCATTAGTCAGTGGTCGATTATTTGATCGGTTTAAACCATTTATGTTGATTCAAATTGGCGTTATTTCAATGATTATTTTGCAGATTGCCTTTATTATTTGGCATGGTTGGCCAATTTATGCAGTTATTTTGACTTTGGTTGGTTTCTTTGGTGGTTGGATAACAGCCGCTATTAATTCATATGGCACCCAAGTTCGTTCACATGATGGCCGTTTCGTGTTTAATATGTTGTACTTTACGAGTAATTTCGGGATGGTTTTCTCAACAGCCTTAGTTGGACCGATTTATCCGTTTGGTATTACTTGGCTGTTTGCTTTAGCATTAATTTTATATGTTATTTTATTCGTGATTGTGCACGTCAAGTTTAACTTTACGTTAGAGAACCGGATAACTGGTAAGCAAGTCGTCAAATTCAATTTGCCCAAATGGAATTTATTGTTAGTCTATGCTAGTGTATTAGGTCTAGTTGTCTTATGGATTTCATATGCGCAATGGCAAGGTAATTTGTCGGTTTACATGAACAGTGTTCTAAAACTCCCATTGTGGCAGTATTCGATGTTGTGGACAATCAATGGTATTTTAATTGCCGTTATCCAATTAGGTATGAATGCATTGAATTTGTCAGCCAATCACAAGTCGATGTTCATTCAAATATTCTTGGGAATTGTCATGTTTGGCCTATCATTTTTGATTTTGCCATTTAGTCATCACTTTGGTGGTTTTGCGTTAGCAATGATTATTACCACAATTGGGGAAGCAACGGCATTCCCAATGATTCCAGCCTTGGTTAATGAATTGACTCCAGTTGCATTAAAAGGGCGCTATCAAGGCTTGTCGGCAGCTGCGCCTTCAGTTGGACGAGCAATTGGGCCACTAGTTGGTGGGTTTATTATTCAACAACAAGGTTATAGTACATTATTTTATTCGGCAGCCGCTTTAACTTTTGTGGCTTTTATTGGGTTGTTATTTAGTATAATTGTTGGTTATCGTCGTACAGTTCAGTATGAAGAAAGCTAAAGTATTAGTCGTCGGTTTCACATAATAGTGACACCGGCTTTTTTGTATATTAGAATTATTTGTATAAAATACAAGGGGATATAAGATGACAGAGCAAGATAAAATAGCTTTCCTAAGTGATTTAGTGGCCATGAATACTGTGGCAGATCATGAAAAAAATATTGCAACTTATTTAAACGATTATTTTTTGGCTCATGGCATTACCAGTCAATTGGTTGAAGTGACGCCAACGCGGGCTAATCTAATTGCTGAAATTGGTGATGGTGATGGACCAGTACTAGCATTTTCGGGGCATATTGATACCGTCCATGAAGGAGATATTAACACTTGGCATAGTGATCCATTTAAGTTAACGCAACACGGTGATAAACTATATGGCCGTGGTGTCACGGATATGAAGGGTGGACTAGCTGATTTTGCGATGGCTTTTGTTGCATTACACGAAAGTGATGAATCATTGCACGGTACGTTGCGTTTCATTGCGACAGCTGATGAAGAAAGGAATGAATTAGGTGCTGACAAGTTAGCTGCTGATGGTTACTTAGATGACATCGATGCTGTGATTATTGGTGAACCAACTGCTGTGGCACTAGACGAAGTGTCAGATTACTTTAATAGTGGTGGGGCTGTGATTGATCCTAAAACTTTGTCAGACTTGCAAGCTGTGATACCAACGTCAAAAGCACCTGAACAACACTTTATCTTTTTTGCACATAAGGGTTTTCTAGCTTATGAAGTCACAGCGACTGGCCGGGCGGCCCACAGTTCAATGCCTAATTTAGGGGTTGATGCCATTGCAAATTTGGTCAAATATTATCAGGCTGAACAAAAACTTTATGATAATTTATCCGAAGAAAGTCCCATCCTGGCCAAAACAATGCGTGGTGCTAATATTATACATGGGGGTGCCCAACAAAATTCTGTACCTGATTCAGCTACCTTAACTGAATTAACCCGTACGATTCCAGAGTTACCAGCTGAAGAATTAATTGCTCGCCTCGAAGAATTAGTTAAGCAACTTAATCAAGCTGATGATGACATGCAATTATCTTTGCAAGTTAATGCGTATGATGATGCAGTTGTAACACCTCAAGATAGTGACCTCATTAAAATAGTGCAAGCAGTGATGCCAAATTATTTTAATGAACCATTGGATGCCCCAACGATAGCGGTATCTTTGGGTACTGATGTTGCTGCGTTTGTCCATGCTAATCCGGATGTTAAATTTGCAATCATTGGTCCAGGAAATACAACCGCTCATAAAGCTAATGAATATGTGATGACATCAGCTTATTTTGCAATGGCTGACGTTTATCGCGATGTTGCTAAGGCGTACTTAAAGTAAATTAATCAGTGGTGTTAACCAAGGAGTTGCCGACTATTACCGCATCTTTCAGGCTAAATGTTTCGAAATTTGTAACAACTTGCTATAATTAACATAATTATGAAAGGATTTAGCCATGATGGAAGTATTAGAGCAGGCATATGCCAAACTAAATATAAGCCTTGATACCCCATTTATTCATGATAATGGTGAACAAGAATGGGATATGTTAATGGTTGCCATTGATTTGGCTGATACTGTGACGATTAGGACAACGACTAAACATCATCAGATTGTGGTTGAATCGACAAGTGGTGTGCTACCATTAAACGAAAAAAATCTGGCTTACCAAGCTGCGTATTTAATACGTGAAATTGCGGGAAAAAATGAAGGTATTGAAATTCATATTATGAAGCGTGTGCCAGTGGCAGCTGGATTAGGTGGTGGTTCGTCTGATGCTGCCGCTGTATTACGTGGCCTGAATCGTATTTGGAAATTAGGCTATAGTGAAGAAAAGCTGGCACTGATTGGACTTCAAATTGATGCTGATGTGCCGTTCTGTGTTTATTCACGACCAGCACGCGTTCGGGGTCGTGGGGAGATTGTTGAACCACTTAATCAAATCCTACCGCCTTTGTGGCTAGTGGTTGCGAAACCAGGGATTAGTGTTTCAACACCTAAAATTTTAAAGATGGTTAATTATGACACCATGCAACATGGTAATATGACAGCATTGATGGCAGCGGTTGATAAGGGGGATTTTCAAACCGCTTATCAGCAAATGTTTAATGTGTTGGAAGCAATTACCGGCGCTAAGTATCCTGAAATTTTGAAGTTAAAGCAAAAAATGTATGACTTTGGGGCAGTAGCCGCTCAAATGTCAGGAACGGGGCCAACTGTCTTTGCAATTGCAGAAAAGTCATCACGGGCGAAACGTATTTATAATGCGGTCAGTGGCTTTGTATCAGAAGCATACCTGGTGCGTTTGGTTAATTCAGAAAAATGCAAATAAAACAGTAAACGTTCGTGTTTTGACAACACGGCGTTTTTTTTATTAGCCAAATTACGACTTAAAACGGATTAATCACTTTACTTTTAGAACTTTATCTATTATATTTAATGAGTAGTTCGTAATTAACGAACAATCTAATGGGTCTTTTAATAAAAAGGAGTAAAAAAATGGCTTCAAACGCAAAGATGTGGGTGGCAGGTGCCGCAGTTGTAATTATTGCCGGAGGTGCTTACGCCGCTTGGTCTGGAAACAAGTCAAATGATAGTAATAATGACAAAACGTCAGTCGCTTTAATCACTGATGGTGGTGGAATTGATGATAAGTCATTTAACCAATCAGCCTGGGAAGGTATCAAGTCTTGGGCTAAAGATAACGATGTCAAAGAGGGTAAGGGTGGTTATTCTTACTATCCTTCAAAGACCAGTGCTGATTTTACAACGAACATGGATCAAGCACGTTCTGATGGTTTCAAAAACATTTATGGAATTGGTTTCCAATTGGTTTCAACAATTAATGAGCAATCAAAGAAACATCCTGATACGAATTACATGATTATTGATGATATTGCTAAGGAACGTAAGAATACAGTTTCCGTAACTTTCAAGTCTGAACAATCATCATACTTGGCTGGTGTTGCTGCTGCTAAGACGACTAAGACTAACAAAATTGGTTTCGTTGGTGGTATGAAGTCTGCTGTTGTGCAATCATTCGAGGCTGGCTTTACTGCTGGTGCTAAGTCAGTTAATCCTGATATTAAGGTTGATGCTCAATACGTTGGTAGTTTTACTGATGCTGGTAAGGGTAAGACAATTGGTTCAACGATGTATCAAAGTGGGGCTGATGTTATCTTCACTGCTGCTGGTGGTTCAGGAGCTGGTGTCTTTACTGAAGCTAAAGACTTGAACGAAGAAAAGAATGCAGCTGATAAAGTATGGGTAATCGGTGTTGATCGTGATCAAAACGCTGATGGTGCTTACACTGCTAAGGACGGTAAGTCTAACTTTACCTTGACGTCATCTGTTAAGAAGGTCGGTAAGGCTGTAACAGATGTTACTAAGAAGACTGCTAAGGGTAACTTCCCTGGGGGTAAGCACTTAGTTTATGGTTTGGATGATAAGGGTGTTGCCTTAACACGTGGTCATTTGTCTAAGGATGCTTGGTCAGCTGTCCAAGATGCTAAGCAAGATATTATTGATGGGGATGTTAAGATTCCAAGTAAATAATAGTTAAATAATAGGAGCCGGAGCACTTTATAAGTATCTCGGCTCCTATTTTTTGTTTAGCAAAACAATGTTCGTGATTAAACGTTTTTATAAACTTATAACACGAACATTATTTATTTAACTCGCCTTTTTTAGCAAATCGATGTGCTTAAACCCGAATTATCCGTTTACAATCACTAGTATTTAAGGTAATATAATTATAGGTGCTTGAGGGGAAACGCAAGCCAAAAAATACATATAGAAGTATGATTTATTATTAGGAAATAGCTTTACTTCTAAATTGGGGTAAGTTGTTTTTTGACATATTTTGATCTGGTGAAGATTGGTGAGCGACCAATCTTTTTTAGTTTCTAATGGAAATGACAAGCCTGACAAACATAGGGATATCCGTTATACTTGTTAGAAGGATATGAGAAATAGTAAGGAGAATATTCACGCATGGCTAACGATAATCAAGATGAAGAATTGAAAAATGATAAATTGCTAGATGCAATGGCAGTTTTTCGTGAAGAGCAAAATGAGGTTACTGAACATAATTTCATTCAAGCATTAATTGATGCTGTCTTTGTTGCCCCTGTAAATTTCTCGAAGCAACCGGTTATTACTGATGATGGGGATGTTGATATTCCAGATGATGCCCAAATGCAATTAATAACATTTGAGTTAGAAAATGGTAATGGTGTTTTCCCAGTATTTACTGATTTAGATGCTTATAACGCACATCCCATTGAAGCTGATTTACCAGTTTATCCATGGGCAATGGCCTTGTCAGATTATTTGCCTATTTTGCAAGAAGATAGTGCCCAAAATATTGAAGGCTTAGCATTGAACCCATTTACGAATGGGATGCCAATTACTCGTGATAACATAACGTATATTGCCCAACAAGTGGCAGAATCAGTTGAACATCAGGAAGCTAATGCATCAGAAGATTCAGGTGATAGTGAAATGGAAATTTCTTCAGCCGAAGAAATTATTCCAACACCGTTACGCTATGATTTGATTGGTATTGCTGATGATGCGATGGGTGTCATTGAGAGCATGTATTTGCTTTGGTTAACGAATAAAGACTCACAAACGGCCAATTATCTATTAGTAATTGATGGTCCAAACCGTGATGATGTGCAAGCATTGTATCAAAAGATTGCAACAACTTTTGAGGAAAAGTCAGGTGATGAAGGTAGCGCGGTCGATATTGTCTTTGCGGATGATTTCCAAGTTGATCTATCTGAATTTGATAGTTTGTACAATCGTAATTTAGAATAATAAACAACATTAAAACAGATGTTAGGAGGTTTAAATACGATGAATAAAGATGTAGATTTAACAATTATTGGTGCGGGTCCCGTTGGGATGTTTGCTGGCTTTTATGCTGGTTTACGTGAATTGAAAGTCGCAATGGTCGAAAGTTTAGCTGATTTGGGTGGCCAAATCACGAATTTCTATCCTAAGAAGATGATTTTGGATATTCCAGGTTATGTGAATGTTTCAGGAAAAGATATTGTGACTGACTTAACCGCTCAATTAAAGCAATTTGATCATAAAATGTTGCTGGGTACGACAGTTACAGATATTGTCAGTGCTGATGAAGGTTACCAAATCAAAACTGACAAGCAAGACAACTTTCATACGAAGGGAATCATTCTTGCTACAGGAGCAGGTGCCTTTGAACCACGCCGTATTGCTGATGATATTTTAGGTGAAAATGTCAACGATAATATTCACTATTCAATTCATGATTTGCAAGCCTTTGCAGGTAAGCGTGTTTTGGTAGCCGGTGGTGGTGACTCAGCTGTTGAAATGGCTTTGCAATTGGAAGGGACTGCCCAAACGGTTAGTTTGACACACCGTCGTGATAAGTTCCGTGCACTTGAGCATAGTTTAACTAAGTTAGCTCAATCAGGTGTGACGACTGAAACACCATACACGATTAAGAGTATTGATCGTGATAACGATGGTGCCTTGGCTGTAACACTACAATTAGCTCGTTCTGAAGAAACGAAAGTTGTGACGGTTGATGATGTCGTTGTAAGTTATGGTTTCCAAACTGAAAATAAGATTATGGCTGGTTGGACTGTGCAACCTGAACTTAATGAACAAAGCCAAATCACTGTTGCTCAGAATATGATGACATCGGTACCAAACATGTATGCAATTGGGGACGTTGCGGCTTATGCAGGTAAGTATGATGTGATTGCAACTGGTTTTGGAGAAGCACCTACAGCTATCAATGATTTGATGACGCATATTATGGATGATGCTAAGGGACCAGCTCATTCAACTGCCTTAACGGTTGAAAATGGTAAAGTGCAACGTTAATCATAAATGAGAAACTACTAAAACTTCGTGAAGTTTGATACAATGGTAACGAACAATATTAGAAAAAGAGGTGTACCAATGGCAAAGTTGGTTTTAATTCGTCACGGTCAAAGTGAATGGAATGCATTGAACTTATTCAATGGTTGGATTGATACAAAGTTGAGCGATAAGGGTATCGCACAAGCAAAAGAAGCAGGTCAATTGATTGCTAAAGAAGGTATTCAATTTGATCAAGCTTATACTTCAGTTTTGACTCGTGCCATTACAACATTGCACTTAGCTTTGGAAGAAACTGACCAATTGTGGGTACCAGAAGTTAAGTCATGGCGCTTAAATGAGCGTCACTATGGTGCTTTGCAAGGTTTGAACAAGGCCGATGCAGCAACTAAGTGGGGTGATGAACAAGTTCACCAATGGCGTCGTTCATACGATGTTTTGCCCCCACTTCTAGATGAGCAAGCTGCCACAATGACTGTTGAAGGTAAGACATATCCAGCTATGGATCGTCGTTACCAAGATGTACCAGAAGGTGAAATGCCAAAGGGTGAAAACTTGAAGGTTACTTTGGAACGTGTATTGCCATTCTGGGACTCAGATATTTCAAAGGCATTGAAGGATGGTAAGAACGTTATTATCGGTGCTCACGGAAACTCATTGCGTGCATTGGTAAAGCATATCGAACAAATCTCTGATGATGACATCATGGGTGTTGAGATTGCTAACGGTCAACCATGGGTTTATGACTTGGATGAAGATTTGAACGTTGTTTCAAAGAAGATTTTGAAGTCAGAAGACTAATTCATTGATAAATAAAAGTCGCTAAGTTGAAATTACTTATATTTCAGCTTAGTGACTTTTTTATTATTTTTGGAAAGCATTAACACCATCCATATACAGCTTTTTATTTAGTAACATTAACTCTTCAATTGGTAGGTCCTTATTATTTTTTAACCACAAATGGAACAAGTTGATAGTAGTTGTGATATGAAAATTGATTAGATATTTCTTGTACGGATTTTCATCATCTAATTGCATCTCGATCAGGTCTAATTCAATGTTTTCAGCTATACGATCAATATAATCCATATCACCATACTCGCCTAATAAGGCATCAAAATATAAGGCATTTTCTTCATAAATATTTACCATAAAATTTATAAAATTATGGCTATCAATATTCATCTTACTTCGCTGTTCTTTGATGAGATTTGTAAATTCATGTTCAACAGTAGTTTTTAAGTCTTGCATATCTGAAAAATATTGGTAAAAAGTCGTACGATCATAGCCAGCAACTTTGGTTAAATTGCTAACGGATATTTTATCAGCGAACATTTTTTTATTGAGTAAGCAAAAGGCTTGGATAAAATTTTGCTTGGCGTTCTGTACAGTCATAAAAATCAACACTCCTAAATATACTGTTGTAGCATTTGATTAGCTTTTATTATATTCTAACATTATAGAACAAGGAAAGAACTACTTACCAAGGGGGAGTCTATTATGGCAGAGGTAAAGGTTTTATTTAAGGTTGATGGTTCAGTTTGGGAGCCAGTGCATATTGAGCAACTAGCATATCAACGTAATCTACACGTTCTTCACCAAATGCGACGTCATGGTTTGGATATCAGGCGTGGTGATCAACTATTAGATGATGATGATATTGATTATTTAACAGATGCTGAAGCTTGGGAAGTTTCGATTGATAATCGTTTAGCTTATACAGGTGAAACGGTTAAAGAAGCTTACAAGGATTCATTTGCTAGGTCAGATGAAATGTGGAAAAAATTAGGCTTTTCACAAAATAAGCCAATGAAGGTGTCACGAACAACCATGCATGTTGAAGGTATCTCATTAGAAAAATATATGGGTATTATGCGTGCTATGCAACAAGATGAAAAGGTTGGTTTGTCTGCCCATCCAGAACATTTCCAAGCCATTATAGGCAAGAAGGTGCTTACAGGTATTGAGCCATTTGGTATGTATGGAACACCAACACTTGCACGTGTTACGATTGTTGATGAAAGTGAATTAAGTGAACAAATTTTGGCAGATAAGGATGAGACTTACCCAATGTCTATGGCTGGGTTGACCCATTTGACTGACGAAACGACTGAAGTTAACATCCCTTATCATCAATTTAAGCCAACCGAAAATGGTTTTGATGCTAAGTTAGCCGTTTATTGGCCAGAAACGTGCCTCATGAAATGGTCGAGGGACACGGATTACACTTAGCGACAGAGTTCTACGAAGGTCTAAAGTTGATAGTTGATGATGATACAACTATTGTAAGCATGTAAGATAAACCTTAATAACGTGTATTGCGGCAGTATCTATTGTTGGAATGCACGTTATTTTTATGTTAAAAATTGTTTTTCAAATTTTGGTATAATGAAAGAAACTTTATTAGAAAGGCGCGAGCATATGTACCAAGAAAAAAGATTTGGGAATAATTTTCGTTGGATTAGTGTTAATGATCCATCCGATGAAGATATTCATAATTTACAGCAAGAATTTCAACTGAGTCGTAAATTTGAGTCATATGTTCGTGACCCACGTGAACGGTCTCGATTTGATTATAATGTTCAAACAAATACGGGCATGTTGATTTGGCAAGTTGTTGTGAAAACCAGTGATACCAACATTTATCAGGTGTTGCCAATAAGCTTTATTGTGACCCATGATACTTTGATATCAACAATTCCAGCAACTGCTAAACATGTAAATCAAGAATTGGCTAAATTAGTGACCAAGGTCATTGAAAATGACAGTACCCTGACGATATTGTTACGTTTATTGTGGCGTTTGAATGATGAATACATGGATCAAATTGATGATATTAATGTGACACGTGAAGGATTAGCAAGTTTCAATAAAAATCCCAGCAATCGTCAAATCAAACAGTTAGCATCATTAAGCAATCAATTAGTGCATCTAACAACGGCAACTGATAATAATGTGATGGCGATTAAACAATTAAAACTGACGGGTGATGATGCTTCTGATGAACTGACCTTAACAAATAAAGAACGTGATTTAGTGGCAGATGTTGAAATTGAAACGGCCCAAAGTCAACAAATTACCCAAGATACATCAGATTTAGTTGAACGTTTGTCAAATACTTATAATAATTTATTGAATAACTCATTGAACGATAATATGCGTTTTCTAACGGTTTGGTCATTAATCCTGGCTGTGCCGCCGATTATTTCCGGATTTTATGGCATGAATGTGTACTTACCTTTAGCACAAGGCCCATGGGCGTGGGTTGGTACTTTGGGAATGACTTTACTTTTGATTATTATCGTGATTTATTTAGTTAAAAGAAGAAAATAATCGGTCATTAAAGACTGCTGGTAAAGCAGTCTTTTTATATGTTTATATGGAAAACATAAAAAAATATTTTTTATGTATAAAATGGTATGATATTAATTAATATAGAAAAGAAGACTGGAGGATAAGAAATGGCAAATATTCAAGATATTGCAACATTAGCTGGTGTTTCAAAAGCGACAGTTTCAAGAATATTAAATCAAGATCCAACATTTTCAGTATCTGAAGGTACCAAAAATCGGGTTTGGCAAATTGCCAATCAATTACACTATAAATTAGCCAATGTCGCTAATCGCAATAATCAAGATAAATTGCACATTGCCATTGTTACCGCTTTAACGATGGAAGAGGAGTTAGGGGATCCTTACTTTCAAAAAATTTTGGCTGGCTTAGATGAGCAAGCGAATTTATGGGGCATGAAAATAGATGATAGCTTGCGGCTACCAACGGATGATGAGATAGACTGGCAAAATTTGTCGATTTATGGTGCGATTATTGTTATCGGGATGTTGACGACCGATGTGTTAGCTAAAATTTATGAATATAATAAAAACATTGTTATCATTGATGATTCTAGGACGTTTGATAATTATGATGTGATTCGTAATGATTTTGGTCGGCAAACAACCCAATTATTAAATCTATTATTAGATAAAGGCCACCAGCGGATTACTTTTATTGGTGGTCGGAAGGACCTTGTCGGTAGTGATCAAATTGAAGCAGCCAATGATTTAGATATCCGCCATCAAGCATATTTGAACTGGATGGTGTTACATAAATTTGATGACGACATTGATGCGCATATTACCAAGTGGACATCAGAAGATGCGATGCAAGTAACCAAAGAGATTTTGGCACAAGATACTTTACCAACCGCCATTTTTGCTAGTAACGATTTACAAGCCATTGGGGTGTACCGGGTCCTTCAAGAAAGTGGTCTAAAAATACCAGACGATATTGCCGTGGTGAGTTTGGACGATATTGAAACCGCTGAGTATTTGTACCCATCATTAACGACGGTGCGTCCAGCAACTAAAGAAATGGGTAAAGAGGCTGTTAATTTAGCCCGTGAGAAACTAGTTGGTGATCGTGAATCAGCAATGCAATTAACTATTAATTCAAAATTGATACTACGTGAAAGTTTATAAGTCATAGTGAGAAAAGCGCAGCCTTTATGAAGGTTGCGCTTTTTTTGTGCGTTTAGTGTATTATTTCCTGCGTAATGGCTGACAGTTATGTCGTGGTATAGAGGAATATTGTTATCTATAAACTTTTTAATAAATAGCATTTATATATTTGTTCTCCAAAGAGACATTTATACCTTGCCCTAAAGGATAAGTCAGATTACCAATATTACAACAGTTATTATGGATTTCTTCTAACATGAGTTGATTTTCATCCAGGACAATAAAAATAAATTAAGCAAATTACTTGATTATCTGAAAGAAAGCGTTTACAATTCATAGTGTTGGTTGGTAAACAAGTAAACAAAACAACTTATTTGTTTATCAACAGGTTATTGTTGCTATTTTTATAAGAATCATAGGGGAAAAATGATGGATAAAGTTAATGATCAACAGAATCAACAAACACCATTACAAAAAGTGGTTTCGCGTGTTTCCTATGCGTTTGGAGCTTTTGGTAATGATGTGTTCTATGGTGCGTTATCAACATACTTCATAATGTTCGTAACGACCCATTTGTTCAACACGGGTGATAAGGCGCAAAATGATCGCATGATTATGTATATCACTGGGATTATTACGATCTTACGTGTTGTGGAATTAGTTATTGATCCATTTATTGGTAATTGGATTGATCGTACCAAAACACGTTTTGGACAGTTTAAGCCATGGGTTGTTGTTGGTGGTACGATTACATCAATTGCTTTGATGTTACTATTTACTGATTTAGGTGGCTTGAATCAAAGTCATCCATATTTGTACCTAGTGGTATTCGCTATCCTGTATATTACGATGGATATTTTTTATTCGTTTAAGGATGTGGCGTTCTGGTCAATGATTCCGGCGCTTTCATTTAGTTCAAAAGAGCGTGAACGTACATCTTCATCAGCTCGTATCGGATCAACCTTAGGTGGTGGACTAGTTGGTGTTGTTGTGATGCCACTTGTCTTATTCTTCTCAGTTAATCAAGCTAACGGTACTGGTGATGCACGTGGTTGGTTTGCCTTCGGATTAATTGTTGCCTTAGTTGGTATTGCTACTTCATGGATTGTTGGATTAGGAACGAAAGAGGTCCAATCTGATTTACGTAAGAACGTGAAGGATACCGTTGGTTTTAAACAAATTTTTTCAACGTTGGCACACAATGATCAATTGATGTGGATTGCCTTAACATATGGTATTTACGCAATTGGTATTAATATTGAGAACTCTTTGGTGTTGTATTACTTTACATTTATTATGGGAAAGTCAACGTTATTCTCAGTGTTCCAAGGTGTTAACATTGTGATTAGTCTAGTTTCAGTTTCACTATTCCCAAAGTTGGTTGATAGTTTCAATCGTCGCCGTGTCTTTGCGACTTGTATCGGTATTATGTTAGCCGGATTGTTACTATTCTCATTTGCTGGTAAGTCATTTGCACTAGTTATTATTGCTGCTGAAATGTTCCAAGTACCACAAGCCGTTATCTTTTTGGTTGTCTTAATGATTATTTCAGATTCCGTTGAGTATGGTCAGTTAAAGCTAGGCCATCGTGATGAATCTTTGACATTATCAATTCGTCCTTTGTTAGATAAGCTAGGTGGTGCCCTATCAAACGGAATTGTTGGTCAAGTTGCCGTTATTGCTGGTATGACCACGGGTGCAACAGCAGCCTCAATTACGGCTAGTGGTGCTTTCAAATTTAAGATTATGATGTTCGGTGTTCCGGCAATCCTATTAGTTATTGCGTTCTTTATTTTCTGGCGTAAGTCAACTTTGACTGAGGAACGACACGCTGAAATTGTTGATGAATTAGCTAAGACATGGGGTCAAACGCTTGAGACTGAAGAAAATGAAAATATTGATGTTAAGAAATTCAACATCACTTCACCAGTTGATGGAACAGTTAAAGCCTTAGCTAATGTCTCAGATGAAACGTTTGCGAGTGGTCAAGTTGGTCAAGGATTTGCGATTGAACCAACCGATGGTAAGGTTTATGCACCATTTGATGCCGTCGTAAGGCAAGTATTCCCAACACGGCATGCCATTGGCTTAGTTGCTGATGATGGTACGGCGTTATTAATTCATATTGGTTTTGGAACTGTTCATATGCAAGGAACAGGTTTTACGAGTGTTGTTACCGATGGTCAACCAGTAAAGAAGGGGACTGAATTGATTGAGTTCTGGGATCCAGCAATTAAGAAGGCCGGTTACGATGATACGGTTGCGGTTGTTGTTACAAATGATCAGGAGTTTAAGGACTTTGAGTTATTAGTAACACCAGGAACACAAGTATCGGCTGGTCAGGAACCTGTATTTACTTTGCAACATACCGATGATTAAGGAGTAGAGTTAATGAGTCAAGAAAATTTGATTTCTTTTGATGAGAAAACACAATCATTTCACTTGCATAATGACACAATCTCTTATGTATTGGGCATAGAGCCTGGTGGTGTCCTATCTCATTTGTATTATGGACAACGTATCAAACAATATCATGGCCAATTGACGCATCCGCGTTTAGATCGTGGTTTCTCTGATAATTTGCCAGGCACCACTGATCGTACCTATTCACTAGATTCAATTTTGCGTGAATACAGTTATGAAGGAGATGGCGATTTTAGAAATCCAGCCATTATTGTTCGTCAAGCAGATGGCAGTCGCTCAGTTCGGTTTGCATACCAAGATTACACAATTATAGATGGTAAACCTAAGTTAGCTGGTTTGCCTGCGACTTATGTTGAAGATGATGATGAAGCACAAACGTTAACTATTAATATGGTTGATGAACTTAGTCAATTAACATTGGCTATGTCATATACAATTTATCGTCACCGTCCAGTTGTGACGCGTTCAGTGCAAGTTATTAATAATGGAACCCAACCTGTACATCTAGAAAAGGTTGCTTCGATGATGCTTGATTTGCCAACGGGTGATAAAGAAGTGATTTCATTGCCTGGTGGTCATGTTAATGAACGTCACATTAATCGAGAACCAATTACATTTGGATCAAAGGTATTCCAAAGTCGTCGTGGTACAACTAGTCACCACATGAATAACTTTATTGCCATTAGTGATCCTACGACTAATGAATTCCAAGGTGAAGTTGTTGGTTTCAGTTTGGCATATTCAGGTAATCATAAGGAAGAGGTTAGCAAAGATCCTTATGGTACTCATCGCATTACGATTGGAATTAATGATGATCAATTTGATTGGGAATTAGCTGCACAAGATAGTTTCCAAACACCTGAAGTCATTATGACCTATTCAAATACCGGTCTTAATGGTATGAGCCAAGCTTTGCACAGTTTGTTACGTCAACGAATGGCTCGTGGTAAGTATAAGGAAGCCATTCGGCCAATTGTTGTGAATAATTGGGAAGCAACCTTCATGGACTTTGATGAAGCCAAGTTACAACCAATTGTTGATGAAGCGAAGGATATGGGCATCGAGATGTTCGTATTGGATGATGGTTGGTTTGGTCATCGTGATGATGACAATTCATCGCTTGGTGATTGGCAAGTCATGGCGAAGAAGTTCCCACAAGGCTTACAACATTTCGCCAATTATATTCATGACCGTGATTTGAAATTCGGTATTTGGTTTGAGCCAGAAATGATTTCGATCGATTCAAATTTGTATGAACAACATCCAGAGTACATGTTGCAAGTACCAAATCGTGAACCAAGTCCTTCACGTAATCAATATGTATTAGACTTGGGACGGCCAGTTGTTCGTGAAAATGTTTATGAACAAATGTGTGCTATTTTCGATAATAATGATATTGATTATGTGAAATGGGATATGAATCGTAATTTGACTGATATTTACGCAAGTGACCTGCCAGAAGAGCGACAAGGTGAAGTTATGCACCGTTACGTATTGGGATTGTATGATTTGCTAGAAAAGCTAACAACTAGATATCCAGATATTTTGTGGGAAGGTTGTTCTGGTGGTGGTGGCCGTATTGATGCTGGCTTTATGTACTACATGCCACAATCATGGACCAGTGATAATACCGATCCGGTGGCACGTATGAATATTCAATACGGCACGTCATTGGCCTATCCAACATCATCATTTACGTCACACGTTTCTGAATCACCTAACCAACAAACAGGTCGGTATACGTCATTACAAACACGTGGTGCTGTTGCGATGAGTAGTGTGTTTGGTTATGAGTTAGATTTGACGCAAATGCCTGACGACGAAAAGCAAGCTGTTAAAGAACAAGTGGCGGAATATAAGTCAATTCGTTCATTAGTACAATACGGTGAGTATTCACGTTTGCTTGATCCGAATGATGGTAATCGTTGTGCTTGGATGTTTGTAAGTGCTGATAAGAATGAAGCCTTGGTCTTCTCATTTAACATTTTGTCTGCGGCCCAGCCAGAAAATGACATGTTAAAGTTAGTTGATTTGGATCCAAACAAGCAATATCAAGAAGTGACAACCGGTGAAGTACTAGGTGGTGACGAATTGATGTATGCCGGTATTTATGAACCAGCAGTCTTTTCAGATTTTGCTGCTAAGGTATATCATTATCAAGCGGTGTAATAAACATAAAGGTTGAGATAATTATGTCTCAACCTTTTTTGTGTGCACATAAAAAGTTAGCGTGATAGAATAAAAATAGTAGGTGAGTGATTACTTACTTTTGCTAAAAATGAAATAAATGGGGAGGCCAGTATGGTTAAAACAATTATTGCATTAAAAAATGTCAAAAAAAGTTTTGGCGATGCAACCGTGTTAAAAGATGTAAATTTTGTCGTGAATAAGGGAGAAATTGTTGGGCTAATTGGGCCTTCTGGTGCGGGTAAATCAACTATCATCAAAATCTTATTGGGGATGGAAAAAGCCAATGCCGGTAGTGCCCATGTTTTTGATACGCAAATGCCAAACCGCCTTTTATTGAATAATATTGGTTATATGGCGCAATCTGACGCTTTATATGATGATTTGAGTGGTTATGAAAATTTGGAATTTTTCGCTCAAATGAAAGGCATTAAGAAAGCCGATATTGAAGATGAAATTAAGCACGTGGTGACAGTTGTTGATTTGTCTGATGATCTTAAAAGACGTGTGACTGGCTACTCTGGTGGTATGAAACGGCGTTTATCGTTAGCAATTGCCTTGTTAGGTGAACCCGATTTGCTGATTTTGGATGAACCAACTGTGGGAATTGATCCCGGATTAAAGCGGAAAATTTGGCAAGAAATGCAGCAGATAAAAGCTGAAGGGCGGACAATTTTAATCACGACACACGCCATGGATGAAGCTGCCTTAACTGACCGTGTTGTGTTATTGCTTGATGGTGACATTATTGCCGATGAAAGTCCAGATCAATTGGTGAAGGATTACGAGGTATCATCAGTTGAAGATGTATTTTTGAAAGCGGAAGGTGAATTATAATGCGGATATTAGCTATTACAAAACGTGTTTTAAAAGAGCTATTACGAGATAAACGTACATTGGCTTTAATCTTTATTGCACCGTTAGTTGTGCTAGCTTTGATGTCATACATTTTCAATGTTAATACAACTAACAATGCAATAGTTGCGAGTGTTGGTGTAAATCAGCAGATAGAAAAGACTTTGGATGATACTAGTCATATTAAGGTTAAAACTTATGACAATAAGGGCAGTGCTAAAAAGGCGTTAGCCGATAAAAAGGTTGATGCGGTTATTCAAGATAAACATCATGATTTGTATGTTACTTATGCCAATACCGATGTCGGTAAAACTAATGTTGTGAAGGGCGGCTTACAAGGCGCCCTTACGAAGACAAAAGTCACACAATTGACAACAGCCTTTAAAAAGTTGCAACAGCAATTACCAGCAAATCAGCAAATTATTGGTGAACAGCCAAAGTTACCATCAATTCATAATAGTTATAATTATGGGGATGGTGATTCAACCTTCTTTGATAAGATGATGCCAATTATGATTGGATTCTTCATTTTCTTGTTCGTCTTTTTGATTTCTGGTATGGCATTACTTAAAGAGCGTACTTCTGGTACATTAGATCGGTTATTGGCAACACCAGTTAAACGTTCAGATATTGTATTTGCTTATCTATTAAGTTATGGCTTAATTGCGATTATTCAAACCTTAATTATTGTGAGTTTTACAGTAACCGTATTAGATGTTGAGGTAGCTGGATCGGTTTGGTTAGTCATGTTAATTACTGTGTTACTTGCCTTAGTTGCGTTAGCACTTGGAATTTTCATTTCAACCTTTGCTAAATCAGAATTCCAAATGATGCAATTTATGCCAATCGTGGTTATTCCACAATTATTCTTCTCAGGATTAGTACCATTAAGTGCGATGGGTGATTGGGCGCAATGGTTAGCAGACATCTTACCTTTGAAGTATGGTTCATCAGCTCTTAATACGATCATTTTAGATGGTGGTACCTTTAGTGATATTGCAGTTGATGTAGTCGTTTTGATTATCTTCATTATTATTTTGTCAGCTGGTAATATTGTGGGCTTGAAGCGTTATCGAAAGGTATAAGATTATGAATACAACGAATCAAAGCTTTGATGATTGGTTAGCACGTACAGATATGGCCAAAGGTAAACGTCAAATTTTAAAAGCAACCGTAAAATTATTTGCGGACAATGGTTATCAAGGTACCTCAACGGCGATGATTGCTAAAGAGGCAGGTGTGAGTGAAGCAACCATTTTTAAACATTTTAAATCTAAAAAAGTGTTGTTGGATGCCATTTTACAACCAATCATTGAACAACTTTTACCTGATGTCAGTGAGCATTTTGTTAATCAAGTCCAGCATCATGCCACAACATTAGATGACTTAATTGCCTATGTGGTACGTGATCGTTACTACTTTTTATTGAACAATTACCAAATTGCGATCATCTTATTAAATCAAGTGTTAGTTGATGAAGCATTTAGTGAAACATTAAAACAAACGTTAATGTCTGAAATCATACCAGGTTTACAACAAGTTCAAAGTTTGCTAGATAAAAGTGATAATGTTGATCCAAAAATTGAAGTGAGTGATATTATTAAGTTGATTGTCGGTCAGTTTATAGCCAATTTTTTGGGCACTTATAAATTAAATATTTCGCAAGATGATCCGGAAAGTGTTATTAAAAAAATAACATTAATGACACAACGAGCTATTCGTTTGTCTGATTGATCGTTGTAAACAAAAAAGCCACTGATTTAGTTAATCAGTGGCTTTTTCAGTGTGATCATAATATGTTCGGTAAAAGCAGTCACATGCTATTAAATTTCGATATCGTTAATATCAACACCAATGGCATCAGCAACACGCTTGCCGTAATCCATATCGGCACGGGCCATTTGTTGAACCATCAACTTCTTGTTTTCAAGGCTATCGATTGTACCAAGATTTCCCTTGAAGGTTTCAACTAGACGTTGCTTCTCATCTTCACTCATGATGTTGTATAGACGACCAGCAGCAGAATAATAATCTGTATCATATGGTTCATATGCACCAGTCATACCCTTGAACATATCACCAGTAATTGATGCGTGTGGATCTTCAACCGGACCATCTTGACTGTTTGGTTCGTAGTTGACACTACCATCTTGACCTTGAGCCATGAATCCATCACGGGCATAGTTATGAACTTCATTACGAGGACGGTTAGCCTTCAAGTTTTCATAGTTAGCACCTAGACGGTAACGTTGGGCATCCTTGTATGAGAACAAACGACCTTGTAGCAACTTATCCATTGAAGGCTCGATACCAGGTACCAAGTTAGCTGGTGAAACAGCTAATTCTTCAACATCTTCAAAGTAGTTATCAGGGTTAGCGTTTAAGGTCATGACACCAATTTCGTGAAGTGGATAATCTTTGTGTGACACAACTTTGGTGACATCAAAGATATCATACTTATAATCCAAACCTTCTTGGTATGGAATAATTTGAACTGAAAGGGTCCATGAAGGGTAGTTACCGTCTTCGATAGCACTGAACATCTCATTTTGTAGATAATCAGTATCTTCAGATGCCAATTTATCAGCCAATTCGTTGGTCATATTTGAGACACCTTGGTTACTAATAAAGTGGTACTTAACCCAGTATTGTTCACCATCAGCATTGACCCACTTGTAAGTGTGGCTACCATAGCCATTCATCGTACGGTAACTAGTTGGATTACCACGGTCTCCCATTAAGTAAGTGACTTGATGAATTGATTCTGGTGAATGTGCCCAGAAATCAAATTGCATATTAGCATCCCGCTTGTGTGTACGTGGATCACGTTTTTGTGAATGAATAAAATCAGGAAACTTCAATGGATCATTGATAAAGAAAACTGGTGTGTTGTTACCAACGATGTCGTAGTTTCCTTCTTCTGTATAAAACTTAACAGAAAAACCGTGTACGTCACGAATGGTATCTGGGTAACCAGATTCACCAGCAACTGATGAAAAACGAACAGCGAGTGGGGTTTCTTTGCCAACACCGTTGAACAAATCAGCCTTCGTGTACTTGCTCATGTCGTGGGTAACTTTGAAGAAACCCTTGGCACCAGCTCCTTTGGCGTGAACAACACGCTCAGGAATACGTTCACGATCGAAATGCGCTAACTTTTCAAGTAATTGATAGTCTTGCATTAGTACAGGACCGCGCTCACCAGCAGTTAAACTGTGTTGGTTATTGGCCCATGGTTGACCGGCTTGTGTCGTTAACTTGTTTGTCATTGTGTTCCCCCTATATAAAACATTTTTAAATTACGAATACGATTATAGATTAGTAATCTATGATTAATTATACACTTTAAGTAAGTAATGTGTAAATGGCTATACTTATTATAATAATCTTATTTATATAAAAATGTATGCTTTATAAACGTTGTAGCACTGCTTTATCAGCTTATTTTGTTTGTAATGACTAATTGAAATTTTAAAATTTATTTGTATTTACTACATATTAAAAATTTAAACACTGTATAATATGACGTAGGAGGCATGCTATGACAAATGATAAAAACCAAATAACAAGTTATTGGCAAAGTTTTTGTGAATTACATGATATTTCAACTAGTACGCCATACTCAGCTTGGTCATATGGTGAAACAGCCCAAATGGCTGATGAGTTAGCAGATTTAACAGTTCGAGGGATTAAAACTGCGACAACATCGGCTGCAGATTTATATGAAGAGAATGAACCAAAACCTTACATTGGAGAATACAACATTATCTTAGATGGCAAAAATAAACCAGTTTGTGTGACACAAACAAAGGTTGTTGAAGTTGTACCATATAATTTGGTTTCTGCTGAACATGCCTATCATGAAGGTGAGGGTGACCGAACACTACGCTACTGGCGTAAAGTACACGATGAATTTTTTAGAACTGTGTATGCTGAAGAAAAGCGGATCTTTAATGAAAGCATTCCTTGTATTTGTGAAGTTTTTGAAGTAATTGATTAAAAATGGGGGAGTTATGATGACACAAAAGACATTTACAATGCAGCAATTTGATTTAACTGGTAAGGTTGCGATTATTACGGGTGGTGCATCAGGGTTAGGACAATATTATACGAAGGCCCTTAGTACAGCCGGTGCTGATGTGCTAATTATTTCACGTTCACACAATGGTTGGGATGATATTAAAGCACATGTTGAGCAAACTGGTCATCGGGCTGAATTTTTTGCAATTGATTTAACAGCAGAAAATGCAGCTGAGCAAATTGTTGAGTATGCGGTTGAAAAATTTGGTAGGATCGACATTTTAGTAAATAATGCGGGGATGCAAATTCGTCATGAATGGGATGAGTTCCCTAAGGAAGATTGGGATAAAGTGATTAATCTAAATCTGAACGCTTTATATTACTTATCACAAGCAGTCGCTAAAGTAATGGCAAAACAAGAGAGCGGTAAGATTATTAATATTGCATCAATGCAATCATATCGTGCTGGTAAGTTTATTTATCCGTACGCTGCAAGTAAGCATGGGGTCGTTGGGTTAACAAAGGCTTATGCTGATGCACTAGCAGCTCATAATATTCAGGTAAATGCGATTGCACCAGGATACGTCAATACAGAGATGACTAAGCCATTGCAAGAAGACCCAGTACGGGGACCAGAAATTTTGGGTCACATCCCAGCTGGTCATTGGGCTGACCCATCAGAATTGATGGGAGTTGTTGTCTTTTTGGCCAGCGACGCTGCTAGCTATATAACTGGGGTTACCTTGCCGGTTGATGGTGGTTATTTGTTGCGTTAAAAATATGAATATGTAACAGAAAGTTCTGGTTTGTAGCCAGAATTTTTTTGTTTATCTGATATACAAAAATCTTAAATATAAGACTTTGTGAAAATAAATGACTTTTCCTTAAATTAGTACTAGCCAAATCATGTGAAAACGGTTACAATTATTTAGGTCGCTTTGATGCAACCGTTTTCATTTTATTGAGTTGATATTATAAGGAGAGTTAGTTATGCCATTATTTTGGGTTTTGGTAGGAATTATTTTGTTGATTTTACTAATTGTAAAATTCAAATTAAATACCTATGTCTCATTGTTGGTAACAGCTGTATTTTTAGCACTTGTATTAGGAATCCCAGTTGATAAAATTGGACCAGCTATTGAAACAGGAATTGGTAGTCAACTTGGGCATTTGGCCATTGTCTTTGGACTTGGTTCAATGATTGGAAAGCTTGTTTCTGATACTGGTGGTGGTTATCGAATTGCCCACACATTGATTGAAAAATTCGGACGTAAACAAATTCAGATAGCCATTATTTTAGCATCATTCATTGTTGGAATTGCATTGTTCTTCGAAGTTGGGTTAGTTGTTTTGCTACCAATTTTGTTCGTAATTGCGAGTGAACTAGGAATTCCATTATTGTATCTTGGTATTCCAATGGCAGCTACTTTGAATACTGCCCACGCATTTTTGCCACCTCATCCAGCACCAACTGCTGTTGCAGGAGTCTTTAATGCTAATATTGGGCAAGTTTTGTTGCTAGGTATTATTGCAGCAATTCCAACTATTTTGATTGCTGGACCATTGTTTAACATGGTTTTGAAGAAAGTCTATCCAAGTGCTTATCACAAGGAAACACCAAATGTGTTTGGTGAATTTAAGACGTTTAAGTTAGAGGAGACACCAGGCTTTGGTATTAGTATTTTGACATCAATGATGCCAGTTATTTTAATCGGAATTGCCACAATTTTGGAAGCATTTATCAATAAAAAAACGGTTTTCGGTCAAATCATTACGTTTGTTGGTAGTCCAGACATTGCCATGCTATTGTCATTGCTATTTGCGGTCTTTACAATGGGAGTATTCCGTCATGTTAAGATGAATGAAATTGGTAATACTTTGACTGAATCAATTAAGCAAATCTCTATGATGCTACTAATTATTGGTGGTGGTGGTGCTTTGAAAGAAGTCCTAGTTAAAGGTGGTATTTCAGATTATGTTTCAGCATTATTTGCAGATACATCAATGTCACCAATCTTGGCTGCTTGGTTGATTACGGCCGTACTACGTGTCAGCTTGGGATCATCAACGGTTGCTGGTATGACAGCCGCTGGTTTGATTGCGCCATTGGTTGCATCATCATCAGTTAATCCGGCTTTGATTGTACTTGCTATTGGAGCAGGTTCAGTCTTTGCAGATCACGTTAACGATGCCGGTTTCTGGATGATTAAAGAATACTTTGGTCTATCACTTAAGGAAACATTGCTATCTTGGACAACTTTGACCAGTGTACTTGCGTTAGCCGGATTAGGTTCAGTGCTAGTATTGTCATTGTTTGTTTAAAATACGTTACATTAAGGATTCAGTTTTTTGGAACACGTTTAGATAGAGTGAAAAAACGTACAAATTAATAACTAATAAAAAGGATTGCGACGTGTCGCAATCCTTTTTTGTATGGTTAGATTAGTTATTTGTAAAGTCGATGACCATTCGACCAACAATTTGATTATTTTTCATTTCATCAATAATATCGTTGATTTCTGATAACTTACGTGTATGCACGATTGGCTTAACTTTGTTTTCAGCTCCGAATTGGAAAGTTTCAGCTAAGTCTTGGCGGGTACCAACCAAAGAACCAGCAACTTTAATGCCATCTAAGACGGTCTTTGAAATGTTCAATCCCATATCACCTTTAGGTAGGGCGATGGCTACTAAAGTACCATCTGGTCGTAATGCATTGACTGCTGTTGTGAATGAATCAGGACTAACGGCAGTAATGAGTGCACTGTGCACACCACCAACCTTATCTTGTAGAATTTGTGATGCATCCTTTTCACGAGAATTAATGGTTAAATCAGCACCGAGTGATTTAGTTGCTTCTAACTTATCATTATCAATATCCACGGCAGCCACGTGTGCTCCGAAAACATTGTGAGCATATTGTACGGCTAAGTTACCTAAACCACCGGTACCAACAATTTCTACCCACTGTCCAGGCTTAACATTACCAGTTTTTAGACCTTTGTAGACCGTAACACCAGCACAGGTTAATGAAGTTGCTTCAATTGGATCAAGACCTTCAGGAACTTTAACGGCATAGTCAGCAGGGACGATGCATTCTTCAGCCATGGCACCATCAACGTTGAAACCAGAATTTTGTACCTGGCGACACAATGTTTCACGACCAGTTGTACAGTATTCACAGTGGCCGCAACCCTTGTAGAACCAGGCAACTGAGACTCGATCACCAATTTTTAGATTAGTAACATCATCAGCTGTTTTAATGATTTTACCAACACCTTCGTGGCCAATAATACGACCGGGAACTTTACCAAAATCACCAGCGGCAACATGTAAATCTGTGTGACATAATCCACAATATTCCATTTTTACAAGTGCTTCGCCATGTTTTAAATCACGTAATTCAACATCTTTAATATCAACGTAACCATCACAGTTATCTCTTACGACTGCTGCTTTCATAGTGTTTACCTCACTTTTTTGGCTTATTTCTTAATGCACCTAAATCATAACAAAAAGATATCCAAAGGTAAAGTGAAAACATTCACAATGTGATAAAATTAATTATTTTAATTAATACTTCATGATGGAAATACAGTGGCGCAAAAAACGCAAGCTGAGTCACATAATGAATGACATCAGTTTGCGTTTTAATTGTTCAATGATAATGGGTTAATTTGCTACTTTATCTTCGTGTGATTTCTTATTAATATTGCTAGCATCTTGTACACCTAAGATACTTAGGATAAACGCCACAATAGGAATACCAATAATTAAGCCCCAACCACCTAGTAGATGTTCCATGACAATGATGGTTGAAAATGTTAGGAAAATTGGTAATTCAGTTCGGTTCGCCATTAGACGTGGGTGTAGGAAGTATGATTCAAAGAGGTGGATAACTCCAACTAAAATCCATACCTCGAACATACCAGTCCAGCCGAGAGCCGCAAATGAAATGATACTTAATGGAATCAAAGAAATTAAGACACCTGCAATTGGGATGAGCCCCAGAATAAATATTAATAGCGCCATAACCATGATGCTTGGTACCTTAATAATATATAAGCCAATTACCATTAAGATGGTATTAATAAAGGCAATGGTTAGTTGAACTTCAATGACATTACCCAAGATAAGAATAAAAGTACTACTCAAATCGTAGACATTTTTAAAAAATACTGGATAGTCAGAAGTTAAGAATTTCGTACCAAATTTCTTCAATTTATTCCATGATAATGCACAGATAAGACTTAAGAAAATTGATAAAGCAATTTTAGATAAGATACTACCAATAACATTAAGCGTGTCTAAGCCACTTGCTAATAATGCTTTCCAATTCTTCGTTACTTCGTTTAGTAAATCAAGATTTTGATAAGTTTTATCAAGGTATTTTTTAACATCTGGGAAGTTACGAATAAACTTCATGACTTCATCGGGAATAACTGAAAATTGTTCAATTAAAGTTGGCATAACAAAGACAAATGACATACCAAAGATGATCAAACTAACAACAAAGACAAGTAAAACAGATAGACCATAAGGAATTTTAGTCCACTGTTTAATTTTATTGGCAACGTTAATTGCTAAATAACTAAAAATAATAGTAAGTAATACAATGCTAATTAAATCTCTGACAATGTACAAAACAATTAAAATAAAAATAAGAGCAATTAATTTTTGGACGTCTGTTCGTTTAAATAAGCTTTTTAAATCCGTCACGTATACACTCCTTAGTTTTTTGTTTAATTACTATTATAACCATTTTTAAAATAAAACGACACGGTCACGATACTGAAATAGGCGCATCAACATTAAAAATGTTGTTAATTTATTTTGTTACATAATTGTAATCCAAAAAATTAACGAATAGTCCATTTTAAAATTAGCTTTAGGTTATTTTTTAAAACGTTTTATACCAAACAATAATTTGATTAGTTAGATAATTATTCGCCTTTAAAGTGCTGGTTACCCTAAAAACTGCGTAAAACACTATTAATATAGATTGCGCAAGTGCGGGTAACAGGCTATACTTATCAAAGAAATTTAGCGGTTTAAGTCTTGTTAACCAAATTGTTTACTAGAGACAAAGCATTGACTTAGACAAACGAAAGTTGAGGAAAATGAAACATGGTTTCACGTCGTAATTTAGTAATTGGTGGAGTAGCTGTTGTTATTATCGCAGGTGTTGGTGCCACAATGGTTGGTAATAAGAATTCATCTTCTGACAAAAAAGACTTTTCAGTTGCTATGGTGACTGATGTTGGCGGTGTGGACGATCGTTCATTTAATCAATCTGCTTGGAAGGGTGTTAAAGATTGGGGTAAGTCACACGATTTGCAAAAGGGTAAAGATGGTTATAACTACTTTGCTTCTAAGACTAATGCCGACTTTGCACCGAACTTCCAACAAGGTGTATCAGCCAACTACAATATGTTGATTGGTGTTGGTTACGCAACTAATGATGCATTGGTTGAATCAGCTGAAAAAAATAAGAAAACAAATTACGTTCTAATTGATGATAAAGCTAAGAAACCATTAAAGAACGTTGCTTCAATGATGTTTAAACAACATGAAGCTTCATATCTTGCTGGGGTTGCTGCTGCAACTAAGGCACAAGAGTTAGGCGACAAAAAAGTTGGTTTTATTGGTGGTATGAGTTCAGCAACAATTAAGGCTTTTGAAGCTGGCTATATTGCCGGTGTTAAGTCAGTTGATCCTAACATCAAGGTTGATACACAATATATTGAATCATTTACCGATACTGCTAAGTCAAAGACAATTTCAGATGCTATGTATACATCTGGTACTCACATTATTTTCCAAGCTGCTGGTCCAGCCGGAAACTCAGTATTTACCTCAGCTAAGGATATCGATACTAAATTAGCAGCCGATGATAAAAACAAAGCTTGGGTTATCGGGGTTGATATGGATCAAAAAGACCAAGGAAATTACAAAGATAAGGATGGCAAGGATGCTAATTTAACAATGGCATCAGCTATCAAGAAAATTCCTAATTCAATTGTTAAGGTTGCCAACCAAGCTATGAAGGGTAATTTCCCTGGTGGTAAGACGGTGACATTTGGTTTGAAAAATAATGGTGTTGGTTTGACCACTTCTAATTTGGATGAAAAAGAGAAGCAAGCTGTCCAATCAGCTGAGAATGCTGTTAAGGACGGGGATGTTAAGGTTCCTAGCAAAATTAAGTAAATTTCATTAGCACTGATACGTAGTAGTTGAAAAAGCGGAACGAAACAATGTTCGGCTTTTTTGATTGTTAGCACATATATTATGATAACTATGTAACAAAAATATTAAAAGACGAATTATTTTGAGTTGAATACTAGTAAAAGCAACCTAATATATGTAAAATTACCTTTATATATTAAGTTAAGAGTAAGCAAGTTTAATTTTTCAGGGAGAAATGAAATATGGCAGATGAGCCAATTGTGTTGGAAATGCGCAACATTGTGAAGCAATTCGGTGAGTTTCGTGCGAATGACAACATTAACTTACAGGTTAAACGTGGTCAAATTCATGCGTTACTTGGTGAGAATGGTGCGGGTAAATCAACGTTAATGAACCAGTTATCTGGTTTATTGCAACCAACTTCGGGTGAAA
Organism: Weissella sp. ESL1139; assembly: GCF_058506735.1. Taxonomy (NCBI): domain Bacteria; kingdom Bacillati; phylum Bacillota; class Bacilli; order Lactobacillales; family Lactobacillaceae; genus Weissella; species Weissella sp. ESL1139. Next base: position 188,318 of record NZ_CP196375.1, read on the forward strand.
TTTTAATTAATGGTCAAAAGACTGTTGTTGATAGCCCATCAAAAGCAGCAGAATTAGGAATCGGGATGGTTCACCAACATTTTATGTTGATGGATGCTTTTACCGTAACTGAAAACATTGTTTTAGGTTCAGAACCAGTTAATGGTATGAAACTAAATATCAAAAAAGCCACCCAAGATATTAAGGATTTATCAGAAAAATACGGTTTGGATGTTAATCCAGATGCTTTAGCTGGTGATATTTCGGTTGGTATGCAACAACGTGTAGAAATTTTGAAGACCTTATACCGTGGTGCTGATATTTTAATTTTCGATGAGCCAACAGCGGTATTGACACCTCAAGAAATTGATGAATTGATGAATATTATGCGTCATTTGGCAGCAGAAGGTAAGTCAATTATTCTAATTACTCACAAATTAGATGAAATTAAAGCTGTTGCTGATCAAGTGACTGTCATTCGTTTGGGAAAGTCAATTGATTCGTTCCCAGTCGAAGGTGTGTCATCACAAGAATTAGCTGATATCATGGTTGGTCGTACTGTTTCGTTATATAGTACTGAAAAGACACCGGCACAGCCAAAAGATACGGTGATGTCATTAGAGAATTTGACAGTAAAAGATAGTCGTGGTGTTACAGCAGTTAATAATTTGAGTTTGGATTTTAGAGCTGGTGAAGTTTTGGGAATTGCTGGTATTGACGGTAATGGTCAATCTGAATTGATTTCAGCAATTACTGGGTTAATGCCAGTGGCTTCTGGAAAAGTTATGTTGCATGGTAAAAATATAACTAATAAAAAGCCCCGTCAAATTACTGAAGCTGGGGTCGCTCATATTCCAGAAGATCGTCATCGCTTTGGACTAGAGTTGGAAATGACGTTGGCTGAAAATATTGCTTTGCAAACGTATTACAAGCGACCACTTTCAAAGTCTGGTGTGTTAGATTACAACGCAATTAATGAACATGCGCGTGATTTAATTGAAAAGTTTGACGTGCGAACAGTGAATGAGTTAGTACCAGCTGGTTCATTATCAGGTGGTAATCAGCAAAAGGCGATTATTGCGCGTGAGTTAGATCGTGATTCTGATTTTGTCATTGCCGCTCAACCAACACGTGGATTAGATGTTGGGGCGATTGAATACATTCATCAACAATTAATTAATCAACGTGATGATGATAAGGCAGTTATGTTAGTTAGTTTCGAGTTAGATGAGATTTTGAATGTTGCTGATCGGATTGCAGTTATTTCACACGGTGAGATTACAGGTATCGTGAATGCAAATGAAACATCGAAGAATGAGCTAGGATTATTGATGGCGGGTATGTCATTGGATCAAGCTCGGGCACAATTGGCAGGAGAATAATCTCGTGAATAAAATTAATTCATATAGTACAGGACTGGTTGCTGGGTTAGCGGTCTTCTTTGGTTTGATAGTCGGTGCGGTTATCATGCTATTTTCAGGTTTCAATCCAGCTACTGGTTATATTAGTTTAGTACAATCAGCATTGGGTTCTTCATTAAACATTGGTGAAGTGTTACGTGCGATGACACCTCTTATTTTGACGGCAGCTGGTTTCATGGTTGCCCAATCAGCCGGATTTTTCAACATTGGACTTTCTGGTCAAGTTTGGGTTGGTTGGATTGCTTCTACTTGGTTTGTATTAGCTAATCAAGGCATGAATCCTTGGATTTTAATCCCCACCGCTGTTATTATCGGTGCAATTGGGGGTGCTGTGATGGGGTTCATCCCCGGATGGTTACGTGCCCAATTCGGTGCATCCGAAGTTATTACAACAATTATGTTGAATTACATCGTTTTGTATGGTGGAAACGCCATTGTGCAGGGGTTGCCTAAAAAGTTAATGGCAACGACGGACATGACGAAAACGTTAAGTGATACTGATTCATTGCGTTGGGACTTTCTATCTAACTTGACTGGTGGTTCACGTTTTAACATTGGCTTTATTATTGCTGTTGTAGCTTTAATTGCTATTTGGTTCATTATGAAACGAACAACGTTAGGATTTGAAATCAGAGCGGTTGGATTAAACCCAGATGCTGCACGTTATGCGGGTATGTCAGCTAAGCGTAATGCAATTATGGCGATGACAATCTCAGGAACGTTAGCTGGTTTAGCTGGTGCAACCGAAGGATTAGGAACTTATCTAAATATCTTCTCGCAATCAGCAGCACCACAAGTCGGTTATGATGGTATGGCCGTTGCTTTGCTAGCATCAGGCTCATTCCTTGGTATCATCTTTGCTGCTTTCTTGTTCTCAGTCTTATCTGTTGGTGGTCTAGGAATGCCTTTGGCTACTGGTGTACCAACAGAATTAGTTTCTGTTATAACGGCATCAATTATCTTCTTTATTGGTGCTAATTATCTAATTCGTTTGATTTTGGTTAAATTAGATGAAGATGATGAAAAATCCAAAAAGAAAAAAGATCAAAAGAAAAAAGTAGCAAAAACTGATAAAAAGGAGGCCAAGTAATCATGAGTTTGGAAACAATTTTACAATTGGTTATTTCAAGTACATTAGTTTACTCAGCGCCATTGATTTTTACGGCGTTAGGTGGAACTTTCTCAGAACGTTCAGGTATTGTTAACGTGGGACTTGAAGGAACCATGGTTATGGGGGCTTTCGCAGGAATTGTCTTTAATCTTAGTTTTGCTGATAAATTCGGTGGCGCAACTCCTTGGTTAGGACTGGTTGCCGGCGCACTTGTTGGACTAGTATTCTCATTGCTTCACGCTGTTGCCACGATTACGTTACGTGCCGATCACATTGTGTCAGGTACAGTTATGAACTTGATGGCACCTGCTTTAGGTGTTTACATCATTAAGTTGATGTATGGTAAGGGACAAACTTCAATGATTTCAGAAAACTTTGGTTACTGGAACGTTCCTGGTCTAAGTAAAATTCCATTTATTGGGCCAATCCTATTTACTAAGACGTCATCAACAGCCTGGGTAGCAATTGCAATTGCGTTTGTCGCGGCCTGGTTATTGTTTAAAACCCGTTTTGGATTACGTTTACGTTCAGTAGGTGAAAATCCACAAGCTGCTGATACGTTAGGTTTGAATGTTTACGGCTTACGTTATGCTGGTGTTTTGATTTCTGGTGTACTTGGTGGAATTGGAGGTGCATTATTTGCACAATCAATCGCTGGTAATTTCTCAGCTTCAACAATTGTTGGACAAGGATATATGTCAATGGCCGCAATGATTTTTGGCCGTTGGCATCCAGTTGGTGCCATGGGAGCCGCATTGTTCTTCGGCTTCTCACAATCAATGGCGATTGTCGGTGCTCAGCTACCAGTTGTTAATCAAATCCCAGCAGTTTATCTACAAATCGCGCCTTATGTCTTAACAATTTTGATTTTAGTTATCTTCTTTGCTAAGTCAAAAGCACCTGCTGCAGATGGTGTTAACTATATTAAATCAGTTTAGAATGTATAGTAATTAAGAGAGCGAGAACAAAGACGCTTTTGTGAACGCGTTTATGCTCATATTATAAAACAGTTAATAGTTAGCTAAGTAATAGCAGCCGGGACACTTAATGTCTCGGCTGCTATTTTATTATCATTAAATGCTATAATTAAGGGGAATAATGCAATGAATAGGGGACTGGGAAATGATTACAACAATTGCACTTGATTTAGATAATACATTATTAAATTCAAATAAAGAACTTTCAGCAGAAAATGAGCGGGTGTTGAAACAACTTCATCATGCCGGTAAACGAATTGTTTTATGCACTGGTCGACCAATTCAGGGAATTCAAAAGTTACTAACGCAATTGGAGTTATTTGAGCCTAATGATTTTGCGATTACCTTTAATGGTGGTTTGGTTCAACATAACAAAACAGAGCGCATCATGGCACAGACAACCTTGAACAAGCAAGATATTGAAGCTTTGTATACGGATGCTAAAGATAGACATTATCCAATTGATGCCATTGGAGCCGATCAAGTTTATTCATTGATTGACTTAGGCAAGTCAGATTATGAAGATTATATGGGTACTGCGTTGCATTTTTCAAATGTCACTTTTGATGAATTACCAGACACATCTTTTGGTAAAGCCGTTTGTTCAGCACCAGCTGACAAGGTTAAAGAAGTTAGAGCGGGGATGTCGGCTGAATTAAGGTCACGTTTGCACATTGTACCTTCACGAGCTGAATTGTTAGAATTTTTGCCTAAGGAAGTGAATAAAGCACGTGGATTAAAACAATTAATGGCGCATTTTGATGAATCATTAGATAATGTGATGGCCTTTGGGGATGAAGAAAACGATTTTGAGATGATTGACCAAGTCGGTATCGGTGTTGCAATGGACAATGCAATTCCAAAAATTAAAGAAGTTGCCAATGCAGAAACTTTAACTAACAATGAGGATGGTGTGGCAGCATATTTGAAGTCGTATTTTGAATTAGTTTAAGAAAAAATGTTTACACTTATAATGCAGATGAAAAAAGAGGTTGGAACTTTTGGTTCCAACCTCTTAGTCTTTTAATAGTTAATCTGCTTTGATTTTTGCAACGATGTCTTCTAAGTGAACACCATGTGAACCTTTAAGCATAACCATATCATCGGCTGTTAAGTCAGCTAGCAAATCTTTTAGTAAGGTTGCTTGGTCAGCAATGGCGTAACGTTTTACTGTACCAGATGGATAAACGTTATTTAGTGCCTCTTCAAGAGAAACAATCTCTTCACCAACTAAATAAACATGTTGAATTTTAGCTGGATCTAAACTCTCGGCTAGGCTTGCATGTAAATCTGCTGAAGCTTCACCAAGTTGTAGCATATCGCCAAGAACGGCAATTCGATTACCAGAAGTTGGCACATCAGCGAAAAACTGCAACACCTCTTTGGCAGCAGTCGGATTAGAGTTATAGACGTCAGATAAGATTTTGCCACCAAAATTACCATCTAACCATTCAGTACGGTTTTCAGTAATTGGTGCATTAGTCAAAGCATCTGCAATATCTGCATCAGAAATTTCTAACAAATGACCAACGGTGATAGCAGCTAGTGCATTAGCAACATTATATCTACCAGTTATTGGAATGGTAAATTGTTGGTCACTTTGATTTGTGACAAAACTAGCTTGTAGTGGGGTCATGTTCACTTCAGTTGCGTATAAATCATTCGTATTATCTAACCCGAATGAATCATGATTTAATGCTTGATGCTTGGCAACACGTTCATTTAATAGTGGCTCATCCCCATTAAACACAAGGCGACCATTGTCTTTTAGACCATTAATAATTTCCATCTTACCATCTGCAATATGAGCACGCGTTTTGAAGAATTCAATATGCGCTTCACCAATCATGGTTAACAAGGCAATATTTGGCTTAACTAGTTTTGATAAGAAATCTAAATCACCAGGGTGATCCATTCCGATTTCAATGACTAATAATTCTGTGTCATCAGACATTGATAAAATAGTTTGTGGGACACCGATTTCATTATTGAAATTAGCCGGTGTTTTGATTGTGCGATACTTTTTTTGACCAATCGCAGCAATAAAGTCTTTTGTGGTTGTTTTACCATTTGATCCAGAAACTGCTACAACGATTGGATCGACTTGATCAAGGTAGTAGCTGGCTAATTGTTGGTAGGCAGCTAGCGTATCGGGTACGATAATGACTGGTAAATCACTTGGTACATCAGTATGGTCAGCTTGCCATAATGCGACAGTTGCCCCGTTTTCTTTGGCAGAAGTAACGTATTGGTGGCCATCGTTATCAGCAACTAATGGCACGAATAAACTATTGGCACTTACTTTGCGTGAATCAAAGTTTGTGTTAGTGACAAAAACATCAGCTTCATTTTTAATCGGCGCATGTAAAATAGCAGCCATTTCTTGAATTGTTAATTTCATTTACCTGGTTCCTTTTTTAATTTTGGATGAGACATCGTTAGTATTATTTTACTCTGTTAATAAACTGCCGGCAATCAATGAGAATGGATGTTGATTTTGCAAGATTTTTTTGTGTGTATGGTTTATACTATTAAAGATAGTATTTAGAAATTTTGACGAGCTTGCTCGATAAAAATAAGAGGTGAAATTCATGTCCAAAGAAATCGGCGTTGATTTAGGAACGGCAAATGTGCTGATTTATGTTGATGGAGAAGGTATCATTTTAAATGAACCATCCGTAGTGGCAATTGATACTAAAACAGAAAAGATTCTAGCAGTCGGTACGGAAGCCTATCAAATGGTTGGTCGTACACCAGGCAATATTCGTGCTGTTCGTCCGTTGAAAGATGGTGTAATTTCTGATTTTGATATGACTGAAGCGATGTTGTCGCGCTTTATGTCAAAGTTAAATGTGAAAGGTGTGATGTCACGACCAAATATTATGGTTTGTGCACCAACTAATATTACCGGTATTGAACGTAAAGCAATTATTGGAGCTGCCGAAAAATCTGGTGGTGGTAAAGTTTACTTGGAATATGAACCAAAAGTTGCCGCAGTTGGTGCTGGTTTAGATATTTTCTCACCAATTGCCTCAATGGTTATTGATATGGGTGGTGGAACTACTGATATTGCCATATTGTCACTTGGTGATATTGTAACGTCAGAATCAATCCGGGTTGCCGGCGATAAGATGAACACTGATATTTCGGCAATGGTTAAAAATGATCATGGTCTACAAATTGGTGAACGAACTGCTGAACAAATTAAAATTCAGATTGGAACGGCGAACCCATTAGACGAACCAGAAGAAATGGAAGTTCGTGGTCGTGATAGCTTTACGGGTATGCCAAGAACAGTTACTTTGGATGCCAATGAAGTAGAAGCAGCTATGCATGATACTTTGATTCAAATCGTTGATACTGCGCATACCGTATTATCACGCATCCAACCTGAGTTAGCTTCTGATATCATTGATCGTGGTATCGTCTTAACTGGTGGTGGTGCATTATTACGCGGTATTGATAGTTTGATTGCGCAACAACTTGGTGTGCCGGTTATGATTTCTGAAGAGCCACTTGATAATGTTGCGAAGGGTGCCGGTAAACTTTTGGCACATATGCACGAAAAATAAGGAAGGTAAAATATGGCGCGTAAAAATAAACCAGTCGCTTTTGAAGTAAATGAATTAGATGATAATGTTTCTGAAGTTGTCATCAATAAAGTTGTTTTAGGTACAGTCGATGAAAAAGAGTCACCACTTGTGGTAACTTTTGCCGATGGTCATAAGACAACAACTAATAATTTCGATGATGCAGTTGCAAGTCTACTTGCAGAATACAATTTACATCATTAATAAATGAACCAAGAAAAAGGGGGAAACATGATTAAACGTTTTTTCTCAAAAGATGGTGGTGAAATTGATTGGTCAATCATCTTTGTTGTCATGATGTTAGCGCTGATTGGCTTGGCTTCATTGTATGTTGCGGGAACTCATGATTCCGGGGTTAATGTTATTAGGATGGTTGTTTTACAATTAGCCTATTATATTGTCGGCATTATTGGGGTCGCAATTTTAATGCAGTTTGATTCAGAACAGTTATGGCGTGTAGCACCATATGCATTTGCTGTCGGTATGGTACTGATGGTTGCCGTGTTATTCTTTTATTCTGAGTCTTATTATGCAAGTACTGGTGGTAAGTGGTTTGCAATTGGACCGTTAACTTTCCAACCAGCCGAAATTATGAAACCAGCCTTTATTATTATGTTGGCACGCATTATTACGAATCATAATATTGTTAATCCAACACATACATTGAAGTCTGACTGGCGCTTGCTATTGAAAATCATGTTATGGACAGTGCCCGTGTTAATCGTTAATGGTAGTGATTTTGGTACTAATTTAGTATTTATGGCTGTTGTTTTCGGAATGACATTGGTATCAGGTCTTTCATGGTTGATTTTAGGACCAATTATTGCCGTGGTTGGTGCGCTAGGTACGGGTGCAATTTTGTTAGTTACCCAAACGTGGGGTCGTCATCTGTTAGAACAGGTTGGTTTTAAAGCTTATCAGTTTACACGTATTGATGCGTGGTTAAATCCACAGAATGATACGTCAAATGGTGCTTATCAACTATGGCAATCAATGAAAGCAATTGGATCTGGTGGCTTAACAGGAACCGGATTTAACGTGTCACACGTTAATGTGCCAGTTCGTGAATCTGATATGATTTTTTCAGTTATTGGTGAGAACTTTGGTTTCTTTGGTTCCGTATTGTTGTTGATTCTATACTTCTTGTTAATTTACCAAATTATTCAAGTCGTGTTTGATTCGTCAAATCAGTTTTATGCTTATATTGCAACGGGTGTGGTTATGATGTTGTTATTCCACATTTTTGAAAATATTGGTATGAACATAGGATTGGTACCTTTGACAGGTATTCCATTACCATTTATTTCACAGGGTGGTTCTGCCTTGATTGGTAATATGATTGGAATTGGTTTAATCATGTCGATGCGTTACCACAATAAATCGTTCTCATTATCCGAACGTGAAGGCTTCTCATAAAAATGGCTCAATTGCAAATAGCGTGAAAATCATGAAATTGTCTAATTGAGTTTGTGAAATTGGCTCGTAAATTTGATGTTAACTACATCGGATTTATGGGCCTTTTGCTTATTAATAAGCAATTAAAAGTATTTTGTAATGCATGGTGATTAAATAGTTCAAAGCGAATTCTTAAAGCGTAAGCTTTAAAACTATGAAAGCCATAAGATGTACGATTAATTTGCTTAATACGACGATTGATGCCTTCCATACGACCATTTGAGTAGTTGTTTAGGAAGGCATTTTTAATGCCTTTTAAATTCTTTTTGTAACTACTAATAACTGAATCCATTGCGGAATGGTTAAATTGATAGTTTTCTAAAATTGTTTGAAAGTCTTCAAAGGCACGATGACGTTGGGAATTTAAAACAGCTTGATAGACTTCATAAGTCTGTTTGAAGTTGGGAGAAATATCAAATACTAATCGTAATGCATCTTGTGGGTACATAAATTCGTTAATACCTCTAAACCAGCGTGCCTGTTGGAAGTTTAAACGATTTTCATCTGTAATAAAGAAACGCCAGTTTGCTTTGAGCAGTTTATAGATACGACTTTTATGGTTATCTAAACTACGTTGTAAATTAATACGTGTACTTTGAACAGCTTTTAAAGCCAGTTGAATAATGTGAAAACGATCAATAATCAATTGAGCATTGGGAAACATTGTCCGTAAAGGTGTTTGATAGTTTGCATTCATGTCGGTGATAACAAATTGAACATTCTCTCGATTAGCTAGGGCGTAATTGGAAAGGTTCTTTTTAATTTTAGGACCAGTTCGTTTGGAAAATAGTTCAATTAAATCACTGGTCTGGCCATCAATCATTTCAAAACTAAATTGGTTTTTAGCGTAACGAATTTCATCAACACAAATGACACTAGGCAAAGCACGCTCGTAGTTAGTTTGATAGGCTTCAGCAGCATTATTCATTAAGCGATTAATTTTACTAGTAGATAAATGTAAGATGTGTGCAATTTCCTTTTCAGAAATATCACGTTTAGCCAAATCGATAATTTGATAAAGTAATGGACGTGTAATCTTAGAACGTGGCATAAAATCACATGATTGAGCGATTAAACTTTTAAGGCAATTACGACATTGATAACGCTGTTTTTTAACGGATAGTACTTGTTCAAAACCATTAGCTGTGGGTAATTGATAATCGGCTGTATCTTTACCATTTAAATAAACGTTATCTAACAAGGGACAACCACAGCTAGGGCAACGTTCAGGCAGTGTATTTAAACTTGCACGATAGCGCAATACTAAGTGATGATCATGTCCTTTAGGAACCACCTCATTAAAAGTACCGTCATTAGAAATTAAAAAATTGATATTTTTATCTGTCAAACCAACTGAATTTAAGATAGAATCATTTATAGACATCGATAAATACCTCGTTTCTTATTGTGTGGACAACTATATTTTACGCCGGTATTTTTATTGGTGTCTTTTTAATTGTGAAAAAGAGCAAAATAAAAGCGTGAAATTTTTACTTTCACGCTAAAAAGTATAGAGCCATAAAAATTTAGAGCATACAATCAAGGGGATGATATCTCTTTCGTTGTATGCTCTTTCTTTTGCGATGATAAGCACTATGGTATGATTAAAAATAATGATAAATGATAATAAAGAGGTGTGACATGTTAACAATTGGATTTATTGGGGCCGGTAATATGGCTCAGGCGATGATGAAAGGGTGGTCAGGTAATCCAGAAGTACAACTAACCGTTTATTCACCACATTCAGGTCAAAAAGTAGCTGATGAGTTGAAAATTACGGCAAAAAGTTCAGCAATGGAAGTTTGGTTAACTGCTGATATGGTTGTTTTGGCAATGCCAGCAGATCAATTAGCAGCTACGGCAAATGAATTGCAGCCAGCTATTTTAATGAAGCCAAGTGTTATTGTCGCCTCCGTATTAGGGGGGATTTCATTGGCTCAGTTGCATCAAGCATTGGGCGATAATTTAATTGTGGCACGTGCATTGCCTAATGTTAATGTCAGTGTAAAATATGGCTACACAGCATTGGCTTTTGATGAAATAACCGATGCTGAGATTAAGGGAGCCATTGCGGCCTTGTTCTTAGAATTAGGTCGGACTGATGAATTACCAGAAGACCAGTTTGGTGCTGCTAGTGCAGTCGCTGGATCAGGACCAGCTTTTGTGGCCGCATTTACTGAATCATTAAAACAAGCTGCTATGAAAAATGGTCTTGAAGAATCAATTGCGGCTCGTTTAGCAGAGCAAACAGTTGCGGGTACGGCTCAGCATATGACGCAAGCTAAGAAAACACCAGAAACATTGGCTAATGAAGTCATGACACCAGGTGGTTCAACGGCAGCTGGTTATGATGTGCTAGAAAATGGTGGATTGAATCAACTAGTATTAGATACAATTAATGCGACGATGGCCAAGAACGCTGAATTTGAATAATCAATTAAAAAAGTATTGCATTGTTTTTTGGAAACTGGTATTATTATTTATGTTGTTGAGGCAACAAAGTAATAATGGCTCATTGGTCAAGCGGTTAAGACTCCGGTTTTTCACACCGGCATCCAGGGTTCGACTCCCTGATGAGCTATAAGTTTAAAGAGGTTGAACCAGAAATGGTCCAACCTCTTTTTTTAGTCGTGTTATGCAAACACTATGATAAAATAATACCAAGTATAATTATTAAAGATAATTAATAGGGGGATTACAATTTTATGGTAGCAGCAAAACGTTTGGTGGATGTTTTTCAACCATCACATTACGATATTTATTTAGATATTAATCGTGCAGCAAAAACCATTGCTGGAGAAACAACGATTAAAGGAGTAGCTGAGCAAGCTGATGTTTTATTGAATCAAAAGTTTATGACAGTAACGGATGTCCAAGTAGATGGTCAATCTGTAGCAGCAACAACTGATGATGAAAGTGAAACAATTGCGTTTACTACACCACATACTGGTGAAATGACCATTAAGGTTGTCTACACTGCGCCCTTGACAGATACAATGATGGGTATTTATCCATCTTATTATCAAGTTGATGGTGAGAAGAAACAATTAATTGGTACGCAATTTGAAACGACGGCTGCTCGTCAAGCTTTCCCAAGTATTGATGAACCAGCAGCTAAGGCAACGTTCTCATTGGCTATTAAGTACGATGAGCAAGCAGGTGAAACAGTCATTGCTAACATGCCTGAAGAAAAAGTTGTTGATGGCGTTCATTACTTTGCTGAAACTGTTAAAATGTCAACTTACTTAGTTGCATTTGCGTTTGGTGATATGCAAAGTAAATTGACAACAACTAACAGTGGTGTGCAAGTAGGGGTATTCGCAACGAAAGCACATAAGCCATCAGAATTAGATTTTGCTTTGGATATTGCAAAGCGTTCAATTGAGTTCTATGAAGATTACTATCAAACACCTTATCCATTGCCACATTCATGGCAATTGGCATTACCTGACTTTTCTGCTGGAGCCATGGAAAACTGGGGCTTGGTAACTTATCGTGAAGCTTACTTAGCTCTAGATGAAGCTAATGCATCATTGAGTATGAAGCAACAGGTTGCCACAGTGATTGCCCACGAGTTAGCTCATCAATGGTTTGGTGACTTAGTAACGATGCAATGGTGGGATGATCTATGGTTGAACGAGAGTTTTGCTAACATGATGGAATATGTGGCGATTGATGCTTTAGAGCCAGATTGGCACATTTGGGAATTGTTCCAAACATCAGAAGCAGCAGCTGCTTTGCAACGTGATGCAACTGATGGTGTGCAATCTGTCCATGTGCAAGTTGAAAAGCCAGCTGAGATTGATGCAATTTTCGATTCAGCGATTGTGTATGCTAAGGGATCACGTATGTTAGTCATGGTTCGTGCATTAATAGGTGACGATGCTTTGCGTCGTGGTTTAAAGGCTTATTTTGCCGCTCATCAATATGGTAACGCCCGTGGTGCTGATTTATGGGCCGCTTTGGGTGAGGCTGCTGGGATTGATCTAACAGCAATGATGGATACTTGGCTAGAACAACCAGGTTACCCAGTATTAGATGTGACAGTAGTTGATGGTCAATTGAAGTTAACACAAAAGCAATTCTTTATTGGTGATGGTGTTGATCAAGGTCGTCAGTGGCAGATTCCTTTGAATAGTAATTATGAAGGACTACCCGAGTTGATGGCAGAAAAATCATTAACATTGGGTAACTATCAAGAATTACGCGAAGCTGCTGGTGAGCCATTCCGTGTGAATGTCGAAAACAATGCGCACTTTATTGTGAATTATGCGCCAGAATTGTTGCAAGATATTGTAGATAATGTAGCTGACTTAGATGCCATTACACAATTACAAATCTTACAAGATTTGCGCTTGTTGGCAGAAGGTCGTCAAATTTCATATGCCGTGGTTGTCCCATTGTTGCATGAATTTGCCGATAGTACATCAGGTGTTGTTAATACAGCACTTTACCAAGTAATCAGTAATTTAAAGAAGTTCGTAAAGCCTGAATCAGCTGCTGAAACGCAATTAAAGCAATTAGTTAATAAGTTGAGTGCTGACCAATTTACTCGATTGGGTTGGCAAGGTAAGGCTGGCGAATCAATTGATGATCAAGTGAGTCGTTCAGTAATTGTTGATGCTGCCTTATATGCTGAAAATGAGGAAGCTATCCACTCAGCACATGCACTAGTATCAGAGAATCGTGATGCTCTAGTAGCATTGCCAGCTGACGTTCGTGCTAATTTGCTTGCCAATGAAGTTAAGCATTATGGTGATCGTGACTTGTTTGACCAATTACTATCAGATTATCAAACGACTGCAGATGGTGGTTATCAAGGTGATATTCGGGTCGCCTTGACGAAGACAACTGATCCAGCTTTGTTGCAAGAAATTGTTAGTTACTTTGAAAATAGTGAAGTCATTAAGCCGCAAGACTTACGTGGTTGGTATCGTGGCGTTTTGGCGAACGACCGTGGTCAACAATTAGCCTGGGACTGGTTACGTGATGAGTGGTCATGGTTGGAAAAGACTGTTGGTGGTGATATGGAGTTTACAACTTATATTACAGTGACATCTGGTATCTTTAAGACAGCTGATCGCTTAACTGAATTTAAGGCCTTCTTCGAGCCAAAGGTTGATGTGCCAGGTTTGGGTCGTGAAATTACGATGGATATTAACGTTATTGCTGGCCGTGTTGCTTTAATTGATGATGAACAAGCGGCTGTGCAACAAGCGATTAATGCTGCATTATAATTAGTAAAGGGGAGAACAACATGACGCGTTTATTTGTAAGTGATTTGGACCAAACGTTTTTGGATATAAATCGCGAATTCAATGCACCTCGATTTGCCGCAATCCTTGATAAATTAGATGCTCAGGGCGATCAATTTGCAGTTGCAACAGGACGTGATGAAAATTGGGTTCGCAATAAGTTTGGCGCATTAGCTGATCGAATCCATTTAGTTACTGGTAATGGGGCAACGTGGCGTGTCAATGGCTCTGATGAATTGCACATCCGGAATGTCGATGCGGTTACTTTGCCAAAATTAGAAGAATTAGTATTGCAGCCAAAATTTTCAGCAGTGCGTGTTATTGCATTCTCGGCTGATAATATGTATTACTTATCTGGACTTAGTGGTACTGCTGATAATGCGCAAGAAGATGTTATTCAGACCTATTCAAATATTATTACAGTTGATCATCTAGCGGATATTGATGAACCATTAGCGAGTGTTACTGGTGAATTTTCTAAGGCACACGCTGAAGAAGTAATCAAAGAAGTGGAGGCTAATCAGTTACCATTACATGTCACAACATCTGGCTATGGTACGGTTGATATTTTAGCTGCTGGTGTTAATAAGGCCACAAGCTTGGCTAAGTTAATCGCTGAAATTGATATCGCACCAGAGAATTTGATTGTGTTTGGGGATGGTATGAATGATTTAGAAATGATGCAATTAGCTGGTCAAACTTATATTATGCCTAATTCTGATAAGCGCCTCTTCAATCGTGGTTATCATGTTGCTGAATATGATAATGATCATGAGGGTGTCTTAGCTGAAATCGAGAAAATTATTAAATAGATGAATGAGAGGTTGGAACAAAAGCAAATGTTCCAATCTCTTTTTGTAGGGTGTCATAGTAATTGACGGTATTATGCAATTAGCGTACACTAAACGAATAATTATGATATTGATAATGAAATATCTGGAGGAGCGTAGATGGCATATTTAGAATTAAGAGATATTCAAAAAGCTTACTATCTTGGTAAAGAAAAGTTCCCGGTTCTAAAAGGAATTGATTTAGATTTTGAATTAGGTGAGTTTGTCTCAATATTAGGTGAATCAGGTGGTGGTAAATCTACCTTGATGAATATTATTGGTGGTTTAGATCGTGAATTTGAGGGTGCAGTTACCATCAATGGTAAAACGTTAGATCATCATTTAGAAGAACAGTTAGATGCTTATCGTCGCGGTACGATTGGCTACATCTATCAATCATATAATTTAATTAGTCATCTATCAGTTTTGGATAATGTGTTAGTTTCGTTAGAAATGACGACATTGTCACAAGCTGACAAAACTAAGCGCGCAACGGAACTATTAGAACGGGTGGGATTAGGTGAACAGATTCATAAACACCCTAACCAATTATCTGGTGGTCAGAAACAACGTGTCGCCATTGCGCGTGCCCTAGCATCAGATCCACAAGTTATCATTGCCGATGAGCCAACTGGTGCTTTGGATGCCGAAAACACAGCTGATGTTTTGGAAATCTTAAATGAAATTGCTGCTGAAGGACGGTTAGTTATTGCCGTAACGCATTCGGAGGATGTTGCTAATCACGGTACCCGAATTGTGCATTTGGCAGATGGTAAGATTGATAATGATACTCGTATTCGTGAACCATATGCGGTTCCTGAAAACGTGACGCGTTTAGCAGATCAACCATTACCAGCTAGTTCTTCATATCGTAATGCTTACAAGCATTTAACTTTTAGTTTTTGGCGTAATTCATTAATTATGTTGGGAACGGCGATTGGTTTATTTGCTGTGATGTTGTTTTCTGGATTAGGAAACGGTGTTAAAGCATATATCAATGATCAAGTTAATTCATTAGCAAATCCGACAGCGATTACCGTTTCTCGTTATCAAGATGATGAGGATGGTGAAGGTGGTGTTGGTCAAATGTCAGCCGGTGGTGGTGGAGCAGTTGATCTTAAAAAGACAACCATTTCAGATAAGCAAATGAAACAAATTCGTCATACCAAAGGGGCTAAACATGTACAACCTGGTTATCAGTTGTCTGGTGTTAACGGAAAAATAGCTGATGACGAATATAAGTTAGGAACCGTTCAAACTTGGTCAGCAACATATCAAAAGAAGATGATTAAGGCTGGTCATGTGCCTGGTAAAAACGAAATCTTAGTTGATAAGAAGACCGTTGCTAAGCACTTTGATAAAAAAGATTGGCAATCAATTGTTGGTAAGAAAATTAATGTCGACTGGGTAACGGTCAAAGAAGATGGTCGTACACCAGTGCCAATGAAGAAGACACTAAAGATTGCGGGTGTTATTGATGCTGGTAAAGCGGGTGCCGTTAATGTGGTAAACGCAAATATGGTTCGTGATGCTTATAAGAAATCTGGTGCTGCAACGAATGCTTTGTTTGCCACGGTTAGTGTGAAAGATGCAGATGCTGTTAAGCCTTTCCAAAAAGCAATTCACAAGCTTAAGGATGATGACAATAATCGTTTGTTCTCAGCCTTAACGGTTGGTTCTGTTTTGGACACAATTAATACAATCGTATCATTGGCAACGAATGTTCTAGCTGCTATTGCTGCTATTTCACTAATTGTTTCAGCTTTGATGATTATTGTAACGATGTTCATGTCAGTTTCAGAACGTACTAAGGAAATCGGTATCTTGCGTGCTCTAGGAGAGAGCAAGAAGGATGTGCGTCGTCTATTCACGTCTGAATCAGTCTTGATTGGTTTGGCAAGCTTTGTCTTAGCTGTTATTTTAGCTTTCGGTATTGGTGCTATTCTAAATCAAGTTTTGTATAAGATTGCATCATTCGATATGATTCAAATTACATTTGGTAATGTAGTGACAACACTGATTCTAGCGTTGATTATTTCGTTCTTGGCAGCATTATTGCCAGCACGTCGCGCGGCTAAATTAAATCCAATTGATGCTTTAGCAGCTGATTAATAAAATATTATTGTTTTATGGAGTTAGAATAAAAATTCTGGCTCCTTTTTTTAATTTTTATATCCCATTTTGGGAAAGTTGATGACTAGAAAAATCGGTCTATACCGTGTAAACTTAAAGACAGTTAAAGATGAATTTCAGACGGTTGTATTCCGCTTGTGTCATTTAATAAATAAGGGGATTAATCATGAGCAAAGTATTAACACATGCAACTATTTATACAGGAGACGATGCCCAACCAGTGTTAAAGGATGCTTATATTCGTTTTGATAAGCAAATTGAAGCAATGGGTCCAATGACAGAATTAGTTATTAGTGCAACTGACGAGTTGGTTCGAGCTGATCGTCAAGTCATTATTCCAGGTTTTATTGATGTTCATACACACGGTGCCTATGGATTTGACACAATGGATGGTAATACACAAGACGTTATTAAAATGGTTCATGGCCAAATTTCAGAAGGAATTACCTCAGTATTTCCAACCACAATGACGCAATCAGTTGAAAATATTTCTAAGGCCATGGTGGCGATTAATGAAGCCGCTGAACAAGAACCTGCGATTATGGGTGTTCATTTAGAAGGACCATTCATTAATCTACATTTTAAGGGTGCTCAACCAGAACAGTACATTATTGCGCCTAGCAAAGAATTGGTCCAAAAGTGGCATGAATTATCAGGGAATCGGGTGCGCTTAATTACATACGCTCCTGAACAAGCTGAGAACGTTGCGGCCTTTGAAGACTACTTAGCTGAGCAAAATATTATTGGTTCAATTGGTCATTCTAATGCAACGCGTGATTTCTTGAAAGAAAATTCAAAAGCTAGTCATATCACCCATTTGTATAATGCACAAAGGCCAATGCTACACCGTGAACCAGGGGTAACTGGTCATGCTATGTTAGAAGATAATATTCGTACTGAATTAATTGTTGATGGTTTCCATGTTTATCCTGATATGGTTAATTTGGCTTATAAGTTAAAGACCGCTCATCGGATTGATTTAATTACTGATTCAATGCGCGCTAAAGGGTTAGGCGATGGTGAGTCTGAATTAGGTGGTCAAAAAGTTTGGGTCAAGGATAAACAAGCTCGTCTAGCGGACGGTACATTGGCAGGATCTGTTTTAGAGTTCGATGATGCTTTCCGTAATATTATGGCCTTTACGGGTGCTTCAGTTCATGAAGCAATTCAAATGGCGTCAGTTAACCAAGCTGTTGAGTTTGGCCTTGATACTAAAGGAACTTTGGCTATTGGAAAAGATGCTGATTTAAATGTATTTAATGCTGACTTTACAGAGTTAACTGCTACTTATAGTATGGGTCGTCGTTTTTCTAAGCAAGATGGTGTCGAAACAAAGGAGTAAATATTATGGGCTCTCCGGTTTATATTCAAATTCATGATGAAATTCATGAGGCCATTGATGGTGGTCGTTGGGTGCCAGGTGATCGCATTCCCGCAGAACGAGAATTAGCTGATCAATTTGGTGTATCACGAATGACATTGCGACAAGCAATTATGTTACTGGTTGATGAAGGAATTTTAGAGAGACGCGTAGGTTCTGGAACTTTTGTATCTGAACAAAAAGTGCAAGAACATTTGAACGGTATTACGTCATTTACTGATTTGATGGCCGATGCTGGTAAAAAAGCAACGTCAAAAACAGTTAGTTTCCACGTTGGTCGTGCTTCAAATTCAGAACAAGAACAACTATTGCTAAATGAA
Organism: Weissella sp. ESL1139; assembly: GCF_058506735.1. NCBI lineage: Bacteria > Bacillati > Bacillota > Bacilli > Lactobacillales > Lactobacillaceae > Weissella > Weissella sp. ESL1139. The sequence continues at coordinate 206,770 of NZ_CP196375.1, forward strand.
GATGATCGCGTACTTCGTATGGAACGTGTTCGTTATGGTGATAATGAGCCAATCGCTTTTGAAGTAGCGGCAATACCAGAATCATTAGTTACGGGTTTGTCACGACAAGCGCTAACAGATTCATTGTATCGGACCCTAGCTAAAGAACGTAATTTAAAGATAGGAAAAGCACAACAAATTGTCACGGCAGCAGCTGTCAATGAACGTGTTTCAGAATATTTATCAATTAAACGTGGTGATCCTGTTTTAGTGTTACGTCAGATTACTTATGATGAAAAAGGCGTACCGTTTGAATATGTGCAGACACAATATGTCGGCTCACGTTTTGAATTTTATATGGAAAAATCGTAACCTTGGGTAATTAAGCCTTGTTTATTGATGAATAATTTGATAGACTATTGAAAGTGTTGAAAACTGCAGCGGGTTGTCCGCAAGCTCGTCAACAATTTACCGACCCGTTTCAATTATGGCGGAGAACAATACTAGTACCTGCGCTGCAGCAGTGAAAGTTTGGGTGAATTGCACGAATGTGAGGCAACTCTCTAGAATTCAACAAAATAAAAAATTCTGGAGGACATTTTAATATGTCACGTTATACTGGTCCTAAGTACCGTTTGTCACGTCGTTTAGGCGTTTCATTGTCAGGTACTGGAAAAGAACTTGCTCGTCGTAACTACGCACCTGGTGATCACGGTGCCGGACGTCGTTCAAAGCCATCTGATTATGGTATTCAATTAGCTGAAAAACAAAAGGTTCGTTTTACTTACGGTTTGACTGAGCGTCAATTCCACAACTTGTTCTTGAAGGCAGGTAAAATCCGTAAGGGTACTCACGGTGATAACTTCATGTCATTGCTAGAGCGTCGTTTGGACAACATTGTTTACCGTCTTGGTTTGGCAACTACTCGCCAACAAGCACGTCAACTTGTAAACCACGGCCACATCTTGGTTGATGGTAAGCGTGTTGACATTCCTTCATACGAAGTAAGTGTTGGACAAGAAATTTCAGTTCGTGAGAAGTCACAAAAGAACGTTTATATCCAAGCTGCTGTTGAAGCACAAGCTGGAACTCTACCATTCGTTGAGTTCGATAAGGATACATTAAAGGGAACTTTGGTTCGTGAACCAGAGCGTGCTGAGTTGGATCACGATTACAACGAAGCCCTAATCGTTGAGTACTACAACCGTATTGGATAATTTTATTATCTTATCGGTATATAGTTATACGATACAAAAAAAGCTAAGACAATTGTCTTGGCTTTTTTGTTTATCCAATAATTTTTAGGATGATAAAAGTTAAAAAGTGTTAAAGAACGACAAATAAACACTAAAACGACTAAAAAGATTAACATGAACTTGTCTTCTCGTGGTACGCTAAACATATTAGAATTCCCGAAAGTAAGGAGTATGGTAACAATAGTTCACCAGATACAGGAGTATGACACAGATTGGACATATTGTAATTGGCTTAATTATTGTGGTTGCAGCCATTTATTTGGTTATCTTTGTCTCTCAACGATTGACGGCACGTAAGGTTAATCAGTTAGTGCAACAGAAAAATAAGCTAGCTGAGATGCCAATGCGTGATCGCTTAATTAAAGGACGTCAGTTAAGTTTAACGGGACAAACTTTGAAGCAATTTCAATTGTTAGAAGCTAAGTACAATCATTTAGAAAAAACTGAATTTAATAGTATTGATTTAAAAGCAAATACCGTCTTGTTTGATTCACAAGGATTGAACTTTTTAAAAACAGCGCAAGGTTTGAAAGAATTAAAACGTCAAATTAAGGAAGCTGAAGCAACCATTGACGTTGTTAATCAAGGATTAGATGATTTAGAGCAGTTAGATGAAGCACATAAGCAAGCTGTAAAGGATTTAGAAGCTAAGTATCAAGAATTACGGAAAGTATTGTTGTCACAAAACTTTTCATTTGGACCAGCTATTGATAAGTTGGAAGAAATTTTAGGTTCTTTGGAAGAAGACTTTGATGAATTTGCTCGTTTAACAGAAATGGGTGACCATGCGACTGCTGCTGGTATCTATGAAACTTTGGGAATGGAAACGAATCAGTTAGAACAACGCATTGAGCAAATTCCACCAATTAATACCGCATTATCTGAAGAAATTCCAGGCCAATTGTCTGAACTGCAAGAGGCTTATGACAAAATGTCAGCAGAAGGTTTTAAATTTGAGACGAATATTGATACTGAATTAAGTAATATTGAAGAAGAACGTCAAGAAGCTTTGGAGTTATTGAAAGAATTAACTTTGAAAAAAGCCACTGAAGAGATTGCTCATATGAAGTCACAAACTGAGATATTGTATGAGACTTTTGATCAAGAAGCGAGTGCAGCCCAGACTGTTTGGGAAAATAATGAGAAGTTAACGCGTTATGTTGCGCAAAGCAAGCGACAAAACCATGAATTATATGCCCGTTTAGATCGTTTGAATCAAGATTTTGTATTTACAAAGGATGAGCTTGGTCAAATTCGCAGTTGGGAAATTCAATTAGGTAATAACACTGTCAATTTTGAAGAGTTGAAGCATGCGATTGCTCAACATGAAGTTGTCTTTTCTAAATTGATTCCGCAACAGGATGCAATGGCAACTGATCTTGAACGAATTGCTAAAGAGCAAACTGGTATGTGGGAAACTTTCCAAGAATTACCAAATGTCCTAACACAGTCAAAGAAACGAGTTACTTTGCTGGCTGATAAATTACGCTTAATCCAACGTTCGTTTGAGCGTCAAGGATTGCCCGGCTTACCTGATTCATATCTATCAATGTTTTATTCTGTTAGTGATGAATTAGAACGGGTTAAACAACAATTAGGTTTGGCACGCATCAATGTTGATGACGTGTTAAGACAATTAAGTATTGTGACGGCAGATTTGGATACGCTTGAAGAGCAAACTGATAGCTTAATTGAAGCAGCAGCTGTTACGGAACGTCTTGTACGTAAAGCATTGATGTATCGTGATAATCCAGCTGTTGCACAATCAACGAAACAAGCTCGCTATTTTTATGAAACTAGCTATGATTACGAGCAATCTATGAAGACGCTTGGCGTTATGTTGGATCAATTGGAGCCAGGTTTGACTGACCGAACGATTCAGCAATATCGGCAAGAACAAGCAACTTTAAAAGCAGAATTTTCTGAAGAAGATTAAAAATAAACACGCTAATGGAGAGTTATGTCTCGATTAGCTTGTTTTTTTGTATATTGCATTCAATTTCGTTACATACCGGATTCAAAGTGTCTTTGCTCGCGCTCTCGTATAAAAAGTTACGTTTTGGCTTAAAACTTTACAAAAGGTTATGTTTTTGCTAGAATAATAACTGAAGCATGATGAAATTTTATATAGAGAAGGAGAAGTCTATGAAAGAAAATTCAAATAAAGAACATGATCCGACAAAAGTCGATATTAATTATGGTTTAACAACCGAACAGGTGCAGGAGTCGCGAGAAAAATTTGGACGAAATGTGTTCAAAGAAGCGCCTAAAGAACCGTTATGGAAAAAGGTAAAGCGTAGTCTGAGTGATGTGGCAACCATTATTTTGATTATTGCAGCAATAATTTCACTAATAACATCATACTCTTCAGGTGATGGTCATTACTTTGAAAGTATTTTGATTATTGCCATTGTTATTCTTAATTCAGTTTTGTCTATTTATCAAGAAGGACGAGCTGAGGATGCGCTTGATTCCCTAAAAAGTTTAGAGGTGGCTGAAGCAACCGTTAAACGTGATGGTAAGTTAACGACAATTCCACTTTCAGATATTGTTGTTGGGGATGTATTAGTTCTTGAAAACGGTGAGCGGATATCAGCCGATGCGCATTTGATCGAAGCAACTGAATTACAAGTTGAAGAATCTGCGTTAACTGGAGAAAGTGAGCCAATTGAGAAGGATGCCGATTTTGTCTCAACTGAAGATGATGATTTGGGTGACCGTTTAGATCGCGTTTACCGTGGAACTGCTGTTGTTAATGGTCGTGGAACAGCGACTGTAACAGCTGTTGGTATGGAAACTGAAATGGGTAAGATTGCCGGCTTATTAGGTGGTCAAAAGCAAGAACAAACACCGCTACAGATGCGTTTAGCCCAGTTGGGTAAGCGATTGAGTGTGATTGCCATCTTAGCTGCGCTAGTTGTTATTGGTTTAGGAATTGCTAATGGCGAACCTTTGATGGACTTGTTTATGACAGCTGTCTCACTAGCCGTTGCGGTTGTGCCTGAAACATTAATGATTATTGTGACGATTACCTTAGCATTGGGTGTCCAAAAGATGGCTCACCGTAATGCGATTGTGCGTCGTCTACCAGCAGTTGAAACCTTAGGATCAGCTACGGTGATTGCTTCTGATAAAACCGGAACATTAACACAAAATAAAATGACAGTTCGTCGTGCTTGGGATGCACAGGCGAATAAAGTATATGATGATGAAGATATTGCAACTAACATACCAGATGTTTTGAAGTTTGGTGCATTATCAACTAACGTATCAAAACCAGAAGACGAAATTGTTGGTTTACCAACCGAAGTTGCAATGGTTAATACGTTAGGTGAATATCCTGAATACGAAAAGCTACAAGCTGAGTATCCAAAAGTATTTGAAATTCCATTTAATTCAACGCGTAAGCGCATGACAACCGTGCATAAAGTTACAGATGGTTATTTAGCGGTAACTAAAGGTGCCTTTGATGTGTTGTTGCCAAAATTCCCTGAAAGTGTCCATGCTGATGCTGAAAAAATGAATGAGCAATTTGGTTCAAAAGCCTTGCGTGTGATTGCTGTGGGGGCAGTCAAATTAGCAACACTTAGTGCAGAACCAGATGAGCACGAATTAGAAAGTAATATGACTCTACTAGGGTTAGTGGGGATTATTGACCCACCACGTGAAGAATCAGCAGCAGCTGTTGCTGAAGCACGTGCTGCTGGTATTAAACCAATTATGATTACTGGTGATCACGTGGTAACTGCCAGTGCAATTGCCCGTGAAATTGGTATTTTAGGTGAAGATGATATGGCTTTGTCAGGAGCTGAATTGCATAAAATGTCTGATGAGCAACTTGATAAAAATGTTGATCGTTATGCAGTTTACGCTCGTGTCACGCCGGAAGATAAGATTCGAATTGTTAAGTCATGGCAAAAGCGTGGCGATGTCGTCGCAATGACTGGAGACGGTGTTAACGATGCGCCAGCTTTGCGTAGTGCCGACGTTGGTATTTCAATGGGTGAGACCGGAACTGACGTTGCTCGTGAGGCATCAGCAATTGTCCTAACTGACGATAATTTCGCAACAATTGTTCGTGCTGTGGAAACTGGTCGTGGTATTTACGGTAATATCCGTAAGACAGTCAATTTCTTGATGAGTGCCAATATGTCAGAGATTGTGATTATTGTGGCCGCCATGTTACTTGGTTGGGGTTCACCATTAGTCGCAACGCAACTATTGTTCATTAACTTGGTTGCCGATGGTTTGCCAGGATTTGCGTTGAGTCGTGAACCAGTTCATGATAACGTGATGAATCAAGATCCAGTTAGTCCTAAGGCAAGTATTTTCGCCAACGGTTTGACGGGAAGAATTGTGGCCAACGTTATTTTGTTCGCGGCAACAGTTTTGCTAGCACAAGGTTATGGTGTTTACACTGGTAATACTGAAGCTGGTAACACAATGGCATTCATTGTGTTGTCATTAACATCAATCTTGCACGTCTTCAACATCCGTAGTGATGAATCGATGTTTAAGATTAAATTCAGTGCTAATCCGATGTTAGTATTGATGGCTGGCTTTGCAGTCTTGTTAACGATTCTATTAGTTACGATTCCGGTAACAGAAACTTTGTTTAGTTTCGTACCGTTGTCAGGAATGCAGTGGTTAATTACAATTGTTTTGTCATTAGTACCAAATGTTTATTGGGAAATTGTTAAGGCTGTTAAGCACGCTAAAAATTAAATAATGAAGCACAAGACGTTCGGCTCTTGTGCTTTTTTTATTGGTTAATATGTATAAAGGTCGTATTTATCGTGTTAAAGCTGATTTTTTAAATAGATTAACGATTAAAAGTCGAACTTTTATTTATAATTTTATTGAAAGGGCCGCTATTTGTTGCTAAAATTAATTAAGTAGTGAATAAATTGAATTATTCGTTTTTAACGAATTTGGAAATAGGAGGCCAATATGGCAGGGATCGTAGTTGTTGGTAGTCAATGGGGTGATGAAGGTAAAGGTAAAATTACAAACTTTATCTCACAAAATTCTGATATGGTTGTCCGTTACCAAGGTGGTAATAATGCCGGTCATACAATTTATGTGGATGGTACAAAGTTTGAGTTATCTTCAGTACCATCAGGTATTTTTAACCCAGAGCGACTAGCAGTTATTGGGAATGGTGCAGTTGTTAATCCAAAAGCTTTATTGGAAGAATTACATCAAATTCAAGACAAGGGTGTTACTACTGATAATCTACGTATTTCAGACCGTGCCCATGTTATTTTCCCTTATCACATGTTGATGGATAAGTTAGCTGATGCTAAAAAGGGTGATGGCAAAATTGGAACAACTGGACGTGGTATTGGTCCTACTTACATGGATAAAGCTGCTCGTATTGGTATCCGCATTGTTGATTTATTAGATAAAGATATTTTGCGTGAACGTTTGACAAACGTTTTGGCAGAAAAGAATGAAATTTTAGAAAAGGTCTATGACCATGAGCCATACGATGTTGAAACATTAGTTGATGAATATTATGGTTACGGTCAAACCTTGAAGCCTTATATTGTTGATACAACTGTTTTGATTAATGAGTATCTAGATGATAACAAGCGTGTGCTATTTGAAGGTGCCCAAGGCGCTATGTTGGATATTGATCAAGGAACGTATCCATATGTGACATCATCTTCACCAGTTGGTGGTGGTGCAACAGTTGGTGCTGGTGTTGGTCCAACAAAGATTGACCGTGTTGTTGGTGTTGCTAAGGCATACACTTCACGTGTGGGGGATGGTCCTTTCCCAACAGAATTATTTGATGAAGTCGGTGATCGTATTCGTGAAACTGGTCATGAATACGGTGTTGTTACGAAGCGTCCACGTCGTATTGGTTGGTTAGATACGGTTGTGCTACGTCACTCTGCTCGTATTGGTGGCTTTACACACTTGTCATTAAACAGTCTAGATGTGTTGTCAGGTCTTGAAACTGTTAAATTGGCAGTTGCTTATGAGTTAGATGGCAAGCGTATTTCACATTATCCAGCTAGTTTGAAGGATGTGCAACGTGTTACCCCAATCTATGAAGAATTACCAGGTTGGTCAGAAGATATTACAGGTATCAAGTCACGTGAAGAATTACCAGAAAATGCTGAAAATTACTTAAAGCGTGTCGAAGAATTAATTGGTGTACCTTTGTATACTTTTGCTGTCGGTCCATCAAATGAGCAAACAATTATTTTATTTGATATCTGGAATAAGGAGTAATCATGCCTGAAATGAGATTAGCACGCACGATTTTATCTGTTGAGGAGATTGACGCAATGGTCAATCGAGTGGCTGGTGAATTAAATGAAGTACTAGTTGATGTTGAACGTCCCGTATTCGTCGGGGTTATGAAAGGTGCATACATGTGGATGGCTGATATTATGCGTGCAATGCATCGTGATATTGAGCTTGATTATATTGATGTGTCTAGTTATGTTGGTGATCAATCAACAGGACATATTACCATTCAACGTGATTTGAAAGTTGATTTAAAAGACCGCACCGTAGTCATTTTAGATGAAGTTGTCGATTCAGGGTTAACGTTACGTTATTTGAAGGCGGATTTTGAAGCACGTGGTGCTAAAAAGGTTTATGTTGCGGTGGCAACTGATAAACGGCAATCAGAATCAGCTGGTGGCATTACACCAGACTTTATTGGGGCACATGTGCCAGATGAATTCTTAGTTGGTTATGGTATGGATTATAATGAATATTATCGTAGTTTGCCATACGTTGCTGTTCTAGAGTTGAATCCAAAAAATGATTAGTAAAAGAGAGCGAGAACAAAGAAGGATTAGATTCGGTGTGTAACGGTGTTTAAGCGTTTTGCGGTCGCCAGACCGTGAAGCGCCCAAATTCGTTACATTGAGAATCCAGTCTTTGAGAACGCGTTTATGCTATAAAAATTACAGGCTTATAATTCAAATAATTTTAGCAAAAAGAGGTTGGAACTTTTTCTTTCGTTCCAGCCTCTTTTTGTATTAATAGATTAAATTGTATTAAATGGTTCGTCGGGCATGCCTTTTTCTAATTGAATTGTCGTGTGCTGAATATGCATATCATCTTGTAGCATGTGACCAAGATGTGATAATAATTCCATATCGCTTGGATTTTCAACAATTAAGTGGACTGTCAAAGCCGTTTCTGTAGTTGAAATTCCCCAGATGTGTAAGTCGTGCATGCTAATAACATTTGGCGTTGCAAGAATTGCATTTTTAACAGCTTCTTCGTCGACATTTTCCGGTACACCATTAAAGATAAGTAGAATTGATTCCTTAAAAACATCCCATGAAGAAATGATAATGACCAAGCCAATTAAAATCGAAACAATTGGGTCAATCCAATACCAATCTGTCAGCATGGTTAGTAATCCGGATATTACAACACCAAATGAAACGCCAGCATCGGCCATTAGATGAATGTAAGCGCCCTTGGCATTAATATCATGTTCATGGTCACCTGACATGGCGAAAAATTTGGCTGCCACAAAATTAACAACAATTCCGATAGCTGATACAATCATAATTAGATTACCAGCAGGTTCACCGCCACTATTAAATAATTTATCAATTGCTTCAAACCAGATAATAAAGACAGCAACCAGTAAAAAGAGGGCATTGATAAAACTAGCTAAAATAGTCGCATTGTGCCAACCATAAGTATGGGTTGACGTTGCACGTAAACCAAATACGGCAACGGCTGCCCATGCTAAAATCAGTGAAGCAACATCGCTAATACTATGTAGGGCATCAGCAAATAAAGCAGTTGAATTTGCATAGTAAGCGAAAATCATTTCAGCAATGATAAAAAGTGAATTTAAAATGATACCTGTTAAATAGGGTAGTTGTCTCTTTGGAACCCCTGCATGCTCATGATGATTATGCATTTTATAATTTTTCCTCCAAGTGTTTTGTTGCTAAAGCAATGATACTGCGAATATGATCATCCTTTAAGGCATAAAAGACTTGTTTGCCATGACGATGTGAACTGATGATATCAGCTTGTTTTAGCATTTTTAATTGTTGCGAGATATTTGATTGTGAATAGTTCGTTAACATAACCAAATTGGAGACGTTTTGTTCATGATTAGCTAAAATTTTTAATATTTTTAGCCGTAAGACATTTGAAAATAGTTTAAAAAATTCTGATAATTGTTCATCCATAAATATATTATAAAACGTTAATATGTTTTTTTGAAGTATTATTAACAAATTAACCAAAAAACAGGCTAGAACATAAGTGTTCCAGCCTGTTTGTGTTTTATTAACGTTGTTGTAAGAAGATGATCATAATCGTTATGGTTTGCAAAACCGTAAAGAACGTCATTTGGTAACGTTGTTTTAGATTTAAATTAATTAAAACTGCCCAAGTGAATATGATGATTAGAACTGCTAAAACCATCCAAAAATTCCAATTTAAGGCGAGCACATTGATTAATAGGATAAGTCCAAATATAAACGAAATGATTCGTTTATGGCGACTGCCAGAAATAAATAATGCACTCATGAAATATAGATAACTAAAGAATAGTGGGAATAAACTAAATAAGAAAGGTTTTGTTAAAAAGGTGTTTTGTTGATAAAAAATAACAACTGGCATCACCAAAGAGGCAATCCCTGAATATAAGATCAATCCCAATATATTTTTAAGTTTTAAGCCTGGCACATTAATCAATAGTAAAGTAATTGGTAGCAAAGTAAGTAACATGACTTGTTGACCAGTAAAATGACGATACAAAAAGTATAAAAATAATACCGGTATTAGTATCAAAATATAATTAAACCATTGTGCAAAGTTACGATTAAACGTTAAGAAAATTGCAATGGATAATATGATACTATACGTTAGGAGCAATGGATTATGTTGAATTTGCCCACTGGCTAAACGATTAGAGTAAATTAAAGGATAGACCCACCACACAATATTTTGCGCTATAACACTAATGAGCATTGATAGCCACGGAATTTTATTTTTGGTTAAATGATAAAGTTTTGCGGCACTAGTGCGGGGGTGATTTCTGTTTGTACGAGTATCTTCAGTATCGGAACTTGAGTTCATAGTAAAGCCTTCCTAGCTAATAAATTCTATAATTATTGTAGCAAACTAACCGTTTAGGTGTGAGTCTGATATAATATTTTGAGTATATTTTTTTAAGTTGAGCGAAATGGAGTAAGAAAATGCACACAATTATTGCGATGGCAACTAAATATCGTATGCAATTAATGTATTTAGTATTTGGTGGATTAACAACGGTAGTTAATATTGTTGTGTATAGTGGTACACGTTGGATAAATTTATCGATTAATGCATCATATATATTAGCATGGTTGTTAAGTGTATTATTTGCTTATTTAACAAATCGCAAATGGGTATTTGATAGCCAAACGACAGGCTTCAGTAACATTATACTAGAAATGATAAGATTTTTTATGGCTCGTTTAGCTACTGGTATAGTGGGTTACCTAATTTTACTTTTTGGTGTTCATGTATTGCATCAAAATGATATGATATGGAATATTATACAAAATGTTTTTGTGATAGTTTCCAACTATATATTAAGCAAATTAGTAATATTTAAGTTGAAGGAGAAAATTAAAAATGACGATTAAATTAATTGCAACTGATATGGACGGTACTTTGCTACGTGATGATCGTACATTTGATTATGCACGTATGGAAGACTTGCTAGATGAACTTGATGAGCGTGGCATTCGTTTTGTCGCCGCAAGTGGTAATCAATACACGCAATTGCGCTCATATTTTAATCCGGTAGATCCTGACCGTATTACATATATATCGGATAATGGTGCTTTGGTTATGAATCAAGGCAAGACGATTGCCGAGTCTTCAATTACTAACGAACAAATTGATCGCGTTATTGACTGGAATAACCGTACAAATGCCAAGATGGAAAATTTGATTGTCTTATCAGGACATAACGGGGCCTATGTATCTAATCATGCAACCCCTGAAATAATTGGTATGGTTAAATATTTCTATCCAACGGTTCATCAAGTTGAGAAATTTAAAGAAATTGATGATAATATTTTCCGTTTTACCTTTGTTTGGCCACAAGGTATTGATGTTCATAAATATATTCAACAATTACGTGAAGAATTTGGTGAAGAATTACATACAACAGGTTCAGGATTTGGAACTGTTGATATCTTAGCACCCGGTGTTAATAAGCGAACTGGGTTAATTGAGCTTGGTAAAAAGTGGGATATTAAGCCAGAAGAAATGGCAGCCTTTGGTGATAATGGTAATGATTTGGAAATGCTACGTTATGTAAAATATCCATTTGTCATGCCAAATGCGGAAGACTTCATGAAGGTCCGTATTAACAATTTGGCTGTAAATGATAATAATCATAATGGTGTGTTAGATACAATTGAGGCATTATTAGCAGGTGCCTTTGACGATAAAGCTGGTAAAATTTTTGATAAATAATTGATAATCCTGAAATCTTGTCTAACAACCTGTTATAATATATAAGATTATAATGTGTTATGCGACTTATAGCGATTATTTGTCGGGATATCGGAGGGAAAATCGTGTTATTTAATAACCGACATGAGGAACATATTGATATGCAACAAAATGAATTGGATGATCAACAGATTCCTAATCATATTGCGATTATCATGGACGGGAATGGACGATGGGCCAAGCAACGGAATTTACCACGAGTTTCTGGTCACCAGCGTGGTATGGAAGTTGTCAAAGACATCACGAAAGCAGCGAGCGATTTGGGCGTGAAAGTATTAACTTTATATGCTTTTTCGACAGAAAATTGGAAACGTCCAGAAACTGAAGTAGGTTTTTTGATGAAGTTACCTAGCAAGTTTTTTGATACGTTTGTACCAGAACTAACTGCTAATAACATTCGTGTTAATGTCATTGGCTATGTTGACCAATTACCAGCACAGACAAAAAATGCCGTTAATAAAGCTGTTGCACAAACTGCTAATAATACTGGCATGGTTTTGAACTTTGCATTTAATTACGGTGGTCGTGCTGAAATCGTATCAGGTGTTCAACAAATTGCCCAACGAGTTGTGACGGGTGAAATTAAACCAGAGGATATTGATGAAAAGATGGTTAATCAATCAATGATGACAGCATCACTTGAATATCCAGATCCTGATTTATTAATTAGAACCAGTGGTGAAGAACGCTTATCTAATTTTTTGCTTTGGCAGGTTGCATATGCTGAGTTTGTCTTTGTTGATGAACACTGGCCAGAGTTTACACCAGAAGTCTTACGACGGACGATTGCTATTTATCAATCACGTCATCGTCGTTTTGGTGGGTTAACAGAAAATAATAGTGATAAGAAATAGGAGACAAAAACATGAAGACACGGGTGATTACGGCAGTCGTTGCATTAGCCATTTTTATACCCATTCTAGTAGCAGGTGGTGTCTGGATTCAGATTGCCGCTTCTGTGTTAGCATTGGTAGCTGCTTCTGAAGTTGTTTTGATGCGTCGTACTTTGTTAATAGACTTTGGTGCGATTTTGACAATGTTAGGAGCGGTAGTGATGACACTACCAACGACGATTTGGCAAGACTTTGATTTGCCAATGATATTACAACGTAATTCATTATTATATATATTTGTTATTTTAATGTTATTACATACAGTTGTTGCACGAAACAAATTTAATTTTGAAGATGCCGGTGTATTTACCCTAACCATGATTTATGTTGGACTAGGATTCAGCATGATGGTAGCAGCAAGAATGTCAGGTTTGGATACCCTGATGTATGCCTTCTTAATTGTTTGGACAACAGATTCAGCTGCATATATGGTTGGTCGAAAAATTGGAAAGAACAAGTTAACGTCTATTTCACCTAATAAAACCTGGGAGGGTTCAATTGGTGGTAGTGTCATTGCGGTAGTATTTGCAGCAATTTATTTGTACTTCTTCCCACAACGTTATAGCTGGGGTGTGATGGTACTTATCAGTATTGTTTTGTCAGTTGCTGGTCAATTTGGTGATTTAATTGAATCAGCATTAAAGCGCTTCTATCATGTCAAGGATTCAGGAAATGCTTTGCCAGGACACGGTGGTATTTTGGATCGATTTGATTCAATGTTGATTGTGTTACCATTGATGTACTTGTTAGGGGTTTTTTAATAAATAAACTGTAAAAAAGGATTGATGTTATCATCAATCCTTTTTTGATAGTACCTTATTAACCATTTTTATTGTATACTAACCCTACTTAGATTGGGGATGGAGAAAAGAATGACAGCAATTATTACATTTATTATTGTGTTCGGTGTAATCGTGATTGTGCACGAATTCGGTCACTTTTATTTTGCTAAAAAATCAGGGGTTCGTGTCCGTGAATTTGCTATCGGTATGGGCCCAAAAATATTACAAACCCAACGGAACGGGACAACTTATACGTGGCGTATTCTACCAGTTGGTGGTTATGTGCGTATGGCTGGCCGCGGTGATACTGATAATGAACCCATTCAACCAGGGATGTCGATAACTGTCGTTAGTCTTGATGATGTTGTAACTAAGATTAATCTTTCTGAACAAGAAGAGTTGGTTGGTGGACGAACGATTACAGTTAATCAAATTGATTTAGTTGATGGCATGTTTATTGAAGGTTATTGGGCTGATGATGATCAATTGGTTCGACTAAAAGTTGATCATGATGCAGAAATTATTGAACCTGATGGCACAATGGTCCTAGTCGCACCACGTGATACACATATTGAATCAGCAAAGCTTTGGCAACGTGCCATTATTAATTTTGCTGGTCCGATGAATAACTTTATTTTGACGTTAATTTTGTTCATTGGTTTAGCATTTACATTACCAGGTGTATCAACAACCACGGTCGATCAAGTAACTAAAGATTCACCGGCAGCATTAGTTGGTTTGAAGCATAACGATGAAATTACGGCTATTAACGGTAAGCCAATTCATTCATGGCAAAAAATGCAAAACACGATTCAAACTAAGGCTGATCAAAATGTTCGACTTACTTATAAACGTGATGGTAAAACGAAACATGCCAATCTTAAGCCTAAAGGTGTTAAAAATGGTGGTATGGTGATTGGCCAAATTGGTGTAACTTCTAAACAAACGGGTGCGCTTAGTGCTCGTGTTCGTTATGGATTCCAAATGACTAGTCAATCCATGACGCAAATTTTTAGAGCTATCAAAAATCTTGTTCAAGGGTTCTCATTGAATAAATTGGGTGGTCCAGTTGCTATTTACCAAAATACTTCGCAAGTTAGTCATATGGGAGTATTAGCGATTGTGTCATTTATGGCATGGTTATCAGTTAATTTGGGGATGATGAATTTGTTGCCAATTCCAGGACTAGATGGTGGTAAGTTGCTATTTAATATTGTGGAAGCAGTGATTAGACGTCCAGTGCCCGAAAAGGCCGAACTAGCAGTGACCTTAGTCGGTGTTGGCTTATTGTTTGTCTTAATGATTGCTGTAACTGGTAATGACATATTACGATATTTTGTTAAGTAAGTAATCTGCTCGAAATGTCGTGATTAGACAAATGTGGTAAGATAGAAAAAGAATTTTAATGCGTGTAAAACGCAAAGGTTAGGAATGGGTATAAATCATGAAACAGTCAAAGGTTTTTATTCCCACATTACGTGAAACACCTGCAGATGCGGAAGTAATTTCCCATCAAATGATGTTACGTGCGGGATATGTTCGTCAAGTTACAGCTGGAGTGTATGCTTATTTGCCATTAGCACAACGGGTTTTAAATAAGATTACAGCCATTATGCGTGAAGAAATGGAAGCAGTTGATGCTATTGAAATGACAGCACCAGTTTTGTTACCAGCTGAATTGTGGCAAGAATCAGGCCGTTATGAAACTTATGGACCTAATTTATTCAAATTACGTAATCGTCATGGCCGTGATATGATTCTTGGTCCAACACACGAAGAGACAATGACAACATTGATTCGTGACGACATTAAGTCATATAAGCGTTTGCCATTGACGCTTTATCAAATCCAAACAAAGTTGCGTGATGAAGATCGCCCACGTTTTGGTGTTTTACGTAGTCGTGAATTTATTATGAAGGATGCCTATTCATTCTCTATCGATGAAGCTAGTTTAGACGAAGCATATAAGAAGATGGAATCAGCATATGTTAAGATTTTTGACCGTGTTGGTTTGAACTACCGGATCATCGTTGGGGATGCTGGAGCAATGGGCGGCTCAGATTCTAAGGAATTTTCTGCTCCTGCTGCAGCTGGTGAGGATACAATTGCTTATTCTGATGAATCAGGTTACGCTGCTAATTTGGAAATGGCTAAGGATTTGTATGTGCCAAATAAGTCACATGCGCCTTTAGCTGATCTACAAAAGATTGCAACGCCTGAAGTTGGTACCATGGCAGAGTTAGCAGAATATCTACAAACAACTGAGGACCAATTGGTTAAAACTTTGTTTATGATAGCTGATGGTCAACCTGTTATGATTTTGGTTCGTGGTGATTTTGAAGTCAACGAAGTTAAAGTTCAAAACTATTTGCATGCTGATGAATTGCGTTTAGCAACGGAAGAAGAAACTCAACAATACTTGGGGGCACCATTTGGTTCATTAGGTCCAGTTGGCGTTGGTGAAGATGTTAAGATTATCGCTGATGAATGGGTTACCGACATGGTTAATATCGTTGTTGGTGGTAATGAATTAGGTTTCCATTATCTAAATGCTAACGTTGATCGTGACTTCAGAATTGACGAAGTTGCTGATGTCCGTGTTGCTCGTGAAGGCGATATGTCAATTGATAACAAAGGACATCTAAAGTTTACTAAGGGTATTGAGGTTGGTCATATCTTTAAGTTGGGTACCCGTTATTCTAAAGCAATGGGTGCACAAGTTTTGGATGATAATGGTCGTCAAGCCGATGTCATTATGGGATCATATGGAATCGGTGTATCACGTTTGTTAGCAGCAATTGCTGAACAAAATGCTGATGAAAAAGGATTATCATGGCCAGCTAGTGTTGCCCCATGGGATGTTCACTTAATTCCAATTAAGTACAAGAATGAAGAACAAGTTAAATTAACAGATGAGCTATATGATAGCTTGATAGCTGCGGGTTATGAAGTGCTACTTGATGATCGTAATGAACGTCCAGGTGTTAAGTTTGCAGATTCTGACTTAATTGGTTTGCCAGTTCGTGTGACAGTCGGTAAAAAGGCCAGTGAAGGAATCGTAGAAGTAAAGTTGCGTAAAGCTGACGAAGCCATTGAAGTTCGGGCTGATGAGTTAGTATCAACGTTACGTGTATTTTTAAGTGGTAATCAAAATTAATTATTTTTAAAGTCTTTATCTTTATTTTAAGATTTTAGATTTATATTATAACCATCGATGAATGATACAGAGATATCACATCGATACCCATAATGATTACTCATAACCTAGCAGGAATGCCCATTCCTGCAACTACTCCTTAAACTGGTATATAGTAATATACCTTATCCAATTAATTTAGAAGCCCATCTAGATTAATAATAATGGCATAGTATTAGTACTATTCATTATTTAAAGAGGAAGCAACTTGCCCGTTGCTTCCTCTTTTTTATGTTTAACAAATCTATTAATCGTTTTGTTATTTTCATATTCTTAGGACAATGTATAATAACAGTAGATTATAAAACTTAGGAAAGGGGCTATAAGTAATGGCGTTGAATCCGCAAGAACAATTTCAAGTATTGTTACAACAGTTGCAATACGAGGAGGTGCCTGACATCTTCCAAGATGCCACCCTTACCAAGTTAACGGTACACAAGCAGTCGCGAGTTTGGCAATTCCATTTTGCGTTGCCAGAATTACCTGAAGTCACGACGTTAGCGACATTGATTAGTAAGCTACAAACAACTTTTGCTAGTATCGCAACGATTAATTATGAAATTAAATTGGTAAATCAACCACAATTATCACAAATTGTGAATTATTGGAGCTGGGTTTTACAGCAACATCAAAATGAACCAGGCGCATTTCAGCGGGCTTTTAATCAAGTTATGCCGGTTGTTGATGATGGTAAGCTGGTGTTAAACTTTGCATCTAATACTTGGGAAAAGTATGCTAAACAAACTGGATTACCATTAATTGAGCAGACCTATCAACAATTAGGCGTTAGCAATAAATTACCATTTGTCGTAAATGTGGATGCTGATTTGGTGGCCCAATCACAAGCTGCAGCTTTAGCACAACGCGCTTCACAGGATGAAAAATTGTCACAACGCGCTCAGGTACAAATTGAACAAGCTGCTAAGCAACGTAAGACAGTCAGTCATAGTGGTGGTAATGGTGGTGCTAGTAATTTGGGTCGTAAGATTGCTAGTGATGCTGAAATTACAGATATGGTCGATATTATCGATGAGGAACGCTCGGTTGTCGTAGAAGGTTATATCTTTGATGCAGAGGTTAAAGTTTTAAAGTCAGAACGACAATTGTTAACCATGAAGGTGACTGATTATACGAGCTCGTTTGTATTAAAAAAGTTTTCACGTGACGATGCAGATATTGAATTCTTTGAAAACATTAAAGCTGGTATGTGGATTAGAGCCCGTGGACCAGTTCAACAAGACGATTTCTTGCATGATTTGACAATGATGGCCTATGACATTCAAGTTGTGAAACACCAACCTCGTCTTGAAACTTATGAAGGTGATGGCAAGCGAATTGAATTGCATACCCATTCGTTGATGTCAACGATGGATGCGACAAATGGTATTAAAGATTATGTTAAACAAGCCCATGACTGGGGCATGTCAGCAATCGCGATAACAGATACCGCCGGTGCTCAAGGATTCCCAGAAGCGGCATCAGCGGCTGCGGATAATGATATGAAAATGATTTATGGTGTGGAAGTTAATTTAGTCGAAGACGGAGAACCCATCATTTTCAATCCAGCCCACATTGATTTGAGTGAGTCAGAATTTGTTGTTTTTGACGTGGAGACCACTGGATTATCAGCAGCTTATGATAAAGTTATTGAATTATCAGCTGTTAAAATGCAAAAGGGAAATGTGGTTGAAGAATTCTCTGAATTTATTGATCCAGGTTTCCCATTAAGTCAGACGACCACAGATTTAACTTCAATTACGGATGATATGGTTCGTGGTTCAAAAACTGAAGAAGAAGTTTTTAAAGCATTCCGTGAATTTTACGGTGACGCTATTTTGGTTGGACATAATGTAACCTTCGATATGGGCTTTATGAATGAGGGATATGAACGACATGGTATGTCAGCAATTACTAATCCTGTAATTGATACGCTAACGTTGGCACGTTTCTTATATCCGCACATGCGTTCATATCGGTTGAATACATTAGCCAAACATTTTGGTGTGCAACTTGAACAACATCACCGTGCAATTTTCGATTCGGAAACAACGGGACATTTGAACCGCATTTTTCTTGATGAGGCACGTGAGAAATATGGGATTACTCATGCTGATCAATTGAATGATCATATGACAGAAAATGATGCTTGGCGCCATGGACGCCCTAATCATGCGGTTGTATTGGTTAAAAGCCAAGTTGGTGTTAAGAATCTTTACAAAATGATTTCGGAGTCAAATATTCATTATTTGTACCGTACACCGCGCGTACCGCGTTCGTTATTGAATAAGTATCGTGAAGGTCTGCTACTAGGAACTGGTGATAGCTCTGGTGAGTTTTGGGAAGCCTTGATGCAAAAAGGTTATGCAGCTGCCAAGGCTAAAGCAAAATATTATGATTATATTGAAATTCAGCCATCAGCTAATTACTTGCCTGAAATTGAAGGTGAACTGATTAAAGATGAGGCGCGCTTGCGTGAATTAATGATGCAAGCTGTTAAAATTGGTGATGAATTGGATAAACCGGTGGTTGTTACGGGTAATGTCCATTATCTTAACCCAGAAGATGCAATTTATCGTAAGATTTTGGTTAGTTCGCAAGGTGGGGCTAATCCTTTAAATCGGCATAGTTTACCGGAGTTGCATTTTAGAACTACCCAAGAAATGTTGAATGATTTTAGTTGGATGGGTGACGAATTGGCTCATAAATTAGTTATTGATAATACACATGTTGTTGCTGATATGATTGATAATGTTGAGGCAATTAAAACTGGTAATTATCCACCTAATATGCCAACTGCAAATGATGAAATTCGTCAAAAATCATATGATACGGCTTATCGAATGTATGGTAATCCATTACCACAAATTGTTGAGGCTCGTATTGAACAAGAATTAAGTTCAATTATTAAAAACGGATTCGCGGTCATTTATCTGGTGGCACAACGTTTAGTTGCGAAGTCAAATAAGGACGGTTATCTGGTTGGATCACGTGGTTCTGTTGGTTCATCATTAATTGCCTTGTTAATCGGAATTACTGAAGTGAACGCATTGCCACCGCATTATCGTAGTGTAAATGGTGATTACGTCGAATTTGTTGATCCTAGAGAGTATGAATCAGGTTATGATTTACCTGAAAAGTTGAGCCCGATAGATGGTACGAAATTGATTGGGGATGGTCATAATATTCCGTTCGAAACTTTCTTAGGATTTAAAGGTAATAAAGTTCCTGATATTGATTTGAACTTTTCTGGGGATTATCAACCATTTGCGCATAATTATATGAAGTCATTGTTCGGTGAGAATAATGTGTTCCGTGCCGGAACAATTGCGACCGTGGCAGATAAAACTGCGTTTGGATATGTGAAAGCTTATGAACGTGATCATGATAAACAATTTAGAGGTGCTGAGGTGGAACGCCTAGCAATGGGTGCAACTGGGGTTAAACGAACTACTGGTCAGCATCCAGCTGGAATTTTGATTGTGCCGGATGATATGGAAATATATGATTTCACACCAATTCAATATCCAGCTGATGATCTTTCGGCAACATGGCGTACAACTCATTTTGATTTTCATTCTATTCACGATAATATTTTGAAAATGGACATTCTTGGACATGATGATCCAACGATGATACGTGCATTACAGGATATGTCTGGTATTGACCCAACGACTATTCCAATGAATGATCCCGGCGTTATGAGTCTTTTCTCATCGCCAGAGGTACTAGGTGTAACTGAGGACCAGATTTTTTCTAAGACGGGTACGCTGGGGGTTCCTGAATTCGGAACGGCCTTTGTACGTGGTATGTTGGAAGAAACTCATCCTAAGAATTATTCTGAATTGCTACAAATTTCTGGACTATCTCATGGTACTGATGTTTGGCGTGGAAATGCGGATGAATTAATTGAACGTGGTGTCGCAACTATCGGTACCGTTATTGGAACGCGTGATAAGATTATGACTGATTTAATTAATTATGGTGTTAATCCGGAATCATCTTTCCAAATAATGGAAAAAGTACGTAAAGGTAAAGGAATTGCTGATAATTTCCAAGCTGAAATGCGTGCTGCAGGTGTGCCAGAATGGTATATTGAATCTGGTTTGAAGATTAAGTATATGTTCCCACGTGCGCATGCGGCTGCTTATGTGTTGATGGCTTTGCGAATTGCTTATTTTAAAGTTTATTTCCCAACTTTGTACTATGCTGCTTATTTCTCAGTGCGTGCTAGTAATTTTGATATTGTTTCGATGTCACGAGGTTTAAATAGCACAAAGGCTAAGATAATGGAGATTAAGCATCAAGGCAATGATGCATCAGCAAAAGATAAAGATTTACTGACCGTACTTGAAATTGCAAATGAAGCGCTTGAACGTGGCATTGATTTTAGTATGGTGGACTTATATAAGTCAGATGCTGAAGAATGGTTGATTGATGGTAACACTTTAATTGCACCATTTAATTCAGTACCAGGATTAGGGGATAATGTTGCAAAGCGGATTATTGCTGCGCGGGCAGCGGGTGAATTTCTTTCAAAGGAGGATCTTGCACAACGTGGTGGTATCTCAAAGACGTTATTACAATTTTTGGATGATAATGGCGTTCTGGATGGAATGCCTGATGAAAATCAATTATCTTTGTTCTAATTTGAATAATATGTTTTTATAGTCATAAGAGCTAGGGTATGAATGCCTTGGCTCTTTTTGTTTATATATTAATTTTAAAAACATTGACTCTTATTAAATATGTGTGTATTATATATCAAGTTGGCAATGATATTGCATTGATAAATCAAGTCTTGATTATGTTTGAAAAAAAGTGTTGACAAAGTACTTTTGTTTCTGTAATATAGATTAAGTTGTCAGCGAGACAACAAATGTTGATCATTGAAAACTGAATATCGTTTCGATAGAACAAATGTGTAGGGTCATCAAGCAATTTGCTTGATACAAAAAACATTTGCGAAGTCAATTCGCTAATAAATTCGTTTAACTTCTGTTAAACAAATAACAAATATTGAGTTATACTCAAACTTTTAAAATGAGAGTTTGATCCTGGCTCAGGATGAACGCTGGCGGCGTGCCTAATACATGCAAGTCGAACGCTTTGTGCAAATTGATATGACGAGCTTGCTCTGATTTGATTTTTGATTTCAAAGAGTGGCGAACGGGTGAGTAACACGTGGGTAACCTACCTTTTAGCAGGGGATAACATTTGGAAACAAGTGCTAATACCGTATAATACCAACAACCGCATGGTTGTTGGTTGAAAGATGGTTCTGCTATCACTAAGAGATGGACCCGCGGTGCATTAGCTAGTTGGTAAGGTAATGGCTTACCAAGGCGATGATGCGTAGCCGAGTTGAGAGACTGATCGGCCACAATGGGACTGAGACACGGCCCATACTCCTACGGGAGGCAGCAGTAGGGAATCTTCCACAATGGGCGCAAGCCTGATGGAGCAACGCCGCGTGTGTGATGAAGGGTTTCGGCTCGTAAAACACTGTTATAAGAGAAGAACGGCACTGAGAGTAACTGTTCAGTGTGTGACGGTATCTTACCAGAAAGGAACGGCTAAATACGTGCCAGCAGCCGCGGTAATACGTATGTTCCAAGCGTTATCCGGATTTATTGGGCGTAAAGCGAGCGCAGACGGTTATTTAAGTCTGAAGTGAAAGCCCTCAGCTCAACTGAGGAGTTGCTTTGGAAACTGGATAACTTGAGTGCAGTAGAGGAAAGTGGAACTCCATGTGTAGCGGTGAAATGCGTAGATATATGGAAGAACACCAGTGGCGAAGGCGGCTTTCTGGACTGTAACTGACGTTGAGGCTCGAAAGTGTGGGTAGCAAACAGGATTAGATACCCTGGTAGTCCACACCGTAAACGATGAGTGCTAGATGTTCGAGGGTTTCCGCCCTTGAGTGTCGCAGCTAACGCATTAAGCACTCCGCCTGGGGAGTACGACCGCAAGGTTGAAACTCAAAGGAATTGACGGGGACCCGCACAAGCGGTGGAGCATGTGGTTTAATTCGAAGCAACGCGAAGAACCTTACCAGGTCTTGACATCCCTTGCAAACATTAGAAATAGTGTGTTCCCTTCGGGGACAAGGTGACAGGTGGTGCATGGTTGTCGTCAGCTCGTGTCGTGAGATGTTGGGTTAAGTCCCGCAACGAGCGCAACCCTTATTATTAGTTGCCAGCATTCAGTTGGGCACTCTAGTGAGACTGCCGGTGACAAACCGGAGGAAGGTGGGGATGACGCCAAATCATCATGCCCCTTATGACCTGGGCTACACACGTGCTACAATGGCATATACAACGAGCCGCTAACCCGCGAGGGTACGCTAATCTCTTAAAGTATGTCTCAGTTCGGATTGTAGGCTGCAACTCGCCTACATGAAGTCGGAATCGCTAGTAATCGCGGATCAGCACGCCGCGGTGAATACGTTCCCGGGTCTTGTACACACCGCCCGTCACACCATGAGAGTTTGTAACACCCAAAGCCGGTGGGGTAACCTTTTAGGAGCCAGCCGTCTAAGGTGGGACAGATGATTAGGGTGAAGTCGTAACAAGGTAGCCGTAGGAGAACCTGCGGCTGGATCACCTCCTTTCTAAGGAAAATCGGAACCTACACATTCTATACGAAACGATATTTAGTTTTGAGTGGTTAACACTCAACATTAGTTCTTTGAAAACTGAATCATAATTGTAAATTTTTAAATTCATTTATATTGATAGTATCAATAAAATTGAGCCGAAAAAATACACCGCGTAATTTTTTGAGTTTTTTAAATAAGTTTAAAATCGCTTGTGACCATTGAGTCACAATACTCAAACGAAATCATCAACGAAAGTTGATCGGTTAAGTTATTAAGGGCGCATGGTGAATGCCTTGGCACTAGAAGCCGATGAAGGACGGGACTAACACCGATATGCCTCGGGGAGCTGTAAGTAAGCTTTGATCCGGGGATTTCCGAATGGGGGAACCCAGCTTGTTATGCAAGTTATCGTTTAGTCAATACATAGCTAAACGAAGGTAGACGTTGTGAACTGAAACATCTCATTAGCAACAGGAGCAGAAAGAAAAATCGATTCCGTCAGTAGCGGCGAGCGAACGCGGAGTAGCCCAAACCAGAGTGCTTGCACTCTGGGGTTGTAGGACTACCGTTGTGGAGTTACAAATTTGTTTATTAACAGAATCAGTTGGGAAACTGAGCGAGACAGGGTGATAGCCCCGTATGTGAAAGTAAGCAAACTCCCGTGTAGGATCCTGAGTACGGCCGGACACGTGAAATCCGGTCGGAAACTGCGAGGACCATCTCGTAAGGCTAAATACTCTCTAGTGACCGATAGTGAACCAGTACCGTGAGGGAAAGGTGAAAAGCACCCCGGAAGGGGAGTGAAAAAGTTCCTGAAACCATGTGCCTACAACAAGTTAGAGCCCGTTAATGGGTGATAGCGTGCCTTTTGTAGAATGAACCGGCGAGTTACGATACCATGCGAGGTTAAGGTGGAAAGCCCGGAGCCGTAGCGAAAGCGAGTCTGAAATGGGCGCTTAAGTATGTTGTTGTAGACCCGAAACCAGGTGACCTACCCATGTCCAGGGTGAAGGTGTGGTAAAACGCACTGGAGGCCCGAACCCGTACATGTTGAAAAATGTTGGGATGAGGTGTGGGTAGCGGTGAAATTCCAATCGAACTTGGAGATAGCTGGTTCTCTCCGAAATAGCTTTAGGGCTAGCCTCGGAAGATAGCGTGTTGGAGGTAGAGCACTGTTTTGATGCGGGGCCCATCTCGGGTTACTAAATTAAGATAAACTCCGAATGCCAATCACGTATGTCCGGGAGTCAG
Source organism: Weissella sp. ESL1139 (assembly GCF_058506735.1). NCBI lineage: Bacteria > Bacillati > Bacillota > Bacilli > Lactobacillales > Lactobacillaceae > Weissella > Weissella sp. ESL1139. The sequence goes on from NZ_CP196375.1 coordinate 231,237, forward strand.
ACAGTGAGTGATAAGATCCATTGTCGAAAGGGGAACAGCCCAGATCGTCAGTTAAGGTCCCTAAGTGTGTGTTAAGTGGAAAAGGATGTGAAGTTGCATAGACAACTAGGATGTTGGCTCAGAAGCAGCCACCATTTAAAGAGTGCGTAATAGCTCACTAGTCGAGTGATTCTGCGCCGAAAATGTACCGGGGCTAAACACACCACCGAAACTACGGGTGCCACGTAAGTGGCGCGATAGGAGAGCGTTCTAAGGGCAGTGAAGTCAGACCGTGAGGACTGGTGGAGCACTTAGAAGTGAGAATGCCGGTATGAGTAGCGAAAGACAGGTGAGAATCCTGTCCACCGTATGACTAAGGTTTCCTGGGGAAGGCTCGTCCTCCCAGGGTTAGTCGGGACCTAAGGCGAGGCCGAAAGGCGTAGTCGATGGCTAACAGGTTGAGATTCCTGTACCAGGTGAACATGTTTGAACAATGGAGGGACGCAGAAGGCTAACAGATCCCAGCGATTGGAAATGCTGGGTCAAGCAATAAGTCTTGAGGTGAGTTAAATGCTTGCTTCTTATAGGACAAGTTGTGATGAGGACCGAAATAAAGTAGGGAAGTCTGTGATGTCACGCTGCCGAGAAAAGCTTCTAGTTAGTGTTTACCTGCCCGTACCGCAAACCGACACAGGTAGTCGAGGAGAGCATCCTAAGGTGAGCGAGTGAACTCTCGTTAAGGAACTCGGCAAAATGACCCCGTAACTTCGGGAGAAGGGGTGCTCAGCGCAAGCTGAGCCGCAGTGAATAGGCCCAGGCGACTGTTTATCAAAAACACAGGTTTCTGCAAAATCGTAAGATGACGTATAGGGGCTGACGCCTGCCCGGTGCTGGAAGGTTAAAAGGAGTGCTTAGCTTCGGCGAAGGTACGAATTGAAGCCCCAGTAAACGGCGGCCGTAACTATAACGGTCCTAAGGTAGCGAAATTCCTTGTCGGGTAAGTTCCGACCCGCACGAAAGGCGTAACGATCTGGGCGCTGTCTCAACGAGAGACTCGGTGAAATTTAAAGACCCGTGAAGATGCGGGGTACCCGCGACAGGACGGAAAGACCCCATGGAGCTTTACTGTAGCTTGATATTGAGTGTTTGTGCAGCTTGTACAGCATAGGTAGGAGCCGTAGAAATCGGGACGCTAGTTTCGATGGAGGCACACGTGGGATACTACCCTCGTTGTATGAACACTCTAACTCACACCACTAAGCGTGGTGGAAGACAGTGTCTGGCAGGCAGTTTGACTGGGGCGGTCGCCTCCCAAAGAGTAACGGAGGCGCCCAAAGGTTCCCTCAGAATGGTTGGAAATCATTCACAGAGTGTAAAGGCACAAGGGAGCTTGACTGTGAGACTTACCAGTCGAGCAGGTACGAAAGTAGGGCTTAGTGATCCGGTGGTTCCGCATGGAAGGGCCATCGCTCAACGGACAAAAGCTACCCTGGGGATAACAGGCTTATCTCCCCCAAGAGTCCACATCGACGGGGAGGTTTGGCACCTCGATGTCGGCTCATCGCATCCTGGGGCTGTAGTCGGTCCCAAGGGTTGGGCTGTTCGCCCATTAAAGCGGTACGCGAGCTGGGTTCAGAACGTCGTGAGACAGTTCGGTCCCTATCCGTCGCGGGCGTAGGAAATTTGAGAGGAGCTGCCCTTAGTACGAGAGGACCGGGGTGGACGTACCACTGGTGTATCAGTTGTTCCGCCAGGAGCATCGCTGAGTAGCTATGTACGGATGAGATAAACGCTGAAAGCATCTAAGTGTGAAACTCGCCTCGAGATGAGATTTCCCATTCAGTAATGAAGTAAGACCCCTTATAGATGATAAGGTAGATAGGCTAGAAGTGGCAGTACGGTGACGTATGGAGCGGACTAGTACTAATGGTTCGAGGACTTAACCAAGTAGCAAGTGGTGTAAGGCAAGAAAATTTAATTATGATTCAGTTTTGAGAGAACTAAGTTCACTCAATAAATACGTGTCGTGATGATGGCACTGAGGTCACACCTGTTCCCATACCGAACACAGCAGTTAAGCTCAGTAGCGCCAAAAGTAGTTGGAGGATCGCCTCCTGCGAGGATAGGACGTCGCGATGCAATTGAAGAAAGACTCACAGTAAAATGTGAGTCTTTTTTGTGTGCCTGATTTCTGAAGTAAAATAATGCATAGCAAAAATATAGACAATAAGTTAGTTTTTGAATTAAATTAACGGCATTGTGTAACCAAGAAGAATATTAATTCGTTATGAACATAAATTATTAATAAATAATTATAAGAGGGGCAGAGAAGAAAAAATTTAGGTATAATGAATTAGAATAATAAGATCGTAGAGGTAATATGATGAGTCATATTGATTTACAAAATAGTATTGATTATCGTAATTTGGGTGCTGAGTTTAAAGGCATGACTAATGATGAAATTATGCAGGCATTAGATCAGCGACGCGGGTACATGATTACGGTTTTGCAAAATTTAAGTCATGATTTTAATAAAGCAACGGCAGTTAGAAACCATAATGCTTTTTCAGGACGAGAAATCGTTTTTTTGAATCCAGATAATCCAATGGATAAGGAGAATGCTGAAGGCGCTAAAAAGTGGAATAAGCGTGGTACTGTTGGAACACAACATTATGAACATATCAGCCATCATCGTATATTAGACTATCAAAAATTATTTGATAAGTGGCATGAAGAAGGATATGTGATTTATGCGGTAGATAATACACCAGGTTATGAATTACATAATGTCTTTGAGACTAAGTTTCCTGAAAAAAGTGTTTTTGTATTTGGTGAAGAACAAATTGGGTTAGCAGATGAATTAATTGAAGCTGCTGATAAAATGATATATATACCACAGACTGGATCGGTTCGATCGTTAAATGTGTCCGTTGCACATGGTATTATTGCAGCGTTGTATACGGCGCAGCATCCAGTTCCTGTAAATTAAAAAAACGAAGTGCAAAAATATTAGCACTTCGTTTTTTAGTTATTACCGATTATAATTTTAGTTCAAATTCTAAGTTATTGTATTGATCACGTTCGCGTATTTGACGATAGCCAAATTCTTGGTTATCCCTATCTAATAAATCAGTATGCCAAGTAATTTTTTCATTAAAATTAGCAAACATCTTTTCTTTCAGCTTGTTAATTAATGAAAGAAAACTCTGGCCTTCTTCTGCTGTCATTGCAGCATAAAGACGTTCATCATTGCCATATTTTTTTGAGATACGCTTTAGTTTAACATTCATGACTTGACGCGTGTAGGCAGGGTTTCTATTTAAACGAACATTGACGTTGATATGATTATAGTGAAAATCACGACTATATTGTAATAACATTGCTAAAAATTTTTCAGCATCTAGCTTGCTTTTTTTGTTTGACATATATATATCCTTAATCTGTTAAAGTTCTCTTAATAGTATAACACGTAATAAATATTATTATTATAAACAAAATTGTAAAAAGGGGTTGCATTATATTTCTTTTGGGGGTATTATATAAAAGTTGTCTTGTGAGGGACATCTTGATTATTAATAATGAACAAAAGTCTGCTGTATATTGATGCTATTTATTTTATAGTAAATCGTATAAAACTTGCAAGCTTTCTTAAAAAACATGTTGACAAATCATTTTAAGTTCTGTATTATTAATTAAGTTGTTAGCAAAACAACAAATGTTGATCATTGAAAACTGAATATCGTTTCGATAGAACAAATGTGTAGGGTTATCAAGCAATTTGCTTGATACAAAAAACATTTGCGAAGTCAATTCGCTAATAAATTCGTTTAACTTCTGTTAAACAAATAACAAATATTGAGTTATACTCAAACTTTTAAAATGAGAGTTTGATCCTGGCTCAGGATGAACGCTGGCGGCGTGCCTAATACATGCAAGTCGAACGCTTTGTGCAAATTGATATGACGAGCTTGCTCTGATTTGATTTTTGATTTCAAAGAGTGGCGAACGGGTGAGTAACACGTGGGTAACCTACCTTTTAGCAGGGGATAACATTTGGAAACAAGTGCTAATACCGTATAATACCAACAACCGCATGGTTGTTGGTTGAAAGATGGTTCTGCTATCACTAAGAGATGGACCCGCGGTGCATTAGCTAGTTGGTAAGGTAATGGCTTACCAAGGCGATGATGCGTAGCCGAGTTGAGAGACTGATCGGCCACAATGGGACTGAGACACGGCCCATACTCCTACGGGAGGCAGCAGTAGGGAATCTTCCACAATGGGCGCAAGCCTGATGGAGCAACGCCGCGTGTGTGATGAAGGGTTTCGGCTCGTAAAACACTGTTATAAGAGAAGAACGGCACTGAGAGTAACTGTTCAGTGTGTGACGGTATCTTACCAGAAAGGAACGGCTAAATACGTGCCAGCAGCCGCGGTAATACGTATGTTCCAAGCGTTATCCGGATTTATTGGGCGTAAAGCGAGCGCAGACGGTTATTTAAGTCTGAAGTGAAAGCCCTCAGCTCAACTGAGGAGTTGCTTTGGAAACTGGATAACTTGAGTGCAGTAGAGGAAAGTGGAACTCCATGTGTAGCGGTGAAATGCGTAGATATATGGAAGAACACCAGTGGCGAAGGCGGCTTTCTGGACTGTAACTGACGTTGAGGCTCGAAAGTGTGGGTAGCAAACAGGATTAGATACCCTGGTAGTCCACACCGTAAACGATGAGTGCTAGATGTTCGAGGGTTTCCGCCCTTGAGTGTCGCAGCTAACGCATTAAGCACTCCGCCTGGGGAGTACGACCGCAAGGTTGAAACTCAAAGGAATTGACGGGGACCCGCACAAGCGGTGGAGCATGTGGTTTAATTCGAAGCAACGCGAAGAACCTTACCAGGTCTTGACATCCCTTGCAAACATTAGAAATAGTGTGTTCCCTTCGGGGACAAGGTGACAGGTGGTGCATGGTTGTCGTCAGCTCGTGTCGTGAGATGTTGGGTTAAGTCCCGCAACGAGCGCAACCCTTATTATTAGTTGCCAGCATTCAGTTGGGCACTCTAGTGAGACTGCCGGTGACAAACCGGAGGAAGGTGGGGATGACGCCAAATCATCATGCCCCTTATGACCTGGGCTACACACGTGCTACAATGGCATATACAACGAGCCGCTAACCCGCGAGGGTACGCTAATCTCTTAAAGTATGTCTCAGTTCGGATTGTAGGCTGCAACTCGCCTACATGAAGTCGGAATCGCTAGTAATCGCGGATCAGCACGCCGCGGTGAATACGTTCCCGGGTCTTGTACACACCGCCCGTCACACCATGAGAGTTTGTAACACCCAAAGCCGGTGGGGTAACCTTTTAGGAGCCAGCCGTCTAAGGTGGGACAGATGATTAGGGTGAAGTCGTAACAAGGTAGCCGTAGGAGAACCTGCGGCTGGATCACCTCCTTTCTAAGGAAAATCGGAACCTACACATTCTATACGAAACGATATTTGGTTTTGAGTGATTAACACTCAATTGAATCATAAGATTCGACCTGGGACTGTAGCTCAGCTGGTTAGAGCGCACCCCTGATAAGGGTGAGGTCGGAGGTTCGAGTCCTCTCAGTCCCATGAAATGGGGAATTAGCTCAGCTGGGAGAGCGCCTGCTTTGCAAGCAGGAGGTCATCGGTTCGATCCCGATATTCTCCATAACAACCTACGGGTTGTTTATTAGTTCTTTGAAAACTGAATCATAATTGTAAATTTTTAAATTCATTTATATTGATAGTATCAATAAAATTGAGCCGAAAAAATACACCGCGTAATTTTTTGAGTTTTTTAAATAAGTTTAAAATCGCTTGTGACCATTGAGTCACAATACTCAAACGAAATCATCAACGAAAGTTGATCGGTTAAGTTATTAAGGGCGTATGGTGAATGCCTTGGCACTAGAAGCCGATGAAGGACGGGACTAACACCGATATGCCTCGGGGAGCTGTAAGTAAGCTTTGATCCGGGGATTTCCGAATGGGGGAACCCAGCTTGTTATGCAAGTTATCGTTTAGTCAATACATAGCTAAACGAAGGTAGACGTTGTGAACTGAAACATCTCATTAGCAACAGGAGCAGAAAGAAAAATCGATTCCGTCAGTAGCGGCGAGCGAACGCGGAGTAGCCCAAACCAGAGTGCTTGCACTCTGGGGTTGTAGGACTACCGTTGTGGAGTTACAAATTTGTTTATTAACAGAATCAGTTGGGAAACTGAGCGAGACAGGGTGATAGCCCCGTATGTGAAAGTAAGCAAACTCCCGTGTAGGATCCTGAGTACGGCCGGACACGTGAAATCCGGTCGGAAACTGCGAGGACCATCTCGTAAGGCTAAATACTCTCTAGTGACCGATAGTGAACCAGTACCGTGAGGGAAAGGTGAAAAGCACCCCGGAAGGGGAGTGAAAAAGTTCCTGAAACCATGTGCCTACAACAAGTTAGAGCCCGTTAATGGGTGATAGCGTGCCTTTTGTAGAATGAACCGGCGAGTTACGATACCATGCGAGGTTAAGGTGGAAAGCCCGGAGCCGTAGCGAAAGCGAGTCTGAAATGGGCGCTTAAGTATGTTGTTGTAGACCCGAAACCAGGTGACCTACCCATGTCCAGGGTGAAGGTGTGGTAAAACGCACTGGAGGCCCGAACCCGTACATGTTGAAAAATGTTGGGATGAGGTGTGGGTAGCGGTGAAATTCCAATCGAACTTGGAGATAGCTGGTTCTCTCCGAAATAGCTTTAGGGCTAGCCTCGGAAGATAGCGTGTTGGAGGTAGAGCACTGTTTTGATGCGGGGCCCATCTCGGGTTACTAAATTAAGATAAACTCCGAATGCCAATCACGTATGTCCGGGAGTCAGACAGTGAGTGATAAGATCCATTGTCGAAAGGGGAACAGCCCAGATCGTCAGTTAAGGTCCCTAAGTGTGTGTTAAGTGGAAAAGGATGTGAAGTTGCATAGACAACTAGGATGTTGGCTCAGAAGCAGCCACCATTTAAAGAGTGCGTAATAGCTCACTAGTCGAGTGATTCTGCGCCGAAAATGTACCGGGGCTAAACACACCACCGAAACTACGGGTGCCACGTAAGTGGCGCGATAGGAGAGCGTTCTAAGGGCAGTGAAGTCAGACCGTGAGGACTGGTGGAGCACTTAGAAGTGAGAATGCCGGTATGAGTAGCGAAAGACAGGTGAGAATCCTGTCCACCGTATGACTAAGGTTTCCTGGGGAAGGCTCGTCCTCCCAGGGTTAGTCGGGACCTAAGGCGAGGCCGAAAGGCGTAGTCGATGGCTAACAGGTTGAGATTCCTGTACCAGGTGAACATGTTTGAACAATGGAGGGACGCAGAAGGCTAACAGATCCCAGCGATTGGAAATGCTGGGTCAAGCAATAAGTCTTGAGGTGAGTTAAATGCTTGCTTCTTATAGGACAAGTTGTGATGAGGACCGAAATAAAGTAGGGAAGTCTGTGATGTCACGCTGCCGAGAAAAGCTTCTAGTTAGTGTTTACCTGCCCGTACCGCAAACCGACACAGGTAGTCGAGGAGAGCATCCTAAGGTGAGCGAGTGAACTCTCGTTAAGGAACTCGGCAAAATGACCCCGTAACTTCGGGAGAAGGGGTGCTCAGCGCAAGCTGAGCCGCAGTGAATAGGCCCAGGCGACTGTTTATCAAAAACACAGGTTTCTGCAAAATCGTAAGATGACGTATAGGGGCTGACGCCTGCCCGGTGCTGGAAGGTTAAAAGGAGTGCTTAGCTTCGGCGAAGGTACGAATTGAAGCCCCAGTAAACGGCGGCCGTAACTATAACGGTCCTAAGGTAGCGAAATTCCTTGTCGGGTAAGTTCCGACCCGCACGAAAGGCGTAACGATCTGGGCGCTGTCTCAACGAGAGACTCGGTGAAATTTAAAGACCCGTGAAGATGCGGGGTACCCGCGACAGGACGGAAAGACCCCATGGAGCTTTACTGTAGCTTGATATTGAGTGTTTGTGCAGCTTGTACAGCATAGGTAGGAGCCGTAGAAATCGGGACGCTAGTTTCGATGGAGGCACACGTGGGATACTACCCTCGTTGTATGAACACTCTAACTCACACCACTAAGCGTGGTGGAAGACAGTGTCTGGCAGGCAGTTTGACTGGGGCGGTCGCCTCCCAAAGAGTAACGGAGGCGCCCAAAGGTTCCCTCAGAATGGTTGGAAATCATTCACAGAGTGTAAAGGCACAAGGGAGCTTGACTGTGAGACTTACCAGTCGAGCAGGTACGAAAGTAGGGCTTAGTGATCCGGTGGTTCCGCATGGAAGGGCCATCGCTCAACGGACAAAAGCTACCCTGGGGATAACAGGCTTATCTCCCCCAAGAGTCCACATCGACGGGGAGGTTTGGCACCTCGATGTCGGCTCATCGCATCCTGGGGCTGTAGTCGGTCCCAAGGGTTGGGCTGTTCGCCCATTAAAGCGGTACGCGAGCTGGGTTCAGAACGTCGTGAGACAGTTCGGTCCCTATCCGTCGCGGGCGTAGGAAATTTGAGAGGAGCTGCCCTTAGTACGAGAGGACCGGGGTGGACGTACCACTGGTGTATCAGTTGTTCCGCCAGGAGCATCGCTGAGTAGCTATGTACGGATGAGATAAACGCTGAAAGCATCTAAGTGTGAAACTCGCCTCGAGATGAGATTTCCCATTCAGTAATGAAGTAAGACCCCTTATAGATGATAAGGTAGATAGGCTAGAAGTGGCAGTACGGTGACGTATGGAGCGGACTAGTACTAATGGTTCGAGGACTTAACCAAGTAGCAAGTGGTGTAAGGCAAGAAAATTTAATTATGATTCAGTTTTGAGAGAACTAAGTTCACTCAATAAATACGTGTCGTGATGATGGCACTGAGGTCACACCTGTTCCCATACCGAACACAGCAGTTAAGCTCAGTAGCGCCAAAAGTAGTTGGAGGATCGCCTCCTGCGAGGATAGGACGTCGCGATGCAATTGAAGAAAGACTCACAGTAAAATGTGAGTCTTTTTTTGTACATAAAAGTTAATGTTGCGTCTTTATAAATAAAAATAAGGAATTAAGTACAACATGAGTTATGAAGATAGCTTATTTTATGGACGGTATATTGTTTGTAATTCAGATGAGTTAATTCATTTACCCCAAGATGCTAAAGTTGAACAAGCGATTAAAAATAAAACTTGCGGGCGTTGCCAAAGTAAAATTTTAAATAATTGGCAATTACCTGATCAAACAACTTATTGTTGGATGTGTGCAAAATTGGGAACAATTACGAGTAATGATTATTTAGTGACCATAGCTGAGCCTAACAAGTTTGATAGGATTATAGAACCATGTGTTTGGCAAGGGGAATTAACAGCTTTACAACAAGAAGTAGCTAATCAACAGATTAAAGCATTAAATGAAGGAACAACTCATTTAACATATGCCGTAACGGGAGCAGGTAAAACAGAAATGATGTTTCCAATGTTAACGCAAGCTATTAAACAAGGTAAACGGATTGCAGTCGTATCGCCACGAGTGGATGTTGTTATTGAACTATATAAACGCATTAAAGCAGCATTTAGCGTGCCGACAATTGCTTTATACGCTAATAGTGATGATCAGTACCACTATACCCAGTTAGTTATTGCAACTACGCATCAACTAATACATTTTAATAAAGCTTTTGATGTTATGGTTATAGATGAAACCGATGCATTTCCATATTCTGGCAATAAGTTTTTAGAAAGTGCTACCCAACATGCCTTGAAAAGTACAGGTGTTAATTTTTATTTGACAGCAACTTTAAATTATAAATTAAGAAAGTTCGTTAAGAAAAACAATGTCGTTGTTTCAATATTACCGCGGCGTTTTCATGGCCAGCCACTACCGAACTTGACGCTTAGCTTCATAAAAAAATGGCGCACAAAGTTGCCAAACAAACTGATTAAGCATGTTTTAAAACTAAAAAAATTAAATATAAAATTTTTACTTTTTGTTCCTGAAATAAAAGATGTCCAGTATGTTATGACGCAATTAATAAATTGTCAGTTGAATGTATTAGGCACTTATTCATCAGATAATCAACGCCTAGAGAAGGTTCAAAAAATGCGTGAAGGAAGTCTAGATGGGTTAATCACAACAACCATATTAGAGCGTGGCGTGACATTTCCAGGTATTGATGTGGTCATTTTAGGCGGAGACGAATCAATTTTTACAACGACAGCACTTATTCAAATTGCAGGTCGTTGTGGACGTAGTTTGGAACGGCCAACAGGAACTATCATGGTCTATTTATGTGAAAAAAATAGACAGATTGTGGATGCAATGTCTGAAATAAATTATTTAAATATGTTGGGTAAAAAATATGAAATGTGAATTATGTCAAAAAAAGATACGACAACCAATGACGTTAAATATGCTAATCAGTTTCTCGAAAAGTAAGAAGTCTCTGTTATGTGATGATTGTTGGGCAGAATTTGAAAACATTGATGGAGCTTCAGGTTGTTTAGAATGTCAAATTGATACTGAATCTGAATACTGCAATGATTGTTTAAAATGGTTTGAGCAAGGGCATACTAAACTACGCAACCAAGCATTGTTTAAGTATAATTTAAAAATGAAAGAATACTTTAAGTGTTATAAATTTGGTGGTGCTTACCATTTACGAAATATTTTTAAAGAGTTGATCCAGGAAAAATTACTGGCAACCCAAGCAGATAAGTTTGTACCGATTCCTATTACTATCGAGACATATAAGGAAAGGGGTTTTAATCAGGTTGTTGGTTGGTTAGAAGGCATAAAATTTGCAGAATTATTAGAATGTCGCTATGCTATAAAAAAGAAACAGTCACATAAGAGTCGTCACGAACGTTTAAGGACAGTACAACCATTTCAATTAGCCGTTTCTTCTTCTGAAGTAAGTGGTCAAGTGATTTGCTTGGTTGATGATGTTTACACAACGGGACGTACTTTGCGGCATGCAAAACAATGTTTATTAGATGCAGGAGCCAAAGATGTGATGTCATTGACTTTAGCTCGATAGTGTTAATTATTCAATGATAACGCTTTCTTTTTTTGTTATTAATGTGTTACAATATAGTTACCGAAGGGATACAAATTTAAACCCTAGGTAGGGCGAGATATAGATTTTTTGGGGATTAATATCTTGCGAATTTAGTCAGACAGGAGACAGAATTATGCTAGAATTTAAGGTACGTGGTGAGAACATTGAAATCACTGATGCAATGGCAGAGTACATCGAAAAGCGTATTTCACGCCTAGAGCGTTACTTAAACACGGAAGCTAAGTATATTGTTCGTGTTAATGTCCGTTCATATAAAGAAGGTACTTTTAAGACTGAAGTAACTATTCAATTGCCATATTTGTTGTTACGTGCAGAAGATACACAAACGGATATGTACCAAACTGTCGATTTTGTTTCTGAAAAATTGGAACGTCAAATCCGTAAGTACAAGACTAAGGTAAACCGTAAGTCTCGTGAAAAGGGATTTAAGGGATTAGCAAATACTGACTTTATGCTTGAACCAGAAGTTGAGGATGAACCTGAGGATAGTTTGAACATTGTTCGTAAGAAGCATGTTGAATTAAAGCCAATGGATGCTGAAGAAGCTGTTCTTCAAATGGAGCTTTTGGGCCACGAATTCTTTATTTTCTTAGATGCAGAAACTGATTTACCTTCTGTTGTCTATAAGCGTCGTGACGGTAAGTACGCTCTAATTGATACGTTGAATGCATAATAAATGTTATATAATTTGTAATCAGGTTTAGTAATTTATATAATTAATTAAGGCTCAATTGCAAATAGCGTGAAAATCATGAAATTGTCTAATTGAGTTTGTGAAATTGGCTCGTAAATTTGATGTTAACTACATCGGATTTATGGGCCTTTTGCTTATTAATAAGCAATTAAAAGTATTTTGTAATGCATGGTGATTAAATAGTTCAAAGCGAATTCTTAAAGCGTAAGCTTTAAAACTATGAAAGCCATAAGATGTACGATTAATTTGCTTAATACGACGATTGATGCCTTCCATACGACCATTTGAGTAGTTGTTTAGGAAGGCATTTTTAATGCCTTTTAAATTCTTTTTGTAACTACTAATAACTGAATCCATTGCGGAATGGTTAAATTGATAGTTTTCTAAAATTGTTTGAAAGTCTTCAAAGGCACGATGACGTTGGGAATTTAAAACAGCTTGATAGACTTCATAAGTCTGTTTGAAGTTGGGAGAAATATCAAATACTAATCGTAATGCATCTTGTGGGTACATAAATTCGTTAATACCTCTAAACCAGCGTGCCTGTTGGAAGTTTAAACGATTTTCATCTGTAATAAAGAAACGCCAGTTTGCTTTGAGCAGTTTATAGATACGACTTTTATGGTTATCTAAACTACGTTGTAAATTAATACGTGTACTTTGAACAGCTTTTAAAGCCAGTTGAATAATGTGAAAACGATCAATAATCAATTGAGCATTGGGAAACATTGTCCGTAAAGGTGTTTGATAGTTTGCATTCATGTCGGTGATAACAAATTGAACATTCTCTCGATTAGCTAGGGCGTAATTGGAAAGGTTCTTTTTAATTTTAGGACCAGTTCGTTTGGAAAATAGTTCAATTAAATCACTGGTCTGGCCATCAATCATTTCAAAACTAAATTGGTTTTTAGCGTAACGAATTTCATCAACACAAATGACACTAGGCAAAGCACGCTCGTAGTTAGTTTGATAGGCTTCAGCAGCATTATTCATTAAGCGATTAATTTTACTAGTAGATAAATGTAAGATGTGTGCAATTTCCTTTTCAGAAATATCACGTTTAGCCAAATCGATAATTTGATAAAGTAATGGACGTGTAATCTTAGAACGTGGCATAAAATCACATGATTGAGCGATTAAACTTTTAAGGCAATTACGACATTGATAACGCTGTTTTTTAACGGATAGTACTTGTTCAAAACCATTAGCTGTGGGTAATTGATAATCGGCTGTATCTTTACCATTTAAATAAACGTTATCTAACAAGGGACAACCACAGCTAGGGCAACGTTCAGGCAGTGTATTTAAACTTGCACGATAGCGCAATACTAAGTGATGATCATGTCCTTTAGGAACCACCTCATTAAAAGTACCGTCATTAGAAATTAAAAAATTGATATTTTTATCTGTCAAACCAACTGAATTTAAGATAGAATCATTTATAGACATCGATAAATACCTCGTTTCTTATTGTGTGGACAACTATATTTTACGCCGGTATTTTTATTGGTGTCTTTTTAATTGTGAAAAAGAGCAAAATAAAAGCGTGAAATTTTTACTTTCACGCTAAAAAGTATAGAGCCTTAATTAAAGAGATAAAGGCTGGGAACTTTTCCTAGTCTTTTTATTATTAAGGAGAGAATTATGGCTAAAAAGAAGTTTATGACGGACAAGCAATACGGCGTTTCGTTAAGCAATTATTTACAAAGTATTGAAGAAGCAGGTAGTGCGGTCGCTCCCTTTTTTGAAAAATTAGATGAAGCTTTAAAATCAGAAAAGTTATCAGAAATGTCAAATGAAGACTTTATTGAGATTGCAACTGAATTTGAGAATACGGTTGAAGTTTATCAAGACGTTGCCATTAAAATTAATCAGATGGCTGCTCCTGTACGATTTATGGGTTCTCATAAAAATTTGCAACAATTATTTGGTTCTTATGTGACTGCCACACAAGCTATGGCCGATTCATTAGATACCACTAATAAGCAAGTAGATATAGCTGCGTTTAGACAATCAGAGAGCGATCAAGATGCTTATCTAGACAAGTTTTTTGCCCAAATCAAACGGATCTTTAGCACGGTGACTGTATAATATGACGAATTTAGATGAGATGACTGATTTGTTGACAATTGATATTGCGCAAACAGTTGGGAAGAATTTATCATTGCCAATTAAAAAAGTAAAAGCGGTTAATAATTTACTTGAAGATGGTAATACTGTACCTTTTATTGCGCGTTATCGAAAAGAAGCAACGGGAAATTTAGATGAAGTACAAATTAGAGACATTCAAGCTGCTACTAAGCAATTAACTGAGTTACAGAGTCGTAAGCAAACGGTGTATAAGGCAATCGACGAGCAAGGTATGTTATCGAAAAATCTACAACAAGCGCTTGTAGATGCCGATTCATTACAAAAAGTCGAAGATATTTATTTACCATATAAGAAAAAACGCCAAACAAAAGCAACTCTTGCTAAAGAAGCTGGCTTAATACCGTTTGCACAGCTAGTCCAAACATTTCCAAATGAAGATTTAAAAAAAGTTGCGCAACAATATGTTAATCTTGAAAAAGGATTAGAAACGGTTGCGGACGTTTTAGCAGGCGTTCATGAAATTTTTGCGGAAGTGATTGGTGAAAATGCCGGCTTACGTGACTGGGTACGTCAGTTTACGTATAAAAATGGTCATTTGACCGCAAAAAAGAAGCGTGGTGCTGATAATAAAGATGGGCAAGGTGTATTTGAGTTGTATTATGATTTCGATACACCACTTAAGAAAGTACAGAATCATCAAATTTTAGCAATTAATCGTGGTGAAAGTGAAGGTGTTTTATCTGGTAATATCAGCATTGATGAAGACGCCATTAATCGCTATTTTAAATTTAGATTAGTGGGGCATAAAACTGGGGATGCTGCTGATATCTTAAATGAGGCAGCCACAGACTCCTATAAACGATTTATTAAACCCGCAATTACGCGTGAAATTCGGAAAGACTTGTTTAAAAAAGCCAGCGATGATGCGATTAAAGTTTTTGGGACAAATTTGTATCATTTATTAATGGCAGCACCTTTACGTGGTCAGATTGTATTAGGGTTTGATCCTGGTATTCGAACAGGTTCTAAATTAGCTGTTGTTGATAAAGCTGGTCAGTTTTTAGATAAAGCTGTTATTTATCCTCACAAGGCCCAGAAATATGATCCACAAGGTGCACGAGACACCATTGTCAGGTTAGTTAAGCAATATAATGTGTCATTAGTTGCTATTGGTAATGGAACGGCCTCACGTGAGTCACAACAATTTATTGCCAATATCATTAAGCATGATTTACCAGAGTTACGTTACGCTGTTGTTAATGAAGCGGGCGCATCGGTATATTCAGCGAGTGATATTGCGCGTTCTGAATTCCCTGAATTACCAGTAGAACAGCGTTCCGCAATTTCAATTGCACGTCGTTTACAAGATCCAATGGCTGAGTTAATTAAAATTGATCCGCAAGCAGTCGGTGTTGGACAGTATCAACATGATTTACCAACCAAAGAATTATCATTGGAACTAGATCATGTATTAGAAAATGCCGTTAATAAAGTTGGAGTGAATTTAAATACGGCTTCTCCACAATTATTGACACACATTGCGGGACTTACAACCACAATTGCGAATAATGTTGTTACTTATCGTAATGAGCATGGCCGTTTTCAATCACGTAATGAGTTAAAGAAGGTAGCTAAATTAGGACCAAAAGCTTTTGAACAAGCCGCTGGATTTTTACGAATTCCAAATGGTAAGAATGCTTTAGATAATACTGATATTCATCCGGAATCTTACAAAATAGCTGAAGAAGTGTGCCAAGCAGCCGGGATTACGACATTGGGTACGCAATCAGAAACTGTCCTCAGGAAGTTTGATACACCGTCATTTGCGACATCAATCAATGTTGGGTATCCGACTTTACATGATATTATTGTTTCGCTAATTCAACCTGGTCGCGATTTACGTGATGATGCACCAATGGCTGCTTTACGGTCGGATGTGTTGACCCTTGATGATTTAAAGGTAGGTATGCAATTACAAGGTACGGTACGCAATGTCGTGGATTTTGGGGCCTTTGTTGATATTGGTGTGCATGAAGATGGTTTGGTGCACATTTCTAAATTATCAAAACAGCATGTAAAGAATCCACATAGTGTTGTTGCTGTAGGCGATATTGTGACGACTTGGGTAACTGAAATTGATAGGAAAAGGCAGAGGATTGGCTTAACTATGGTAGAACCTAATTAAAGGGTATTATGATAGTTATTGCATAGCTAGTTAATATTTGCTAACATGTATGAATATGTTAGTAAATAAGCGAATGTGGCGGAACTGGCAGACGCGCAGGATTAAGGATCCTGTGGTAGAAATACCGTGAGGGTTCGATTCCCTTCGTTCGCATCACGACAAGTTAAAAATTGAGCGCGAGAACAAAGACGGGTTGTATTTGGTGTGTAATGGTGTTTGGCTGTTTTGCGGTCGCCAGACCATAAAGCGGGCAAATCCGTTATATTGAAGGTTTAGCTTTTGTGAACGCGTTTATGCTATAAAACTTACAGGCTTACAATTCAAATAATTTTAGTAAAAAAGGCTGGAACTTTTTCTTCCAACCTCATTTTTTACATACGAATAGCATTGTAAATTAAAATAATAGCGCCAATTGCAAATAAAATGACACCCCAAATAATTTGTGTAATAACACTTTTATCACCAAAATATAAGCGAATGAGGGGAAGTGTATTACCTAAGATTGAAACAAAAATTCCTAGTACTATAAAAGCTAACCCGATTAATCCAAGCATGTTTCCTCCGCAAAAGATAGTTGTGCGTTGACTTTGTATAGCCTACGCACAATAAATTATTTTTTATATGAGGGTTAATGTGGTATTATAGTACCCGAATTAAGGTGTTTTTGTAAACAAAAAATTAATCTTATTTTTCTCAAATCATAAAATAAACAAAAAAATAGTGGTTGTTTGATGATTTTAATTTCATAAAAATATTGACATGTTTCAATTAAAGAGGTAAGATGTTTCTTGTGGTTGCGTTAAGCAATTGTGATTTTGGAGATATACCCAAGTCTGGCTGAAGGGAACGGTCTTGAAAACCGTCAGGTCGGGAAACCGGCGCGAGGGTTCGAATCCCCCTATCTCCTTAGGCATCTGTGATGTCATATCTTAATATTATCGCGGGTTAGAGCAGTCTGGTAGCTCGTCGGGCCCATAACCCGGAGGTCGTAGGTTCAAATCCTACACCCGCAATTTATGGAGATGTACCCAAGTCTGGCTGAAGGGAACGGTCTTGAAAACCGTCAGGTCGGGAAACCGGCGCGAGGGTTCGAATCCCTCCATCTCCTTTTTATAGATAACCGTGTCCTTGGACACGGTTATTTTTGTATTAATGACTTTTGTAAGTATGTGAGAGGTTTAAATTATGCCGATACGTAAAATCCGATATTATCAATACGCGATAGTGATGTTCATTTTGGCGTTGGTAAGTGCTATTTTTCTACCAACCTTCTTAGGTACTACGCCATTAGTGACAACACATATCAGCCATTTAATTATGACGCTATTTGGCGTAGGGGCTGTTATGGTTGTATATTTAGATGACCGTGTGGTTAAGCAAGCATTATATCAACAAAAACAAATGAAGATGGTGACGTTATGGTTGCCAATTTTAGGTCAAACAATTTGGTACCTAGTGGTCTTGTGGTTGTATTTAATTAATTTAAAAGATCATGTCATGTCGACAATGACATTACCAATATTATTTTTGGGGATGTCGTTATTAATGATTTCATTTGGTTTGTTGCAAAACGAAACCTTATCGATCATTGTTAATGAACCTATGAAAAAAACAGCTCGTCGCTTAAATATTGCGACAATCTTTTTGGCAATTTACGCTTTGTTATTCTTTGGGTTAACGGCTAGTTGGGCATATGGCTTAACGATTATGGTTTCTGTGTTAGTCATTGCAGATGCAAATTGGCCCGCACTATGGTCTGGTTGGCATCGTGAAAAGAGTCTAGAAGCATTACCAGAGCAAGGTATTAACTTTAAAGATGTACGGATGATTGAAAAGTTACCTAAGGTGTCATCAATTATTACTGAAAAGAGTGGGGTACTAACAGAAAACCGCATTACAATTCATTCAGTATTGTCATTAGATCCAAGTTATAGTGATTTCGATATTTTAGGCATTGCAACTGGGTTAGTGTCAGCTACACCTTCATCACCATTATCAAAGGCTATTATCGATTATGCAGAAGCACATACAGTTTTCCCGTCAGAAGTTTCTGAACCTGAACTTGTACCAGATGCTGGGGTTCGAGGCGTGATTTTTAATCAACGCCTAGCGATATTGTCAGCTGCTGAAACTATTGCAGAAGGTTACGATGTTGATGAAACCGCTTTGGCTACGTATAAAGAATTAGGAAATTCAGTCAGCTATATCCTTGATGATAAGCATGTTATTGGTGTTATGACTTTTGGTGGCACATTAAAAAAGTCATTGCTTTCATTGAATGATTTCTTGATTGAACGTCACTTATCCATGAAAATTGCCTCAGGAGATACTTCTGGCGCAGTTGAACCATTACAACATTTAATGTCGTCATTAACTGAATTAAAGACCGATTTGACGCCAGTTGAAAAACAGGCACAAATAGATGATTGGTTAGCTGAAGATAATATGATGTTTGTGACCAATCAAGATAATTTGCCTGACGATCCGAATGTGATTACAGTTGCAGTGAATCGGTCGGATATTAATGCGGACATTCATGTGCAAAACATTAACGAATTAAAAAAGGTCTGGGCGACTGCTGATAAGCTAATGCAAATCAATAAAAAGATGTTACGTTGGTCAAGTTTGCCAGTTGTCATTTTGTTATTATTAGCAGCTGGATTAGGTATATTTATTTCACCTTGGTTGTATATATCACCAATTATTTCTGTAGTTATTCGCCTTGTAATGACCTACATTTTACGATTACAAATTAAAAATTAAGAAATAATTCAGATTCGTAAATTAAATGGGCGCTATGTCAGCATGAAAATGTTGATGTGGCGCTTTTTTGTTGTTTACAATAGCGGTCAGTTGCATTGACTTATTTTGTGTAAAAGCCTAAAATTAAATATGTGTTATTAAGCGCAAAAAAACACTATTGATTTGACATAAACGTCAACTCTCTAGACAGGAGAAACAAGATGAACATATTTTTGATCATCCTGTTGTTGCTTGTCGCAATCGTAATTAGTGCTGCAGTTGGTTATCAGGTGGCTAAGACGAGAATTAACCATACACTAACTGTTTCACATCAAACCGCTACAGACATAACGAGTCAAGCTGCTAATGATGCTGAGCAATTAAAAAAGAACGCTCTAGTTGAAGCACGAGATGAAAGCCAACTTTATCAACAACGTATTGAAGGTGAATTACAGGAACGCCGTTCAGCAGTAAAATCACAAGAAGATCGTTTGGTAAGTCGTGAGTCTGTTTTGGATCGAAAAGATGCTTCGTTGCAAAAGCGCGAGGAGGTCATTTCGAGCAAGGAAACAAAGTTAGATCATCAACGACAAAGTGTTAATGATAAGCAGAAGCGTGCTGAAGAGTTAGTTGCTGAACGAGAAGATAAGTTAGTTGAAGTAGCTAATTTGTCTCGTGAAGATGCACGTAATCGTATTTTATCTGAGACTGAAGAGGCTCTTGTAGCTGAACGTGCCGTGATGATTAAGGATAGTGAAGAACAAGCCAGTGCAGAGGCAGATAAGCGTGCTAAGAACTTAGTTGTTAGTGCTATTCAACGTTCTGCTGCTGATATGGTAGCTGAATCTACGGTTTCAGTTGTGACACTTCCTAATGATGATATGAAGGGTCGTATTATTGGTCGTGAAGGCCGTAATATTCGTGCACTTGAAACAGCAACTGGTATTGATTTAATTATCGACGATACACCAGAAGCTGTTGTATTGAGTGGATTTGATCCGGTTCGTCGTGAAATTGCTAAGAATACTTTGGAGAAATTGATTGCTGATGGACGTATCCATCCAGCCCGTATTGAAGAAATGGTTGAGAAGTCTCAAAAAGAGATGGACGAACATATTCGTGAGGTGGGTGAACAAGCTATCTTTGATCTTGGTATTCACAACATGCATCCAGATCTAGTGAAAACAGTTGGTCGGATGAATTATCGAACAAGTTATGGACAAAATGTCCTTGTTCATTCAATAGAAGTCGCAAAACTAACTGGCTTGTTGGCAGCCGAGTTAGGGGAGGACGTTACGCTTGCCAAGCGCGCAGGATTGTTACACGATATTGGTAAGGCTATTGATCATGAGGTAGATGGTTCACACGTAGAATTAGGTGTTGAATTAACAACTAAATACAAAGAACGTCCAGTCGTGATTAATTCGATTGCTTCGCATCATGGTGATGTAGAACCCGAGTCTGTGATTGCCGTACTGGTTGCTGCAGCTGATTCAATTTCAGCAGCACGTCCAGGGGCACGTTCAGAATCTTTGGAAAACTATGTCCAACGTCTACAACAGCTAGAAGCTATTGCAAACGAGTTCAATGGTGTCGAAAAATCATATGCTATTCAAGCAGGCCGAGAGGTTCGTGTTATTGTAGAACCAGCAGCTGTTTCTGATATTGAAGCAACTGTATTGGCTCGTGATATTCGTAATCAGATTGAAAATGATTTAGATTATCCAGGGCACATTA
This sequence comes from Weissella sp. ESL1139, assembly GCF_058506735.1. NCBI lineage: Bacteria > Bacillati > Bacillota > Bacilli > Lactobacillales > Lactobacillaceae > Weissella > Weissella sp. ESL1139. The sequence continues at coordinate 251,759 of NZ_CP196375.1, forward strand.
AAGTGACAGTTATTCGTGAATCGCGTGCTATCGAGTATGCTAAATAAGCAATAATTAAACAGGAAAGAGGAGTGTTAGTATAAATGCTAATGCTCCTTTTTTTAATACTTCTTTAATTGAATAGGAATATATAATAAATATGATGATAAAGCTGTTCCAAAAAATGATACTTTTTCTAAAAAAAGGTTTACAAATTTAATGGAAACGCTTACAATAGTATATGTGCTAAGGATACGGGGGAACGTATACAGGACACATGATTTTGAAGTAATTTAACGGAATGGGGACCGTTAAGTTGATATGTCGCATTTCACTCTTACTGTTCGAATTATCATTAAATCTCAAAAAACTTGCTGAAAACTCTTCTCCTTCAGAAAATATGAGAATGGTAATTATAAAATGATTCGAGCAGTAAGAGGGTGATGAGACGACTCAATATCAACATCAACGCTTTCACAATCAAAAAATATTTTGTGGGTCGTCATCCACACCAAATCGTTTTGCGGATACGCAATACGATTTTTTTATTATAAAATAATTAAAAAACAGATTATTAGCATATTTAGTAATTAACGTCTATACTGTACCTATTCCCCGTGGTAGTCAGTGTAATAGCTGGCTGCTTAGTACAATTATTAGTGTACTAGACGTCGTAGATATACGGCGTTTTTTTATTTAATTAAAAAGTGTTGACAAAAATGATAAATATATTAGAATAATAATTATCAATTAAGCAAAGGAGCAAGAATGGTGATTAATATGACGTTAACAACTGAAACGAAGTATTACTTTTGGTTTTTTAGGTGACTATCCGAAATTACCAAAAGCATTTTTGCTAGGTTTCGGATAAAAAAATATCCGAAACCAAATAGATAACAGTTTAGTTGATTAATTAAATTGTACTTTATGAGGAACCGGGTATTTTGATGTAAAATGCCCGGTTTTTTGTGTTTTACATAAATTTAACATCATTGGATAAGGTAGTAGGAATATCAATTTACTAAAAAGGTGGATGAATATGGAGAAGTTAACTAAACGAGAATTTGGAATGGCCATTTTAAATGGTAACGCTAGTGGAATTATTGTTGCGCTAATTCCAGCAGCACTAATTAGTCAGTTATTGGCAGCGATGCCGCAAATAGAAATTGTAAAAACACTAAACATGATGGTATCTTTAGCGCAAAGTGCACTACCTTTGATTGCAGCTTTTGCAGTCGGTGCATTATTGAGATTTGGGACCATTGAAAGTGCTTCAATGGCATTAGCGACATTTATTGCTTCAGGTGTTGTCACAAACCATGGTGGTCAATTTGTTATTAGTGGATCAGGTATTATTTTAAATATTATGCTAACGACTTTAATGGCTAGTTTAGTGACAATCGCTTCGCATAAGTTGTTAGGCCAATTACGAGCAGTCTTCGAACCACTTGCCGTTTTGGTCATTGGTGGTGGTTTAGGTTTGTTAACTTTGCCAATTATGGTGGCGATTCAAAATGCTATTGGGTCAGTTGTTGAAGCTGCAACAAATACGGTCCCACTTGTGATGGGCATCTTGCTAGGTATGTTATTTGCAATTTTGATTGTTTCACCACTTTCATCGGTTGGTATTGCAACTGCAATTGGCTTAGCCGGTGTTGGCTCAGGTGCAGCTAATAGTGGTATTGTGACTGCATCATTGGTCTTGGCTATCATGGGTATGAAAGAAAATTCATGGGGCTTATTTATTGCCCACTTCATGGGTTCACCTAAAATTCAAATGGCTAATATGATTTCTAAACCTAAGTTATTTGTACCAGTGACTGTTGCATCAGCCATCTCAGGTGGTGTTTCGAGTTTGTTAAAAATGGCCGGTACGCCATTTTCAGCAGGATTTGGTATGTCAGGATTTATTGGTCCAATTACTGCTTTAAATGAGTCGACAGGTGGCCATGTTGGGTTACGTGTTGTGATTGCATTCTTCGTGGTGCCAATCGCTTTGGCATTTTTGATGAAGTACATTTTTATAGATAAGTTGCATTTTGTTTCAACAAAAGATGTCAAATTGCCTGAAGTATAAAACAAATAAATCGGTTGCTAAAGCATAATTGCTTTGAGCAGCCGATTTTTTTGAGTAAATTAAATAAATTAATTGACAACATGATATTAGATTGTGTATAGTATTGCTTGTAACATAAATGAAATAATTAAAGTAAACACTAGGAGAAGAACTATGACTGAACCATTACTAATTGCTAATCAGTTAAACAAGAGTTATTTGAGTACAGCAGGTGTAAAACAAGATGTTTTACATGATTTATCATTTTCTGTGAACAAAGGGGAATTTGTGGCTATTATGGGCCCTTCTGGATCTGGTAAGTCAACTTTACTAAATATTTTATCTACCTTGATGGCACCTACCTCAGGTACCGTAACAATTAATAATAAAGATATCTGGCAACTATCAGACAAGGAAGTGTCAAAGTTTCGCGGCCAAGATATGGGATTTATCTTCCAGAATTATAATCTGATTGATAGTTTGACGGTGCAAGAAAATATTAGTTTACCACTAACTTTGCAAAAAGTAGCACCAAAACAAATTAAACAAGCGGTGCAAAAAGTCGCTCAAATGTTGCATATTGAAGAATACTTAAACAAGTATCCAAGTGAATTATCTGGTGGGCAGCAACAACGTGTCGGTGCTGCACGAGCATTGGTACACAATCCATCACTAATTTTTGGGGATGAGCCAACTGGTGCCCTTGATTCAGAAAATGCCCGTGAGATGATGAATTATCTGACAGAAATTAATGCTAATGAAGGCATTTCAATTATTATGGTTACCCACGATGCTTTTTCCGCTTCATTTGCTTCACGAATTTTATTCTTAAATGATGGTCAAATTACCAAAACGATTAATCGTGAAAATCAGCCACGTGAAGTCTTTTATCAACAAGTATTGTCTGAATTAGGCAATTTTAATTAGTAGGAGGGGCATATGTTTGGAATTGCTTTAAAATCACTCCGATCAAAGTGGCGTGATTATATTGTTTTGTTTGTTGGTTTGATTATCTCAGCGGCTATTTTTTACATGTTTAGTGCGATGGCCAACAATAAAGCATTTTTGGAATCAAATTCAATGATTTCACAAATATCGTTTATCTTTAATATTGGTGAAGTTCTGTTAGGTATTATTACGTTTGTTTACCTTAATTTCGCGAATAGCTTCTTACTACGATTAAGACAAGCTGATTATGGTCTCATGTCAATGCTGGGTGCAACTAAGGAACAAATTAGTTCGCTATTAATGCGTGAAACTTTAAGTATCGGTATTATCGCTACGATTATTGGAATCATTCTAGGATTTGCATTGACTTCACTAAGTAGTACCTATTTGATTAATTTACTAGGCGTAGAATTAACGCATTGGCAATCGATTTCAATGAAATCAGTTGTGATTACATTGATTTTCTTTGCTGTACTATTCTTCTTAAATGGTCTTTATAACCGCCGTCGTTTAAAGAAACAAGACACGTTGACATTGTTAACGGCTAATAAGCAAGTTAAACAATCTAAGCCAAATCCAAAACGTGATATGTTATTTGGTTTAATCGGCTTAGCCTTGTTGATTGGTAGTTATGTGTTAATGCCACAAATGAATCATTTGGGGATGCAAGGACTTGTCATTATTTTGATTCTTAATGTTTGGGGAACTTATTGGTTTGTTAGTCGAACATTAAAGATGCTGACAAATTGGATTCGTAAATCATCATTTAGTTTACGTGGCTTACGACTATTCGTGAATGGTCAATTGTCATTCCGGTTACTTGATTATCAACGTATGTTGTCATCAATTGCGATTATGTTTGCACTAGCTTTGGGTGCCATGTCAGTTGGTCAAGGTTACTATCATATGTTGCCACACCAAGCTGAAATTTCATATCCAATGACAGCCGCATATACAACTGATAAAGTTAATACAGCCGATTTAAAAGATGTTACTTGGCAACAAAAATATCACTATGTCGTAAAAGATAATACGATTTATTTTGACGGTGATGAGTTTAATCAAAATAAATTACCAGTGCGTTATTTTGGGTCTAATGGATCATCAAGTCGTACAAAGTGGATGACTGGTGATGAAATGCGCAAGAGTACTGATGCTGAATATTCATTGGAGCAAATTGGAAATCAAATCTTAAATAAGCAATATGGTGCTAAAGTTGTTGTTACACAAAATCAATCAGAAATGGCAGCACAAGGAACGGCGAAAACCATTCAATTTATCAAAGTTTCAGATATGCTAGCCAATGAAAAGGTATTACAACATAATGCGGATGTTCAAGCAAAGGATAATGTAAAGCCAGAGTATGCTACGGGAGCCTATGCAACCTATCAACAACTAAAGGGAGTCTTTGGCGGTGTTGAATTTATGGGAATCTTCTTAGGAATTGGTTTCTTAGCGATGCTAGCAGCTACATTGATGTTTAAGACCTTATCTGGTGTTGCTGAAGATAAGCAACGTTATCGCGTTTTGGCAATGATTGGTACAAGTCAAAAGCAAATTACGCATACGATCGCAACTGATATTGGCATTCTATTCGGTGTACCGATGGTTATTGGTATTTTAGATGTTGTCTTTGGTCTAAAAATGTTTGCACCTTTGATGGGTGGCGCACAAAATATTTATCTTGGTTTCGGTCCCGCACTAACAGGTATTTTAGTGCTTTACCTAATTTATTATTTGCTAACAATTTGGATGTATCGTCGCTTAATAAAAAAGTAATTCGCCATTTTTAGGGAGAATACGTTATAATAGGGACATATTCAAAATGTTGTGGAGTAATGAGACGTCCATACTATAAAAACGCCTATCTAAAACGCGCTAGATAGGCGTTTTTTATTTTATTTTTAATTCGTTAGTTTGGCGCTATAAAGCTCTTTTGAGTAAACGTTTGTACAATAGTTTCGTATTCGCTTGTGAAAACGTTTGCAATTGAAGTTGGTTTAGATTAAAATACTTTTAGAATGAAAATTAAAATTAATGATTAACTCATAGGAGGATTGCCAAATGGCATTATTAGGTGCAATTGAAGCAGGTGGAACTAAGTTTGTGGTGGCTGTTGCCCCAGAAGAAGACCCTGAAGAAGTTGTTGCTCGTGAAAGCTTCCCGACAGAAGACGGTGCAACAACTGTAAAAAAGGTTCAAGAATTTTTTGATCAATATGAAGATATTGCTGCCATTGGAATTGCTTCATTTGGTCCTATTGATATCAAACCAGAAAGTGCAACTTATGGTTACGTGTTAGATACACCTAAGCGTGGTTGGTCAGGTTACGATTTCCTAGGTGCTATGAAAGAATGGCGCGATATACCATATTACTGGACAACTGATGTTAATGCAGCTGGTTATGCAGAATATGTTTCTGGTTCAGCTTCAGACGTTGAAAACGTTGTTTATCTAACAGTTGGAACTGGTGTAGGTGCTGGTATTATTGCTAACGGACAATTCGTTGGTGGTTATTCACATCCTGAAGCAGGTCACATTGTTATGGCTAAGCACCCAGAAGATACGTATGAAGGTTTGTGCCCATTCCATCATGATCGTTGCTTAGAAGGTCTAGCTGCTGGTCCTGCAATGGAAGAACGCTGGGGTGTTTCTGCTAAGGAGTTGCCTGATGATCACTTGGCTTGGAAGATTGAAGCTTACTACCTTGCTCAAGCAGCAATGACATATACAGCCACACTACGTCCAGAACGTATTGTATTTGGTGGTGGTGTACCACACCGTGAAATTTTGTTGCCAATGGTACGTGAATCATTTGCAGAGCAATTGCATGATTATCTAGCTGTACCTGACTTGGACAAATACATTGTTTCAGTTGGTAATGGTGATAATGCTGGAATTTATGGTTGCTTCTACTTGGCAAAGGAATTGCTTGCTGACTAATTAAACATATTTATTTCTCCAAGTTATTTTGGTGAATTTCTTGATATGCGCTATAATAACATAGTTAGTTTTAAGAAGTAGCCAATAAAAAGTGAGAAAATATATGTTAACAGTTATTAAACGATATGAAGATAGAGATGTAATGGCATACGACTATTATATTGAAAATCATCAAAATGTTTATGCTGATGGTGGGCATATTCTTATTAAGTCTATGGGTGGACTAATCACTTGGCGTGCAATTAATGATCAAGATGATTCTTATCTTAAACAGGCGTTGAAAGCTTTGATGATAAAGCGTAATCAAAATGGTGGCGTCTATCCTAAAAACATAAAAGTAATTTTAGCGGATAGCTAAGGAAAGTGGTCAAGACAAAAATGTCTTGACCACTTTTTATTTTGCTTAATTTATGTATTTTGGCTATTTCATTGCTTGATTTAAAGGTGTTTTCCCTATTTTTCACCCAAAACACGAACTATTTTTATGAAAAATACATTTATTTTATGTATTCGTTGTGATATGCTAACCTTATGTTAAGTTTAAGAAATAAAGTTCGAGTTTTAATGGAATTAGTGGGGAAGAGATAGTGGACGTACGGTTTGAACATGTGTCGTTAACTTATAATCGCGGCAACGAAATTTTACACGATATTGATTTTCAATTACCTGATGGTGAATTGACAGCTTTGTTAGGACCTAGTGGTGGTGGAAAATCAACAATTTTAAATTTAATTTCCGGTTTATTACAAGCGACTTCTGGAAAAATTTATTTTGGCGATACTGAAGTAACGAAACAGACAGCGTTACAACGTGGTGTTGGAATGGTTTTTCAAAACTATGCCCTATATCCTCACATGTCAGTCATTAATAATATTGCGTTTCCAATGAAAATGGCAAAAGTAGACAAGAAAACAAGATTAGCAAAAGCTCGTGAATTGGCATCGCTTGTGCGGGTAGATGACCAATTAGAAAAGTTTCCTAGCGATTTATCTGGTGGCCAACAGCAACGTGTCGCAATTGCGAGAGCATTAGCGAAAAATCCAGCTATTTTATTGTTAGACGAACCTTTGTCTAATTTGGATGCGCGTTTGCGTGTTGAGATGCGTGAAGAAATTCGACGTATTCAACAAGCAACTGGGGTTACAACAGTATTTGTTACCCATGATCAAAGTGAAGCGATGCATATTGCCGATCATATTATGCTATTGAATGATGGTGTTATTCAACAGTTCTCAACGCCACAAACATTATATGAAGTGCCAGCTAACCGTTTTGTTAGTCGCTTTATTGGTGATCCAATTATTAATGATCTTGCAGCTAGCGACTTGGCCGAAACATTAGATTTGCCAGCTGAAGCAACTACTGTTGGTATTCGTGCTGAAGCACTTGTTGCAGCTAATCCAAATTTGCCACAAGTAGAAGTCACAGTAAAGGAGACCCAAGTTTTCGGTCGTGAGTTCCAAGTACGCTTGTTATTAAATGGTCATGAAATAATTGCGGCAACTGATTTAGGTTTGGCACCTGGTGAAACGGGGATGGTTAGCTTAGATGGTAAGGGTGTCCATATATTCAATCAACAAGGTAATCGCTTAGAGTGGGAGGTGGCAGCATTATGATGAATAATGTCAAACCAACTTGGCGCGATAATTTAAAAGCTTTATTGTATTTGGCACCGATGTTAATTATTTTGGGTATATTTAATTTTTATCCGATTATTAAAAGCTTTGTGATGAGTTTTTATACAGATTATAATTTTTTCACCAACAAAGTAAATGCCATGGGTTTTGATAATTTCAAGTTTTTGTGGGAAGATCAAAATTTTCATGATGCTGTTTGGCATACTTTAATTTTTGTTGTTGGGGTAGTGCCTATCGAAGTGGCCTTGTCATTAATTATAGCGGCGTTGTTACATCGTATTAAATTTTTGGGTGGTTTCTTTAGAACCGTTTATTTTTTGCCTTTTGTGACGAGTATTGTTGCTATTTCAATGGTTTGGCGCTGGATTTATAACAAAGATGCCGGATTGCTAAATTATTTATTGGGTTTCATCGGAATTCACTCCATTGATTGGTTGAATGATCCACATTATGCAATGGCTGGCTTAGTTATTTTAGCCATTTGGAAGGGCTTAGGTTTTAATATTTTACTTTTCCTCGTTGGCTTAAGTAATGTTGATCAACATCTTTACGATGCCGCCATGATTGACGGTGCGAGTGGTTGGCAACGGTTTAAAAATATTACGTTACCAATGATTTCACCAATGACGTTCTTAGTAACCGTTAATGCAGTGATTGGTTCATTTAAAGTGTTCGACGAAATTTTTTCACTTTTTGGTGGTCAGCCAGGTCCGGGAAATTCAGCGATGACGGTTGTGTATTACCTATACCGAATGTTCTATGAGCAAAATCGCTATGGGGTTGCGGCAGCCAGTGGTGTCATTTTGTTTATTATGATTTTGATTGTGACACTTATTCAAATGTGGTGGAGCAAGCGTCATGTTCATTATTAGAGAGTAGGGTAACACATGCGAACAAAGAAAATAGCAATTTATACTGTCTTAACAATCGGGGCAATTACAATGCTCTTGCCATTTTTTTGGATGATTTCGACAGCTTTCAAAACAGGTTTCGAAGCTTTGCAAACACCACCAACTTGGTTACCTAAAAATTTGCAGTGGCAAAACTGGGTTTCTGCCTGGCATGCTGCACCATTTACAACATATCTTGTAAATTCTGTTGTGGTGTCATTTACAACAACATTAGGGCAACTATTTACGGCTATTTTGGCTGCCTTTGCCTTTGCTAAACTAAATTTTACTGGTAAAAAGGTTATTTTTAGTTTATTGCTAGCAACGATGATGGTACCAGCAGAAATGTTAATTATTCCTAATTTTGTGACTTTATCACAAATGCGTTTGATTAATACGTATGGTGCGTTGATTATTCCATGGTTAGCAAGCTTCTTTGCAGTATTTACACTAAGGCAAAGTTTTATGAGTGTTCCTGATCAATTGTATTATGCCGCTAAAATCGACGGTGCCAGTGATTGGCAGTTCCTATGGCGTATTTTAGTGCCTAATGCTAAATCAGCAATTACCACAATTGGGTTGTTGCAAATAATTGGTTCGTGGAATTCATTCATGTGGCCATTGATTGCAACAAATACTGAATCAATGCGTACATTGCCAGTTGGGTTGCAAGCCTTCTCAAGTGAATCAGGTGTTAATTATCCTGAACTAATGGCTGCTTCAACCTTTGTCATTTTGCCAATGGTTGTTTTGTATTTGTTGTTGAACAAATACGTCATCGCTGGTGTTGCCAATGGTGGTTTAAAGGGTTAAAAATTATGATTTACTCACATTAATTTGTGAGTAGTTGACTGCGATAAGATGATTGTCGTGGTCAACTGCTCAAAAATATAAATGGATATTTATTGAACAGTATTTTAGATAGTTGTATGGATATTTGGGTAATAGAGACAAGGGAGAATCTCATGACTAAGATGTGGACAAAAGCAATTGCAACTTCAGCACTAACGTTATTAACAGCAGGAGGCGTCGTGACAGCATTACCAACTGCGGTTGATGCAGCTAGTAAACCAGAAAAGATTACTTTCTGGCATGCGATGTCAGGTCCTTATCAAAAGGCTTTAAAAAAGCAAATTAATGAGTTTAATAAGTCACAATCAAAGTATAAAGTTGTGGGAACAGCTCAAGGTGATTACAAAACTTTGAATCAAAAAATTATGGCGGGGGCTAAGTCAAAGACCTTGCCAACCATGGCACAAACAACTTATACGCAAGTACCTGATTATGAAAATAATGGTATCGTGCAAGATGTTGATTCTGAACTAAAAGGAAAAGACGGACTATCTAAGAAAGATTTAAAGAATATCTATCCAGGATTTTTGGAACAATCAAAATATAATGGGCACTATTATTCAATGCCATTTTCTTCATCATTACGCGTAATGGCATATAACAAAGACATTTTGGACAAGTATAATTTGTCAGTCCCAAAGACATGGGATGATGTGCAAAAAATGAGTCAAACGTTAAAAGACCATAAAATCGCTACAGTTGGTTATGATCAATCATTTGATGCTGAATGGCAAGCGATGACTAAGTCAGCTGGTAAGCAAACAATTACACCTGGTGGCAAAGTTAATATTAATTCAAAGGCTGCCAAGCAATCAATGAATGACATCATGTCAATGGTCAAGGATGGTACTGCTAAAACTGCTGGTGCTGATATTTATGGGACAACTAATTTTGTTAATGGTAAGACAGCGCTATACATGCTATCATCAGCTGGAATCACAGCAACAAAGCAAGCAGCACCAGACAACTTAAATTGGGGAACAGCAGTTATTCCTGAGTATAAGGGTGAGCAACACTCAATGCTAGCTGGAAACAACCTTATTTTGACATCACAGGCTGATAAGAAACAAAGTGCGGGTGCCTTTGCTTTCATGAAGTTCTTAATTTCAGATAAGCAAACTGAACAATGGGCTGAAGATACTGGTTATATTCCAGTAACAAAGAAAGCCGTTAAGTCAGAAGATTATAAGACATATCTTGATAAGAATCCACTAGCAAAGGCTGCAACTGATTCATTGCCAGGTGCCTTTGCTGATACACCATTCGTGGGTTATCAAGAGTACCGTACTGATATGCTTGAATCAATTGATAACATGTTGACTAAGGATACTAATCCAAATAAGTCACTTAATAAATTGGACAAGCAAGCTAACAAAATTTTAAAGGATAACCAATAATGCAAACAACTGTGCGTGTATTACAAGGTTTGGACACGATTGGTGGTAACATTGTTGCTTTTGAAAGAGCAAGAAGTCGGGTCGTAATGGATTTTGGAACGACTTTTGGATTAACTGATAAGTCGGCAAATCAGTTAATGAATGAGGGGATGTTGCCGAATATACCTGAATGGTTTTCTAGTGAAGTTGAAACGGACTTTGCTAATGAAGCAATTTTTATTTCCCATTTGCATATTGACCATATGGGTGCCTTGCAGTATCTTGCTAAAACGGTTGATGTTTATATGAGTCCAGAAGCGATTGGCTTGTATCGCACATTACAATCACTAAAGCGTGAGCCAATTACTAAAGCCAACTTAATAACAATTAAGCCAGAAGAGCCGGTCCAAATAGGCGGTCTAACGGTTACTGCCTATTTGTCAGATCATGATATATCTGGTGCATATATGTTCCGTGTTCAAGATGGTGTACATGAATTTGTGCATAGTGGAGATGTTCGCTATGATGGTATGCATCCAGAACGGGTTGATTATTGGACAAAAATCTTACATGACCATCAACCGGATTTGTTTTTTATTGAAGGTACGGAATTTAGCTTTGAGAATGATGGTCAAAAGCGGGCAACTGAAGCTAGTCTACTGGCAGATTTTAAGACAGCTATGCGAAAGGCAGATCAACAATTAATTGTTATTAATCCTTATCAGCGTAATACTGAGCGATTACTCAATTTACAACAAGTAGCTGAAGAGATGGGCCGGCAATTAGTCTGGAATCATGAATTTGCAACGATTATTGAACAGCAAACACAAAAAGCTGTTCATGAAATTAAGCGCGATATATCTTGGGCAGATATTAAACAAGCCCCAAATCAATATGTTGTACAAAATGATTTTAAAGATTTACATAATCTAGATGGTTTTGCTGATTTTATTTACTTGCATATGAATGGTGAGCCGTTGGGAGATTATGATGAGCGTTATGCAATTTTAGAAGATTACTTGGCACAAAAACATATTGCACTAAATAGAATGGGCGCTAGTGGGCATGCAATACCAAGTGATTTAATAAAAATTGCACAACAAGTTAATGATAAGTTAACAGTACCATGGCATTCGTTTAAACCATTACGAGTTAATGATGCTTTAAAAGAAGCAGGATTAAAGACTTATTTGCCAACTATAAATGAAACAATGCTATTTGAAGATTAGAATCAACTTTTTATTAAAGAAAAATTAGAAAAATGATTGATTTTATTATTTTTAATGCTATACTTAGCATTAAGTCATCAATCTTATTCATATTTTCTACTCTTAAATAGATGATGAAAATGACTTCGTACTTCGTAGTGGAGGCGAAGTCTTTTTTGTGCAACTTAAGTTTAGTTTGAGGCTATTTTATATTAATTTTAAGTCGTCACCTTTATTATAGAAACTGTTGATAGGGAAGCCCATCCTTATTAACACAAGCCCATACTCATAGAAATTTACCTAATTATTTAAAGTATGTTTACTTTAAGTATTCTACTCCTAAGAAAAGATAGTCTATTGCCCAGTAGGTTATGATTAAAAACCGCTTATTAGTGATATAACTAGTAAGCGGTTTTCTATATATTTATAAGGAAATTCTAATTTTATTAGGCATTACTTGATTTTAGTAATAAAAATGGATAACTTATATAATAACAGGGACTTTGCTAAATAACAGGAGGGCAAATATGAGTGATAACGACAGTAGTGGTAAACGAATAAAATGGGGGCGATGGATCATCGCATTAATCGTCGTTCTGATAGTAGTAGGCGGTGGGATTTATGGTCATAAAGTTTATCGTGAGGCACATCCGAAGTTATTAACGACTGCACAAATTAAAGACAATTTGGGTGTTCATTTAGATAATAAACTAATTGATTCACAAAAAACGGCGAATAAAAAATATACCGCTGCTGCTAAAGATAAACAATATACTAGTGATAATATGTTTGTTCAAACTAATCCGTATAAAACTTCACCATTAACGGCTAAAGTGATTTTCCAAACTGAAAATCCAGCAAAGGTAAGTTATACAGTAGCTGGTAAAACACAAGATACATCAATTACAAATTCAGTTGATAAAGAAACGAAAGTCCATAATATTAATGTTGTTGGGTTATACGCGGATACTGATAATCAAGTAACGTTTAAAATAACTGATCAAAATGGTAAAACGGAAGAGAAAAATATTAATATTAAGACGCAGGCACTTCCAAAGAATTTAGCTGATGTTAATATTAATGTGAAAATTGCTAATAAAGAGCAAATGGCACTTGGTGATAATAGCTTAACCGTCTTTACCAGAACGACAAAGGAGCCGTTTGCGATTGACGCGGATGGTCAAATTCGTTGGTATTCAACGGCATATAATCAACATATCTTTAAGACTTTGAAAAATGGTCATTTGTTAATTTTGCGTAAGCAAAACAATAAAGAACTAGTTTATAACGATTTAATTGAAACGAATTACATGGGTAAAATCTATCGTAATTATCAATTTAGTAATAAAACGTCATCAACCGAGAACTTGAAGTCAAAGAATAAGTCTGATGGTGAAACAACAGCTGTGCACCACGATGTGATTGAGTTGCCTAATGGCAATTTACTAGCAACCGTTTCTGATGGTTCAAAGTATATCGAAGATACGATGGTTGAAATTGGTCGTAAGTCAGGTAAGGTTGTCCGGGTTATTGATTTCAAGAAGATTTTCCCAGACGCAACGTATGCCAAGTATGATTCAACCAAGCGTAGTGATGGTCGTGTTGATTGGTTGCATCAAAATGCTATTAATTACGATAAGAAGGATAATAGCATTATCATTTCTTCACGTCATCAAGACTTAGTTATGAAGTTTAACTACAAGACAATGAAGCCAAAGTGGATTTTGTCAGGAAAGCCTAAGGCAGACTGGCCTGAGAAGTGGCAAAAGTATGTTATGAAGTATGATAAGGGCACACCAATTAATGGTGGTCAACACGATGCTAGAGTCGTACCAGGTTCTCAACATGGGGATGAAGAAACAATTTCATTCTATGATAATAATTACGCTGTCACATACGGTGATAAAAAGGCTTCAACTAAATATTCAGCTGGACGTGAAGTCAAGATTAACTTGAAGAATATGACAGCTAAAGAAGAGTGGTCATATGGTCAAGAATTAGGCGAAGCTAACTTTACTGATCGAATTGGATCAAATCGTAAGTTAGACAATGGTAACTATTTGATTGACTTTGGTTATCTAAATGCTAAAGATGGTGATGCTTCAAATGTTCTAGAAGTAACGCCAGAAGGTTACCAAGTATTTAATGTAGAGCTATCAAACTTGCAGTCTAAGGGATATGTTTATCGTGCATATCGCATTAATATCTCATAAACGTTATCAAGTCTTGCATAATAATGTTTAAAGCGCTAAACTTAAATAATTATGAGAAAAGGTGGTTAAATAATGAGTGAAATTACCCAAGAACAATTAGCAGCATTTAAAAAGTCTGTTGCTGAAAGCCCAAAAGCAGACGTATTACGTGGTGCTGTAACAACTAATGGTATTTTAAAGTCAGCTCGTGATAATCAACGTGCTGGTGAATTAACACCAACTTTTAGTGTCGATCTAGAAAGCTCACCAGTTGCAAATCAATTGCAATCTGGTCGTTGCTGGATGTTCGCAGCATTAAACACAATGCGCCATGATATGAAATCAGTTCATGGTTTGCCTGGTGATTTTGAATTATCACAAAGTTACACATTTTTCTGGGACAAATTCGAAAAAGCAAATTACTTCTACAACAACATTGTTGCCACTGCTGATAAACCAACAACTGATCGTGAAGTAAGCTTCTTGCTTGCAACGCCACAACAAGATGGTGGTCAATGGGATATGATTGTTGCAATTATCGAAAAGTATGGTGTTGCCCCACAATCAGCATTCCCTGAATCACAAGCTTCATCACATTCTGCAGAGCTTAACCGTTTGTTTAACAGTAAATTACGTAAAGATGCTATTGCATTGCGTAAGTTAGTTAATGGTGGTGCTTCAGAAGCTGATGTTGATGCAAAGATTGAAGCATTGAATAAAGAAAATTACCACATGCTTTCACTAACATTTGGTGAGCCACCTCTATCATTTGATTTTGCATACCGTGATACAGATGGTGAATTCCATCGTGAGCAAGATATCACACCAAAGGACTTCTTTAAGAAGTACATTGGTTGGGATTTGAGTGATTACATTTCAATTATCAACGCCCCAACTGATGACAAGCCTTACAATCAAACATATGGTGTTAAGATGTTAGGCTCAGTTGTTGGTGGTCGTGATGTTAAGCACTTGAACTTAGATTTGGATACCTTTAAGAAGTTGGCAATTAAGCAACTTTCTGCTGGTGAAAATGTTTGGTTTGGTGTTGATATGGGACCTAAGTTGGACCGTGCGGCTGGTTTGATGGATACAAAGTTGTACGATGAAGACAGCTTGTTTGACATCGACTTTAGCCTAACTAAGGCAGAACGTTTGGATTATGGTGATTCATTAATGACTCACGCTATGGTTTTGACTGGTGTTGATCTTGTTGATGGTCAACCAACTAAGTGGAAGGTTGAAAATTCATGGGGTGACAAGAACGGTCACAAGGGTTACTTCACAATGTCTGATGAATGGTTCGATGAATTCACTTATCAAGTTGTTATTAAGAAGGAATACTTGCCAGATGAATTACGTGACATTTACGAAAATGTTACACCTAAGGAATTGGCACCATGGGATCCAATGGGAGCTTTGGCATAATTTAATTAGTTAAGTAATAGAGGTCGAGATATTTATATCTCGACCTTTTTTGATTAATCAATAATATTATTGTTATAAACTATACTCGACCTAGTTTCTGTTTCACTTCGTGTTTTTGGTTTATAATAAGACAAACAAATACTGAAGAGGTCCATATGTTAAAAGAAAAATTATCAGCAGCATCGCAAAAACTAACGGCTGCGCTAGAAACTGAATCAGTTGAAAACTTATTGCAACCAATTTTAGTTGCGGGGATGCAACGTGGCTTTCAAGCAGCATATTTGTATATTATTGGCGCTGCTTCTGGTGTTGAAGCGGCTGCACAACCAGCAGCTTGGGTTGATCAAGTGGAGGGGATAGCTAATGAGCAATTTACCAAAGTTGTTGCTGATTTAGAAAAGCCTAAAAGTACAATAAATAAAGAGGTTTTAAGCATGCTATCTGAAGAATCGCATGCAATTTCTGCTCATCAAGGTAATGTGGTTAAAGCCGAAAATATTGTTATGCCCTATTTTAATGGTTGGTATTTGGGTTATTATCATGCACTATTAACGATGATGACTATCGACGTGATGGATGGTAGTCAAGAGGAAATGGCAAAGAATGCATCTGATCAAGCAATGCAAGCAGTAACTGTTGAACGACAAAGTTTCCAAAAACAACCGGTGTATCAGAGTAGTGTTTTAAAGGAGATTTTAGTAACTTTAAATTGACAAGAATAGGGTGAAAGTAAATGGCAGCGTATTTTAAGTTAAACATTGTTGATGATTTAGCATTAGTGGTTCCTGAATACAATATGGCAACCGAAGTATATGAACTGATTATGAGTGACTTGCCACATCTTGATCCTTTTCTTGGCTTTAAAGAGATTGTCACAGATGTTAAGTCTGAAGCAGATTATATTAAATTGAAATTTCAAGGACTTGTCGCAAATACGGATCGGCTATTTTTTATTACCAAGCAAGATAAAATAATTGGCACTGTTGATTTGCATAATATGCAAATGGATGATAAGACTGCTGAAATTGGTTATTGGTTACACTCAAGTTACACCCAGCAAGGCATTATGACCAAAGCTGTGCACACATTAATTAACTATGCATTTGAAAATTTACAATTAAATAAAGTGACGATTATGGCAGATGTGGCAAATACTGCTAGTAATAAAGTTGCGCAAAGACTCGACTTTACGTGGTTAGGTATGCGACCACAAGACAAAGTCATGCACCACGAAATGCATGATATGAATGAGTATTATTTGCTGCGTCAAGATTTTAAATAATTTTTTAAGCGTATTAAGCTGATAAAATTTAAATAACTGGAGGGTGTCATGGGAACAAGAAAAGATAAGGTGATTGCGCTAGTTAGCATTGTTATTGCTTGTTTATTTGTTGTTGGCGGTACAACCTATTGTTATTTAACTTGGCCATTAAAGATGGCGAACCATATTTTAAAACCAGAAACGCAAGATGAAGACCAAGCGATTGTTTATAGAACGATGACGTTACCAAATGATAAAATTGCCTATACTGTGCGAGCTGATACGCATAAGTTAGCCCATTCATATAATTTAAGGGATCCCGCAAGGTTAACTTTTGATGATGTTGAAAATGACGATGGCTATCATCTGGGCTTTAAATATAATTTTAATAAAAAGCAAGTGAGTTACTTTTATTATGAAACAAATGACGAAGGCTTTCATTTAAAGACAACTAGTATTGCTCAGCAAACGTATAAACTTGATGATAATGGTCGTAGAGGACGATTAATCAAACAACGGGTTAATTTAAGTCAGCAAGATCATGCTGATCATCGTTCAAAAGGCGATTTATTAAATCATTTGCAAAAGCCTAAAAAAACTGAAAAATACCTATTAGATCATCGGATTGATTTTAAAGTGTTAAAAGACAAAACTACTCAAGATATTGAAGATTTGCGCTGATAAATAAAGTAGTTTACTTTAAAATTCTAGGTGGATAGTATCGCACAATCTAAATTTGTTAAAGCCCCCAATGTCTGATAAAATATACTTAGTTGTGTAACGGGGTCGTTACGGAATCGACTGGCATTGTTTGGGCTGGTACTGCGTTTAGGGGTTGTGGCCCTATAATCCACTCAGTAGAATTAACTGCAAAAAATTCAAACAATAATTACGCATTAGCTGCCTAAAAAACAGTTGGCGTTGCTTAGATTAGTTTTAGTTGCAAGCTAATTTAAGTCTCAAATGAAGCAACCTGCGCTAAATTATCTCCGTCTGGGGTAGTTTAGAAGAGGATAATCAGGCTGGCTAATTCGATCGCTTGGCAAAGTGGCGTGCGATTAGTGAGATTAAAATAGCCTTGCTATGAACGTAGAGGTGTCGGTTGCAAGATGTTAGGACAGGGGTTCAACTCCCCTCGGCTCCATAAGGGAAAATTTTGGTATGATTGCTATTTCAACGGAAACGCTGT
Source organism: Weissella sp. ESL1139 (assembly GCF_058506735.1). Lineage (NCBI taxonomy): Bacteria > Bacillati > Bacillota > Bacilli > Lactobacillales > Lactobacillaceae > Weissella > Weissella sp. ESL1139. The sequence goes on from NZ_CP196375.1 coordinate 269,718, forward strand.
TATATCAATGTTTATCAGACGCTCGATTTTGTTAGCTGTTATGGTGCTTTACTAAATGTTTTGAAAATATTTGGCACTAAGTTTAAATCCCACTAAGTTATTCTATCTAGATAGAATAACTTAGTGGGACTTTTTGTTTATTATGATGTTAATTCAGCAGATGTTGAAATATTTTTTTCTCGAATTTTATCAATTATGAGATAACCAAATAAAATAAACCAACTTAAAACAGAAATGATAATCATTAATTTAAATAGATAACTAGTCTTGTATTGTAATGTCAGTGAGTTTTTACCTTTGGTACCATTAAGTTTTAATGTACCAATTGACGTTTTAGGTATATCCGCATTATGTAATTTTTGACCTTGAAATTTAGTACTTGTATCTCTGTAGACAAAAACTGGTATCTCAATTGGATGATTTTTATCCTGGTACCAAGAAATACGTATAACACCATGAGTGAGCACCGTCTTTTTAAATTTACGATGTTGTGCTAAAACGTGTTTGGAATACAAATCATAATAATGTCTAATATTAGTCGACTTAACCGGCACGTAGTCTGGTGTCGTGCGGTCTATGGTATGAATCAATTGCCCCAGTTTGTGACTATGCCAAGCTGGTAGTAATGCCGTTGGGGTATTCACTGGATGATTATTTAACGGGTTAAGGGCTAAATTTTTTGGGTTTGTTGAAGCACTTTGAGCAATTGTTGTTGTGCTGCGTGTATTTAAAATAACATCATCTGAAACGCAGGTTGTTAAACTGAAAACACTGATAATTGACAACATAATGAGAACCAACTCAGATGCTTTTTTAAATGTTTCTGGTAGATTGTTCGTTAATTCATGGATTGCTAGAATAGCACCGATTAAGACAAAAGCATCCCCAATAATTGTGAATCTATATGAAAATTGCAAAAAATGTTGAATAAAAGGTAATTTCTTTTGAACTAACGGCCAAGGCATTATGTTACTACCAAGGAGGAAGTAAGTCAGTCCTGATAAAATCAGTATTTTACTAAGACTAGTTATTTTTCTACCATATAAGAATATAATCGTTAAGCCCAACATAATCATAATTGCCAAAGTATTATCAGTAAATGAAATACGATTACCAAAAAATTGTAAATCACTGTTCGTTAACACATTAAATGGATTAAAAATTTTGTTAGTGAGATCAAATTTAGTTGGCGGCATAAGAATGTTACGACTTGAAATTTGTAGGAAGGGTAAAATGCTGTTTAGACATAATATTAATGTTGTAATAATAGCTGTTAATAAGTAACGAAACAGTGCTTTTTTGTGATAGGTCTTAATAAAGCCAATGATGAACGCGGAAATTAAAACTGGTACATCAAATAAGGCACTTAATAAGTGACCTTGGATTTGTAAGCTCACGGCTAATGCTAAAATAAGGGCATTTTTAAACTTAAATTTTTCTTGTAGCATGTCGATCATTGGTAAAATCATGAGTGGCATACATGCCAGTCCTAATGATCGCCAACTAGCTTTAATTATGAACGCAGCGACAGCATTGGAAGTTAGATAAATGGTTCCTAACGCAACGCTTGTTTTGGTGCTTAAACCTAATTTTTGGGCAACTAGATAAGTCGTTATACCAGCAACAAATAGCAATAAAATATTGAGAATTACTTGAAATTTGAACCAAGATCCGGCTATTAATAGAATTGCACCAAGTACATAGGTCAAAAAAGGACTATACAAAGCATTGACGATTCGACCAGATTGTTGAAACGAATATAAATTAAGTGTTGAAAAATTAAGATGCTTAATTTGCATGGCTGCTTCATATATTCTGTTATAGTGAAAAATTCGATCAACACCTAAAAGTGGCATTTTGTTTAAAATAATAGGACTAGAAATAAATATCGCAACAATAAAAAATATAATAATTGGTTGAATATGCTTTTTCATGATATTCCTCTATAATTTTAATTTTTCAAGTAATTTAGCATGGCAACCATAATTCTAAATAAATTGTTTAATTGATAAAAGCTAGCGTTAATGCCAAAAATTCGTATTTATGTGTTTTTATAGTTTGTTTATTGCTTTTAGTTCGTGTATAATTTGATATTGGTGGTTTGGAATAGTTTAAGATAATAAAACACGAACATTTATTTTAGGAGTTATAAATATGGAAATTACAACTGTTTTTGATTATGAAGATATTCAATTGATCCCCAATAAATGTATCATTGATAGTCGATCAGAAGCTGATACTTCAGTAACTTTAGGGAATTATACGTTTAAGATTCCGGTAGTGCCTGCCAATATGCAGACAGTTATTGATGATGCGCTAGCTATGAAGTTAGCAAAAGCGGGCTATTTTTATGTTATGCATCGCTTTAACCCAGAGACTCGCTTAGATTTTGTGAAGAATTTCCAAGAAGCTGGGCAGATTGCATCAATTTCAGTTGGGGTAAAAAAAGAAGAATATGACTTTATTGACCAATTGAAAGCAGCTGACTTGATGCCAGAATATATTACAATTGATATTGCACATGGTCATTCAGACTCAGTAATTGAAATGATCAAGTATATCAAGCAAAATTTGCCAGAAACATTTGTGATTGCTGGTAATGTTGCAACACCTGAAGCTGTTCGTGATTTGGAAAATGCTGGTGCAGATGCAACCAAAGTTGGTGTTGGTCCTGGAAAAGCTTGCATTACAAAGTTAAAGACTGGTTTTGGAACAGGTGGTTGGCAATTAGCAGCATTACGTCTATGTGCGAAGGCTGCTAAGAAGCCAATTATTGCTGATGGTGGTATCCGTTATAATGGTGATATTGCAAAGTCGGTACGTTTTGGTGCAACGATGGTTATGATTGGTTCATTGTTTGCTGGTCATGCTGAGACGCCAGGGGATATTGTGGAATTAGATGGTGCGAAGTATAAGACTTACTTTGGTTCTGCTTCACAATTCCAAAAGGGTGAGTACAAGAACGTTGAAGGTAAGAAATTATTAGTACCATACCGTGGTGCAATTATGGATACTTTGACTGAAATGGAACAAGATTTACAATCATCGATTTCGTATGCAGGTGGTCGTCAACTAAAAGACTTACGCTATGTTGATTATGTGATTGTTAAAAATTCAATTGTGAATGGTGATTCATACTAATTATTAATAATATCAACTGGCAATGATTTTCGTTGCCAGTTTTTTGTTTGGTAAAAAAGTAGCTACTGAAATTTACGACCTTAACGTGCATGGCATCCAAAAATTAGGTATGATATGATTGGTTACGTTTATTGAAGGGAGTTACATATGCAGGTGTTACAAAAATGGCTAATTGATAATTTTGATTGGCAATCAATTGGTCTTGCTTTACTTATTGTCATTTTGGCGATTATTGTGACTAAGGGCATTGTTAGTCCAGTATTCTCTCAAATTGTGAAACATATATCTAAGAAAAATGAAATTTGGCGTGATATATTAGTTGCTTTTGAACGGCCACTTAAAATTGTGGTATTAGCTTTGGGAATTGTGTGGGCCTTACATGTTGCGCATGCACCACGTATTGTTTTGCATTATGCAAATGATATTAATAAGTCAGTTTTGATTTTTAGTATTGGTTATGGAATTTATTCATTAATGGACTTTGTAACTGATTTGCTTAAATATTTTGGCACTAAAGTTCATATTGAAGTTGATTCAATTGTCATGCCATTTTTAAAACGCACACTGCAATTTATCGTCATGGCGTTAACAGTAACGATGATTTTATCTGATTGGGGTATTAATGTTAACGGTGTGTTTGCAGGCCTAGGATTAGCCGGCTTGGCTGTTTCAATGGCTGCCCAAGATCCGATTAAAAATTTGTTAGGTGGAATTGTCATTATTACGGAAAAGCCCTTTCAAATTGGCGATAACATAGAATCGCCTTCTGTTGCGGGTGTTGCTGAGGATATTACATTCCGTTCAACGCTTGTACGTACTGGTGATGGTGCATTAGTAGTTGTGCCCAATGCAACGTTATCAAATGAGCCGATTACGAATTGGTCACGGATAGCAACTCGCAAAGTGGCCTTAACCTTTTATTTATCATTGGAGACACAAACAAAAGAAATTGTGGCCGTTTCAGAAGCAGCAACCGAAAAGTTGTCATTAGATGATGATTTTGTTGAAGATTCTGCTCATGCTTTGATTAGCCAAGTCTTACCTGAAGGGTATGAGTTCCAGGTAAATGCCATGTTAAAAATGAATGCCGATACGGATTTTGCTGGTAAGAAGGCGGAAGTTAATATGGAAATTATGCGGATATTGGCCGCACATAATATTAAATTAGCCGTTAATGCGCGACCAATTGTGAAACCATAATTGACTTAATTTCTAGAAACGAGTATAGTTTTAGACAATCAAATATAGCTTTTTTAATCGTCAGACGAGAGCTGACAAAGGAGCGCGAAAAAATAAGATCATGACAGAATCGCGCCAGGAGTATGGCGCGATTTTTTTTAGCAATGAGGAGGAAAAATGGCAGAGGAATTTGGACACGTTCGGGCTATCGGACCAGAAGTGCGAACAATGTCAAAGTGGGATATGTTTGCAACCTGGGTTGGGGCAAATGCTAACAATGGTACATGGTATATTGGTGGTGTTATTGCAGCAGCGGGGATGTACACAGCTTCAACAACATTAATTGCGACGGGAATTATTTCATACATCTTTTTAGCCTTGGCTTCTTATATGGGATATAAAACCGGATTACCAATGATGGCTTTGACACGTGCATCTTTTGGGTTGAAAGGGTCATATGGACCATCAATTATTAATATTGTGCAATTTATTGGTTGGGCAGCGGCGAATACCTTTATTGCTGCAATCTCAATTTCAGTTATTTTTAAAGATTTGTTCGGTTGGACAGCTTATGCTGACGGCGGTAAAGCCGGGTTAGTAATTGGTATTATCATTATGTCATTGTTGCATTTGGCTTCAATTTCCTTAGGACAAAAATCAGTTCAGATGATTGAACGTGTTGGTATTGTTTTAGTCATCATTTTTGTGATTTGGGAAGCAGTCGTTGTTTTCCAGAATGTGTCATTAGATCAAATTTTTACGTGGCAACCACCTAAGCATGTGCGGATTTCTTCAGGAGCGGCTGTTGATATTTTAGCTGCTTTTAATTTAGCGTGGGTAACAGCCTCATCAGACTTTTCACGATTTGCTAAGAAAAAGTCTAGTGCGACGACATGGTCATTTCTTGGGGCTAATGTTGGTTTATTCAGTTTTGCTTTTATCGGATTATTGGCGACAATTGGAACGGCGGTCATGAATCAATCATTTGATCCAAACGACTCTGATCCATCAACAATCGCTTCTAAACTAGGTTTAGGAATCATTGCTTTATTGGTAATTGTTATTACGTCTACGACAGCAAATGCTGTTAATTTGATGGCGGCAGGTTCAGCATTAACTAATATTTGGCATAAATTAAAGTTGACACCAGCACTGTGGATTGTCACATTAATTGCAACACTTGTTTCATTTATTCCGCTATTATTTGCAACTTTCCTAGATGCTTTTACAGCGTTCTTGGATTATATTGGTATGTTCTTAGGACCAGAAATTGCCGTTTTCTTAGTTGATTACTTCATTATTCGTAAGGGTAAGTATGAGATTAGTGAAATCACAAAAGTTTCTGGTAAATATTGGTATCAGGGTGGTTTCAATTGGCTTGCCATTGTATCTTGGATTATTGGTATTGTTCTATACTTTAGTTTGAAATCAGTCAGCTGGATTAGTGAAACCATTGGAGTAACCTTTGTCACGATGATTTTGTCAGGAATCATCTACTATGTTTTGACGAAAATGTTCAGTAAACAAGCAAAGTAGACATTATTTTCGTACAATATATTTGAGGATTATAAATAATGAAATATTTAATTGTTACGGAAAAACCATCAGCTGCTAAAAATTTCATCAAGGCCTTAGGTGGGGTGACTGGCAATTTTGCAGGTTATGATTATCATATTGTCAATTTGCACGGGCATATGATGACATTTAAAGAGCCTGAAGCAATGGTCAGTGAAGATAAACAGACAGCGTATAAGTCATGGACATTGAAATATTTACCTTGGCAACTTCATGAGATGAATTGGCAACGTACCTATCTAAAACAACGGCAACCTCGCACGGGGCGGTTGAAATCAACCAGAAGTGAGCTAACAGCTTTAAAAGAAGAAAGTAAACAACACTACGATGCATTAGTGATTGCAACTGATTCTGATCCATCAGGTGAGGGTGATTTATTAGCTTGGGAAGTGATCGATGCAATTCATTGGCAAGGTCAAGTATTACGCGCTAATTTTGTTGATGAAGCACCAGGAAGTATTCAAAAAGCGATGCGTCAGTTAACAGATGTCTCTGATAAATGGCAACATGGTGCTTATTTAAAAGGGGAAACCCGCAGTCGTTGGGATTTTGCTTCAATGCAATTGACACGGATTGCAACGACTTCAGCGAAAAAAGCTGGTTATAAAGTGGTTGCACGTGAAGGACGTTTAAAATCTGTGATTGTATGGAAAATTTATGCACAAATGCAAGCCATCAAGAATTATGTGAAACAACCTTTTTATGAAGTTTGTTTCATTGATCCGGCTAAGCATATTTATAAGCGCCAGGTTCCTAAAGATACAACACCAAGTTGGCGGTATGCGGATAAAACACAAGCACAAGGTGATTTGCAACAATATGATGTGGCTGATGTGGTGAATGAGCAACATCAAACGCGCCAGCAAGTACCAGATAAACTTTTAGATTTGGCTGGGTTAGCGGCTATTTTAGCGCCACGTGGTTTTGATAGTAAGGAAATATTAAGAACTTATCAAAAAATGTATGAGGCGCAGATTGTATCGTATCCGCGTACTGATGATAAAACCGTCACACCAGAACAATTTACTGAATTGTTAGGAAAAGTTGATCAAATAGCCGATGTTGTTGGTGTTGATAAGCGTTTATTAACGCATCGGCAACCACGAACAACGCATGTTAAAGCAGCTGGTTCACACGGTGCTAATCGTCCAGGATTAAATGTGCCGGATAGTCTAGCTATGTTATTTAAATATGGGCCTAGTGCAGCGGCTATTTATGATGTTTTAGCTAAAAATTATTTAGCAATGTTGGCAGAAAATTATGTTTATGATCATGTCACTGCTCAATTACGGCAGTATCCAGATTTTAAAACGGCTTTCAATGTGCCAATTGCACTTAATTATAAGCTTGTGTATGATGCACAAAAGGCGTTACAAGTTGATGAAGCAACGGTAGATGAAACTAGCCAACAAGTCGGCCCACAAGCTGAACCATTTATTAATGAAGGTGTTAATAAAAAGCCAAGTTATCCCACAACAAAGTGGTTAATGGCATTTCTAGAAAAAAATAATGTCGGAACTGGTGCTACTCGAGTATCAACATTATCTGAGATGAGCCAAGGGCAAAAGGCTATGATGCACGAGAAGAAAGGCCGGCTAACTTTAACAGAAACGGGTAACGTTTCAGCGGTGCTGGTCGCTGGTACTTGGATTGCTTCCCCAAAAATCACCAAACGCTTGTTTGAAATGATGGATGAGGTGGGTGAATTCAAATTATCAATGGCAAAGGCTTTATATTCTGTGACACAGGTTGTGGCGCATGATATGCCAATCATGGTTGAAAATGCGCAAAAATTAGAAGCTGCACTGGGCAAACCTAAACCAGTTAAAGCCCGACGTAAAGCTAAACCATCTGAAAAGGTGCAAGGAAATTTTGCTGGCCAAGCAATTCAATTTTCAAAAACGTGGAGTGATCACACTTTTTCAGATGAGGAAATTCAAATATTATTAGCGGGTGGTGAAATTAGTTTTGCTTCTAAAACCAAGCGAGGTAAGCCATACACTGCGACTGGTAAACTCGCAAAACAAACATATAAAGGTCATTCATATTATGGGTTTAAGTTAAAACCAAAATTATAAAGGAAAGTATAGGGGACTGGGAGAATGTTAATTAAACAAGTTTTAATTGAAAATGCAACTGAACAACAAGATGTACGTATTGTTGATGGTAAATTTGCTGAAATTGCCAATCATTTAGAGGCAAATGCAAATGAACAAGTGATTGAGGCGACTGGTAAATTAATGTTGCCACCATTTGTTGATCCACATGTGCATTTAGATTCAACCATGACAGCAGGTGAACCTGAATGGAATGAAAGTGGTACGCTATTTGACGGTATTCGTATTTGGGGTGAGCGTAAGCAAACATTGTCGCATGAAGATGTGAAACAACGGGCGATTAAAGCACTAAAAATTCAAGCTGCCCATGGTTTGCAATTTGTGCGTTCGCATGTTGATGTGACCGATCCTAATTTAGTTGCTTTGCGGGCTTTGCTTGAGGTGCGTGAAGAAGTGAAACCATGGATGACGTTACAATTAGTCGCTTTCCCACAAGATGGAATTTTGTCATTTCCAAATGGTAAAGAATTAATGACTAAAGCTGCTGAAATGGGTGTTGATGCCATTGGTGCTATTCCACATTTTGAGTTTACGCGTGAATATTCAGTAGAATCATTACATTTTGCCTTTGATTTGGCACAAAAATATAATTTATTAATTGACGCACACACAGATGAAATTGATGATCCAGCTTCTCGTGGATTAGAAACTTTAGCCATGTTGGCGTTAGAAACTGGTTTGAAAGAACGAGTAACCGCATCACACACAACTGCGATGGGTTCATATAATGATGCATATGTTTCAAAATTAATGCGTTTGCTAAAGTTATCTGATATTAATTTTGTTTCAAATCCACTAATTAATATGTACTTGGGTGGACGTTTTGACACCTACCCTAAGCGCCGTGGTTTAACTCGTGTAAAAGAGTTGGACCAAGAAGGCTTAAATGTTGCCTTTGGTGAAGACGATATTAAGGATCCTTGGTATCCAATGGGAAATGGTAATATGATGGATGTTTTGCACATGGGGCTACATGCTACGCAAATTATGGGCTATTCAGAAATTATGAATTCATACCGTTTTATTACTAAAAACGGTGCGCGTGCGCTACAAGTTTCAGATCAATATGGCATTGAAGTCGGCAAACCAGCTAATTTCTTAATTTTCAATGCAGATAATTGGTACAATACATTGAATGAACGAGCTGAATTATTATATTCGGTCCATGAAGGAAATGTATTGATTAAAACGACACCTGCTGAAGTACAAATGGATTTGCCAGAATAATTGAAAAAAATCTCTTGAGGTTAAATTTTAGTTTTAGCTTTAGGAGATTTTTTGCTGTAAATGGGTTTATTACTTTGTTGGTTCATCAGTGTTGCATCAACGGGATAGTACTGGCAGGAAATATTTGACACCATCGTTGTATAATGAGTATGTGAAAGTTTTTATATAAATAGACGAAATTAATAAGTATAAAGTTGAAGGGTGTCATATGAATTTATTAATGATTGAAGATAACACCTCTGTATCGGAAATGATGGGGATGTTTTATAAAAAAGAACAATGGAATGTTGTTAATGCTTATGATGGTGAAGAAGCCTTAAAATTGTTTGATGAAAATAAACCAGGCTGGGATGTCATCGTTTTAGACTTAAATTTGCCAAAAATTGATGGGATGCAAGTCGCTTTAAAGATTCGTGAAAGTACGTTGACAGTACCGTTGATTATGTTGACGGCGCGTGATTCAGATTCTGATCAAGTGTTGGGATTTGAAGTTGGCGCTGATGATTATGTAACTAAGCCCTTTAGTCCAATCACACTTATCGCTCGTATAAAAGCCTTGAAACGGCGTGCTGATTTGCAGTCAACGGCACAAGATGAAAATGTTGCTGATGATTTTGATGTGAAGACACATACTTTTAAATTGAACTCACGTACTCGTGAAGCCTATATTAATGATGTGTTGATACCAGATTTGACGCCTAAAGAATTTGATCTATTACGGGTGCTTTCGCAAAAGCCACGCCAAGTTTTTTCTCGTGAACAATTGTTACAACTTGTATGGGATTATGAATACTTTGGTGATGAGCGTACGGTTGATGCCCATGTCAAAAAGCTACGTCAAAAAATTGAGAAAGTCGGACCACAAGTTATTCAAACAGTTTGGGGCGTTGGGTATAAATTTGATGATTCAATTTTACCTGATAATCCAAGGAAATAATTGGGAGTTAAAAGAAGATGAAAAGTAGACGACTTGAAACGATGTCTATTGTTTTGGCAGGCCTTCTTTTAGTGATATTTATCATAGCTTTAATCAGTAAGAGTAGTATCACGATACTACTCTTATTATGTATAGTGTTGATTTTAAATATTATCGTGGTCGGATTAGCTATTAAACAAAGAAAAAAGCTAACGCAACAAGCAGATGAGATTGCGAAATTAAACCAACAATTTATTGTGCAACAAAATGAAGAATCACAGATGTTAGCTAATGTCTCTCATGAGATGCGGACGCCATTGACTACAATTATGGGGATTACCGAAGGCTTACAGTATGGTGTTATGGAAGGCAACGAGCAACGCTCATATGATTTAATTAAGGAAGAAGCTGATCGGTTAACGCGGTTAGTAAAATCAATTCTTTCATATGAACGAATGCGTCAAGGAGCGGTCGTTAGTCAACCTGAAAACTTTAATGTCACCGCATTAATTAGTGAGCTGGCTGAAAAAATGTGGTCACATGCAACCATGGATGGTAATGAAATTCAAAATTTGTGTGAACAAGATGTCTATATATATGCTGATCGTGATCAAGTAGAACGTATTTTGATTAATATTTTAGCGAATGCTTTGCAATTTACTAAAAATGGGATTATTTCCGTGTCAGCGACAGTTATTGATAATCAGGCTCATATAAAGATTGCGGATACCGGTATTGGTATGACTAAAGAACAAATTGACAAGATTTGGCAACGTTATTACAAAGTAGACCCTTCACGAACACGTAAAGGGGAATCTGGTTTGGGGATGGCAATTGTCCATGAGTTAATTGATGCTAATCACGGTACAGTAACAGTGTCGTCAAAAGTAGGTGTGGGAACTACTTTTGAGGTAGTTTTGCCACAAGAATCAAAATAAGATAATTAGGTTTCATTAGTTATGAAAACGGTTTATTTATGTACAATTAGAAACAAATAGTTATGTTAAAATACAAATATATTGATTTTATGTATGAAAAAGGGGATTAAATATGACAATATCAGTTCATGAAATTGGGGTTATGCCAAATGGTGATTTGGCAAAGCAAATTGTATTAGAAAATAAAAATGGTCATCAATTGGGTGTTACAGATTGGGGAGCAACATGGCAATTCTTTAAGACCAAAGATGGTAAAGATTTGATGTTTGGTTGGCAAACAACTGATAAGCTATATGATTTACCATACTCGGTTGGTGGTGCTATTGGTCGTGTCGGTAATCGTATTACTGGTGCAACTTTCACTTTAAATGGTAAGCAATATCATTTGAAGGATAATGAACTTGGTAATGCCTTGCACGGGGGTCGTGACAGCTTTTCAAATCGTATTTGGGAATACACACTTGATGAAGATAAAACATCAGTAACCTTTACAACAACAATGACTAAGGCGATTGATAACTTTCCAGGTACGATGCCAACATCAATTACTTATACATTGACTGATAATGATGAAGTTATTTTGGATTTTGCTGCCGAATCTGATGAAGATACGTTGTACAATCCAACTAGTCATGGTTACTTTAACCCAGCTGGTATTGATACAGATGCTCGTGATTTGAATTTGCGAATTAATTCACAACGTCGCCTAGAATTGCGCGATGAGGACACGACACCAACTGGTAACTTCTTAGACAATGCTAATACACCTTATGATTTTAATGAGCCAACACGAATTGGTGATAATTTAGCACGGTTAGATGGCCCATATGATGTTAAGTTTGATGAGGCTTTTGAAGTTAATCAAGTTCCTGGTGAGCCAGTAGCTGTTGTGTCAGATCCAAAATCAGGACGGAGTGTTGAAGTCTATTCAGACCGTAATGCGGTTATTTTCTTTATCGCTAATCCAGAAGTTGCTGATCATGAAGGCGATCCTGAGTGGTTTGATGCACATCCATATAATGCCATTGCGTTAGAAGCACAGACCTTATCAGATGCCATTAATCATAAAGGATTTGGTGATATTGTCTTGCCAGCAGGTAAGAAACAAACATATCAAACAACTTATAAATTTACTAATTTAGATTAAAACGAGTACCTTTGAAAAAAGGTGATAACCCTTTCAATTTTATTAACGAACAGTTATAATTGGTCTATACCGTGATATAAAAATTAATGGGAAATACAGGAAGAAGGACTTAATTATGACAACATTATCATTTGATACTTCAAAACTTGAATCATTTGTTGGTGAAGACGAATTATCAATGATGCAACCAATGGTGACCGTTGCAGATGAATTACTACGTAAGGGTACTGGTGTTGGCGCAGAGTTTACAGACTGGCTACACTTGCCAACTGATTACGATAAGGATGAGTTTGCTCGTATCAAGGCGGCAGCTAAGAAAATTCAAGGAGATTCAAAGGTATTAGTTGTTATTGGAATTGGTGGTTCATACTTAGGAGCTCGTGCAGCAACTGATTTTTTGAATGACTACTTTAATAATTATTATGCCGATGAAGACCGTGATTTCCCACAAATTTTGTTTGCCGGAAACTCAATTGCACCTGCATACTTGAACAGTATGATTAAGTTGATTGGTGATCGCGACTTTTCAGTTAACATCATCTCAAAGTCAGGTACAACAACAGAGCCTGCTGTTGCTTTCCGTGTTTTCAAGCAAATGTTAGAGAAGAAGTATGGTCAAGAAGGTGCACGTGAGCGTATCTATGCTACAACCGATGCACAACGTGGTTCACTAAAGACGTTAGCTGATACTGAAGGATATGAAGAATTTGTTGTCCCTGATGGTGTCGGTGGTCGTTTCTCAGTTTTGACAGCTGTTGGTTTGCTACCAATTGCTGCAGCTGGTGGTGATATTGATCAATTAATGGCTGGTGCCGCAGCTGGTGAAAAAGCTTATGCTGATGCAGACTTGACTAAGAATCCTGCTTATCAATATGCTGCTTACCGTAACATTTTGTACCGTAAGGGTTATACAACAGAATTGTTGATTAATTATGATCCAACTTTGACACAATTTGGTGAATGGTGGAAGCAATTGCAAGGAGAATCAGAAGGTAAAGATGGTAAGGGTATTTTCCCAGCATCTGGAAACTTCTCAACTGACTTGCACAGTTTTGGTCAATATATCCAAGATGGTCGTCGTAACTTGTTTGAGACGTTGGTTCGTGTAACTGAACCAGTTTCTGATGTGACAATTCCTGAAATGGATGCTGATGATGGTTTAGGTTACTTACAAGGTGAGCAAATGAGCTATGTTAACCGTACAGCTTCAGAAGGTACTTTATTAGCGCATGTTGATGGTGGTGTACCTAATATGGTCGTTGAAATTGATAAGCAAAATGAATTTGCATTAGGAAAAATGATTTACTTCTTTGAGGTAGCTGTTGGTATTTCAGGTTACTTGAATGGTATTAATCCATTTAACCAACCAGGTGTTGAAGCATACAAACGCAACATGTTTGGCTTGTTAGGTAAGCCTGGTTACGAAGAGCTAACTGATGAATTGAAGGCTCGTTTATAATTAAATTTAAGAAAATCGAAGCATTTAATGTTTCGATTTTTTTGATAAAACAGATGTAAAATAGTATTAAAATGAATTCAGTACTGGTTTTTATTTTAAAAACCTGCTAATATAATTCAGAAAGACATAAATTTAGGGAGAATTCAATCATGGCAACTATTGGTATGAATGACTTGAAAACAGGTTTAACAATTTTGTATAACCAATCAATCTGGCGCGTTTTGGAGTTCCAACACGTTAAACCAGGTAAAGGTGCAGCCTTTGTGCGTTCAAAGTTGAAGAACTTGCGTACTGGCGCAGTTAACGAAGTAACTTTCCGTCCAGGTGATAAGTTTGAGACGGCAAATATTGATCAAACTGAAATGCAATACTTGTACGCAGATGGTGATCAACATGTATTTATGGATAATGAAACATATGATCAAATTTCTATCCCAGCAGACAAGATTGCTGATGCATTGAAGTTCTTACTTGAGAACATGACGGTTAAGATTACCACTTATAATGGTGAAATCTTGGATGTTGAATTGCCAAAGACTGTTGAATTGACAGTTAAGGAAACGCAACCAGGTATTAAGGGTGCTACTGCTAATGGTGGTGGAAAGCCAGCAACAATGGAAACTGGTCTAGTAATTATTGTGCCTGATTTCATCAACGAAGGTGATAAGCTAGTTATTAACACTGATAATGGTGGATCATATACTTCACGTGCCTAGTCTTTATTAGGGAAGTTAGGTATAATAGTGATATCAATTGAGAAAGCGCCGACCGGCAGCCGGCCGGTGCTTTCAACTTATTTAGGAGGTTCGTTCCATATGGCAGAAGAGACAATCGTACTGGCACATTCAGATGAGGTAGCTGGCGAAACGCTGGTTAGCATGCGTGTGTTAGAGATTATCGCAGGATTGGCAGCACAAGAAGTGGCAGGCGTTGATCGGTTGCGCGGTTCATTAACAGAACGTGCGCAAGAAGCCTTTGGACGACGTGTACACAGTAAAGGTGTTGAATTGCAACAAACTGAATTAGGCTTAGATGTTGATGTGTACGTATACCTTAACTACGGTGTAAGTGTCCCAAAGGTTGCACATGCGATTCAACAGCGCATTAAGTCACAGTTTGCGGCAATGACTGAGTTAACAGTTAATTTTGTAAATGTGCATGTGCAAGGCGTTGTTTCAGAAAAACCAACGTCAACAATCGATGTTAATAATTTATTTGGTGAAGAATCAGATGCGGAAGGAATAGAGTAATGACCGAATTAAATCGACACCAAATTCGTCAAGCCGCTTTTCAATCACTTTTCGGATTAGCCTTAAATCCAACAGCTGATGTTGATACGACTATTTCGCAAGTATTGGCTGGCGACCCAGAAGTTGAATGGACACAAGACATTCCGTCAGATTTGAAGTCTGTCGTAACAGGTGTTATTGATCATCAAGATGATTTAGATTTAACGATTTCAGAGTATTTGTCAGAAGGCTGGACTTTGGATCGTTTAAATACAACGGATCTTGTGTTAATACGTTTAGCAATTTATGAGACTAAGTTTACTGAAGTGCCTGCAAAAATTGCAGTTAATGAAGCACTACAATTGGCACATGATTTTACGGATGATAAATCACGTAAATTCATTAATGGTATTTTGAATAAAGCCTTGACTTTAAATTAGCCAAGCGTATAATGAATATTTGTTAGGAAATAAAGTAATAGCGTACCCGCTGTTCACCTAGTTAAGATTACTTGGCAGGTTAATTCTCTTTATGATTAAAGATGATAAATGGCGGGTTGTCGTGTGTAGCGATAAGCCGCTTTTACTTTATGGCAAGTTTTTTCGGAGGTAAGGATCATAGCAAACGCACGCCAACAACAACAAAAAGATTTAATCAATGATCGTATTCGCGCCCGTGAAGTTCGTTTAATTACGGATGACGGGGATCAAGGTGTCATGTCTAAAGCAGACGCTCAACGCCTTGCTGATGACGCTGATTTGGATTTGGTATTGGTGCAAGCCAACGCTAAGCCACCAGTAGCTAAGATCATGAACTATGGAAAGTTCAAGTTCGAAGCACAGAAAAAGCAACGAGAGCAACGAAAGAATCAAAAAGTTGTCAATGTAAAAGAAATTCGTCTTAGTCCAACTATTGATGTTAATGACTTTAATACAAAGAAGAACAACGCAATTAAGTTCTTGAACAAGGGTAATAAAGTTAAGGTGTCAATTCGTTTCCGTGGACGTGCTATCACGCACAAGGATATTGGACGTGAGGTAATGAACCGTATGGCAACGGAGCTTGAGGAAATTGCTAAAGTAGAGTCACGAGCTAAGATGGAAGGGCGCAGCATGTTTATGGTGCTTGCACCCAGAGAAACTAAGTAATTAAACCAGTTTGGAGGACATATCAATGCCTAAGTATAAGACACACCGCGCTTCAGCAAAGCGTTTCAAGAAAACTGCCAATGGTGGCTTGAAGTCAGCTAATGCCTATACGTCACACCGTTTCCACGGTAAGACTAAGAAGCAACGTCGTCAATTGCGTGGTACTTCAATGATGAACCACACAACTTTGAAGACTTACACCAACATGTTGGGCCGTTAATTATAATTATTTAGATAGTTATAATAGGTTCTGAATAAAGAAATAGAAATTACTGGAGGAAATACCCATGCGAGTTAAGGGTGGTAACGTTACGCGTTCACGTCGTAAGAAGATGATTAAGTTGGCCAAGGGTTACCGTGGTCAACGTCACATCAACTATAAGGTTGCTAAGCAACAAGTTTGGAAGTCATGGTTCTATGCATTCCGTGACCGTAAGCAAACAAAGCGCAACTTCCGTAAGTTGTGGATTGCACGTATCAATGCTGGTGCACGTATGAACGGTTTGTCATACTCACGTTTCATGAACGGTCTATCATTGATGGGCTCAACATTGAACCGTAAGATGTTGGCTGAACTAGCTGTTTCAGATTTCGAAGCTTTCTCAGCTTTGGTTGAATCAGCAAAGAAGGCATTGGCCGAAGATGGTCAAAATGTTGCTGAAAAGTCAGCTGCTACTTTGGAGAAGGGTGTTGCTATCAACGCTGCATCATCAAAGTCAGCTGCAAAGCCAACAGAAAAGAATACTGTTGCTGAAATTAAAGCATACTTGTCAGAAAACGGCATTGACTTTGCTTCTTCAGCAAAGAAGGCTGACTTGTTAGCTTTGGTTTAATTCTTAAAATTATTGAAAAACACTGTGACTTTGTCATGGTGTTTTTTTGTGTCTTTAATACTATACTTGGCTGAGTAATATCATACTGTAGCCCAATGTTAAAGCTGGTACAAAGGGAACGACTTTTTGATCACTAAGAAAATGGCATACTATTTGAATGGCGCAAGCAATTGTACATATCAGCCAAAAGTCGTACAAATCTACATAAAGCAATAAAATTGCAATAATATCCAAATCACCATTGCCAATATAATGTTCATGGGTAAATGTATTGAGTGCTAAGCAAATTGTGTAACCACTAAAAATAGTTATTAGGGGCACGTTATAGAACAAAGAGCCAACGAATAATGGTACTATCAACCAAGTGCTATTGATTTCATGGCGGTAAAAATCTTGGTAAGATAAATAAATTAAGATTAATAAAAAGATAAAATCAAAAACCATAGGCAAACCTTCCTGAGCGTTTGATAAAAAAAGACGCGGCAAGCACTGATTTTTCCAAAAATGATACGCCCGGAATTGTTTGCAAAACAAACGTTATTCTACCAACGTTTTTTATGATAAAAAGGTTGCATCTTGTACGGGTGAGTGGTATATTATTAATTGTGCTTTTAGTTAGCAGGGTGTTTGCGGTTACGCGACGTGCTGAACTCGTAAACGAAAAGTACCAGATCAGGTCTACGTGGTGTTGTGGTTTAATAAATGACACGCCTGGAAATGTGGACTAAATACTATAAAATAAAAAATTTGAAAGGGGACTCTTCGAAATGCCTACAATTAACCAATTGGTTCGTAAGCCTCGTAAGTCACAGAGCTCAAAGACAAAGTCACCAGCTTTGAACTACAGTTATAACTCTCAATCTAAGAAATCCACTCGTGTTGCTTCACCACAAAAGCGTGGTGTTGCTACCCGTGTTGGTACAATGACACCTAAGAAGCCTAATTCAGCTTTGCGTAAGTATGCTCGTGTACGTTTGTCAAACTTGATTGAAGTTACTGCATACATCCCAGGTATTGGACACAACCTACAAGAACACTCAGTTGTTTTGGTTCGTGGTGGTCGTGTTAAGGACTTGCCTGGAGTTCGTTACCACATCGTTCGTGGAGCACTAGATACTGCTGGTGTTGATGGTCGTATGCAATCACGTTCTAAGTATGGTGCAAAGCGCCCTAAGAACAAGAAGAAATAATTAAGGGAGGACTTATATAATGCCACGTAAGAGTTACACTAAGCAGGCTGAAGTTCTGCCAGATCCAATTTATAACTCAAAGCTTGTTTCACGTTTGATCAACCGTTTGATGGTCGATGGTAAGCGTGGAACTGCTTCAACAATTCTATACAATGCTTTCAACCGTATTCAAGAAACTACTGGTAACGAACCATTAGCTGTCTTTGAAGAAGCATTGAACAATATTATGCCCGTATTGGAAGTTAAGGCTCGCCGTATTGGTGGTTCTAACTACCAAGTTCCTGTCGAAGTTCGTCCAGAGCGTCGTGTGACATTGGGATTGCGCTGGTTAGTGCAATATTCACGTGCCCGCGGTGAGCATACTATGGAAGACCGTTTGGCTAAGGAAATTATGGATGCTGCCAACAACACTGGTGCATCTGTTAAGAAGCGTGAGGATACGCACCGTATGGCTGAAGCCAACCGTGCCTTTGCTCACTACCGTTGGTAATAACCAAATTTGTGGCTGCAGTCAAATGACAGTAGCCACTTTTGGTGTATTTACGGTATAATATATTTAGACAATCGCATTTTTTACTAAAAAGTGAAAAATGTTAAAAAACTCAAGGAGAATTTACTCATGGCTAACAAGCGTGAATATCCTTTGCTACGTACTCGTAACATCGGAATCATGGCGCACATCGACGCTGGTAAGACAACGACGACAGAGCGTATTTTGTATTACACTGGTAAGATTCATAAGATTGGTGAAACTCATGATGGGGCTTCACAAATGGACTTCATGGATCAAGAGAAGGAACGTGGAATCACGATCCAATCTGCTGCAACGACTGCTGTTTGGCATGGCTTTTATGAGCAATATGCTAAAGAACCATACCGTGTTAACATCATTGACACCCCAGGACACGTGGACTTCACTATCGAAGTTGAGCGTTCATTGCGTGTGCTTGATGGTGCCGTAGCCGTATTGGATGGTGCTGCCGGTGTTGAGCCACAAACTGAAACTGTTTGGCATCAAGCAGAAACTTATCAAGTTCCACGTCTTGTCTTTGTTAACAAGATGGACAAGTTAGGTGCTGACTTTGCTATGTCTGTTGACTCATTGAAGGATCGTTTGGATGCTAATGCTAAGGCTATTCAATGGCCAATTGGTGCCGAAGATAACTTCGAAGGTGTCATTGACTTAATCAAGAAGCGTGCATTGTACCCAACTACTGAACTTGGTGAGGAATGGGAAGAACGTGATATCCCAGCCGACTATGTTGACTTAGTAGAAGAAAAGTATACTGAATTGGTTGAAGCTGTTGCTGATGTCGATGATGAAATCATGGAAAAGTACCTTGAAGGTGAAGAAATTAGTGAAGAAGAGTTGAAGGCTGGAATTCGTCGTGCAACGCTTTCACTACAATTCTACCCAGTACTTGCTGGATCAGCTTACAAGGATAAGGGTGTTCAAATGATGTTGGATGCCGTTGTTGAATACTTGCCATCTCCATTGGATGTTAAGCCATATGTTGCTAATGATCCTGAAACTGGTGAAGAAATCGACTTGGTTGCTAATGATGACGATCCATTCGCCGCTTTGGCATTCAAGGTTATGACTGACCCATTCGTTGGACGTTTGACATTCTTGCGTGTATACACTGGTACTTTGGAATCAGGTTCATACATCATGAATACAACTAAGGGTAAGCGTGAGCGTGTTGGACGTTTGCTACAAATGCACGCAACTGACCGTAAAGAAATCCCTGAGGTATTCTCAGGTGATATCGCTGCTGCCATTGGTTTGAAGGAAACAACTACTGGTGATTCATTGACTTCAGCAGATCGTCAATTGATTTTGGAGTCTATGGAATTCCCTGATCCCGTTATTCAATTGGCTGTTGAGCCTAAGACTAAGGCTGACCAAGCTAAGATGACTGAAGCTTTGCAAAAGCTAGCTGAAGAAGATCCATCATTCCGTGCCGAAACTAACCAAGAGACTGGTGATACACTTATCTCTGGTATGGGTGAGTTGCACTTGGATATCATTGTTGATCGTATGCGTCGTGAGTTCAACGTTGACGTTACTGTTGGTGCTCCTCAAGTTGCTTACCGTGAAGCATTTACGAAGACTGTTCAAGCTCGTGGATTCTTCAAGCGTCAATCAGGTGGTAAAGGACAATATGGTGATGTTTGGATTGAGTTCGCTCCTAACGAAGAGGGTGCTGGATTCGAATTCGAAGATGCCATCGTCGGTGGTGTTGTTCCTCGTGAATACATCCCTTCAGTTGAAGCTGGTTTGAAGGATTCATTGAATAATGGTCCTTTAGCTGGATTCCCATTGGTTGATTTGAAGGCTAAGTTGTATGATGGTTCATACCACGATGTCGACTCATCTGAAGCTGCCTTTAAGATTGCTGCTTCATTAGCTTTGCGTGAAGCTGCTAAGACTGCCGGAGCTGTTATTTTGGAGCCAATCATGAAGGTTGATATCATGGTTCCTGAGGAAAACTTGGGAGATGCTATGGGTCACGTTTCAGCTCGTCGTGGATTACTTGAAGGACAAGAACAACGTGGAAAGCAAATGCTAGTTCACGCTAAGGTTCCATTGTCAGAGATGTTCGGATATGCTACAACTTTGCGTTCATCAACGCAAGGTCGTGGAACATTCCAAATGGTCTTTGATCACTATGAAGCCGTTCCTAAGAACGTACAACAAGATATTATTGCTAAGTACGGTGAATCATCAGCTGAATAAGCTTGATATTTATTGAAATTAAAAAGGACATTGATAATTTTATTATCAATGTCCTTTTTTGTTTGTTATCGACTATTTTTTGAATAATTTGTATAATAAAGCTTATGTAAAGAAAGGTGGTACTAATAGTGGCACAACCAATTATTGAATTTAAACATGTTGCCAAGCAATATGATGATAATGTTGTTTTAAAATCAGTTGATTTAGAAATTGAGGCTGGTAAATTTTATACATTACTGGGTCCTTCTGGATCTGGTAAAACGACAATTTTACGTTTAATTGCCGGATTTTTAGAAGCAACTTCGGGTGATATTTTATTTGAAGGAAAACGAATTAACGATTTACCACCGGAGAAGCGACGCGTTAACACAGTTTTTCAAAATTATGCACTATTTCCAAATATGAACGTCTTTGATAATGTTGCCTTTGGTATGTCGATTAAGGGTAAAGATAAATCTGAGATTAAAACGAAGGTGGCAGAAATGCTCAGTTTGGTTAAACTATCAGGATTAGCTGATCGTGAAATTTTTGAACTATCTGGCGGACAGCAACAAAGAGTTGCGATTGCTCGTGCATTAGCTAATGATCCAGAAGTTTTATTATTAGATGAACCGCTATCAGCTTTGGATTATAAATTAAGAAAAGAAATGCAGTATGAATTACGTGAAATCCAAAAAAGATTGGGGATTACGTTTATTTTTGTGACGCATGACCAAGAAGAAGCTTTAGCTATGTCAGATTGGATTTTTGTGACAAATGATGGTGAAATTGTTCAAAATGGTACACCCGTAGATATTTATGACGCACCAATTAATCATTTCGTGGCTAATTTTATTGGCGAATCAAATATTTTACCAGGTGTTATGCGCCAAGATTATTTGGTGGCTTTTGCGGGTAAAGAATTTGAAAATGTTGACGGTGGTATGCGTCCTAATGAACAGGTTGAAGTTGTGCTCCGACCAGAAGATTTAGATTTGGTCAGTGTTGATGAGGGTAAGCTCGTTGTGACCATTGATCAGCAATCATTCCGTGGTGATTATTATGAAATTACAGCGCATGATGATGATCAAAACGACTGGCAAATTCAGGCAACGAATCCATCAATAATTGGCGAACGGCGCGGTCTATTTTTTGACCCCGAAGATATTCATATTATGCGTCTAAATGAGTCTGAAGAAGATTTTGATGCTCGTATGGAAGAATATGATGACAGTGAGGAGGATTCAATGGATGAATCATAAGCGTTCAATCAGCTATACAATTCCTTACATATTGTGGTTAGGTTTATTTGTGATTGCGCCAGTAATTTTATTGGTTATCCAATCATTTGGCGATTTGAATGGTCATTTTACCCTTGATAATTACACGACATATTTCAGCTCCGGTACATACTTAAGAATGACTTTTAATTCAATCTTTTTTGCTGTACTCGTTACTGCGGTGACGTTATTAATTAGTTATCCAATGGCTTATATTATGAGTCGTTTGAAGCATGCACAATTTTGGTTATTGTTAGTTATTTTACCAACATGGGTTAATTTACTATTGAAAGCCTATGCGTTTATTGGCCTATTTTCTAAGACGGGTAGTGTTAATAACTTTTTGTCGTTGCTGGGATTTGCACCACATCAAATTATGTTTACAAATGTTGCCTTCATCATTGTGGCTGCTTATATTGAAATACCATTTATGATTATGCCGATTTTCAATTCTTTGGTTGAATTAGATCAGAGTTATATCAATGCCGCTCGTGATTTAGGGGCGACACCTTGGCAAACACTAGTGAAAGTGATTTTTCCTAATTCAATTGGTGGTGTCAAAGCTGGTATTCAAGCGGTATTCATACCAACATTGTCATTATTCATGATTACAAGATTAATTGGTGGTAATCGTGTGATTACATTAGGAACGGCAATCGAAGAACATTTCTTGGTGACGCAAAATTGGGGCATGGGCACAACGATTGGTGTTGTTCTGATTATTGCGATGATTTTAACGATGCTGTTAACACGGGATCGGAAAAAGAAGGGAGGACGTCATGGAAAATAAAAATAAAAAATGGGCCAATGTTTATTTAATTTTTGTATTTATTTTAATGTATGCACCTATTTTTTATTTGATTTTTTATTCATTTAATAAGGGTGATTACATGGCTAATTTTTCTGGCTTCTCGTGGCGTCATTATGCTGATATGTTTGCTGATACTAGATTGATGCAAATGCTTGTTAACACGTTTATTGTGGCCTTATTATCGGCATTAATATCAACATTAATTGGTGCCTTTGGTGCGATTGGTATTTATAATACGAAGAAGTCTAGTGTAAAGAATCTTTTGTTGTCATTGAACAACGTCTTGATGGTGTCACCAGATGTTATTATTGGTGCTAGTTTTTTGATTTTCTTTACGATGGTAGGGCTAAAATTAGGTTTTGGTTCGGTCGTGTTAGCACATATTGCCTTTTCAATTCCAATTGTTGTTTTAATGGTGCTACCACGGTTGAATGAAATGAATCCAGCTTTAATCGATGCTGCTCGTGATTTAGGTGCGAATAATACACAAGTCTTATCACGTGTTGTTTTACCATATGCATGGCCAGGTATTTTATCGGGCTTTTTTATGGCAATTACTTATTCATTGGATGATTTTGCGGTCACTTTCTTCGTGACAGGTAATGGCTTTTCAACGCTATCAGTTGAAATTTATTCTCGTGCACGTCAAGGAATTGACTTGTCAATTAATGCCATGTCAGCACTAATGTTTTTGTTGTCATTAATATTGGTAGTTATTTATTATTTTATTTCTAACTATAGTACAACTGATAGTAAGAAGAAAAAAAGTTCTAGAATGGTGGTGCATTAATCATGAAAAGAATCATTTGGTTAACAACCATTATTTTAGCTGCTGTTTTAATGCTATTTGGTGTTAATGAGTTTTTGCAGCATGAAGAAAATAAAGGAACAAAAAATAATGGTCGCCAGGAGTTAACGATTTATAACTGGGGTGATTATATAGATCCTGCATTATTAAAAAAGTTCCAAAAGGAAACAGGTTATAAAGTTGATTATGAAACGTTTGATTCTAATGAAGCAATGTTTACTAAAATTCAACAGGGCGGTACAAATTATGATTTAGCAGTGCCTTCAGACTATATGATTCAAAAAATGAAGGCAGCCAATTTATTAGTGCCATTAGATCATAAGAAATTAACTGGGTTAAATAATTATGATAAACAGTTTATGAATCAAGATTTTGATAAGCATAATAAGTACTCAATTCCTTATTTTTGGGGTACACTAGGTATTGTTTATAACGATAAATATGTCAAGCCAGGGGAAATTAAGACTTGGAATGATTTATGGCGTCCTAAGTATAAGAAGAGTATTATGTTGATCGATTCAGCTCGTGATATTATGGGAATGGCTTTGGCATCAAGTGGTCAATCAGTTAATACAAAAAGTATTCCTGAATTAGCTGCTGCAAAAGGTAAGTTGGATACGTTGATGCCAAATGTTAAAGCAATTGTGGCTGATGAAATAAAAACCTATATGGCACAAGAAGAAGCCTCAGTGGCGGTTGACTATTCTGGGGATGCGGCTGAAATGATTGCCGAAAATAAGCATCTACATTATGTAGTGCCCAATGACGGTGGTAATTTATGGTTTGATAATATTGTCATGCCTAAAACCGTTAAAAATAAAAAAGCAGCATACGCTTTTTTGAATTTTATGAGTAGACCAGAAAATGCGAAGCAAAATGCTATCTATGTTGGTTACGCGACACCAAATAAGCAGGCAATTAAGCAATTACCTAAAGCCATTAAAGATGATCCATCATGGTACCCAGATGACAAAACTTTATCAAAACTCGAAGTCTATAAGGACTTAGGTTCGCAATGGGTTGGTAAATATAACGACTATTTCTTAGAATTTAAGATGACAAATCGCTAATTTGTGCGTTATTTTATCTTTGAGCTAAGTAAAGGGTTATACAATATACACAATTGGTTAAAGTTAATGAAAGATGGGAGTTTACAAGATGAAGAAGGGCAAATCAGAAAAAATTGTTGCAGCAGTTGCAATTGTTTTTGTTGTTGCAGTTCTTGGAATTGCATTCCAGTCGTCAAATTCAGAAAAAAGTGATGCTGGCCAAAAAAGTCAGCAACTTTCCAAGGCTAAATTAGATAAAGTATCTTTGCCACAATTGTCAGGGCAAAGTCAAAATAAAGCAACAGTGGCTGATGTTGAAACAACTGCTGGTAATATTAAAATCAAATTATTTAAAAAGTATGCACCATTAGCTGTAAAGAACTTTGTTAAGCATGCACAAGCAAATTATTATAATGGCACGACATTTCATCGTGTAATTAATGACTTTATGATTCAAGGTGGTGATCCAACTGGTACTGGAACTGGTGGTTCATCAATTTGGAAGAATAAAAATAAAGACATCGATGACGGATCAGGATTTAAAAATGAAATTTCTCCTAATCTATATAATATTCGTGGTGCGCTATCAATGGCTAATTCAGGTGAAGATACCAATGGTTCGCAATTCTTCATTAATCAAAATCATGAGGATGCAACCGCTCAGCTTGATAAAGACAAATATCCTGACAAAATTTTGAAAGCCTATAAGAAGGGTGGAAATCCATCTCTTGATGGTAACTATACCGTCTTTGGTCAAGTGATTAGTGGCATGGATGTTGTTGATAAAATCGCAAGTGGCGAAGTAAAAGACAATGCTGATGGTTCAGAGAAATCAACACCAGTTCATCCCGAAAAAATTGTAGATATTAAGATTGAGAAAAATTCTTAACTAGGTGAACGAAAAAATAGCGTTAGTTGCTTAAAATTGCAACTAACGCTATTTTTATTGTTGTGATTGTGAATAGGCAATAGCCGTATTTTCGACAATTAGTTGGAAATAATTATCGAATCCTGGTTTATCATAACTTCGAATTAAACCAGCTAAATCAGCGGGTGACCAAGCAGAAACACTAATAGCACCATCACGATATTGTAGTGAATGTGCAATTGCTGAAGTGCTTTCAACTAAATAAAAAGTATCATTAACATCTAAATATAGCAGTTGTAATTTAATATTACGATTATCACCAAGTGAAGCTGTCGATGTCAAAAATGGATCATTTAGCCAGTGTTTACTAACGTGGGCGTGTCTGAATTTGTGGATTGTTTCTAGTGTATTACCAATAATCTTCATATTATATCCCCTGTTTACTCATAATTAAAAATATAAAATTATTATAACTTAATTTTAATAAAAGTTCAGCAAATTATATTAAATCAATCTCAATGTTTCATATAAGTAAGCGCAATAAATATTATTTTAAGTCACGTTATATTGAGATAAGACAAAAAAAGACTGGGACACATCCGTCTCAATCTCTTCTCTTATTTTTATTGTACAATCAAAACGTCTGTTTTTGAATTTTGCACTACGAATGATGTTACTGATCCAACTAATAGTCGTTCTAACGTGTTAAGACCAGATTTACCTAGCATAATTAGGCCTGTTTCATGATCACGTGGGAAGTCACGTGCAATGACTGTCTTAGGTGATCCAAAACGAACGTGAATATTGACTTCTTCAGCACCTTTTTCACGAGCGATGTCGGCATATTTTGTTAGTTTTTCTTCTGCATCTTGTACTAATTGGTACACAACATCACCAGAAATTGACATACCAGCTAGGCCAGAGATTGAGTTTGTATCAATAACATACAACAAATCTAGCGCTGTCTTATTACGTAAAGCAACAGCAGCAGCCTTTTCAACTATTACGTTAGAAACTTTTGACCCATCAATAGGAGCCAATATGTTCTTGTATGCAACCTTATCTTCTGCCATGGAAGCCACCATCCTTATAAATAATGAAATTAATCGGAATTAATTTATACTTATATTATATACCTAATAATAGGTAATTGTAAGCGTAATCTTAACTACACGATTAGATTTAATGTGTATAGCATACAATCTTTTTAAATCAATAATGCGTTATTTTATTTATTTGCTTGCTCTTATGAAATGTCTGTGTTAACATTTAGGTTATGCGATGAGTCGAGAGAGATCAATTAAGATCTTTTGTAAGCGGTCCTTGTTAACAGTCGTATTTACTGGAGGATGTAAAGCAAGTTGTGGAACTTGCTTTGCTGCACATGACTACCTTTAGCTTTAGCTATTGGGTGTACGCTGACTGGTGGGTAACCATCACGTGAGCTAGGACGCGTCAATCCTAGCAATGCCAATCAAAACGCGCTATCCGTAATGGGTAGTGCGTTTTTTTATACCAATCTTTATACCAAAATGATTTGGAAATTTATGACGTGATAGCATATTTAATTAGAAATGGTATATAATAAATTATGGGTGAAATATACTTAATAAGATACGGGGGGAAGTGTATCAATGGAAAAATTGATTCAAATTCGTGTTGAAGAAGAGGTACGCAATGCGGCTGATGACGTATTTAAGGAAAATGGGTTAACAACGCAACAAGCAGTTAAAATGTTCTTAACACAGGTTGCACATAGTGGGGAGTCGCCTTTTGACAATCTATTTAGAGCAAAAGAACAATAATTAAAGAGTAAAAAATTTGCTAGGAATGACATTGTTGTTTCTGGTTTTTTTATACATATCATTAAATTACGTGACATTTAGCCAAATATAAGTGTAATTTTGATATACTATTTTTAAGAATAACTGGAGGAATTTTATGAAGACAGTTACTTTTAAGAATTTTTCTTTTTGGCAACGCATTATTATTAATACAATTATGTTATTAGCAATGGCCGGCTTATTTAGAAATGGTCTATATATTAGAAGTATTTGGACAGCAATTTTAGCAGCATTTATTTTGGGGATTTTAAATGCCTTAGTAAAACCGGTGTTACATTTATTAGCTTTACCTTTTACTATTTTGACATTTGGTTTATTTGGTTTAGTTATTAACGGTGTTGTGCTTTGGCTAACATCTTGGGTCATTGGTGATGGATTTAAGTTTGCCAGCTTTGGTTGGGCAGTCTTCATTGCTATTATAATGTCGTTAGTCAACCTGATAATTTCAAATTATTTCAATAAAGATAATCAGCAAGAATAAGATGGGGAATAGAAATGGCTAAAGAAATAACCGTAAAGGATTTATTAGACAATACACGTCTAAAAATTGTGACGGGTGAACAATATTTGGATCGTAAAATTACGACACCGGATATTTCTAGACCAGGTCTAGAAATGACTGGTTATTTCAATTATTATGCACCTGAGCGTATTCAGTTGATGGGAATCACTGAAACGTCATTTGCGCTTCGCATGAACCATGAAGAATTATTATTGATTGCTAGAAGAATGATGCAACCAAATACACCAACATTTGTGGTTTCAACTGGACGCAAATTACCAGATGAATTTATGCAGGCAGCTGAAGAAAAACATATTCCAGTTTTAGCAACAGAATTAACGTCTTCTAAGATACTAGCTAACATGACTTACTATTTAAGTGGTGGTTTAGCAGAACGTGAGTCTGTCCATGGTGTATTAGTTGATATTTTTGGACTAGGTGTATTAATTACTGGTGATTCTGGTGTTGGCAAATCAGAAACAGCGCTAGAATTGGTGCAACGTGGTCATCGCTTAATCGCTGATGATCGTGTTGATGTGTACGCACAAGATGAAGAACGTTTAGTCGGTGAACCACCAGCAATTTTGCGGAACTTAATGGAACTACGTGGTGTTGGTATTATCGATGTGATGAATTTGTTTGGTGCTGGTGCCGTACGTTCTCATGCAACGATTGCTTTTAATTTACATCTTGCAAAATGGCATGATGATCAGGAAGTTGATCGTTTAGGAAATGGCGAAGAAATTATGACTATTCAAGGCGTTGAACTACCACGGTTCGTTTTGCCTGTACAAGCAGGTCGTAACTTAGCCGTGCTAGTTGAAACAGCTACTAAGAATTATCGTGCTAAATTAATGGGATTTGATGCAACTGAAACATTTAATAACAATTTAAATAAGTTAATTGCTGAAAATTCAAAAGAATAATTTTAAGATACACAAATAAAGAATTACTGGGAATAACGTTGCTAAGATAGCAAAATGTGATATTATATATGGTATTCTCAGGGATACACAAGTAACAAGGAGGAATCTCGTGAGTCGCAAAATTATTGCAGTTTTAGGCGCTGGTTCGTGGGGAACCGCATTAGCCAATGTTGCCGCTGAAAATGGCCATGATGTTCGTTTATGGAGTCATCGCGCTGAACAAGTTGATGAAATTAACGAAACGCATCGTAATTCAAAATATCTTGGTGAACATTTAATTAACGAAGGTGTTGTTGCAATGGCTGATATGAAACAAGCTGTTGACAGAGCAAATATCGTTTTGAGTGTCGTACCAACAAATGCAACGCGTGAAGTTGCTCAACAATTGGTTAGCATTTTAAAAGATACTAATCATAAAGTTGTGTTAATGGCGGCTACCAAAGGTCTTGAACCAGGAACCTATAAGCGAATATCAGAAATGCTTGCTGAAGAGATTCCAAGCAAATACTTAGGTGGTTTGGGAATTATTGCTGGCCCTTCACATGCTGAAGGTGTCATTGAGCATGATCCAACATTGGTTACAGCCGTTAGTAGCGATTTAACAGTTGCTAAATATGTGCAAGAAGCATTGAGTAATCAGGTCTTCCGTGTTTATACAAATACGGACGTGGTCGGTTCCGAAATTGGTGCCGCTTTGAAAAATGTTATTGCCATTGGTGCAGGAGCATTAGATACATTAGGTTATGATGCCAATGCCAAAGCAGCCTTGTTTACGCGAGGATTAGCTGAAATCAGCCGACTTGGTCAAGCGTTTGGTGCCAATCCAATCACGTTTATGGGCTTAGCCGGTGTTGGTGATTTGTTTGGAACAGCAACTTCAGTATACTCACGTAATTATCGTGCAGGTATGCAATTAGGTGAGGGGAAAAAACTTGAAGATGTTGTTGCTGATATGGGGATGGTTATTGAAGGAATTTCAACAACCAAAGTTGCGCATGAATTAGCACAAAAGAAACATGTTGAAATGCCAATCACTTCGGCAATGTATCGTGTTATTTATGATAACGAAAATGTTGATAATGTTATGCAGTCATTAATGGGACGTCCAGTCTCACAAGAAGGGAAGTAATTTAATCATGAAACCAGTACGTAAAGCAGTTATTCCAGCAGCCGGATTAGGAACACGTTTTTTGCCAGCTACTAAGGCATTAGCAAAAGAAATGTTGCCAATTGTAGACAAGCCAACAATCCAATTCATCATTGAAGAGGCTTTGGCTTCAGGGATTGAAGATATTGTCATTGTTGATGGTAAGTCAAAGCGTTCAATCGAAGATCACTTTGATTCAAATCCTGAGTTGGAAAACAATTTACGCGAAAAAGGCAAGGATGAATTATTGAAGGTTGTTGAAGAGACAACTGACATTAACTTATACTTCATTCGTCAATCACACCCACGTGGATTAGGTGATGCTGTTTTGACAGCTAAGTCATTTATTGGTGACGAACCTTTCGTTGTTATGTTGGGTGATGACTTGATGCAAGATGAAGAACCTTTGACAAAGCAATTGATTGACCGTTATAACACAACTGGTGAATCAACACTTGCTGTTATGAAGGTTCCTCATGATCAAGTTTCTGAATACGGTGTGATTGCACCTGAAAAGGAAGTTGCTGAAGGTTTGCATCAAGTAAAGAGCTTTGTTGAGAAGCCAAAGCCAGAAGATGCACCATCAGATTTGGCTATTATTGGTCGTTACTTGTTGACACCTGAAATTTTCGAAGAATTAGAAAATACTAAGCCAGGTAAGGGTAATGAAATTCAATTGACTGATGCCATCGATTCATTGAACAAGCGTCAACATGTTTACGCTCATGAATTTACTGGTAACCGTTACGATATTGGTTCAAAGATTGGTTTCTTGACAACTAATATTGAGTTTGGTTTGAAGCACCCACAAACTGCTGATGATTTAAAGGCCTACATTAAAGACTTAGCTAAGAAGTTGGATTAATTTATGAAAAAACTGTAAGTATCGTGAAAATAGTACTTACAGTTTTTATTTACAAAAAGTAAGCAAATCTCTTGCTTTCTAATTAAAAGAATGTAAAATAAAATAGGACGTTAAAAAAGTAAGAAACATAATATTGACAGATGGAGGTGTTGTTATGGTGCAACATTATGACACAATAATTCTCGGGGCAGGACCTGGTGGAATGACCGCAGCAACATATGCATCACGTGCAAATCTTTCTGTATTAATGATTGATCGTGGTATATACGGTGGACAAATGAATAATACAGCTGAGATTGAAAATTATCCAGGTTATAGTAGTATTCTAGGTCCTGATCTTTCTGAAAAGATGTATCAATCTTCAACACAATTTGGTGCCGAATATGCTTTTGGTACTGTGATGCATGTTGAAGCCCAAGAAGATGGCTCATGGCATGTTGTGACTGATATGGATGAATACACTAGTACGTCAGTTATTGTGGCAACTGGTTCAGATTATAAGAAATTAGCGGTTCCTGGCGAAGATAAGTATTCAGGACGTGGTGTTTCTTACTGTGCCGTTTGTGATGGTGCCTTCTTCCGTGGTCAACACGTTGTTGTCGTTGGTGGTGGTGATTCGGCTGTTGAAGAAGCAACTTACTTAGCAGGTTTGGCTGACAAGGTAACTGTTATTCACCGTCGTGATAAGTTAAGAGCGCAACAAATTTTACAAGACCGTGCCTTTGCAAACGATAAAATTGAATTCGTTTGGAATAGTGAAGTTGAAGAAATTTTAGGTGATGACAAAAAGGTCAGTGGTGTCCGAGTACACAACAAGGAGACTGGTGAAACTTATACGATGGATGCAGCCGGTGTATTTATTTATGTTGGTGTATTACCAGTTTCAGATGTTGTGGCTGATTTGGGTGTTACGAATGATCAAGGATGGATTCAAACGAATGAGCGTATGGAGACAGCTCGCCCAGGTATGTATGCCCTTGGTGATGTACGTGAAAAAGAACTTCGCCAAATTACAACTGCAGTAGGTGATGCAGCGATTGCTGGTCAAAATGTATTCTCATATAATGAAGCATTTAAGATGAAACAACAAAAGGTGACGGAAGCATAAGTAATCCGTTTTAAGTGTAATAATGGAGGCTGAGGCATGTGTGTCTTAACCTCTTTTTTTGGCAAGAGGGGGCCAATAGAATGACCAATTTTTATTTCATAAGACATGGACAAACAATGGCAAACGCACAAGGATTAAAACAAGGACAAATTAATTCAGATAATACAGTGCTTAATGAAACGGGGATTAAGCAAGTTAGTCATTTAGCGCAACATTTAAAGATTGATTTTGCCCAACAATTAATTGCTAGCCCATTAAATCGAACCCAACAAACTGCAACAATATTAAATACAACGGCGCAATTACCCTTGCAAACAGATGAACGTTTGTTAGAAATTTCATATGGCCAGTGGGATGGTCAACTTAATCAACAATTAATGCGTGAATATCCATCTGTATTTGATGATATTTTGCATGATGTATTACCCGAATATATAAAATATGCAACCAATGGGGAATCATTTGAGGCAGTGGTTAAGCGAGTCCGATCATTTTTGAATGATATGACACAGCAATATCCATCAGACAATATTATTGTTGTGACCCATGGCTTTACGATTAAAGCAGCCATGATGGCAGTTTTTGGCATTACTGATACAACAGTTCGATTGCCAGAACCAATGAATGCGAGTGTGACGAAAATTACACAAACAGTTACTAGCCAAAAATATTTGTATTTTTTTAATCAACAATATTCATAAAAAGACATTTTTTATTCAAATATTAATGTTTTTTTTGGTTTGCACACGTATAATAACGTGTATCAGTATTTAGGAGGAAAGTAAGGCATGGCGCAGGGCGTAAAAATAGTTGCATCATCTCATTATGTACCTAAAGATATTGTAACCAATGATGATTTGGCAGCAATTATGGATACTAATGATGAATGGATTCAAACACATACAGGGATTAAAACTAGGCATGTATCACTGCAAGGTGAGAACACTTCAGATTTAGCAACTAAGGCAGCTCAGCAAGCGCTTGATCAGACATCACTTACACCAGATGATATTGATTTAATTATCGTGACCACTTTTACGGCAGATGGCTTTGCACCTTCAACGGCGGCATTGGTACAAAGGAATTTACAAGCAACTAATGCGTGGGCCTACGATATTTCAACGGCTTGTGCAGGTTTTATATTTGGGCTAAGTACCGCTGATAAATTTTTGAAATCAGGTGTCGCTAGACATGCTTTGGTTATTTCGGCTGAAGTTAATTCTAAAATGATGGATTTTCATGACCGCACGTCATCGGTGTTTTTTGGGGATGGTGCTGGCGCATTTATTTTAGAAGCATCAGAGGAAGCGTTAATCCTTGCTGAGGACATGCATACGATTGGTAACGCAGAAGTTGTGCATTCTGGTGTGATTCAACCGTTGCATGAATTATCAGCTGATAATTATCCGAAAACCACTGCTTTTCATCAAGAAGGACGACAAGTTTTTAGTGAGGTAGAACGACTAATTCCAGGCCACATTAGTACTTTGCTACAAAAGAATGATTTAACACCAGATGATATTGATTATTTCATTCCCCATCAAGCTAACTTACGAATTATTGAAATGATTGCCCAAAAGTTGGCTCAACCGATGGACAAATTTATTACAAATGTTATTAAATATGGTAATACATCTTCAGCTGGCATCGCGATGGGCTTAGATGAATTAAGGCAACAAGAATCATTGCAAGACAAGAAAGTCTTATTGACTGGTTTTGGCGCAGGATTTACTTACGGAAGTATCTTGTGCCAATTCTAGAAATAACGGTATAATATATCCAGGAGGTCAAATGGATTACAATCAAATGTTAGATCAACTTAGATTAGGTAATTTAGATAAATTCGTTGTCACTTCAAAAGATTTTTCAGATTTCTATAATGTTTGGCGTGATTATCCATATCAAAACGATATTAAAGGTACTGCTGAACGTGGAGGTATCATTACGTATACAGCAAAATCTGACGAAGCATCATAGAATTAAATTTATTGCTGAACATAACTCAATAAATTTTTATGAAAAAAATATGTAAGCGCTTGCGATTATACTTAATACCTGATAGAATGTTTGGTAGAGGTTAGTTGAGACAGATTGTTGAAAGCATGAAGTATCTAAACTCAATTATATTGACGATATTTAAATTTAGAGGAGATTATCACCATGGAATCACGCGAATTTCACATTGTAGCCGAAACAGGTATCCACGCTCGTCCAGCAACTTTGTTGGTACAAGCAGCTTCAAAGTTTTCATCAAACGTTACCTTGTCATACCAAGGTAAGGACGTAAACTTGAAGTCAATTATGGGTGTTATGTCATTGGGTGTTGGTCAAAATGCTGATGTTAAGATTTCAGCTGAAGGTGATGACGAGGCAGATGCCTTGGCAGCCATCGCTGAAACGATGTCAACTGAAGGTTTGACTGACTAATTTTATAACTAATTAATACAGATTCTAAGGGACAAAGTAATGACAAAAAAAATTACAGGTATTGCTGCATCTAACGGTGTTGCAATTGCAAAAGCATATAAGCTTGTTGACCCGGATCTGTCTTTTGAGACTCGCACAATCGACGATGCTCAAGGTGAGAAAGACCGCGTCAACGCGGCCTTTTTAGCATCCAAGGCAGATTTGGAAACAATTCGTACAAAAGCAGAAGAATCAATGGGAGCAGATGAAGCTGAAGTTTTCACTGCGCACATTATGGTATTGGAAGATCCAGAACTTCTAAGTGGTATTAACGATAAAATTGATAGTGATAAGACAAATGCTGAAGCAGCTCTAAAAGCTGTAACAGATATGTATATCAGTATGTTTGAGTCAATGGCAGACGATAATCCATATATGGCAGAGCGTGCTGCAGATATTCGTGATGTTACGAAGCGTGTTATGAGTCATTTACTTGGCAAAGATTTGCCAAACCCTGCTTTGA
Source organism: Weissella sp. ESL1139 (assembly GCF_058506735.1). NCBI lineage: Bacteria > Bacillati > Bacillota > Bacilli > Lactobacillales > Lactobacillaceae > Weissella > Weissella sp. ESL1139. The sequence goes on from NZ_CP196375.1 coordinate 304,673, forward strand.
TTAATGAAGAAGTTGTTATCGTTGCGCACGATATGACACCTTCAGATACAGCTCAACTTGACCGCCGTTTTGTAAAGGGATTTATTACTGATGTTGGTGGCCGTACCGCCCACGCAGCAATTATGGCACGTACGCTAGAAATTCCTGCAATTGTCGGTTCTGATGTTGCTACAAAGGATATTGACGAAAATGATATGGTAGTTTTGGACGGTTTAGATGGGGATGCATTGATTAATCCATCTGACAATGAAATTGCTGAATATCAACAAAAAGGTCGTGAATATGCTGATAAAAAGGTAGAATGGGCTAAGTTGAAGAACGAAAAGTCTGTTTCTGCTGATGGCAAGGAATTTGTTATTGGTGCTAATATCGGTACCCCTAAGGACCTTGATGGTGTGATTGATAACGGTGCTGAAGGTGTTGGCCTTTACCGTACTGAATTTTTGTACATGGATTCTTCAGAATTGCCAACTGAAGAAGAGCAATTTGAATCATACAAGAAAGTTATTGAAAGCATGGATGGTAAGCCTGTAACGGTTCGTACGATGGATATCGGTGGTGATAAGCACTTACCATACTTGCCATTACCAGAAGAAGATAATCCATTTATGGGTTACCGTGCTATTCGTATTTCCTTGGATCGTGACGATATTTTCCGTACACAATTACGTGCGCTATTACGTGCATCAGTTTACGGTCAATTGTGGATTATGTTCCCAATGGTGGCAACGTTACCTGAATTCCGTGCCGCTCGTGATATCTTTAATGAAGAAAAAGCTAAGTTAGTGGCTGAAGGTACCGAAGTTTCAGATGATATCAAGTTAGGTATCATGATTGAAATTCCAGCTGCAGCTGTTTTGGCTGATAAGTTTGCCCAAGAAGTTGATTTCTTCTCAATCGGAACTAATGACTTGATTGGTTATTCAATGGCCGCAGATCGTGGTAATGACCGTGTGTCATACTTGTATCAACCATACAATCCATCAATCTTACGCTTGGTAAAGAATGTTATTGATTCTGCACACAAGTATGGTAAATTTGCTGCAATGTGTGGTGAGATGGCTGGTGACCCAGTTGCTTTGCCTATTCTTGTTGGTATGGGATTGGATGAATTCTCAATGTCAGCCACATCAATTTTGCAAGCACGTTCTTTGATGAAGAAGTTAGATACTAAGGAAATGGCTGAATTAGCTGATAAAGCAGTTGATTCTGAAACTAATGATGAAGTCATTGAGTTAGTAAAGAAAAATGTATCAGCTGATTAGTTGCTGATAGAGGCCGGAACAGTTGTGTTCCGGCCTTTTTTTGTGTCGTTACGGTTTAGATTGTCAGTAATATATTTTGTTAAGCGTGGTATAATTAGTTTCAGTATAATGAGGGGTGGTATTAAAAAATGTTACGACGACCAATTGTCATTGCGAATTGGAAAATGAATAAATTACCAAGTGAAGTGGATCAATATATTCAGGAAGTAGCGCCTAAACTGTCAGAATACCCCAATGTTGATACTGTGTTAGCCGGCCAAGATGTACTGCTAAATACTATGGTAATGGCTGCCAAGGGAACATCAATTGAAATTGGTGCAGAAAATATGTATTGGCAAGATAAAGGTGCCTACACAGGTGAGACAAGTCCGCGTGCTTTGGCTGATTTAGGTATCACTAAAGTTATTATTGGACATTCTGAACGTCGTAATTATTTTCGTGAAACCGACGAGATGGTTAATTTAAAAACTTTAGCAGCCCTACGTAACGGTGTATCACCAATTATTGCGATTGATGAAGCAGTGCAACTGTCTTCTTTAAACGATCATGCGCATTGGATTGTTAATCAAGTTATCGAGTCACTTAAAGGTGTCCAAGAACAAGAAATGAATCGTATTCTGATAGCATATGAACCGACAGCTGCTATTGGTTCTGGACAAGCAATGAGTCCGGAAGACGCCCAAAAGAGTTTAAGAATTATTCGCGAAACGATTGCCGATATGTTTGATCAAGATATTGCTAATCGTGTTCGTATCTTATATGGTGGTTCAGTTAAACCAGCTAATGCCTACGATTTACTAAAGCAACCTGATATTGATGGCGTGCTGGTAGGGGATGCTGCTTTAGATGCCACGACATTTTTGGAGTTAGTTAGCTTGGCTGAGCAGGCTAAAAAGACACGTCTATAGAAAAATCGGTTGTAAACCTAATGGGAATTCCCATGTTAGGTTTACAACCGATTTTTAATTTATCTAATTGATGAAATAGCTGTATCAGGTACTGATGAAGATATCTCTGGTGGTACATCGCTTGATGTTACTTGTGACTCATCAGTATCACTAGTTGTTGATGAGTGACTAGAAGAATCATTAGCATGGCTGTCAGAAGTTGTGCTATCAGGTGCTGATTCACTAGAAGTTGATTCATTAGAAGAACTTACTGAACTACTATCAGAAGAGCTGATATCATGACTTGAACTAGAACTGGTTGTCGTCGTTGCACTATTTTGTGATGAACTTGCAGAACTGCTACTAGTTGTAGGAACGCTACTTGTTACAGCATGGCTAGAAGAAGCCGAAGTGGTTGTTGAACTTTCATGGCTACTTGAGCTAGCTGCTGGTTTGCTTTGCGCTTCAGTACTTTGTGAAGCACTAGCTTGTACTTTAGGTGAACTCGATTGTCGCGATGTTTCTGATTTTTGACTCGTTACACTTTCTGCCGTCCGTGATGAGGGCTTCAAACTAGTAACCACCTTGATATGATCATCAGATTTAACAGTTTGTTTTTCGGATTTTGCTAACGACACACCGCCATCAATTAATTCAGAACTAAATCTAGAAGAATCTGATTTTGAGGCAGCGCGTGACTGCTTTTGTGCTTGTAAATTTGAGGCTTCCTCTTTAGGATTAGTTAACCAACCGGAAAACGCTTGGGAAGTGCTTAAAAAAGCAATCGGAATAATAACTAGCAAGCTAATTAAGAATAGTATTTTAAACACTGCTTGTTTCATAAGTTTCCCCCCCAATCTAATTGATAAATATAGTTTAACGTGGTTAACAATTACATGACAGTCAGAAGTATGACAAATTGGCAACAAAATACTTGCAAATTAGTGTCTGGTGTAAAAGTGCACAAGAAATAGATATTATGCAGTTAGAGTACTTCAAAATGAGAAAATTATCAAACATAAAATACGTCATTATTAGCATATACTGTGAATTATGTTACAATAGTTTTCGAGGGATAATCCCATAATAACTATACTTTCAAGAATAAGTAAGGAGAAGACAACATGTCTGCAATTACTGATATTTACGCACGCGAAGTCTTAGACTCACGTGGAAATCCTACTGTTGAAGTTGAAGTTTACACTGAATTGGGTGGATTCGGTCGTGGAATCGTACCATCAGGTGCTTCAACTGGTGTTAACGAAGCTGTCGAACTACGCGATGGTGACAAGAGCCGTTTCCTAGGTAAGGGAACTTTGAAGGCTGTTGAAAATGTTAACAAGGTTATCAAGGATAAGTTGATTGGTATGGATGTTACTGATCAAGTATTGTTGGATCGTACAATGATCGCTTTGGATGGTACACCAAATAAGGGTAAGCTTGGTGCTAACGCTATTTTGGGTGTTTCAATCGCTGCTGCTCGTGCAGCTGCTGATGAATTAGGTACACCATTGTACAACTACCTTGGTGGATTTAACTCAAAGGTTTTGCCTACACCAATGATGAACGTTGTTAATGGTGGTGCTCACGCCGACAACTCTGTAGACTTCCAAGAGTTCATGATTATGCCTGTTGGTGCTAAGTCAGTCGCTGAAGCTGTTCGTATGGGTTCAGAAACTTTCCACGCATTGCAAGCTTTGTTGAAGGAATCAGGTCACTCAACTGCTGTTGGTGACGAAGGTGGATTTGCACCTAACTTCACTTCAAATGAGGAACCATTCCAATACTTGTTGCAAGCCATTGAACGTGCTGGTTACAAGCCTGGTAAGGATGTTGCAATTGCCTTTGATGTTGCTTCATCAGAATTCTATGATCATGATAAGAAGATTTACACATTAGCTGGTGAGCCTGATAAGAAGGAATACACAACTGATGAGTTCATCGATTACCTAGAAAACTTGATTGACAAGTACCCTGTTGTTTCTGTTGAGGATCCTTTGGCTGAAGCTGAAGACTTGAATGATGAAGAGCAATGGGATAACTGGGCTAAGTTAACTGATCGTTTGGGTAACAAAGTACAAATCGTTGGTGATGACTTCTTTGTTACAAACACTAACTACTTGGCAAAGGGTATTTCAAAGGGCGCAGCAAACGCTATTTTGATCAAGGTTAACCAAATTGGTACTTTGACTGAAACTGTTGAAGCTATTGAAATGGCTAAGGAAGCTGGTTATACAGCAATTGTTTCACACCGTTCAGGTGAAACTGAAGATACTACAATTGCTGACTTGGTTGTGGCAACAAATGCTGGCCAAATTAAGACTGGTTCAATGTCACGTACTGATCGTATTGCTAAGTACAACCAATTGATGCGTATCGAAGATTTGTTAACTGAAGATGTTGCTGAATACAAGGGTATCAACAGCTTCTACAACATTGACAAGTCTGCACGTGATGCAATTGTTAACTACGAAGCAAAATAATTAAAATTAATATTAGTGAGACTAACAGTTTATTGCTAGTCTCACTTTTTTTATTGAGACAAAGTTGCACCTATGTTATGCTATATAAGTATATATAGACTATAAAATAAAGAAGAAAGAGGAGGCACCAAAATATGTACGACATATTACTAACGGCAATGATTATCGATGGTGCGCTAATTATAATTGCAGTTATGATGCAACCATCAAAACAACAGGATGCTTTGTCAGCATTATCAGGTGGCGGTGGTGGTGACTTGTTTGCTACCCAAAAGGCACGTGGATTCGTTGCAGTTATGCAACGTATTACGGCTGTTCTTGCAGCAATCTGGTTTATTTTGGGATTGGCGCTAGTTTACCTTTCTTCACATTAATAATAACCAGTACCTAAGACCCTTCGTGACAATTATTGCGAGGGGTCTTTCATTTTAAGAATAGTGAGAAATCAATGGAATCACAAAACTTACAAGACCAATTATTTGGTTTTTTAAAAGGGAATCCAACCCAAGCTTATCCAGCTCAAACACTAACGGATGGCTTGCGATTAGATGATGCAAATGCATTTAAGTCGGTTGTTCAAGCTTTAGCTGCCTTAGAACGTAGTGGTAAAGTAAAAGTGAACGATGCCGGTGCATTTCAATATAATGCTGAACACGAAGGTGTTATTGGCACATTCAAAGCTAATGATAAAGGATTTGGTTTCGTTCATTACGATGAAACTGCACCGGATGTGTTTGTTAACCCAGATAATACGGCTTTTGCAACTCAAGGCGACGAAGTCCGGGTTAAATTGTTAAATAAAGGCGATGAAAAACGTGGTCCTGAAGGAAAAATTGTTGAAATTATCAAGCGTGGTCGCGAACAAGTTGTTGGTGAATTCACATTAGGCAGCCCTTATGCTGGCTATATTGGTAGTATTCGCTTAACAGATAAAAAGTTTGCGTCATTTGAATTCTTGGTCAAAGAAGGCGGTGTATCGGCAACGGATGGGGAAGTGGTTGTTGCTTCAATTGCCACATATCCATCAGCTGATATGCCTAAGCATTTTACGGGATTAATTATTGATAAAATCGGTTACAAAGATGAACCAGGGGTTGATATCCTGGGAATTGTTTATAACCACGATGTACCACATGTGTTCCCTAAGGATGCATTAAATCAAGCCGACAAAATACCTGATGAAGTCCAAGATAGTGAACGTGAAGGTCGCGAAGATATCACTGATCAACCATTAGTCACAATTGATGCTATCGAGTCAAAAGACTTGGATGATGCTGTCGTTGTATGGAAGTTACCAAATGGTAATTTCCATTTGGGTGTTCATATTGCCGACGTTTCACATTACGCTGTTGAAGGAACGCCACTAGATGAAGAAGCTTATAACCGTGGTACTTCAGTTTATTTGACTGACCGAGTTATTCCAATGTTGCCACGTAAAATTTCTAATGGAATTGCTTCTTTGAATCCAGGTGTTGACCGTTTAGCAATGTCTGCTGAAATGGAGTTTAATCCTAAGGGTGATTTGGTTAAGCATCGTTTGCATACATCGGTTATGCGTTCACATGCACGAATGACTTACAAAGCCGTTAATGCTATTTTAGATGGTGACGAGGAGACTCGTGATGAATATGCAGAGTTAGTCCCAATGTTTGAAGAAATGGCTGAATTGCATGAAATTCTAGCAGCTAAGCGTACGGCACGTGGAGCGATTGAATTTGATGCACCAGAAGCTAAAATTATTGTGGATGATCAAGGCAAGCCAACGGATATTGAATTACGTGAACGTGGTTTGTCTGAGCGCATCATTGAGTCATTTATGTTGGCAGCTAATGAAACGGTTGCCATGCATTTTGATTTAGCAAAAGTACCATTCTTATACCGTGTCCACGAATCTCCAGATGCTGATCGTGTTCAGAAATTTGTTGATTTTGTTAAAGCATTAGGGGCACCGGTTAAGATTGATTCTGAAAATGTTAAATCAACTGATCTACAAAGTATTCATAATTACTTTATTGACCGTCCTGAGGAACAAATGGTGTCAACGATGATGCTCCGGACAATGAAGCAAGCCAAGTATTCAAATGATCCATTGGGTCACTTTGGTATTGGTGCTGAATACTATACACACTTTACATCACCAATTCGTCGTTATCCTGACTTAACAGTTCATCGTTTGATTAAATGGTATGCTGAAAATGGGTTAGGTGAAGAAGCGCAAGCTAAGTATGCTGATAAGCTTGCGCAAATTGGTGAGGAAACGTCCGTTAAGGAACGCCGTGCCGTCGACACTGAACGTGATACTGATGCGATGAAGAAAGCTGAGTATATGCTTGATAAAGTCGGCCAGGAATTTGATGGTGTGGTTAATGGTGTTTTGAAGTTTGGTATGTTTATTTCACTAGAAAATACCGTTGAAGGGTTAATTCACGTTTCTAACTTTACCGATGATCAATATATTTATGATGAAGACCACATGGCTTTGATTGGTCGTCGCCTTCACCATATTTACCAAATTGGCCAGCCAGTTCGTGTGCGGGTAGTTCGAGTTGATAAAGAACAATCATCAATTGACTTCGTGCTGGTAAATCCAGATGAAGCCCCAATTACGGATATTAAGGTACCAGAAGATAATCGAGGTGCCTTTGGTAAGAACCGTCATGATCGTCGTCGTGATGATAAGCGTAATCGTTCTTCTAAGGGAAATAAAACCCATAACGATGGTAAGTCTTTTGGTGCTTATCATAACAAGCGTAAACCAGAGGCTAAACATCAAACAACTAACCGTAAAGGACGGCATTAATAATTATAGGGGGATGTTATGGCTAAAAAAAAGCGTAAAACCAATGATGCATTGGCAACAAATAATAAAGCGCGCTATAATTATGCCATCGCTGAAACGTATGAAGCCGGCATGGAACTAACGGGTACCGAAATTAAATCGGTACGTGCTAGTAAGATAACGATTGGAGATGGCTTCATCCAGATCCGCAATGGTGAAGCTTGGTTAGATAATGTACACATTAGTCCCTTTGAACAGGGAAACCAATTTAATCATGATCCTTTGCGTAGTCGTCGCTTATTGTTGCATAAAAAACAAATTAAAGCGTTGCAGGTTGCTGTTGCACAACAAGGGAAAACGATTGTCCCTTTGCGTGTCTATTTAAAGCATGGCTTTGCAAAAGTTTTAATTGGCGTTGCGACTGGAAAGCACAATTACGATAAACGTGAAACCATTAAAAAGCGTGATCAAGATCGTGATTTGCATCGGACAATGAAAAAAAGATATTGATGTTAAAAGTGCGGCACATGTTTCCACTCATAATGTAAAAATCAATAATAATCAAGTAATTGAGGTCAGGAATTTATGTCTTGACCTCTTTTTATGTTAGGAAAGGTGACATTCTTCATCAATTTATTTATAATATAGCGTACAATAAATTGGAATGAGAAAAATATTCTTGGAGGAATAAAAAATGCGCAAGTGGTTAGTTAGTTTAATAACGTTGGCTGCTGTAGCAGTTGGAATTGTCGTTAGTTCGCCAGCGGTTCATGCAGCAACGCCAGACTATACCATTACAACTGATACAACTTTCCCACCGTTTGAATTTCAAACAGATAAGGGAGATTATCGTGGTATCGATATGGATATGTTGAAAGAAATTTCAAAACGTGAGAATTTTACCTATAAATTAAAGCCGATGAGCTTTAATGCTGGTGTTCAGTCAGTTCAAGCTGGACAAGTTGATGCAATTATTGCGGGAATGTCAATTACAAATGAACGTAAAAAGACATTTGATTTTGGAACACCTTACTATAAGAGTGGTATTGTCATGGCTACCACTGATAAATCAGGTATTAAAGGATTATCTGATTTAAAAGGTAAGACGATTGCTGCCAAAACAGGTAGTGCCGGGGCAGATTATGCTCGTGAAATGGCTAAAAAATATGATTTTAAAATAACTTATTTTAACGATTCAAATACGATGTATAATGATGTTATGGTAGGTAACACGGTTGCGGCCTTTGAAGATCAACCCGTTATGGCTTATGCCATTAAACAAGGAACGAAATTAAAGATTGTGACTAATCCTGCTAAGGGTAATTGGTACGGATTTGGTGTCAAAAAGGGTGCCAATGCTGAATTGTTGGAGAAATTCAATGCTGGTTACAAGTCGATTGTTAAAGATGGTACCTACGATAAGATTGTTAACCGTTACTTAGGTAAGGGCGGCTTTAATTACAAGAAAAATGCAGCTGATAATAAATCAGAAAGTAAAGAGAATACAATTTGGAGCTTATTTAGCGAAAATAAGAGTGCTTTGTTCGATGGATTAGTTAAGACACTTGAGCTAACGTTGGTAGGTATTGTGTTAGCTGGTATCTGGGGAATCTTTTTGGGAATTCTTGGTGTAATGCCAAGTAAGCTTGCTCGTGGCTTCTCAACGACGATTATCTATATTTTCCGTGGATTACCAATGATTGTGTTAGCTTTCTTTATCTACATTGGAATTCCTAATTTGACAGGTTCAAAGATTCCAGCATTTACAGCTGGTGTGATAACGTTGATTTTGAACGAAGGAGCCTATATTGGAGCCTTTGTTCGTGGTGGTTTCAATTCTGTTGATTCCGGACAATTAGAAGCAGCGCGTTCACTGGGAATGCCATATGGTAAAGCTATGCGTAAGGTTGTGATGCCACAAGGAATTCGCTTGATAATTCCAAGTTTCGTCAACCAATTTATTATTACGTTAAAGGATACGTCAATTCTATCAGCTATTGGAATTATCGAATTAACACAAACGGGAACATTAATTATTGCACGTAACTTACAAGGATTCCGTGTTTGGTTAATGATTGCCGTACTATATCTAATTGTTATTACGTTGCTAACTTGGTTATCAAATTGGGTAGAAAAGAGGATCAAATAATGACGGCAATTATTGAAGCGCAGAATGTTCATAAAAGTTTTGGGAAAAATGAAGTACTAAAAGGCTTAAGCCTATCTGTTGAAGAAGGTGAAGTTGTTGTTATGATTGGTCCTTCTGGTTCCGGTAAGTCTACGTTTTTACGATCATTGAATAAGTTAGAAGAAATTAACGAAGGTGACATTAGTATTGATGGTGAAAACATCAATGGGCCCAAAGTTAACATTGATAAGATTCGTGAAAAGGTAGGGATGGTGTTCCAACACTTTAATCTTTTCCCACATTTAACAGTTATGGAAAACATGACTTTGGCGCCAATACAATTAGGCAAAATGTCAAAAGATGAAGCCATTAAAAATGCGCAGAAGTTACTAGAGAGAGTTGGTTTGTCTGAAAAAGCTGACGTGAAACCAGATACCCTTTCTGGTGGTCAAAAGCAACGTGTAGCAATTGCGCGTGCTTTAGCTATGAATCCTGAAATTATGCTGTTTGACGAGCCAACATCCGCACTTGATCCAGAGATGGTTGGGGATGTATTGGACGTTATGAAGGAGCTTGCTAAGGAAGGGATGACGATGATTGTCGTAACCCATGAAATGGGCTTTGCTAAGCAAGTGGCTGATCGTGTTGTATTTTTCGCAGACGGTTACATTAAAGAAGAAGGTAAACCAACCGAAATCTTTAATAACCCACAAAATGAACGAACACGTGATTTCTTGAATAAAGTTTTGAATGCTTAATTAACCAATAATGACCGATTGAAGATAAAGTTCTTCAACCGGTCATTTTTTAATTTGATTTGTTTGTAAACGGTGCCAGGACAGGATTAGGATTATTGAAAATACTTGGCCAACTGAGTGGGTGACCTTGTGAAATAAACGCCCAGCGGTCTAAGAACGCCATAATAAGTACGAGTAGTTCTTCTGATTGGTCGTTAATTATTTGAACGTGTAACCGATGATCAGCTAGTGGGGTAGCAGCGGCTAACTGTTTATTAACCTTTGTAATTTGGAAACGGCGTTTTTCCAGACTTCCCAGAACAACCCAGTTTAATGAATTAACAAATAATAATTCATGACGGCGCAATGATAAACCAATTGAACCAACTTGTTTGTTTTCACTGGTCAAAGTAAATCTTGGCAGTAAATTACCCGAAATTTGCATGATAACTGCTAATGGCTCATAGGATTGGTTAAAAATAGTTAGTTGATTATGGCGTTTTCCAATTTGTCCAGAGATATAATATTTAACAGTATTGTTATCATCAGTGACAGTTGTCACGCCAGCACGTTTAACATGCGTTTGTGATAAGAATAAATCATGCATGAAAAATACCCCCTTGTCGTGCTAAACGAAACCTATATTTAATTTATTCTACCATAATTTATGAAAGACTTCGTTATACCCGTTATAATGGACAATAGAAACAATTTGATGAGGAGCAATGAGGTGACAATGACAAAATTACTACCAGCAGATTGGCAAACAGCCTTAGAACCAATATTAGATGATAACTACTTAAAGCAAATCGCAATATTTTTAAATGATGTCTATAGCAAGGGAGAAGTATATCCTAAACGTGAAAATGTATTTGCAGCGTTGGAAGCAACACCCTTGAATCAAGTTAAAGTCGTTATTTTGGGGCAGGACCCGTATCCTAATCCTGGTCAGGCGCAAGGCATGAGTTTTTCGGTGCCAGCCACTATGGCATTACCTAAATCACTGATTAATATTTATAAAGAATTAGCTGATGATTTACAAACGACTGCGCCTCAAGATGGGGATTTACATCGTTGGTCAGTGCAAGGCGTTTTATTGTTGAATACGGTCTTAACAGTACCGGCGCATAATGCTGGCGGCCACGCTGGTCAAATTTGGGAACCGTTGACAGATGCCATTATTCATTTAGTCGCCCAGCAAGACCAACCAACGGTGTTCATATTATGGGGGAAACAAGCGCAAAAGAAGCGTCAATTAATTCAGGGCGAAAATAACTTTATTTTAGAAGCACCCCATCCAAGTCCATTATCGGCTTATCGCGGTTTCTTTGGGTCAAAACCATTTAGTCAAACCAATGCCTTTTTAGAAACGCATCACAGCACACCAATTAAGTGGGCGTAAGGTGGTTTAAGTCTTATAAATTGATTATGACAAAGTGATTTGTTGCATCTCAGAAACAGCCATGTATCAATGGTTAGGCCACTATTATGTTATAATAGATGATGTAATACGATAATAATTAATTTTTTATAGAGACGAGGTTTGTCCATCATGGAGTTGTTTGAACAATTAGCAAATAAGATTAAAGGGCAAAATAAAACCCTAGTATTTCCAGAAGGTGAAGATCAACGTATTCAGGGGGCAGCTGCACGTTTAGCAGCTGACGGATTAATCAAGCCTATTTTGTTAGGTGACAAAACAAGTATTGATGCAACGGCTGAGAAGAATGGCTTTGACTTATCACAAGTTACAGTAATTGATCTTGAATCATATCCAAAAGATAAGATGAATGAAATGGTTCAAGCATTGGTTGAGCGCCGTCATGGTAAAACAGATACGGCTACTGCTAAGAAGTGGTTAAAGGATCCAAATTACTTTGGAACGATGTTAGTTTATATGGAACTAGCTGATGCAATGGTTTCAGGTGCTACTCACCCAACTGGTGATACGGTACGTCCGGCATTGCAAATTATTAAGACAGAACCAGGTACGTCACGTATTTCAGGTGCCTTCGTAATGCAACGTGGTGATGAGCGGTATATTTTTGCTGATGCGGCCATCAATATTGATATTGATGCGCAAACAATGGCTGAAATTGCTGTTCAATCAGCTAAGACAGCTCATGTCTTTGGTATTGATCCACAAGTTGCCTTGCTAAGCTTTTCAACTAAGGGTTCAGCTAAGGCACCACAAGTTGATAAGGTCGCTGAGGCAACCGAGATTGCTAAGAAGTTAGCACCTGAGTTGCCACTAGATGGTGAAATGCAATTCGATGCCGCCTTTGTACCTGAAGTTGGTGAATCAAAGGCACCAGACTCACCAGTTGCAGGTCATGCAAATGTCTTTGTATTCCCTGATTTGCAATCTGGTAATATTGGTTACAAGATTGCACAACGTTTGGGTGGCTTTGAAGCTGTTGGTCCAATTCTACAAGGATTGGCTAAGCCGGTTTCTGATTTGTCACGTGGCGCTAATGAAGAAGATGTTTACAAGGTAGCAATTATTACAGCTGCTCAAGCATTGGATAACTAGACAAACATACTGAGTGTAGCGTAGCATGGTGTCAATAACACATGTTATAGTTACACTTTTTTTAATACGAAAATGAAGCTGAGGGGGGATTAAACGAGATGTGTACAAGTATTTTACAAATCGCTAAAGATGGCGTGCATGTTTTGTCGCGAACAATGGATTGGCCTCGTTTAGAAAATTCACCAATGTTTGTACCAAGAAAATATCACTGGCACTCTTCATTTAATAGACATTTGATTGAAAATAAGTATGCTTTTATTGGTGGTGGTGAGTTGAGTAATAAGCGCACTGATGTTGCGGATGGCGTTAATGAGCATGGCCTTTGTGCCCAAAAGTTAACATTTGGTAATGGTGCTCATTTTGTGGATGAAATTGACAACGATAAAGTGCAATTAGCACCATTTGAGTTTGTCTTTTGGTTATTAGGTAATTTTAAATCAGTCGCTGATATTACCGAGCACATTGATGACGTCCAGTTAATGACTGAAAAAAATAGTGTGATTAAGTATGGTAATCCAGAACTTCACTATGCAGTCACTGATCCAACAGGTGCAATTGTGGTTATTGAACCAACTACATGGCCAATGAAAATTGTGCCTAATCCTCTAGGAGTAGTGACAAACAGTCCTTATTTTGAACGTCAAATTCAACAATTAGAAAAGTATGTTGAATTTAAGCCTGAATTTAAAGATGGCACAATTCCAATCAATGAACCTAAAGTTACGACGGGAAAATTGTCAGGTAAGGCAACACCACCAGGTGCATATTCTCCCGGCGCACGTTTTTTGCGAGCAGCTTATTTGAAAGAACGTGCTGATCAACCAAATGATGAAGATGAAGCTATTATGACGAGTTGGCATTTATTGGATAGCGTGACAGTATCGCAAAACTTAACGCACCAGGATACTTTCTCGGTTTATCGTGCAGCAACAGTGGCAGAAACGCGGAGTTATTATTTTCAGTCATACCATCAAAGTAATATTACCAAATTACAATTAACTGATGATATGTTGGATTCAACAGAAGCAATCGTTTACGATGTACCAGATGAACCTGCCATTAATCAATTGAATTAATCATGATGTGTATCATGCAAAAAGCTCAGTAGATTGAATTTTATTGAGTTTTTTTGATTTGACCAGTTTTTTAATCATTAGGTGTTGCTATGTAATCAAAAAGCGAAAAATGGTATACTTTAAGTTATGAGAATATTAGTTAAAACAGTGGCAGAAACACAAAAATTAGCTACAAAATTAGCTCAAAATATTAAAGCCGGGGATACGATTCTATTATCAGGTGATTTAGGAGCTGGGAAAACGACTTTTACACAAGGCTTTGCAAGAGCGTTAGGAATTAAGCGTCCAGTAAAAAGTCCCACATTTACATTAGTTCGTGAATATAAGACAGACCAGTTTCCTTTGTATCATCTAGATGTTTATCGTCTTGGTGAAGAGGGTAATGCAGAAGATCTAGGATTATCAGAATATTTTGGTGGTGATGGTGTAGCACTAGTTGAATGGGCACAATATATTAAACCAGATTTACCAGCAGATGTTTTAAATATTACATTTGAACGTGTACCGGATCAGGAAACAGCACGTGTGATTATAATGACGGCAACGGGAGAGCGTTCTTCAACTTTGCTATCTGAAATGGAGATATGATGGAAGTTATTATCCGGCCAGCCGAGCGGCATGATGCAATTAATTTAATGCAGTTAATTTTTCAACTACAAGATGAATCAAATACATTTTTAGTAGAGCAAGACCCTAACCAAATTGAAACGCAGGAAGAAGCGGATAATATCGATATTTTGCAGACAACAACTAACAATATTATGTTAGTGGCTGAAAGTGATGAGGGCCAGCTAGTCGGGTTGGCATCAGCATCTGCTATGCCAGGCCAACCTAAAGTTGCCGAAATTGGTGTCGCTGTGTTGCAAGATTTTCAAAATAATGGTTTGGCACAAGAAATGTTAGCTGAATTAATAGATTGGGCACAAACGTTCAGTACTGTCGATAAATTAACATTAACTGTACAAGCAATTAATACTGCGGCAATTCATATTTATGAAAAATTAGGCTTTGAACATGTTTTGGGTTCAGAAACTGAAGTCTTAAATAGTGAACATAACAAAGTGCCAGCTTTTGATATGGCTTGGTTAGTTAAAAAGTAAGGGGAGGTGTCGAGATGAATTTTGTTGCAATGGATTTTGAAACAGCTAGCGCTAAACGTGATAGTGCCGTTTCCTTAGGATTAGCCATTGTACGTGATAATCAATTGGTTGATGAATTTTATACACTGATTAAGCCAGATACATATTTTGACAGACGTAATACACGAATTCATGGCATTACCGAAGCAGATGTTGTTGATGCGCCAGCATTCCCTGAAGTTTGGCAGCAAATTAATCAATTTTATACACCTAATCAATTAGTGATTGCGCATAATGCATCGTTTGATAATAGTGTGTTACGGGCAACCTTAGCACATTATGGTATTAGCCAGCCACATTATTTATCATTAGATACAGTAAAAACATCACGTAAACTTTATCCTGAGTTGGCAAATCATAAGCTGAATACGGTAGCGGCAGCTTTAGCGGTAGATTTGCATCATCATCATAATGCATTGGATGATACGGTAGCAGCTGCTGAAATATTAGTTAAACAGGCGAATGCTTTCGGTGTTGAACCATTAAAACAGTTGGTTAAAGTAATTTAATTAAGGAAGAAAAAATGAAGACGTTGATTGAAAAATTTCCAAATTATAATATACAAGCAAACGTTAGATTAGGGGATTATACAAATACTCGCGTTGGCGGACCAGCTGATTGGTGTTTTTGGCCAAAGAAACAATCCGAATTACAAGAAGTTGTGTATTATGCAAATGAACAAAACATGCCCATCACAGTTTTGGGTAACGCTTCTAATTTAGTCATTACAGATGATGGGTTAGCGGGCTTGGTTATTTTTTTGACAGAAATGAGTCAAATTAAGGTAACTGACAATCATGTTGTTGCCGAAGCAGGTGCTTGGATTATTCATACTTCGCAAATGGCGTATGAGTATGCGTTGACTGGTTTAGAATGGGCAGCCGGTATTCCGGGATCTGTTGGTGGTGCCGTGTTTATGAACGCGGGTGCATATGGTGGTCAGATTGATCAAGTTTTAGAAAGTGCCACTGTGATAACTAGAGAAGGTGTGTTGAAAAATTATTCAGCGCAAGAACTAGCATTTGGTTATCGTCATAGTTTGGTGCAAGATACTGGCGATGTGATTGTGAGTGCAACATTCGTGCTACAACCTGGTAAGCGTACAGCGATTGGGGCCGCAATGGCTGATTTTAATGAACGTCGGGCACAAAAGCAGCCACTAGAATTTCCATCTTGTGGTTCCGTCTTTAAACGACCTACTGGTTATTTTGCAGGTAAGTTAATTATGGATTCTGGCTTGCAGGGCTATCAGGTTGGGGATGCACAGGTATCAACGAAACATGCAGGTTTTATTGTTAATCGTGGTCAAGCAACGGGCAGTGACTATGTTAATTTGATTAAGCATGTGCAAGATGTTGTCTATCAAACATTTGCAGTTCACTTAGAAACAGAAGTACGTATATTAGGTAGAAAATAAAAAGGAGAGGTTTATATGGAGCTACTACAAACCGTTGTTGGCCTGACATTTTTAGTAGTGTTAGGTAATGTATTGGGCTATTTTTTCAAAAAAATACCGGTTAGTCTTTTTCAAATTGGTTTAGGATTATTAGTAGCAATTTTTCTAAATGTTAAAATTGAACTTGATACAGAATGGTTTTTACTATTATTTATTGCGCCATTGCTATATTCTGATGCATGGCGTTTTCCCAAGAAAGAGCTATGGGAATTAAGAGGGCCAATCTTTGGAAATGCCATTTTGTTAGTATTTATTACAACAATTGTTGGTGGATTCTTGATTTACTGGATGGTACCAGAGTTACCACTACCAGTCGCTTTGGCCATTGCAGCTATTTTGTCGCCAACCGATCCGGTGGCAGTTTCTGCGATTGCATCACAAGCTAAATTGCCACCTTCAATCATGCATTTGGTTGCTGGTGAAAGTTTGATTAACGATGCTAGTGGACTGGTTGGTTTTAAGTTTGCTGTTGCAGCTGCAACAGCTGGTACATTTTCATTATGGCAGGCAACTGGTGAATTCTTCTATGTATCGATTATGGGAACGCTAGTTGGTGCTTTGATGGGATTCGTGCTCAACGCCGTTGGTGATTGGTTGTCAGCACATGGTAATAATGATGTATCACTGCGTGTTGTATTACAGTTATTTACCCCATTTTTGGTTTATATTCTAGCTGAAGATATTGAAGCTTCAGGAGTTATTGCCGTTGTTGTTTCAGCGATTATTTTAAATATCCATACTAAGCATGACGTTGACTATACTGGTGAATTGCATGTTATTGGAATTAATACTTGGAATGTGTTTGGTTACTTATTAAATGGGTACATATTTGTTATTTTAGGAATTGAATTACCATTAGCCACACATCTAAGTGAAGCTGTTTCAATACCAATGGCCATTTTATATTCAATCATTACATGGGCAATCATTTTTGGTATTCGTGTCATTTGGACGTATGTCACACAATGGGTTCGTCTAAAAAACCACAAGAATGAAACGGCTTCATGGCGAGTTGCTGTGACATCAGGTTTGACAGGTGTTCGTGGTGCTGTTACTATGGCGGGTGTTTTATCTGTGCCATTGGTAACAGATAGTGGGGCACCATTCCCACAGCGTGCATTAATGTTGTTCATTGCTGCAATTACAATTATTTTGTCATTGCTTATGGCCATCATCTTTTTGCCAATTATTAGTAAAGAGAAGAAGACGCAAGTACCACCTGGTGCTAAGAAACCCCAGGCAAAAGTGGCACAGCATATGTCTGAACCAAGAGCACGTGTTTATGTGTTACAATCAGCTGTACGTGAGATTGAAGCGCGTCGTCGTGAATCTAATCAAACAATTGTCTATGACATTATTCGTCGTTATCAAAGTCAAATTCGCCAATTGCAATTGCAGTTTATGAAAGCTGATAAAATGAGTCCTATTTTAGATGCTGAAATGACATTACGTGAACTTGCTTTGGAAACAGAGCGTAGTACGATTCAAAGATTATTAGTTGAAGAACGAATTTCACCACTAGTATTTGCGAGTGAAGGACGCCGTATTGACCGTGCTGAATCTGAATTGGATGATTTAGTTACTCATGATCGTGGTAAGCGAACTTGGCGACAATTCCGTCGTTTTTACAGTGGGTTCGGTCGTATGATTCGTGTCTGGTTAAGTGATGATTCTTCTGATAAGTTGATGTCAGAATATGAATTAGCGCGTCATGAGGCTGCAAAGGAAGCCATTGCCGCTATTTCAAAATATATTAGTACTGATGAAGCGCAAAATTCGCATCTTGATCAAACAGCAGCGTATAATTTAATTATCATGTATCGTGCGCAAATTGAACGCGAACGACATGGACAAACAGGCACTCAAAAACCTGAAGAAACTAAAATGGCATTAGAACTAGTTGGTTTAAATGCACAACGAGATGCCGTGCAACACTTGACGGAAGCACACTTTATTTCTGGTGCAACGAGTTTGAGTATTCGCCAGAATATTAACTTTACTGAAGCAGGTATGTTAACTAGTTTGGAAGATTAGGAGTTAGTATGGATTTTGATATTGGTACACTGTTTAAAAGTATAAGCATCGTCCGAATTATTGATGTACTTATTGTTTGGTGGGTGTTATATCGATTAATGATGCTAATTCGTGGCACCAAAGCCGTGACCTTGTTACGTGGTGTTGCAATTGTTATCATTGTGAAAATTGTTAGTTGGTACTTTGACTTGACGACAATTTCATGGCTAACCGACCAAATTATTAATTGGGGAGTTATTGCGTTAGTTATCGTGTTCCAACCCGAGATTCGTCGAGGACTAGAACATCTTGGTCGATCTGGTTTGTTTAGACAAAAGCAAGCCTACCAATCAGAGATGCGTTTAGTAAATGAACTGGATGATGCGATTCAATATATGTCAAAGCGACGCATTGGTGCATTAATCTCAATTGAAATGGAAACAGGTTTAGAAGAATATATTGAAACTGGTATTCCAATTGATGCTGAGGTTTCTAGTCAATTGTTAATCAATACGTTTATTCCAAACACGCCACTACATGATGGGGCCGTTATATTAAAGGATAATCGTTTGGCAACCGCTGCAGCATACTTACCATTGTCTGACAGCGCAACGATTCCTAAAGAGTTAGGAACGCGTCACCGTGCTTCAGTTGGAATTTCAGAAGTAACAGATGCTTTAACAATCGTTGTTTCCGAAGAGACTGGGGCTGTTTCAATCACTAGAAATTCTGAATTGATGCAATCATTGTCACGTGAAGATTATCGTAAGTATCTAACACGTCAGTTAGTTACTTCAGATGATGAAACTGATAAATCATGGTGGTCACGGATGCAATCATTTTTCAAGCGAGGAGATAAGTAATATGAAATGGCATACTGATAAAATAGTCTATGGACTTTTGACGTTAGCTGTTGCTATCTTTATGTCCGCTTATGCTGATTCGCAAACATCATCTAATCGACGGGCAAATGATCAAACAGAAGGCATTTCAAAAATTGGTCGCTTTTCATCATCAAAATCAGAAAAAATTATGGTGCCAATTCAGTTTACTGGTATTAACACTGATGATTATTACATTAGTGGTGCGCCAGATAATGTGGAAGTGACAGTTAGTGGACCGGCTGCATTAGTCACGGCCGCAAAAAATACTAAGAATTTTGAAGTAGCTGCTAATTTGAAAAACCTATCTGATGGTTCACATACAGTAACGTTGAAGGTTAATGGCTTGAATAAGGACTTAACTTATAAGCTTAATAAGCCTAAGGTGGACTTGACGATTTATAAACGTACGTCTTCATATTATTCTGTTAAGACGGATTACAACGAAGATGCTATTGCTGATGGATATGATGTTGGTACGGTAACGAGCTCAGTTAATAATGTGCAAATTATGGGCCGACAAAACGCTATTGATTCGGTTGATAGTGTTGTCGCTAATGTTCAATTAAAGCGCGATACAAAGAAGACAACAAAGCAAAAAGTCACACTACAAGCTTTAGATGCTAATGGTAATCCTGTTGATGTGGCTGTTTCGCCACAAGAGACAACGGTCACTATCCCAGTTGAAAAGGGTGTTGGTACCAAAGAAGTACCATTAGATTTAAAAACAAAGAATGGTAATGATTCTGAATTTACGTTATCTGGTTCAGTTAATGAAGTGACAGTTAAGGGTAATGTGGATGTATTAAATAAACTAAAGAGTGTTTCGGCAGTTGTTGATTTGAAAAATATTACAGAAAAGACTGAACAAACGGTAACAATAAATACACCAGATGGGGCTGAAAGTGTAGACCCTAAGACAGTATCGGTGGTTGTTACACCTAAGGAGTAAAAAGATTTATGGTTGAATTACATTATTTTGGAACTGATGGCGTACGTGGAATTGCCAATAAAGAATTGACACCTGAATTAGCGTTCCGCTTGGGACGTATGGGTGGTGCAGTATTAACTCGTCATGCCGTGGATCATCGACCACGTGTACTAGTTGGTCGTGACACGCGAATGTCAGGTCCGATGTTGGAATCGGCGCTAATTGCAGGATTATTATCAGTTGGTATTGAAATCCAACGGTTGGATGTTATTTCAACACCTGGTGTAGCCTATCTTGTGCGTGCGCAAAAGGCAGATGCTGGTGCGCAAATTACAGCATCACATAATCCGGCTGAAGATAATGGTATTAAGTTTTTCGGATCTGATGGTATGAAGCTTTCAGATGAACTGGAAGCCGAAATTGAGGCGTTATTAGACGCACCAGAGGATACATTACCTCGCCCAGCTGCTGAAGGACTTGGTTCAGTATCAGATTTCAAAGAAGGAACTGCTAAGTACTTAGAGTTTTTGCAAACGACGATTCCAAGTAGCTTAGATGGCATGAAGTTGGCAATTGATGCGGCTAATGGGGCAACCTCTGGTTTGGTTGCTAATTTGTTCGCTGATATGGGAGCTGATTTTGATACTATGGGTACGATGCCAGATGGTGTCAACATTAACCAAAATGTTGGTTCAACACATCCTGAAGCTTTGGCTGAATTTGTGGTTGAACATGAAGCTCAAGTTGGATTAGCATTTGATGGTGACGGTGATCGTTTAATTGCAGTCGATGAAAAGGGTCAAATTGTTGATGGTGATCAAATTATGTTCATCGTTGGTAAGTATATGTCTCAACACGGTCGTCTAAAGCAAGATACGATTGTGACAACGGTTATGTCTAATATTGGTATGTATAAGGCAATGGAAGCTAATGACTTACACTCTGTTAAGACAGCAGTTGGTGATCGTTATGTTGTTGAAGAGATGCTTAAGTCTGGTTATAACCTTGGTGGTGAACAATCAGGACACGTTGTTTTCTTGGATTGGGCCACAACTGGGGATGGTATGTTGACGGCTTTGCAATTACTACATGTGATGCAAGAAACTGGCCAACCATTATCTGAATTAGCTGCTGAAATGACAGTTTATCCACAAAAGTTAGTGAACGTTAAAGTTCAAGATAAGAAAGAAGCTTTAGAGAATGAGGCAATCAAGCAAGTTATTGCCGATGTTGAAGCTGATATGAACGGAGATGGTCGTGTGTTGGTACGCCCTTCTGGTACACAAGACTTGTTACGTGTTATGGCAGAAGCACCAACGCAAGAATTAGTTGAAGAATATGTCGATCGTATGGTTGCGGTTGTACAACAAGAGGTTGGTGTTGAATAATGGCAGAAGCCTATCAAACACTGGATATAATTGAAGAAATCACACGTAATGATGGTTCAATGTATAAAGAAATTGGCAATTTACTTCATAATGGTCAAGCTGAATATGCAGTTGAAGAAGGCATGATTAAAAAAGTGCGCATTTTGAAGATTAATATTCCACATTCAGCTAATGTTGCAAAGTATGAAGCATATGTGAATGAAAACTTTGATATTCCAACTAATGTGGCCATTAGTGAGTATACTGAATGGCAACGGACACCTGAAATGGATAAAGTTGTTGAAAAGATTTTAGCTGAAAATAAAGTTAGTTAATTATAATTTGGGAGTTAGAAATAATTTTGATGTCTGGATTAAACAGATAATCATGATGATTTTTAGCTCCTTTTTTGTGGTTTTTATTGTTTAAATTTACCGTTCTAAATAGAATTTTGGTATCATATAAAGAATAAGCTATTTAGTGAAAGGCTGGTTGGTCATGAATATTGGGTTATTTACAGATACGTATGCACCACAAGTGTCAGGCGTGGTGACATCTATTCAGACATTGCGGCAGCAATTAATTGCACGGGGACATCGTGTATATATCTTTACATCAACTGATCCCAATGTGCCAAAAGATGTTTTAGAACCAGATGTTTATCGTTTTCCAAGCTTTGCTTTTATTGGTTTTAAAGATCGTCGCTTATCATATCGTGGTGGTATTCAGGCAGTCCAATTAGCAAAGAAATTAGAATTAGATATTGTCCACACACAAACTGAGTTTTCGCTTGGTTTAATTGGTAAATTAGTTGCTCGCCAGTTAAAAATTCCAGCTGTGCATACATTTCATACAAATTATGAAGATTATTTACATTACGTGGCAAACGGTAAAATCATTCGACCTGCTAACGTTGCAGTAATTGCCCGTGGTTTTATGGCGGGGATGACCGGTGTAATTGCACCGTCAAAACAAACGTATGATACATTGAATAAATATAAAGTTGCCGCACCAATTGAGATTATTCCTACGGGTGTCAATATCAAGCATGATGTGACCGAGGACAATAGTGCACAATTACGAGAGAAACTCGGTTTGGCTGCCGATACACCAGTTGTTTTATCTTTGGGTCGTGTTGCCTTTGAAAAAGATATCGACACTGCATTGTCAGTATTTGCTGAAGTGTTGGAGACAATCCCAGATGCAATCTTTTTGATTGTAGGGGGTGGACCTGCAATGCAGGCGCTAAAAGATCATGTTCGTTCATTAGAAATTCAAGATAATGTTATTTTCACAGGTGAAGTTAATCATAGTGACGTTTATGGTTATTATCGATTAGCAGATGTCTTTTTGTCTGCTTCAGTGTCAGAAACACAAGGATTAACATTTATTGAAGCAATGACAGCTGAAACGCCGGTTGTTGCAATGCGTAGTCCATATTTAGAAACCGTTGTTATTGATGAAAATATTGGTGCTTTAGCTGATGATAGTTACGAGTTATTAGAACCAGTGATTAAATACTTAATGGCTAAAAAAAATCATCAAGTGATTGGACAACCAGCTTTACGTAAAAAAGTATTGCATGATATTGATGCCGAAACATTTGGTCAACGTGTACTAGATTGTTATTCTGAGGCATTGGTTGTATACCATGAAGAGGAGGATATGGCAGAGGCTGATAGTAACGATTTGGAATATGCTAAGTCGTTTTTATCTAGAACCGCGTTCCATAAAGGGAAAAAATGATTCGAATTACAATGTTTTCAGCAGCAGAAACAGTGCCTGGTCAAGGTGTTGGCTCTGCGTATAGAGAGCTCGTTAATCTATTAACTGACAAGTTCCCTGATAAATTTGACTTGAAATATAATAGTCTGGCAAAAACAGATATAAGTCATTATCACACCATTAATTTTGGCTTTTTTCTAAATACATTTTTGCCTGGACGTGGTAAAAAAGTTGGCTACGTTCACTTTATTCCTGAGACTTTAGAAGACTCAATCAACTTGTGGTGGCCTTTTAAAAAAATCTTTTATTGGTATGTGATGACTTTTTATAAACGAATGGATGAAATTGTTGTTGTTAATCCAGTCTTTATCGATAAATTAGTGGCGTTAGGTGTTAAGCGAGATAAAATAACTTTTATTCCTAATTTCGTTTCTAAAAAAGAATTCTTTCCGAAACCAGTCGCACAAAAAAATAATATTTGTGAAAAATTATCATTACCGATAGATAAATTTATTGTGTTGGGGGTTGGTCAAGTCCAAGTACGTAAAGGTGTCTTAGATTTCATTGAATTGGCCAAAGCTAACCCAAACTGGACATTTGTGTGGGTAGGTGGCTTTTCATTTGGTGCTATTACAGCTGGCTATGATCAATTAAAAAAAGTGGTTGATAATCCACCTGAAAATTTAATTTTTCCAGGAATTGTTGCGCGCGATTTAATGAATGATTATTATAATGCAGCAGATGTCTTTTTGTTGCCTAGTTATACAGAGTTGTTCCCAATGTCTGCATTAGAAGCGTTCAGTACGGGTACACCAACAGTGTTGCGTGATTTAGACTTATATCGCGCAGTGATTGATGGCTACTACTTACCAGCTACTGATCGGCAAGCCATGCAATATCAATTGGATCGGTTAGCGTCAGATAATGTATTACGTGATAAGGTTGGTAAACAAGCCTTGGCAGCATCTGACTATTATTCTGCTGAACGCGTTGCAGATATATGGGAAAAGTATTATACCAGTCAGGTAAATCATAAAGATGATGAGGTAAAATAATGACGAGGCGTAATGGCATTGTATTCGTATTGATGATGATACTGGGCCTAGGTATTTTCTACTGGTCATTTCGTAGCATCAGTATGCATCAATTAATGCATGATCTTGGCAATGCTAATTGGTGGTGGTTATTGGTAGCCGTTCTAGCAATGGTTATTTATTTACTAATAGAAGCAGTTGTCGTTAAAATATTTGTAGATGATTCCCACGAAAAATTATCTTGGTTTGACGCTATTCGTGTGCCATTGGTTGAACAGTTTGGGAATGGGATAACACCATTTGCTGCTGGTGGTCAGCCAATGCAATTGATAACTTTAATTAAAGCAGGGGTTGATCCCGGCCGTGCAGGCTCAATTCTTTTAATGAAATTTGTGGTTTATCAAGCCATGATTGTCGTGAACTTTTTTCTAGCTATGGTGATTGGCTATCAATTTATCGCTGACAAGCTAAAGGCGTGGGCATGGTTTTTAGTCTTAGGCTTTTTAATTCATTTTATTGTAATTGTTGTGTTATTGTTAGTAATGTATTGGCCAGGGTTAACAAGAACTTTGGCCAACCTTGTCTTTAAGCCATTATCTTGGTTTAAACCACAAAAGGTAGCCGAATGGCAATCAATGGTTGATGATAAAATCAATAACTTTCACCAAGAAAGTATCCGTATGAGTCATGACTGGTCGACTTTGCTAAAAGCAATCTGTCTGACTTTAGTACAATTATTGGTTTATTATTTGATTCCATATTTCATTTTGCTAGCGTTAGGTGCGCAACATGTTAATGTTATTTTGGTAATGTCATTGCACGTCTTAATTGTTATGGTTATTTCTTTATTCCCTATACCAGGTGGTACTGGTGGGGCCGAAATTGGTTTTTCGATGATTTTTTCTGAGTTTTTACCAAGTGCAGCGTTGTTGGTTTGCGCGATGGCTTTATGGCGCCTTATCACATATTATCTAGGAATGTTTGCAGGAATCATTGCATTTAATATAGAATCAAAACAGTGAGGTAAAAATGCCAGTAGAAAATGATTTAAATAAAATAGTTCAACGAATCTATGCAATGATGAAAGATCAAAAGAATCCTTTGCAACAGCGTGATTTTAGCGTCTTTGGCGTGCCGGTTGTGACGGTGTTGTACGATTCTGTATCTGGGATGTTTGCATTAGAAACAAATCAAGAACGACATGAACGTTTTGCCTTTGATGATGTTGATTTATTGGCAATTGATGTTTATGAAGCACTATCAGACTTTAAAGCGGTTTTTTAAACTTAGAGTACTTTTATGGTGTTTTTAATATGACACCTGTTTAATAACTAAGTTAGATACTAATTATTCAATTAGAAAATCGATTTACAGTTAAAAAATATTTGGAGAGAATATAATGCAACGAGTTATGTTAGCCATTAAGAAAAAATGGCCAGATTTTAATGGAACCGTTGGCTTTTTCTTGTTATCTGTATTTTTAGTATGGATTAAAACGTATTGGGCCTATAAAACGAGTTTTTCTTTAGGTGTTAAAGGACCCCTACAAGAATTCATTTTGGTATTGAATCCATTACCAACAGCAATTATTTTATTGAGTATTGCTTTATACTTTAGAGGTAAAGTTGCTTATTGGTTAATGGTTTTAATCAATTTAATACAATCAATTTGGCTATTTGCCAATATGTTGTACTATCGTGAGTTTTCCGACTTTCTTTCTTTAAACATTATTAATTCTGGTGGGTCAGTAGATAATAATTTAGGAAAATCAATTGCACAAATCATTAGTCCATTTGATTTTCTAGTTTTCTTAGACATTATTATTCTGGTGTTACTACTACTATTTAAAAAGATTAAGTATGATAAGGCAGTTGTTCAAAAGCGATTCGCTGCCTTAACGACATTATTCGGTGTTGTTTTGATGTTGGTCGGTTATGGTATTTCAAGCAAGGACCGTTCAGGGCTACTAACGCGTACATTTGATAATAATTATATTGTTAAGTACTTAGGACTGAATGAATATGCTGCTTATAACGTCTTCAAGACTAAGCAAACTGCTGACGTTAAGAAGGATGCTAAGGCTAAAGACTTAAACAAGATTAAAAACTATGTCAAAAATAATCAAACTTTGAAGAATGCTACTTACTTCGGTAAGGAAAATGGTAAGAATGTTATCATGTTCCATTTGGAATCTTTCCAACAATTTTTGATTGATTATAAGGTTGATGGTGTTGAAGTCACACCTAATTTGAACAAGTTCTATCATGATCAGAGCACGCTTTCTTTTGATAATTTCTACAATGAAGTTGGACAAGGAAAAACTGCTGATGCCGAAATGATGTTAGAAAATGGTCTGTTCGGTACGGCTTCAGGTTCGGCTATGGTTAATTATGGTACGTCTAATACTTACCAAGCTGTGCCAGCTATTCTAGATCAAAAGGGTTATACAACTGCAGCAATGCACGGGGATGTTGCTTCTTTCTGGAATCGTGATAACACGTACAAGTCATGGGGCTATGATTATTTCTTTAGTAAACCTTATTTCAAGAATGCTAATAACGCAGATTACAATATTGGTTATGGTATGAAGGATAAAATCTTCTTGAAGGATTCAGCTAAGTACTTAGAGCAATTGCCACAGCCATTCTATTCAAAGGCTATTACGGTTACTAATCATTATCCTTATGACTTGGACAAGCAAAATACTTCAATTGCTAAGACCAAGACTAAGGACAAGACGGTTGATGGTTATGTGCAAACAGCACGTTATTTGGATCAATCATTTGCTGAGTTTTTGAATTGGATGAAAAAGTCTGGTTTGTATGATAACTCAATGATTGTTTTGTATGGTGATCATTATGGTATTTCTGAGAACCACAAAGCAGCGATCGCAAAATTGAATGGAAAGAAGAATACATCTAATTTTGATTTAGCTAATTGGCAAAAGGTACCATTCATGATTCATGCGCCTGGTTTGAAGGGTGGTATTAATCATACTTATGGTGGTGAAATCGATGTTATGCCAACAATTTTGCATTTGTTGGGCTCATCAACTGATAAAAACATTCAATTTGGTCAAGATTTACTAGCACCAAACCGACGTCAGGTAGTGCCTTTTAGAAATG
The DNA here is from genome assembly GCF_058506735.1 of Weissella sp. ESL1139. Taxonomy (NCBI): domain Bacteria; kingdom Bacillati; phylum Bacillota; class Bacilli; order Lactobacillales; family Lactobacillaceae; genus Weissella; species Weissella sp. ESL1139. The sequence continues at coordinate 332,232 of NZ_CP196375.1, forward strand.
GTGACTGGGTATCTTCTGAATATATCAAATATGGTGGCGATTATTATGTCACGACAACCGGGACAAAGATTAAGCCAAAGGAAGATCCACGTGCTAAGGAAATTATTGATCAAACCCAAAATTATGTTGATAAAATGTTAACTTACTCTGATGATGTGCAGACGGGAGATTTGCTTCGTTTCTATAAGTTAGATGGCTTTGATAAGGTTAAGCCTAAAGATTATTCTTACCAGAAGGCTAAGGGTATGAGTCTCTTAAAGAAGATGAACAAGGATAATGACACATCACTAAAGGCTAAGCATGATAATAAAACAACGGTTAAAGACTATATAACCGATGCACCAGAATTGGGTGGAAAGCCACAAACTATTCAAGAAGCATCTTCGTCATCTGACGATAATAATACGGCTGATAAGAATGCCGATGATGGTAATGGGACTGATACAAATACAACTGATGCAAATAATGATGGTCAATAATTCGTTTGTATTTTAAAACTTTATAATGCGAAAATGAAAAGCTCATTGGACGGTTACTTGAAAAATTAGTGACTGATCTAAGGAGCTTTTTTATTATGGAAATAAATTTGAATAGTAAAAAATGTTCGTTAAAAATAAAGCAAAACAAGTAGTTGACGAACGTTTATATCTACGGTATATTATATAAGCAGTCAAAATGGTATTGCATATTATATAAAATATTTATTTAAAGAAGTTGTTGACTTTTTAAATCAGTTCTGTATAATAGATTAAGTTGTCAGCGAGACAATAAATGTTGATCATTGAAAACTGAATATCGTTTCGATAGAACAAATGTGTAGGGTCATCAAGCAATTTGCTTGATACAAAAAACATTTGCGAAGTCAATTCGCTAATAAATTCGTTTAACTTCTGTTAAACAAATAACAAATATTGAGTTATACTCAAACTTTTAAAATGAGAGTTTGATCCTGGCTCAGGATGAACGCTGGCGGCGTGCCTAATACATGCAAGTCGAACGCTTTGTGCAAATTGATATGACGAGCTTGCTCTGATTTGATTTTTGATTTCAAAGAGTGGCGAACGGGTGAGTAACACGTGGGTAACCTACCTCTTAGCAGGGGATAACATTTGGAAACAAGTGCTAATACCGTATAATACCAACAACCGCATGGTTGTTGGTTGAAAGATGGTTCTGCTATCACTAAGAGATGGACCCGCGGTGCATTAGCTAGTTGGTAAGGTAATGGCTTACCAAGGCGATGATGCGTAGCCGAGTTGAGAGACTGATCGGCCACAATGGGACTGAGACACGGCCCATACTCCTACGGGAGGCAGCAGTAGGGAATCTTCCACAATGGGCGCAAGCCTGATGGAGCAACGCCGCGTGTGTGATGAAGGGTTTCGGCTCGTAAAACACTGTTATAAGAGAAGAACGGCACTGAGAGTAACTGTTCAGTGTGTGACGGTATCTTACCAGAAAGGAACGGCTAAATACGTGCCAGCAGCCGCGGTAATACGTATGTTCCAAGCGTTATCCGGATTTATTGGGCGTAAAGCGAGCGCAGACGGTTATTTAAGTCTGAAGTGAAAGCCCTCAGCTCAACTGAGGAGTTGCTTTGGAAACTGGATAACTTGAGTGCAGTAGAGGAAAGTGGAACTCCATGTGTAGCGGTGAAATGCGTAGATATATGGAAGAACACCAGTGGCGAAGGCGGCTTTCTGGACTGTAACTGACGTTGAGGCTCGAAAGTGTGGGTAGCAAACAGGATTAGATACCCTGGTAGTCCACACCGTAAACGATGAGTGCTAGATGTTCGAGGGTTTCCGCCCTTGAGTGTCGCAGCTAACGCATTAAGCACTCCGCCTGGGGAGTACGACCGCAAGGTTGAAACTCAAAGGAATTGACGGGGACCCGCACAAGCGGTGGAGCATGTGGTTTAATTCGAAGCAACGCGAAGAACCTTACCAGGTCTTGACATCCCTTGCAAACACTAGAAATAGTGTGTTCCCTTCGGGGACAAGGTGACAGGTGGTGCATGGTTGTCGTCAGCTCGTGTCGTGAGATGTTGGGTTAAGTCCCGCAACGAGCGCAACCCTTATTATTAGTTGCCAGCATTTAGTTGGGCACTCTAGTGAGACTGCCGGTGACAAACCGGAGGAAGGTGGGGATGACGCCAAATCATCATGCCCCTTATGACCTGGGCTACACACGTGCTACAATGGCATATACAACGAGCCGCTAACCCGCGAGGGTACGCTAATCTCTTAAAGTATGTCTCAGTTCGGATTGTAGGCTGCAACTCGCCTACATGAAGTCGGAATCGCTAGTAATCGCGGATCAGCACGCCGCGGTGAATACGTTCCCGGGTCTTGTACACACCGCCCGTCACACCATGAGAGTTTGTAACACCCAAAGCCGGTGGGGTAACCTTTTAGGAGCCAGCCGTCTAAGGTGGGACAGATGATTAGGGTGAAGTCGTAACAAGGTAGCCGTAAGAGAACCTGCGGCTGGATCACCTCCTTTCTAAGGAAAATCGGAACCTACACATTCTATACGAAACGATATTTAGTTTTGAGTGGTTAACACTCAACATTAGTTCTTTGAAAACTGAATCATAATTGTAAATTTTTAAATTCATTTATATTGATAGTATCAATAAAATTGAGCCGAAAAAATACACCGCGTAATTTTTTGAGTTTTTTAAATAAGTTTAAAATCGCTTGTGACCATTGAATCACAATACTCAAACGAAATCATCAACGAAAGTTGATCGGTTAAGTTATTAAGGGCGCATGGTGAATGCCTTGGCACTAGAAGCCGATGAAGGACGGGACTAACACCGATATGCCTCGGGGAGCTGTAAGTAAGCTTTGATCCGGGGATTTCCGAATGGGGGAACCCAGCTTGTTATGCAAGTTATCGTTTAGTCAATACATAGCTAAACGAAGGTAGACGTTGTGAACTGAAACATCTCATTAGCAATAGGAGCAGAAAGAAAAATCGATTCCGTCAGTAGCGGCGAGCGAACGCGGAGTAGCCCAAACCAGAGTGCTTGCACTCTGGGGTTGTAGGACTACCGTTGTGGAGTTACAAATTTGTTTATTAACAGAATCAGTTGGGAAACTGAGCGAGACAGGGTGATAGCCCCGTATGTGAAAGTAAGCAAACTCCCGTGTAGGATCCTGAGTACGGCCGGACACGTGAAATCCGGTCGGAAACTGCGAGGACCATCTCGTAAGGCTAAATACTCTCTAGTGACCGATAGTGAACCAGTACCGTGAGGGAAAGGTGAAAAGCACCCCGGAAGGGGAGTGAAAAAGTTCCTGAAACCATGTGCCTACAACAAGTTAGAGCCCGTTAATGGGTGATAGCGTGCCTTTTGTAGAATGAACCGGCGAGTTACGATACCATGCGAGGTTAAGGTGGAAAGACCGGAGCCGTAGCGAAAGCGAGTCTGAAATGGGCGCTTAAGTATGTTGTTGTAGACCCGAAACCAGGTGACCTACCCATGTCCAGGGTGAAGGTGTGGTAAAACGCACTGGAGGCCCGAACCCGTACATGTTGAAAAATGTTGGGATGAGGTGTGGGTAGCGGTGAAATTCCAATCGAACTTGGAGATAGCTGGTTCTCTCCGAAATAGCTTTAGGGCTAGCCTCGGAAGATAGCGTGTTGGAGGTAGAGCACTGTTTTGATGCGGGGCCCATCTCGGGTTACTAAATTAAGATAAACTCCGAATGCCAATCACGTATGTCCGGGAGTCAGACAGTGAGTGATAAGATCCATTGTCGAAAGGGGAACAGCCCAGATCGTCAGTTAAGGTCCCTAAGTGTGTGTTAAGTGGAAAAGGATGTGAAGTTGCATAGACAACTAGGATGTTGGCTCAGAAGCAGCCACCATTTAAAGAGTGCGTAATAGCTCACTAGTCGAGTGATTCTGCGCCGAAAATGTACCGGGGCTAAACACACCACCGAAACTACGGGTGCCACGTAAGTGGCGCGATAGGAGAGCGTTCTAAGGGCAGTGAAGTCAGACCGTGAGGACTGGTGGAGCGCTTAGAAGTGAGAATGCCGGTATGAGTAGCGAAAGACAGGTGAGAATCCTGTCCACCGTATGACTAAGGTTTCCTGGGGAAGGCTCGTCCTCCCAGGGTTAGTCGGGACCTAAGGCGAGGCCGAAAGGCGTAGTCGATGGCTAACAGGTTGAGATTCCTGTACCAGGTGAACATGTTTGAACAATGGAGGGACGCAGAAGGCTAACAGATCCCAGCGATTGGAAATGCTGGGTCAAGCAATAAGTCTTGAGGTGAGTTAAATGCTTGCTTCTTATAGGACAAGTTGTGATGAGGACCGAAATAAAGTAGGGAAGTCTGTGATGTCACGCTGCCGAGAAAAGCTTCTAGTTAGTGTTTACCTGCCCGTACCGCAAACCGACACAGGTAGTCGAGGAGAGCATCCTAAGGTGAGCGAGTGAACTCTCGTTAAGGAACTCGGCAAAATGACCCCGTAACTTCGGGAGAAGGGGTGCTCAGCGCAAGCTGAGCCGCAGTGAATAGGCCCAGGCGACTGTTTATCAAAAACACAGGTTTCTGCAAAATCGTAAGATGACGTATAGGGGCTGACGCCTGCCCGGTGCTGGAAGGTTAAAAGGAGTGCTTAGCTTCGGCGAAGGTACGAATTGAAGCCCCAGTAAACGGCGGCCGTAACTATAACGGTCCTAAGGTAGCGAAATTCCTTGTCGGGTAAGTTCCGACCCGCACGAAAGGCGTAACGATCTGGGCGCTGTCTCAACGAGAGACTCGGTGAAATTTAAAGACCCGTGAAGATGCGGGTTACCCGCGACAGGACGGAAAGACCCCATGGAGCTTTACTGTAGCTTGATATTGAGTGTTTGTGCAGCTTGTACAGCATAGGTAGGAGCCGTAGAAATCGGGACGCTAGTTTCGATGGAGGCACACGTGGGATACTACCCTCGTTGTATGAACACTCTAACTCACACCACTAAGCGTGGTGGAAGACAGTGTCTGGCAGGCAGTTTGACTGGGGCGGTCGCCTCCCAAAGAGTAACGGAGGCGCCCAAAGGTTCCCTCAGAATGGTTGGAAATCATTCGCAGAGTGTAAAGGCACAAGGGAGCTTGACTGTGAGACTTACCAGTCGAGCAGGTACGAAAGTAGGGCTTAGTGATCCGGTGGTTCCGCATGGAAGGGCCATCGCTCAACGGACAAAAGCTACCCTGGGGATAACAGGCTTATCTCCCCCAAGAGTCCACATCGACGGGGAGGTTTGGCACCTCGATGTCGGCTCATCGCATCCTGGGGCTGTAGTCGGTCCCAAGGGTTGGGCTGTTCGCCCATTAAAGCGGTACGCGAGCTGGGTTCAGAACGTCGTGAGACAGTTCGGTCCCTATCCGTCGCGGGCGTAGGAAATTTGAGAGGAGCTGCCCTTAGTACGAGAGGACCGGGGTGGACGTACCACTGGTGTATCAGTTGTTCCGCCAGGAGCATCGCTGAGTAGCTATGTACGGATGAGATAAACGCTGAAAGCATCTAAGTGTGAAACTCGCCTCGAGATGAGATTTCCCATTCAGTAATGAAGTAAGACCCCTTATAGATGATAAGGTAGATAGGCTAGAAGTGGCAGTACGGTGACGTATGGAGCGGACTAGTACTAATGGTTCGAGGACTTAACCAAGTAGCAAGTGGTGTAAGGCAAGAAAATTTAATTATGATTCAGTTTTGAGAGAACTAAGTTCACTCAATAAATACGTGTCGTGATGATGGCACTGAGGTCACACCTGTTCCCATACCGAACACAGCAGTTAAGCTCAGTAGCGCCAAAAGTAGTTGGAGGATCGCCTCCTGCGAGGATAGGACGTCGCGATGCAACATGGACGTTTAGCTCAGCTGGGAGAGCACCTGCCTTACAAGCAGGGGGTCACAGGTTCGATCCCTGTAACGTCCATTGGTCGCATGGTCTAGTTGGTTATGACGTTCGCCTGTCACGCGAAAGATCACGGGTTCGAATCCCGTTGTGACCGTACAATTAAGTATTACATTATTGTTATAGGGGTATAGTTTAGCGGTAGAACAACGGTCTCCAAAACCGTCGGCGGGGGTTCGATTCCCTCTACCCCTGCCATGGCGGTAGTGGTGAAGTGGTTAACACACCGGTTTGTGGTTCCGGCACGCGTGGGTTCGATCCCCATCTACCGCCCTTGTTAATGTAGTACTTAATATAATGCCGTTGTGGCGGAATTGGCAGACGCGCTGGACTCAAAATCCAGTTCCCGCAAGGGAGTATGGGTTCGACCCCCATCGACGGCATTTTTTAAAGTCTCAAGGCCTTTATTTAAGGTTTTGGGACTTTTTATTTTGTGTTTATAACGTGCTAAAATTATCGAAGTAAAATGTGTTGGTAGAACAATTAAGATTAATATAGGAGATATTATGGCGATTTATACTACAGTAGTAATTGTTTTACTATTAATGACCATTTTTTTGTATTGGTTTAGAAAATTATTTTGGAGTCTGATTATAGCTAATGTATTACTATATGTTTTAGCCTTTTCATTTATTGACTTAGTAAATAATGCAAATATTAGTAATGAAATTATTAGCTTTTCAATTTTAGTGGTCCTCTATGTGATTTTACCTATTATGTTTGTAACTGGTTGTATTTTCTTAGTTCGAAATACAAAGATTATGTATGATAAAGAGGGTAGAAGTTTAGTCGCAAAGCTTTCGGCTATGTTTGGGATAAATGCTTTAATAATCGTAATCGTCCTATTATGTATTATGATATTTGATTCACTATTAAAGAATGTTTACTTGATGATAATGCTTGAATCATTTGTTGTGAGTGATCTTTTCTTTATGACTTTGTTTATTTGTTATTTAATATATTCAATAATTAATCAAATGATGCCTTATCATAAAAAGGTTGATTATATTATTGTTTTAGGTGCAGGCATTCGTTCAGAAGAAGTGACGCCATTATTGAAGAGTCGTTTGGATAAAGGTATTATGTACTTTGAAAAGTATCCACAAGCTAAATTTGTGGTGAGTGGTGGGCAAGGACCTGATGAGCCAGTAAGTGAAGCATTTGCAATGGCAAAATATTTACGTTCACAAAATATTCCAGATAGTCAAATTATTATGGAGAATCAATCTACAAATACGTATGAAAATATGAAGTATTCTAAAGTTAAAATCATGGCTGATTGGTCCATTGCAGACGATAAGCCAAATGTATTGTTTACAACGAATAATTACCATGTTTTGCATTACCATGTTTTGCGTAGTATGATATATGCTAATAAAGCAAAATTAAAAGCACATGGGGTTGGGGCACCAACTTCTTATTATTTTCTACCTTCCGCAGTGTTACGTGAATACGTTGCCTTGTTGGTTCAAAATAAATTTAGTGTGCTTTTAATAATTTTACTTATTATAACGTTTATTGTAAGAACTTTTTGGCCCATCTTTTAGTATAAATAGAATTAGGAGATAAAATAATGGCAAAAGATCCAATTACTGGTGATAATCATCAACAGTTAATGCAAAATTTTAATGAAGAAGGACCACAAGTTGGTGAAAAAAATATTACTTTACCAGCTGGCTTTTTGGTTCGTGATGAATCAGACGATGAAAAGGCTTATGACCATTGGGAAGTATTGCGTCGCGCTGATGAAACTTATTGGTCACCATTAGATGGTGATCGTAAAACGTTATACGATATTACAAACTTTAAAATTAAAAACAATCAAAATGATGAATGGCTAACAATTGCCGAGTGGTTTAAATTAGATAAATTTTAAAACATACAAAAAAACTTCCTTGAATTGAAATTCAGGGAAGTTTTTTTGTTACAAGAGACTAACGATACACATTATTACTAGAATAACGATGGCTAACAAACAAATATATTTTGCTAACTTTATACCAGGTGTGCTGTAAGTTAATGTAATTTTGTTTTGTCCGGCCTCAAGTGGGATACCGATAAATCCATTATTTAATTTAATTAGCTGATGCTGTCCATCACCTTGCCAACCATGACTATAAGGAATAGTTGTAGCCATTATTTGTTTTTTATTAACTTTTATACGAGTTTTAATTTGGTTGTCTTTTAAAGTGTAGGCAGGAGCCCGTCGTTTAATATTTTTGGCAACTTTATCAAATCGTTTATCAGTTGGAATAGCTTTAATCTGAACATCAAAACTATAACTACCCGGTTTACTAAATGTAATCGGAATAAATGTTTCTTTTGTAACGTTGGTTGCTTGACCGAGGTTAAGCGTTACTTGTTTTTGTGGGTTATAAAATGACAAATTAGTTTTGCCAGTTTGGGTAAATGAGCTAGTGTAATCATTATAAGTTGCCGTTAAAGTATAACCGCTGATTTCTTTACCAGCAGAACTAATGTGCTTTTTATACCAGTTCCACGTATAAGCATTCTCATTGTATTGTCGATCAATTAAGTTCTGTGGATTTTGTTTGTCTTGCGCATAATTATACTTGTATTTATCTAAAGCAGCTTGTTGTTGTTGCTTTAGATTAAAAGGCTTGTAATGGATATTAGATAGTTCTAAATGTAATTCAGTGCCTTTCAATTGCTTAGATGGGCTTAGATATATACCATCAGGCAAAAACTCTGGATTAGTTGTATAAGTTATATGCTTTGATTGACGAGGTTCCTTTGTTAAATTAGTACGAATATCAGTTGTTTTCACTGATTTTGCAAATTTAGACTTTTGCTTTGATTGTCCTTTTCTAGTGACAATACTATCAGCCAAAGTTGCTTCTTTTTCTGTTGGTGATAGGTGCTGATAGGCACGTTTATTAATATTATTTTTTACCAAATATAACAATGGATAGGCGTCTTCAGAATGAGTAGGCGTTTGGCCGTTAATAATTTGATTATTATCAGCCAGGTAAGAATTTGGCGTAAGTGCATCTGGGTTTTCAAAACGATCAGCAACACCTAGAACATTACTGATAACATTACGTGAATCTAAATTACCAGTAATATCATTCGGATTTGAAGTACTAACATCTAAATCAGCAAGCCCACGGCCAACATCACCATTCTGTAGTGACCAGTAACTCTCAACATTATTCAGTGAACCAGTAATTGGCAAGTTTGTGGCAGGCGCAATACCAGTTGCGTCATTTAGTTGATTATCAACATAAGCTCTGGTGAGCGCTTTGTCCTTGTTTTTAGGATATTCCTTTTGTTGTTTAATTAATTGTTGAACAGTGTTATTTGGTAGTAAATCAGTTTTCGATGGATCCGTATTGCTGGTGTGATTTCTAACAGTAATAAAGAATATATTGATGATAACTACAATAATTAACCAGACGGGTTTGAAAGACGGCATCGTTTGTGTAAACCATAATACGGCTAGTGTCGCAAAATAGAGGGCAATTATCATACCATAACGACTATTCAGATTAAAATTACTGATAATGAATAGTGAAACTGAAGCGACAACACCGATAATAAAGAACCAAACATAATCACGTTTTGTTAACTCTAATAAATGATTAAGCATCTGGAAGAGCATGATACAAATAGGAAGTGACACCATAAATATCCAACGATTAGATGGTGAAGAGCCACCATTTAATAGTGCTGCAAAAACAGGTGTGCTGACGCCAATAATGGTGATTATCCATAGAATATTAAACGACAAGTATTGTTTCCAACGGCGCAAAGAAAAAATAATTGCCATAATGCTAATCGCACTAAACCCACCAGTTAACCAGAACGAGGGGGTGTTAAGATTGGCAATTAAATTACCAGGTAGTGCTAAATAGTAGTAAAGCGGATAAACAGTCAAGCCATTGGCGATGGTAGCATTAGAGCGTGCTGAATTCAAAACAGCATCAATACTAGGTAATAATATGGGAGCTGCTAACATTGCTCCAAGTAGCCCAGAACCTATTATATTTAGATGACTCTGCCAATGTGACCAAGTTTTATGGTAAAACTGGTAGCCTACCCAAAAGAGACCCACACCAATTATCATCATGAATGCAAAATAAAAATTATTCCAAATTGTCCAAAAGACCATGAAAATGAGTGGCAAAAATTTATGATGCGTTAGTGCATGATGCATTGCCAACAATAATAATGGGAAAATAATTAATGGATTAAGGAAAAATGGATGTTCAAATGCTGAAAAGGCTGTATAACCTGCAAAAATATAAGAAAAAATGGCGATTTGATAATGCCAATTAGGTGCTATTTGAAAATAATGTTTTAGTACTGCTAAACAAGCAATCCCTGCCAAATATAACCTGACAATAATCATGACATTATAATAAGTTAATAAATGACCCTTAGAGATAAATGCAGCACCATAAGTAAAGATATCGCCTAAAGTATAATATGAAAAAGTTTGATAGTAATCAGCACCAAGGCCAAGTTTCCAAGACCAATTTGTGGGTAAAGTGTGGTGAAAAATAATGTTTTTAAGATCAGATTGCCATTGTACTAATGCTGGGTAATGTTGTGCAATACCATCTGATTGCCAAACTAATGATGTGTTGGTTAAGTAATAGGGGGCAAAAATAAGAATTACTAAAACCAAAAATAAAAATGAATAAGTCAAAAAAATTTTAGATGACTGTTTAAACTGCCTAGGCATGATGCTTTCTACCTCCGAAAGAGTATCAAAATATTATATCATTTTCGGTGATAAGCGATACTTAAAAATTTTATCTTGTGAAAAAAGCAATAAATTTATAAGTATTGACGTAGAATGGGAAAATGTGATAATTGCAATCGTTTACAGCCTATAAAACATAGGCTATAATAAGTAAGTACAAACTTGTTTGCACAAGGGAGAGAACAATTATTATATAAGGAGCGTGGCAATCATGGTAAATTTCATTATTGCTAGTCATGGTGAATTTGCTGCTGGTATCCGACAGTCTGGTCAAATGATCTTTGGAGAACAGGAGAATGTTCAAGTTGTAACATTCATGCCTAATGAAGGACCTGAAGATTTGATGAAGAAGTTTGAGGACGCACTGGCAACTTTTGAACCTGAGGGACAAGTTTTGTTCCTCATTGATTTATGGGGAGGGTCACCATTTAACGCCGCATCTCGTATTCAGGCTTTGCATGAAGATCGTATGGCAATTATTACTGGGCTAAACTTACCAATGTTAGTAGAAGCTTACGGGGCTCGTTTCACAATGGAAACAGCTGCTGATATTGCAAGTTATCTAATGCCAGTCGCACGAGATGGTGTTAAAACATTACCCGAAACTGAAGAAGCAACAGTGGAAAATGGCGATAGTGATGACGAATCTGGTGAACCAGTTGTTGAAGCTGGGGATGTCAATAAAGTTATTCATACCGGTTCAGCAACAATGGATGTACGTCTAGCACGTATCGATTCACGTTTGTTGCACGGACAAGTTGCAACAGCTTGGACGAAGTCAGTTTCACCTAACCGTATCATCGTTGTTTCAGATGGTGTGTCAAAGGATGAATTGCGTAAGACTTTGCTAGTACAAGCTGCACCAGTAGGGGTTAAGGTTAATGTTGTCCCTATTCAAAAGTTGGTTGACGTTTGGGATGACCCTCGTTTTTCAACTGTTAAGGCTTTGCTTTTGTTTGAAACACCACAAGATGTTGCAAAGGCAGTTGAAGGTGGCGTTAAATTAGACGAAGTTAATATTGGATCAATGTCTCATTCAGAAGGTAAGCGTATGTTAACAAATGCGGTTGCTGTTGATGATGACGATGTTAAGACTTTAGAATACTTGCGTGATAACGGTGTTAAATTCGATGTTCGAAAAGTACCTGCTGATCAAAGTAAGGATGTTTTTGAATTATTGAAGAAGTCATAATTTTATTTATATAGAAAATATTCGGGAGGATAACGCATGATTTCAGCGTTTTTCGTAGTTCTATTTGCATTCCTAGCTGGAATGGATGGAATTTTAGATCAATTTCAGTTCCATCAACCACTAGTTGCGGCTACATTAATTGGGCTAGCTAATGGTCATTTAACTGAAGGAATTATTCTTGGTGGAACTTTGCAAATGCTTGCTCTAGGTTGGATGAATATCGGAGCCGCTGTCGCACCGGATGCTGCTTTAGCATCAGCTGTTTCGGCATATTTGGTAACAGGTCCAGCACAAGTTAGTGTTGATACTGGTATGGCGATTGCTATTCCTTTGGCCGTAGCCGGACAAGTTTTGACAATCGGTGTTCGTACAATTACAGTTGCTTTGGCTCACATGGTCGACAAGCAAGCCGAAAAAGGAAACTTACGTGGTGTTGAAGCATTACATTGGACAGCCCTAAGTTTGCAAGGTTTGCGTATTGCCATTCCAGTAGGTATTGTTATGGTTGTTGGTGCCGGCCCTGTTAACGATGCTTTGAATGCTATTCCTGATGTTATTACTAAGGGATTGGCTGTTGCCGGTGGATTTATTGTTGTTGTTGGATACGCAATGGTTATCAACATGATGGCTACTGCTGAACTTTGGCCATTCTTCTTCTTGGGATTTGCACTTTCTGCAGTTTCAGAGTTGAACTTGATTGCTATGGGTATGATTGGTCTTGTATTGGCCTTGATTTACCTACAACTATCACCACGCTTTAACGGTGGTTCAGGTAATGGCGGTTCAGGTAACGGTGGTTCAAATGGTGGCGATCCAATTGATACCATTCTAAATAATTATTAAGCTTGAAGGAGAGTACATCATGAGTGAAGAAACAAAAAATGAAGTTCACTTGACTAAAGGTGATCTTGTTAATACTTGGTGGCGTTCTACTTTCTTGCAAGCTGCATGGAACTACGAACGTATGCAAAACGTTGGTTGGGCATTCTCAATGATTCCTGGTATCCGACGTTTGTACAAATCAAAAGAAGATCGAGCTGCCGCATTAAAGCGTCACTTGGAATTCTTTAATACACATCCTTACGTCGCTTCACCTATTTTGGGTGTTCAGTTGGCTATGGAAGAGCAACGTGCTAATGGTGCACCAATTAATGACGAAGCAATTAACGGTGTTAAGGTTGGAATGATGGGACCTTTGGCCGGTGTTGGTGACCCAATTTTCTGGGGAACGATGCGACCAGTTCTAGGAGCTTTCGCTGCAGGTATGGCACAAACTGGTTCAATCATGGGACCAATTATTTTCTTCGTTGTATGGAATCTAATTCGTATGTTGTTTCTATGGTATACCCAAGCACTTGGATATAAAGAAGGAACTAATATCACTCAAGATTTGGGTGGTGGTGCGATGCAAAAGATTACCACTGGTGCTTCAATCTTAGGAATGTTCATCATGGGTGTTCTGGTACCACGTTGGACAACCATGAACTTCCCAATGGTAATGTCAAAGGTCAAGGTGCAAAGTGATGCAACGGCTGGTGTGCCAGGATTGGCTAAGGCAATCAACAATGGCGATGTTTCGGCTTCACAAATTGCTGATGTTGTCTCAAAGATTCAAGATGGTCAATCATTGACGGCCTACAAGGTTACGACATTGCAAGATACATTGGATGATTTGTTGCCAGGTTTGGCACCACTATTGTTGATGTTTGTTGTATTGTGGTTGCTACGTAAGCGTGTATCAGCGATTACAATTATCTTCGGATTGTTCATTGTCGGTATCTTGGCATACGCCTTTGGTATTATGGCATAGAACATTTTAGAACAAAATTTGTTAAAATACAGATGAAACGGTAAACATAACTGTTTCATCTTTTTTTATATCAGCTAGGAGAAACAAGATGGTACAAGCATTAAATACAAAAATAATATTAGCAGGTAGTGCTAACGCGATGATGTCACCAGTTAACATTCAACAAGGTCGAATGTTTTATGGTGATCGCGGCATGGAATTTCGCGCTAATACTGGTGGTGGCTATATTCAAATTCCTTGGCGAAATGTCGAGTCGGTTAGTATGGAAATTATTTTAAAGTTTTATTATCGTGGTTTCTTCGTAAAGACAACAGATGGCAAAACTTTTGAATTTGTTGGGGGCAAAGCCAGAAAAGCAGTTGCTGTTTTTCAAGAAAATTTGCAAGCAAATCAAATTTTGCGCCGTAAAGGTATTCTGGAACGTAAACGTAAATAGTTTAAATTAAGGAGTGGGGAGTCATGAAAACATTACATTTATATGTAGTCCGTCATGGGAAGACGTATTTTAACCGTTACAATAAATTGCAAGGTTGGGGAAATTCACCATTAATGGCATCTGGTATTCAAGATGCGCATACTGCAGCTCAAAAGTTATCGAATATAAAGTTCAAGGCGGCTTATAGTTCTGATACAACACGGGCAATGGATACGGCTAAAATTATCATTCGTGCTAATCGACAAAATCCCGAGTTGCAATTGATTACGGCACCAAACTTTCGTGAAGAATTTTATGGTAGTTTTGAAGGGTCAAATATGGACGTTGCCTGGACTAATGCGGGGGCACCAGTTGGTCTAAAAACGTATGCAGAAATTGTTGATGAATATGGTGTTGATAAGACGAAAGATTTATTGAAGGCTGCTGACCCATGGCATGATGCAGAAGATAGCCAAGAATATTGGGAACGCGTTGATGCAGGGCTACAACGTATTTTGGATAATCCGATTTTAGATGATGGTGATAATGTCTTGTTAATTAGTCACGGTAACACATTGATTTCTTTGGCTGATCGTTTTGGTGAAGGCAAAATTCAAGTGCATGAGCGTCCAGCCAATGGTTCAATTGCGCGTATGGAGTTATCTAAAGACGGCTTAACAATTTTGACTTATAACAATAAATCAGTACAAGATTAAAAGATTTTTATTATGAATAACAGAATAACTTTTTATGACGTGATATACTAATTCAAGTTATAAAAAGGAGATTCGTATGAAACGTAAAAAAAAGCAACGCACAAAGACAATATCTATTAGTACAATAATAGTCATTATTGGGATTGCTATTTTACAGCAAACGGGTGTTATTTCTGATGTTGATGATAAGGTCCAATCTTTGGGTAGTGAATCTTCTTCAAGTAGTAGTACTAAGATAAAGCAACCAACCGTTAATACACAAGATGGTGTTAACTATGGATCAGTTGATGATGATTTACCTAGTGAATCATTGACAAAAACAGTGTTAACTAAGGAAGTTTCTGATCAATTAAAAGCTAATAAAGTGACTTTTAATAACACTGGTTCGTATATTGTTAATGATAATAAAACGGATTTAAATGCAAATGTTAGGGTTGCACCTTATGTACAATTGGCCCAACAAGATGCGCAAGGAAGACCTCAAGTTGCGAATGCTTTTTTGAATAAAAGTAGCCGCCAATATCGTTCACGCTCTGAAACTGGTAATGCTAAGACAATTGATCCAGTTGGCTGGCAACAATCGACAATTGGTGGCCGTTACCAAACGCTATATAATCGTGGTCACTTAATTGGTTATGCGTTGGCTGGCAGCATAAAGTCATTTGATCCTTCAGAAGCCAATCCACAAAATATTGCGACGCAAACAGCGTGGGCTAATCAAGCTTCAAATGGTAATGATGATAACACTGGGCAAAACTATTATGAAACACAAGTGCGGCGTGCTTTAGATCAAAATGAAAGTGTGCGATATCGTGTAACACCGATTTATGTTGGTAATAATTTGGTGCCTTCTGGTAATCATATGGAAGCTAAATCTAATGACGGTCAATTAGAGTTTAATGTCTTTGTGCCAAACGTTCAGCCAGGTGTTAAGATTGATTATGCAAGTGGCGCAAGCACAGTTGTAAAATAGTTATTAATAAATTAACGAGATTGGTTTTTAAGGGATCAATCTCGTTTTTAGTCAGTTGGATGAGTTTATTTATGAAGGAGAAGTTATGACTAAGAAAGTTGGCATAATCGTTGGTAGTACCAGAAGCTCGCGCATTAGTATCGAAATTGCTAAGTGGGTAAATGAACAATTACATGGTACAAATTTTACAAGTGATTTAATTGATTTGGCAGAAATTAATTTACCAATGTTTGATGAACCAGAAGTACCAGCAAGAGGTACACATCATTATGAACACACGAAACAGTGGAGTCAGCTAGTTAAACAGTATGATGGTTTTATTGTCGTGTTTCCGCAATACAATTGGGGCTATCCGAGTGCTTTAAAAAATGCTTTTGATTACTTGTATGATGAGTGGCAAGGCAAACCAATTAGCCTAATGCCATACGGCTCACATGGTGGCTTGCAAGCAATGATAGCTTTTCAGTTAGTTGTCCAAGGATTAAAGATGAAACAACTAGCTGTTAATCCTATGATAACCATTAAAGCTGAAATGTTAGATGAGCATGAAAAATTTATAGATGTTGAAACTGCGTTAAAGGATCAAAATATTCAAATTAATTTATTGTCTCAAGAGTTAGATAATGAGTTTGCCAAATAGAAAGTTGTAAACTTATATTGTAAGAGGGGGTTATGGGATGAAGAAATTTATTTTAACCGTTAGTATGATAATAAGTGGTTTCGTGTTAATTGGCTTTAGCAATGATGCTATGGCAAAAGATGGGGAGCATCATAATGATTATGTTGCGGTTTATAATCAGCATGACAAAAAAGTCAGGACAATAACAAATAAAAAGTCTGTTAATTACATTGCGGATTTAACAGGGGATGTTGGTGGTAACGAAAAAGGTATTCATAAGAAAATACCTAAGCATAAAAAAGTAATGTATCGTTATGTGTTGCATAATGGTAAGAAACGCACTAAATCACATGCTAAAGTTAATTTATATGTGTATCAAGATATTAAAAAAGTGCGTATTACTGGTTTACCAGTTATTTCCAATGCAACAACACATGTTTCAAATAAGCAGTATCATAAGTTGATAAATCCAGATGATTTTTAATTCAATATTGAGATAACATTAGCGCTGATTAGTCTTTACGACTTATCAGCGTTTTTGTTTAGGCATTTGAGATTTTAAACATAGAAATATTATAATTAAATCTCTTTTAGCTTTTTATATTGTAAATTTATTTAGTACAATATCATCTGTAAAAAATCAGGTAAAAGAAACGAAAAGTAGTCATAGAATTAAAGAAACATCTGAGAATAGTTCAGTAGTTACACAATCAGATTCAAGTATAGATAACTCTGCACAAGATGAGACAACTGTGGCCGACCAAATAACTGATCATAAAAAAGATATGTATTTCAGACGTTTAATAGTAGTTATGGCAGTTGATAAGTTTATGTATAAAGTTGAAGGGAGACAATTACCTATGTTTGATTATCTAACTGAAATTCTCAAAGGGTTTACAGTGCATTACGATAATGGAGACACTTATAATGTACGTGATACTGGGTTTCAAAGTAATTTAGCGTCTGAATATAATTTTGGAGAAAACCATGGATGGGAGATTTACTATAATAATAAGCCTAGTGTTATGTTAGAAGTACCTCAAAATGTAGCTGGCGCTAATACAATTACTGTTGCAGATCTAAATCAGATGGCAATTAGATGAGACGCTTGCCTTGAATAGGTAATAAAAAGCAGTTTATATTTTTAACGTAGAAAAGAAGTGGAGTTTATTAATGTGGCTTAGTTTATTCATCATTTTAATGATAATCATAGTGTTGATTTTATTGCTATCAATTCCATATAAAGATGGTTATCAAAGAGCATACCAAGAACTTATTGATACAGGAATGCATAAAAAGAAAGCAAAAATTATTTCATCACTTATAGCTTTCTTGTATATTTTTTAAAGTAATAACGAATGATTTGGTTAAGCCTTTTTTTGCGTATAGTAATGAATAATTACGCTTTAATTTGTAAATATTGGTTATTTTTTTGCTTTAACTAGGAATAAACTGTGTTAATATATAAAAAATGGATTTATTTAAAAATGAGGATGAGATTATGGCGAAATATAAATTATTAAAACAATATATTTACACAGTTGATGATAAATCCTTACCTAAAAATATAATTGCAGAACAAGAGTATGAGCGTCGTATCAATGGATACTCTACAATAGTTACACAAATGAGGCCAAAGATAATGAATGGTGAAGAGGCCTTTGATACGTCATACCCGATATTTTTTGTTGAGACTGTACGAATCAACGAATTAATTTCAAAAATTTATCGTAACTCAAAACAAATTATTCTGTTAGAAGACATATTGCCAGGAGTTGCTAAAGATAGTTTTATAAACACGTTGCTAATTAATGAGATTCATTATACCAATGAAATTGAGGGGATTAATACAAGTCGTGAAGAAATAGGAATGATAATTGGAAATAGTAAAAAAAATATGAAAACAAAAAGATTAGCTTCTACCGTTAATCTTTATATTGATACTATAAATAAAAAATCAAAGAAAATTTTACAATTAAAAGACTTTAGGAATATATATGATGAACTTTTGAAAGGTGAAATAACTGATAAAGAAAAACCGGATGGGAAATATTTTAGAAATGGTTTTGTACGTATCGGTAATACGCTCGAAACAGTGCATATCCCGCCTATTAGAGAAGAAGACATATTTACGCCGCTAACTAGTTTAATTGATTTCATGAATTCACATGAAATAGATCCAATTTTAAAAGCAATGGTCACTCATTTTATGTTTGAAAATACGCATCCGTTTTATGATGGAAATGGTAGAATGGGACGTTATTTACTATCTTCATATATTTCTTCCAAAGTAGACATATTTTCAGGACTGTCTATTGCAACAGCTATAAGAAAGCATAATAACAAATATTATCGTACTTTTAAGCAAGCTGATGATATGTTTAATCGGGCAGATTTAACAATATTTTTAGAAGATATGCTTAGTATCTTAACTTCTGGTCAAGAGGACGTTATCCAAGATTTAAGAGGTAATAAAGAAAAATTAGATGTAATAAAGAAAAATATTTCTCAACATGAACAATTATCAGATTTAGACAAAGGTATATTATATATTATTGCTCAATCACAATTGTTCAATATCGTTGATTCAACATCAATCAAAGATAATGAGATAGTTAAAATTATGAATAAAGAAAAAGTGGCTGTAAATAAGATAAAAAGTGAAATTAAAGATTTAACTAATAATGGTATATTAATTGAAACTTTGAAAAATCCATTAAAGCATATTATTAATAAGAATATTTGGGATAAATTGCTCAATTAAATAAGTTAAACCCCACCGGTCGTAATAACCAGTGGGGCTTTTAATGTATTTGGCATTATCATTAATTAAAATGCAATTATATCAACAATTATAGCTATATATGGGCCTGGGGGGAATCGAACCCTCATCTCCGGAACCGGAATCCAACGTGATATCCATTACACTACAAGCCCGTAACAAATAATAATTATAAACTAATAGATTAGTATTAGCAATAGAATCACGTTGCTGACAGATTAGTTAGGTTAAACCTTGCGATTCATTAAGTTTACCTTTATAATAAACCTATAATTACTATAAAAAATAGAAAAGGTGAAAATAATGGCATCATCAGAAGGAAAGGCCACGATGGGCCGTAACATTAAACGATATATTAAACAAAATGAAATTACCGCAGCCCATTTAGCAGAAATTATTGGTGTATCAACAGCAACTATTTCAGATTGGTCTAATGGGAAGACTTATCCGCGTATTGATAAAATTGAGGCAATGGCGGACTATTTTAAAATTTCTAAATCAGATCTTGTCGAAGAACCAAATCAAGTTTCAAATACAGATGTCACCGATGAACCTGTACTAATGGCAGCACATTGGGGATTAGATATTTCAGGATTACCAGATGAAGAACGTTCACGAGTAATTGATCGTGCAAAATCGTACATCGAAGGTTTAATTGCTGATTATGAGGATCGGAATGGGAACAGATAAGTATGAAAACTTATTAATAAGGGTCGAAAACGATTTAAGTGCTTTGGGGATGGAACCAGTTATTTTGGATACGATGCCACTAAAGGAAAATTCAGGTTTAGATGGTGTTGCTTATTTAAAAGGCAATAAGGCATATATATTTATTGATAAAAATTTAACAATTTTTGAAAAGGCACGCACGTTAGTGGAAGAATATCATCATGCTATCTCTGATATTGGTAATCATTTAGATTATGATGCAAATTTAGCACATAATGATGAGGTTGTTGCGCGCGAAGCAGTGATTAAATATATGACAAGCGAGAATATGATGTTGCAAATCGCGCATGAATATGAGGGACAACCATTCGAAGCTTGGATGTTGTGTGAGTATTTAGGCTATCCGCTAGACTTTGCGCAAGAGACAGTGAATTTTTACCGAGATAACGGGTTTTTAAATTAAACCTAATTTCACTGTTGATTTAAACTTATTTACGATATATAATTAATTTTGTCCTAACATGTTCAGTGCTAGGACTTTAATTAACAATTTAGATTAAGTTTAAACTAACAGGAGGAGTAGTTATGAGTAATGCAATGATTGCGTTTTTAATTATGTTAGCAATTTTTTTAGTTTTGTGGTTTGCAACATTAGCAGTAGTAACAATGATTGAAAACCTGTTTATTGGAAAGACAAAACGATACATTAGGGGCATTATTTTATTGATTCGTTATGGATTAATGAGGCTAGGTGGTGCTAATGATAAGGAAGCACACCGGATTGTGCTTGAAAAGTAGCCATAATAAAATTAAGTGAAAGATTGAGCATGATATATAACAAATTTATTTGCTTGGCTTGAATAGTGTTTATGGTATCTTTTAGAATTCTTATTGAAGTGGTTTTGTATATACTAAGATGGCTTAAAACGACTACTTTGTTTGCGAAAATATAAACAAAGTCGTATAATAAATCATGTAGAAACGTAACAAAAAGAATTTTTTGGGAGGGATCTTAATAATATGACTGTTAAGATTGGTATCAATGGTTTTGGCCGTATTGGTCGTTTAGCATTCCGTCGCATCCTTGAATTAAAGGATACTGCAGATGACATCGAAGTTGTTGCAATTAATGATTTGACTAACCCTGCAATGTTGGCATACTTGTTGAAGTATGACTCAACTCATGGTACTTTGAACGCTGAAGTTTCAGCTGACGAAGATGGTATCATCGTTAATGGTAAGAAGATTCGTGTTTACGCAGAGCGTAACGCAGCTGACTTGAAGTGGGTTGCTAATGATGGTGTTGAAATTGTATTGGAGTCAACTGGATTCTATACTTCAGCAGAAAAGTCACAAGCTCACTTGGATGCTGGTGCTAAGAAGGTTTTGATCTCAGCACCTGCTGGAAATATTCCAACGGTTGTTTATGGTGTTAACCAAGATACATTGACTGCAGATGACAACATTGTTTCTGCTGGTTCATGTACTACACAATCACTTGCTCCATTGGCAAATGCTTTGGACAAGGAATTCGGTATTGAACTTGGTTTGATGACCACTGTTCACGCATTCACTGGTACACAAATGCTTTTGGATGGTCCTAAGGCTAAGAAGATGCGTTCAAACCGTGCTGCATCTGTAAACACTATTCCTCACTCAACTGGTGCTGCTAAGGCTATCGGTTTGGTAGTTCCTTCAGTTGCTGGTAAGTTGGATGGTCACGCACAACGTGTTGGTGTTGTTGATGGTTCAGTTACTGAGTTGACTGCAGAATTGTCAAAGACGGTTTCTGCTGAAGAAGTTAACGAAGCTGTTAAGAAGTACGAGAATGATTCATTTGGATACAATGATGATGAAATTGTTTCATCAGATATCATTGGCGACACACACGGTGCCGTATACGATCCAACTTTGACTAAGGTTATCACTGTTGGTGATAAGCAATTAGTTCAAACTGCTGCTTGGTATGATAACGAGTATGGTTTCACTTCAAACATGATCCGTACTTTGTTGCACTTGGCAACACTTTAATAGTTAGATAACTATTATTGAAAACGGGTGGTTTAGTAATAGTCTGAACCGCCCGTTTTTTCTATTAAACTCTTAACGAATTAAAATAAGGAAAGAGGGATTCCATGGCAAAATTAACTGTTGATGACCTAGAATTAAAAGGTAAGAAAGTATTGATGCGTGTTGACTTTAACGTGCCACTAAAAGAAGTGGACGGTCAACAAGAAGTTGCTAATGATAACCGTATTGTTGCAGCTTTGCCAACAATTAAGCATGTATTGAACGAGGGTGGACGTGCTATCTTGTTCTCACACTTGGGTCGTATTAAGAGTGAAGATGATAAGCCTGGACTATCAATGAAGCCAGTTGCACAACGTTTGGCTGATTTGTTAGGTCAACCTGTTACATTCGTTCCTGCAATTGAAGGCCCTGAACTTGAAGATGCTATTAACCATCTTGAAGATGGCCAAGTATTAATCTTTGAGAACACACGTTATGCTGACGTTGTAGATGGCGAGCAAGTAAAGCGCGAGTCAAAGAACGATCCTGAGTTAGGTGCTTACTGGGCATCATTGGGTGATGTATTTGTAAACGATGCCTTTGGAACTGCTCACCGTTCACACGCTTCAAATGCTGGAATTGCAGCTAACATTGCACAAACAGCTGCAGGTTACTTGATGGAAAAGGAAATCAAGTTCTTGGGTGGAGCTGTTGAAAACCCAGAGCGTCCATTCGTTGCAATCATCGGTGGTGCTAAGGTTTCAGATAAGATTACGATTATCCAAAACCTACTAGCAAAGGCTGATAAGGTTATTGTTGGTGGTGGAATGGCATATACATTTGCTGCTGCTAAGGGTCAAAAGATTGGTGATTCATTATACGAAGCTGACAAGGTTGAATTGGCTAAGCAATTAATTGCTGATGCTGGTGATAAGTTGGTATTGCCTGTTGATGCCGTTGCAGCTGACAAGTTTGCTAACGATGCAGAATCATATGTTGCTGAAGGTGACATCAAGGATGGCTACATGGGTCTAGATATTGGTCCTAAGTCTGTTGAACTATTTAAGTCAGTGCTTGCTGATGCAAAGACAGTTGTTTGGAATGGTCCTATGGGCGTATTCGAAATGGAAAACTTTGCTAAGGGAACTTTGGCTATTGGTCAAGAACTTGTTAAGGTTACTGAGAACGGTGCAACAACAATTGTTGGTGGTGGTGATTCAACTGCTGCCGTACAACAATTAGGTGTCGCTGACCAATTGAGTCATATTTCAACTGGTGGTGGTGCTTCATTGGAGTACCTAGAAGGAAAGACTTTGCCAGGAATTGCAGCAATTTCTGAAAAGTAATCCTAGATTGATGAAGGTCGAGTGTTATTGCTCGGCTTTTTTTGTTGCTTGAAATATTCTAATAAGGACTTATTTATGGTAAACTATTCCAAATGGTAATATTTAAGGAAGCTTATTATGGATATTAATAAATTTAATGTGTTTTTAGATTTAGCACAAACTGGTAATTATTCTGAAACGGCAGAGCATTTATATACAACGCAGGGTAATATTTCTAAACAAATTTTATCTTTAGAAAAAGAATTAAAGACAAAATTATTTATTCGTGAGCATCGGCGTATTACATTGACTGAATCTGGTCGCATTACCGAAATGTATGCTAAAAAGATTACTCATGAATATCGGGCTTTGCAGCAAACATTAACGCAACACGGTGTTGAATCTGATAATGTGTTAACGATCCATACGATGCCAACGTTTTCCAATTATCGGGGCTTTTCTTTAGTGAGTGCTTTCCATCAAAATTATCCAGAGATTACCTTACATTTCTCAGAAACACAGGATGATAAATTAGTTGATTCGTTACTAGAGAATCAAGCTGATATTATCTTTGGTCATTACACACCTAATTTAAACAGTAAACTTGAAACTTTGTTAACAGATCAGGATAATCTGGTTGCGATATTACCAGCAAACCATCCACTTTCAGCTAAAAAAATGCTGACTTTAAATGATATGATTCAAGAAGACATCTTGTTACTAGAAGGTGAAGAAACCATGATTTTTAATAAATTTGGAATTATGGCGGAAAAACAACAATTGAAGAAAGCCGTTACTTACCAGGGAGAGCGAATCGATATTATTTTAAATATGGTTTCAAATGGTATGGGAATGGCGCTCGTTATGGATAAGCGTGTGGATGTGTCTCATGATGAGCAGCTTATCAAACGGCGAATTGGTTTAAATACGACTAGTAATTTTGGCTTTATGCGGTTAAAGCAACTTCATGAATCTAATGCTAGTGAAGTTTTTTGGAAATATATGACTCAAATTACTAATCATGATCTTAATTAATCAGTTTTTTAATGATTAATATGATATGATAGTTTTTATAGAAGAATATTTATCACAAAGGGGAGCCATTATCGGCTGAGAAGGAGTTTTACTCTAGACCCTCCGTACCTGTTTTAGTTATTTAAGCGTAGGAATTGTGAAAGTACTATTATTAGCATTGTATATAATAGCCTCTTTGTGATTTTTAATTACAAAGAGGCTTTTTTATTTTAATTTATTGGAGTTTAGGAGAATGGGTATGAATTCAAGTACTAGAAAAATTACGTATTTGGCTATGATGATTGCATTGGATGTTGTTTTATCACCAATTTTACGTATTGAGGGTATGGCACCAATGTCTAGTGTCGTTAATGTATTAGCAGGCGTTCTGATGGGACCTTTGTATGCAACGATTATGGCAACTTGCTGTGGTATTATTCGTATGATGATGATGGGAATTCCGCCATTGGCATTAACTGGCGCAGTTTTTGGCGCTTTATTAGCAGGATTGGGCGCTCGCTTGATGCATAATGTTTATGGGTCAATTATTGGTGAAATTATTGGTACAGGAGTTATTGGATCATTATTATCATATCCAGTTATGGTATTATTTACCGGTACTAAAACAGACTTGTATTGGTTACTTTATACACCAAGATTCTTAGGAGCTGCAGTCATGGGCTCAGTCGCAGCTTGGGTAATTTGGCAACAGGCTAAGAAAATGTCATTGTTTAAAGATATGATGCGTGTATTTAATGGGAAATTGGAGATACACTGATGGAAAAAATCATGATGCCACTAACTCAAACACCATTGGTTCATTGCATTACGAACACGATTTCAGTTGAAACAGTGGCCAATGCTATATTATATGTTGGTGCTAAGCCAATTATGACTGAAGATACGCGTGCTTTTGAGGATTTAGCAAAGCAAACGGATAGTTTATTGTTGAATTTAGGTAGTTTGTCGGTCAAAAAAGAAGAAAGCTTATTAGCTGCAACCAAGTTAGCCCACGGTCATAAACCATTTGTGCTAGATGTTGTGGGCGTTGCCAGTGCACGTACCGCTATGGCAATTGCTAAAAAACTTATGACTTACGAACCAACTATCGTACGCGGTAATATTTCTGAGATGCGTGCGGTAGCTGGTTTAACGACAACAAATCGAGGCGTTGATAGTAGTGCTTTAGATCAGACAAAGGACGCTGTCAATGAGTTAATCGTTGCATTACAAGCATTGCCAACTGCCTCAATATATGTTGCCACGGGTGCGCAAGATGTTGTGGTGGCCGGCGATAACGTGTGGGTTTTAGAAAATGGTGTACCTGAATTAGATCGATTTACAGGTTCAGGAGATTTATTGGGCGGTTTGTTGGCAGCATTGTTGGGTGTGCAAGCAACACCTGAAGTTGCTGCAGTACATGCAATTAGTTACTTAAATATTGCCGGTGAACAAGCTAAACAAAGGGCTACAACAAAAGGACTGGCAGATTTTCGGCAACAGTTTTTAAATGAATTATCATTGTTAGGTACTGACAATCCTGATTGGTTAGCACAAATAAAGGGGACAAAAAATGGCAAAAGAATTATATTTAGTGACAGCACGTTATGGGGAAAGTGAAAAAGAATTTTTAGATAAGGTTGCGCTAGCATGTGCGAGTGGAGTTACTTTAGTACAATTACGCGAAAAAGATTTATCAACCCGTGCTTATTATGAGTTAGCCGTAAAAGTTAAGCAGATAACGGATCAATATGACTTATCTTTGATTATTGATGATCGCATTGATATTTGTTTAGCCGTTGACGCAGCGGGCGTTCATATTGGGGATGACGAGTTACCAGTGAACATTGCTCGTAAGCTATTAGGACCTAATAAAATGTTAGGTGTATCAGCCAAAACAGTTGAACGAGCTGTTGAAGCGGAAACGCAAGGGGCAGATTACTTAGGTACTGGTGCAATGTTCCCAACGACCACTAAGGTTATTACAAAACAGACAAGTAAAGCGACTTTGACAGATATTGTTAAGGCAGTTAATATTCCGGTCGTTGCAATCGGTGGTATCAAAGAAAATAATATTGCAACGTTAGCAGACACTGGTGTTGTTGGTGTTGCTGTTGTAAGTGAAATTATGAAGGCTGATGACATTGCTGATAAAGTTAAAAAATTAAACAAACAAATTGATTTATTATAAGTAAAATAAGACTGGGGGTTTAGCTCAACCAGTCTTTTTTATATACTTATATTATTGGAAAAGTAACAGGCCAATTTAAATTATATAAAAAGAAGGACGTGTTAATATGATTGCATTTGAAAATGTTGTTAAAACATATCAAAATAAGCAAGTTGTTAATAAATTAAATCTAACCATCGCTTCTGGTGAATTTTTTGTTTTGGTTGGTCCCAGTGGTAGTGGGAAAACCACGATTTTAAAAATGATTAATCGTTTAACTAACCAGAGTCAGGGTAAAATTATCATTGATGATCAAAATGTTGAGAATGTTAATAAGACGACGTTACGTCAGGATATTGGCTATGTTTTACAAAATATCGCCCTTTTCCCGAATTTAACAATTAGTCAAAATGCTGGCATCTTATTAGAAGCGCGAGGTATTAAACGCGAGCAAAGGCAAGAAATTGTCAAAACATTGTTGGATAAAGTTGGATTATCTTATGACCAATATGGTTCACGAATGCCTAATGAATTATCAGGTGGTGAACAACAACGGGTAGGGATTGTCCGTGCATTGACAACGCAACCTAAAATTATTTTAATGGATGAGCCATTTAGTGCCCTAGATCCGTTATCACGTAAACAATTACAAGACTTAATTTTGTCGTTGTATCAAGAACTAAAACCAACGATTGTGTTTGTTACCCATGATATGCAAGAGGCCTTACGGTTAGGAACGCAAATTGGTGTATTGGTGAATGGCGAACTACAACAAGTAGGGGCACCGCAAACGATTATTAATCAACCAGCTAATCAAGTTGTGTCATCACTATTTAACAATCAACGAATCACTTTGATTGCTAATCTTTTGGCAGCTAATCTTGGTGAAACCGTTGCTAATAAGCAAGTAATGGATACTGTCCATTTATCTAGTATTCAAACAATTCAGGAACTAGCTGCTGCGTTGTATCAGCATGATTATGTCATTGTTGATGAGCAATATATCATCAATCAGAATGATTTACTAATGTATATTAGTAAGAATTAAGGAGAACAATATGTTAAATGATTTGATACATTTAGTCACAACTCAATCAAGTGACATTATTGTTGCTCTGGAAGAACATGTTTTGCTTTCTTTAGCAGCAATTTTAATTGCTTCAATTATTGCCATCCCACTAGCGATTTCGCTGATGAATCATCGGCGTTTAGGTGAAGGGGTATTACAAGTTGCGGGAGTTATTCAAACAATTCCTAGTTTAGCAATTTTGGGTGTTTTAATTCCGTTTGTGGGAATTGGAACAGCGCCAGCTATTATTGCCTTGGTCCTATATGCCATTATGCCAATTTTTCAAAATACGTATGCTGGTTTAACTGAAATTAATCCCGACTTATTAGAAGCTGCTGAAGCATTTGGCTTTTCAAAATGGTTTAAATTATTTAAAATTCAATTACCATTAGCCATGCCGATGATTTTATCAGGATTGAGAATTGCGATGGTATTAGTTATTGGAACGGCGACATTAGCTGCCCTAATTGGTGGTGGTGGCCTTGGTACATTCATTATGATTGGTATCCAAACAAATGATAATGCGCAGTTATTGCTAGGTGCTATTTTATCAGCGGTGTTAGCATTGGTCTTTTCATGGATTATTAAAGTACTTGGTAAACTATCTTTGAAAAAATTGGGAATTGTTGTCACTGTGCTGATTATCTTGTTAGGTGGTTATTTTGGTGGTAGAGCCTTATTGCAACCTAGTGGCCGGATTATAGTGGCCGGCAAATTAGGTGGTGAACCTGAGATTTTAATTAATATGTATAAGGAACTAATTGAAGAAGATAATCCACGATTAGACGTACAGATTAAACCCAATTTTGGTGGCACAACGTTTATTTATAAGGCCCTTAAAAGTGGGGATGTTGATATTTATCCAGAGTTTACCGGAACGGTCTTGCAGAATTTGGTTAAGGGTAAAAAGGTTAGTCATCAACCAAAAGAAGCGTATCAAGATGCTAAACAAGCGCTTGATGAGCAAGATAATTTGGCTTACTTGCCACGTATGAAGTATCAAAATACGTATGCATTGGCAGTACGTCAAGCAGATGCGAAAAAATATCATTTGCAAACAACTAGCGATTTAGCAAAACTGTCACCACAATTATCGGCTGGTTTTGATCATGATTTCTATGAATTAAAAGATTCATATCCAGGAATGAAGAAGGCATACAACTTACAATTTAAAAATGTTAAGAGTATGTCATCAAGTTTGCGTTATAAAGCTTTAGCAAATAAGCAAATTGACGTAACTGATGCTTATACAACTGATCCACAGTTAAAGGCTGATAAGCTAGTAACATTGAAAGATGATAAGCATTATTTCCCAGCCTTTCAAGGTGCTCCTTTGGTAAGAAAAGAAATTATAACCAAGTATCCTAGTGTTAAGAAGAGTTTATTACGATTAAAGGATCAAATCACTAATCAAGATATGATTGACATGAATTATAAAGTGACGGTTGAGCATAAATCTGCTAAGAAAGTAGCGCACCAGTATTTAGTAAAGCATGATTTGTTAAAATAATCATTAATTAATATTAATTTGATATAATGCTGTGACATAAAACTGGTAAAATTAGAACTATTATTCAGAAGGAGAGTAGTTATGGCTGAACATTGGTTAGTAATACTAATTGAAGTAATCTTTATTATTAATACGTTGGCCGCAATTTTAACAGTTTTTAGAGATCGTTATCGGGATATTACCGCTATTTGGGCATGGATGTTGGTGCTATTATTGTTCCCAATAGTTGGCTTTCTAATTTATTTCTTATTCGGTAGAAAATTATCAGATAACCATATCTTTAACATGCAAACGCAACAAGTGTTAGGGATTGATAAAATTGCTGAAAATCAACAAAAAGAGGTTATTGAATTAGCTGACCCTGAGAGCTATGTAGAAGAACAGGCTTTTGTCCGTTTATTCTTGCAAAGTGAACAAGCAATTTTTACAAATCAGAATGAAGTTCAAATCTTTACAGATGGACATGAAAAGTTTAAAAAATTGTATGAGGATATTCGTGGTGCAAAGCATCATATTAATGTTGAATATTATACGATTTATGATGACAGGATAGGAAATGACTTTGTTGATTTGTTAACAGAAAAGGCTAAAGAAGGTGTTCGCGTCCGGGTTATCTATGATAGCTGGGGCTCAGGCGGTAAAAACAATAAATTGTATAAACGTTTACGTGAAGCTGGTGGCCATGTAGAAGCTTTCTTAATGCCAAAGTGGCAGTATATATCATTGCATGTTAATAACCATGATCACCGAAAGTTAGTGATTATTGATGGTGATATTGGCTATATTGGTGGTTTCAATGTTGGTGATCAATATTTAGGACGTTTGAAAAAATTTGGTTATTGGCGTGATACACATCTACGAGTTGTTGGGGATGCAGTATTAGCGATGCAAAGCCGTTTCTTTACTGATTGGAATGCGACAACGAAGCATGAAAAGTTAGAATTCGGCGAACAATATTTTCCATCACATGATACAGATGGGGATGTGCCAATGCAAATTGTTTCGTCAGGACCAGATACTGATGTTAAGCAGATTTATCAAGGTTATCTGCGCATGATTTCAATGGCACATGATAGTATTACGATTCAATCGCCTTATTTCATTCCAAACCAAGCGATTATGGACAGTCTTATAATTGCTTCTAAAGCCGGTGTTCATGTCCGAATTATGATTCCATCAAAGCCTGACCATATGTTTGTTTATCGTGCTACCGAGTATTATGCAAATGTTTTAGCGAATGAAGGTATTGAAATTTATGCCTATAATAAGGGCTTTTTACATTCGAAGACTTTAGTCATTGATAATCGTATCGTATCAGTTGGTAGTGCTAACATGGATATTCGCTCATTCTCACTTAACTTTGAAGTGAATGCTTTCTTATACAGTGAACACGTAGCACTTGAAATGGAAGCAATCTTTGAAAAAGATTTGGAAGACTCAACCCTTTTGACGCCGGAGTATTTTGAAGCACAGTCATCATGGAAGAGATTTAAGCAATTTTTCTCAAGACTATTAACACCAATTCTATAATTATTTGTTAATAGTAAAAAAGCAGCCTCATTTGAGACTGCTTTTTGTATATAATGATTTATTTTTTGCTTAAATCATTTGTGCGACTAAAGAAACTAACAAGTAAGAAGTATATTCCTAATAGGTCAGTGTAGATACCTAAGATAATTTGCATATCGTGGGTTGAGTAATCGGTAAATAGAACCAAGAACAAACCTAAGCAAAGGCCAACGGCACCAATTAGTAGACCGACTAAACGTTGCCAACCAATTAGTAATTCAGGTACCCAAGTTTGTGCTAAATTACTTGTAGCGTTAAATAGAATCCAAAAACCAAAGACGATACCAATGAAATCTTGCGTAAAGTCTTGGCGGAATAATAGAACGAGCCCCATGACAGCACTGAGTAAAGCACTCATCAAATGTGATCCACGCAGATAAACACTGTTTTTGAATAACATTAAGTCGATAAAAGCAACAAAAATTGAAAATAGCCCAAAAATGATTGAAACAGCTAGTAACCATTTAGGGTTGAAAACGAAAGCAAAGATACCTAAAATAATTGAAATAACACCAGCTGTTGCTAGTAACTTACGTGATAGGTATGAAATAACTGGTTTCTGTGGTTGTTGGTCTGTGCGTCGTGGTGTCACGACTTCATCTTTTTGACCATCAGCCTCACTTTTGACTTCTGGCAAATTTGCCATGATGATGCCTCCCTTAATAAGTTGTTTAAGATGAGTGTAATGGAAAATGATGTAAAATACAATTGAAGTCTTATTTAAAATAAAAAATATTAATTATTTACAAAAAGGAGATAGAAAAATGCTTAAATGGATAATTATCATAATTTTATTAGTGCTTTTTATTTATACGCAAAGCCGTCAAAAACAATTTGATAAATCAGTTGAAAAAAAGGCTAAAGAAATGACGGACGAATTAGATAAAAAAGAATGAAATAATGGGTACTACCATGATATTAAGAATACTTGTATAATAATAGGGACAAAATAAATACAGTATAGGAGCGCAAAAAATGAATATAGAAGAAATGCAGGCGCGCCAAAGTCATATACGTAATTTTAGTATTGTGGCTCACATTGATCACGGTAAGTCAACAATATCAGATCGTATTTTAGAAGCAACACATACGGTAACTGAGCGTGAAATGCAGGATCAATTATTAGATACCATGGATTTGGAACGCGAACGTGGTATTACGATTAAGATGAATGCGGTTGAGGTTCACTATACAGCAGCCGATGGTGAAAATTATATTTTCCACCTAGTTGATACACCAGGGCATGTAGATTTTTCATATGAAGTCTCACGTTCTTTGGCTGCAGCTGATGGAGCCATTTTGGTAGTGGATGCGGCTCAAGGAGTTGAAGCTCAAACATTAGCGAATGTATATCTAGCTATCGAAAATGATCTAGAAATTTTGCCAGTTATCAATAAGATTGATTTACCAGCAGCGAACCCAGAAGGTGTGCGCACTGAAATTGAAGACGTTATTGGTATTGATGCGTCTGATGCCGTATTAGCTTCAGCTAAGAAGGGCATTGGTATCCCTGAGTTGTTGGAAAAGATTGTGACGGATATTCCAGCACCTGAGGGTGATTTAGAAGCACCATTGCAAGCACTTATCTTTGATTCAGCATACGATTCATATAAAGGTGTTATTTTAACTGTGCGGATTAAATCTGGTGTGCTAAAGCCAGGTGAAAAAATTAAATTCATGAATTCTGGTGCTGAATATGAAGTGACAGAAGTTGGCGTTAATTCACCGTCACCAATTAAGCGCGAGTTCTTAATGGCAGGTGATATTGGCTATGTGGCTGCCTCAATTAAAAACATTCGTGATGCTCGCCCAGGTGATACGGTGACACATACAGATCGACCAGCTGCGGAACCATTACCAGGTTACCAACCAATGACGCCAATGGTGTACTCAGGACTATATCCAACGGATAATGCAAAATATAATGATTTACGTGATGCATTGGAGAAGCTACAATTGAATGATGCTTCTTTGGAATTCGAACCAGAAACATCACAAGCACTTGGTTTTGGTTTCCGAACTGGTTTCTTAGGCTTGTTACATATGGATGTTATTCAAGAACGTCTGGAACGTGAATTCGATTTGGATTTGATTACAACGGCACCATCGGTTACGTATCATGCTTATACAACAGATGATGAAATGGTTGAGGTTGCTAATCCATCCGAATTACCAGATGTTTCAGAAATTAAAACAATTGAAGAACCATTTGTGCATGCGCAAATTATGGTGCCGAATGACTATGTTGGTGCGGTCATGGAATTGGCGCAAGCAAAACGTGGTGAATTTGATACGATGGATTACTTGGACACTAATCGTGTCAACGTTAAGTACTATATGCCATTGTCAGAAATTATTTTTGATTTCTTTGATAAGTTAAAGTCAAGTACACGTGGTTATGCTTCGTTGGATTATGAAATATCAGGTTATCGTCAATCTGATTTGGTAAAGATTGATATTTTGTTGAATGGGGATAAAGTTGATGCGTTGAGCTTCATTGTTCACCGTGACTTTGCCCAAGAGCGTTCTCGGGTTATTACTAAGAAATTAAAGGAAATTATTCCACGTCGTAATTTCGAAATTCCTGTGCAGGCTGCAGTCGGTTCTAAGATTGTTGCTCGTTCAACAATTAAAGCTTATCGTAAAGATGTGACGTCACGTATTCACACAGGTGATCCTGACCGTCGTGCCAAGTTGTTAGATAAGCAAAAACGTGGTAAGAAACGTATGAAAGCCGTTGGAACGGTTGAAGTGCCACAAGAAGCCTTTATGGCAGTGTTAAAGGCTGATGAAGACTAAAATTTTCAAAATCGTTTTCGTTGAACACCTATCATTTTGTAATGATTTATGTTACTATAATTTAGTTAAATAAACTGACTCTGTTTTTTATAAGATCAGGGCGATAAGGAGAATATAATGAAGGCTGAAATTCATCCAGATTACCACAAAGTGGTTTTCGTTGACTCAACTACTGGTTACAAGTTCTTGTCAGGTTCTACACGTACTTCTGATGAGACTATCGAATTTGAGGGTGCTACTTACCCAATGATCCGTGTTGAAATTACTTCAGATTCACACCCATTCTACACAGGTAAGCAAAAGTTTACTACTGCAGATGGTGCTGTTGATAAGTTCAACAAAAAATATGGACTTGCTTAATTACAAATCCTTACAAAAGCCGTTGTATAGCGCTAATTGCGTATACAACGGCTTTTTTGTTTATAAAGTTAGTATATAAAGTTACGTACACTAATGTTTGGTTGCAAGAGTGTTTTTATCATGATAGTTATCTATTAATTATTTAAATCTAATGATATATCATACTCGTGGTTTGAATTTTCATCATCATAGTCATCAGTTTCGTAATCCCCATCAAATCTAAATCTTAAATTATTGATTGAATTAGAAGTATTTAATGAACTAACTGGAATGGTAATATTTCCGGTTTTTTGGGCATTAGCCGATATTTCACCGTCCCAGCTTTCATCAGAATCAGCTTCGTGTTGTTCACCGTTATCAAGTACTAAAGTACCTTGTGTTGGATAAATATCAATGTCTCTTGTTGGTGCAACTGTCATATTGATTCTAACGAAACCATTAGTATCGAAGTTACCATCATTTGCTGAATCATATTTATATGTCTTAGCTAACTTATAAACAGTTACAGAGTTAACTGTTACATTAGTTCCTGCCCAGCTATCATCTGTGTAGGCCACTTTGTAAGTTTTTGAATCTTTAATATTATATTTTTCGTAATTAACAGTAATAGACTCTTTTTTGTTGTCATCATCAGAATTAGATGACTTAGTAGAAGAAGCTTTAGCGCTTGAAGCGGGTTCAGCTTGTGGTGCTTCAGTTGCCTTGTCAATAGCGTTTGAATACATAGATTGTGTAGCTATTACAATTACTAATGCGAACACTGAAAGGGCAGAACCAATCCATGATAATAGTTTTTTGTGCTTTCTGTTTGAAAATAACCCAACAATTCCAAATACAAAACCAATAACTGCGACAATTGCAGCAAAATTATTTATAAATGGTATCCATGACAAAACCAGTGCAATAACACTGATAATAATTGAAATAATACCCAAAACTTTTCTCTCTGGTAACTTTTCCATGAGAAACAACTCCTTAAACAGCTTTTAACGTGGATCATTATTGCACGTATAAAAAGTTAAATTGATGAATTTTTGGCCCATACGATTATTAATCAATTTTTAATATTTATTTTGTAATATAAGGTGGTTCATGACTCACCTATAATTGATTATATATCTTTTAAGACTTAAAATATATTAAAAATATTCCAAGAAAATGTAGGCAATCAATTTCATTCTAAACATTCCATAAAAAATCCCCACAAATTGAACCTTACTTCAATTCGTGGGGAATATTATTTATTTAAAACATGACATGTTTATAATCAATTTAGCTGACGTCTAAGCTGCTTTCAATTTTGAAAATTGTACTTGTACTATATAAAGTATTTGGATCTTGCTCTAAGTAGAAGTAGTCACTATTGTGAAGGTAATTAACTAAATCAGGCGCTAAACCTAATTTGTTATCATAATCGCCAAATTCAACGGGGCCAAAACTATGTACTTCTTCAGGGACAAATGGTTCTGCATCTGCGGATTCAGACTCTACTGTATAGAATGGACCCACAAAGTAAACCATACTGTGTTCGCTGAGTGTTAATTTCTCACCATTTACAAAGGTAATCGTAGTAACTGGCATTATTATGTACTTCCTTTCATCATTGTCGAGAGCGTCAAGCGAGTTTACAACACCCGCCTATTAAAATAGTATCACAAATTGACAAAAGAAGGTTGTAAGAGGGGACAAAGTTACATCATAATAAGTTGTTGACAGTCCCGTTTTTGATGCGTACAATGGCCTTTATGAGTAGAACATTTCATTGTATGTCAGAGAAGCTACGGTAGCTGTGAGTAGCGCAGGTGGAATGATTGAATTATTTAAACATCATAAATATTTTAAAGAGAGTTAGTTTTTGCGTACTAACTAATTTTTGGGTGGTACCGCGGAAGCTTTTCGTCCCAGTGATGAGTCAAATGATTTGTCACTGGGACTTTTTTATTGTCGAAAGGAGTAAAACATTGGGGTATTAGAGCAAATAAATCATACTGGTGGTCTTAGCCGATATCTTCTTTCCTATTCTAATGACACATTGTTAATTATTAAGGAGAAGAAAAATGAATAAATCAGTAACATTTAAGCAAAGTATGATTGTATTAATCATGGTCATTATCGTTTTTAGTGGCGGTATTTTAGGCTTTGGTTTGTCACCAAATGTACCATTAGTTGTCAGCATTATTTTAGTTATGCTATACGCGAAACTACGGCATACAACATGGCAAACGATTCAAAGTCAATTACTAAAAGGAATTGAAAAAGCTTTAGCACCATTATTTTTGTTTTTACTAATTGGAATGCTAATTGGCCTTTGGATGGAAACAAATACTATTCCAACATTATTGTGGGCTGGATTACGTTTAGCAAACGTTGAATGGTTTTTACCTAGTGCTGTTTTGATTATGGCTATTATGGGAACTATGATTGGGTCCGCATTTACAACACTAGCAACGGTTGGTGTTGCTTTAATGGGCGTTGGTACAGCAATTGGTTTTGATCCCGGTGTTGTCGCTGGTGCGTTATTGTCAGGGGCTATTTTTGGTGATAAGAGTTCACCATTATCTGATTCAACGAATTTAGCATCATCGATTGCTGGAACCGATTTGTTCGCTCATATTAAAAATTTGATGTGGACCACAATTCCAGCTTTGTTAGGGTCATTGTTAATTTTTATATTTTTAAGTCAAAAAATGTCAGCTACCAGCAATGTTAATGAATTACAACATTTAGCATCTTTGTTATCACCAAACTGGTGGTCAATTTTACCATTAATCTTATTGTTCATTATGGCTTGGCGCCACGTCCCAGCGATTCCAACATTACTTGTCAATATTGCTTTTACTGGCATTATGTTTATGTTTAACCATTCTGTGCAACAATTTTCTGATGTTATTTTGAATGGTTCAACCACAAATATTAAAAATGAAATGTTAGCGAATTTATTGAATCGTGGTGGCATGTTATCAATGATGCCGACAGTTATCATTATTATGCTGGCCTTAGCATTAGGTGGATTACTCACTGAGCAAGGTATTTTAAATGCCTTTATGACGCCCTTAGTTAGACGAATTAAAACTCGTGCAGGAGTCATAACTGGTACCATTATTACCGGAATTTCAGCGAACTTTTTAATTGGCGAACAATACTTAT
Source organism: Weissella sp. ESL1139 (assembly GCF_058506735.1). Classification (NCBI taxonomy): domain Bacteria; kingdom Bacillati; phylum Bacillota; class Bacilli; order Lactobacillales; family Lactobacillaceae; genus Weissella; species Weissella sp. ESL1139. The sequence continues at coordinate 369,029 of NZ_CP196375.1, forward strand.
CAACAATTTTGCCCGGTCAATTATGGCAAGAAAGTTTTAAACGTTTAAAAATTAGTCCCTTAACACTCGGCCGTTCATTAGAAGATTCTGGAACAGTGATTAATTACTTAGTACCATGGGGTGTTGCCGGTAGTTTTGCTGCCCAGACACTTGGTGTGTCAGTAACAACCTTTGCACCATTTACATTTTTTGCTTTGTTATCACCAGTATGTTCATTAATTAGTGCTTGGACCGGTATTGGTCAAATTAAGCATGATGAATAGCTTGCCATGCTAATTGATGAGCACCATTATTTTGCTTTTCAGGCAGCCAATTGGCGATGAATAATTGATAACGATCCTGGTAGGTTAGTAACTGGGTTATTTGCTCACTGAAATGCTTAGCATAACGTTTTTTGATGCTATCAATCACGATTTTTGAGTCTGAATAATACATGACGGTATCGGTGGGTTTGGCAATGTTTGCCAATTCTTTAAAAGCCCAGATGGCAGCAGCAAATTCTGCTTCATGATTTGACATGATACCTAGGTACTGATGTTTTTGAATTTGTTGACCATTATATAGGATAACTAAGCCGGCTCCGCTACGGCCAGGGTTACCTTGAGTGGCTGCATCAGAATATATTTTGATTAACATGACAAGTACCTCCAAGTTTATTATACTAAAAGGCAGAGACATTCTGAGATGATTTGGTCATATTAAACAAATCAGAAAGGATTTAAGAATGAAAGGCTATTATCAACCAGCCGGATTATTAGGTTGGGTTAACTGGATTTGGATTCTAATGATTGCAATGTTTGCAATTGTGATGCAATTAGAAATAACCCATTTAAATATTTGGACAATTGTCGCAGCAATTATTTTTTTTGTGGTTGCTTTATTAACTTATTTTAGACGCCGGGTCATGTTAGAAAATGATGCCCTTTGGATTATGCCAATGTTTGGTGTGCATACTGATAAAATTCGGTTTAATGAAATGCAACATGTGCAATTTACAAAGCGTACGATTATGTTTAGCTATGAGGGCGAACGCTACAGTTATTGGATGAATAAAAAGTTTTTAAACCAAATACAAAAGGAAATTAAAGGTAAGTAAATGACTGAAGAAACATTGATGATTGATGAACAAACCGGTCGTTTAGATAAAGTGGTAGCGGATGAATTTACCGATTACACACGAACACAAATCTCTAAATGGATTGATGAAGGTGTTCTCCAAGTTAATGGTGCAATCAAGAAAGCCAAATATAAAGTGCACGAAGGGGATGTTATCACCTTTACTGTGCCAGAACCCGTTGTGTTGGATGTTAAACCAGAAAATATTCCGTTAGATATTATCTATGAAGATGATGATTTATTGGTTGTGAACAAGCCGCAGGGGATGGTCGTTCATCCAGCTGCAGGACATCCAGACGGTACATTAGTGAATGCCTTGATGTATCATACTAAATTATCAACAATTAATGGTGTGATTCGGCCAGGGATTGTGCATCGTATTGATAAAGATACTTCAGGACTTTTAATGGTCGCTAAAAATGATTATGCACATGAGGCATTATCAGCTGATTTAAAAGCTAAAAAGAATTTACGTCAGTATTATGCATTGGTGCATGGTGAATTTACTGAAAACAAAGGGACGATTAATGCACCGCTTGGTCGTTCAAAATCAGATCGTAAAAAGCAAGCAGTTATTGCTGGTGGCCGTGATGCAGTGACCCACTTTGAAGTGGTACGACGCTATGTTGGTTATACATTATTACGAGTAACGTTAGAGACTGGTCGAACGCACCAAATTCGTGTGCACATGGCTTATATTGGTCATCCAGTTGCTGGTGATCCATTATATGGACCAAAGAAAACATTGTCTGGTAATGGTCAGTATTTACATGCAGCTACATTAGGTTTAACGCAACCAACAACACATGAAGACTTACAATTTGAGGCACCTTTGCCTGAATATTTTGAACAAATGCTGGCTCAATTACAGCCATATGCTGAATAGTTAAGTAGAATGTTCGCAAATATTTTTGAACATGATAAAATAAACAATATAATAATTGAATTCTTAAGGTAATTCTGTGAGATTACTAGAAGGCAACGTATAATAAAGCGAACGAGACGTTACCCTTTTATATTAAGAGAGTAGGGTCTCCTTTTTTATAGGACGTAAATTAAAAGAGAAAAAGGGATAGATTATGGCAAAAGAAATTGTTGATGCAATGGCAATGCAACGTGCACTTACAAGAATTACTTATGAAATTATCGAAAAAAACAAAGGTGTCGCTAATTTAGCAATTGTTGGTATTAAAACGCGTGGTGTGTTTATCGCTGAACGTATTGCCCAACGTTTACACCAGTTGGAAAATGCAACAATTCCAGTAATTCCATTGGATATTACGCATTATCGTGATGATGGTAGCCAAGAATCTGGTGAAAAAATTACCTTCAACGAAAATATTGATAACAAACGGATTATCTTAGTTGATGATGTTTTGTTTACGGGTCGTACAATTCGCGCCGCCTTAGATGCCATTATGGAAAATGGCCGTCCAGCTAGTGTTAATTTGGCAGTCCTAGTTGACCGTGGTCATCGTGAGTTACCAATTAGAGCAGATTTTGTTGGCAAAAATATTCCAACAGCAACTTCTGAAAGTATTCGAGTAAAAATGAAGGAATTTGACGGTGCCGATGGGATTGAAATCCAGTAGTTTGTGATCGTCAATTGGGAAGGAGGAATTGTTTAGTGCTAATTTGTGCTAAATGATACCAACGTCATGACAACACGTTATTTAATTTTACAAGATGGTACTGTGTATGCTGGTGAGGCTTTTGGGGCGCCAGCAACTACTTTTGGGGAATTAGTATTTAATACAGCTATGACCGGGTATCAAGAAATCATTACAAATCCCATTTATTATAACCAAATCGTCATGTTTACGACGCCTACAATTGGTGCTGCTGGTATTAATCATTATGCTGATGAAGCCATCGTGCCAACCGTAAAAGGGGTCGTCGTTCGTGAAATAGCTGAAATATCAACGAATCGTTTGCGAACACTTAGTTTAAACGATTATTTAAAACGACATAATGTGCCAGGAATTTCACAAATCGATACACGTGCTTTAACTCGGCATTTACGTGAAACTGGTATTCAAAAAGCTTCAATTGTTGATGAACCTGATGATCATGCCTTTGATCAGTTACGGGCAATGGTTTTGACGAATCAACAAGTTGCCCAGATTTCAACGCCTAAAGCGTATGCTAATCCTGGTCGTGGTGCCAATGTTGTGGTCATTGATTTTGGCTTGAAGAGTGGTATTTTACGTATGTTAAGTGATTTTGATGCTAACGTAACGGTGCTACCATATTCAGCAACGATTGAAGAAGTGACTAATTTAGATCCAGATGGGATTGTCATTTCATCAGGACCAGGTGATCCAAATCAGGTACCTGATACCGCCTTAGAAATTATTCGTGAGTTTGAAAAGCGGGTGCCTTTGTTTGGTATCGGCTTAGGTCATGAATTATTTGCACTGGCGAATGGTGCCCAAGTGATTGAATTATCATCTGCTCATCATGGGATGAATCATCCCATCCGTGAGCAAATTACGAAAGACATTATATTTGCTACTCAGGGTCAAGCATATTATGTTGATCAGGCATCCATTAAAGACACACCTTTGTTTATCACGCATATTGATATTACAGATAATCAAATTCAAGGGTTACGTCACCGTGATTACCCGGCATTTAGTGTGCAATTTTTCCCGGATGCGGCACCAGGTCCTTTAGAAGAAACACAAGCATTTGAAGAATTTATGGAAATGGTGATGGCACGACGAGGAGGTGGCAAGCTATGACTGAACGAGTCTTAATTATTGGTGGTTCCGCTAACGATTTCGGCCGTGAGACTGAAGGTGATGTGGCAGCTTATCAAGTTGCCGATGTCATTAAAAAATACGGTCATGAAGTTGTTGTTGTGGATGATAATCCATACGCATTTACGAATAGCCGTCATGATATCCAAGTGATTGAAAAGTCATTAACCGTTGATAATTTAATGAAGGTGATTGATCAAGAGCACATTACAGCTATGGTGACGTCAGTTGGTGGTTCCACCGCAACGCGCTTAGGTGCAGATATTTTGAAATTAATGGGAAATGGTGCGCCCAGGGTCTTGGGGCTGTCATTACCAGTCATGCAAGCCACGCAAAACACAAAATATTTGCATGAACGGCTAATGCAATTAGATATTCCAACTGTTCAATCACGGTTAGCAAGTAATATTAGTGAGGCATTCGATGCGGTTAGAGACTTTGAATTGCCTATTGTGATTCGACCAGTAGCACCAATGGGTCAAACATTGCGTCTACAAGTAACTGACATGGATGATGTTGAAGATAACGTCCAAACGGCACTTAATCGTTCAATTACTCATCAAGTTAATATCGATAAAAGTATTCGTGGTTATCAAGAAATTTCAATGCTGGTTCTTCGTGATAAGCGGGATACAGCTATTCTAATTGGTGGTGTTGAAGACTTGGATCCAGTCGGTATTCATTCTGCTGATTCAATCGCGGTCACACCAATTCAGACTTTGCCTGATCCGGTATATCAAAAATTACGTGCCACAGCTTTTAAAGTCATTCGTGGTTTTGATGTGGTTGGGATGTTAGAAGTCCGTTTTGCGGTGGATCCTAAAGAAGATGACTTTGTGATTACACGAGTCACACCTTACTTTGATCGTACGGCTGCTTTGTTAGTGGCGGCAACGGGTTATCCATTAGTGCCAGTTGCGACGCGCTTACTTTTGGGTGAAAATCTTGAAGACGTGCAAACACCAGTTATCGGTGCTAATCATACAGCGTTATTAGAACCAACCATGGATCACATTGTGATTCGTTTTCCTATTTTTTCTTTCGGTGAGTTTGAATCTAACGGTGTTAAAACTGAACACCGGTTAAACACTGTCCAAAAGTCTGTTGGTACGACAATTGGAGTGGGACGTAGTGTTGAAGAAGCGCTGGAAAAGGCGATTCGTGCTGCTCACTTTAATAATCGTAATTTTTCACCAACTATTATGAGCGCTTTGACTGATAATGAAATTATTGAGCAACTTATTCATCCCCGTGACAACCGTATTTTTGTGCTCTTAGAAGCATTAAGACGTGGTTACACAGTTGATGAATTAGCCGAAATGACTAAAATAAATGCTTTTTATTTCTATAAATTAAAGCAGATTAATAAACTGGAAGAAACGGTTAAAACAACGCCTTGGCAAATGCCAGTCGTTAAATTGGCGAAATATTATGGTCTTTCTGATGGGCTAATTGCCCGTTTGTGGGATTCAAAATATGAAGAAGTTCGTCGTTATCGCTGGGATAATGGTATTTTGCCAACTTATAAGGCATTTGAACCGTCAGCTGGTGAATTTGAAGAATCAGCTAATCAATATTATTCGACTTTTGAATCAGAAAATGAAAGTACACGTTTGGGTACGCATACGGCGCTCGTGATTGGTGCTGGTGGCTTCCGTCTTGGGGATGGTGCTGCAGCTTCCTATGTAATGGCAATGGTCGTTGCTGAGTTACAAGCGCAAGGTATTCCAACTGTGTTAATGAATAATAGTCCAACTGACTTGATGTTTATGCCTAAATTAGGAAACAAAAAGTATTATGAGCCATTAGAGATATCTGATGTGATGAATGTCATTGAAATTGAGCAACCAACGCAGGTCTTTGTGCCGGGTAATCGTATTAAGTTAATCAACAGTTTGCGTCGTAATGGCATCAACGTACAAGTGATTGCAAAAGAAAAGTATTTACCAAGTAGTATTTCTGATGATGGCTCACATACGATTGTGAATTACTTTTATGATGGCCAAACAATTTATTTGATTGGCATTAGTAATCAAAGTAATGAAGGCATTACGCTAGATCAATCTGAGATGATTGAAGAACGTTGGAACCAAATTCCACGTCCTCAAATGAATTCAGAAACGCCTGGGTTGTACCAAATGATTATCAAAAAAGAGGGTAGTTCCGATGATAGTCTTAATGAAACGCCATTAATGGTTGTTCGGCCAATGCCGTTTACAATGGTTGCTTTTTTGGATAAAGTGACGGGGATTGACTGGATGCGTTTGGTTGTGCGTTATATGTTAAATCGACAAACACATGCCGAACAACAATTCTTAGCGCAATTACAATCATTCAAGTGGCGGATGCCCAAAGCACAATTAACTTATTGGCATGCAGATTTCGAAGAACATATGGAAATTTATCAAACATTAGACAATGGCCGCTATGCAATTGGGGCTACTTATCATTTAATTTAAGTATCTAATGTATTTATATGATAAACTAGACAAGTTGTATTATTAAATTTAAGAAAGAAGGCACTATCCCATGTGGAAAAAAGTAGTAGGTGTGTTAGTCGTAATTGCTGTGGCAGTTGGACTAGCAGCCTGGGGAATTGGTCCCAAGGCACTTGTGACGACCAATTCAGGTAATGTTTCACAAGCTGATTACTATAAAAATCTAAAGAAGTCACCAGCAGGGCAACAAGAATTAGCCAATATGATTATTCAAAAAGTTTTGGATGATAAGTATGGTGACAAGGTTTCTAAGAAGACAATTGATAGCCAATACAAAGATGCTAAAAAGCAATATGGTGCACAATTCTCACAAGCTTTGCAACAAAATGGTATGGATGAAGACAGCTTCAGACAATCATTGGAAATCCAAGCATTGGAGAAGCAAGCTGTGATTGCTGATAAGAATTATTCAAATAAGCAATTACGTGATGCTTATAAGGATTACGAGCCTAAGACGAATGTTTCTGTTATCTTAACGCAATCAGAAGACGATGCTAAGAAGGTTATCTCTGATTTGGATAAGGGTGGCGATTTTGCAAAGATTGCTAAGGACAAGTCAATTGATACGAACACCAAGAAAAATGGTGGTAAGATGAAGGCCTTTGATTCAACTGATGCTAACTTGGAAGATGATTTCAAGACAGCAGCCTTTAAGTTGAAGAAGGGTGAATACACTAAGACACCAGTTCAATCACAATCATCACAAGGTTACTTCATTATCAAGAAGGATTCACAAGACAAGAAGAAGCCATTCAAGTCAATGAAGCCAAAGATGAAGAGTATCTTGGTTGAACAAACAATGTCTGATACTAATGAAGTACAAGCTATTGTTGGTGAAGAACTAGGTAAGGCTGACGTTAATATTAAGGATTCAACATTGCAAAATGTTTTGTCAACATATACGCAAGCAGCCGCAACTGCTAAGACAGCTAAGAGCTCATCTACTGAACCTGAATCATCAAGTTCTAAGGAATCAAGTTCTGAAAAGTCAAGCTCAAGTGAGTCATCAAGCTCAGATGAGTCATCATCAAGTGATAATGGTTCATCAAGTAGCGAAAGCACATCAGAAGATAAGTAGTTAATAGTAAATGAGGTTGGAACATCTTTGTTCCAACCTCATTTTTTTGGTTAATCACCAAAGCGTCTTTGCTCGCGCTCTGTTTTTATTTGTCAAAATGGCTGAAAATACTTCGCATTTACGATACAATAGTTGATATATGTAACAATTTGTTCGTATTTTCGAAAGATGATAAGGGGATATAAATAAGATGATTGATCGTTATACACGTCCAGAAATGGGACGTATTTGGTCGCTTGAAAATCAATACCAATCATGGTTAGATGTTGAAATTGCCGCAACTGCAGGTTGGGTTGCTGTAGGTCATGTACCAGCTGAAGATTTAGTCGCTATTCGTAAGAATGCTAAATTTGATGTTGATCGCATTGCTGAGATTGAAAAATCGACGCGCCATGATGTGGTTGCCTTTACACGTAACGTTTCTGAGTCATTAGGGGACGAACGTAAGTGGATTCATTATGGCCTAACATCAACCGATGTTGTTGATACTGCCCAAGCATTACGTTTACGTCAAGCAAATCAAGTTATTAAAGAAGATTTGCAAACATTAAAGCAAACTTTAGCTGATTTAGCTTTAAAGTATAAAGATACGGTTATGATGGGTCGTACACATGGTGTTCACGCCGAGCCAACGACTTTCGGGCTAAAAATGGCCCGCTTCTATCAAGCAACTGTGCGTAATATTGAACGATTTGATCATGTCGCAGATGCAATTGAAACTGGTAAGCTATCAGGTGCGGTTGGAACTTTTGCTAATATTCCACCAAAAGTTGAAGAAGTTGCTATGAAAGAATTAGGCTTAACAGCTCAACCAATTGGTTCACAAATTTTGCCACGTGATTTGCATGCTGATTATATGACGACCATTGCTATTATTGGTTCAAATCTAGAAGAAATCGCAACTGAAATTCGTAGTTTGCAACGTTCTGAAATTCATGAAGTTGAAGAAGGATTCCGTGGTGGCCAAAAGGGATCATCAGCAATGCCTCACAAACGTAATCCAATTGGATCAGAAAATATTGTTGGCTTGTCACGTGTATTGCGTGGTTACTCAGTAACAGCGTTGGAAGATGTGACATTATGGCATGAACGTGATATTTCACATTCCAGTGCTGAACGAATTACTTTAGTGGATGGCACAACGGTTGTTGATTATATGTTGCATCGGATGACAAATATCTTGAGTAACTTGCAAGTCTTCCCAGAAACCATGAAGCGTAATATGACGCGAACATATGGTTTGATTTATTCACAACGCTTATTGCTTAAGTTAGTGGATGCTGGTTTATCACGTGAAGCAGCTTATGATACAGTGCAACCATTAACAGCCCAGTCATGGGATAAGCAATTGCAATTCCGTGATTTAGTTGATGCAGACGAAACAATTACATCTAAGCTATCTAAGGCTGAAATTGATGATGCTTTTGATTATCATTGGCACTTAAAGCATGTTGATGATATTTATAAGCGGTTAGGATTGCTTTAATGACGGTCAATGAGAGCAAGTTTTTCTGAGTCTGATTTTTGTTTTTAAAATATTTAAAAAGTGTTGAATTTTTTGAAATATGCTATAGTGTAAATAAATTACAAGAATAAGTAGGAGAACCTATGGACAGGAAAGACTTTCTGGCTAATATTTCCCAAGATTTTTATATTTCTCAGTTAAGTCTTGCTGAAATATCCGAGAAGTATAATATTAGCCGTTATTTAGTGAATAAATCGTTAGCAGATGCACGTGAGAGCGGCATTGTCAAAATAGAAATTAATATGCCAACAACACGTAATGTCGAGTTGGAACAAGAAATAAAAAAAGCCTTCGACATTAAGAATGTTTACGTCATTCGATTTGCTGAAAATCCTAATGACACGATTCAAAATACAATTAATTTTGCAGCAGAACATATTCAATCATTAATTCACAATAATGATATTGTCGGTACGACTTGGGGTGGTACCATTTATGAAGTCATATCAAAATTTCAAAGTAAGGTTTTGGAAAATGTGACTTTCACACAATTTATTGGTGAAAATATGAAGTATGATTCTTCAGCTGGTACGACACGGATGGTTGAACGTGCTGCATATAAGTTTGCGGCAAATTATTTAACCATGGTTGGTCCACTATATATTGTTAATGATGAAGTGCGTCAAGGATTAGCAAATGAGATTTCGGTGCGTAAAACTTTTTCGGCTGGGCAACGCATGAACCTCATTTTTACGGGTTTAGGTACATTGGCTTCCATTAATTCAATTCCAGCATGGCACCAGGGAATTAATGAAATATTCCCAGGTGTCAATATTGATGAAATTGTTGGTATGTTATATGGTCGACCTTATGATATCAATGGCCGTTTCTTGAATATTGAAGCAGACAAAACATTTGGTGTTGGTTTAGCTGATATTTTAGCGACACCACGACGGGTTGCAATTGTTAAAAGTAAATTTAAAACCAATGCGACGTTAGGAGCGTTACGTGGTGGGTTAATTACTGATTTAATTACAACAGAATCAGTCGCTAATCGTATTTTAGCAGATCAAGATAATCACAAATAATGAGTTAAGTATGGGGGAGCGAGAACAAAAGCGGGTTCAGCTTTTGTGAACGCGTTTATGCCATAAAAATTACAGGCTCATAATTCAAATAATTTTAACAATCAGAGGTTGGAACATTTTCATTTGTCTCAACCTCTTTTTTTATATCAAAAAAGTAAGTAGCGTAGCATATTAGTTTAAAAATTTAAAAATTAACGGCACTATATTTTAATTATTTAAAATATAGTGTTTTATTTTTTAAAATTTAGGGTTACAATTATAAATGTTAACAAATGAACATGCGCACGTTCGAATTTTAGGTTTTATAAATTGAATTATTAGAGGTGTAAATCGTGGTTGATATGAATAAGGTGCTCAAATTGCACGAAAAACATACCGGTGTCTTAGGCATTGATTCAGCCTTCGATGTTACTAATCGAGCTGAACTTGGCGAGGCGTATACACCAGGTGTTGCAGATTTGGCAAAACTAATCGAGAAAGATGAAGCCCAAAAAAATAAATATACGATGAGTGGTAAATTGGTTGCCATTATAACTGATGGCTCAGCTGTACTAGGACTTGGCAATGTTGGACCATCAGCTGGGTTACCGATTATTGAAGGGAAGGCTTTATTGTACAAAGACTTTGCTGATGTTAATGCAATTCCATTGGCTTTAGATCAGGTGCCTATTGATGACTTTGTTGAGACGGTGAAAAATATGTCGAAGTCGTTTGCTGGTATCCATTTGGAAGACATTGCAGCACCTCGTGTATTTGAGATTGAAGAAAAGTTAGCCAATTCATTAGATATTCCCGTCTATCATGATGATCAAACCGGAACGGCGATTGTTGTGATGGCTGGCTTAATTAATGCAGCTAAATATGTTGGCAAGTCATTGAAAGATCTAAAAATTGTTATTAACGGTGTTGGTGCTTCAGGAGTTGCTACAGCAAAGATTTTACTAACTGCAGGTATTAAACAACTTACATTAGTAGATATTAATGGGGTGGTTCACAACGATGACGAACGTTGTAACAAGTATCAACGTGAGTTAGCCACACGAGTCATACAAAGTCCTGGCAGTACACTTGATGATGTTATTGATGGGCAAGATGTTTTTATCGGGCTATCTGATGCTAACGTATTGTCAGCTAATCAAGTGAAGCGTATGGCTACAAAGCCAATTGTCTTTGCTTTAGCAAATCCTGTACCAGAAATTGATCCAGATATTGCTAAACAAGCGGGGGCGGTCGTGGCAACTGGATCATCACAATGGCCAAACCAAGTTAATAATATTTTAGCTTTTCCAGGGTTATTTAAAGGTTTGCTAGCTAGTGGTTTGAAGAAAGTAGATATGCCATTGCAAATTAAAGTAGCTGAAGGACTAGCAAATATGATCAAAGAGCCAACCGCCGAAAGTATCATTCCAGGTGTCTTCGATGATGGGGTTGTCGAATCGGTCACAAATGCCGTTTTAGCTTATGCAAAAGATTAAAACGGTCAGTAAATGAATTAAATATTTAAAGTAGAAGGTGAAAATAGCATGGGAGTATTTTGGAATTCTATTCAATCAGTATTAGCAATTATTTTACTGATGGCGGTTGGATATTTTGCACAAGGTAAAGGATATTTTTCAGAGGGATTTTCAGATTCATTATCAAAGTTAATTATGAAGATTGCTTTACCAGTTTCGATTTTCAATGCAATGTTAGAGCGATTTAATCCTTCGCAACTATCAAAATTAGCTGCCGGATTAATTTATGTTATTTTGTCAATTTTAATTGGTTATGTTGTAACGTCTTATGTCGTTAAATTCTTGAAAGTACCACGTGGACGTCGTGGCTTGATGGTCCAAGCTATTAATGGTGCTAATACCGTATTTATTGGGATGCCATTGAACACAGCACTATTTGGACAAACTTCAGTGCCATATCTATTGGTCTACTATATTATTAATACAATTATTGTCTGGACACTTGGTGTTTGGGTGATTGCTCAAGATGATCCAACAAATGGTGCTGATGGTCAAAAAGTCAAGTTTGATTTATCTCATCTATTACCAGTGCCATTGTATGGATTTATCGCAGCATTACCATTTGTTTATATCGAGCCATTAAAGCATGCGTATGAATCATTAACCTTTTTAAGTCAGACTTTTGTGCCAGAACTAGGTAGTTTAGTAACACCATTATCATTGATTTACATTGGTATTATGCTACGTAACTTTGGCTTGAAGAATATGAAGTTCGATAGCCATGTCATCTTGAGTTTGGGTGGTCGTTTCATTTTGTCACCTATCATTATGGTTGTTTTGATTTTGTTGGGTGGCCATTTATTTGGCATTCAACTTAATACAGTTTTCCAACAAACTTTGATTATTCAATCAGCAACCCCAACGTTGGCTGTATTACCAATTATGGCTAATGAATATCATGGAGATGTTAAGTTTGCAACCAATATTGTGGTTTCATCATCGGTCTTATTCATTATTGTTGTACCAATAATTATGATGTTACAAACACTTTTATAAAAGGTTAGTCTAGGAGGCAATTTGATGCAGGTTCAAGATTTATATTTAGCAAATCCGACGGTCAAGAAAAAATGGCAAACCTTTTTAATTGATCGTGGCATAACGGGATTTAGTGATAATGAAACTGCAACCATTGATGAAACAATTGGTATTTACGATGGTGATAAATTGGTTGCCACTGGATCAATTGCTGGTCACATCATTAAGTATGTTGCCGTGTGTGATAAAGGTGCGACTGGTGGTGCTAGATTTAATGCAATTTTAACTGAGTTAACTAATCGGTTAGCCCAACGTGGCATTTATCATATGCTAGTTTTTACAAAGCCTCATTATCAAATAAGTTTTGAATATGTTGGTTTTAAAAAGCTAGTTGGTACTAACCAAGGCGTGTTATTAGAAAAGGGACGGCCAAATATTTCAGACTACTTATCTAATATACCGATTATGACGGATTTGGCTGATAAAAAAGTGGCTGGCATTGTGATGAATGCTAATCCATTTACGTTAGGACATCGATATTTGATTGAAAAAGCTGCTAAAGAAAATGACTATGTGTATGTCTTCGTTGTCAATCAAGACGCATCATTATTCACAACAACTGAACGGCTGAAATTAGTTTCTGAAGGCGTTGCTGATTTATTGAATGTCATTGTGGTGAGTGGGGGGGATTATATGGTTAGTTATGCGACTTTTCCAGCCTACTTTATTAAATCGGATGATGACATTATTAATTATCAAACAACCTTAGATGCACGCTTGTTTAAAAATCATATAGCACCTCATTTCAATATCACACGCCGCTATCTAGGGAGCGAACCATTGTCGCATACGACAAATATTTATAATCACACATTACAACGTGAACTAGATGGTGAAATAGTGGTGAATATTGTACCTCGAAAACAGGGGCAAGATGGGAAAGTCATTTCAGCAACAGCTGTTCGAGCAGCAATCGAGACTAATCAGATACAAAGTATTGCTGATAAGGTGCCTGATACAACGTTTGATTTTATTAAAGAGCACGTGGCCTTACTACAAGACCGTATAAAGGAAGGACGAAAAATTCATGGAAATTAAAAAGACGGCAGTTGCCGGAACATTGGAATCATCTGATGTTCAAATCATGATATCTAAAGGTGATTCTGGGATTCAATTTGAAGTTGAATCAGATGTTGAAAAGCAATTTGGTGATCAAATTCGTCAAACTGTTGTTGATGTGTTGCATAAATATGATGTTGAAAATGCAGATGTCAAAATTGTTGATAAAGGTGCCCTTGATATGGTCATCAAGGCACGAGCAATTGCGGCTATCCAACGTGCATTAGACATTGTTGATTCACCGGCATGGGAGGTACTCTAATGGCACAAGAAGCAGAACGTTTGCGTCGTACGATGATGTTCGTACCAGGAAATAACCCAGCAATGGTTAAAGATGCGGGTATTTACGGTGCTGATTCAATTATGTTTGATTTGGAAGATGCTGTATCAATGAGCGAAAAGGATGCTGCGCGTTATCTAGTGTATGAAGCCTTGCAAACGGTTGATTATGGGGATGCGGAATTAGTTGTCCGTATCAATGGTTTGGATACACCATATTATGAAAATGATATTAAAGCCATGGTTAAAGCTGGTATTGATGTTATTCGATTACCTAAAGTTGAGTCAGCTAATATGATGCTACAACTTGAGGCAATGGTAGCTGATGCTGAAAAAGAGTTTGGTCGTGAAGTTGGTTCAACTAATTTGATGGCTGCAATTGAGTCAGCTAAAGGTGTTTTGAATGCGCCTGAAATTGCAGAAAGTTCAAAGCGGATGATTGGGATTGCACTATCAGCAGAAGATTATACGACTGATATGAAAACCCACCGTTATCCTGATGGACAAGAGTTACTATTTGCGCGCAATATGATTATCCATGCTGCACGCGCTGCAGGGATTGCAGCATTTGATACCGTCTTTACAGATATGGATGATGAAGAAGGCTTCTATCGTGAAACTGAGTTGATTCATCAACTTGGTTTTGACGGTAAGTCGTTGGTAAATCCTCGTCAAATTGAAATGGTTAATAAAGTTTATCAGCCAACCCAAAAAGAAATTGAAAATGCCCAAAATGTAGTTGCAGCAATTGCTGAAGCTCATGCTAAAGGGTCAGGTGTTATTTCAATGAATGGTCAAATGGTAGATCGACCTGTTGTATTGCGTGCAGAACGTGTGATGAAGTTAGCCAAAGCAGCACACCTTGTAGATGAGGAGGGAAATAACATTGAAGAATAGTGTAAATCGTGAGTTGCCAGATGCATTAATGAGCGACTTGAATTATAAGCCTTTTGAAACAACAGATTTTGGTAATCCAGACATTCAACGTGTTGCACCAAAAGTTCATGCAACGGCAACTGAAAGTAAAGTTGTTGATTCACTAGAACAAGTTGTTAAGCAAACTGTTAAGAACGGGATGACGATTTCATTCCATCACCACTTCCGTGAAGGTGATTATGTTTTTAACAAAGTGATGCGGATCATTATCGATAATGGTTATCAAGATTTAACTTTGGCACCTTCATCTTTGACGAATGTGATGAATGATATCGTCGTCGAAGCAATTGAAAAGGGCGTTGTCACGAACATTACATCATCTGGAATGCGTGGCTCTCTTGGGGATGCCGTTTCACATGGTGCTTTAAAGAATCCAGTTATTTTCCGTTCACATGGTAATCGTGCCCGAGCAATTGAATCTGGCGAAATTAAGATTGATGTTGCCTTTTTGGGTGTACCAAATGCTGATGAAATGGGAAATGCAAATGGTATGGATGGTGAAACGGCTTTTGGTTCACTAGGATACGCTTTGATGGATGCTCAGTATGCGGACAAGGTTGTTTTAATTACAGACAATTTGAAGGATTATCCGAATACACCAGCTGCTATTAAGCAAACACAAGTTGACTATGTTGTAAATATTGATGCAGTAGGAAATGCAGACAAGATTGGTTCAGGTGCTACTCGTTTCACAAAGGACCCGAAAGAGCTTAAAATTGCAAAAACTGTTAATCAAGTCATTACGCATTCTGAATATTTCAAGGATGGTTTTTCATTCCAAACTGGATCAGGAGGTGCTGCCTTAGCTGTTACCCGTTTCTTACGACAAGCAATGATTGATAATAAAATCAGAGCTTCCTTTGCTTTGGGTGGGATTACTAAGCCAACAGTTGATTTGCTTGAAGAAGGTTTAGTTGATCGCGTAATGGATGTGCAGGATTTCGATAAAGGTGCCGCTTCATCAATGCATTTAAATAAGAATCAACAAGAAATTGATGCTTCTTGGTATGCTGATCCAGCCAATAAGGGTGCTATGGTCGATAAGTTAGATGTTGTTATTTTATCAGCATTAGAAATTGATACTAAGTTTAATGTTAATGTTATGTCTGGATCTGATGGTGTCATTCGTGGTGCGATTGGTGGTCATCAAGATGCCGCAAAAGCAAAGTTAACGATTATTTCAGCACCATTAGTTCGGGGTCGGATTGCAACTGTCGTGCCTGATGTCACAACGGTTGTGACACCCGAAGATTCAATTGATGTTCTTGTAACTGAAGTAGGGATTGCAATTAATCCTAAGCGTCAAGATTTGATGCAATCATTAGGTAATATTCCAGGTGTACCCGTTTATACAATTGAGGAATTGCAAGCAAAGGCTGAACAAATTGTTGGTAAGCCAAAACCATTAGAATTTACTGATCGTGTTGTCGCTATGATTGAATATCGTGATGGTTCCTTGATTGATGTCGTTAAAGAAGTGAAAGATTAATAGTAGAAAATTGTTTTAATTAGTGTGGTTGAGGTGCTGTCTGGTGCCTCAACTTTCTAATACATATATTTTTTTAGTTAGATAGGAGGTTAACAGTATGATTGATATTTTTAATACGGGTATGCCAGTAACATTGTTGGACGTATTAGATAATAAAGAATGGCGTGCTGATCAACAGCATAGGTTAATAGCCAAGTACCCTAATAAAATTATTCTGGCAGTTAAATTAAATATGCCAGGTAACATAAAGAATAATGAGAAAATTTTTGAACTATTTAAAGCAGGTTGGCAAAAAATAATGCACTATTATGTTGAGCAAACGATACTCGTTGATATGTTATATGTTGACCGTCCCACTGGCCCAGAGGGGTTTATTGTCGTGAATGATGATATCAATGTCGTAAAGCGTCAAGCAATTAAGTTTGAAACGGATTTTGTGGCTGGTCGTTTGTTTGATGTTGATGTGATGGGTGGTAATTATAAAGTTCGCCAGTTTTCACGCACTGAGCTAGGATTTGAAGCACGACAATGTTTTGTCTGTAATCAACCAGCAAAAGTTTGCGCACGATCACAAAAGCATGACCTTGAAACTATGAAAAGGGCAATTAATGCATTATGTGATGAATGTTTTGAGGAAAATGAGTATGTATAAGCAGCAAGTTATTAATGTCGCCTTGCGGTCATTACTATATGAAGTATCCGTTACACCTAAGCCAGGATTAGTTGATCCAGCAAGTGTTGGATCCCATTCAGATATGGATGTTTTTACTTTTATTGATAGTGCCATGGCCTTACCAAATTATTTTAATACGGTTTATATGGCAGCAATTAATTTTGTTGGTGATGATTTTTCGGAATTATTTAATCAAATCCGCCCCCTTGGCATTGAAGCCGAAACGCAAATGTTTAAAGCAACCAACAATGTAAATACCCATAAGGGGGCGATATTTTCGTTAGGTGTTTTGGTAGCAGCTACTGGTGTTTTGGCACGTGACAAGTTGGTATATGATACAAATAAATTAATGGCAGTCGTTACCAATATGTTGTCACATTTGCTAAGTGATGATTTTAAAAATTTAACAACTAAAAAGCAGTTAACGGCTGGTGAAAAGCAATTTTTACGTTATGGTAAAGGTGGCATTAGATCAGAAGCCGCAGCGGGCTATCCGACGATTACCAATGTTGCATTACCTTATTTACGTCGTAGTACTGGGACTCGCAATCAAAGGTTATTAAACACGCTAATGGTTATTGTTAAGAACTCTGAGGATTCTAATTTAATTAAGCGAGCTGGTAGTGTAGAAGTATTACCTTGGGTACAGGAAAAAGTTGATTTTTTCTTTTCACTTGGTGGCAGTCAAACAGAAGCTGGGAAATTGTATTTAGAACAACTAGATAGTTTATTTATAGAAAAAAATCTGAGTCTAGGTGGTTCCGCCGATTTACTGATTTTAACGATTTATTGTGCGTTACTAGAAGGTATTTTATAATGAAATTTAAAACAAATGATGATATTAGTCTTGTTTATACTGACAGTGGCGGGAATGGTCAGCCCATTATATTTTTAGCTGGGTATTCAGGTGTGAAAGAAGAATGGTGCAACCAAAAAACATTTTTTGAAGCAAGCGGGTACCGAGTGATTACAATGGATCATCGTAATCACGGCGCTTCAGCGCAGACATTTAAAGGCTTACGAATCGCCCGCTTAGGACAAGATTTAGCTAATTTAATGACCTATTTAAAGTTGGAAAATGTTATCTTAGTTGGTCACTCGATGGGTGCTAGTGTCATTTGGGCATATTTATCTTTATGGGGCAGTCGGTCTGTGTCACATGTTGTTACCGTAGACCAATCTCCACAAGCGCTTAATACATCAAATTGGCCTTTTGGTGCTTTGGATTTAGATTGGCAAAATCTATCAATTAAGGCATCAGCAGTGACAGAAGTACAAATGACTAAAAAGATAGTCAATCCAGTGATTCGGCAAAATATAACCGATGCGCATAAAGTGCATCAATTCGATTTTGAACGAAATTTACCTTTATTAATTGATCATTTATCACAAAATTGGTGTGACGTTTTGATGAGCATTAATAAACCACAATTATTTTTAACTGGGTCACAGTCACCAATGTGGTCATCAGAACATGGTCATCGTTGTGTATCATTAACAAATGGTCATTATGGGACAACTTATGAATTCAAAGACGTTGGCCATATGCCCCACATTGAATCACCTGATGAATTTAATAGCGTCTTACTAGAATTTATTAAATAATTTGAAAGTATTGTCATTGAAGTTTCTTTAATATTAATTTTTAAAATGATACCTATCATTTGCATTGCAAGTTAATATTCGTTACTATTGGGGTAATTTAAAAAGGGGGATGAATTTATGGCAATTGAAGATGACGTAAAAGGTAAAGTAGATGAAGCTGAAGGTAAAGCAAAGAAGGTTGCTGGTGCAGCAACTGATAATGAAAAGCTAGAAGCTGAAGGTAAGGCACAAGGTGTAGCTGGTAAGGCTCGTGGTGCCTTTGGTGATGCTAAGGACAAGGCTAAAGAAACAGCTGATGACTTAAAAGACAAGGCAGAAGATGCTGTTGATGATTTGAAATCAAAGTTCGACAAGTAATATTAGTAGATATTATTGGGAGTTAGAGCATTAGATGTTCTGGCTCTTTTTATGTGTAATTATAAAATTTTAAGCTGATTTATTAGATAGGCAAGGGGGTAAGTGTCTAATAAGTTGACATTTAGTTCAAAAAGCAATAAGATTTGAATATCGAATATTTCGATGTTCGAAATAAATTTTGGAAGGAGCATAACTGTGGCAGTTCTATCTACGACAGAAATTATGGATTTAATTCCAAATCGTTATCCTATTTTATATATGGATTACGTTGATGAAATGACCCCTGGGGAATCATTGATTGCAACTAAAAACGTGACAATCAATGAACAATTTTTCCAAGGACACTTCCCAGGTAATCCGGTAATGCCAGGTGTCTTGATCATTGAATCATTGGCACAAGCTGCTTCAATTTTGATTTTATCATCACCACAATTTGTTGGTAAGACAGCTTACATGACTGGAATTGATAATGCAAAGTTCAAGCACATGGTTACACCAGGTGATGTCTTGAAGTTGCACGTTGAGTTTGGTAACTTACGTGAAAATATGGGAACAGTAAAAGTTAAAGCAGTTGTCGATGATAAGTTGGCTACAAGTGCTGAACTAATGTTTGTCGTTTCACCTGAGCAAAAGCCAGCTAGTGACACGGAGAAATAAAGTATGACTGCACATGAGGAAGATTCTTTTGAACAAATGAATGAAACATTAGTAGATGTGTTCAATAACGTTATGTGGATTGAAGAAGCTTCTCTTCGCAAGTCTCGTTTTAAAGACATTTCTATTAAAGACATGCATACGATTGTCGCAATTACTATGTATGATACACGTACTGCTTCTCAGTTATCACAGACGATGCATTTGACGCCTAGCGCCATGACGAGTGTGATTGATAAGTTAGAAAAGAAGGGGTACGTCGTACGCAATCGTGATACGAAAGACCGCCGGGTTGTTCGGATTGGTTTAACGCATAAGGGACGTACGGTATATCGTGCACATGAAGCGTTTCATCGTGGCATGACCCATTCATTGTTTGATTCATTAGATAAAGGCGATGCTCCGGTAGTTGAAAAGGCTATTACGAACTTGCAAGAATATCTTCATGAGCTAATACAATTTTAATTGAGGACGTTATGGAACAATTTACAATTGTTGAGTCTGCCCACGTGGTGCCAGATCGCATCGTGACGAATGATGAATTAGCCACGTTTATGGATACATCTGATGATTGGATTTATCCACGTACAGGTATTCACCAACGACATATTGTAACCAATGAAAATACAAGTGACTTGGCAACAAGTGTCGCGCGTAAATTGTTGGCACAAGCTAATGTAACGGCAGAACAACTTGATTTTATTATTGTTGGTACCATGTCACCAGATAATTTGACACCAAGTGTTGCCCAACAAGTGCAAGGTAATATTTCGGCAACCAATGCGTTTGCCTGGGATTTATCAGCTGCATGTTCAGGATTTGTTTATACATTAAGTATGGCAAGTTCTTTGTTAGCAACCAAGTATCAACGGGGTCTCGTGATTGGTGCTGAGGTACTCAGCAAGTTAGTTGATTGGGAGGATCGATCAACAGCAATTTTGTTTGGCGACGGTGCGTCAGGGGTTTTGCTAGAAAAAACAACTGATCAAGTTGGTTTATTGGCGGAATCATTAAAGACGTATGGTTCTCAATCAGAATTTCTAACGGCTGGTCATCAACGTAATAGTAATTATTTTACTGGTGATTTATCACAAGCCGATCCTTATTTTCATATGAACGGTCGTGAAGTTTATAACTTTGCGACACGTCAAGTACCAGTAGTTCTAACTGAAGCTTTAGAAAAAGCACAATTAACTGCTGATGACATTGATGTTTATTTATTACATCAAGCAAATGCACGCATTATTGCAAGCATTGCAAAAAGATTTGGGCAACCAATCGAAAAGTTTCCGATTAATGTGGTTAACTATGGTAACACGAGTGCAGCAAGTATTGGTATTTTGTTAAATGAGCTACGTCAACAAGGCGTTGTGTATGCTGGACAAAAAATTGCTCTTGCTGGCTTTGGTGGTGGGCTAACAGCTGGCGCATTAATCATACAATTATAATTTATAACAAAAAATTAATATCATAAAAAAGAGGAAAATAACATGACTGAAACAGAAATTTTTAACAAAGTAAGCGAAATCTTGGTTGACCAATTTGATTTGGAAGATGATGAAATTAAGTTAACTACTAACATGAGTGAAGACATCGATGCAGATTCATTGGACTTGTTTGAAGTTTTGAACCGTGTTGAAGACGAATTTGATATCAAGTTGGCTGTTGCTGAAGAAATTCAAACTGTTCAAGATTTGGTAAACAAGGTATCAGAACAAGTAAATGCCTAATTAGGCAAAAGTAGTTAGAAGGGACGATATTATGAGCTTTAAGCTAAATAATCCACTTTTTGAAAAGTTGGGCATGAAATATCCTATTATCCAAGGCGGTATGGCTTGGGCAGGAACAGGTCATTTGGCTGGGTCTGTTTCTGAAGCAGGTGGATTAGGTATTATCGGAACTGGATATTGGAAAGCAGACAAAGTACGTGAAGAAATCCATCGTGCTCGTGAAGTAACGGATAAGCCTTTCGGGGTTAACGTTATGTTATTGTCACGCCATATCCGTGAAGTTTTTGATGTTGTAATCGAAGAAGGTGTTAAGGTCGTTGCCACAGGTGCTGGTGATCCATCACCATTTATCGATGAATTACACAGTCACGGTATCTTGGTTATCCCTGTAGTTCCATCAGTTGGACTTGCTCGGATGATGGAGAAAAAGGGTGTTGACGCCGTTGTTGCCGAAGGAATGGAATCTGGTGGTCACATCGGAAGTTTGACAACAATGACTTTGATTCCACAAGTTGTTGATGCTGTAAATATTCCAGTTATCGCTGCAGGTGGTATTGGAGATGGCCGCGGTGTTGCGGCTGCCTTTATGTTGGGTGCCTCAGGTGTCCAAATGGGAACACGTTTCCTAGCATCTGAAGAATCTGAAGTTCATCCAGACTTTAAGAATGCCGTTATAAAGGCTAAGGACATTGATACATTGGTTACTGGTGAAATTATGGGTAATCGTGCACGTGTTCTAAAGACAAAGATGTCAAAGAACTTCGTAAAACAAGAACGTATTGAAATTCAAAAGCCAAAGCCTGATGCAGATGCTATTGAGGACTTGGAAAACGGATCACTACGTCGTGCTGTGCTTGACGGTGATAAGACAAACGGTGCTTTCATGGCTGGTCAAATTTCAGGATTAATTACTGAATTAAAGCCAGTTTCTGAAATCCTGGAAGATACCTGGTCACAAGCACAGGACCTTTTGAATTAATTTTTTGGAGGATGTATGAAACTTGGAATTTTAATGAGCGGGCAAGGCGCTCAAAAAGTTGGCATGGGTGCTGATTTATATGAGCAAATTCCAGCTTATAAAGAAACCATTGATGAAGCCAGCAAGGTATTAGGTTATGACATTATGTCAACCATTGTTAATGATGAAGAAAATGTTAAGCAAACAAAGTATACCCAACCAGCTATCCTAGCTATGAGTACGGCAATTTATCGGTCATTGGCTGATGTAATGCCAACACCACAAGCAACATTAGGACTTAGTTTAGGTGAGTATAGTGCGTTAGTTGCAGCAGGCGTTTTGGATTTTGATCAAGCAATGCGTATCATTCAAGATCGTGGTGCTTATATGCAAAAAGCAGGTGATGAAAACCCAGGTAAAATGGTTGCTGTTATGACAGATGATCAAGATCTTGTTATTAACACAATTAATAAATTGCAAGCTGATGGTAAAAAAGTATATCCAGCTAACTACAACACATTCAACCAATTAGTAATTGGTGGTGTTGAAGCAGATGTTAATGAAGCCATGGCTGCTTTAACAGATGCTGGCATTGCTCGCATGGTAGAATTACCAGTTTCTGGACCTTTCCACACACCATTAATGGCATCAGCAGCTGATAAGTTGACTGAACGTTTAGCAGATGAATCTTTTGCACCAATGGCATTTGATGTTTATTCAAATACAACTGGTAAAAAATTTACTGACGTGAAGGCAACATTATTAGACCAAATTGTGTCACCAACTTATTTTGCACAAGCATTACAAGCAATGGTAGATGATGGTGTTGATACGTTAATTGAATTTGGACCAAGCGATACTTTGTATAAATTTGCACGCAAGATTGTGGGTAAAGATATTAAGCGTTATAAAGTCACGAACTTTAAAACGTATCAAGAAGTACGTGAGATGTTAGCCACAGCAGAATAGGAGACGAAGTAATGAATCTCGAAGGAAAAACAGTGTTGGTAACGGGTTCTACTCGTGGTATTGGCTTGGCAATTGCACATGCTTTTGATGCAGCCGGTGCAAATGTTATTTTGCATGGTCGGTCAGCACCCAAGGCTGAAGTTTTAGCTGAATTTAGTGAAAATACAATGGCTATTACAGCTGATATTGCTGATGATGCAAGTGTTCAAGAAGCATTAGATGGCTTATTTGCTGAAATCAAAGGTATTGATATTTTAGTTAATAATGCTGGAATTGTTAATGACAAACTAGCTATGGGTATGAAACCAGCCGATTTCGCGCAGGTTGTTAACACTAATTTGAATGGAACATTTAATGTCACACAACCAATCTTTAAGAAGATGTTACGCGCACGGACCGGTCAAATTATCAACATTGCCTCTGTTGTTGGTCTAATGGGAAATGTTGGTCAAGCTAACTATGCTGCTTCAAAGGCAGGGATTGTCGGTTTGACAAAGACATTAGCAAAAGAAGGTGCAATGCGTGGCATTCGTGTTAACGCAATTGCACCAGGTATGATTGTATCTGATATGACAAATGCTTTATCTGATAAGGTAAGAGATCAAGTATTAGAAGCAGTACCATTGAAACGTTTTGGTGAAGCAACTGAAATTGCAAATACAGCTGTTTTCTTGGCTCAAAACGATTACATTACTGGCCAGACAATTACGGTCGATGGTGGTTTATATATTTAAAGCGACTTATACGTATGTTTTGCACTTATTTATTGAATTACTTTTTTCATACGTATAGCGATGCTAACGAATAAAGGAGAACAAGATGACACGAGTTGTTATTACAGGTTTAGGGGCTGTTACCCCTGTTGGAAATAGTACTGAAGATTTTTGGAACGGTATTTTTAACAGTGAAGTTGGAATTGCACCAATTACAAAGTTTGATGCAAGTGAAACAGGTATTACTGTCGCAGGTGAGGTTAAGGATTTTGATCCTGCTGCCCGTGTTGGTAAGCGTGAGTCACGTAAGATGGATTTGTTCTCACAATATGCCGTTCATGCTGCCGGTGAAGCTTTGGAGCAAGCTGGCTTAGAAGATGGTGTTGATAACCCTGACCGTTTCGGTGTCATTATGGGTACTGGAATTGGTGGTTTAACAACTATCGAGCAACAAGTTATCAAGATGCACGACAAGGGACCACAACGTGTTAGCCCAATGTTCGTGCCTGATGCTATTCCAAACATGGTTTCAGGAAACGTTTCAATGCGTTATGGTGCAAAGGGAATTAACTACACAGTTTCTACCGCTTGTGCCAGTGCTACTAATGCGATTGGTGAAGCTTTCTGGCGTATCCAATCAGGTAAGATGGATGTCATGATTACTGGTGGTGCTGAAGCATCAGTCAATGAAATGGGAATTTCAGGATTCGCTGCTTTGACTGCTTTGTCAAGCGAACCAGATCCACTAAAGGCATCAACACCATTTGACGTTAACCGTCATGGTTTCGTTATGGGTGAGGGTTCTGGTGTCCTTATTTTAGAATCACTAGAACATGCTCAAGCCCGTGGAGCTAACATTATTGCTGAAGTTGTTGGTTATGGTTCAAACGCCGATGCTTACCACTTGACGAGTCCTACTCCAGATGGTTCAGGTCCTGCCGGATCAGTGAAGTTAGCACTTGAAGACGCTGGTATTCAAGCTAGTGATATTGATTACGTTAACGCTCACGGTACTGCTACAGGTGCTAACGATGCAGCTGAATCAAAGGCTATGGAATCAGTCTTTGGTAAGAATGGTGTCTTGGTTTCATCAACTAAGGGTATGACGGGTCACTTGCTAGGTGCCGCTGGTGCCATTGAAGCAATTGCTGCTATTGGTGCAATTGTTCGTGAGCAATTGCCAGTTAACGTTGGTTTAACTGAACAAGACCCTGAAACAATGGGTGTAACCTTAGTTAATGATGAAAATAAGCATGTGGCACCAAATTATGTCCTATCAGCTAATTATGGATTTGGTGGTCATAATGCCGTTGTTATTTTTAAGAAGTGGAGCGAGAAGTAATGGATTTACAATTAGATGAAATTCGGACTTTGATGCAAGATTTAGAGAATAGTTCATTACGTGAATTTTCACTACAATCAGATGAGTTTAATTTACATTTAAGTAAAAATGAAATGTCACAACCAACTGTTGTTGCACCACAAGCAAGTGTTGCAGCACCTGCTAATGTGGCAACTGAAACGAAGCTAGCAGAAGGTACTGCTGATTTAGGTACTGATAACAGTGTCTTGATTGAAGCACCACTAGTTGGAACAGTTTACTTGAAGCCAAAGCCAGACGCAGCAGCCTTCAAAGAGGTTGGTGATCATGTCAGTGTTGGTGAACAAGTTGCTATCATTGAAGCAATGAAGTTGATGACACCTGTTAAGAGTGAAGTCGCAGGAACAATTAAGGAAATCTTGGTTGAAGAAGAAGATGTTGTTGATTATGGACATGCTTTGTTCCGCATCCAACCAGATGCCTAAGGAGGTCTTTGAATGTCAGTATTAAATACACAACAAATTCAAGAGATTTTGCCTCACCGTTACCCAATGTTGATGGTGGATACGGTTGAGGAACTTGTACCTGGTGAGAGTGCTGTTGCTATTAAGAATGTCTCAGTGAATGAAGAAATCTTCCAAGGACATTTTCCTGGCGATCCAACATTCCCAGGTAATTTAACAATTGAAGCTTTAGCACAAACTGGTGCGGTTATTTTACTTTCAATGCCTGAATACAAAGGTAAGACAGCTTACTTTGGTGGTATTAAGAAGGCTCGCTTCCGTAAGATGGTCCGTCCTGGTGACCAATTACGTTTAGAAGTAAAGTTGACCCGTTTGCGTGGCCCAATTGGAGAAGGTAAAGGAACGGCTTATGTCAATGGCAAGCGTGCCACGACGGCCGACCTAACGTTTATAGTTGGAGATTAAGTATGTTCAAAAAAGTTTTAGTGGCGAACCGTGGTGAAATTGCGGTCCGTATCATTCGAACACTGAAGGAGATGGGCATTGAATCTGTCGCTATTTATTCTTCAGCGGATGCAGATAGTCTGCATGTGCGATTAGCTGATGAAGCAATTGCTGTTGGTGGTCCTCGTTCAAAAGACAGTTACTTGAATATGAAAAATATTTTGAGTGCTGCTCTTTTGACTGGAGCTGAAGCAATTCATCCTGGTTATGGTTTCTTGTCAGAAAATGAAGCCTTTGCTGAGATGGTTGGTGCAGTTGGATTAAAGTGGATTGGTCCAAGTCCTAAGGTTTTGGAACTAATGGGTAATAAGGCAAATGCGCGTGAGTCAATGCGTGCTGCTGGTGTTCCTGTTATTCCTGGATCTGAAGGTTTTATCCACAATGCTAGTGATGCCAAGAAAATTGCTGAGCGCATTGGTTATCCATTGTTGCTAAAAGCTGCTGCCGGTGGTGGTGGTAAAGGAATGCGTTTCGTTTATTCTGAAGATGAATTAGCAGATAAATTTGATGATGCACAACATGAAGCCAAGGCTGCTTTCGGTGATGGTCACATGTATGTTGAAAAAGTTATGACTAACGTTCGGCATATTGAGATGCAAATCATCCGAGATCAACAAGGTAATGTGTTGTATTTCCCAGAACGCAACTGTTCATTACAACGTAATAACCAAAAAGTAATGGAAGAAAGTCCTGCTGTTGGTGTTACACAAGCAATGCGTGATGAATTAGGTGCAATTGCCACTAGAGCTGTTAATGCTTTGGATTATGAGAATACTGGAACGCTTGAGTTCTTGGAAGATCATGATGGTAATTTCTATTTCATGGAAATGAACACGCGTATTCAAGTTGAACATCCCGTAACTGAACTAGTAGCGGGCGTTGATTTGATTAAGATGCAAATTCAAGTTGCAGCTGGGGAAACTTTGACGATGAAACAATCAGAAGTTAAAGTCGATGGTCATGCAATCGAAGTGCGTTTGAACGCTGAGCAACCAGAACGTAACTTTGCACCAAGTGCTGGTAAGGTTGACTTTGTCTTCCTACCAACTGGTGGACCTGGTATCCGGATTGATACAGCTGTTTATTCAGGTGATATTGTGCAACCATTCTATGATTCAATGATTGGAAAGTTATTAGTTCACGGTACAACACGTGATGAAGCCGTGACTAAGATGAAGCGTGTCTTGGATGAGTTAGTAATTGATGGTGTTAATACTAATGCTAACTTCCAAGAAGCTTTGTTAAGTGATGCAG
Organism: Weissella sp. ESL1139; assembly: GCF_058506735.1. Taxonomy (NCBI): domain Bacteria; kingdom Bacillati; phylum Bacillota; class Bacilli; order Lactobacillales; family Lactobacillaceae; genus Weissella; species Weissella sp. ESL1139. The sequence goes on from NZ_CP196375.1 coordinate 396,550, forward strand.
GTGTTGCCGAAGGGCTATTTACCACGCAATATCTAGAACATGACTTTCTACCTGCATGGCAAGAAAGCTTAGCAAACGATAAGTAGGAGGCAAGAGATGGATTTATTTAATCAAACACATGTCAAACTACCTAAGATTAAGAAAGATGCCCATGTTGATGCACAAATACCAGATGGCTTGTTTTTAGCATGTCCATATTGTGGTGCCCAATTGTATTCTAAGCAATTAGGGGATGAGCGGGTGTGCCCAAATTGCGGTTATGGTTTCCGTTTGCAAGCTTACGAGCGTGTCGGTTTGATGACTGATTCTTTTGAAGAATGGGATAAAGATTTAGAATTGCCAGAACCTGATTTTCCAGGTTATGCAGATAAATTAGCGCGTGCTAAGTCACAAACTAATTTGAAAGAATCTGTCTTAACAGGAAAGGCAAAGTTAGATGATGCTACTGTTGCCCTTGGTATTATGGATTCATACTTTATGATGGGTTCATTAGGAACCGTAACTGGTGAGAAGCTTACGCGTTTGTTTGATAAAGCAACGGCGCAAAAGTTGCCAGTTGTTTTGTTTACGGCTTCTGGTGGTGCTCGTATGCAAGAAGGTATTAATTCATTAATGCAAATGGCAAAGGTATCAGCTGCAGTTGCTGCTCATCAAGAAGCAGGCTTGCCATATTTTGTGGTATTGACTGATCCAACCACGGGTGGTGTCACAGCATCATTCGCGATGCAAGGGGATGTCACATTGGCTGAACCACACTCATTAGTTGGTTTTGCTGGTAAGCGTGTTATCGAGCAAACGATTCATGAAAAAGTACCAAAAGATTTTCAACGTGCAGAAACAGTTTTGGAAAACGGCTTTATTGATGCCGTTGTGCAACGTAAAGAATTAACACATGTGCTCGCACAACTTGTTAAATTCCATCAACCACAAGGAGGTCGTTAATCATGGTGAGATTATTTAGACGTGAATTAACCCCCGTCCAAATTGTGAAGCGTTCACGTGAAGATCGTTTTATGGCGCGTGAAATCATCAATGGTATTTTCAAAGATTTCTTTGAATTACATGGTGATCGCTATGCTGGCGACGATGAGAGTGTTGTTGGTGGTCTAGCAACGTTAAATGGGCGTCCGGTAACAGTTATTGCGATTGATAAAGGGTCAGATATTAAAGACAAATTAAATAAGCGTAATGGTTCACCAGAGCCTTACGGTTATCGTAAAGCGCTTCGTTTAATGAAGCAGGCAGCAAAATTTGGCCGTCCAATTATCACATTCATCAACACACCGGGTGCTTTTCCAGGTAAAACTGCTGAAGACCAAGGTCAAGGGGATGCGATTGCTCAAAGTATTCTTGAAAGTTTGAAATTACCAGTTCCAATGATTGCCATTATCTATGGTGAAGGTGGTTCTGGTGGTGCGCTAGCTTTGGCTACGACTGATCAAGTTTGGATGTTCCAAAACGCAACGTATTCAGTGCTTTCTCCTGAAGGTTTTGCATCAATCCTTTGGAAGGATGCTAAGCGTCATGATGAAGCGGCTGCTGTCATGGGACTAACACCTAATGATTTGTTAGCTGAAAATGTTATTGAATACATTATTCCTGAAAGTCGTTCACATTCACGCGTATTTTCATTAATTCGTGCGAAATTGGATGAGGAAATTACAAAATTGGCAGTGATGCCAGCTGATAAATTGATTGCGCAACGTCGTGATCGATTTAGAAAGTTCTAAATAATAAAGATTTTATCAAAAAAGTTGAGATGTGATGTCTCAACTTTTTTTGTGCTCTCAAGCACCAAATGACATCAGAAATGGTTACTTATTTGCAAACTATCTTTTTAAACGGATTACCTATAAAATAAAAGGTATCAGGGGATGATTAGGAGAATAAGACAATGTCAGAGAAAAAAACATTGTATAAAAAACAAGCTGGTGAATATGCGGCAACTTTAATTGAAGATAAAATGGTTGTTGGTTTGGGAACTGGTTCAACTGTGCGCTTTTTTATTGAAGCATTAGCTAATCGCATTAATAATGAAGGCTTGGAAATTGTTGGGGTAACGACTTCATCAAAGACGTCATCATTAGCTAAATCATTAGGCATTAAATTAGCATCCGTTGATGAGGTCCCAGCTATCGATTTGACTATTGATGGTGCTGATGAGGTTGATCATTGCTTTAATGGTATTAAAGGTGGGGGAGCAGCACTCTTATTTGAAAAGATTGTTGCTTTAAATGCTAAAGAAAATATTTGGATTATTGATGAATCGAAGTATCACGACGTTATTGGTCAATTTCCGTTACCCGTTGAAGTTGTGCCGTATGGTAGTCATCATTTATTAAAGCGATTTGCAGAAGCGGATATGCAACCAAAATTTCGTCGAGCAGCGACTGGTGAGCGGTTAACAACTGATGCTGATAATTATATTATTGATTTAACATTAGACTGCATTGAACATCCAGAAAGCTTAGCTTATTTCTTGGAACAGACCATCGGTGTTGTGGAGCATGGATTGTTTTTAAATGTCGTTGATAAAGTGATTATTGGTGGTGAGCAATTAAACATTATTACGAGACCTAAATAATAAATGCAATAATCGTATGGTACAATAAAAGATAGCTATGTTGGGGAATATGATAGTAATAAAGGAGAATAATAACATGACTTGGCAAGATAATTATCAAGTATGGGCAGAACAAACTGATTTGCCCGACTACTTACAGACTGAAATGGCAACGTTGGCTAATGATGATCAAAAAGCAGAAGATGCTTTTTATCAGCCTTTGTCATTCGGAACTGCAGGTATGCGTGGTGTATTAGGTGCTGGTATTAACCGTATGAATATTTACACAGTGCGACAAGCAACTGAAGGATTAGCCCGCTTAATGGATTCATTAGCTGGGGATGTTAAGCAACGCGGTGTGGCAATTTCATATGATTCTCGTCATTTTTCACAAGAATTTGCTTTTGAATCAGCGAAAGTATTGGGTGCACACGGCATTAAGGCATATGTCTTTGAATCATTGCGTCCAACACCAGAGTTATCATATACGGTTCGTCATCTAAATACGTATGCTGGTATTATGATTACTGCATCACATAATCCTAAAGAATATAACGGCTACAAAATTTATGGTGAAGATGGTGGTCAAATGCCACCTAAGGAATCAGATATTATTACTGATTCAATTCGTAAGGCTGATATGTTTGCAGTGCCGGTTAAATCACAAGCGGAGCTAGAAGCTGACGGCTTGTTGGTACAAATTGGTACGGATGTCGATGATGATTATTTGGCAGAAGTTAGAACAGTGACCGTTGATCAAAAGTTGGTCGATGAAGTTGGTCGTGACATGAAGTTGGTTTACTCACCATTGCATGGAACGGGGGCTTTGATTGCTGGTCAAGCTTTGGATAATGCTGGCTTTAAAAATGTAACCATTGTCCCTGAACAAGCAGAGCCAAATGGTGATTTTCCAACAGTCAAATTACCAAACCCCGAAGATCCAGCTGCTTTAGCTATGGGAATTGATTTAGCTAAGCAACAAGGCGCTGATGTTGTAATTGGTGTTGATCCCGATGCTGATCGTATGGGAACAGCTGTCCGCCTACCATCAGGAGACTACCAACTACTAACTGGTAATCAAATTGGTGCGCTATTATTAAATTACCTATTAACAGCTAAGAAAGCGGCCGGTACTTTACCAGCCAACGGTGTGCTAGTAAAGTCAATTGTTTCTTCTGAATTTGCGGCAGATGTTGCCAAGAGCTTTGGTATTGAAACAATTAATGTGTTGACTGGTTTCAAGTATATTGCTGAGCAAATTCAAAACTATGAAGAAACACATGAGCATACTTTCTTATTTGGCTTTGAAGAATCATATGGTTACTTGGTAAAGCCATTTGCACGTGATAAAGATTCTGTGCAAGCAACCGTTTTGCTAGCTGAAGTTGCAGCTTACTACAAGTCACTAGGTAAGACTTTGTATGATGGTTTGCAAGATTTGTTCAAAGAGTATGGTTACTTTGTTGAAAACACACAATCATTAACCTTTAAGGGAATTGATGGTTCAGAAAAGATTGCTGCCTTAATGGCTAAATTCCGTGCTGAACAACTAACAAGTTTAGGTGATATTGAAGTTATCAAGGTTGCAGATTTCACTGAACAAGTTGAAACTGATACCAAGACGGGTATTGAGACGGCATTAACTTTGCCAAAGGCCAATGTACTAAAGTACTGGTTAGCAGATGGTTCATGGGTTGCTGTGCGTCCATCAGGTACTGAACCAAAGATTAAGTTGTATGTCGGTACTAAGGGTGAAAGTGAAGCTGCTGCTAATGATAAATTAACAGCCATTCAGGCTTCACTTGCTGAATATGTTGATTAAATAAAATAAATTGAAAAAGCCAGGATGATTGTTGTGTCCTGGCTTTTTGGTACGCACTCTTTTATATCGGATAAATTTAAAGTCATGAATACTTTTCAAGCATGTTACAATATAATTAAATAAATTGTGACAGTAAATTAATTTATTCAGATAGGAGAAAGCGATGATTGGATGGATTATTTTCGGTATAGTAGTTGTATTAATTCTATTATGGGTTGGTATCTATAACGGACTAGTACAAGCACGTATGCGAACGCAGGAATCATGGAGTCAAATTGACGTACAGCTAAAGCGACGTAATGACTTAATTCCAAATTTGGTAGAAACGGTTAAAGGATCAGCTAAATTTGAGCAAAGTACTTTAGAAAAGGTAGTTGGTTTACGTAATGCAATCGCACAAGCACCAGCAGATGATCATCAACAAAAAATGGAGCTGTCTGATCAATTGACTAGCGGTTTAAAGTCAATTTTTGCCGTTGCTGAGGCATATCCTGATTTGAAATCTTCAAATCAATATAATAAATTGATGGAAGAGTTAAGTAATACTGAAAATAAAATTGCTTACTCACGTCAGTTATTTAATACAACAACTGCTAATTACAATACAAAGTTACAGTCATTCCCAACTAATTTGATTGCTAAGTTACATAGCTTCAAGCCAAGTGAATTCTTAGAAACACCAGATGAAGAACGTGATGTCGTCAACGTATCATTTGATGACAAAGGGCTATAATGAGGTAATTAACAATGTTATTTGAACAAATTGCAAAAAATAAGCGCAAGACAGTTGTGTTATTTGTTGGTTTCTTTTTGTTCATGGGAATTGTTGGTGCAGCGTTAGGTTATTATTTATTGAATACCTGGGTCGCTGGTGTCGTCATTGCATTGGTTACAGGAATTGTTTACGCAACATATATGTTTAGTCAATCGACTGACGTGGTTATGAATATGAATCACGCCCAAGAGATTACAAATTCAGATCAAGCACCTGATTTATGGCATATTGTTGAAGACATGGCTTTAGTTGCCAATGTACCAATGCCAAGGGTTTTTATCATTGATGATCCAAGTCCAAATGCTTTTGCGACTGGTAATGATCCAGAACATGCAGCTGTGGCAGCAACAACAGGCATTTTATCAGTGCTGACACGTGAGGAATTAGAAGGGGTGATGGCCCATGAAATGACTCACGTGCGTAATTACGATATTCGTTTGCAAACACTTGCCGTGGCAATGACTTCAGCAATTGCCATGTTGGCTAATTTTGGCACACACTTTTGGTACTTTGGTGGTAATCGGCGTGATAATGATAAAGAAGGTAATGTCATTGCGATGATTGCATCCGTGTTGGTGTTAGTTTTAGCACCAATTGCCGCAAGTTTGGTGCAATTAGCAATTTCTCGTAATCGTGAATTTTTGGCTGATGCTGGGGCAGTGGAATTAACACGTAACCCACAAGGTTTAATTAGTGCATTAACGAAAATTTCAAAGAGTGAACCAATGTCAGATGAAAATGTGTCGCCAGAAAGTGCAGCCTTGTACATTTCCAACCCATTACAAACAAAGAAATTAACAAATTTATTTTCAACGCATCCACCCATGGAAGAACGGATTGCAGCATTAGAAAAGATGTAAAACAGTAAACACTTAGCTATATGAATAGTTAAGTGTTTTTTGTTTGCGCCTGTGTATGGTTATGGTACAATGAAAAGGTTTGTTGGTCGTCGCAAAGGCCAAAGAAGGAGAAAATAATGAAGAAGAAAGCCCCAGTGGTTAAAAATCAAGAATTTGATGCTGACGTTGTTGATTTAACATACCAAGGTAATGGTGTGGTTAAATTTAATGATTTCCCAGTGTTTGTTAATAATGCCGTACCTGGCGAAAAAATCCGTGTTGGGATTACCAAGGTAACAACTAATTATGCATTTGGTCGTGTAGTTAAGACGCTTAAAACGTCACCAAACCGTAATCACAATGCAAATAGTGCTGCTTTGACAGCTGGTATCGCACCATTAGCCAACCTTAACTATGATGCACAATTAAAGTTTAAGCAAAATCAAATTATTGAATTGTTCCGTAAGCAACACGTCGATGTGAATGTGGCACCAACGATTGGTATGGAAAACCCAACGGGATACCGTAATAAGGCGCAAATTCCAGCCCGTCAAATTAAAGGTCAACTAACGACTGGATTCTTCCGTCGTGGTTCACACCGTTTGATGCCAATTGAAGACTTTTATATTCAAGATCCAGAAATTGATAAGGCCATCGTTATTATCCGTGATATTTTGCGGAAGTTCCACGTAGCTGCATATGATGAAGTGCACAACAAGGGTGTTATCCGTAATATCATGGTTCGTCGTGGTTATTATTCACACGAAATGATGGTTGTGTTGGTAACACGTTCAAAGCGTATTCCTGGTGCTAATGTGATTATCCCAGAAATCCAACAAGCTTTGCCTGAAGTTACCTCAATTATTCAAAATGTTAATCAAGACAAGACCAATGTTATCTTGGGTAATGTTAACCATGTTCTATGGGGAAACAAAGTTATCAAGGATACTTTGTTTGATAAGACATTCGCTATTGGTCCAAATTCATTCTATCAAGTTAACCCACAAACGACGGAAGTTTTGTACAAGTTAGCTGCTGATAAGGCTGAATTGAGTGGGGATGAGACGGTTATTGATGCTTATTCAGGTATTGGAACGATTTCATTAACCATCGCTGATCGTGTTAAGTCAGTTCTTGGTGTTGAAGTAGTACCTAGTGCTATTGATGATGCTAAGCGTAATGCCGACATCAACAATATTCACAACGTTAAGTTTGAACTAGGTAAGGCCGAAGAGAAGATGGTTGCTTGGCAACAAGAAGGTCTTCAACCGGATGTCATCTTCGTTGATCCACCACGTAAGGGATTGACACCTGAATTAATTGATGCCGCTACTGAAATGTCACCTAAGAAGATTGTTTATATCAGCTGTAACCCAGCAACATTGGTACGTGATATTGTGCAATTTGAGGAAGATGGTTATGAAATTAAGGGTGATGTACAACCTGTTGACCAATTCCCACAAACAACACATATTGAATCGGTGACTGTGTTGGAGCGTAAAAACTAAATTTTAAAAGATAGTCAGCTTTTTGCTGGCTATTTTTTGTATATTCATGGTAATAAATCATGGTACAATCATATCAGGAGGGTGACAAGACATATGACAAAAGCACTACTGATAATTGATTATACGAATGACTTTGTGGCACCAGCAGGTTCACTAACTTGTGGTGAGCCAGGACAAGCTTTAGAGTCTTATATTGTTAAGGAAGCGCAAGCATTTCTTGATAATGGTGATTATGTTATTTTACCAACTGATGCACATTACGAGGATGATATTTATCACCCTGAGCATAAACTTTTTCCACCACATAATATTGTTGGAACGTGGGGCCAGGAGCTTTATGGTCAACTACAAGACTGGTATGAATCAAACCAAACGAATGAAAAAGTTTATCATTTTAACAAGAACCGATATTCAGCATTTCAAAACACTAATTTAGATAATTTTTTGCGTGAGCGAAAGATTGATGATTTGTGGTTGGTTGGGGTTTGTACCGATATTTGTGTGTTGCATACAGCTGTTTATGGCTATAACTTAAATTATAAGTTAACGATTCCAAAAGCTGGGGTTGCGACGTTTACAGAACATGGCCAGGAATGGGCATTGGATCATTTTAAAAATAGTTTAGGCGCAACTGTTATTTAAAGAAGTTTAGCTGTCTTTTGTTATTTAATATGACGAAAGGCAGCTTTTTAAATGGTATAATTGGTATTACAAAATCAGCAAAATGATTAGGAGGAACTGGATTATGGTATACAAATTAGGGGTTATTGGTACAAATTGGATTACAGAACAATTTGTATCAGCCGCTCATATTACGAAACAATATGAATTAACTGCTATCTATTCACGTCATGAAACAACTGGGCTAAGTTTCGGTCAAAAGTTTAATGTTGCGACTGTTTATACTGATTTAGAAGCTTTTTATAATAGCGGGATTGACGTGGTGTATATCGCTTCTCCAAACAGCGTGCACTTCAGCCAAGTCAAGGCAGCTATTGCCCATGATATTCACGTTATTGTTGAAAAATCAGCGTTTTCAAATCCACAAGAATACGCACAAATCATGCAACTACTAGATGAACATTCAGCTGTGCGTATGTTTGAGGCTGCGCGTCATATTCAACAACCTAACTTCAAAATTATTGAAAAACAAGTAGCTAAAATGCCTAAGATTTCTGGAGCTACTTTTGTTTACGAAAAGTACTCATCACGTTTTGATGATTATTTAGCTGGTAAAGAACCCAATGTTTTAACGCGTGAATTTAGTGCGGGCGCATTGACTGATCTTGGTATTTATCCAATCTATGCCGTTATTAAGCTATTTGGTAAGCCACAATCAAGCCATTATTTCGCAACATCATTGCGTAATGGGGCAGATGGTCGTGGAATTGCGATTTTGCGTTATGCTGATTTTGATGTGACTGTAGAATTTGGTAAAGGTTCAAATAGTCATTTGGATTCTGAAATTTTGGGCTTACGTGATACTTTGGTTATTGGTGATATTGCTGAAGTATTGGATATTACGTATTATGACGCAGATAAAGTAGCCCATCCACTGAGTCAAGCACCAGCAGATAACCCAATGATTGCTGAAGCGGATTTGTTTGCTGATATGATGACACGTCCGGCAGAAACAGCTGCTGATTATCAATCATTATTAGCATTAAGCCAAACGGTTAATCAAGTGTTATTTGATTTGCGTCAAGATGCCGGGATTGTTTTCCCAGCAGATAAATAATAATTGCTAGATATTAAGGAGAAAACATGGATCACCGTTTTGAAGAACGTTTAACAAGTGTTGGCTTTACGAGCCTAACACCCATTCAAGAAGCTGTTGCCGAACCATTAGCAGCTGGCCAATCAATTGACGCATTGGCACCAACTGGAACTGGTAAGACATTAGCGTTTACTTGGCCTTTGTTGCCTCAGTTAGTTGCAGATGATGGTGAACAACTATTAATTTTGGCACCATCACAAGAATTAGCCATGCAAACTACCCGTGTCGTACGTGAGTGGGCCAGTGTATTGTCATTAAAGGTACTAGCATTGACTGGGGGCGCCAATGTTAAGCACCAATTAGATCGTCTAAAAAAACATCCTGAAATTTTGATTGGAACGCCAGGTCGCGTTAGTGAATTAGTTGGTAATGGTAAATTAAAACTAAAGCGTTTGCGCACATTGATTCTTGATGAAGCCGATGAGCTATTGCGTGATGATACCGCTAACCAAATTGATCAGATTTGGGATGCTATTGAAGATGACGATGTGCAAGTGGCTTTGTTTGGTGCGACTGAAGTTGATATACCAACAGCTAGTGGTTTATTTGACCGCGACTTTTTGCGTATCGACCAACGTCAGGTTGAAATTCCAACTGCAATCACGCATGAATTTTGGCCAACTGCTCGTGATCAAAGACAAAAGCGCTTGCGTCAATTAGCAACGCAAAAACATTTTCAAGCCATAGTATTTTTTAATACCACAAAGCAACTAAAAATTACGGCCAGCTTTTTGGCTCATGAACATGTGGCGATGGCAACCTTGGTACGTGGTGATTCAAGTACCACGCGTGCAAAATCTCTTGCTAATTTCCGTAAAGGAACTGCTAAATTCTTGTTAACCACTGATGTTGCGGCCCGTGGACTAGATATTCCTGATTTACCAGCCGTCATTAATTTTGATTTGCCTCGTGATGGTGAAACTTATACGCACCGTGCTGGTCGTACCGGCCGTATTGGTAAACCAGGGTTGGTAATTTCATTTGGTAACGATCATGATCAACGTGATTTAAAGAAGTTAGTTGCAGTTGATATTAAGACGGTGACAGGTGTTAAAAATGTCACATCTTATCATGAACAAACTTCAGTTGCTGATAAAAAAGTTCACGAGAAAACTGAAGAACCTGCAAAGAAAGTGGCTAATCAGAAGCAGCAATCTGGTAGTCAACCACGCAAGCAACGTCATAAGCAAATTAATGCCGTACGACCAACAACTATGTCACGTCAAGAGCGTTTGGCTAAGGAAAAGCATGCTAAGCGTAAGCACCGTAAGAATAAAGGAAAGCCTAAGCATTCGTAAAATAGGTAAGGGCTTTCAAAAAAACGCATCTTTGTGAATTCTTAATTGTTAGTTTATTCACGAAACGCACGACCTATGGTATCATGTTAGTTAGTATAAGATTCACAATATGTTTTTTGACTTGTGAAACTAGTTAATTTTTGAAAACGAGGTCGAACGAAATGGTTGAACATGATATTCCTAGAGCAACGGCAAAACGATTGCCAATTTATTATCGTTATTTGAAGTTGTTGCTTGATTCTGGAACTGTCCGCGTTTCATCAAACGAATTATCAGATGCCGTAAAATTTGATGCTGCAACAATTCGTCGTGATTTTTCTTATTTTGGTGCGCTTGGTAAGCGAGGCTATGGTTATGACGTTAAAGCATTAATGCAATTTTTTGGTGAAATTTTAAACCAAGATACTTTAGCATCAGTAGCATTAGTTGGAGTTGGAAATCTTGGTCAAGCCTTGTTAAACTTCAATTTCCACCAAAGTTCAAATGCGCGCATTGCAGCAGCATTTGATATTAATCCTGAAATTGTGAATACCATTCAATCAGGTATTCCAGTTTATAGTTTGGATGATTTGGAAAAGCAAATTATGGATCAACGAATTGATGTTGCCATCGTTACGGTGCCAGCTGACGTTGCGCAGGATGTCGCTAAGCGTTTAGCTAATGCTGGTATCCGCGGTATTTTGAATTTTACACCACTACGGTTGGATGTACCTAGCAATGTTCGTGTTCAAAATGTTGATTTAACCAATGAATTACAGACATTATTGTATTTCATCAATAACTTTAGTGATAAGTAGAAACGACATAATTGACAAAAAGCCATGAGATAGTTAATTTGCTATCTCATGGCTTTTTAGTTACTGATTTTATTGCTAATTAGTCGTTGACATAAATGAAATCGGCCGCATGTTGCGTGACTTGTATTTTAGCGTCATCTGATTCTAATACCAAGGGACCATCAAATGGTAGACGCTCTTTGATGGTCCAAACAGTATTTAGCTTTAGGTTCAATGTTTCCGTATATTGCAACAATTCTAAATCTTCAGTAAAGCTGTTAATGGTAACAGTTTCACCATCTTTGGCTTTACGCAAAGGACGAAATTTTTTAGGTGAATAATTGTGGTTAATATCTGGAATTGCAAGCCCATGTGGACTCAAAGTTGGATAACCTAAATATTTATCAAGGGCGTTAATAAATTGGTCATCTGCATCGTGATCAAGATTATCAGCATTTGAGTGAGCTTCTGAAATTGATAAATCAAGTTTCGTTGCACCAAAAGTTTCAATTAAACGATGTGAACGAATCAAACGCAAAGCCGTTTCACGACCAGTTTTCGTCAAAGTTACGCCATAATATGGGACAACATCAACTTCGCCAGCTTCTTGTAATTTAGCAAGCATGTTTGAAACTGAAGAAGGGGTCACATTTAAATGTTCAGCAATTTGATTGTTCGAAATTTTTGATGATTCGTCACCACCGCTTAATTCTAATATAGTTTGTAAATATTGTGTTTTAGAGATGGATTCGTTCATAATATAAAATTTCCTCGTTTTTTAAAGTAATCGGTACTGACAATTATAGCATAATAATCAGAAAATAGTTTTTGCAACAATTAATAATATTATACACTTGATAAAACAATTATTATTGGTTAATATAAATATGTAGAAATGAATTGGTTGTCATTGTGTTAAAAGTGGAGGGTTAAATGATAGCAGATCAAGAATGTCGGATTGAGCAATTGCCTAAATGTGCACGTATTCGTTACTTATTGCAAGAATGTCGTGATATCCCAGATTATACAGTAAAAGCATTAATTGATGCTTTAGAAGACACTTTGACTTGTCGGGGTGAGGTTTTTGTTGGCCAAGTTTATGATAGTTGTGTTTATCGTATTGGCTGTGGGGATGTTTTTAATGAAACAAAATTAACATTTTCAACACCAAATGTTCGTAATAAATTTGCAAGTTCATTTGAAGTAGCGTGTCGTAAGGTTGGTTTTAATGTTCATCGAAGTTACTAATAATAGGTTAAAATATTATTCTAATTTCTATAATTAGTAATTTTGATGAATAGCTGTTTAAAATTAAAAGATGGCCCCATGATTGTTAAATCAAGAACAATTAGGAGGGCCTTTTGTGACTAAAAAATTTGCCATTGAAAACGTTTTCACACATAATAATATTAACAGGAGGTGTAAGGGATGCTTGAACGAACTGTTGGGATAGTTTGTATTTTAATTAGTTTTTGGCAATTTTATAGTGTAAAAAATGTTTTTGTGCAAACTAAAAATCATGGTACTAAGAATACTTCGAATTTTTTACCGTTAGCCCTTTTAAGTGGTGTTGTATTTGGTATCGCTATGCTTGTTGGTGGTATTGCACTGTTATTTAAACAAATTTAATTCAGAAAAAGACCTACAATCCGGAATGATTGTAGGTCTATCTTTTGAATTTTAGATTTTTTGATGCAACGATTCAATTGTGCGGTTATTAAGTAGAAAATAAAGTAAGATGCTTTGGATTGGCCAAAAGACAATTTGCTTGATAATCCGAATCCATAATAACGACATAATTGTTTCAGCATTATGAATATTACCAATCATTGTGACCCATAATGTATTTAGGACAACATTTACAATTAGCAATACTAAGAAAACAGTTACAATAATCCGTAGCCAAGAAACGGTTTTACGATTATAAAGAGAAAAACCATAGATACCGGCAGCAACGACTGCTGATAAAGTAAAGCCCCAGAAATAACCATAGCCGTTTAACAAGCTGCTAATGACATCGGTGAAAATGGCAACGAGCATCCCCCAGTAGGGACCATACCATTTTGCGATAATGGCAACAATCAAGAAGGTAAAGCCGACTTTGAGCGTTGCAGTACCGAGTGAAAAGCGGCTAATCACGAGCTGTAGGGCCATTAAAATCCCGAGCATGGCGAGTTGCTTGGTACGCAATTGTGGTAATCGATATGATAATGTTTTCATTTGAAAACACCTCCTTTTATTTTGGAGGGTTTCACTTATTACAGTGAATGTGATTAAAATATCGCGGAAATCCTTCGTCTGTGGCCCACATTCCGTTTCCACAGCACTTGACGCATTTTAATCTACCCTGTGTTACTTACAAAGTTAAATTATACTGCAATCACATTTAATGTAAATACTTCGTCTGTATAAAAATCAGGTAAAAAGGTTTTTAATTCATTTAAAAATTGGTAAAATGTTTTAATACATATGTTTTTTAATGCGTTAAGAATTGCCAATGTGGGCAATTGAATTTTTGGAATAGAGGTATTTCAAATGGGAAAAGTTTCAATTAGAGATGTAGCTAGTCTAGCAGGTGTATCGATTGCGACTGTTTCACAAGTTTTAAATGGGAAGGGTAGTCGTTTTTCAGATCAAACGAAAGCTAAGGTGTTTTCAGCCCGTGACGAAATCGGGTATGTACCCAACGCGAGTGCTCGTAGTTTAAAACACGGTGCCCATATGTTAATTGGTGTGGTGGTACCAAGTTTAGGTGTTCAATTTTTTGGGCATATTGTGCAAGAAATGCAAGAAAATTTACCTGAAAATACGTCATTATCAATTATGACTGCCGATGGCGAAGCGGCTGATGCGGCCATTGAAACGTTGGTTAATTTAGGTGTTAGCGGCATTTTGGTGGTTAGCCAATTAAAAAATCCAGCGACAATTGCGAAAAGCTTGAAAAAGCGCGGGGTTGCGATGGTTGTTTTAGAAAATCATGATGAACTAGCCGATGCGGATGCTGTCTATGCTTCAGATAAAGAGGGTGGCCGTTTAGTAGCAGAACATCTATTAGCTTTGGGTCATAAGCACGTGGTGTTACTGGGTAACCAATTACATACTGATAACTTGTTATACCGAACGACATCTTTTAAAGAAACGATGTTGGCGGCAGGTGGTAAAGTTAGTGAGGTCACCACGCGAAGTTTATCAAAGCATGCTGGTCGCGCTGCTGCGATGGCGGTATCAATTACACAAGCAACGGCAGTCTTTGCTTTAAATGATGAATTAGCAGTTGGGTTAATATCAGGTCTCAGCGCTCATGGTATTCGTGTGCCTGAAGATATTTCAGTGGTGGGCTATGATAATACCGACTATGCTGAATTCTTCACGCCTGCCTTGACAACTGTGAAACAACCAGTTGATTTGGTAGCTAAGGCAGCACTGGACACGGTTATGGCACGTATTAAAAATCCTGAGATGACACGTCAAGTCACCGCTTTTGATACACAATTAATTACCCGTGCATCAAGTGCAGCATTGGACGAACAGACATCACGAGAGTAAAATATGGTTAGCTATTCGTAGCGAGGAGGTCATTTTATAATGGCAGGATTGTTTAAACGCACACGAGAATTAATAAAAGCGCCAAAGGGTGTCGACAAACGTCAAAAAACGATGTCAAATGTTTTGTCTACCCAAACAACCCATTTAATAAATGATGGGTGGTTACCTAAACCAATTGCCGCTTATGTGGATACAATCGTTAATGATGAGCAATTAAATGATGAGACGATGCAAGATATTTTATCAACAGCATGGTCTGAAGCACATCGAGTTGGGTCAGAACTTTTTACTAAAATGTTTGTTGCTAATTTTCACCGTGGTGGTACCTCAGCAACTGATCGTTTAGATATGTTATACAAAATATTCGGACTGGCAGTTAGTCCGGAAAATTTTGTGCGGATGACTAAGTTAGGTTATTGGCCAACTCGGTCTGCCAATCAAAATGTTGACTTATATTATTTGCATATTGATAATGTCGATGAAGCCCGGAATTATTTAGAATTTATTAAGCAAGTCGCTTTTATGATGCGTTTAAAACATCATGCTTGGAATGGAATTAATTCTAAGTATGAAACAAGTCATCAATTAGATAAGGTTATTGATAACCAGTTCCGTTATTATCTTAGTAAACCAATGGTAGATTTGATTGTGCGTGAAGGATTGACACAGCATGACATTGAGGATCAAATCGTTAAAGATACTGGCACACCAGTGTTTTACCCTCAAGTTAAGTTTCATAATCGGGGTGTTGCACGAGCTGATAACGTTAAAATGGCTTTGCCAGGTTACCATTTAGAATTAATCTTTGATAATCAAGGACAAATCGTTTCAATGTGGCAAGCTTTAGAAGCCCATCAAACTGTGACTAGTATGGGTACAGTTGTCTTTTCTGAAAATCCAGCTGATTATTCATTTGCAGAATTACAGATGATTGCAAATACGGAATCAACTAATTATGCCAATGCTGGTGGTCAAATTCATCAATCATTGGATGTTAAGCCAGCGAATCGCCATGCTGGCTTGGAATCAGATTTACGTAACTTTGCGAAAAAACAATTTAAGTAAAACGAGAGCGAGACAAAAGTCGCTTTGAAGCCGGAGTGTAACGGTGTTTGGACGTTTTGCGGTCGTCAGACCGTGAAGCGGGCAAATCCGTTACATTGAGGCTTCAGGTTTTTGGAACGCGTTTAAACGAGAGCGAGACAAAAGCGCGTTTACGCTATAAAAATTAAACGTTTGAAATTCAAATATTTAAAAAAACAGGTTGGAACATTTTCTTTTGTTCCAACCTGTTTTTCTATTAAGTATTTAAAATACTGCTTCATAAATCACACGGACAGCCTTTTCCATTTGATCAACAGAAACACCAAGCATGGTTGAAATTTGTGAAGCACCTTGATTGACCATTGGTAAGTTGATATTAGCATCTGCAAGGGCAGTTGTGATTTTACTAAAGATATCTAGATGGGCTTGCATACCTTCACCAACCACCATAATGATGGCATAGTTATCAAGCCATTCCAATTCATCAGGCGCAATTGTTTGGTAGATATCATGACTGATATGAGCCTTAATTTCAGGAGTTAATTGTGACTTATCAAAAATAATCGTCATGTCATCAATTCCAGAAGGCATATGTTCATAACTAACGTTGTATGAGGCCAAAATTTGGAGAATTTTAAGAGTAAAACCAACTTCGCGATTTAGCAAATAACGGTGCAAATATAAAGCTGCAAAGCGATCATCATTAGCAATACCAGTGACTGGATATTCAGGCGTAATGGACTGATTTGGCATAATCATGGTACCAGGGGCCTCGGGGTCATTGGTGTTTTTAACATTGATTGGTATATTTGCTTCAATGACAGGAATAATGGCTTCATCATGGAAGACGGCAAAACCGGCATATGAAAGTTCACGCATCTCACGGTAAGTCATTCGTTCAATCGATTTAGGAGCAGGCACAATATGCGGGTTAACTGTGTAGATAGCAGAAACGTCGGTGAAGTTTTCATACAAACTAGCATGTAAACCACGCGCAACAATCGCACCAGTAATATCAGAACCACCGCGACTGAAAGTAGCGGCATAGCCATCATTGGTATAGGCGATAAAACCAGGAATAATTAAGAGTTCATTATCGTTGTATTCAAAATTATGCATACGTTCATAACTTGTATGATCAAGGCGAGCAGCACGGGGGGAACCAGTGACGGTCATCCCCAAATCAAGGGGTGACACGAACCGCGCATTATAACCAAGTTCTTGTAAAATGAAAGCAATTAATTGGGCATTTAATAATTCACCATGGCCCATGAAAGCAGCGTATAAATGATCAAATGATGGATAATGAACACGGTTTAAATGAATAAGTTGTTGTTTTATTTGAGGAATAATCTTATTTTCTTCTAATTTAAAAAATTGCACGATTTCTTGATAGCGACCCAAAATGGTTAACAAAATATCGGCCGTGTCACCACCAGTGATGGTTTGATCAGCATAAGATTGTAATAAATCAGTGACCTTTGTGTCACCGTCGAAACGCTTTCCAGGTGCTGATACGACAACGATTTTGCGGTCGCTGTCAGCCTTAATAATATTGAAAACTTTCTGTACCTGCGCACCAGTTGCCAGTGACGAACCACCAAATTTTACAACTTTCATTTTCCTGCCTCCAAATAAAATTCTAATTGGCACTAATTAAAAGTGAAAAAAAGATTAATGTCAAGTGTTGACATAATTATAAAATTAATATAACCTAATGTTACATTAATGATTTATAGAGGTTGCAACCAACAAGAGTCACCTGACAGAGTCGACACAGACGGAGAAGTTAAGTAAAAGGGGCGGTTGCCGAAATGATTCAAATGCGTGTGATTTGAATTGTTGGGATGGTAGTGAATAACTATTAGACTGTCGCTGAATAAGCGGGGAGCTATGGTCACAGTCTAAGGAATGTAAGTGGATCCGATTGACGGTGCGATAGTGCCAGTCAATCGGTTTTTTTGTATAGGAATTCAAAGTAAAGAGGCACAACAACATGGTAGTAGCAGTAACAAGACCAACAAGGATTAAAATTTCACAAGCAGCCGTAACGCACAATGTTGCCGTTACCCGTAAGATGAGCGGTGCTAAGTTTATGTTCTTGGCAGTCAAGGCAAATGCGTATGGCTTTGGTTTACAAACAATGGCACAAGCCGCTATCAAGGGCGGTGTTGATGGTCTAGCCGTTGCCGTTTTAGATGAAGCACTGGCCCTCCGCCAGGCAGGTGTCACGGTACCCATTTTGATTTTGGGGATTACGTTACCACAGTATGCAAAATTAATTGCTGATAACGATTTAATTGCAACAATTAGCGATATGCAGTGGTTGCATACAGCCGAAAGTTATCTTGGCCCACAGACAAATAAATTACAAGTTAATTTAGGTGTTGATACAGGAATGGGGCGCATTGGTTTTAGAAATCGAGCTGACTTAGCTGAAGCAATTGCGTATGTCGAGAAACCTGAAACACCATTTATTTATCAAAGCATGATGACGCACTTCGCTGAAGCTGATTCACCAAACAATGATTACTTCAACGAGCAATTAGCAAATTGGCACCAATTAACTGATGGCTTACCAATGCCGCCAATGGTTCATTTAGCTAATTCAGGGGCCGCATTATATCATGCGGATGAAATTCCAACTGATTATATTCGTGCTGGTACGGTTGTCTATGGTATTGAGCCATCACGTGGTTCGGTTATGTCAGATAATTACTTAAAACCAGTGTTAACGTTGGAAACCGAATTAATTTATGTTAAACAAATGCCAGCCAACGCTGCGATTAGTTACGGTCATACTTATCACACTTCAGAAGGTGAGTGGATTGGGACGTTACCAATTGGTTATGCCGATGGGTTGCCTCGTTCAATGAAGGGGTTTGAAGTTTTGGTCAATGGTCAAAAGGCACCGATTGTTGGTAACTTAGCCATGGATCAAATGATGATTTCATTGCCTGAAGAAATGCCAGTTGGTTCAGTTGTAACGATTATTGGTCAACAAGGTGAATATGAAAATACATTGGAAGACGTTGCCCAACATGTTGAATTAGCACCATGGGTTGTTGCAACTGGGTTACAGGAACGCTTAATGCGTATATTAGTAGATTAAAGGGGAATCGCATGTCAGTACCATATCAAGTCAATCAAGCTGGTGAGTTAATAATTGGTGGTGTTACCGCTTCGGCTCTAGCGAAAAAGTATCAAACACCATTATATGTTTATGATGTTAATAGTATTCGTAATCAGATGCGTGCTTTTAAGGAAGTTTTCATTAATCGCCATATTGATTATGCAGTCTCATATGCTTCAAAGGCTTTTGCCACAGTGGCGATGTATGAAGTTGCCGCACAAGAGGGCATCCATCTAGATGTTGTGTCAGGTGGTGAAATCCAAACGGCCCTTGAAGCAAATTATCCGATGGCTAATGTTTCTTTCAATGGTAATAATAAGTCAGTCGAAGAACTAACAATGGCTATTGAAAATGGCTTAGGTACCATCATTTTAGATAATTTCTACGAATTAGATTTATTACATGATTTATTAGCTGAACGTAATCAAACACAAGATGTTTTGTTGCGGATTACACCAGGTGTTGAAGCGCATACACATGATTATATTTCAACCGGTCAAACCGATAGTAAGTTTGGTTTTGATGTGAATAGTGGTCAAGCGCAAAAAGCGTTAGAAAAGGCCTTAGCAGATCCATATCTAAATGTTTTAGGTGTCTCAGCGCATATTGGATCACAAATTTTTGATGTCACTGGTTTCCAAATGGCAGCTACTAAGCTAGTTGATTTGGTTCATGAATGGGGCTTTGATCCACAAGTTATCAATACTGGTGGTGGTTTTGGAATTCGTTACACTGAAGAAGATCAACCATTACCAGCGACTGAATTTGTCGATGCGATTATTGATACGATTGCAGAAAAGACCACTTCATATGGTATGAAGATGCCAACGATTTGGATTGAGCCAGGTCGTGCCATTGTTGGTCCAGCTGGTTATAACCTATATACAATTGGATCAAGAAAAGATGTTCCTGGTATTCGTAGTTACTTATCAGTTGATGGTGGCATGGGTGATAATATTCGACCAGCCTTATATGAAGCAAAGTATGAAGCTGTATTAGCGAATAACCCACAAGCACCAACGGAACAAGTTGTTCGTGTGGCTGGTAAATATTGTGAGTCGGGGGATGTCTTGGTTTGGCAACAAGCCTTGCCACAAACAAAGCCGGGGGATGTACTAGCGGTTTTAGCAACCGGTGCTTACGGTTATTCAATGGCTTCAAATTATAATCGTAACCCACGACCAGCTGTTGTCTTTGTTGAAGATGGTCAGGATCAATTAGTCGTTGAGCGTGAAACGTATGCTGACATGCTTCGTTTAGATAAACATTACCAATAAAATGAATAAAAATTAGGAGATAACATCTTATGAATAACTTAGACGCACAAGAAATTATCAATTACATTGCAACAGCCCCTAAAAAAACACCAGCACGGGTGACGTTAGCCGGTGACTTGGCTGATATTGAATGGCCAGAAACAGTGCAAGCCTTCATTGAAACAAAAACAGGTACAGTTATTGGAGATTATGAAGAAATTCAACCAATCCTTACCGCTGCGGCTGATAAAATTTCTGACTACCATGTTGAATTGTTAGCTCGTAATAGTGGTGTACCATTGTTGAATTATGATAATGTGCCAGCACGAATCGAGCCCGGTGCTATTATTCGTGACCAAGTTGCCATTGGTGAGAATGCCGTTATTATGATGGGAGCAGTGATTAATATTGGTGCTGAAATTGGTGAAGGTACCATGATTGACATGGGGGCTGTCTTAGGTGGCCGTGCAATTGTTGGTGCGCATAGTCACGTTGGTGCCGGCGCTGTTCTGGCCGGTGTTGTTGAACCAGCATCAGCAAAACCCGTTACGATTGGTGATAACGTCTTAATTGGTGCCAATGCGGTTGTTATCGAAGGTGTCCAGGTTGGTGATAACGCAGTTATTGCAGCCGGTGCCATTGTTACTAAAGATGTGCCAGCAAATACAGTTGTTGCTGGTGTGCCGGCCAAAGTGATTAAGGAAATCGATGAAAAGACGCAAGCCAAAACAGCGTTAGTCGATGCTTTGCGTTCATTGTAGTAGAAAAGAGGTCGAAAAATGGCAATTGATGATTTAGATTTAATTGGCATTCGCCGTCATTTACATGCTTATCCAGAGTTGTCGATGGCGGAAGTTGAGACACAAGCCTATATTAAAAAGATGATTTTAGCATGGCAATCGCCTTGGCTAACTATTCGTGAAATTCCAGCATTGCCAACAGCATTACTCGTTCGTTTGGATGGTCGCAATCCGCAAAGAACGATTGGTTATCGAACTGATATTGATGCGTTACCAATTACTGAAGAAACGGGCTTACCTTATGCTTCAGAAAATGCGGGCGTGATGCATGCTTGTGGTCATGATATTCATATGACCGTTGCTTTAGGTGTTTTAGCACATTTTTCAGCGAATCAACCTGAAGATAATATGATTTTTTTGTTCCAGCCAGCTGAAGAAGAACATGCTGGTGGTAAACAGTTGTACGAGTTAGGTGCTTTTGTTGATGAATGGCGACCTGATGAGTTCTACGCATTACATGATCAACCAGCTATGCCGGCTGGGCAAATTGCAACGCGGCAAGGGACGCTCTTTGCAGGGACTACAGAGATTCATTTAACGATTAAAGGGCAAGGTGGTCATGCAGCTTTTCCACATCGTGCTCATGATGTTATCGTTGCAGCCTCATCATTTGTGATGGCGGTGCAAACGATTGTGTCACGTAATGTTGATCCAGTGCATGGTGGCGTCGTAACTATCGGTAAGTTACAAGCTGGTACAATTGGTAATGTAATTCCAAATGAAGCTAAGTTGGCTGGTACCATCCGTGCCTTTCGGCAAACTGATTTGGAGATGATGCAACAGCGAGTGCAAGACATTGCCCAAAGTTTAGCAGCAATGTATGATGTGACGTTTGATTTAGAATTGGTCCAAGGTGGTTATTGGCCAGTTAACAATAATTCTGAAACTACTGATGCATTTATGAAGTTTATGGCAGCTGATGAAACTATTGATTTTGATGTTTCGGAACCAGCCATGACAGGTGAAGACTTCGGCTATTTGATTAATCAGATTCCCGGCACCATGTTTTGGCTTGGTGTTGGTGATCCAGAACATAGTTTACATGACAGCAAGTTGGCACCAGATGAACAGGCCATTGAACCTGGTGTGAGTGCCATAATTAAATTCTTGAATTGGCGTATGAATCAATAGAAAGTGTGAATAAAATGTATGAAGATATTTCTCTAATTACGGCGATTATTACACCGTTTACCCAAGACAACACAATTGATTATCCAGCTTTGGATTCATTAACAGAGCGTTTAATTGCAGAAGGTACGCAAGGTTTCGTAGTGGGTGGTACGACTGGTGAATCACCAACCTTATCGCATGATGAAAAGGTTTCTTTGTATGCTTACTTTGCTGCTAAGGTAGGTGATCAAGGTCCTGTTATTGCCAACGTTGGTGATAACAATACAGCCCACTCAGTTGAGCTAGCTAAAGAAGTTAGTGCTATTGCTGGTGTCGATGCCATTTTGGCAGTGACGCCTTATTACAGTAAGCCTAACCAAAAGGGGATGATTGCCCACTTTACCGCCATTGCTGATGCTTCATCCGTCCCAGTGATGATTTACAATATTCCAGGTCGTACAGTCGTTGGTCTAACTAACGAAAGTGTTTTGACTTTGGCAGAGCATCCTAATATTAATGCGGTTAAACAAGTTACAAGCATTGATGATTTAGCTTATTTGGTTGCTCATGCGCCAAAGGGCTTCAAGGTCTATACAGGTGAGGATTCACAGACCTTGGCCGCTAAGGCCGTTGGTGCTGCCGGAACCATTTCAGTGGCATCACACTTATATAGTAAAGAAATGACTGATTTATTTAGTGCTTTGGCAGCTGGTGATGTTGCTAAGGCTGGTGAGTTACAGCGCTGGTTAACACCACGTATGTTAGCCTTGTTTAGTTACCCATCACCATCCCCAGTTAAGGCTGTTTTGGCACATAAGGGCGAGTTGCAAAATGTCACGAGGCTACCAATTTTGCCACTAACCAAAGCTGAGACCAAAGACGTTTTAGCAAAACTTGAGGGAAAGGGATAGATAACATGACAACTGTATTTTTAGCTGGTGGCTTTGGCAAAATGGGTCGTGCCATCCAACAATTAATTGCTGATGAAAGTGATTTAGAGTTAACTGGTATTCTGGCGCATACACCACATGAGAGTGACGTCCCAGTTTTTACAGCATTGGCTGATATTAACGTGACAGCTGATGTATGGGTTGATGTTACTCAACCTGATGCAGCTTTAGAAAATGGCCAGTATGCATTATCACATGGCTTTAATCTAGTAGTGGGGACTAGTGGTTTACAAGCTGACCAAATTAGCCAGTTGCAAACATTAAGTGAAGAAAATAAGCAATCAGCTTTGATTGTGCCAAACTTTTCATTATCGGGTGTGTTATTGATGCAATTTGCTGCGCAAGCTGCCCAGTATTTACCTGATGCTGAAATTTTGGAAATTCATAATCCCAAAAAAGTTGATGCACCATCAGGAACAGCCCGTGCAACAGCCGAAGCAATCGCCCAAGCGCGTCAGGATAAACCAATTGAAACCAGCCATGCCGATGCGGCACGTGGGGATGAAATTAACGGGGTACCCGTACATGCTATGCGTTTGCCTGGCTACGTTGCTGAAGAAGAAGTTGTTTTTGGTGCCCCAGGCGAAACGCTACGCATTAAGCAGACTTCATTTACACGTGAGTCTTTCATGGGTGGTGTTGCCCTTGCAATTCGTCATGTTAATACGCTTGAAGGATTGCAAACCGGTTTAGACAAGGTATTATAGTAATTAGTAAATAGGCGAAAAAGCCAGGGAGAAGTAAAAATGGTTGAAGTTAGTGAGTCTTTAGCGAGTCAAGTCAACACAAAATTAGCAAATACGGTACCATCACCAATTCGTGTCGTTGATGATCGGTTTTCAAAAATAGATGGCATTTTAAAGTTAACGTTAGGTGAACCAGATTTTTCAGCACCCGAACACATTAAGCAGGCAATTATTGATGATGTGGCTGCTGATGATTCACACTATTCACCATCACAAGGTGTATTGCAACTACGTGAAGCAATCTCAGATTATTTAGTAGAACGCTTTGATACACCTAAGTATGATCCTAAGTCAGAAATTAGTGTCACAGTTGGAGCAGCCGAAGCGATTAATGCAACTTTCAAAGCATTGTTTAATCCTGGTGATGAGTTGATTGTACCAACACCAACTTTCCCGTTGTATGCTTCAGTAGCCGATATGAATGATATTAAGGTTGTTGGTTTGAATACAGCACCTGACTTTATTGTGACGCCTGCTAAATTAGAAGCGACATTAGCAGCACACCCAAATGCTAAGGCAATTTTGCTAAACTATCCATCAAATCCAACTGGTGTAACTTATTCAGAAGCTGAACTAACAGCGTTAGCAGCTATCATACAAGAGCACCAATTGTTGGTGATTTCTGATGAAATATATGCAGAACTCGTTTATGATGCTGACCACACATCAATGGCTAAGTTGTTGCCAGGCCAAACGATTTTAATTAGTGGTTTATCAAAGTCACATGCAATGACGGGTTACCGTATCGGTTATGTGGCCGGACCAGCAGCTTTGATGGCTCAAGTTGGTAAGGCGCATCAAGCTATGGTTGCCACAGCACCCGGTCCAATGATGGCTGGGGCTACTGAAGCACTACGTAATGGTCGTGAAGATCCAGTGGCAATGCGAGCAGTTTATTTGGAACGTCGTGATTTAGTCTTAGCTGGTCTAGCTGAAGCCGGCTTTACGGCTGCTCAACCTGGCGGGGCGTTTTATATCTTCGCTAAAATTCCTGACTTCTTAGATACTGATGATACCAAATTTGTTTATGATTTAGCAGAAACAGTGAAATTAGGTGTTGCACCAGGCTCAATTTTTGGTGCCGGTGGTGAAGGTTACATCCGTCTATCATATGCTGCTTCAACTGAAAAATTGCAAGCAGCGATGACCCGATTGAAGCACTACGTTGAGTTGAAAAAATAAATGATAACCACAAGCACAACTGATTTTTTCAGTGTTGTGCTTTTAGTGGCGCAAAATTTGGTGAAGAACTGATTTAAATGGGGGATTTTTTATTATGAGTGAAGGATATAATGTTGCAATTCTAGGGGCAACCGGGGCAGTTGGTTCACGTATTTTAGCACAGTTAGCGCAGTCAACTGTACCAGTTAAATCATTAAAGTTATTGGCATCGTCACGATCAGCTGGTCAAACTCGTCAATTCCATGATCAGACAATTACGGTTGAAGAAGCTAAGCCAGAATCATTTGATGGTGTTGATTTAGTTTTGGCGTCTGCTGGTGGTAGTTTGGCTGGTGAGTTATTGCCAGAAGCCGTTAAGCGTGGTGCCGTTGCGGTGGATAATTCATCACGTTGGCGTATGGATCCAAATGTGCCATTGGTTGTCCCTGAAGTTAATCCAGAAGCATTAGCTGATCATAAAGGAATCATCGCCAATCCTAATTGTTCAACCATTCAAATGGTTGTGGCGTTAGAACCATTACGTAAAGCATATGGTTTGAAGCAAGTGATTGTTTCAACGTATCAAGCAGCATCAGGTGCTGGTCAACGAGCATGGGACGAATTGTTGCATGAAGCCCAACAACATTTAAATGGTGAAACAGAAACCGCTGAAATTTTGCCAACTAAGGGTGACAAAAAACATTATCCTTTGGCATTTAATTTGTTACCACAAATTGATGTTTTCCAAGATGATGGTTATTCTTATGAAGAGCAAAAGATGATGCAAGAAACGAAGAAAATCATGTATGGAGACCCACAATCTAAGGACATTAAAGTAACAGCAACAGCTGTGCGTGTGCCAGTACCAGTTGGTCATGGTGAGTCAGTTTATGTTTCAGTTGCTGATGAAAGTGCAACTCGTGAGGATGTACAACATTTGTTGGCAAGTGCACCAGGTGTTGTCTTAGAAGATGATCCGGCAAATCAAATTTACCCACAGCCATTAAATGCGGTTGATAAGCGTGAGACATTTGTTGGTCGTGTACGTGCTGATGCTGAAAATCCAGGCAGTTTCAATATGTGGGTTGTTTCTGACAATTTGCTTAAAGGTGCTGCATGGAATACTGTCCAAATCGCAGAAGAATTGGCTAAACGTGATTTGATTCATAGCCAAGTATAATAGCAGCTAATAATAAAAACAGGTTGGAACATTATGTTTAATGTCTCAACCTGTTTTTGCTTTAAATTTTAATAAGCTTTCACCCAAGGGAAGACGGGCTTGGTAGCGCCATATAGGGCATAATCTTGATTCGTTAACTTAGCCCAGTTTTGGTTACCATAATCAAAATGCCACCATTCTTCAGTATAGTTGGTAAAACCAGTTTGTGTCATGATGTGGTATAACAACCGCCGATTAGCGCGTGCAGTATCATATTCACTAGAAGTGTCTTCGGTTTCATAGTAAGTCGTTTTAGCACGCAAACTAATATCATCAAAGGGACTACCCATATCTAATAAGCGCCCTTTTTCATCAACGATTGATAAGTCAACGGAACCACCAGTATTATGTGGTGATGGTTTTTTAGCATCCGTTGAAGGTAGTGCTACAATACGTAACGCAGCTTGTTGTACCTGATCTTCAGAATAATCAGGATGATCACGTTTAACAAATAGTTTCATTTGATCAAATAAGGCTTGTTGCGTTGGAATACTGCGCCACGTGTCAAAGACGACGAATTTATAACCATAAGGTAACTTACGAGCGGCTTCGATTAATTTTTCTTGAACATGGGCGCGTGCATAAAGTTCAGGATATGTGCCTGGTAAATCTTGAATAAAATACTGGGGGCTGACAACCATTTTTTCTGGTAAATAGCTTAGTGAAACTAAAGGTTCATCATTTTCTTGAATTGGTACTTCACGAATTGGTTCCCATTCCCAATTAGTAATTGGTGTTTCAATCGGCGTGTCAGTAAAATCTAACATGAGTTGCCTCCTTAATTTGTTTAATATAAGTAAATTAAAATTTTATAAGTATCCTTTATTAGTATTTTATCATGAATTCCGGATTATAAAATGTTTTTAATAGTTGTATTAGGACAGTAAAAGATAGTAAAATATATAATAAATTTAATGAACATCAAAATATTTGAGACATGCTTCTAATGTTCAACGATGATGCAATATTAAAAAATAAATAGAAATGTGAGTGAATAAAATGAAACAAAATGAATTTATCCAACCATTAAATCCAAAAGTTACAGGTTTAGCTGAAGATGGCTTAACTGGTTTTCAGAAAAAAGTTCGTGATATTCCAGATTTGTTACGCTTAACTTTTGGCGAACCAGGATTTAACGTGGATGATCGCATCAAACAAGCTGTTATCTCATCAATTGAAAATAATAATTCACATTACGCGGATGCCCAGGGGGACCGTGCTTTACGACAAGCAGCCGCAACTTATTTTAGCTCACGTTATAACTTACCATTTGATAAGGAAGATAACGTTATTGTGACGGTTGGGGCGTCCGAAGCAATTAATGTTATTTTCATGACATTGTTGAATGAAGGCGAAGGATTGATTATTCCTGAACCTGCTTATGCACCTTATACTGCATCATTGGATTTGGCTCATGGTAAGAAAATCGCAGTTAACACTCGTCCAACTGGTTTCAAGTTAACACCTGAATTGGTTGAAAAGACGATTGAAGAATCAGATACAACGATTAAGGCTGTGCTATTTAATTATCCATCTAATCCAACTGGGTTGACGTATACTCGTGATGAGTTAGAAGCTTTAGCTGCCGTGTTTGAGAAGTACCATCTATGGGTAATTTCTGATGAAATTTATTCACAATTAACTTATGATCAAGAACATGTTTCTATGGTTAGCTTGTTGCCTAAGCAATCAATCTTGATGACTGGTTTGTCAAAGTCACATGCCATGACTGGTTATCGAATTGGTTTCATTATTGCTGACAAAGCATTCATCGACCAAGCCCAAAAAGTCCATGTTGCCTTAACTTTTGCGTTGCCTAAGTTTATTCAAGATGGGGCAACAGTTGCATTGACTGACGCTGCCGATGCAGCAGCTGGTATGCGTGAAGTATATAAGAAGCGTCGTGATTGGTTAGTGCCACGTCTACAAGAATTTGGCTTTGAAGTTGTACCAGCCCAAGGTGCTTTCTATATTTTTGCTAAGATTCCAGCTGATATGGAGCAAGACAGTGAAGTCTTCGCTATGGACTTGGCAGAAAATGGTCATGTTGCCTTAATTCCAGGATCTGCCTTCTCTGAATATACGAAAGAATATGTTCGTATTTCATATGCAGCATCTGACGAAGATTTACAAGAAGCGGTTAAGCGTATGACTGCATTCTTTGACGCAAAACGTAATAAATAAAATATTAATTATTAAAGGGGGATGTTAGGTGACATCCTCCTTTTAATGTATTTTATTAACAATTTATAGATTTTTGTCTAACAACTTTGTAAAGATTGTTGTATGATAACTAGTGAAACTTTTTATTACAAAAATTAATAACAAATTTGGAGGCATGCGATGCAACCACGTATGAATAAAAGTAGGCAGTTGGTCTTAACTGCGCTATTCATCGGAATTGTTTTGTTACAATCCATTGTTCCTTGGTTGGGAACTTTACCCTTGGGTGCTTTTGCTATTGGAGCAGCCGTTACGATTATCACATATACTGTTGCCATTGGAGGTATGGTTTTAGGTCCTAAAGGCGGTGCTTTGCTAGGCTTTGTTTGGGGTGCATATTCACTATGGCATGCATGGTCAAGCGTACCGAGTGTTGGGGCTTTAATGTTTCGTAATCCGCTTACAGCATTAGTACCTCGAATTATGGTTGGATTTTTGATCGGTTATTTATATCAAAAGTATGTTCAACAACGGACAATGAAAAAGCAACGTGGTTGGCTGAGTTTATTGGGTGCTTTTTCAGCAATTATTAATACTGGTCTTGTTTTAGTCATCACTTGGGTTAGTTTTACAGTGATGGATACTTCATTTACTGGTATTCCACATACAAACTTAGCCCAGTGGTTAGTTGTTTCAATTGCCGGGTTTAATGGAATTTTTGAAATCATTGCAGGAGCTATTTTAGTACCATTAATCGGGATTCCCGTTTTAACTTATTTTAAAAGACAAAATTAAAAAAATGAAAGGAGTTGGCACAAATAAAGCGCTAACTCCTTTTAATATATATGATAGTATTTAAATTGTTTTCCTTAGGTAAACTTCTTACTTTAAATCATGAATTTATTTAGTTTCATAAAGTGTATAATTAGGGCGATGATACAGAGGGAGAAAAGCTTATGAAATCAAATCAAGATTTAGCACAAAGAAATAATGTTATCCGTGCCGCTGTTATGGGGGCAAATGATGGTATTTTATCAGTATCAGGAATTGTCATTGGTGTTGCAGGAGCGACAACCAGTTCATTTGCGATTTTTATTGCCGGTTTTGCGGGGGCGTTAGCCGGGACAGTTTCGATGGCAATGGGTGAGTACGTATCCGTGCATTCAGAAAATGATGCGCAAAAACACGCTGTAGCGGTTCAAAAAGAGGCCTTGGCGCATAATTATGATCAAGAGTTTGACTTTGTGAAAACACGTTACATGGATCAAGGAATTTCTGAAGAGTTGGCAAGTACGGCGACATCGGAATTAATGGCGCAAGATCCGTTAGGTACCACAATTAAAGAGCGGTATGGTTTTACGCAGAATCATGAAATATCAGCATTTTCAGCAGCAATTGCTTCAATGATTTCTTTTCCATTAGGATCCGTATTACCGATGCTTGCAATTACCTTGTTGCCAACAGATATTCGCATTATGGCAACCGGAATAGCCGTGTTAATTGCCTTAGCGATTACTGGATTTGTGGCAGCTCACTTATCAGCAGCAAACCGCCAAAAGGCAACTGTCCGTAATGTCATTGCAGGTATTTTTACGATGATTATTACTTATTTAATTGGTTCATTAATAGGAGCATAAGATTATGGCAGAAAAATCAATCGTTATGTCAGAAAAATTAAATACCATTCGTGCCGGTGTTTTAGGATCAAATGATGGTATTTTAACTGTTGTTGGTGTTTTGTTTTCAGTTGGTGCAGCAACTTCCAACCAATTTACGATTCTGTTAGCTGGGTTAGCAGATTTATTGGCTTGCGCTTTGTCGATGGCGTCAGGTGAATATGCTTCAGTGAGCTCACAGGCTGATGCAGAAAAAGTTGTTGTGATGAATGAAAAAAAGCGGATTAAAAAGCAACCCGAAAGTGTGCAACGCGATATTTTTGAGTTTTACCACCAACAAGGATTAAGCGAGTTAACAGCACATAAAATTGCAACTGAATTAATGGCAAAGGTGCCTTTGGCTACAATTTTAAAAGTAAAATATGATGTGACCTTAAATCATTATGTTAGTCCTTGGTCAGCTGCTTTTTTATCATTATTTAGTGCAGCGCTAGGAGGCTTTCTACCACTAGTTGCGATGTATTTAGCACCGATTCAGTGGCAGTTCTTAGCAACCATTGGTGCAACTGTTTTTGCTGTCGGCTTAACCGGATTTTTAAGTGCCAAGTTAGGTCAAGGATTACCAAAACAAGCGATTATCCGTAATATAATTATTGGCTTAGTTACAATTGCAATTCATTATGGTATTGGAAAGCTCTTCTGATTTTAGTAAACTAAATAGTTGAGAAGCATTTATTGACAGATGATATTGTGTTGATAAAAATTTAAGATTCCCGGAGAAATTAATGACAGATCATTATGGATTAATTGGTTATCCGGTAGAACATTCCAAATCACCAATTATGCACAACCAGGCATTTCAAACAGCACATATTGATGCTGACTACCAACTATTTGAAATTAAGCCCGAAAATTTACCAACACAATTTCCAGAATTAGTGCAACAAGGCATTAAGGGTTTTAATGTGACGATGCCATTTAAACGCGCAATTGTACCTTATATGGATGAAGTTTCAGAACTATCTAACAAATTAGGTGTTGTGAATACCATTACAGTTAAAGATGGTCATTTATTCGGTGACACAACAGATGGTCAAGGATTTTGGACAACCATTACAGAAACACCTAAACATACTTTGATTATTGGGACCGGTGGTGCTGCGCAAGCCATTATTGCAAGTGCGCCGCAAACAACTGACATGCATGTTTTCAATCGGATGACTGATAAATTTAAGGATAAGGCATTAACATTATCATCATTGTTGGCTGAACCATTACACGATTTGGCAACGATTGATGATTATTTGCCTCAGGCGGATTTAATTATCAATGCAACGAGTGTGGGGATGCAAGATGAACAATCAATTTTGATGCCTCAACAATTTGCGTTAACGCCTGCTAATGCGCAAGCAGTGGATATTATCTATAAAAAAGGTAGTACACCATTTGTAAACGCGGCGAAACAAGCACACCGACTTGCAATGGATGGTTTACCAATGTTAGCTGGTCAAGGGGCCTTAAGTTTTGCAGAATGGACAGGTGTTTTACCTGATCAAAAACAGATGCTGGCAATAATTTCAAGAGAAAGTAGTAAATAAAATGATTTTTATAATGAAGGATATCGCAACAGCTAAAAAGGTTTTAGCACAAGTGCAAAATGAAAAATTACCCCACGTGTATCGATTTGAAAATCGGGTAGGTTTTGCTGAGTTAAATGATCGCTCAGCTGTACCATTTATTAATCAAGATGATGTGCAAGAAGTGATTACCGACCATCCAGCAGCAATGCAAGTTAGTCGCGTTTTTCAGCCGACAGATACAATTATTGAGACAAAACATAGTAAAATCGGTGGCACAAACTTTAATTTGATTGCCGGACCAGATGCAATTGAATCGGCTGAACATGTTTTAGCAATGGGGAAAGCTGCTAAGCAAGCAGGTGCAACTATCTTACGTGGTGGTTCATATAAGCCAAGAACGAGCCCCTACAGTTTTCAAGGACTTGGGGAACAAGGACTTAAATGGCATCGGGCAGCAGCTGATGCATTAGATATGGATATGATGACGGAAATCATGAGTCCAGCAGATGTTGATTTAGTGGGCCAATACACGGATATATTCCAAATTGGTACACGCAATATGCAAAATTTTTCTTTGTTAAAAGCCGTTGGTCGACAAAATAAACCCGTTTTGTTAAAGCGTGGGATGAGTGCAACTGTTGATGAATGGTTAAGTGCTGCCGAATATATTGCTTCAGAAGGTAATTGTAAAATTATCTTAATGGAGCGTGGTATTCGTAGCTTTGATCAAAAATACTTGCGTAACACCATGGATGTTAGCGTTATCCCCGTGGTGCAAGCATTGACACATTTACCAGTATTGGCTGATCCGTCACACGCAGCTGGCGTTACAGAACATGTGATGCCAACTGGGTTAGCAGCCGTTGCTGCTGGTGCGCAAGGCTTGATGATTGAAATTCATGATCAACCTGATCAAGCTTGGGTTGATGGCAAACAAGCATTGACACCAGCGCAAATGGATGAGTTATTTACTAAAGCGCAAGCAATTCATGATATTGTGAGGTAAATAATGGTAACAGTAACTTTACCTAATAAAACATATCAAGTTAAAATAGCAACTGGGCTAAGACAGGCAATTGGTAAGCAAGTTAAGACGGTCTGGTCACAGCGCCAAATTCTCGTGATTAGTGATGAAAAAGTTGCGAGTTATTATTTGTCTGAGACAGTTACACAATTAACCGAAGCGGGTTATCAAGTCACAACTTTGGTGTTGCCAGGTGGTGAAAAAACCAAAACTTTAACCTACTTAGAGAAAGCCATTACTTTGTTAGCGTCACAACATTTTACGCGTGATGATGGCGTGATTGCGTTAGGTGGTGGGGTCATTGGTGACTTAGCTGGTTTAGTTGCAGCAACTTATATGCGCGGGATTGGCTTTATTCAAATTGCCACATCGTTGACCGCCCAAGTGGATTCGAGTGTTGGTGGGAAAACAGCAATTAACTTAGGGCAAACTAAGAATATTATGGGAACATTTTATCAACCTGACTTGGTATTAATTGATTCAGATTACCTTAAAACTCTTGCACCACGTGATTTAGTTGAAGGTTACGGTGAAGTTGTTAAAACTAGCGCGTTAGTTGGTGGCGAATTTTGGCAATTAACCGGTCAGATACACAATGTTGACGATATTCTTGCTCATGCTATGCAATTAATTGAAGACTCTGTCGCATACAAAGCCAAAATTGTGATGCAAGATGAGCAAGAAGGTGGGATACGTAAATACCTTAATTTTGGTCATACCATTGGTCATGCGATTGAGTTATTAGCGAATGGTGATTTAAGACATGGTGAAGCTGTTGCAATCGGGATGGTTGCAATTACGCAACATTTTGTACGTGATGGTATTAGTAGTGATGAATTTTTGCAAGGATTAATAAAAAGATTAGTGAATGTTGGGTTACCAACGACTTCAGCCTTAGTAGCTGAACCCAAGATGCTCGATCAATTGGTGCATGACAAAAAGAATCGCGCTGGTGTTTTGCAGTTAGTCGCTGTCATGCAACCAGGTCATCCAACGATTATTCCTAAGCAATTAAGTGATATGAAAGAATTTATTGAAGGAGCGTGATGTGGAATGCGTTATACAACAGCTGGTGAGAGTCACGGACCAGAAGAAGTGGCGATTATTGAAGGTATTCCAGCAGGGCTAACAATTACTGCTGAGGATATTAATACGCAATTAGCTCGACGCCAACATGGTTATGGTCGTGGTCAACGTCAAGTTATTGAAACAGATACCGTCACTATTATGGCAGGTGTGCGTCACCAAGTTACGTTGGGATCACCAATTGCCTTAAATGTGCATAATGATGATCATAATCACTGGACAAAAATTATGGATCCTAATATTCCGGCAACTGTTGAGAATAGTATGCGTAAGGTTATGCGTCCACGTCCGGGTCATGCTGATTTAGTTGGTGGTATGAAATATCGCCATCAAGCTGATTTGCGAAATGTTTTGGAACGTTCATCAGCTCGTGAAACTGTTATGCGCGTAGCGGTTGGTGCAGTGGCTAAGAAATTGTTGGCAGCTTTGGATATTGATGTCCATGGGTTTGTGGCTAACATTGGTCCAGTTAAAACTGACATGGCACAACTGACTAAATATCAAAGTTTAGATGAAATCCGGCAAGTAACGGAAAACTTTGCGACACGTTCATTAACGGCTGAAGATGATCAAGCAATGCAAGCCATCATTGATGAAACAAAGCGTAATCGTGATACAGTTGGTGGTACCGTTCAAGTTATGGCAACGGGTGTTCCGGCAGGATTAGGCTCTTATGTGTCAGCAGATGAAAAATTAGACGCTAAAATTGCGCGGGCGATTGTCGGCATTAACGCATTTAAAGGTGTTGAATTTGGCGGTGGTTTTGATAACGCTGATAAATATGGTAGTCAGTTAATGGATGAAATTTACTGGTCAGCCGATCGTGGTTTTTATCGTGGGGCTAATCATTTAGGTGGCTTTGAAGGTGGGATGACCACCGGTGAAATGATTGTTGTGCGCGGGGTTGTTAAACCAATTCCAACGCTATATCAACCTATGCAAAGTGTTGATATAGATACACATGAGGATCACCGTGCTTCAACCGAACGCTCTGATACAACAGCCGTAACTGCAGCTGCCGTGATTGCTGAAGCAATGGTGGCAATTGAATTAGCGAGAGCTATTTTAGATAAGTTTGATACTGATAGTTTGTCACGTTTACAAGAACAAGTGGCAGCTTATCGTGAGGAAATTAAAAATTTTTAGTTGAAGAAGAATTGTAGGTTAAATAATGGGCAATCTAAAGTTACAAACAGAGGGGAAACATTTGCGGGGAACATTAACCATGCCTGGTGACAAAAGCATTTCGCATCGTGCCGTTATGCTAGGAAGTATTGCATCAGGAGATACGCGAGTACAACATTTGTTGGATTCAGAAGACGTTAATAGTACAATTACAGCAATGTCCAAACTGGGGGTAACCTTTGATCAAGACGGTCAGGATTTAATCATACATGGTAAGTCATTGGCGACATTGCATGAACCTAATCAAATGTTAGATATGGGTAATTCTGGTACCTCAGCACGTTTATTGATGGGTCTTTTAGCTAAACAACCATTTACTTTAACTTTTCGTGGTGATAGTAGTTTATCAAAACGCCCATTTGCACGAGTTATCAAACCTTTAATGGCTATGGGTGTTAGTTATGTGACTAAAAATGATCGTTTGCCAGTAACTAAGTTAGCAACGAAATATCTACATGGCATTACATATGAATTACCAGTTGCTTCAGCACAAGTAAAAAGTGCCATTATTTTAGCTGCTTTGCAGGCTGATTCAATGACCACAATTATTGAACCAATTGCGACTCGTGATCACACTGAAAGAATGTTGGCTGCGTTTGGTGTGCCAGTGCAACGTGAAGGTCATCGAATTATGGTGCAACCGCAAGCGCAATTGACAGCCACAAATATTCAAGTGCCAGGTGATATTTCATCAGCAGCTTATTGGTTAGTAGCAGCTTTATTGGTTCCTGATAGCGATTTGACTTTAAAGCAAGTTGGTGTGAATCCAACGCGGACAGGAATTATTAATATTTTGTCACGTATGGGCGCATCATTTGCATTATCTGGTGAAAAAGTAATTGGTGAGCCGATTGCTGATATCCACGTGCAATCACAAAAATTACATGGTACAACAGTGACTGCAACGGATGTGCCAACTGTAATCGATGAAATGCCGCTAGTTGTACTAGCAGCAACCCAAGCGACAGGTGATACAATTATTACAGGTGCTAGTGAATTACATGTTAAAGAATCTGATCGAATTGCGACGGTGACGACACAGCTTAATAAGCTTGGTGCGCACATCGAAGCAAAAGAAGATGGCTTTTACGTGCATGGTCATACACCATTACATGTTGATCAACCAACCGTTATTGATTCGTGCGGTGATCACCGTGTGGGGATGATGTTAACAATTGCAGCTTTGATGACGTCAGGTGAGGTAACCTTGGCTGGTGCGGATGCAGTAAATATTTCATACCCACAATTTTTTAAAGATTTAAATGAGGTGTTAGCATAAAATGAAAATGATTTTGGTCGGCTTTATGGGTGCAGGTAAAACGACTGTTGGTCAGCTACTAGCAGATAAATTAGCACAACCATTATTAGATACAGATGAATTGATTACGACCAGAACCAAGCAGACACCCGGTGAAATTTTTGCGACGATTGGCGAAGCTGGTTTTCGAGATTTAGAGCATACCGTTTTGGTAGAATCAATTGATCAGCCCGGGGTTATTGCAACTGGTGGGGGCATTATCGAATTAGCAAAAAACAGTCAATTGTTGTCACAGGTGACGATGCCGGTGATTTATTTGACAGGTTCGTTTGGTCAAACTATGGAACGATTGGTGAAAGATAATTCACGCCCAATTGTGCGTAATAAATCATTGCTTGAGTTAGCTGATCTTTGGAAAGCACGGTTACCTAAATATGCAGCCATTGCAACGAAAACGATTCATACTGATAATAAAAGTGCCAATCAAGTTGCGGATGAAATTGTTGCCTATATGAAGGGAATCGATGATGAAACAGTTACAGTTGGGTAATGTAGCAGCCACGCGTGACCGCCCACTGATTGCGGTACCAATTACGGCAGTTTCGTGGCAACAAGCGGTATTAGACGCAAAAAAAATTAGTCATAGCATGGCGGATGTCGTGGAATGGCGCATTGATTATCTAGCTGAAATTGATAATTTGTCGATTGAAGACATTGCTGATTTTTGCAGGATTGTTGATAAGCCAGTAATTTTTACATGGCGGACAAGTGTTGAAGGTGGTCAAAAAGACTATGATTCGGCATTGTACGAACAAGTATATTTAAAGGCAGTTGCGGCTGGTATTGCGGCATTGGATGTTGAAATTACTCATTTGTCTGATCAAGTGTCCTTATTGCATCAGATGCCTAATCAAGTGCAAGTTATTGGTTCTAAACATTATTTTGATAAGACACCGGTTGATTTAGAACACCAGTTAATCCAAATGGCTGGTCTACCCATTGATGTTGTTAAACTTGCGGTCATGCCTGAAAATGTGCATGATGTTACGAGATTGTTAATGGCAACTAAGCAAGTGGCGCACGAAATAGCAAAACCGTTGATTACAATGGCAATGGGGATGGTAGGTCAACCATCACGTGTTATCGGTTATGAATACGGTTCGCAATTGACGTTTGCAACAGTTGCTGGTAATTCGGCACCTGGTCAGTTAACTGTATCAACTTTGTTGAAGGGATGGGGCATAAATGACATACAATAGTCGTTTTTTTGAAGATGAACGTCAAGCATTATTAGATAGAATTCCAGGCACACTAGGGTATACGTTAGTAACCTTTCATGGAATCGGTGATGACATTCAGATGGATGATATCAAATTACGTTTAGATTGGCGTGCACCAGACCTATTTCGGCAGCATTTAAATGAAGCACTGGCTGAAGATCCGACATTTGATCGAATCGGCTATGTAACCCGAACAGAAATGTTATTAGGGCAAGCAATGTTTGATTATAATGGTAATTTTACATTACCCGTTAAAAACTTAATGGCATCTATTAAAAATTTTAGTCAGGAGTCCATGCAACTACAAGAAGTTGCAGCCGATATGATTTTGCCAGTCGGCTTAACTGATTTACGCCATGTGGTTCATCTAACAAAATGGCAGCATGAAAATCATATCCTATATCATTTAGTTGCTGGTTTACCAGCTTTGGAACAAAAAGTCGATAATTTACGTAATGCGGGTGTCTTTAAAAATAAAGGACCTGTCTTTATTCATGAAAGTGAAATTGATCGACAAGCGTTATTATTATTTGTCATTGATTTGATTCAAGATTATTTTGGTGTTGAACATGGCAAAATACGCTTAACTAGAGCGGCTTTTGGTAAAGCTGATGCGACCCAAACAACCGTTAGCAATCGGATTTTAATTGCTGACTTTGAAAATTAATTCATACAAAAATGAGGTTGAGACACAAAATATGTCCAACCTCATTTTTATTTTATTAATAATATTTGGCTCAATTGCAAATAGCGTGAAAATCATGAAATTGTCTAATTGAGTTTGTGAAATTGGCTCGTAAATTTGATGTTAACTACATCGGATTTATGGGCCTTTTGCTTATTAATAAGCAATTAAAAGTATTTTGTAATGCATGGTGATTAAATAGTTCAAAGCGAATTCTTAAAGCGTAAGCTTTAAAACTATGAAAGCCATAAGATGTACGATTAATTTGCTTAATACGACGATTGATGCCTTCCATACGACCATTTGAGTAGTTGTTTAGGAAGGCATTTTTAATGCCTTTTAAATTCTTTTTGTAACTACTAATAACTGAATCCATTGCGGAATGGTTAAATTGATAGTTTTCTAAAATTGTTTGAAAGTCTTCAAAGGCACGATGACGTTGGGAATTTAAAACAGCTTGATAGACTTCATAAGTCTGTTTGAAGTTGGGAGAAATATCAAATACTAATCGTAATGCATCTTGTGGGTACATAAATTCGTTAATACCTCTAAACCAGCGTGCCTGTTGGAAGTTTAAACGATTTTCATCTGTAATAAAGAAACGCCAGTTTGCTTTGAGCAGTTTATAGATACGACTTTTATGGTTATCTAAACTACGTTGTAAATTAATACGTGTACTTTGAACAGCTTTTAAAGCCAGTTGAATAATGTGAAAACGATCAATAATCAATTGAGCATTGGGAAACATTGTCCGTAAAGGTGTTTGATAGTTTGCATTCATGTCGGTGATAACAAATTGAACATTCTCTCGATTAGCTAGGGCGTAATTGGAAAGGTTCTTTTTAATTTTAGGACCAGTTCGTTTGGAAAATAGTTCAATTAAATCACTGGTCTGGCCATCAATCATTTCAAAACTAAATTGGTTTTTAGCGTAACGAATTTCATCAACACAAATGACACTAGGCAAAGCACGCTCGTAGTTAGTTTGATAGGCTTCAGCAGCATTATTCATTAAGCGATTAATTTTACTAGTAGATAAATGTAAGATGTGTGCAATTTCCTTTTCAGAAATATCACGTTTAGCCAAATCGATAATTTGATAAAGTAATGGACGTGTAATCTTAGAACGTGGCATAAAATCACATGATTGAGCGATTAAACTTTTAAGGCAATTACGACATTGATAACGCTGTTTTTTAACGGATAGTACTTGTTCAAAACCATTAGCTGTGGGTAATTGATAATCGGCTGTATCTTTACCATTTAAATAAACGTTATCTAACAAGGGACAACCACAGCTAGGGCAACGTTCAGGCAGTGTATTTAAACTTGCACGATAGCGCAATACTAAGTGATGATCATGTCCTTTAGGAACCACCTCATTAAAAGTACCGTCATTAGAAATTAAAAAATTGATATTTTTATCTGTCAAACCAACTGAATTTAAGATAGAATCATTTATAGACATCGATAAATACCTCGTTTCTTATTGTGTGGACAACTATATTTTACGCCGGTATTTTTATTGGTGTCTTTTTAATTGTGAAAAAGAGCAAAATAAAAGCGTGAAATTTTTACTTTCACGCTAAAAAGTATAGAGCCTAATATTTCATTACCAAGGCTTAATCATGATCGCAACAACTAAATAAAGCACGATTAGAATTAAGGCTAGGCCCCATTGCCATTTCGGCAGGGTCGTCTTAACAGATTGTGTACGTGGAAATCCTTCTGAAAAGCCATGCGAGGTCATAGCGATTGCTAAATCATCTGACCAATGAAGGGCACTGAGGATTGCTTTGAAATAGATTTGTGGTTGCCACAAATGATAAGTAACCCCGCGCAAAGCACCGGCGTAGCGGATAATCTGCACTTGGCGACGCACACGGGGGACTAGATTAAACGCAGCTAGTAAGCCGTATGTGAAAGTACTTGATAACTTAGCGTGTTGATTTAAGCTAAATAATAAATCTTTGACTGGCACGGTTAATGTCACAGCTGAACCTAAGAAAAGATAGGCGTATAAACGTGTTGCATATACTAAGGCAAGATGATGAGTATCACCAGTACCAAAAGCAATAAATGACCACCAAGTACCAAAGGCGACAGGAATTGAAATTAAAATCATTAAACCAACAATTTTCAAATTTGGTCGTTGCATTAGGAGATAAATACCACTAATTAAGACAACAACACCATTTAAAATAATTGAGCGCACAAAAGAGGTTTCAATACCAATTCCTAACATAATGACAACTAAAATAGTTGGATTTAGTTTAAACATGTGGTGCCTCCCCAACAGGTGTTAATGTTTGATCTTTAAAGATTAATTCGTAATCAATGAAAGCAGCTAAACCATTTCGTTGATGAGAAATCATTAAAACACTCTGTTCAGTAGCTTGAATGCTATCTTTGATGAGCGTCATCACAACTTGAACGGAATCACTATCTAAACCAGCTAATGGTTCGTCAAGTAATAGTACCGGTTGTCCCATGATTAACATTGTTAAGACTTGCAACTTTTTTTGTTGACCACCAGATAATTGATACACAACATGGTCTAACAAATGATCTAAGTGAAGTTTTGTTAATGACGATTTGATACGTTCGTCTGTCCAATAGTCAGCTGCTAAACTGTGTTGTTGTGATAATTTGAGCTCCTCAGTAACTGTCATGGACACAAATTGATCGTTGGCAGATTGAAAGATTAAAGCAACTTGTTTTGACCAATTCTTTAGCTTTGTTTTGGCTGTATCTTGGTCATCCCACATAACTTGACCAGAATATTTCATTTGATGTCCTAATGCTTTAAATAGGGTTGATTTACCAATCCCATTTGCACCAGAAAGTAAACCAATTTGACCATTAGGTAGACTAAATGAGTTATTAGCTAACAAAACACGATCTTTACCAACCGTTAAAGTTAACTGTTGCCAAGCTAGTCGGCCATTTGGCTTAGGTACACCATAAAATGGGGTAATCGGTGGCAAATTCGTTAACTTAGTTAATGGTTGGGGTGCTAATGTACCTGTTTTAGTATCGATTTCGTATAAATAGTTAACCAAGTTTTCATAGCCCGATAAATCATGATCAGAAATGATAATCGTTTTATGTTGTTCAACTTGGAGCTTTTTCAAATCATCTAATAAGGTTAGTCGGGCACTTGGATCAACGCTAGCAAATGGTTCATCCAACAAAATAATATCGCTATCCATAGCTAAAACAATGGCTAACGCAACGCGTTGCTTTTCACCACCTGACAAGGTTAATAAACTTTGGTCGGCAATGTCATTTAAATGTAAAGCATCAAGAGCTACAGGCACACGTTGTTGAATTGTTTCGACCGGCAACTGTAAATTTTCGAGAGCAAATACTAATTGTAGCCGTGCTGTGCGCATGGCAAATTGTCGATCTGGATTTTGGAATAACATCGCAATTCGCTTAGCACGCTCAAATGGCACAATTGGTTGAATTTTTTCATCATTTAATAGAATTTGGCCACCAGTAATAACACCACCAAATTTTGGTAATAAACCAGCCATGGCTTTTAACAGAGTAGACTTTCCCGAACCAGAAGGGCCAATTAATAAATTAAATGAACCTGCTTCAGGTATCCAGTTAATGTTGTTTAAAACGTTTTGCTGATTTTCATCATATGCGAAACTGAAATTGTCGACTTGTAATTTTGTCATAAGCTTAATGTTTTAGAATGCCTGACTTGGCAACTAACTTTTGAATATAATAAACTAATACACCACCAAAGAATCCTGCTGAAATTAAACGAATGATAAATAGAGTAATCATCAAACTTGGCTTGTAATCAGCATATCCACTATTAAATAGATCCCAAATGAAGGTAACGATTGTTGTTGTGATAACAGACAATGTAATACCAAGCTTGCCCCAGTTCTTGTAACCAGTTGCGGCGAAACCAATTTCAGTACCAATTCCTTGTACGAAACCAGAAATTAAGTTAGCAGCTCCCCAGCTTGAGAAAAGTAACATTTCAACGGCGGCAGCTAAAATTTCACCAAGAACAGAACTACCAACTTTTTGTAGGACAGCACCTGCCAATGGACCGGCCATTAGCCAAACACCTAATGTTAGGTCATTGGCGTATGGCTTTAATGGGGTAGCAGCAACCGCATAGTAGGCAGCACTCCATAACTCAAAGATAACCCCGAAAAAGATAGCAATGATCGCCAAAAAGATGACATCTCTAAGAGACCACTTGGCTTTTGATTCGTTAACTGTTTGCATGATAATTGCAAACCTCCTTAAAATAATATGATCGAATCGCCGAAGCTTTGGTAACAAAAAAAGACCCCAGAACTACTCAGGCAGATGCCTGCGTGTACTGGGGTTTGTTTACTGTTTGATAATAAACAAGAAGCTCCCTAGCAAAATTACTTTGCTCAGGTTCTATGGGTATTTTCTCAGCCAGCTCTTGGCACCCCAGCTTATTTGATTCGCTTGTATAAGTATAGGTGGAAATGCTGTAATTTGCAAATAAAAAGCCAATCTATTTTAAATACGGGACATATTATAAAGAGAAAACATATCGTAAAAGGCTTTATTTTGGTAAAATAAAAGGGACGAATAGTAGTTATGAGAAATGGAGGCATTCGTTCGTGGAATCTAAAATAACATTGTTAGGGTTAAGTGCTAATCCAACTCTAGCAAAAGCTGTGTCTGAAGAGCTAAACATACCATTGACACCCGTTGATATTCAACGATTTGCAGATGGTGAAATTTATGAACGGATTCAAGAGAGTATTCGTGGTGATGATGTTTATGTTATCGCACCAATTGCTGAAGAAGTGAACGATGCTTTTATGGAAATTATGATTATTGTTGATGCATTGCGACGTTCATCAGCAGGACAAATTACTTTAGTTATTCCATATATGGGTTACGCACGACAAGACCGTAAGGCAAAATCGCGCGAGCCAATAACCGCTAAAATGGTTGCATCATTAATGGAAATGAACGGGATTAATCGCGTTGTTTCAATCGACCTACATGCTGAACAACTACAAGGGTTCTTTGATATTCCAGTAGATCATTTAAAGGCAGCACCATTACTAACAGATTATTTCTACAGCCGTAATATCACTGATAATCTAGTTGTTGTTTCACCAGACCACACTGGTGCTGGTCGTGCGCGTAAGTTTGCGGATATTTTGCGTGCACCATGGGGTGTTGTTAATGATAATGTTGCCATGACCAAACCAGAATCACCAGATGCAATCGTGGGTGATGTTAAGGGTCGTACGGCAGTAATTGTTGATGATATTGTGGACACTGGTTATCGTGTTCAGATGACGGCGCGTGCGTTATTAGCTAATGGGGCAACTAGTGTTTATGTTGCCGCAACTCATCCAGTGTTGTCAGGGAATGCTGCCCAAAATTTGGCAGACGATGACAATATTGAACGGATTATCTTCACGAATACAATTACAATTCCAGAATCTAAGCAAAGCCCTAAGTTTACGACTTTGTCAGTGGCACCTTTACTTGCCGAAGCAATTCAACGTATTCATGATAATGAACGCATAGATGTGTTGTTGCGTTCAAAGAATAATCCGGATGTTAAGATCTTTTAATTAGTTTTATAAAAAATTTGGAGGTACAAGAATGGTTT
This sequence comes from Weissella sp. ESL1139, assembly GCF_058506735.1. Classification (NCBI taxonomy): domain Bacteria; kingdom Bacillati; phylum Bacillota; class Bacilli; order Lactobacillales; family Lactobacillaceae; genus Weissella; species Weissella sp. ESL1139. Next base: position 440,391 of record NZ_CP196375.1, read on the forward strand.
ATGCAGCAGCTGATAATCGTTATGATATTATGCCATATCGACGAATTTCAGATTCAGGGTTAATTTTACCAGCACTATCATTTGGTCTTTGGCGTAATTTAGGTGATCAAAAACCACTTGCTAATTCACGTGAGGTCATTTTAAAAGCTTTTGATAATGGTATTTTTTCATTTGATAATGCTTCTAATTATGGACCATCAAATGGAACTGCTGAAGAAACATTTGGTGCTGTTTACGAAAAAGACTTAAAGCCTTATCGTAATGAGTTGGTGATTACCACTAAAGCTGGTTATCATATGTGGCCAGGTCCTTTGGGTCAATTCTCAGGTAAAAAGACCTTAACAGCAGCTCTTGATTTATCATTACAACGTATGCATTTAGATTATGTGGATATTTTCTACGCTCACCGCTGGGATCCAAATACTAATTTACGTGAAACAGCTGAAGCGCTTGATTTATTAGTTCGTCAAGGAAAAGCCTTGTACGTTGGTGTATCAAATTACACAACTGAACAAGTTGCTGAAATTGCTAAGATTTTTGATGAATTACATACACCATTCATTGGTAATCAAATGTCATATAATATGTTTAATCGTGAAGCAGAAGAAGATAACATGTTATCAACATTAGATGCACATCATGCTGGGTTAATTGCATATGGACCGTTGGCTGAAGGATTACTAACTGATCGTTATTTAGATGGTATTCCAGCTGATATGCCTTTGCATCGAACAAATGCCTTTATTCAAGAAGACCCAGAAGGAGCAGTTGCTAAGTTGAATGCATTAAATAGCATTGCTGCTGATCGTGGTCAAACATTAGCTCAGTTAGCGATGGCATGGTTATTACGTGATAAGCGAGTACCATCAATTGTGATTGGTGCTTCTTCAGTAGACCATTTGTTAGACAATGTTAAAGTTGCTGATAATATGACATTATCAGCAGAAGAACTTGCCAAAATTGATCAAATCCTTAAGGGATAAAATGAAATAGAATTGTTTATTTTCTAGTTAAGCTATTAGTAAAATAAACAATTTTTTATTATGACAGTAAATAAATGAAGGAAGTTAAGTAAATTATATGCACAACAACGATATTGTTCGCCGAATACAGTATATTTTTAATATTAATAGTAAAGATATGATGACTATTTTTAAATTGGGCGGGTTGGAACTTAGTAAAAATGACTTTTTGAAAATTATTGCAAAGCCAACACAGGATAGTCCGCGTGACGCTCAGTTATCTCGTCATGATTTAGAAAAGTTTATGAATGGCTTAATTGTTTCACAACGTGGGCATAAAAAGAATGCTGATGGTTCAATTGCGCCGGCAGATTATAGTATGCAACGTGATAATGATATTAATAATGTTGTGATTAAAAAATTAAAAATTGCGATGTCATATACGACTGAAGACTTATTAGCATTTTGGCAAGCCGCTGATTTTACAGTTACTAAAGGTGAAGTGGGCGCAATGTTGCGACGTAAATCGCATCCTAAATATTTGGTTGCTGGTGACCAATTTATGCGTAAGCTATTGATTGGTATGGCTGAAACATTAAGATAGTAGTAAATTAAATAAACGTTAGTAAATGATAATCCGAAAGTTTTTTATACTTTCGGATTTTTTTACAATGAATGAATAGTTTTAGTTAAACTGCTCTTGATAATTAGTTTGTTTACAGAAAAATTATAATTAATTATTAGATGAACTTTTTAATGATAATGTATAAAAAAAGTAAATATAAAGAAAATAAATAGTTGCATTTTGTATGTTTTACGAGTAGACTGTTTGTTGCGGGTGGGGGCACCCTAGTTAAGTGAAAGTCATAAGCTTTCAACAACCAAGTTGGACGAAAATCTTTATGAATTTTATTTAGCACTATGAACAAAAAAGTAAATAGTAAACTGGGGTAACCTCGCAACGGTATTAAATACATCTTAGGAGGTTTGTCATGTCTGAAAAAGAAGTGACAGAAAAGAAGGGCCTTGTTCAAAGCGCAGCTGATGATGATAGTCTTGGCGACGTGAATGGATCGGTAGCAATACCTAAAGGTGGTTCATTTTGGCGTAAACTATGGGCATTTTCTGGACCAGGAGCATTAGTTGCTGTTGGTTACATGGATCCAGGTAACTGGGTAACATCAGTTACTGGTGGAGCTACTTATAGTTATACCTTACTATCAGTTGTTTTAATTTCATCATTGATTGCAATGATGTTGCAATATATGGCTGGTAAGTTGGGAATGGTTAAGCATGAAGACTTAGCACAAGCAACAAGAAAAAGAACTAACAAAACTGGTGGTATCATTTTATGGATTATCAGTGAGTTGGCCTTAATGGCAACTGATATTGCCGAAGTAATTGGTGGTGCAATTGCGCTACACTTGCTATTCGGTTGGTCAATGATTGCATCAGTTTTGACAACAGCATTAGATGTTGTTTTGCTACTATTGTTGATGAAGTTTGGTTTCCGAAAGATTGAAGCAATTGTTGTTACACTCATTCTAACTATTTTAGTAATTTTTGGTTATCTAGTTATTTCATCAAATCCTAACATTGTGGAGTTGTTTGGTGGTTATTTACCACAACTACAAGCAGTAAGTCCACATGGTATTCACGGTGCTGATTCACCACTTGTTATGACCTTGGGAATTGTTGGTGCAACGGTTATGCCACACAATTTGTACTTGCATTCTTCAATTTCACAAACACGTAAAGTTAATCGTGAAAACAAAGCAGAACTTAAAGAAGGCGTTCGCTTTATGGCTTGGGATTCAAATATCCAATTGTCATTAGCTTTCGTTATCAACTCATTCTTGTTGATTTTGGGAGCATCATTGTTCTTTGGTCATGGTGATTCTGTTGGAACTTTCGGACAGATGTACAATGCTTTGAGTGATAGCTCAATTGCTGGTGCGATTGCATCGCCAGTATTATCAACTTTGTTTGCCGTTGCTTTGTTGGCATCAGGTCAAAATTCAACGATTACTGGAACTCTAACTGGTGAAGTTATCATGGGTGGATTCCTTCGTTTGAAGGTACCAATGTGGCTACGTCGTGTGATTACACGTGGTTTGGCTTTGGTTCCCGTTGTTGCCTTTACCTTAATTTATGGTGGTGATGAAGGTAAGCTTGATCAATTACTTGTTTATTCACAAGTATTCTTATCAGTTGCTTTGCCATTCGCTATGGCACCATTAATTTACTTTACATCTTCAAAGAAGATTATGGGTGAAGATTTCGCTAATTCAAAGTGGATGACTTGGGTAGCTTGGATTGTCTTTACTGTCTTGACGGTCTTGAATATTCAATTAATCTTCCAAACAATTGGCATGATGTTTTAATTAATATTGGTCATAAAATACTCGTAAGTATGTTGCGTACTTGCGAGTATTTTTTTGTCAAAAAAGGACAAATTATTATTGACACACCATTATATGTCATATAATATAATGGTATATGAAATATAACATGTAAAAACAAGGAGCGTAGCCATGAATATACAGGTACCGACAGTGGTGCTAGATGGCTCAGTTTTGTCAGTATTAACAAAAGAGGATACATATGGGTACATTATTACTAAAGCTATGCAAGAGTTGCTAGGGGTGAGTGAATCAACCATGTATCCGGTTCTTAGACGGTTAAAAAGGGATGGTTATTTAGAAACGTATGATAAGCCATTCGAGGGACGTAATCGTCGTTATTACCATATAACTGATTTGGGCCGTAGGCATTTAACAGAAATTAGTGAAGCATGGGCATCGTTTAGGGAGGCCGTTGATTCATTGTTGGAGGAGAAGGATGATTAAAGAGTATCTAGATAAGGTTAGATCATATTTGAAAGATTTACCATCTGATGAACGTGAAGAACTTTTGCAATTTTATGAAGAGCAAATGTTAGATGCTGGTTATACGATGGATGAAGTAGAACAAAAATATGGTACGCCGAAACAATTTGCCCGATCGCTAAAGATTGAATACTTTATTGAAAGCGACGAAACAGCGGATGACAACATTACACCAGGAACACGTACTAAAAATAGAGTGAACTTGGTTTGGTTAATTATCTTAGGATTATTTGCTTCACCAATATTAATACCAGTTGCCTTGATGTTAATTTGCATTTTATTGGGTGCATTTTTGGGCTTTTTAGGTATTTTATTTGGTATTTATGTTGGTATCGTCGGTGTGCTTGCCGGAGGACTCTTAGCATTTGTTAATGGTGCGATTTTATTAGTTCAGTCGGTATCAACTGGTGTCTTTTATATGGGAATTGGCTTGTTAATGACTGGCCTGGTTATTTTCTTTGCTCCAATTGTTTGGCGTTTGACCCGTTGGTTATTTGAAATGTTAGTGAAGTTTGTCAAGTGGATAGGTAACCGTTACCTAAGCAAAAATAATGCTAAGGAGGCACGCTAAAATGGGATTAAAAACATATTTAATTACAGGTGGTAGTGTCATGGTTGTCGGTGGCGTGATGATTGTGGTTGGTCTATCTACAGGTGCCAAAACTTCAGTAACATGGGATGATGGTCCCAAGATTGTTAAAGTTCATAAATTTAATCAAACTTTGGCTGATCATGAATACAAGCAATTAACCATTAATGGTGGTAGTAATAGCTTGGTTAAGTTAAAACAGGGTGATAGTGACAGTTGGCGTGTTTCTGGTCAGCGAACAAATATTCAGAGCTTTAATATTAATACAAATAATGATGAATTAAAGTTTTCATTGCATGATCGCAAACGACCAATGATTGGTATTGATACAGCGAATCAGAACATCACGATAACAGTGCCTAAGTCGGTTAAATTAGATAAGCTATCAATTAGAACTGATGGTAGTGGTGTGATTAATAATGGGGTTACTGCAAAGGATGCAAATGTTACAAATTATTATGGCGGTGTTCGTCTAAATAATATCGCAACTGAGTCACTTAAATTTAGTGGTGAATCAGGTAACTATCGTTTAAAAAATGTCACCGCAAAGCAATTGCATATGAATGATGATGATGGTTATTTTAGAGCTAACCAATTAACTTTACAAGAAGCAAGCCATATCGACAGTAATAATACTGAAATTAGGTTGCAAGATAGCCATGTACCAGGCCTTAAGGTCACTAATCATAACACTGATATTAACATCAATGGTAAAGATTCAGGTGATATCGATTATGTGACCGGTGACCAGAAGAAGGCTTTGCAGATTACTGGTAAAAATTCAACGGTTGTTATTAGAGATTCAAAGCAAAATTAATTAAAGAGAGCGAGAAAAAAGACGTTTTGGATTCGGTGTGTAATGTTGTTGAGACCAATTGTGGCCGGAGCAACGCGCAGGACATAATTGGAGCCAATGACGTTATATTGAAGGTTCAGCTTTTGAGAACGCGTTTAAAGAGAGCGAGAACAAAAGCGGGTTGAAGCTGACTTATAATTCAAATAATTTTAGCTATAGAGGTTGGAACATTTTCGTTTGTTCCAATCTCTTTTTGTATTTAAAAAAGTATTATTTCAACTGCATAGTAGATAAAGTCATTCTCATTGTGTTTTAATGTTTGTTATAATGTAAGCATTGAAATGGAGACATGTATATGAAAATAAATCAATTTGGGGTAATTGAAACAACTTTTGAAAAAAAACTAGCAGAATTAACTACAATTGGCTTTTATAATGAGCAAATTAAAACAGCTGCTGAGCAAGGACCAGTTGCTTTATTTAAAGCATTATTAATGCAAGCTGCAACAACGACGGCAGTATCAAATAAGTTTGATGATTATATGGTTAATGATCAGCAAGATTTGGCTGAATTTTTAGAGGATAGCAAGCAATTAACGATGTCAGAATTTGATGCGATTGCTTTGCAATTATTAGAGTTTACGGAAGAAGTGGATTATCAGTTAGCTGATCCAGTTCAAGCTGTGCAAACAATTGGCTTACCATTGGCTGACATAGCTGGTAATTGGTCATCTGATGATTTACTAAGCGCTTGGTATCAGTTATTAACAACGCACACCAAGAACGGTTTGCAATTTATTGATTTGTTGGCTAGTCATGGTTACTTTGCGGCAACTAATGAGTCACTTTTCTTTAATGGTAAAGCGATGGTGACATTTGATACCAAACAATTAAAAAAGGAAGCGGTCTATGTTGAGACAGATTTAGATACCGATGATGATGGCGTGAAGGATTTAGTGCGTGTTGATATTATTCGACCAACAACGGATCAAAAAGTGCCCGTATTATTTACCGCATCCCCATACTACCAAGGTACAAATGATGTCTTGAGTGATAAAAAAATGCACAATGTGAATGTGCCTTTGGAACGTAAGAAGCCTAATCATTTAACCTATGAAGATATTGCTTATCAACCTGAATCAGGTAAAGATTTGCAAGCTCATGATCAAAAAGGTGAAGCAAGCGAAGCAACTGAAACGTTTTATCCAACGTCACATGTTGATTTAAATAATTACTTTTTGTCGCGTGGTTTTGCGGTTGCATACTCATCAGGGGTTGGAACGCGTTATTCTGATGGTCTACAAGATACAGGTTCACCTGAACAAGTTAAGAGTATGGCTGCCGTGGTTGAGTGGTTAGCCGGTAATCGTAGGGCTTTTACTGACCGTACTAGTGGTATGATTATTAAAGCTAGTTGGTCCAATGGCAAAGTTGCCATGACTGGTAAGTCATATTTAGGAACCCTAGCAACAGCAGTCGCAACAACTGGTGTCACTGGTTTGGAGACGGTTATTTCAGAGGCAGCCATTTCTGATTTCTATCAATATTATCGTGATAATGGATTGACCATCGCACCTGGTGGTTTTCCTGGTGAAGATATGGATGTGCTTGCCGAATTAGTTTACTCACGAATGCAAGATGCTGGTGATTGGCACCGAACCAAGGCGCAATGGACGGCTAAGCAAGCACAAACCTTGCAAGATATGGATCGTACTGGTGGTAGTTATAACACATACTGGGATGCTCGTAATTACTTAAAGGATGTACCTAATATTAAAGCCGATGTGGTGATGGTGCATGGTTTGAATGATTGGAATGTTAAACCGCGTCAGGTATTCCGTTTCTATCAAAAATTACAAGAATTAGATGTTGTTAAGAAATTGTATTTGCATCAAGGTCAACATATTTATATTAATAATAACCGTTCATTAGATTTCAGTGATCAGATGAATTTATGGTTAAGCTATAAGTTATATGATATAAAAAATAATGCCAGTGAGCAGCTACCTGATATTACTTGGCAAAATAACCAACAGCCTGATACTTGGCAATCTGTCACAAGTTGGGGTCAAGTCGTGCCAACACCAATTTCGTTGGCAAATGTTCCAACACCAGTTAGTTATACTGATCAACAAACAAAGCAAGCACAAACTGCGTTCAGTAAAGATTATCAAACTTGGCGTTCATTGATGATGAATCGTGATAAACATGATTTAGATCATGCTCGTGTGATGTTTTTACAACCACAACAAAAGCATGATTTGTTAATTGATGGCGAAGTTTCATTACAATTACGCATTAAATCTTCAGCAAATGTTGGTTTAGTAAGTGCAATGTTAGTTGATTATGGTGACGGACGGCGCCTAACGACCAAGCCAGTGCCTCAAGGTAGCCAAATTGATCGTGGCCAAAATTGGCAGCCGACATCATTAGTCGAATTTGAATTGGCGAAAGCAACGCCATTTAAGATGATTACGATTGGTCATATTAATATGCAAAATCGTGAAAATGCTTGGCGGGTTAATGACCTACAAGCCAATGAATATGTTGATTTGACCTTAACCTTACAACCAACGTTATATCAATTAACAGCAGGTCACCAATTAGGTGTGGTGATTTATGGTACTGATTTTGAAATGACCGTCCGTGGTAATCAGAATATTACCTATGCAATTGACACGAAACACAGTCAGTTGTTAGTACCGGTTGTACAAGTTACGAATGAAAATAATAAATAAGGAACGGTGATAATGGGACGTAAATTAATCGGTATTGATTTGGATAATACGACTTTAAATGATGCAGGTCAGATTGCGCCAGCAACTAAACAAATGATTCAAAAAATGCAACAGGCTGGTCATATTGTGGCTATTGTAACGGGACGTCCCGTTCGGTTATCAATGGATATTTACCAACAGCTTGGCCTTAAATCACCAATGATTAATTTTAATGGGGCTTTGGGTGAGATTCCTAACACAAAATGGTCTCATGAATATTCATATAATATTGATCGTGAAATTGCGTTTGATTTACTGGAAAATGCTACTGATATGGCGATTAAATCAGTTGTAGCTGAAAATCGTTCTGAAGTTTGGACGAATAGTTTAGTTGCGCCAGAAAATAAGAAAGAGGCTTTTTTCTTTCCACAGGGGGATGCCACAACGCAAATGTTAAATCGTTTGAATTTAACTAAAAACATTAATTCAATCTTAATTGAAGCGCAAAACGATGCGTATCAAGATAAGATTCAGCAATATGTGACGAATCGTTATGGTGCTGATCGGGTGACTGTCAAAACCTGGGGTGCAACGTCACCCGTTTTGGAAGTGGTACCAGCTGGGATAGCGAAAGATACCGGCTTACAGATTTTACAACGTGCTTTTGATATTAGTCACGATGATGTTTATGCGTTTGGTGATGAAATGAATGATTATGAAATGATTCAGTACGCAACGCATGGCATTGTGATGAAAAATGGTAATCCTGAGTTAAAAGCGGTAGCAGATGACATTACCGAGTATACAAACGAAGAAGATGGTTTGGCTAAATATTTAGCTAAAATTATATAAACCCGTTTATACTGACGGAATACTTTTTTAAGCTTATAAAAACGTGTAGAATGAAGCTATTATATTGAATTAGGAGTTTATTAAATGGCGGAGTTTCCAAAAGACTACCAGGATAAATATGAAAGGTTGATGGGCGATGAGGCGAGTGACTTTTTTGCTGCCTTTGATCAACCAGTTGTTAAGGCTTTTCGTGTGAATCCCTTAAAGGCCAATCAAAGCTTATATGATACACAAGCAAGCAAACGTGTTCCATGGGGACAGTGGGGTTATTACGGAACTGCTAAGGGCCATTCTGTAGACCATACAACCGGTGTGATTTACTCGCAAGAACCGTCAGCACAATTAGTTGGTGAGTTAACGCATCCTCAACCAGGGGAACGTGTCCTTGATTTATCGGCCGCGCCAGGTGGTAAGACAACTCATTTGGCATCGTTTATGAACCAACAAGGTTTATTAGTTTCTAATGAAATTTTTCGTAAGCGTGCGCAAATTTTAAGTGAAAACGTTGAACGTTTCGGTATTCAAAATGCATTGGTAACGAACCATTCACCGCAAGAGTTGTCGAAACAATTACCGCAGTATTTTGACAAAATTGTCGTTGATGCGCCTTGTTCAGGCGAGGGGATGTTTCGTAAGGATCCAGATGCTATGCAATATTGGCATAAAGATTATCCAGCTGAAAATGCCAAACGCCAGCGTGAAATCCTAGTGGAAGTTATGAAGATGTTAAAGTCAGGTGGTACCTTGGTTTATTCAACTTGTACTTTTGCACCAGAGGAAGATGAGCAAATTATTGCTTGGTTATTGGAAAATTACCCAGCGCTTCAGTTAGTCGATGTGCCAAAACATGATGGCATGGCAGATGGTCGTCCAGAATGGGCTGATAATAATCCAGAATTAACAAAAACGGTCCGTTTGTTCCCACAGTTTGTTGCAGGTGAAGGTCATTTTATGGCCAAATTGATTTATCAACCAGATGAGGTTGAAACAGTAAAAGAGAAAAAATTGGCTAAAACGAATTTAACGGCTGAACAACACGAGTATTGGGAAAAATTTCAAACCCAAATGTTGCCTACCTATCAGCCAGGCGTTTTAGTAACATTTGGTGATCAACTATATGCTTTACCAGATGGAACACCTGATTTAAAAGGTTTACAAGTGTTGCGAGCCGGATTACATCTCGGAACTTTTAAAAAGAAACGCTTTGAACCAAGCTTAGCCTTGGCATTAGCATTGCATCCTGATGCCTTTACCAATCGGTACGTTTTGACAGATGATGAATGGCGCCAATATGTGCATGGTGATACATTTATGTTGCCACAAAACGCAACTGATTTAGTAAATGGTTGGTATTTATTAGAATTGAATGGTAATGGCGTTGGGTTTGGTAAATTGGTCAATCGACAAATGAAAAACTTTTATCCAAAGGGCTTACGGTTTATTGTCCATAATAATCCTGTAAATTTGTCAGATGACATATACTAAATATAAAATCTTTTGGTAAAATAGCTATATCAAAGCATGAAAGGAATTAACATGGCAAACGAGCAAATTACGCGTGAAGAAGTTGAACATGTGGCTAACTTAGCAAAGTTAGCTTTAACAGATTCAGAAGCTGACATGTTTACAGATCATTTAGGTAAAATTTTTGATTTGGTGACAACGTTAGCTGAGGTAGATACAGAAAATGTGAAGCCAACATACTCAGTTACTGAGATGCATACAGTATTACGAGATGATGTAGCTAAGAATGCTCATCAATCGCAAGAATTGTTACATAACGCACCAGAGCACCAAGACACTTTGATTAAAGTGCCTGCAATTCTTGATGGAGGAGCAGAAGGCTAATGGATTTTTTGCATACAGATATTGAAAAGTTACATGAACAGCTTGTTAACAAAGAAATTACAGCTGTTGATTTAGTAAAAGCAACCTTAGCAAACATCGAACAAACAGATGGCACGTATGACGCTTTTTTGACAACGATGGCCGACAAGGCATTGGCTGAAGCTGCAGCAATTGACGAAACTGGTATTGATCCTGATAATGTTTTGTCAGGAATCCCATATGGTATCAAAGATAATTTGATGACCAAGGATGTCACAACGACGGCTGCTTCAAAAATCTTGGACGGTTTTACACCAATTTATGATGCAACGGTCGTTTCACGTTTGCGTGATCACGGTGCCGTTGGGGTTGGAAAGCTGAACATGGACGAATTTGCCATGGGTTCAACAACTGAAACTTCATATTATAAGCAAACTAAGAATGCTTGGGACCAAACGAAGGTTCCTGGTGGTTCTTCAGGTGGTTCTGCTGTTTCAGTTGCAGCTGGTGAAGTACCATTTGCTTTAGGAACTGATACGGGTGGTTCAATTCGTCAACCAGCAGCCTTTAATGGTATTGTTGGGATGAAGCCAACGTATGGTCGTGTATCACGTTTTGGTGTAATTGCCTTTGCATCTTCACTTGATCAAGTGGGTGTATTCACACGCCAAGTTAAAGATAATGCGAGTGTCTTAGCAGCAATGGCCGGCCAAGATGCCAACGATCAAACATCATCTGATAAAGAAGTTCCAGACTTCACTGCTCATTTAGATGGTGATATTAAAGGAATGAAGATTGCGGTACCAACAGAATACTTTGCTGGTGGGGTTGATGAGAATATTAAAACCACTGTGCGTGCCGGTATCGACAAGCTACGTGAGTTAGGTGCAACAGTTGATGAAGTATCATTACCACATACCGAATATGGGGTTGCTGCATATTACATTCTAGCTTCTGCTGAGGCTTCATCAAACTTGCAACGTTTTGATGGTATCCGTTATGGTTTCCGTCCTGAAAATGTAAAGAATCTAGATGATTTGTATGTTCAAACGCGTACACAAGGATTCGGTGATGAGGTTAAGCGTCGTATCATGCTTGGAACATATTCGCTATCAGCTGGTTCTTATGATGCATTCTTTAAGAAGGCCGCTCAAGTACGTACTTTGATGAATGATGATTTCCAAAAGGTCTTTGCTGACTACGATTTGATTGTGGCACCAACCACACCAAATGTTGCTTACGACTTTGGTGCTAACCAAGATGATCCTGAAGTAACGTACATGAATGACGTTTTGACGATTCCAGTTAACATGGCTGGTTTGCCGGGTATGTCAGTACCAGCTGGTTTTGTTGATGGTTTGCCAGTCGGTATGCAATTAATTGCTAACCGTTATCAAGAAGAAACCATTTATCGTGCCGCTTATGCTTATGAGCAAGCAACACGTTCATTCGAAAAAGTACCAGGAGGTAAGGACTAATGGCAGTGCCAAATTTTGAAACGACAATTGGACTTGAAGTCCATGTTGAGTTAAAGACAAACTCTAAGGCGATGTCACCTTCTCCCGTACAATATGGGGCCGAACCTAACGCCAATACCAATGTTATCGATTGGGGTTATCCTGGTGTGCTACCACAAGCTAACAAGGGTGCCTTGGAATACGGTATGATGGCATCACTTGCATTGAACGCTGATATTACGCGTGATTTGCACTGGGATCGTAAGAATTACTTCTATCCAGATAATCCTAAAGCTTACCAAATTACGCAACAACAAGAGCCAATTGGGCGTAACGGTTGGTTAGAGATTGAATTCGAAGGTCAAAAGAAGCGTATTGGAATTACTGAATTACATGTTGAAGAAGACGCTGGTAAAAATACGCACGGTACTGATGGCTATTCATACGTTGACTTGAACCGTCAAGGAACACCATTGATCGAAATTGTTGGTGCGCCTGATATTTCATCACCTGACGAAGCATATGCCTATCTAGAGGCTTTGCGTCAAGCTATCCAATTTACGGGTATCTCTGATGTTAAGATGCAAGAAGGATCAATGCGTGTTGATGCCAACATTTCAATTCGTCCAGTTGGATCTAAGGAATATGGAACTAAGGTTGAGTTGAAGAACTTGAATTCTTTCAACTATGTTCGTAAAGCATTAGCCTTTGAAGAAAACCGTCATGCTAAGATTTACATGTCTGGTGGTACCATCAAGCAACAAACACGTCGTTTCGATGAAGCAACGGGTGAAACTGTTTTGATGCGTGTGAAGGAGACGGCTGATGATTACCGTTACTTCCCAGAACCAGATTTGACTCCAATTCATGTCACTGATGACTGGATTGAAGAAGTTCGTGAGAAGTTGCCAGAAGCCGCCAAAGATCGTAAGGCACGTTATGTTGATGAACTTGGTCTAGAAGTTTATGACTCTGAAGTTTTGACACAAACCTTAGCAATGTCTGATTTCTTCGATGCAACGGTTGCTGAAGGTGCTGATCCTAAGCGTGCAGCTAATTACTTGATGGGTGACGTTAATGCCTTCTTGAATGAGCAACAAGCTGATTTGGAAGCAACACCATTAACACCAAAGCATTTGGCTAATATGATCAAGCTAATTGATGATGGTACGATTTCAACAAAGATGGCTAAGAAAGTCTTCAAGGCTATCACTAAGGGTGATGATCCGGTTGAATTCGTTGAAAAGAATGGTTTGAAGCAACTATCTGATCCAGCTGTTTTGACACCAATGATTGATGAAGTTTTGGATAATAATGAACAATCAATTATTGATTTCCACAATGGAAAAGATCGTGCAGTTGGCTTCTTAGTTGGTCAAATTATGAAGCAAACTAAGGGAAGTGCTAACCCATCAGTTGTTAATAAGTTATTGATGGCTGGATTACAAGCACGTAAACCAGAATAATAGTGGTTAAATAATGGAGATCGGGATGTCTGCGTCCCGTCTCATACATATTTTTTATAGGAGCATATTACAATGAAACGAGCACGAATTATCTATAATCCAACTTCTGGTCGTGAAGCAATTCGCCGTGATTTAGTTGATATCTTAGATGTTTATGAACAAGCCGGGTATGAAACAAGTGCGTTTGCAACAACACCTGAACCCAATTCAGCAATGAATGAAGCGACGCGTGCTGCTAAAGATGGCTTTGACTTAGTCATTGCAGCAGGTGGGGATGGTACGATTAATGAAGTTGTTAATGGAATTGCCCCATTAGACAAGCGCCCAATGATGGCCGTTATTCCGGCTGGAACAACCAATGACTATGCTCGTGCGTTGCATATTCCGCGTGAAGATCCGTTAGCTGCTGCTCGTGTTATTTTAAAGGGGCATGCTGCCAAAATGGATATTGGTCAAGCAAATGATTCGTACTTTGTGAATATTGCAGCGGGTGGTTCTTTATCAGAATTAACGTATTCAGTTCCTTCAAAGTTAAAGTCAATGTATGGTTATTTGGCTTACCTCGTTAAGGGTGCTGAAATGTTGACAAGTATCAAGCCAATTGATATTCATGTGAAGTATGATGATGGTGAATTCAATGGTAAGTCAGCCATGTTCTTCTTGGCACTAACTAATTCAGTGGGTGGTTTTGAACAAATTGTCCCTGATGCTAAATTAGATGATGGTAAGTTTACCCTTTTGATTGTTAAAACAACTAAGTTTGCTGAAATCCTAAACTTGGTTACTGAAGTGTTGAAAGGGAAGCATGTTAACAATCCTAATTTGATTTACGCTAAGTCTAACCGTGTTGAAGTTTCATCATTGAAGAATGATAAGATTATGATCAATCTTGATGGTGAGTATGGTGGGGATGCGCCAGTAACGTTCATTAACCATCAACAACATATTCAAATTGTTGCTAATCTTGATGAAAATTCAAGTGGTATGTTAGTTGATGCACCAATTGATATAAATGTAAAAAAATAATTGATTAAGTCATAGAGGCTGGAACATAAATGTTCTGGTCTTTTTTTGTCTGGTAATAACTTGCTTTGAAATTTTATTTGCCATTATTATAAAATATTTTTATTTGCTATTTGTAATTTAATTATATGCTTTTTAACTTTAATTAGATTGATAACTTTTAAGATATAATTATTCATTTTTGATAATGATTGTTTCTAAACAAAAGACCTAAACTAGTCATAAAAGAATTTTTTAGGGGGAAATTAGTTAAATGGACAATGTCAAAGAACATTATAAGATGTATAAAGATGGGAAAAAGTGGGTATTTGCGAGTATATCAGTTATGACGGTGCTGATAACATTGGGTTTGGCAACTGACGACGCTCATGCAGATGTCGCTAATACAGATGCTGGCGTGGACAGTAGCATTAATACTAGTAATGCGAACGATGTTGCACAATCACAAGTTACATTAGAAAATAAGCAAGCAGTACCAAGTTCAGCAGTATCAGTAAATGATGGCAATAGTACCGCTAATTCAGCAGCTAGTATGCGAGAAAGTACAAGCAGTTCTGATGCTCAGCAAAATGATTCACAAACTAATTTAACTAGTGCATCAAGTCATGCAAGTGAGGCTGTTAGTAGTGCCACATCGAGTTCACAAGTAACTAGTGTCGCATCATCAACTGCAACATCAAGTCAGCCCGTTACGCAAAGCAGTGTTGCGACAAGTAGTTCGGCTTCGTCAGCACAACCTGTAAGTAACGCTAACTCAGCTACTAGCGCATCAGAAAATAGTGTTAGTCAAACATCTAATTCAGCTGCGCAGATACATAATACCTTTGCTGATACACCTAGTTCAGCAGTACGTGCCCCAAGTAGCACGGCTGCTACAACTAGCTCATCAGCCAATAATGCATCACCTAATTCAGGCAATCATAAGCAAAACAATGTCGCAAGTAGTTCAACGACAGCTACAAAAGCTACTGTGACAGCCCAAGCAGATGCGCAAGCAACATCAAGTGTGCATGTTTCAAATTGGAATGATTATGTGAATGCGTTAGGAAACAAGGCAATCAATGAAATCATTATCGATAAGAATATTTTAGCAACAGCCAGTGGAGCAATAACGATTGCCGATAGGGCTAACAATACCCTATTGATTCGGTCAAATGATGGTGGACGTTATGCGATTGATTACCGATCTGCTTATCCCAAAGGCCAACTTAATTTAACTTATGAAAACTTAGATTTGTATGGAAATTCATACTATGGTGTTGTTGATACGTATAACCTATTTACAACTAATCAAGCAAATATTACATTTAGAAATACCAGTTATAGCGGTGCACAATTAGTTTATGCCGCTTCTAATACAACGATTATTTTTCAAGGTAAAAATACAATGAAGACAGTTGATAGTTATGTTAGTCCAATTGACGGCACGACTGTCAGCGTTGGTGCATCATCACAACAAGTGTTGGAATTTACTGGAACCAATGATCATATCATTTTTGATACAGATTCAACTTTTGATGGCTCATCATATCGGGATACCGTTATTCGTATGACAGGTGATAGTAGTGGTATAACCATAAAAAAGGGAGCTAATGTTACTTTAACACCTCATGATAATGGTGGTGGTTGGTATGGTTCAGCTGAGTGGAGCTATAAGGCTAGTGGTATTTATATGTCAGGTAAGGGCGTCCTAACCGTTGAAAACGGCGCCGTGTTAAATATCAATGCTGGCCAAGATTCTGCGCAAGGTGTGACGGCAATTAATATTACTGACAGTAATACGATCGTTAACATTAACGCTGGTGCAAAGGTCAATGTTAATGTGACTGGTAATATTAGTAGTTATGGGGATGGTGTCCAAGTTGGTAATACAGCTGTTTACATCAATGGCCAATTAAATGTTGGTCGTGGCGCAACCTTTCAAGTTAATGGTTATGATATGGGTTCGTTTGCAGGTACTTTAGTTAAAATTTCTGGTAATGCTAGATTAAATAATAGTATTTTTAAGATTTCATTAGACGATAAAACTGGTGGTACAGGTAATATTATTTTGCTAGATACTGGTGGTAATGTTTCTATACAGGATCCTAAGGATTTTATGCTGCATACGGGAAATAATACCAATGCGCAATGGGTAAAAAATGGTAACTTTTCTTTGACACAAGCACGTTTAAAGACTAATTCGACAACAACAGGTCCCTTTAAGACGATTAGTTTTACTGCCAATGGTGGGAAAATTTCAGTTACAGCTGATAATAGTAAAAATATTATCGGATTAACCCAGGCAGATGAAAATAATTTAATTTCATTATTGAACCAAATTGGTAGTGATCCGACGGTTACAACACTGGAATTTGTACAAAACAATGATCCAGTTAATATTGTTGATAATCAAGTAACAGTTACAACAAATTCTGATGGTTCAAAAACAATCACTGGCTATACAGATATACCGGGCGCATTTATTCATGCTGCGGTCAATGGTAAGGAAATTGCGGGTAATAAATTAACAAGTCCATATTGGCGCGAAAACGGTAGCGATAATGCTGTCATTTATG
Organism: Weissella sp. ESL1139; assembly: GCF_058506735.1. Taxonomy (NCBI): domain Bacteria; kingdom Bacillati; phylum Bacillota; class Bacilli; order Lactobacillales; family Lactobacillaceae; genus Weissella; species Weissella sp. ESL1139. Next base: position 457,525 of record NZ_CP196375.1, read on the forward strand.
CTGCACAAGCTGCAACGACCAAGGATTCGAATGGTAAAGGGTATAAATTTACTTTTACTATTCCTGTAGACGATGTTAATCAAATGTCTCCTGGTGCAACTATTGATACTTACGCAACACTTAATTTTGTTAATAGTAATTCAGTAAATGGTGATTTGGGTATTCTAAGTGTGTCACAACTGACTGATAACATTAATAACAATCGTGAAACAGCAAAAACTCATATTAATCAACTAGGTAATTTAACGAGTGATCAAAAAACGAAATTGAGTAATATGATTGACGCCAATGCCAATACTGCTATTAATAATTTAAAAAATACTGGTAACACTGCAAATACCGACAATAATCAAGTTTACCAAAACCTATTAAATCAACTTCAAAGTATTATTAACTTAGGAGATGGTCAGGATGCAGCAATCAGTAAATTGCAAGCAATGGCCAATACGGTGATTAATAGTATTAGTAATAATGATAAGTTAACTAGCGGTCAAATTAGTGGGTACAAAGGTGAAATAAGTCAGATGCTTAGTGAGGCTATCAGTAATATTGAAAATAGTTCAACGACTGCTGCTGCTACAATTGCTGAACAAAATGGTGAAAAACTTATAAATGCTATTAATACTGATGCACAATTACAAGTGATTAAAAACAATGCGGTTAACGAAATTAATCAAGTTGCAACAAGTGCCAGTGATGTTATTGATAATAATACTAGCTTAACAAATGAGCAAAAAACAACGTATAAAGGGCAATTAGTTGATGCGACTACAAAGGCAAAAAATGCTGTTGATAAAGCAACTAATGTCACTATGGTCAGTGACGCGCAAACAACTGGGGCTAACAATATTGCAACTATCAGTGAGGCAGCCAAATTACAAGCGGCAAAGAATGATGGTATTGCTAAATTAGATGCAGCTAAGTTATCAGTAATTGATAAAATTTCTCAATCAGGGTTAAGTACAAACCGTCAAAATGAGCTGGTTACAAATGTTAATCAAGCCTATGAAGATGCCGTGGGTAAAATCAATTTAGATACAGTAATTACAACCATTAATAGTGATACTGATGACGGTGTAACGGCAATTAATAAGATTGCTGAAACGGTTACTTTAGAGGTCAACGCTTTACATGATGCGCAAACTACAAGTGAGACAACAATTGATCAAGTAGCCAAAACAGCTAGTGATGCGATTGACGCTAATGCAAGCTTAACTGATGACCAGAAAACAGCGTTTAAAGAACAAATCACGACAGCTGCTTCAACAGCTAAAGAAGCTGTTAGTAAAGCAACAAATACCAATGATGTTAAAACAGAACAAACGACTGGTATTACTAACATCACGACTATCAGTGATGCGGCAAAGTTGCAAAGCACTAAGAATGATGCCCTTCAATAAATTAGTAATGATGCAATAAAAGCAAATGATGCAATCGATAAAAATAGCAGTTTAACTAATGACCAAAAGACAGCATATAAGGAACAAATTGCAACGATTGTTTCAAGTGCCCAAGGAACTATTAGTAATGCAACAAGTGTTGCCGATGTTAATACAGCTAAAAATGATGGTGAAACTGATGTTGCCTTAGTTAATAACGCAGCTAAGTTACAAGCTGCCAAGAACAAGGGTATTGCTAAATTAGATACGGTTAAGACGACAACAATCGATCAAATTCATCAATCTGGTTTAAACACAAATCGTCAAAACCAGTTAATCACAAATGTCAATCAAGCATATGCTGATGCGACAGGTAAGATAACGCAGGACACCACGATTGCAGCTGTTAACCAGGATACTAGTGATGGTGTGACGGCAATTAATAGTATTTCGGGAACAACAATTACAGAAAGTAATGCGCTGCATGATGCCCAAAGTACGGCCGAAAATACGGTTAATCAAGCAGCACAAGATGCGATTGCTGTAATTAACCAAAATAACAGTTTGACTGATCAGGAAAAGCAAGACTTGATTACTGAAGTCAATCAAGCGGCAACTAATACTAATAATCAGTTAGCTAATGCCACAACATCAACAGAAGTCAATCAGATTTCACAAGCTGGTCAAAATGAAATCAAGCAAGTTCTTGATGCAGCGAAGCTACAAGCCGCTAAGAACGATGCGGTTTCAGAAGTAGACCAAGCAGCTAAAATTGCTAGTGATGCAATAGATAACAATATCAGCTTAACTGATGAACAAAAGACAACGTTCAAAGAACAGGTTGCAACAGCTGTAACAACGGCTGAGGGAGCAATCAATAATGCAGCCAATGTTGATGCGGTTAATTCAGCACAGAATGATGGTGATACAAATATTGCATCTATTAGTGATGCAGCGAAGCTGCAGGCTGCCAAAAACGATGGTATTGCCAAGTTAGACACTGCCAAGACGACAACGATTGACCAAATTCATCAATCGGGGTTGAGTACAGATCGTCAAAACCAGTTAATCACAAATGTCAATCAAGCTTACGCTGATGCGACAGATAAGGTAGAGCATGATACTACGATTGTGACTGTTAACCAGGATACTAGTGATGGTGTGACAGCAATTAATAGTATTTCAGGAACGGTAACTGACGAAAGTAATGCGCTGCATGATGTCCAAAGTACAGCTGAAAATACGGTCAATCAAGCCGCACAAAATGCAATTGATGCAATTAACCAAAATAACAGTTTGACTAATCAAGAAAAGCAAGATTTGATTACTGAAGTCAATCAAGTAGCAACTGATACTAATAATCAATTAACCAATGCCACAACATCAACAGAAGTCAATCAGATTTCACAAGCTGGTCAAAATGAGATCAATCAAGTTCTTGATGCAGCGAAGCTGCAAGCCGCTAAGAACGCTGCGGTTTCAGAAGTAAACCAAGCAGCTAAAACTGCTAGTGATGCAATAGATAACAATATCAGCTTAACTGATGAACAAAAGACAACGTTCAAAGAACAGGTTGCAACAGCTGTAACAACGGCTGAGGGAGCAATCAATAATGCAGCCAATGTTGATGCGGTTAATTCAGCACAGAATGATGGTGATACAAATATTGCATCTATTAGTGATGCAGCGAAGCTGCAGGCTGCCAAAAACGATGGTATTGCCAAGTTAGACACTGCCAAGACGACAACGATTGACCAAATTCATCAATCGGGCTTGAGTACAGATCGTCAAAACCAGTTAATCACAAATGTCAATCAAGCTTACGCTGATGCGACAGATAAGGTAGAGCATAATACTACGATTGTGGCTGTTAACCAGGATACTAGTGATGGTGTGACAGCGATTAACGGTATTTCGGGAACGGTAACTGACGAAAGTAATGCGCTGCATGATGCCCAAAGTACAGCTGAAAATACGGTCAATCAAGCCGCACAAAATGCAATTGATGCAATTAACCAAAATAACAGTTTGACTAATCAGGAAAAGCAAGATTTGATTACTGAAGTCAATCAAGTAGCAACTGATACAAATAATCAATTAACCAATGCCACAACATCAACAGAAGTCAATCAGATTTCACAAGCTGGTCAAAATGAGATCAATCAAGTTCTTGATGCAGCGAAGCTGCAAGCCGCTAAGAACGCTGCGGTTTCAGAAGTAAACCAAGCAGCTAAAACTGCTAGTGATGCAATAGATAACAATATCAGCTTAACTGATGAACAAAAGACAACGTTCAAAGAACAGGTTGCAACAGCTGTAACAACGGCTGAGGGAGCAATCAATAATGCAGCCAATGTTGATGCGGTTAATTCAGCACAGAATGATGGTGATACAAATATTGCATCTATTAGTGATGCAGCGAAGCTGCAGGCTGCCAAAAACGATGGTATTGCCAAGTTAGACACTGCCAAGACGACAACGATTGACCAAATTCATCAATCGGGCTTGAGTACAGATCGTCAAAACCAGTTAATCACAAATGTCAATCAAGCTTACGCTGATGCGACAGATAAGGTAGAGCATAATACTACGATTGTGGCTGTTAACCAGGATACTAGTGATGGTGTGACAGCGATTAACGGTATTTCGGGAACGGTAACTGACGAAAGTAATGCGCTGCATGATGCCCAAAGTACAGCTGAAAATACGGTCAATCAAGCCGCACAAAATGCAATTGATGCAATTAACCAAAATAACAGTTTGACTAATCAGGAAAAGCAAGATTTGATTACTGAAGTCAATCAAGTAGCAACTGATACAAATAATCAATTAACCAATGCCACAACATCAACAGAAGTCAATCAGATTTCACAAGCTGGTCAAAATGAGATCAATCAAGTTCTTGATGCAGCGAAGCTGCAAGCCGCTAAGAACGCTGCGGTTTCAGAAGTAAACCAAGCAGCTAAAACTGCTAGTGATGCAATAGATAACAATATCAGCTTAACTGATGAACAAAAGACAACGTTCAAAGAACAGGTTGCAACAGCTGTAACAACGGCTGAGGGAGCAATCAATAATGCAGCCAATGTTGATGCGGTTAATTCAGCACAGAATGATGGTGATACAAATATTGCATCTATTAGTGATGCAGCGAAGCTGCAGGCTGCCAAAAACGATGGTATTGCCAAGTTAGACACTGCCAAGACGACAACGATTGACCAAATTCATCAATCGGGCTTGAGTACAGATCGTCAAAACCAGTTAATCACAAATGTCAATCAAGCTTACGCTGATGCGACAGATAAGGTAGAGCATAATACTACGATTGTGGCTGTTAACCAGGATACTAGTGATGGTGTGACAGCGATTAACGGTATTTCGGGAACGGTAACTGACGAAAGTAATGCGCTGCATGATGCCCAAAGTACAGCTGAAAATACGGTCAATCAAGCCGCACAAAATGCAATTGATGCAATTAACCAAAATAACAGTTTGACTAATCAGGAAAAGCAAGATTTGATTACTGAAGTCAATCAAGTAGCAACTGATACAAATAATCAATTAATCAATGCCACAACATCAACAGAAGTCAATCAGATTTCACAAGCTGGTCAAAATGAAATCAAGCAAGTTCTTGATGCAGCGAAGCTGCAGGCTGCCAAAAATGATGGTATTGCTAAGTTAGACACTGCTAAAACGACAACAATCAATCAAATTCATCAATCTGGCTTGAGTACAGACCGTCAAAACGAGTTAGTTGTTAATGTCAATCAAGCTTACGCTGATGCGACAGATAAGGTAGAGCATGATACTACGATTGTGACTGTTAACCAGGATACTAGTGATGGTGTGACAGCAATTAATAGTATTTCAGGAACGGTAACTGACGAAAGTAATGCGCTGCATGATACCCAAAGTACAGCTGAAAATACGGTCAATCAAGCCGCACAAAATGCAATTGATGCAATTAACCAAAATAACAGTTTGACTGATCAGGAAAAGCAAGACTTGATTACTGAAGTCAATCAAGTGGCAACTAATACTAATAATCAGTTAACTAATGCCATAACACCAGTAGAAGTGGATCAGATTGTGCAAAGCGGGCAGAATATAATTAACAACATTTTAAATGGCGCAAAGTTGCAGGCTGCTAAAAATGTCGCATTGGCTAAGTTGAACAATGCAAGAATTAATGCTGTAAACAAAATTCATCGTTCTAAGTTGAATATTAATCGTCAAAAAGCGTTAATTAATAGCGTTCAAAAAGCTTATGCTGATGCTGTGAACAAGGTAAATCAAGATATATCAATGAGTTTGGTTAATCAAGATGCAGACAATGGTATAAGTGCAATCAATAATATCTTAAATATTATGTCAGATGAAATGACAACCTTGCATAATGGTCAAACAGCAGCTGTAGCGCATATTAATCAAATTGCCAATAACATGATTAATGCAATTAACCATAATGCGCATCTAACAGATAAACAAAAGAACAACTTTATCGGTCAAATTATATCCGTAATAAACGTTGCAAAGGGTAGGATTGAACATGCAACTGAATTGCATGAAGTTGACACTATTGTGAATACAACACAGGTTGCTTTAGATAAAATAAATCACGCCATAAACTTGCAAGCAGCGAAAAATAACGCAATTGCTAAATTAAATACTGCTAAAAACAATGCAATTCATAAGATTAATCCATCAAGTATGAGTATTAATAAGCAAAAGGCACTTGTTCATGATATAAATACTGCATATAACTGGACAGTTAATAAAATTAATGATGAACAAAGTATTGCACAAGTAATCAAGGCTATAAATGATGGTATCAATACAATTAATAATGTTTTGTTAAATGGTGGAGCTGAGTTTTCACATGACGATAGTTCAGTTGTTACTGAATTACCTAATACACATGTTAATAATATAAAGCAAACAACTTTAAATGATTTATTGGTTGAACTACTAGGACTATTTAGTTTGTTATCATTAGGAGGAAAATTAAAAAAAGATAAAAAATGTGATAAAAAATAAGATATAAAGCATCGTCATAATTTTTTATAGTGCTTATATGTTGTTATTTTCAGAATTTAAAAAGTGTTAAAATGAGAAATTTGACTCATTTTAATGCTTTTTTTATGTTGCTAAGCAATAAATGTTCTCTAATAAAGAATTTGTGTCACTTTTTAATGTAATCAATCACTTTCAATAATGATTGGTCCTGAATCAATAATATACAATGCTTATAAATTATGAGGTTTAGGAGATTAAGTAATGTTTAGAAATGATAACCATAAGGCGTTAGTTAGTATGTCAATTGTAACGCTAACGTTAACAAGTGCCGTTAGTATTATGCCGGTTTATGCAGATGTAAAACCTGATATTGCATCGGCAACAAGTGTTAATAAGATTAACGGAATAGAAAATAAGGCAGCTAGTTCTGAGAATCAATCTTCAGTGTCAACAACGCCAACGTACAAAAGAGATTTAGTTGGTAGTACTTTGGGAGATGGTCTTCCTAGTTATTCAAATAATGCGACTGTAAAGTACGCTTTATCTAACTTAGGGATAACGCAGCAAACTGTTAATGATGATACGCATCGATTTAATAATGATTCTATGCAAATGACATATCGAGTTGGACTAAATAGTAATTATAACTATTCGCAATTAAAAGTTGTGCCCGAAGAAGATCTTGTTAAGGATGCACCTTTACGCGTATTAGCGGCTGCATATGTTTCTGGTGATACAGTGACGTCATTGCCTTTTGTTAGAAACGCTGATGGCACAACTTCGATTAATTTAAGCAATATCTCTGAAATAGGACCAAACGCATACGTTATTTACGCAATACAACCTTTGAATTCATCGGATAATGGTACACATATGTTTTTACATAGTTCAAGTACTAGTGACTTTGAAATTTATGGGTCAGATAAATCAAATGGTGAGCAATATGTAAACGGTTCACAATATGTCGCACAACATCCTGAATGGGGAACTTTATGGGGTGTTTTTAATAATCAAACTAGAATAAACGTGAAAAGTCATGCTGAAATTGCTCGTGGTACCAACCAATCTTTACAAGATTTTGTGAATGATTATGATAGTAATTCTGGTGGTACATTTGATGTCATAGATAGTGATGGTAAGGTAATTTCAACTACTAAAAACAATTTTACTTTCACAAATGATGGCACATATTACGTAAAATACTATAAAAAATTGAGTAATGGAGACTATATTTGGAATACAACTGTGGTCACTGTGGCGCCACATAAGGGTGCAGATGTAGTAGCTAACTATGTGGATGAAACCGGCAAAGAAATTGCAGATTCAGAAACAGTTAGTGGCAATATTGGTGATACGTATGAAACGCAGCAAAAGAAGATTGATGGTTATACCTTTAAAAACGTCGAGGGGAATCCAACCGGACAGTTAACCGATAAAGCTCAAATGGTTACCTACGTTTATACCAAGAACCCGGACAAAGCAGCAGATGTAACTGTTAACTATGTGGATGAAACCGGCAAAGAAATTGCGGATTCAGAAACAGTTAGTGGCAATATCGGCGATGCATATGAAACACAGCAAAAGAAGATTGATGGTTATACCTTTAAAAACGTCGAGGGAAATGCAACTGGACAATTAACCGACAAAGCTCAGACGGTTACTTACATTTATACCAAGAACCCAGATAAAGATCCTGATGTAACAACGAACCCTACGCATAAACCAGATGCGTCTACACATAAACCAAATGCATCTACGCATAAACCAGATACGTCTACACATGAACCTGACAATGCTACACATAAACCCAACGCGGGTATGAATGATTCAAAACCAGTTGATTTAAATCAACCTGATAACACAGGCCAAACGATAGCAGGTTCAAATAGTATCGATTCAAATAATAACAGTCTAGTTCCAAACACAGGTCAAAATAATAAATTAAATCAGCATAATGATAGTAATATGACGCCATTAAAAAATACTGAAAATGCAACGATAAGTAATAATCAACATTTAATTAATAAGTTGCCAGCCAAAGATAACATGTATTTGCCTAACACAGCGGCCAAACGGAAAGCTAGTTACGGGTTGATTGGCATTATTACTTTAGTGATAGGGATATTAGTTTATCTTAAGAGGCGTCGGTAGTGAGATATTAATTGTTTAAAAAATGAAACTGGTGTGAGAAATAGTTGATTAAATAAGATAAGGAAGTTTGTGATAAACTTCTTAATCTCATGCATTTATTGCAAATTTTAAAATTAATGAAGCGTTATGATGAGCAGTTTGAACTCATTTTAACGCTTCTTTTTATGAAAAATTATCATGTGAATTTTAAAGTAAATTTATGCTTAAAAAATATAATTAATTAAGCTTTGGTTCTAATAAAACACTTTTTTGATTGAAATAATACAAAAAATGGCTTTTTGCGGGATTACGTAAAATTATAGAATAGTGTAATTTGAAATTTTTGAATCATCGGCATGTAACTTTTGTGATTTAAATATTTATCATTGTTACTTTCAATGATTGTTGACAATCTGAATCAATAAAAAAGCGCAGGGATAAGTTCATGGATACATTATGTAATTTAAAGTTTTTAGGACAATTGTTGGAAATGAATATTGATTATTATCAAAAAAATGTTCATAAAACAATACAAGGTAATCTTATTAGTCGGTCTTCAAATAGAATTTATAATATTTTGGATGTATGTTCTGATAAATCATTTAACTTAGTGCGAGACGCAGATAGTTATTATCTAGTTATCAATTTTGGTAATCAGGAATATTTAGTGATGCAACCTGAATTATCAGCACCTCTATATTCAAGTAAGAATTTGGCATTGTTTACACTTACGCCACAGATAAAACCGATTTTACAGTTTGCTTATCAATTATTTAAAGAAGAGAGTGCACCTGATTGGTCACTTTATTCATTTTATTTGGATGATGCCTTGGTTAAAGATAATCGGCCAAGTGAGTTTGATCCAATTAAAGAAAAAGAAATGCATGAAAATCTGGTGAAGTTATTAGATGCATTCAATAATCAAGATGAAGAACGGCTGGTTAAATACTTGCGTTCTGAATTACGAATGAAAGAATATGGCGCAATGTTTGGAAAGAAGCATTACTTGCGCGGGCAAAAAGACACATTGATTGCTTATATATCAATATTAAATGAATCTGCTATTCGGCATAATTACTCGGTTGAAAATGCTTATTATATTTATAATCGAATTCTAGCAAAAATTGAAATGCAAGAAACTGAGATTTCGTTTAATCTCTGGTTAGAAAACATTACTTTGTATTACTTTAATGAAATGAAGCGGTATTTTACAGTAAATAATCTGTCGTTACCGGAAAAGATTAAAGGCTATATTAAAGAACACATTACGTCGAAGTTAACATTACAAGAATTAAGTGAATATTTCGGTTATTCAGAAAGATATTTGAATAAAAAATTTAAAGAAAAGTACAGTACAACGATTAAGCAGTATGTCTTAAAGAAGAAAATTGAAGTTGCGAAGAAGATGTTATTAACTACCAATTTCAGTATAAAATATATTGCTGCAAGGTTGAATTTTGCGACGACTAGTCATTTTGTTCAAGTATTTAAAACAATGTTAGATGTAACGCCTAAAGAGTATCGGAAACGGGTTTCATTAGAAAAAGAGCAGGAATTTTTAGATGAAGAGGATCCTTCATTTAAAGTTACTTAATTAAAAAAGTGTATTTTCCAGATATACCTCGAAAGTAAAAGTAACTTTCGAGGTTTTCTTGTGATAAAATGATTTCTTAGAAAAGTATACAAAAAAGGACCGGTTAGGCTGATGGGGACGGTGGAAACATATCGACAACTTGAGTCACGTTTAGGTGATGATTGGCAAATATCACCAAGTAAACATAGTCGTGTAGGCATGTTAAAAGAAATTTTATCGTGGATTGGGCATCCTGACCGACGATTGTCAGTTATTCATATCGTTGGCTCAAATGGTAAAGGGTCAACTGGTGTCATGATGAGTAAAATTCTTAAAACGGCTGGCTATCGGGTAGGTCATTTTTCAACACCGGCTATTCTGTCAGATCGTGAAGTGATTACAGTTAATGGGGAAATGATTAGTGAAAAAGACGTCATGTACCATTACAAACAGATTATGACTGAAATTAAGAATCATGGTGGCGATGAAAAAACATTAACCAAGTTTGAAATGTGGACCCTAATTGCACTCTATTATTTTGCTAAAAAAGAAGTGCAATTTGCCATTTTAGAAGCTGGTTTAGGTGGTACTGGGGATGCAACGAATGTCATTGAGTCACCATTAGTTGTGGCCATTACTAAAATTTCTGATGATCATTCAACCTTTTTAGGACATAATCTGTTAAAAATTGCTGAAAATGTCGCTGGTGCTATTAAACCAGGCAGTTTAGTTGTTAATTACCCTGGTCAGGATGTTGAAGTTTTTAAAATTTTACATGATAAGGCTGCAGAAGTTGGCGCGGTATGGAATCCATATGAAAAGCCTAAGATTACGTTGGTACGTTCATCACCAGAAGGTTTATTATTAAATGTAGATCAATTAGAAGGATTAAAACTTTCGTTGACTGGTGCTTATCAGGCCAATAATTTGAGTACGGTTTTACAGATTGTTACCATTTTAAAGAACAAGCGGATTACATTATCTGACACCGTTGTTGCTGAAGCTTTAGCCCATGTCAAAATTGCAGGGCGCATGGAATTTGATCGTAAAAATAATATTTTATTCGATGCGGCTCATAATCCTCATGGTATCAGCACATTAGTTGCTTCAATTCGTTCGTGGCATTTACCTTTTAAGCCAGTCGTTATTTTGGGCTTGGTAAAAGGTAAAAATGCTGAAGATATGTTGGATGAATTGTTACCGCATGTTAGTACCGTGATTGCAGTCACGCCGGATTCAAAAAATGCCATGTCGGCAGATGAATTAGCCGCTAATATTGTGATGACAAGTGACGTTGATGTTGAAATTGCAGATGATTCAACAGCAGCAATTTCCTTAGCCCGACAGGTACGTGAATCATCAAAGTCATTGATTGTCGTCACTGGGTCGGTTTACACCTTACGAGCAATTGAAAAGGAGGGCATTTAATTTTGCAACAATTTGTTATTGCTTCAAATAATACACATAAAACGAATGAAATGATTCGATACTTGGCTGTATTAGGCTTAACGGCTGTTAATTATCGTGAACTAATCGATCAAATAGCCTTTCCACCAGAAACAACGGACGATATGGCTACGAATGCATTAGTTAAAGCGCAGACCGTTCATGATTTATTACCAAATGAGTATATTTTAGCTGATGATTCTGCTTTGTTTATTCCAGCTATCCCAGATCATTTTGGTGTGACAACCATGCGTGAATTTAAAGCCCATCAACTAAAAGGTGATGATGAGATTAATCAGTATGTGTTAAGCCAATTACCAGGAAATGCCTCGCGTGATGCTTATTTGTTAGCTGACTTTGTGGTGATTACACCACAGGGAAAGATATATACAACCCAAGGTAAGGGTGGTGTGACCTTGGTCACTGTACCACGAGGCAATCGCAATGGCTTAGATGAACTATTGGAAACGGAAAATGGGTTAACTTTAGCAGAAATTGATATGCCTGATCGGGTACATTATGCGCATCGTGGTCGAGCAGCAATTAAAATGAAAAACCAACTACAACAAGCTGGTGAACTACAAGAAGAAAATGAAAAAGAGGACTAAACGGCATGACACTCACTGCAGATAACATTACAACGTTATTAGCTGATCAAGATTTATTAATATCAGCACCAGATTTTGATGGTGAGATACAACATTTAGCCTATAACTCAAAAGATGTTGTACCAGGCACTTTATTATTTATAAAGGGGAATTTTAAGCCTGAGTATTTAGATGCGGCAATTGCACAGGGAGCAACCGCAATTATTGCACCACAAAATTTTGAACATAATACAAACTTACCAACATGGGTTTCTGATGATGTACCAGCGGCAATGAGTATTGTCGCAATGGCTTATTATAATTACCCACAAAATGATTTATCGTTAATTGGCATTACTGGTACTAAAGGTAAGACTTCAACAGCATATATGGCTTATGAAATTTTACGTGCCTATACCCATGATAAAATTGCTTTATCATCAACATTGCAAGTTATTACAGGTAGGCAACCTGAAAACCATTATCGTGCACACCTAACAACACCTGAATCATTAGATTTATTCCGTTGGATGCGCGAAGCAGTAGATAATGGGATGACACATATGGTTATGGAAGTATCTTCACAAGCCTTTAAAATGCGTCGCGTTTATGGTTTGCATTATGATGTTGGTATCTTTTTGAATATTAGTCCTGATCACATTGGTGAAAATGAGCATCCAACCTTTGAAGATTATTTGGCACATAAGATGATGCTATTTGATCATTCAGAGCAAATTGTGCTTAATGCTGATAGTGATCATTTCGGTACTTTAATCGAGCATGCGGAAATGAATGTGCCACGTGATGGTATCTGGTTGTATGGTCAAGAAGATGCTGATTCACCTAAGGCGGATGTTTATTATGAAGCGGTCGATACAAACTTGCACGGTAGCGTTTTTAAAGTACGTGAAGTTGGTCAACAGGCTGAACATTTGCACATCGCTGGTGAATATAAGCTTGATATGCCAGGTGATTTTAATCAAAGTAATGCGCTAGCTGCGATGATTGCAACTCGTTTGGTAGACGCAGATGCACCGGCAATGGCTGAAGGGCTAGAAATGGTGAAAGTTCCTGGTCGGATGCAAGTTTTGAATACCAAATCACATGGTACAGTTTATGTAGATTATGCTCATAATTATGCATCAATTGCTGCTTTGCTTCATTTTGTTCGCCAAAATGAATCTGTTAATCAATTAACAGTTGTGGTTGGTGCACCTGGTAATAAAGGGGTTTCACGTCGCCCAGGTATTGGTAAAGCAGTGAGTGAAGGAGCTGATATTGTTTATTTAACGAGTGATGATCCACAATATGAAGACCCAGCTAAAATTGCTGATGAAATCCAAGCAGCTATTACCAATCCTGATGTTGAGATTCATCGTGAAATGGATCGTACAGCAGCGATTAAAGCAGCCATTACAGCTGCTGGTCCCGACGATGTGGTTGTACTAGCTGCCAAGGGATTGGATGAATATCAAAAGATTAATGGTGTTGATACTCCTTATGAAAATGATTGGGCTGTCGCACAACGGATAGATTCTGAGTTAGAGTTCTAGTTTTTATGCATAAAATTTGTTATAATTTATAGAATTGTCATAAAAATGGCTTCTTAAATTTGTTAATAAAATAAAAAACGAGCTCAGTTATAAAAGTAAAGGGGATTAGTATGGCTAAAGATCCAGTAGAAAATACATCCGAATTTGATTTAGGTGATTTTGTCGCCGGCAAGAAATTTGCAAACTTTGAACATGATTTCAAAGGAATCGTTGAAAAAATATACGAACATTCATTATTAGTTGAAATTACTGAAAATGATCCTGAAGATGATGCAACGGTTAATGAATATAATCATCGCGCCGTTTTGCGTATGTCAGATACTAAGATTTTAGTAAAGACAGATAATCCAGCACCTCGTCCTGAAAAGGATGATGAAGATGATAAGAAAGATGCTAAAGGAGACAAAGCTTAATGGATTACAAGAATCAAATTGCACAAAAGATTGCGGCAGTTGTTCCTGAATTGGATGACGCAACGATTCTTTCAAAGATTGAAGTACCTAAGGATGCTAGCATGGGAGACTATGCTTTCCCAGCATTTTTACTAGCTAAGTCACGTCGCATGGCACCACAACAAATTGCTGCTAATATTGTGTCTGATATGGATACAGCTGGTTTTAAAGATGTGCAATCAGTCGGTCCTTACGTGAATTTCTTTTTAGATCAAGCTCAATTTGGTGCTGATACATTAGCTGAAGTACTACGTAATACTGAATTTGGTCACAATACTGATGGTGAAGCTGGTCATATTACAATTGATATGTCATCACCTAATATTGCCAAGCCAATGTCAATGGGTCACTTACGTTCAACAGTTATTGGAAATTCATTGGCTGAAATTGCAAAAGCTAATGGTTACCAACCAATCAAGATTAATCACTTGGGTGACTGGGGAACACAATTCGGTAAGCTAATGTCAGCTTACAAGCGTTGGGGTTCTGAAGAAGAAGTCAAGGCTGATCCAATTAATACCTTGGTTAAGTATTATGTTCGTTTCCATAAAGAAGCTGAAACACAACCTGAATTAAATGATGAAGGTCGTGCTTGGTTTAAGAAACTTGAAGATGGTGATGAAGAAGCTCACCAACTTTGGGCATGGTTCCGTGAAGAATCATTGAAAGAATTCATGGAATTATACAATGACTTAGATATTGATTTTGACTCATTTAACGGAGAGGCCTTTTATAACGATAAAATGGACGCCGTTATTGATACATTGAAGGAAAAGAACTTACTTGTTGAGTCACAAGGTGCCCAAGTCGTTGATTTAAGTGATGAAGGCTTAAATGTTGCCATGATTCAACGTACTGATGGCGCAACTTTGTACATGACACGTGATTTAGCAGCTGCTATTTTCCGTAAGAACAATTACAATTTTGTTAAGTCACTATACGTTGTTGGTGGTGAACAACGTGAACACTTCAAGCAATTGAAGGCAGTCTTGAGCAAGATGGGTTATGAATGGGCTGATGATATTGAGCACATTCCATTTGGTATGATTACCGTTGATGGTAAAAAGCTATCAACTCGTTCAGGTCGTATCGTTTTGTTGAAGGATGTTTTGGCTGATTCAGTTAAGTTGGCTACTGAACAAATCAATGAAAAGAATCCAACGCTTGCTAATAAAGAAAAGGTTGCCCACGAAGTTGGAACTGGCGCTGTTGTCTTCCATGATTTGATGAATGAACGTTTGGGAGACTTTGATTTCAAGCTTGAAGAAGTGGTTCGCTTCGAAGGTGATACTGGTCCATATGTGCAATATACAAATGCGCGTGCACAATCAATTTTACACAAAGCTGGTAACCCAGAATTAGATCTTAATAACTTGGTTATTGATGATGAAAATGTCTGGGAGACTGAAAAGTTAGTTGCTAACTTTAGTGATATTGTACGTCGTGCCTGGCGTGACCGTGAACCATCAGTTATTGCAAAATATGCTTTGAATTTAGCACGTACATTTAACAAGTACTATGCTAATTCAAAGATTCTAGTTGAAGACGATCAATTGAATGCTCGTCTAGCGCTAGTATCAGCAGTTTCATATATTTTGACTGAATCATTACGTTTGTTAGGCGTTAAAGCACCTAAGGAAATGTAAAATCAAATTTTAATAATTTTAACAAAGGGACTGAGACAATTTTTGGCTCAGTCCCTTGTTTGTATTTAAACCAACTGGTTACAGTCATATTTAAGCTAAATAGTTGATTATGTTAAAATAAGAAGAGTGAGAATGCCCTGTTGTAGGGAATTAAATAAAAAGGGGAATGAAACATGGCTTTAAAAAAACAAGAACGCCAAGCAAGGATTCTTGAAATTTTGGCACATGACGTGATTGATTCTCAAGATGAGATTTTACAACGATTACAAGATGCAGGTATTGCGGTGACCCAAGCAACTGTATCACGTGATATCAAAGAATTGCGGATTGTCCGCCAGCCCGACGCCGAAGGACGGTCACGTTATCAAGTGATGCCCGACTATGCGCGTGCTAACATTGATACAAGTAATCAAATCATGCAGGGATTTGCTGATATGGCGACTAGTGCTGTGCCAGTTGAATTTATGATTGTGGTAAAAACAACCCAAGGTAATGGTAATCGATTGGCAGCAATGATTGATGATGCAGACATATCAGAAATTGTTGGTACATTAGCTGGACATAATACAATTTATGTCACAACGCAATCGTCAGCGGTAGCAGGAGATGTTGCCGAACAGTTTAATAAGTGGATACAATAATATGAAAGAGTTTTTCAAAAGAATTAAAGCTTGGTTGCAAGACAAGCTAGCACCAATTTGTGCTTGGTTCCGTCGTGTATTTGCGCCATTAATTCGTATACACCAACGTTTTTTTCAACCGATTTATGCCTGGCTTAGAAAAACATTTGGACCATTTTGGCATCGATTTCAAATTAATCGTTGGTTGATCACGTTATTTCTAACATTGATTTTAGTCATTAGTGTGTTGGGAACATTCGAAGCAAAAACAACTGATGTAACTGATTTAAAGAAACGTCTGCAATCAACGACAGAAATTTATGACAATGCTGGCAACAAAGCGGGTAGTTTGTCAGGTCAAAAGGGAACGTATGTGAAGTTTAAAAACATTTCACCGCATGCGGTTAATGCAGTTATTGCGACTGAGGATCGTAACTTTTATAAAGAACATGGTTTCTCAATTAAAGGTATGACACGTGGTGCATTAACAACGATTTGGTATCGTATTCGTGGTAGCAATGTTTCGGTTGGAGGCTCGACTTTGACACAGCAATTGGTTAAAAATGCCTTTTTGAGTCAAGACCAAACTATTAAACGAAAAGTACGCGAATTATTCTTATCAGTTGAGGTAGAAAAGAAGTTTTCAAAGCATGAAATTTTAGCGATGTATCTGAATAATGCTTACTTTGGTCATGGTGTTTGGGGAATTCAAGACGCTGCTAAAAAATACTTTGGCGTTGATGCAGCTGATTTGTCTGTTTCACAGAGTGCCATGTTGATTGGTATGTTGCAATCACCAAATGGATATGACCCATTAACGTATCCAGAAGCGGCTAAAGACCGACGTGATCAAGTGTTAGAAAATATGGTTTCAACCAAATATCTGACACAAGCCCAAGCTAACTATAATGCTGATTTGAAAATTGGTGCTAGTGATCATGATGTTGATAATTCAAATTATAATTATCCATACTATTTCGATTCAGTTATTAACGAAGCAATTAGTAAGTATGATTTGAAAGAACAAGATATTTTAAATAATGGTTACAAAATTTATACAACGCTAAATCAAGATGATCAATCAAACTTGCAGAATGATTATGATAATCCAAATCTAAATCCAATTGGGGAAGGTTCACAGGCGGCTTCGATTGTGATGGATGCTAAAACTGGTGGTGTTCGTGCAGTTGTTGGTGGACGTGGTGATCATGTCTTTAGAGGTTTTAACCGTGCAACACAATCACGACGGTCACCGGGATCAACAATTAAGCCAATTGTTGATTATGGTCCTTCGTTGTCACGCGGTTTCTCGTATGATTCTGATTTAAAGAATAGTGAGATGAGTTTTGGAACGAATGGTTACTCACCTTCTAATTATGGTAATTATACAAGTGAGAAAATACCAATGTATAAAGCTTTGGAAAATTCATATAATATTCCAGCCGTGTGGTTGCTTGATCAAATGGGGGTATCAACTGGTTATGATGCTGCCAAAAAGGCGGGGTTGCCATTAGCAAAGTCTGATAAAAACTTGTCGTTGGCTATTGGTGGGCTAAAGAAGGGTGTTACACCACTTGAAATGACCCAAGCGTACACAAGTTTTGCCAACGGTGGTGAAATGAGTGAAGGCCACTTTATTACTAAGATTACTGATGCTTCAGGTAAGACGATTGCCGAAGATAAGGAGAAGCATACCCGTCTATGGTCAAGAAAAGTAGCCAATGAAATGACTTCAATGATGTTAGGCGTCTATACTCATGGAACCGGTGCCGATGCTGACCCAGCTGGCTTTGATGTTGCTGGTAAAACAGGAACCACCGAAGTATCAGGAACTGATTCAACTAGTGATAATGCAACTGATTCATGGGCAATTGCCTATACACCAGATGTCGTTGTTACCACTTGGTCAGGATATGATGAAACAGATGCTGGTCATACGATTTCAGCATACTTGTCACAGACATCCGGACCATTGATGAAAACAACATTGGAGCAAGTATTACCAAATACAAAGCAAACTAAGTTTAGTGTGCAAAGTGTACGTGATAAGATGTCTGCCAGTGAAAACGGTGAATCAAATTCACGCAGTGGTCTGAAAGATAATCTGTCAGGTATTGGTGATCAAATCAAACAAGGGGCAAGCAGTACTTGGGGCACTGTGAAAGATGGTGCGAAAAAAGCTTGGTCTGGAATACAATCACTCATACCATAGTTTGTTAAAATATGAGATAATAGTTGTATTACAAGAGATGGGAAAAGGATACTTATGATAAATATTTACGATAATGTCAATGCAGTTGCTTCAGATTTGCGTGAAACAGCACAATACAAGACGCTACGTGATGCTATTGCAACAGTTGATGGGGAACCTGAAGCAAAGGCAGTCTTTTCAAAATTCCAAAAGGCACAAGGGGAAATTAACCAAGCTGTCCAAGCTGGTAGCGAACCTGAAGAAAGCCAAATCAAAGAATGGCAAGAAATTGCTAATGAAATGGAAAAGTATGATTCATTAAAGCAAATGCTTGAAGCTGAAAAAGGTTTGAACCAATTGTTAATGCAAATTAACGATATCATCACCAAGCCAATTGCTGAATTATACGGTCAAGACTAAGTTCAGATTTTTGGAACATGGTTGGAACATGTTTAAGACAGAGCGAGACAATGTTGTCTCGCTCTTTTTTTTGGCTCTAAACTCAAATATAATAAGAATAAAACAATAAAAGGGAGATGGATGACATGAAGTTTATTCATGCTGGTGATTTACATCTTGGCAATCCATTTGGTGGGTTATCCATTACACCAAATTGGTTAAAAGAAAAAATACAACAAGCAACCCAAACGGCGCTACATCGATTAGTTGATGATGCCATTATGGCAGCAGTTGATTTTGTTGTGCTTGCCGGTGACTCATTTAATACGACAACTCCAGACGCGCGTGCACAGCTTGACTTAGTGAATGAATTACAACGATTGGCGGATGAAGATATTCCTGTCTTTATGATATTTGGTAATCATGATTTTGTCAGTGACTGGGAACATTTACCAACATTTCCTGATAATGTCACGTTATTTCCAGCAACAGTGACAACTCATCAGATTACAACGGCCGCCCATGAAACTGCGGCTATTACGGGCTTTTCATATACCCAACGGCACATTTCAACGGATCAAGTTGCACAATTTCCAGTAAAGGATACCAGTGTTGATTGGCAGATAGGCATGTATCATGGCGCTGTTGGTGAAGTAGGCACGGGTGATTACGCGCCATTTAGTATGCAGGCTTTACAACAAAAACATTATGATTATTGGGCACTTGGTCATATTCATGTTCGTGAAACATTACAAGAACATCCTTTTATTGGTTATTCGGGTAGTATTCAAGGATTGGATAAAACGGAAACTGGTCCAAAAGGTTACTACATGGTGGAAAGTCAAGGTAATCAGCTAGTCCCAACATTTACTCCAGTGGCCCCGATTACTTGGATAACAGAACATGTGCAAACTGATCGTGATTTGAACACTTTAGTGCAGTATGTGCGTGAACAATTTGCTTTCAAAGATGAATTTGAATTAATTTCATTACAACTTGAAACAAATCAAACAAATGTTTTATCGGCAATCACCAACCAACAACTACTAGCGCAGTTTGTCGCTGCTGCCCAACCGAATGACATGTTTTTCATTTATGAAGTGCAGGGACAACCTAAGCAACAGGAAACTAGTCTGCCAGCAGTAGACGAGCAATACTGGTCAGCGACCGGGGCGAATGTTTTTAATATAGATCAATTACAAAAGCTCGGCTTGAAACAGGTAACGGATGCCGATGTACTCGATTACTTTTTTAATGAAGATACCTTAAAAGAGTTACAAGTGGCTGTTCAAAACCAATTACAAATATCACAGATAGGGGATGAAGACCATGTGGATTAAAAAAGCACATATTGTTGGTTTTGGCCAGTTTAACCAACAAAATTTTGATTTTGTGCAAGGATTGCAGGTTGTCCAAGGTCTCAATGAAGCTGGTAAGACAACGCTTCATCAATTTTTGTTTGATATGTTGTTTGGTTTTCCGCAGGCTAAAGGTCGTAAAATCAATACCTATGAACCGTTAGCCAAAGGACCCTATGGTGGCAGTATTCAATTTGAAGTTGATCACCAGTTATATGAATTAGAACGTTTGGGGCGTACACAAACAGCGACAACACTGACGGCAGTCGCAACAGGACAAGTTTTTGCTGACCCAGAAGCAATGTTAGCAAAATTGTTAGGACCAGTTGATCGTGATTTATATTTAGCGATTTTTAGTTTTGATCAGGAAGCATTGATGGCAATTTTTTCACTGAAACCAGATGATTTTGCAGCCTATCTACGGACATTAGCAACGCCGGGTGCGCAAGATTGGTTAGATGTTGCCAACCAGTGGGAAAAACAAGCAACGTCAAAATTTGGTAGTACCAAAACAGCTCATCGTGAAATTAATCAAGCTTTGGCGCAATTAAAGCAACAACGTCAACAATTGCAGGCAAGTATTCAACAACAACCATCGTTGGATAAATTGCAAACCGAAGCGCAAGGGTTAACCCAACGGCTTGAAACACTGCAACAACGTCAGCGTCAGTTGCAAAATCAAATGACGCATCAACAAGCGCAAGCACATTTGGTGCCAGTGTATCAACGTTGGCAAAAAATTAATCAACAAGTAAAAGCTGCTGGTAAACCATTGGACTTAACAATCGCTGATAAAGCTGAGCGTGTACGACAACAATTGTCATCACTAGACGAGATGATGGTTACAACAGCCATTACGAAACAACAAGTTGAAAATGCAGATGCTGCAATTGAACGGTTAGAAAAATTAGAACAAAAGCAAACTGATTTATCTAATCAGCAAGCACAGATAGGAAAACTACAAAATGATATTTTAACGAAATATCATTGGTCTCAATTACCGCCATTGTTGACAGCTGACCAAAAAGCAAAACTGAATGGTCAATCAGTTAATAGTAAAGGTGGTTTTAACACTAAGACATTAATGCTTAGCGCTGTTATTGGGTTAGTGTTGTTATTAATTGCTGCATTTACACAACACTTAGTAATTGGCGTCGTTTTGTTTGTTATTTCGATTGTAATCGGTGGTTGGCAAGCTTACGCACAGACAAAGCATCCTGTTACAACTGATGAAGAATTTCCTGAAGCTTATCAAAATATGGCAGCAACAGATATTTTGGCGGTTCAAGATGCCATTCAACAGCTAAATGACCAGTTATTAACGGCTAACCAAGACTTTCAAACACAACAAGCCAATTTATCAGATTTAGTGAATGTTAAAGCATCCTTGAATTGGTTAGGTGAAGGGTTAACGGTGGCTGAATATCGTAAACGGTTAATGGACGTTCATGTTCAACAAGAAACAATGGGTCAGCAACAATTACAGCGTGAAAACCTGCAACAAACTTTGCAAGATTTGTATCAGCAACTTGGGGTTAAAGATGCGGCGATGTTACGGCAACGTCGTGATGCACAACGTCAGGTGAATGACTTAAAGCGTGAAGGCATGATGTTGGCAGAACAATTAGGCGATGCTGACTTACACGAACTAGCAGCACAGGCAGCAACAATGACGCAACAAACACAACCGGCGAGTGAAAACCAGGAAGTGCTACAACGTATTCAGCATGAAAAATCACAAGTTAATCAACGGTTGGCAGAAGTAAATGTGCAATTACAAAATTTGCAAACTGATAATACCGTTGAAAATCAACAGCAAATGGTGGCTAATCAAGTAACCTTGGTTAATCAACAACTAAAACAATACTTTGTAGATCGCTTGGGTAGTGAATGGATTCGTCAAGCGCTTAATGCGGCCATTATCGACCGGCTACCAAATTTGTTGCACCAAGCCAGTGATATATTTGCACGTTTAACGAATAATCATTATCAAAAGATTCAACAAACTAAGACGCTCCTTAAAGTTGTGCGTGATGATCGTAAAGTATTAGGGGTTAATCAATTGTCAAAAGGAACGGCTTCGCAATTATATGTTGCCTTGCGGCTAGCATTTGTGATAAATGTGTCAGATACCTTACAGTTACCATTATTAATTGATGATGCGTTTGTTGACTTTGATGATCAGCGTCGTGATGCTATGATGACAGTATTAAATGAATTAGCAAGCAACGAACAACAAATTTTTTATTTTACTGGACGACAAGTGACAAGTGAACATGCGCTTAAGCTGGTGCACCAGCAGTAGGAGGATATTTTGGCAAAAACATTAAAAGAATATCAATTAGATGAACGTGTTGAAACCTTTGCATTATTAAAATCAGTTGATGTACGAATGACGCAGCAAGGTAAGCGTTACATGGCTTTACAATTAGCTGATCGTTCAATGACCATCAAGGGTATGAAGTGGGATGCGACCGAAACGGAAGTTAATCAGTTACAAGCGGGGATGGTTGTGTCTATCCAAGCAGTTCGGCAAGCATACCAAGATAAACCACAATTAAAGGTCTTAACAATTCGGCCAACTCAAATGGGTGAACCACAAGATCCTGCTGATTTCGTGGCTGCTGCGCCAATGAAAAAACAAGATATGGCTGAAGAAGTGTCAGCGATTATTTTTCAAATTACCAATGCCAATTGGCAGCGGATAGTTCGTCATATTTTAGGAAAGTATCAAGATGCGTTCTTACAGTTTCCAGCAGCAAAGTCGAATCATCATGCTTTTGCAGGTGGATTAGCGTTTCATAGTTTATCAATTGTGCATTTAGCCCAAGCAGTTGTGAAACAATATGCAAATATTAATGCTAGTTTGTTATATGCAGCTGCATTATTGCATGACTTAGGCAAAGTCATTGAGCTATCTGGTCCCGTTGCAACACAATACACAAAGGTGGGAACGTTGATTGGTCATATTGTACTCGTTGATGAAGAGATTGTTTTGGCAGCAAATGAATTAAATATTGATTTGTATAGTGAAGATATGTTGGTTTTGCGACATACAGTGCTTGCGCATCATGGCTTATTAGAATATGGGTCACCAGTGCAACCGATGATTAAAGAAGCCAATATCTTACACCAGTTAGATGAACTAGATGCTAGTATTCAAAGTTTTGACAATGCTTTAGATCAAACAAATCCAGGTGAATTTTCACCTCGGCAATGGGCATTAGACAATCGCAGTGTGTATAAGCCAGAAAATAGTAGTTTCAATAATGAAACAGATTAGGCAAAAAACATTGTGAGACCGTTTGCAAAATGCTATATTTTTGCCTAAAATTAAGGGTGAAGTAATATGCAAAATATTAAGATGTGAGAGGATATATTAATGGATTACCTAATTGGTGTTGACTTAGGAACGACGTCAACCAAAGTGGTGTTATTCGATAAGAAGGGGCACGTAATTGCGAGTGCCAACAAGGGTTACAAGCTATACCGTGACGCACCAGACATGGCTGAAGAAGATCTTGATGAAATCTGGGAGGCCTTTACTGACGCGATGGCACAAGTTACGCGTTCTGCAAAGGACGGTAAGATTCTAGGTGTATCATTTAGTTCAGCAATGCACTCTTTGATTGCGTTTGATAAAGACTGGCAACCATTAACTCGTGTGATTACATGGGCTGATGCACGTGCCGTTAAGTATACTGAAGAATTAAAGGCTAATGGTATTGGTGATGAAATTTACAGTAAAACTGGAACACCAATTCACCCAATGGCACCTTTGTCAAAGTTACTTTGGTTAAAGAATGACCATGCTGATATCTATAATAAGGCAGCTCATTACCTAGGAATTAAGGAATACTTGTTCCACCGGTTGTTTGATGCAAACCGCATGGATTATTCAATCGCATCAGGTACTGGTATGTTTAATATCTTTAACCTTGATTGGGATGAACAAGCTTTGTCAGTAACGGGTGTTAAGAAAGAACAAATGCCAGAACCAGTTGATCCATACACGATTGAAACGGGTATGAATAAATTGTACGCTGCTGAAATGGGCTTGGATGTTGACACACCATTTATTTACGGTGCTGGTGATGGCCCATTATCAAACTTGGGTGTTAATGCCATCCAAGAAGGGGTTGCCGCTGTAACCATTGGTACTTCTGGTGCCATTCGTGTTGTAACTGATGCACCTAAAATTGATCCAAAGGGTCGTACCTTTACGTATGCTTTGGATAAGGATCACTGGGTTGTTGGTGGACCTGTTAACAACGGTGGGGATGTCTTCCGTTGGGCCCGCGATAACATGTTTGATTCAGAAAAATCAACTGCTGAACTACTAGGTATTGATTCATATGACCTATTAACTGAAATCGCATCTAAGATTCCAGCTGGTGCTGACGGTCTTTTGTTCCATCCATATCTTGGTGGTGAGCGTGCACCAATTTGGGATGCTAACGCGCGTGGTTCATTCTTTGGCTTGACTCACAATCATACGCGTGCTCACATGGTGCGTGCCGTGCTAGAAGGAATCATCTTTAACATTTACATGGTTTCATTAGCACTTGAAGAAGTTGTTGGTGATTTGAAGGCTATTCAAGCAACGGGTGGTTTTGCTCGTTCACCACTATGGCGTCAAATGGCTGCTGACATTTTTGAGCAACCAGTAACTGTGCCAAAGGCCTTTGAATCAGGTGCGCTAGCTGCCACAGTTATGGCACAAAAGGCGTTGGGACTTGTTGATAATCTAGAAGTTATTGGTGACATGATTGGTGAAGCTAATACTTACCAACCAAATCCTGATAATTACGACGCATATCGTGAATTATCACCAATCTTTATTCGTTTGTCACGTCAGTTGCAAACAGAGTATTCTGCAATTGCCGATTACCAACGTACACATATTAAAAAGTAACGACGTATAAGTCAGCAAGAAGCTAAGGTAGTATACCTTGGCTTTTTTTGTTAGCAAGTTAATCATATACAAATAACTTGAAATTAATATCACTTTCAAGTATCCTAGTGGTCAAATTGGGGGAGTTATGTATATGGAAGAACAATTACCAAGTAATATTAAAAGGGTGTGGTTTTGGCAAGCCGGCATTGACTTATTAATTGCCATAATCGCTGTGGTGATTTTAGTTGTGTTTCATTATATTTGGAATTGGTCATGGTGGATTGTCATTATTGTCGGTATTATTGGACTAATTGATGCAATTGTTGAATTTAGTTTAGTACCGTATCGCTATCAATTTTGGCATTATCATATTGCACCACATAATATTGAAGTGACGAAGGGCTTTTTTGTGCGCAAAACAGTTGCCGTACCAATTCTACGTGTCCAAGACGTGACCTTATCTGCTGGGCCATTATTACAAATGCAAAAGTTGCAAGGTGTGCAAGTTCATACAGCAGCAGCTTCACATGATATTGGCTTTTTCGACGAAGCAACAGCCACCAAACTTAAACAACAAATTATGGCACTAGCCAAAGAGGAAGATGTTTATGATAGCTAAGGGCAAGCATTTACATTGGTTAGCAATCGTTGTGTTCTTAATTGCGGATATTAAATCTTGGTGGTGGTTACTTGTTTTAGTATTATTGAACGGCATCGGTTGGTGGCTAATTTTTGCGGCTGCTATTCTAGAAGTTGTCAGTCTGTGGTTCCAATATGCAACCTTTACTTATGTGTTTGATGAGCACGAAATTATTATTAAACGGGGTTTGTTTAATAAAAAAGAGTCACATTTGCAATATGCTAAAATTCAAACGCTGCAAACAAAACAATGGTTTTTCATGGTCCCATTAAATTTGGTGAGCTTAAAAATTGAAAGTTCAGCGCATGTGACTGACAGGGCGGAAATTAGCATTCCTATCATCAGTATGCATGAAGTCGAACAATTAGAACAGTTACGCCAAACAGCTGAGAATAAACACACTGAAGTTAACCCAGAATCAGTGGTAACAGTAGCGGATTCAGATCAACCGCAGCAACATTATCGGATTAAGTCACGTGATTTAAATTTGTATGCAGCGACCTCATTTACAGTCGCACCAATTTTAGCAGGACTAGGCGTAATATATAATTGGTTGGATGAAATTTTGCCTAAAAATTGGTTAGACGGTGTTGTTGATATATTCGGTAATCAGGATGGTGTATTGCTGATTTCTGAGTTAATTTTTCTATTAATAATATCGGTTATTATTTCATACTTATTGATTGTGCAACGAAATTATCATTTTACAATGACTAAAAAAGCTGAACAATTAAGTATTGAAAAGGGCTTTTTCCAAAATAATAAAGTATCTGTAAAATTAAATCGAATCCAGGGACTTGTTTATGAGCAATCATGGTTACGTCAGTTATTGCATTTAACGACAGTTCAAGCTTTAGTTGCTGCTAATGCTTCAGATGATGAAGATAGTGGTGCTGTGGTGGTGATGCCAGTTGTGCAAAGTAAAGATGTGACATCACAAATTAGCAAGTTTGTTAATTGGGCACCTGAACAAACCGTAGTGTCTGACAATTGGTATCAAACGAATCGTCGCGGGCAGTGGTCATTGATTCGTAATATGGTTGTCGCAACTCTGGTGGTTATTGTACCAGTGAGTGTATTATGGTGGCCGTATGGTTTGCTTACTGCATTGTTATTACCAATTGCGGTCGGCTTGGCAGTTTATGCTGCAAAAGTAAATGGTATCGGTGTTAATACTAACCAGTTATTAGAAGTGCAGATTGGGCATTTATTTACCAAAAAACGTTACATGCTACCATTGAAGAATATTCAATCAATCAAATTATCACAAAGTGTTTTTATGCGTCATTCAAAATTGGTGCACGTCGAAGTACGTGTTCGGAGCGGTAATACAGAAGAACTTATGGAAGTACGCTATTTACCGGTAGACAAGGGTGCGAAAATCTTTGATTGGTTCAAACAAAACAGTCGTTAAAGGTCAGAGCGAGACAAAAGTCGTTTTGAAGCCGGTGTGTAACGGAGTTTGGCCGGTTTGCGGTTACAATATAAAACGGGTATTAATGAATCAAAAAGTAGGTTGAGACAGAAATGTCTCAGCCTACTTTTTTAACTAATCTTTAATCCATTCAAAACGTAAACTACAATACTTGTCAGAGTCCGAATGGTAAAACATGGCACTATTATACTATATTTATATAGAACTTAATGTTTTGTGAATAAATGGTGAAGTGTTAAGGTTAATATATAATTTTATTAGTTGTTTTTAATAATTAAATGGGTGGATATTATGGGGAAATTTAATAAACAATTGTGGCAACATTTTTGGTTTATTTTACCTTTGGCTATAATAACTTTGATGTTTAGTCAGGCGCCAACGATAAAAGCCGATCAAAATGTTGAGAGTATGAAGATTGATGTCGCTTTGAATGATCAGGGAACTGCATCCTTTACTGAAAATTGGGTTGTTGATGCCGATGAAGGTAGTGAAATTTACAAAACAATTAAACGGCAAAAGGGTCAAAAATTGTCAGATTATCATGTTAGTATGGACGGAGAATCGTTCCAGCGTGAAGCAGATTGGGACACGGAAGGTGATCGTGCTTCCAAAGCCTATGCATATGGTCAAAATGGTGATGAACTAAATTGGGGAATCACAAAATATGGTAAGCATCATTACAAGATTAAATACCGCATTAGTAATTTTGTTGAACAGACCAAAACCAAGCAAATGATTGCTTGGCAATTTGTCGATAAAGATGTTGAGATTGCACCACAGGATATTCAAATTAAGATTCATGATCCGAGCCAAAAGTTTGCCGCTAAGAACGGCTATGGTATTTGGGGCTTTGGGTTTGAAGGTAAGACTTCGTTTAACAATGGCCAGATTTTAGTTAAGAATGACAAGCAAATCAAAGATGACAATCGTGTCAAAATCATTATGAAAATACCGCGTCATACATACCCAACAGCCAATACTTCTAAACGTTCGTTTGATTCATATATGAAAGAGGCGTTTAAAGGTAGTGACTTTAATTATGACAAGTATAAGACTGGTGAAACTCAAAAAGATACGTCATATGATTGGCTTTGGAACCTAGGCTATGTTGCTGTATTCTTTGTTGTTTTTTACTTTAGCATGCGTCGTTATGGACGAAACAAGAATTACCATCGTTATTATCCAAAACTTAAAAAGTTGCAAACGGATACCAAAGGTGAGTATGTCCGTGAAATTCCAACGGATAATGATATTTTTGCCGGTTATTCATTTGTGGCCTCGTTGTTTTCGGATTTTGAATTAGCAGAAAATTATTTATCAGTTAGTATCTTGAGCTTGGTTAAAGCCGATTTACTTGAATTACAAGACGACGATGAGCAGTTAACGTTGGTTCTTAAAGCAGATGACGTATCTGATAAAGTACCAAATGGCCTGGCTAAATTATATAGTATGATGCAAGCCGCAGCAGAAGATAATCAAGTGACTGCCACAGATCTATCTTCATATTTTGATAAGAACAAGAAGGATTATTTTAAAATTTGGGCTATCTGTACAATAGACAGTAACGAATATGGTGAGCAACGTGATTTAATTTATCCAAAAGATGAGTATCAAACTAATGATGCCAAAGAAACTAAAGCAAATGCTTATGCACAAAAGCATAACGGTAGTGCTTTGACGAAGGAGGGATTAGCCGTCCGTGCTGATTTTGTCCGTTTGAAGAATTATCTTGAAGATTTTACATTGTTAGAGGAACGGACACCAAAAGAAGTTGGTCTCTGGGATAACTTGATGCTGGCAGCAACAGCTTTGGGAATTGCTGAAGAGGTTGCAAATGCATTAGATGAAGTTTATCCAGAATACCGTGATGAAAGTATTTACTATCAAACGACAGCTTATCCATTCTATAGTACTTATGGTTTTGCGACTGATAGCATGGAGATGTTTATTGACAGTGGTAACGGTGGTTCAACCAGTTCTGGTGGTGGTGGTAGTTTTGGTGGTAGCTCCGGTGGTGGTGGCTTCCGCTAAACGATTTATAAGCAATAGGTTTAAGAGATTTATACAGGAGGTACAACATTATGATTTGGTTAATCATTTTGATTGTCATAATTGTGATTATAGTTGGCTGGGTTATCGCTGTTTATAACGGTTTAGTAAACCAACGTGAGAATGTGCGTAATGCGATGGGTCAAATCGCTGCCCAAGTCGAAAGTCGTTGGGATGCGATTACGAATTTAATGCAAGCAACACAAAACTATCAATCGTATGAGCAAGAAACATTGGAAAAGATTGTCCAAGAACGTAAAACGGTTACTGATCAAGCTTCGGTGGCTGATATTGATGAGGATCAGCAAAAATTTGCAAGTGTCCTGGGCGTTGTTAATGCATTAGCTGAGCAATATCCAGATTTGAAGACTAATACGGTGTATCAACAAACAATGACGGCTGTTAGTGAATTTGAGAATAAAGTCCGTCTTTCACGTATGGTTTATAACGATACAGTTACAAAGTTAAATCGGAAAATTCAAATCTTTCCTAACTTTATGATTGCTGGTGCAATGGGTTTCAATAAAGAAACTTATTTCCAAAATACCGAAGGAAAACAGGAGATGCCACAATGGGAAAAATCAGAGTAAAATCACTCTGGTTGACGTTGCTGACATGTTTAGCAACCATTTTTATTGTCGGCAACACCCAGAGTATTCAGGCTGACCAAACTGTTAATCAGATGGACATTAATGTTTCTTTAGATGACCAAGGAACCGCTTATATCACTGAAGATTGGTCGGTGACAGCAGATGAAGGTAGTGAGATATATAAAGTTGTTAAATTGGTTGGTCCACAAAAGCTTTCAGATTACCAAGTTAGTATGGATGGACAAGCTTTTCAACGAAAAAATAATTGGAACACCAAAGCTAATCGGCAACAAAAGGCCAATCGATACGGCCAAAATGGGGATGAGTTAAATTGGGGAATTACTAAATACGGTACCCATCAATATCGCATTCAGTATCAAATTAGTAATTTTGTTGAACAAACCAAAACAAAACAAATGATTGCCTGGCAATTCTTGGATAGTGATGTGGCAATTGCACCAAAGCAAATGAAGGTCACTATCCAGGATCCTAATCGTCAATTTTCGGTAAATAACGGCTACGGTGTTTGGGGATTTGGTTTTGAAGGTAAAACTGCTTTTAAAAATGACAAATTAACGATGCAAAGTACCAGTGCTATTTTGGAAGATGATTACGTCAAAATGATTGTACAAATTCCAAAGGGGACTTATGCTACTAATTATCATTCTAATCGAACCTTTGATGCGTATATTAAAGATGCGTTCAAAGGTAGTGATTATGATTATCACGATTATAAAAATGGTCAGACCGTTACTAATGACCGCGCTGTGCGGATAGTCATTTGGGTCATGGTTGCCATCGGCGTGGTCTTTATTGCCATCACTATTTGGATTATTCAAAAGTATCGTAACTATCGGAAATATTATCCAAAGATGAAAAAGTTACAAGCACAAACCAAAGGTGAGTACCGGCGTGAAGTGCCAACGGGTAGTATTTATAATACATATCTGTTCTTCAGTGATATGTATTCGCTAACAGATACTTTAGATAACTTTTTGACGGTTGGCTTATTACAATTGGTTAAAGATGGCCAGATTACGATGGAGGAAGAGCCAAGTAC
The DNA here is from genome assembly GCF_058506735.1 of Weissella sp. ESL1139. Lineage (NCBI taxonomy): Bacteria > Bacillati > Bacillota > Bacilli > Lactobacillales > Lactobacillaceae > Weissella > Weissella sp. ESL1139. The sequence continues at coordinate 488,549 of NZ_CP196375.1, forward strand.
ATTTGGTAAGCCTAAAGCGAAGTTTGTCTTAACTGATAAACCAGTTGCCGATGACGCACCGGCGCCAATTAAGCGCTATTATAAAATTATGACCGCAGCAGCCCATGATGGCGTTGTGACGCAAAAGGGGTTGTCTAAGTATCTAAATGGTAGTAGCTCACGTCATAAGAAGTTGACAATGGATTACCGTACTTATAGTCGTGAGTACCTTGAAGGTCATGATTTGATGTATCCTAAGGACGCCAAGAAAATTCGCACCGGTGATAAGAAACTTGATTCAGCTAATCGAATTGCCGGTTGGATTGCATCATGTCGTACAAAACCAGCTGGCTTTGAAGTTAAACAAGACCTTGCCCGGTTAAAGAACTATTTGGAAGAATTTACATTATTAGATGAACGTGCACCGCAAGAAGTTGGCCTCTGGGATGACTTAATGATTGCAGCTGCTGCGTTTGGTATTTTGGAAGAAGTTGCTGATGAACTAGCAAAAGTATATCCAAATTATCAACAAGATAGCGTTTATTATTATAGTTCAAGGTATCCATTCCGTTTGGTCAACCATTTCAGTACTAGTGTTGCCACACAAACACGCTCATCCGGTGGTGGTGGTTCAACCAGTTCCGGCGGCGGTGGTAGCCACGGCGGTAGCTCTGGTGGTGGTGGTTTCCGCTAAAATTATAATTTTGAAAATGATGGTTTATTTAATAAAATAAGTCATCATTTTTTCATGAAATCATTGTTTTTAATTAGTGAAAGGTTGTACAATATAAAAGTTGAGCAATCGCTTACAATTTCATGTGAGCGAAATTTTTTGATTGTAGAGGTTAGTGTACATGCTTACTATGCTAGCGGGATTATCTATTGATAAAGCGACAGGGTTATATCAGTGGGTTATGAATGGCTTAAACGTTTGGCCATTCATAATTTTGATATTAGGAATTGCCGTTTTGCTATTTTTCATCCTAAAGTTAAATGTTAACACCTTCGTGGCGTTAATTATTACATCTATTTTAGTTGCCCTTGGTTTGGGAATGAATCCAGCTGGAATTGCGGATGCCTTAAAGGATGGTATCGGCGGTACCATGGGGGAGCTAATTATTGTCTTTGGATTCGGATCGATGATTGGTCGTCTGGTTTCGGATTCAGGTGGTTCATATCGAATTGCGACAACTTTGATTAACAAATTTGGTAAGAAACGATTGCAATGGGCCGTTGCCGGTGCATCATTTATTATCGGAATTTCTTTGCTATTCGAAGTTGGTTTGGTTGTTTTGATTCCGATTGTCTTCACAATCGCGCTTGAAGCTGAAGTGCCTTTGCTTTATTTGGGTATTCCTATGGCTGCTGCTTTGTCAGCTGCGCAAGGATTTTTGCCACCACAGCCATCACCAACAGCCGTCACAAATATTTTGGGTGCTAATATTGGTATCGTTTTGATGTACGGTATCTTAGTTGCGATTGTGGCCATGTTAGTGGCTGGTCCATTGTTCACACGTGTGATTCAAAAGATTGAGCCAAAGGCTTTCAAAATTACCAAGAAGCTAGATGCAATTGGTGAAGTTAAGACTTTTAAGCTAGAAGATACGCCATCATTTGGTTTGTCAATTTTGACATCATTGATGCCTGTATTCTTTATGTTGATTTCAACTATTTACACATTAACAGTTAATGGTGGAAAGCAAGTATATGCCGGTAAAATTGGTGATGCTGGTTGGAAAGCCATGACGCATGCCGCTCAAAGTGGTTACATTGTGGATCCAACGACATTAGACAAGATTATCGCTATGTTTGGAAATCCAGTAGTTGCAATGGTTATTGCCATGGCCTTTGCTATTTGGTCAATGGGACCAAAGCAAGGTCGTACCATGGGTCAAGTTGGTGATTCAATGAGTGATGCGCTAAAGTCAATTGCTAATTTGTTGATGGTTATTGCTGGTGGAGCTGCCTTCAAGGGTATCCTAACTGCTGGTGGTATTTCAGATGCTATTGCATCAGCTTTCTCAAACACATCATTGTCACCAATCATCTTTGCATGGTTGATTGCCTTGATTCTACGTGTGTCAGTCGGTTCAGCAACGGTTGCTGGTTTGACGACTGCCGGAATCGTGGCACCATTGGTTGCTAGTCAAAGCGCTGTTAATCCAGCCTTTGTTGTACTAGCTATCGGTGCTGGTTCAGTTGGTCTATCACACGTTAACGATGCTGGTTTCTGGATGTTTAAGGAATTCTTTGACTTAGACGTTACGCAAACTTTGAAGATTTGGACAGTGCTAGAAACACTCATATCAATTGTTGGTTTGATTGTTGTCCTAATATTGTCAGCTATCTTCTCTTAAAATTTAATTTAAAACAGGGATTGAGCGTACTCAATCTCTTTTTTTATACCTTAATTTTCAATAAGGTTTTTTTAATACGTAAATGAAAAGCTGGCAACAAGTAGTTCGTAAGTTTATACTTGGAAGCGATTGCTTTTCTATATAGCAGTAGATAATTTAAATGAAAGCGAAAATACAAATCAGGTGTTTTCATTAGAGTAGGTACCGTTGTGTTTACAAAAGAAATTCAAAATGGGGTCTTTGTGCATGTGTTGCCAACCAAACAATTTGCGACAACCCATATTGCCGTTAATTTTACGCAACAATTACAAGCAGCAACCTTAGATGCCCGGGTGCTCGCTAGCAATATGCTAGAAACAGCATCTAAAAAATATGACTCACAAACCAAACTCGCTAAAGCTTTAGATGAAATGATGGGGGCAGCGTTTGGGACAGAAGTCTTTAAAATTGGTCAGCTACATACTGTACGTTTACAACTAAATTTAGTGCACGATAGTTTTGTGACTGATGGGCAGTCATTGTTGAATCACGGTTTTGACTATTTAAATGAAGTCATTAATAACCCAATGGGGGATGATGAGCAAGGTTTTTCTCCAGTGATGTTTAATCGCCAACGTGAGGTTTCATTAGATGAAATTGCTGGGTTGAAGGATGACAAACCCTTTTATGCATTGCGCCAAGCATTAAATACGTATTATGGTACGAGTATCCAAGCCTCACCAGCATTTGGAACGCCGCAGGGGATAGCCGCAGTAACACCCCAGACGGCTTGGCAAGTTTGGCAAGACAGTGTTGCGCAAGATCGCGTTGATATTGTGGTTGTGGGGGATGTCGACACTGCAACTGTGATTGATTTAGCGCAAGAGATTCACTTTGCACCACGAACGACGCAATTAAATGCGCATTATCATCAAACTTTATGGCCAGCGGTCAAAAAAATTCAACAGTCAGATGATGTTGTCCAAGCACGTTTGGTATTAGGATATGCGCTGACAGTTACCGAAGATGAGCATTATGCAGCCACGGTATTTAATGGTATCTTTGGTGGTTTGGCAAATTCACGTTTACTATCAAATGTGCGCGAGAAGCTTGGTTTGGTTTACGGTATTTCATCTGATTACAATCCTTATACAGATTTATTGTTGGTTGAAGCCGGTGTGGATGCTGATAATTTGCCCTTGACGGTGACAAAAGTTAATGAAGAACTCAAAAGTCTACAAGAAACTTTAGTCTCAGATGAAGCGTTAAACATTGCTAAGCAATTAATTAAAAATGCCTATACGATGACACTAGACCAACAATTATATGTTGCTGACCGTTGTTATAATCAGTGTTTATTGCAACGTGTCGTCAGCGATGAAGATTATTTAAATAAAATTGATGCCGTAACTGCTGAACAGGTACGTGATATTGCAAATAAAGTTACTTGGCAATTACATTATGAGATGATTGGAGGAACGTCAAATGGTGAATAGTACGCAAAATTTTCTACCATCTGAACATCATGTGGTGCTGGATAATGGCTTACATGTTCATTTATTGCCACGTCCTGGTTTTCATCAAATTGTTGGTGTAGTGGGCGTTGATTATGGTGCGCGCGACAATACTTTTATCGAGAATGGACAAGTTGTCCAACAACCAGCTGGGATTGCGCATTTTGTTGAACATCGTTTGTTTGCCCAACCTGATTATGACGCTTTTGCACGTTTGAGTGATTTAGGCGCAATGGCAAATGCTTTTACGACCCAGTCACGGACAAGTTATTATGTTGCCACGGCGGTTGATAATTGGGCGCCTTTGCAGGAACTATTTACTTTTACACAGGAGCCTTATTTTGATGCACCGTCAGTCCAACGTGAACAAGAAATTATTACGCAAGAAATTGATATGTACGAAGATGATATTAATTCACGAGTATTTCGTTTAATTTTGGCACGTTTGTATCCACAAGATCCATTAGGAACGGACATTGCGGGGACCGCTGAATCGGTACATCAAATTACACCGGCTCAGTTGACCGCAGCTTATGAAGCTTTTTATCAACCACAGAATATGGATGTGGTGATTACTGGAGCATTTGATGAACAAGAAATGTTGGCTTTTATTAAACAATCGCCAGCTGGTCAACGTCAAAGTACGCAAATTGTTGAAAAAATAACGCCAACGTTACAACCAATTGACACACAGACCTTGGAATTATCATTACCAGTGGCTCGCAATAAAGTTGTTTTAGGTCAGCGTTGGGAGTTAGACTTTGCGACGATGAACCGGCGTGATATATTAAAAGTGGCAATTGTTGGTAGCTTGGCGCTTGATTTGGTGTTTGGCGAGTTTTCACCAGCTTATATGGATTGGTATAATGATGGTCTAATCGATGATAATTTTAGTGCTGAGTTCGATACGGAACGTCAATTTGCTTATTTGACAGTTGTTGCTGAGACTGCTGAACCCGAAGAAGTGCTTGAAAAAGTTAAGCACATGCTAGATGATTTATCTGAAGCCGTTGTAGCTTTGCAAGATAGTTTTGCATTAATTAAAAATGGCTTATTAAGTCGCTTAATTAATAAGTTAAATGAATTAGAGGAAATTGCCATTCGTTTTGAAGGACAGACTTTTGACGAGGCGACATTGCAGGATGAAATTGCAACACTGCAAAGTTTATCGTATGAAGAAATGTTAACAATTTTAACAACAACAACATTTAGTCCCATCGCAAGTATAATCATTCGTTCTGATGTAACAGAATTATGTTAAAATAAATAAGAATGCAATTATAATTATTATGCTAAATTGAAAAGTTAGGATGAGAGATGTATGAATGAAGAACGCAAAAGCGCTATTGGACAAGAGCTTCAGCAAGCTCGTCTTGATAAAGGCTTATCATTAGATGATATTCAACAATCAACAAAAATTCAAAAGCGTTATTTAGCAGCAATTGAAAGCGGGCAGTTTGATCAATTGCCAGGTGCATTTTATGAGCGTGCTTTTGTGCGGCAATATGCAACTGCTGTTGGTTTAGATGCGGCTGCTTTCATGGAGAAATATGAAGACGAAGACGACAAACCAGCCGAGCCTGACTTGAGTGCTGCGCGTGTAGATGCTGACAATGTCACCCGTGCCGGTATGCATCAGCCAGAAGAAACTGTTGCTGACAAGACTCGCAATATGATGCCAAAAATCATTATTGGGGTTGTGGTCATTGCCATTATTGCCATTATCTGGGTAGTGGTTTCTTCATTTGCAGGTTCTGCTAAGGAAGAATCTAACGAAAAATCAAATGTTTCAGTGACAACGTCAAAGGTTGTTGATAAATCTTCATCAAAGAAGTCTGAAACAAAGGCTTCATCAACCAAGGATGAATCAAGTTCATCATCAAAGGCATCATCAGCTAAGTCATCTTCAGAAAAGAAGACACCTAAAGCTGATAAGGTTGAGTTAGGTGAGGGTGAAGTTAACGGTTCTGCTATTAATTACGGTTCTGTTAAAGCACCAAACAAGCCAATGAAGATGCAACTAAAGGCAGTTGATGGTTCATCATGGATGCAAGTTAGCGATGCTAATGGTAAGGTTATTTGGAACGGTACTGTTGAAGATAAAGATACACAAGAAATTGAAATTCCTGAAACTGCAACGGGGGTTGTTGTTTCAATTGGAAATGCGTTAGCAACTCAAGTATCATTAAATAATCAAAAAATTGATTTGCAATCACAAAATGCTAGTGTATGGCGTTTGGGTATGAACTTTACGCGATAGAATGTAGGAGTAAATAAGAGAAATGAATTTACCTAATAAATTAACTGTTTTTCGCATTATACTGATTCCAGTATTTATGCTATTGCTATCTTTGCCACTTGATTGGGGAACATTGAGCTTTCTTGGCGCAACGTTACCAGTGACGCATTTGATTGCAGCCATTGTATTTATCGTCGCTTCATTGACTGACTTGGCCGATGGTAAAATTGCACGTAAGCATCATTTGGTAACCAATTTTGGTAAGTTTGCTGATCCATTAGCTGATAAGCTATTGGTTATGACAGCATTGATTTACTTTGTTCAATTTGATTGGGTACCAGCATGGATGGTTGCCATTATCATTATTCGTGAGTTGGCAATTACTGGTTTGCGTACTTTGATTGTTGAAAACAATGGTAAGGTCTTAGCTGCAGCAATGCCTGGAAAGATTAAGACGATGTCACAAATGATTTCAATTGCTTTCTTCTTGTTGCACGATATGATCTTCGCAGCAGTTAATATTCCATTTGCTATGATCATGATGTGGATTGCTTTGATTGCAACCATTTACTCAGGAATCGACTACTTCTACAAGAATCGTGAAGTATTCGCTGATGGTTTTAAGTAAAGCTGATTAAATAAATTGAGGTTGAGACTTTTGCGAGTCTTAGCCTCATTTTTGTTATACTAAATAAAAGACATTTTTACGATTATTGCATCTTTATTAGGTGAAAGGAGACTAATCATGCAACAACAATTAGTCGGTAAGCTACTAATCGATAAGCAACAAACTATTACTTCAGCAGAATCATTGACAGCAGGGCTATTTGTCGCCACGTTAGCAGAAGTTAGCGGCATTTCCGCCGTGTTACCTGGTGCTTTTGTGACTTATGCACCAGCGGCTAAAACACAGTTGGTTGATGTACCAAAAGATATGATCGCAACGTATGGGGTTGTATCAAGTGAGGTTGCTCAAGCAATGGCGGCAGGTGCCCAAAATAAATTACAAACGGATTGGGCAGTTAGCTTTACGGGTGTCGCGGGTCCGGATGCTTTGGAAGGTCACCCAGCAGGAACAGTTTATATTGGCATTGCAAAGCCAAATGGGGAAACGCTCGCACAGGTTTACCATTTCCAAGGTGAGCGTCAAGAAGTTCGCGAAAGTAGTGTAAATGCTGGTTTTGATTGGTTAGCAGAATTACTGACTGACGCCTGATTAATAGATGGATAAAGATTGAAAAAACGTACATATTAGTTTATACTATAAATGCGTTAAGTTAAAACTAACAAACGGAGGCCTAAAAAACATGGCAACAGGAAAAAATATTAATCCAAGTAAGAAACTAGAAGGTAAAATTACTGATCCAAAGGAGCGTCAAACGGCTTTAAATGATGCTTTGAAGAAGATTGAAAAATCATTTGGTAAGGGTTCTGTGATGAAGCTTGGTGATAGTAAGTTTACAAAAGTTGAATCAACACCAACTGGTTCACTAAAGCTGGATGTTGCTTTGGGAATTGGTGGCTATCCTAAGGGACGTGTTGTCGAAATATACGGACCAGAATCTTCAGGTAAGACGACGTTGGCCTTGCACGCCGTTGCTGAATCGCAAAAGAACGGTGGTATCGTTGCTTATATCGATGCTGAAAATGCAATGGATGTTACCTATGCAAAGGCATTGGGTGTTGATGTTGATGAATTACTATTGTCACAACCAGACACTGGTGAGCAAGGATTGGCAATCGCTGATGCGTTGATTGCATCAGGAGCAATTGATATGGTCGTTATTGATTCCGTTGCTGCTTTGACACCTAAGGCAGAGATTGATGGTGAGATTGGTGATTCATCAGTTGGTTTGCAAGCACGTATGATGTCACAAGCTTTGCGTAAGATGTCAGGAGCTATCTTAAAGACTGGTACTACAGCAATTTTCATTAACCAATTGCGTGAAAAGATTGGAGTGATGTTTGGTAACCCTGAAACAACACCAGGTGGACGTGCGTTGAAGTTTTACTCAACAGTCCGTTTGGACGTTCGTCGTAAAGGTGGGATTGATGCAACCAAAGCCGATGGTGACAATGTGAAGTCAGTTGGTAACCTAACTCGTATCAAGGTTGTTAAAAATAAGGTTGCCGCACCATTCCGTGAAGTTGAAGTTGAAATTCTCTTCGGTAAAGGAATTTCAAAGACGGGTGAAATGATTGATTTGGCTGCTGACAAAGATATTATTGTAAAGTCTGGTTCATGGTTCTCTTACAAGGGTGAAAAGATTGGTCAAGGTAAGGTCAATGTGATTCGCTGGTTAGAAGCGCCAGAACACAAAGAAATTTATGATGAGATTTATGATCAAGTCCGTTTGGCTTACATTGGTGGCCAAGATGGTTCAGCTGATGCCCCAGATGCAGCAAAAGATGATGCTGCTGACGACAATGCAACAGAAGATGAAATTCCATTGGATATTGATGAAAAATAATAAGTCGTAATAAATGATGACATATAAGGCTGGGATACTGAGGTATTCCGGCCTTTATTACGTCAAGTATTAATTGTTTTACATTGTAAGCTTAAATGACTTTTGTTACACTCTCTCACAAATAACTAGCTAAACGAGCCAAAGTGGTGTAACATAGAATCACTAATTTTTATCGGGGGAAGTTGCCATGATGCCGTACGAGGCAGAACAAAAACGCTTAGATTTTGTATTAGAGAAGATTCAAGATGCTAAAGCGGAAAATAAATTACAGCAAACGAATGCTGCTACTAAAAAGGCCGATGTAGATGATGGTTGGAAGGATGTTCGTTTCAAATCATCAACCTATAGTAGTTTATTTGAAACAGCGATGTCAGTTCGCCAACAACAGCAAATGTTACAAGAACGTGAGTTGGCCATGAATTCAGCTGAACATCAAGCTGTTGTTCTGGACCGTTTACAAGAACGGCCTTATTTTGCGCGCATTGATGTGCAAGAAAAGGGGATGGATAAGGTTGATCAAATTTATATCGGTTTGTCATCATTTTCTGATGGTCCCGATAACTTTTTGATTTATGACTGGCGTGCACCAATTTCTTCAATTTACTATGATGGTGGTTTGGGTAATGTGACTTATGCAACACCAGATGGTAAGCAAGATGCGTATGTATCATTGAAGCGTCAATTCCAAATTGAAGATGGTACGATTGTGACCATTTTTGATACTGATGAGGCTGTAGGTGATCAAATGTTGTTGAATGCCGTGTCAGGTGAATCAACGACTAAAATGAAGTCAATCGTTACGACCATTCAAAAAGAACAAAACAAAATTATTCGTGATACAGCTTCTGAACTATTATTTGTGCAAGGAGCAGCGGGTTCAGGAAAGACGTCAGCTGTTTTGCAACGTGTTGCCTATCTATTGTATCGTTATCGTGGTCATTTGACTTCTGGCCAAGTGGTGCTATTCTCACCTAATCAGTTGTTTAATGATTATATTGATCAAGTGTTGCCTGAACTTGGTGAGCAAAATATGATTCAAATGACTTTCTATCAATATGCATCACGTCGTTTGCCAAAATTACAACTGGAAACACTACAAGAACGTTTCGAAGCGCAACCAGCAGGCGTGACGAAGCAGATTATTGATTTGAAGGGGACGAGTGCTTACTTTAAAGCTATGCAACGTTATGCGAAGGGATTAAACCAACAACATATTAAGTTGCGGGTAATTAAATTCCGCGGTAAGGAAGTAATTAGTAAAGACCGGATTGCCGAAATTTATTATTCATTTAATGAAAACTACAATTTAGGAAATCGTCTTCAAGCAACTAAAGAACAACTTATGAAAATCCTACAAGGCAAGGCAAGTAATGAAGTGCATGCTGATTGGGTTGAAGAGGAAGTTCAAAATCTAAGTAAAGAACAATATGATACGATGTTGCGTGACAAGCCACGTGAATTTGAGTCTGACGATGATGAATATAAGTTTATTGCCAAGCAAATTGTGATGAGGGCTTTTAAACCAGTTATTCGTGGTGTTAATCGTAATCACTTCATTAATATCAATGAACAATTTGTGCATTTCTTAAAGTCAGTGCCCAACTTTATTGATTTGGCAGCGTATAATATAAGTAGGAATGATTGGCAAGACGGTGTTAAGCGCACGATTGAACAGATGCGCCAAGGTGCTTTGCCAATGGCCGACATGACACCATATATGATGTTGTTTGACCTAATTAAGGGTAGTCGTGGTGAACGTGATATTCGGTTTGTGTTTATTGATGAAATTCAAGATTACACACCATTCCAATTGGCCTTTTTGAAGTTCAGTTTCCCAAAGGCACGCTTCACAATGCTGGGTGATTTAAATCAAGCTATTTTTACCAAAGAAAATGCGGTGAGTTTACAAGATGAATTGGCGCAATTATTTGATCCAGAAAAGTCAGAATATGTTGAATTAACGCAAACTTATCGTTCAACGCAACAAATTACTGATTTTTCAAAGGATATTTTGTTAGATGGTGCGCAAATCGATGCCTTTGAACGTGCGGGTACTTTACCAGTTATTTCAGTGGTTGATTCAGTCACTGAAATGATAGCTGGGGTGAAAGACCAATTAGCAGCTAACCTTGCTGCTAAGGAAACGACAGCCATTATTACGAAGACATTGGCAGATGCCGAAGAAGCGTATACAGCTTTACGTAATCAAGTAGATGTGACGGTCATTCGGACAGAGAACCAACGTTTAGTACCTGGTACAATTATCGTGCCAGCTTATTTGGCAAAAGGTCTGGAATTTGATGCGGTTATCATGTGGGATGCTTCTGCGGATGTTTACCATGGTGATGATGAGCGTCAGTTAGTTTATACAATCGCTTCACGTGCTATGCATCAATTGACCATATTTGCGGTACAAGAATTAACACCGTTATTAGCGGGTGTGGCGGATGACTTATACGAGAAGAGGTAGGATGTGATGGCGACAGCACCGTTAAATTTTGCTGTTTTTAGTAGGGACGATTGGCAACAATTAGCCAGTCATTATGTGGCACCAGAAAAATTACAAATGACGCCACAGTTATTGCAAAACATTAAAGCTTATAATGATAGGATTTCAGTATCAGACGTTTTTGATATTTATGGACCACTCGTCAGCTATATCAAATTGCGTTATGATCAATATCATCGCGATTTGTCTGAGCGTGCTGAATTTTTGGGCCGTCCAGCAGCACCAGGACCATTTGTGATTGGTATTGCTGGTTCAGTTGCCGTTGGTAAATCAACAACCGCCCGTTTGCTTCAGTATTTATTACAAGAAGCTTTTCCACAAAAGCAAATTGCTTTAACAACGACAGATGGTTTTTTAATGTCTAATGCAACGCTTAAGGAGCAAGGACTTTTTGACCGTAAAGGTTTTCCAGAGTCATATGATATGCCAGCTTTATTATCATTTATGGATGATTTAAAAGATGGTAAACCACAAGTTTCATCACCTAAGTATTCACATGAGCAATCAGATGTGTTGGTGGGTGAGTATGAAATATTTGAGAACCCTGATATTTTTATCATTGAAGGAATTAATACATTACAAGCATCAAAAGATACACCTGTTTATATTTCAGATTTCTTTGATTTATCAATTTACGTTGATGCGCAGACTGAATTAATTGAAGAGTGGTATATTGATCGGTTTAAGTCATTGTTGTCAGCTGCCCGAGAAAGTGGGGATGCTGAAAACTTTTTTGCAGCATACGATGCCTTAACATTAGATGAAGCCGTGGTCGAAGCGACCAAAGTTTGGCAACAAGTTAATTTACCTAACTTAAATGAGTACATTTTACCGACACGCGAACGTGCTGACTTAGTATTACATAAGCAAGCAAACCATGAAATTGATACGATTTGGTTACGAAAGTTCTGAAAAAATTACTTATCAAAATGACAAAAATGTAACAAATAATAGCAAAGACCGAAAATTTAAAAGTTTTCGGTCTTTCTTTTACAAAAAATTGTTAAAAAAGAGTAATGATTAACTGGTTAATGAATTTAAATAAAAGTATAAAAACGTTGATTTTATAAGGCTAGCAGCTGCTTTGTTACAAAAACATTACTTAAAATAATCGTAAGAAATAGCTAGTGAAACTTCGCGTAATGTTTACGAAACATTTATGCCGATGAGATTGGTAAACTAATAATTGTCGTTGAGTGCTAGAGGCACACAACTCGTACCCGAGAGTCACGGGTTATAAATACTAAAAAAGATAATTTAAGTTTCCAAAACAGGAGTATATTAATTTTATGAGTAAAGTTAAACAAACAGCTTTAGCAGTTGCCGGTGTTGCATCAGTCTTCGTTGCTGGTTCATCAATCGTAGATGCCGCTTCAACATATACAGTTAAGCAAGGTGATTCTTTGTCAGCACTTGCTGATAAGTTTAATATGACAGTTGATGACTTGGTTAAGTCAAACAACTTGAAAGATGCCAACATGATTTTTGTTGACCAAAAAATTCAAGTACCAGATGCAGAAGATTTGGCTGCTTCTGATGTCCAATCATCAGCAACTGATGCTGCTAGCGATGCTGCATCACAAGCAATGTCACAAGCTGCATCATCAGCTGCTGCAAGTTCAGCTGCCGCTGCATCATCAGCCGCATCAGCTAGCTCAGCTGCTGCATCACAAGCTGCCGCAGAAAAGGCTGCTGCTAGTGAAGCTGCCCAACAAGAAGCTGCTCCTGCACAAACACAAGAAGCTGCACAACCAGCCCAACAAGAAGCTGCTCCTGCACAACAAGCACCAACTCAACCACAACAACAATCAGCTACACCAGCAGCTGGTGGTTCAACTAAGGCACAATTCTTAGCTGCCGGTGGTACTGAAGCATTGTGGAACAGTGTTGTTATGCCTGAGTCAGGTGGAAATCCTAATGCCGTTTCACCAAATGGTTACCACGGACTTGGTCAAACCAAAGAAGGTTGGGGATCAGGATCTGTTGCTGACCAAACTAAAGGTATGGTAAACTACGCTACTTCACGTTATGGTTCAGTTCAAAATGCAACTGCATTCCGTGCTGCTAACGGTTGGTGGTAAGATTAACTCAAATTAATATTCAAAAAGATTGAGCGTTTCTCGTTCAGTCTTTTTTTATGCCTTTAACAAATATTTAAATAAAAATTTGATGAAATTGTGAAATAATCACAAACGGGTGCTACTAAAATCTATAATTACTGTAAGGGATTTCAATATGGTGCCAATTATATGTATAGTGAATACTTAAATGTAACTAAAAATTAGTAAGTGATTTCAATGTGACCAAAATCACAAACTTTGTTAAATTACTTGACAAAAGCCCTTGAAAAATTGTGATTGGCGATTTAGAATTAGTCATTGTGATTATAAATAAAAAACTATGGAGGAAAAAATGGCAAATATGAAACAACCAACCCTTGACATGAACGGTAAGCCTTTTAACCGTACAGCCATGGTTGCTGTCTTGTTGATTGGTACATTCGCTGGTGTGCTAATGCAAACGTCATTGGGTACGGCAATTCCAACCCTAATGCACGACTTTGATATTTCATTCTCAACAGCACAACAAGCAACAACATGGTTCTTGTTAGCAAACGGGGTAATGATGCCTGTTTCGGCATTTTTGTCTACGCGTATTAATACGAAAACACTTTATAACTTAGCATATGCTTTGTTGACGATAGGAATGGCAATGACTGCATTTGCGCCAGCACAAGCAAATATGTGGTGGGTTTTCTTAGCAGGACGTGTTATCACGGCGATTGCTGTTGGAGTTACCATGCCACTTATGCAAGTTGTTATGATTAACATTTACCCAATTGAGGAACGTGGTGCTGCCATGGGACTTAATGGTATTGTTATCGGGTTAGCACCTGCTATTGGACCTAGTCTATCAGGTTGGATTCTTGAAAAGGATCACGTCTTCTTAGGTTTGACAATTTCAGATTCATGGCGAACAATTTTTATTTTGCCTTTAATCGTTATCGCAATTGCATTTATTCTTTCATTCTTCTTTGTTAAGAATGTTTTGCCAACTAAGAAGATGAAGCTTGATGTACTATCATTTATTCTTTCTGTTGTCGGATTTGGTGTCTTCATTTGGGGATTTACCAACGTATCAACAGATGGTTGGGGCGATATGGATACAGTTATTGCACCTATTATTGCTGGTATTATCATCATCGCGCTCTTCGTTTGGCGTCAACTTAAGATGGATGTCCCATTTATGGATATTCGTGTCTTCAAGAACAAGCAATTCACTTTGACAACCATTGCCGTTATGATGACGATGATGGCTATGATGGGTGTGCAAATGATGCTACCTACTTATCTACAAAATGTTCACGGTATGTCAACACTAGACTCAGGACTAGTATTGTTACCAGGAGCATTGCTAATGGGGGTAATGGCACCAATTTCTGGTCGTACGTATGACCGTATCGGTGCAAAGCGTCTTGCAATTGTTGGTTTCGCAATTCTTGCATTAGGAACTTTCCCATTCATGTTCATCACAACTTCAACACCTGGTGCCTTTATTACAACTTTGTACGCACTACGTATGTTCGGTGTTGCCATGGCTATGATGCCATTGACTACGATGTCAATGTCAGTTTTGCCACCTGATGAAGCTGCCCATGCAACGGCATCTAACAACACGGCACGTCAAGTATCATCTTCAGTTGTCGTTGCTTTGTTGACATCAGTTACACAAAACATCATGACGAATAATCAACCAGGTAAAGCATTGCAAGCAGCTAACCCAATGCAATATGGTGCAGATATGTTAGATGCTTCAATGAAGGGATTCCGTGTTTCATTTGTCATTGGATTTGCATTCTCAATTGTTGGACTTATTTTGGCTTTGTTCTTACGTAAGGGTAAGATTTCACCATACGGCTCAACTAATGGCGTTTCAGTCAACGATGAAAAGGAGGACTAAGCTACATGATAATTATTGTATTAATTGTATTGTCAATTTTGACTTTCATATCATGGATGAATATTAATAATCGCACAACGCGTCTTGTAGCTGGTGTTATTTCATTTGCATTGTTGGCCGCAACAGTGTTCTTATTGACTGCTAATATGAATTCTCATTATGGTATGAAGAAGGTAACCACAACGTCTGAAAAGACAATTTATTCAGCCGGCGGATCAAAGTCACCAGCTGGTATGTTGATTACCCAACAACTTGGAACAAAATCTGGTAATTATGTGATGGTTTATGCAAATCATGAAGGTGATAAGGCAAAGCCTCACTATGTCCCAGATAAGGACAACATGACAGAAGCTGTTCATAAGCATGCAACTTACAAGACAGCTGATGTTAAGGAAGCTAAAGCTAAGACAGTTACAACTCGTTGGGAGTGGCAAAATGACTTCTTTAAGTGGATGCTAGACTTCGGTGGTGAAGGTCATTCACTTGTTAACCAAAAGACAACCGTTACAGTGCCTGAAAAGACATGGGTTGTTTTGAGTGCTAAACAAGCAAAGCAACTTACTGCTAAGCAAAAGGCTGCTGGTCAAGATAAAGCTGCTGCCGCTGCACAACAAAAGCAAATGCGTGATGCTGTGCAAGCCAAGGTTGCCGCTTATATGAAGGATAATCCAAAGGCTAGTGCTAACGATGTTGCCATGTATACCAAGGAAGCTACTGCTGAAATGACAGCAACTGCTATGAAGCAACTTCTAAAATAGTTAATTAATCAAACATTCACTGAAATTTGACCTTTGCGTTAATATTTAGTGAATGTTTTTTTATATAATCGGATATGATTTATTAACGATAAATATGTATGACAAAAACAAGTATCATTCATTAGAAACTCGTGTTATACTTAGACCATAGTTTGAAAGATTTTGTTTTATGTTTCTCGGAAATAAGGGCATCTTCGTTTTGGATTATTAATTTTTATGGCAAGATGCCAGGAGGTTTCAGACATGGAACAAGGAACAGTAAAGTGGTTTAACGCAGACAAGGGTTACGGATTTATCTCACGCGAATCAGGCGATGATGTATTCGTACACTTCTCAGCAATCCAAGCTGATGGCTTCAAGTCATTAGATGAAGGTCAAGCTGTATCATTTGAGGTACAAGAAGGTGACCGTGGTTTGCAAGCAGCTAACGTTACTAAGTTGTAATTAGCGCGCTTTAACCGATAAGAAGTCTGGGAGAATTTCTTCCAGACTTTTTTGTTTGTAATTTTGGAGATAGTCAATGACAACATCTTGGACAAAAACAATTATTTTACCAATAGATCAGCCCGCAATTTCAATTAAAGAGCAGTTAATTACTTGGCAAGTGCCAAAGCGGGTGCGTGGTAATTTTCGAATGGAGCAACGCTTACTTTTAAATGGTCGGTATCAGCCCACATCAACGGTTTTAAAGCCTGGGGATGAATTGACACTGACATGGTTGCCCCATGATTTTGTGACGCCAATTTCTGATTACGTACCAGATGATAGCCAGTCGCTGTCAGTGTTATTTGAAAATGATGATTTTATGGTGGTTAATAAGCCAAAGGGTGTTAAATCCCATCCAAATTCTCCTGGTGAGGATGGGACAATGATGAATTTTGCCCAAGCATATTTGCTACCACAACACAAACACGCGTATATGGTACATCGTTTGGACGGCCAAACCACCGGTGCCTTGATTATTGCTAAAGTGCCATATGTCGTGCCCATGTTAAATCAAATGCTACGTGATAAAACAATTAAGCGGACGTATTTAGCTTGGGTAGATGGTGTTTTAACTGAACAACAGGATGTTGTGAACTTGCCGATTGGTGATCATCCAACTAATAAACGACTACGTCAAATTAATGGTGCACATGCAAGGAATGCGGTTACCCATTGGACCAAAGTCAAAACGGTTTATCAACATACGCTAGTACGTCTAGCCTTAGAAACAGGTCGGACTCATCAAATTAGGCTTCATATGGCAGCCATTGGTCATCCGTTAGTGGGGGATGACCTTTATAATCCGCAAACAACTTATGCAGATGGTCTATTATTACATTCAGCATCGGTACAAATTTCGGTGCCATTTACCAATAAAATAAAATTAATTGGGGCGCCACTACCGCCTGATTTCCCAATAAATCTTAAGTAATTGTCTGTATTCCTTAAGAATTGTAAAAATTTTCTTTCGAATTGTAATGATTTTGTTAAGAATCTTTGTTACTATTAAAGAACGTTGAAAAAAATAAAGAAAATTAAAAACACATAAACGTGTTAAAAGTATCAAAGGGGAAACTTTATCAATGGAAACTAAGTCACACAAGAAAATGTATAAGGCAGGAAAGCAATGGGTTGCAGTTGCAGTAGCAACTACGGCAGCAGGTGTTGCTTTTGTAAGTAATAATGAGTCTGCTTCTGCAGATGTATGGCAAGCAAACTCTGTTGATCAAGTTGCATCACAGGTTTCAAATAATGGTGGTGTTAATAATTACCAAATCCAATCAGGTGATACGGTTTGGGCATTGGCCATGGCTACTAATGATACCGTTGATAATTTTGCAGCCGTAAATGGTATTGCTAATCCAGATTTGATTGTTTCTGGACAACACTTTAATGGTACAAACGCAGCTGCTGTACCAGCTGCTCAAGTAGCACCAGCTCAATCACAACAAGCACCAGCTCAACCACAACAGGCTCAACCAACGCAAACAGCATATTCAGCTGCACCATCTGCTGATGAAATTGCTGCCTCAGAAGCTGCCGCATCACAAGCTGCTGCTAACGAAGCTGTCGCTGCCTCACAAGCCGCTGCCAGTGAAGCTGCTGCATCATCTGCTGCCGCAAGTGAAGCATACGCTGCTAGTGTTGCTGAATCACAAGCACAAGCTGCATCAATGGCCGCTGCTGAATCAGACGCAACTGCTGCCAGTGAAGCTGCTGCTAAGGCTGCTCAATCAGAAGCCATTGCTGCAACGGCAAAGGCTAACGCTGCTGCACAATCAGCGCAATCAGCTTCAGCTGCTAATAACACCGCATCAGCTAATGCACAAGCTGCTGCTTCACAACAACAACAAACGCAATCATCACAAGCCACAGCTGCTACTGCTGGTAACACTGATAACTCAACGTTTGATGCTTTGAAGTCTAAGCGTAGTGGTATGACAACTGAATGGTCATCAGATTTGGCCGCACAAGCACAAGCACGTGCTCAACAAATTGCTAACGCTGGTGGTTCAATTCCAAACGAACACTGGAGTAACCCAAATGAAGTTATTTCAATTGGCTTCGGTTCAGGTTCACCAGTTGTTGATGCTTGGTATAATGAAACAAACATGGCAACTGCATCAGGTACTGGTCACCGTGACTGGGAGATGCGTGCCGGCTCAACACACTTTGGTTTTGCCCAAGTTGGTGACGTTATCGTCGGTGTTTCACGTTAATCATTAAAGTATAAAAAACAGGTTAAATTCTTAAATGAGTTTAACCTGTTTTTATGTTGTTATGCAATTTTAAGCCCAGTTACCATCTCTAAACACTGGCACAATTTGACCGTCTTGGGTTACACCATCGATATTCATATCAGCTGAACCAATCATAAAGTCGACGTGCACAAGTGAGTCGTTTTGGCCTTTGCTTTGGCGTTCAGCCAGTGACATTTGCGTACCGTTTTTAACATTAGAAGGGTAAGCGGCCCCTAATGCCAAATGATCAGATGCATTTTCATCTATTAAAGTAGTGTAGAAAACAATATTTGAGTTTGAAATTGGTGAATCATGTGGTACAAGTGATACTTCACCAAGTGATGATGCGCCTTTGTCAGTGTTAAGCAATTGTTCAAGAACATCTTGACCATTGGTTGCCTCAGCAACAACGACATGGCCGTCTTTAAAGGTTAGTTTGATATCAGTAATCAAAACGCCCGCATATGAAAGGGGTTTTGTTGATTGAACAATCCCGTCAATATGACGATAATCAGGTGACGTGAATACTTCTTCGGTTGGCATATTAGGCACAAAGCGATTACCAGCTTTATTGAATGATTCCGCTGCTTCCCAAACGTGATCTTCAGCTAAGCCAATCGTTAGGTTCGTTTTAGCTGATTTATATCGTAATTCTTTAAAGTTTTGGTTGTCTAACCAAGCAGCTTTTTCGTTAAGCGTTTCAATATGATGTTCCCAATCGGCGATAACATCATTATCTAAGCTGATGCGATTGATATTAAAGATTTCTTGCCATAACTTATCTTGGGCATCATCAGCAGACAAGTCAGGGAAGACTTTTTGCGCCCATTCCTTACCAGCAGCTGACACGACTAGCCAGGCAACGTCATTATTCATAGTTGCTTCACGAACGGCCCGATTAGCACGTTGGTACGCTTGTTCATATAATGAAACACGATCACTAGGAACATCACTTAAACCATCAGGATCAGCTGAAACAATTGAAATACGTGAGGTATGGTTAGCCATCAATGATTCGGCGCGAACCGAAAACCATGCGGGAAGATTTGATAAGGTTGCTTGGTCAGCGTGTTTTAAAAATTCACGTTGTAACACCGTGTCTTTCCATTCGACAAGTACTTGGTTAGCACCTAATGCATAGGCAGCATCCATAATACGATGAACTAATTCGGCTTGGTCAATTTCGGCATAAATAATAATGTCTTGGCCATGTTTAACATTAATTCCAACTTGCGCAATTAACTTAGCGTACTTGTTCAATAATTGGTCAAAATTTTTAATTGTCATTGTTTTTTCTCCAATTTTTAAGATAGCTATCATTTTACAGTAAATAGGAAAATGAATAAACCGTTACAATTAGTTTAAGTCATGATTAAGGATATTGACTATTTGAATTGTTGCTTAAATATAAAAATGGTATAATACGACAATTACCTAACGAAGGAGCGTGTTATGAGTCGTAAAAAGATAATCATTTCTGTCATTGGCTTGGTAATAGTAATTGTTGCTGGATATGCAGCGATGATTTGGATTAGTGATGATCAAACCTATAATAGAGAATTGAATAAAGCCCGTGATGCAGTAGCTGTACAAGATTGGGAAACAGCTAGGGACCATTATAAGGCGTCACGGAAAGTTCACGTGTCAGTTGAAAACCGTACGGCTAATGAACAATTAAAGTATTTGGAACGGGCAGATGATGCCGTTAAAAAGCAAAATTGGTCATCCGCGGATAGTTTGTATCAACGTGCCATTGATACTGATGGTGGTGTACCATTGTTGAAGAAAGCTGCTAAAAGTAATCAACGAATTGTAACAGCCAAGCAAGATACTGATAAGTACAAAGCATCAGCATCGTCATTGCAAAAGTCAGTTGATAAGAAAGATAAAGATATTAAGGCTTTAAAGAAGCAAGTTAGTGACAACACAGCTTCTACGAAGGCTATGCAAGATTCAGCTGATAAAGCAGTGGCTGATGCCAATGCAGCGGCTGACAAAGCCAATGCCACGGCTGATTCAGCAAATAAGCAAGCGGCAGCTGCCAAGAGTAGCAGTGAAAAAGCATCGTCAGAAGATGAACATAAAGACGATGAACACAAGGATGACCAAAAGGACGATGATAAGTAATTTAAGCCAACCGTGGTATCCTATAGTAAAAAGGGGGCGTATAAAATGACAATGCAAACAGCAATTTTTGCAGGTGGTTGTTTCTGGTGTATGGTTGAACCATTCGAAACACTACCGGGGATTGAAAAGGTTCGTTCAGGTTATACTGGCGGTACTGTTGCTAACCCAAGTTATGAACAAGTGGCTTCTCATAGTACAGGTCATACCGAAGCAGTTAAGATTTGGTTTGATGATGAGGTTGTGTCATATAAATCATTAGTTGATTTATATTGGCAGCTAGCTGATCCAACTGACGCAATGGGTCAATTTGCGGACCGTGGTGATACGTATCGACCAGTTATCTTTGTCAAAGATGACGAACAACGTCAAATTGCCGAATCGTCAAAGTCAGCTTTGGATGCTTCAGGTCGTTTTGACAAACCAATTGTGACAAGTATTGAAGATGCAAAACCATTTTATGATGCTGAAGAAGAGCATCAACAGTTTTATAAGAAAAATCCATTACGTGAAATGATGATGATGATGCCACGTAAGAAGTATCAAAAGCAGTATTGGTCAGATAAGGAGGCACATTAAGATGACAAAACCAACTGAAGCAGAGTTACGTGCTAAATTAACGCCAGAAGAATATGCAGTAACCCAAGAAGCGGCCACTGAAGCACCATTTAATAATAAATATGATGCTTGGTTTGACGAAGGCATTTATGTCGATTTAGTCAGTGGTGAGCCTTTGTTTAGCTCATTAGACAAGTATGATGCTGGCTGTGGTTGGCCAGCGTTTACTAAGCCGATTGAAAAGAAGGCTGTGAAGCGTCATTTAGATACATCACATGGTATGTATCGAACTGAAGTTACGTCACAAGATGCTGATTCACATTTAGGTCATGTTTTTACTGATGGACCAACTGATAAAGGTGGTTTGCGGTATTGCATTAATTCAGCAGCCATGAAGTTTGTGCCGGTAGCCGAGTTAAAAAAGCAAGGCTACGATGAATATGCTGAATTATTTAAAACAGAATAATCATTTATTTAAACAGTTACGTTGCTAACTGTGAAACCCACTTTTATGGTTTTAGCTGTAAAGGTGGGTTTTGTCGGATTAGCATTATTTTTTAATCAATGTAAAAAAATTAGCGAATGTACTGACAACGTTATAGGTATCATAGTGCTATGACTAATAAAAAGTAGAGAGCAGACACATGAACTGGTTACTTTCCAAAAAAGATGAAGAACGACTAATTCTACACCGTTATTTAATGACTCATCACAGTCAGACCTTTTTAATTAAGGATCTGATGACGTCACTGAATTGGTCACGTTATCGTATTTTACAAGCGATTCAGCAATTAAATATCGACTATCAATTGATGACAAAGTCTAAACAGACATTTATTACAGTATCTGATGCTAATCGAACGGTTGCATTAACCAATATTCAAATGATTAGCACCGCATCGTTGAAGGGTTTTTATTTACGGCAATCTTTGAAATTCGAATTATTACTAGATGTCTTTTTAGAAGATATTCATTCTAATGAAGCAATTGCCTTTCGCCACTCTTCAAGTACAACAGTTGTCCGGATGACCAAAGAAGCCATGCGAGTAGAATTAAAAAAGCAAGCAATTGACATTTCAGATCATTATCAATTAATTGGGGATGAACAGCAAATTCGGACGATGATGATTGAATTGATTTATCTAGCTTATGCGGATCAAGAGCTGCCGTTTTTGAAAACAACTAATCGCGCTATTGAGCAGGTACAAAAAAATTTGGTACCTTTATTAACACAACGATTAACAACCCAACGTATTTTAGCCGTTGTGTTTGGTGTCTGGTATACGCGCATACAAAATGGGCATATCTTGGAAGAAAGTGATGATCAATTGCTACAGTCAACTGAAAAATTACAAGCCGATGTGCAGACGTTATATAATCAGTTAATGCCCTATATAGAATCATATTTCAGTGAAAATCAGCGTGGTTTAGATGTAGAATTACGTTATGGTTTGGTTGTGTGCTATGTATTAGGTATTCGACAAACTGAAAATTATCGTGATAATCTAACAGTGAAGCAACGAGCTAAAATTGATATGTTATTTGATGATATTGCGGTGTCATATCAAGCGTTTTTCAACCAAGATATGAGCACTAAGCAACGTCAGACAATGATGATGTTATTAATGCCGTTGCTGATTCGGCTAACTTATTTTGAACCGCAAGATAGTCATGTGCCGGTTGATATGGATTTTCAAATTGATAATTATCCAATCCATGCCGACTTTACGCGTATGGTGATTCAGAATCTCGCAGAGGATTACCAATATGATGAAACGCGACTACTGGAAATGATGTTTAACCCATTGTTAAATACTTTAATTGAAACAATGCCAGTTACCGAAGTGTTGCCATCAATTACAATTACAATTGATTTGATTGGTATGCCAGCATTGGAAAATTATTTAACGCAAATGGTACAACAATGGCATTCATTAAATATTATCGTGACTAATGAGTTTACCAATGAGACCGACATTTATCTATCGAATGTTATTTTGAGTCAAGATGTGCCTGGCTTTGCATGGTATGCTATACCAGAGTGGTCAGAAAGATTAGCTTTACGCCAATTAATCGTTGATTTAACTTTGCAACGTTTTTAAAGAACAGGGGGATATTATGTCAGAGAGAGTTTTAATTACCACAACCGAAAACATTGCCGGTTATCATGTTGTTGAGACTTATGGTGAAGTTTTTGGGTTAACAACACGTTCACGTAACGTGATTTCATCATTTGGACAATCTGTTAAAACACTGGTCGGTGGTGAAATTAAAGGTTATACCAAGTTACAAGATACAGCTCGTGATGAAGCGATTGATCGCTTAAAGACAGCGGCAGCTAAACATGGTGCTAATGCTGTCATCATGATGCGTTTTGATTCGTCATCAGGTACCATTGGTGACTCTGTAGCAGCATACGGAACAGCTGTTAAAATTGCTAAAAACTAAGAATAGATTGATAAGAGATTGAAACTACAATAGTTTCAATCTTTTTTTGTATACTAAAAGTGTTTGAATAGCGCCACAATCAATATTATTCGCAAGTTGCTTATCGTCCTAATTTGATATAAAATTGAAATGTTAGTAATCGTTTTTTGTCAAATTAGTATGATACATTGAGAAAAACGGAATGAAAGTTAAGATATTGTTCTTAATATAAATTTGAGTAGAGGTTGGGGTAATTAAATGGCGCAACAATTAAAATATTTAACTGTACCAGAAGTACAGCAAATTATGTTAGCCATTTTGAAGGACGTTGTGAAATATTTTGAAGCACATAATTATCATTATGTGTTGACTGGTGGTAGTGCCCTGGGCGCTGTCCGTCATCAGGGTTTTATTCCATGGGATGATGATGCCGATGTGGCTTTGCCACGGGATGAATATGAACGATTTATTCGTGAATATCAACCTTATAATTCACAATATGAATTGTTAACACCATTAAATACTGAGAATTGGTTATACGCCTATGCACGTATTGGTGATACCAAAACACAGGCTGACGGCAAGTGGGCGACTGTCAATAATGGGGTGTATGTTGATATATTTCCAATTGATGCTATACCACAATCGGAGACAGGGCAAAAATGGGCGTATTATCATATGAAGTATCTTGATGTGATGCGTAATTCAACACGTCGTTTAGCGATTTCAAAGAAGGAACCTGCTTGGTGGTTAAAGCCAGTGTTGATAAAGTTTGCAAAACGTCATCAAACAAATTGGTGGGTCAACAAAATGGATCGTTTGGCTAGAAAGACCAACCAACATCAACAAAGAAAATCAAATATTTATAGTTTGTATATCGTGCAAGGATTGAATAAAACGAAAGAGAATTTTCCGTTAACAATTTACCAAGAACGTGTTCGAGCTAAATTTGAAGATTTGGATGTATACATACCCGCAAATCATCAACGTTATTTAACGCAGATGTATGGCAATTGGCATGCTTTACCACCGAAAAATAAGCGTAAAACACATGCCCGTTTTTATTATAAAGGAGTAGACGTACATGATTAGTTTATACATACTACTCATTGCAATTGTGGCCGCCATTTTTGGTTTAGTTGTCACGATATTTTCACATGTTAAAAAGGTCGATCGTTCAAAGCGCATGGGTCATTTTTTCTTGTTCTTTGGTATTCTGGTTGCTTTAATAGCTGGCTTCTCAATGAATCAAGAGCGAAAAGCACATGATGCCGCTGTTACACATCGCAAGCAACTTCGTTCACAACAAATGTATGATGCGGGATTGATTCATTTGAGTAGTAAGAAAGCTCAGATTAAAGATGGTCAAGCAAAAATTACAGTACATGTTTCAAAAAATACAGCTGTTAAAATTACGAGTAATCATAAGCAATTACAGCCTTTAACTTATAAGCCAAATAAGACAAAAAAGGATATTGAAATTACTTTCGTGATGCCTGGTAAGTATACCGTTACGGCCACTCGAGGTGAAAATAAAGTGGTTAAACACATGCAGGTTATGAAGGACACGCATAAGCATACGAAGGCTTCTTCAAGTAGCCAATCCGAGTCATCTAGTGAGGAAGTTGTTGAACCAGCAAGTAGTGAAAAACCAATTGTTGAAGAGCCTTCATCAGAAGCTCCTCAAGAATCAGTGAGTGAAGAACAACCAACTTCCGAAGTAGTTGATGAGGCGCCAGCTGCAGATACCGGCGTTGCTTCGGCACCAGCTGAACAACCGGCAACACCGCCTGCTGCTCCTTCATATCAACCGGTTTGGACACCAACGCCAGCAACTAGTGGTGCAGATGCCGGTGTTGGTCAGAGTAGCGATGCTGGTGAGACCGGCAGTGCAAGTGAAACAGTTGAAGAGTCAGCACCAACCGATGCTGAAGCGCAAGGCGAAGCACAATAAGATAGGTTAGAAAAATGGCTGGAGAAAAAGTAACCGTTGCAGCAAATCATGTTACGAAACGATTTGATTTAGCTGAACGACAATCAGATAAAGTAAAAGCTGTCTTTAAGTTCTGGGGTAAAGGTATTCCAAATTTTTGGGCAGTCAAAGGTGTTTCTTTTGAAGCGCACGCTGGGGAGACAATTGGGGTCATTGGTACCAATGGATCAGGTAAATCAACCTTATTGGAAATAGTTGCCGGGTTAACCCAACCGACTAGTGGTCATATGACGATTAATGGGTCAACGTCAATTATTGCAATTGGTGCTGGTATGCGACCTCAGTTAACAGGACGTGCTAATATCCGTTTGAAATCCTTGATGCAGGGGATGACTGAAGAAAAAATTGATGCCAAAATGGACGATATCATTGAATTTTCCGAATTAGGCGATTTTATTGATCAACCCGTTAAGTCATATTCATCTGGTATGAAATCAAAGTTAGGTTTTGCAATTTCTGTTTATTCAGACGCGGATATTGTGATTATTGACGAAGCCTTGTCAGTTGGTGATCC
Organism: Weissella sp. ESL1139; assembly: GCF_058506735.1. Classification (NCBI taxonomy): domain Bacteria; kingdom Bacillati; phylum Bacillota; class Bacilli; order Lactobacillales; family Lactobacillaceae; genus Weissella; species Weissella sp. ESL1139. Next base: position 514,657 of record NZ_CP196375.1, read on the forward strand.
AACTTTTACGCAAAAATCAATGGAGCGTACGAAACGCTTTAAAGAAGAGGGTAAAACAATTTTCTTCGTATCACATTCAGCTAAACAAATGCGTCAAATGGCTGATCGCGTTATTTGGATGCACTACGGTGATATCCGGATGGATGGACCAATTGATGAAGTTATGCCTGAATATGAAAACTTCTTAAAACGGTTTAATCGTTTTTCAGAAAATGAACGTTTGGCTTATCAGCAACGATATAAAAATGCGCAAAAGGGTTTTACTCTGGAGCACTTGGAACAGTTGGAGCATAATCGTGAAATGTTACGTGATCCAGCGAATGCGTTGCAGCGTCAACGAGACAATAAGCCCTCATTTACTGAAGGTGATGAGAAGATGGGGTGGTTTACTCGCATCTTTTTGGTATTAATGTGTGTGGTAACAATTGGTTTAATAAATAAACAGTTATTGAATATGTCTTGGGAAAATGTTAAAGAAAATCCGACACATTTAATTACTAATTTTGCACCTTCGAAGTTAGCTTACTTAGATAAAAAACATGGACGTAACGGTGAAGAAAAAGACAAAAAACCGCAAAAAGTTTATACAGCTACGCAGAATACGTATACGGTTAAAGATGGTGAAACATTAGCAAGTATTGCATCGAATGCTAATATTTCAGTTGAAGCAATTGTGCAAGCAAATCATTTAACCAGCGAAAATGTTACACCTGGTCAAAAGTTAATTTTGCCAGTTGAGAGGTAGTTACTGTGAAAGATATTTTGAAAATTATAAGAGAGCTTTGGCATAGTTGGCCAGTTGTAAAACGAATTGCTCGTTATAATAATGATCAAACTTACAAGCAAAATTATTTAGGTGATTTTTGGCATTTTGCTGATCCAGCTTTGCAAATTGGAATCATGATATTAATGTTTGCTATACGTAATGGTGAATCTAAAGGTAATCCACATGCGACTGGTTTGTCTGGTTATATTGCTTGGATTGCTTTGGGAATGGTTACATATTTCTTTATGCAAGCAGCAATGCGTAAATCGGCAAAAAGTATTCAATCACAGATTAGTATGCTAGCGCGCATGAAGTTTTCACTGGCCGCTATTCCGCTAACAGAAATAGTGACTGAATTACGACGTTACTTTGTGATGCTGGGTATTGCCTTTTTTGCTATTTTGTTTATGAATGTAAAGCCATCGTTGTATTGGTTGCAGTTTTTTTACTATTTTATAGCAATGTTGGTATTTTTATATGCTTTATCGTTGGTAACATCGACGATTACAGTATTGATACCTGATTTTTATAATGCGTATACAGCTGTTTTGCGTGTTGGTATGTGGATATCGGGTGTTATTATTCCGGTCGATAGTCCAAGTTTTCCACTCATATTGTCAAACATTTTGAAACTAAACCCAATGTACTATATTATTCAAGGTTTTCGCCAAACCTTACTAGAAAATCCAGTTTGGTTTTGGCAGAATATAACGGCAAATCTAATTTTTTGGGGTATCGTAATTATTTTGTTAGTGTTTGGAGCTCATATTCATATGCGTTTCCGTAACCGCTTTATGGACTTTATATAAGGATAGAAAAAATGAAAAAGAAATTAGGGATTATTCAAGTATTAGCAATTTTGATTGTTGGTATTATGTTGGGAGCATTTGCTGAACGTGGTCATGTATTTGGCTATGCTGATAATACGTCAATTATTCCAAGTGGTAAATATAAAACGACTAACCCGAATTGGAAGAAAATTGAAATTAAAGATTTTAGATTTCAAGATAAAAAAGGACATGATTTTGTGATTATTGATAATCGTTTTACAAATAGAAAGAATGGACGATTGGTATTGGCAAGTAAGCATGGTGGTAATCGTTCTTGGTCGTATTACGTTTCAAAGACTAAAGAAGGCTGGCAACTTAATCCGGTTATTAACGGAAAGTCTAATGATAAATACAAATTTATCGTTTATGCCAATTAGCTTTAAATTTCCAGGGAAGGCCTTGGATACATATAAAAAATTAAACGAGGGATAGCACATGGGCAAGCAGGTGAAAATAATTATTGATAAATTGGATACACATGAAGTTGCAGCAATAAAGAAATATGTAACTAATCTTAGTCAATTAGTTAATGATAATTTGCAGGTAACGATTCTAGATCCACGCTACAAAGGTGATTATAATGCACTTATCCATGAGTATGATCAGGTATCTAATGAACTGCCTGATGTTCAAATTAATAGTTTTTACTTATCTCAATATTTAAAGAGTGATATGCGCGACAATGTCAATAAATTTACTAAAGATTATATTGGGAATCAGAAAATGACTGTTGAAAAGAAACCAGATGGTCAACGTTTATTTATGCAAAACGGTGAAATTCGCATTGCCATTATTACCAATAAAGCTGGTAGAGTCATGGCAGTTGATTTTGCAAAACCAGGTCAAAAACGACCACATCAACGTGTTTCAGTAAATAGTTCAGGCAATATCCAAGTTGTTCGTCATTTTGATGATGAGACTCATTTGCCAACAGTGGATGAGTATGTTGATACAGAATTGAATAACCAAATGACAGTTCGTTTTGATGAACGTGGCTTACGGTCTGAATATCAATTAACGACCTTAGAGACCCCAGTGGTTTATAGTGAGATTGATTTATATGAACAATGGTTTGATAAAATAATCCAACCTGAGGACTACGTCATTAATTTTAACCGTCATTATGATGTGCTTTTTGAAAACAAGCATGATGTGAATAAAGTATTTCTAATGTAAGATTTGGTGGTCGATAGCATGGATTTAAAGAAAAAAGGCAAACGCTTAGCACACATAACTGAAGTTGCTATGACGTATAAGTATTCTGATTTAAAAAAGACACGTGAATATTATATTCGCCATTATGATCAGTCAAAGATTGATGACAGAGTCGTGCTTTATGAAGTGCGTGATGGACAATCAATGACCGATTCACCATTGGCGATTTTTCGTTATTTAGCAACCCATCAGGATTATCGTAATTTACAACATGTGTGGGTTGTCACTGACGATAGTCAAGATAATCTTGCGCGGATTGTAGCCAACATTCCAGCAGCTTTGCAAGAACAGATTACATGGGTGAAACGTAATACAACTGAGTATGCGAAGTGGTTGTTAAAAGCAAAATACTTAATTACAAATTCAACCTTTCAATCTTTTTGGCATAAAAAACCAGCACAAGTTTATATTAATACCTGGCATGGGACGCCTTTGAAATATATGGGCTATGATATTCCAGGCTCAAAAACATCTTTGAAAAATGTGCAGCGTAATTTATTAATGGCCGATTATATTTTGTCACCGAATGCGCACACATCCTATGTTTTCTTGGATCGTTATAAGTTAAATGGCTTATATCAAGGTGAAGTTTTAGAAGGTGGCTATCCACGCATTGATTTAACTTACGCAAATGATCAAGCACAAACATTAGCTTATTTGAAGCAACAACACGTGACGATTGATGAGTGTAAACCAATTGTGATGTACACACCAACATGGAAGGGAACTTCAATTTCTAATCCATCAGGTAGTATTAATCAGATTTATGAAGAAATTAAAGTCTTGCAACGACTAAACCCGGATAAGAATATTTTGGTAAAGGTTCATCCATATGCCTATCAATTAGCTAGTCGTCATCAAAAATTAAAGCAATACTTAGTACCAGATGAAATGGATGCCAATCTTATTTTGGGGATTACCGACATTTTAATTACTGATTATTCAAGTATTTTCTTTGACTTTATGGTTACGGATAAACCAATTATTTTTTATGCTTGGGATCATGAACTTTACAGTCATTATCGAGGTATGTACTTTGATGATGATGAGTTACCAGGACCAATTTTGGATGATATTGAAGCAGTTGGTAAAAGTTTGCAAGATATTGCCAAGGTACAGAATGAGTACCAGTCAAAATATCAGGCATTAAAACAAAAAGTTGTGCCATATGATGATGGGTATGTCACGGCTCGCATTGTAGCCACGATATTTAATCAGGAAAAAGTGGCAAATGTTAGACGTCGTCAAGCAACTAATTTAGATAAAACGAAGATTTTAATTTATCCGGGTGGTATGGGCAATAATGGTATTACGACTAGTGCGATTAACCTAAGTCGTAATCTTGATTACGATAAGTACGATGTGACATATTTACTTTGGGATAATAATCAAGATGAGATTGTTAATAATGTTACCCAATTAGATGATCGGGTGCGTTTGATTTATCGTTTTGGTGTGACTGCCTTAACCCGTCCTGAGCACAGACAAGATCGTTATGTCAGTGCTTATGGGATTAATGGATGGTCGGATAGTCATATTCCAAAGCAAGGATATCGACGTGAAACTGATCGTTTATTCAATAGTATACAATTCGATACGTTAATTGATTTTTCCGGTTACTCATATAACGGTTCTAAGTTATTTGCAGTGATGGCTCGTAATCAATTGGTCGTTTACCAACACAATGATTTATATGCTGATTCACAGAAAGTGATTAACGGTAAACAAGTCCATGCCCAAAAACTTGGGGCATTATTCACGTTATATCCGGTCTTTGATAAAATCGTATCGGTTTCTGAAACGTTGAAGCAAATTAATCAAAAGAAATTAGCCAAATATGTTCGCCCAGAACAAATGGTAGCTGTTCCAAATTCATTACCATTACTTAATAAACATCAAAATGATGATGAAGAACAGGACGTGCTAATTGAAGACTATCAAGCCCCAGCAACAGCTAATAAAAGTGATGTTAAGATGTACCACACATTGGTTGCTATTGATGACCAAGGCTTTACAACTATTGCATTGAACGAGACTGATAACATTCGTGTTATTGGTCGGGCACAACTTACAGGGCATTATTTTTATAAATTGGCTATTAATGACTTACCACGTGGTTGGGTAAGTGCGCAAGATATTGACGTTCAAGAAACTAATGAGTTGTTAGATGAACAAAAGCAACCACAAATTGGTTGGGTTTATAACAATAAGCGTCGTTTGTTTAAAACGCCATATCTAAAGGGTAACAATACAACCGATGTAATTGGTCAGGCAAAATGGTTGAATCATACGTTTGTACATATTGTTGCCCAAGCCGATACGGCAGATGGCCGTTACTATCAAGTTAAGTTACCACAACGTGATCAATTAGCTTGGTTAAAAGCTTCAAGTATTTTGCCAATGCAAGCAAATGAGCACATGGCTTTGTATCAGTGGGGTTGGAATCAGTTATCACATAAGGTACCTGAACAAAATTACGATACGGGTATTCAAAAATTATTTACGATTGAAAAACCAGTCACATTAACGAATCAACCATTAGGCTTGAGTAAGCGTGGCCTTAAGCAACGTACATTAAGTGATACGCACAAGTTTTATGTGGCAACTGCATTAGCTCAAACAGATATGGGAACTTATTACCGTGTTAAGGTAGGCAAAAAGCAATGGTGGGTTAATGTCAAGTTGGTGACATTTCAGCAAGTTAGGGTGCCATTAACAAACGAACGGTCAGTATTATTAGAAGAGTATGTTTCACAGCCATTAATTTTAAGTGATGATGCCCAAGATGCCATTCGTCAAAAATTTGGCGTTGTGCCTGATGATTTGAAAATTATTAATGGTTATGCAGATGCAAAGTTTGTTAAACAAGAACAAGTTTATGAGTTAGCGACAGAGTCATTAGGTGAACAGATTACATTGGCAGTTGATTTAGTTTGGGTATTAGATACAAGTCATGCTAACTATTATTATGAAGTGACTGAACCATTTGATACACATTATGCAATTGCATTGGCGGAGAAACCAAATCAAGACATTACCATTATTAGTGACATTATTGAACTAGCAAGAGTTTGGCAGTGGCAGCGTAACAGTTATATGATTTTTGCTGTTACAGGTGATCAGTATGTTTGGTTACCTCAGCAAGTCTTTGAGCAACCACAGGTGAAACAAACGACATTTGATGAAACAGTACTAGTTGAAGAACAATCTGCAGTTGAATTACAAGCAGACACGTTACCAGTTGATGAGGTGCAACCGGTTGTTAACTTAGACCATCCATGGATTACACGTAAAATTGATGCGCAAGCGGATAATTTGCATTTTACAAGTCTACAAAGACAGAATGGTAAAGTATTTCTAATAACTGATATTAATGAAAAGTATGCGCTTGAGGATATTAATAATTTAGTATCAAATCAATTAATTTATGCTGATGGTCACAATTGGGCTACTTTTAATCATTTTGTGTTTGTGGCTGTTGGAAGATTGTCACCAGAAAAAAATCAAACAATGTTATTAGATGCATTTGCGGAAGTTTATCATAGTCATCCAGAATCAGAGTTAATTATTGTTGGAAATGGTGTTATTCGCAATGATTTGGAAAAACAAGCAGTTCAATTAGGTATTCGTGATGTTGTATTGTTTACTGGTCAAGTGGATAATCCAGCTGACTATCTAGCAGTAGCGGATGTCTTTGTCCATCCATCATTGTATGAAGGACAACCAATGGTGTTGTTGGAGGCCATGATGCAAAATCGACTAATTGTAGCTACTAATATTGCTGCCAATGTCGGTGTGTTAGGTAATCAAGAATATGGGTTGTTGACACAAGATGTCACCACAGCGAATTTTGTCAAAAAAATGCTATTTACGATGGAACAACAGGCAGGTGTTGCCAAATTTGATGTTAAAAAGTATCAAAAACAGGCACAACAAGCATTCTATGATTTAATTAAATAGAGAAGGGGAAAAAGGAGATAAGAATTATGAAACGAGTTATTACTTATGGGACATTTGACATGTTGCACTATGGACACATCAACTTATTGCGTCGGGCAAAGCAGATGGGTGATTATTTAATTGTTGTTCTATCATCAGATGAATTTAACTGGGATTCAAAGCAAAAGAAGACGTACTTTTCATATGAAAAGCGTAAGCAATTATTAGAGGCAATTCGCTATGTTGATTTGGTTATTCCTGAAAACAGCTGGGATCAAAAAGTTTCAGATATGAAAGAATACCATATTGATACGATGGTTATGGGGGATGACTGGGCTGGTAAGTTCGACTTTATTGAAGACGAAACAGATGCAAATGTTGTTTATTTACCACGTACACCTGAAATTTCAACTTCACAAATTAAGAACGATTTAAATAAGAAAAAGTTGGCAACTAGTGTTGATACGTCAAAAATTGATGTATCAGGAAAGTAATTGTTTTATTGGAAAGATGGAGCCATTAACAGTATGACAATTAAAGATAAAGTAAAAAATGCTTTAAATCATTTTCGACGTTATGGTGTGACGTATAATGATTGGACGGGGCAAGATATCATTGTTTTTGGTGATAGTATTGTGGCTGGCCAAGAGTTGGTTAAGGAAGAAACGCCTTATCGTGATGCAGTTTATGCCAAATTGGCTTCTTATTACTTGCATGCTCGTAAATTAGAAAACTTTGCTGAAACAGGCACCGGTCAATTTAAAGGACAACATAATTTGGATAAATTAACCGGTTGGACGCATAGCTTTGAAGGTAGTATTAAACATTATGCTAAAGAAATAAGGCGCGCTCATGTAGGATTAATTGCATTTGGTAATAATGATTGGAAGCAACCTAACCCTGATGGCTCATTGCATACGTTGGCTGAAGTAAAAGACAAATTACGTGACAACATTCGTAATATTCGCCAATATAATCATAAAATAAAATTAATTGGTGTTATTGAAACGTTAGCATTTCGCAAGCACCAACCAGCTTGGCAACTAGTCGGACCAAACGGTTTCACTTATGCTGATATGGTAAGTGCCTATATTGAAGTTTATCAAGAACAGCGAGTGGCTATCTTTGATATTCGCGATTACCATTTAGGTAATCATATTGATGAATATGTTGATGATCGTGACCATTTTACGTTACCCATTCATAAACAAGTTGCTAAAAGTTTGGCTGATTTTGTGCGCCATGACTATCAATCCCCAGCACAGCGCTTTGGAGAGACTGAGAAGTATGTTTTTCCTGGTGATTTATTTGAAGATTCTGAAATGCGTGATCAATTATTTAAAAAAATTAAAGAGCGTACACAACAAGGCAAACGTGCTGAAATTTTGTGGTTTAAATTACAAAATAACGAAATAAAGAATATTAACAAGTGGCTGGTTATTAACCAATTACCAATAGATACTAAAGTTACTAATATGTATCAATATTACGCAGCACCATTACGTTATGATAATAGTCAAGATAAATTAGTATTTAAAGATGGTCAATTATTTAATGAACATCATGTATCATTTATGAAATTCGAAAATGAAATGATTTCACATTCATTTGATGGCGAGACTTGGTCTAGTTTTATTTCAAAAGAAGTATTTGATGAATTGTGGCTAAAACATTATGTTTCATTAAAAGACAACTTGTTGATATTTAAAAATAATCAGTATGAATTAAAAAAATAATGTTGAACTTGCTTTAAAACTGGAGGAAAATATGAAATTTTTAAACGCCCAAAATGAAGAGGTGAATTTAGTGCAATCTGATGTGATGCCTGGATATGAAGTTACCTTAAATAAAGACGTTTTGTTAGAATCGCCAATTAATAATTCTTTTTTCAAGGGATTAAAAGGTGTAAATATTTTACAGTTACCTAAAAAAATGAAAGGATTTAGAGATAATCCTGATATTGAACATTTGTTAGAACCAACATTAGTTAATATAGATCTTAAAATTGAAGTAGAAAAGAATCAAGTAATTATTTTTCAGCCTAACATGGAAGTTTTACGATCAAACAAGCTTCATGCTGAAACACAACTATTTGGCAGTATGGCAAGTATTGTTCCTTCAATTTTTAATTATGGATTGCATAATGTTAAGTTAGAAAAAGATACGGTTATTGGTAACATAATCGTATTAAATAGTATTCTTTAATAAGAATAGGGGGTTGAATAGTTGAATAAAGCAATTGGGAAAACATTCTTTATAACGAGCACTTTACCCAAAATACATGGTGGACGAACAAAATCATTATTACAACGGGCACGTTTGTTAAATAGGGCAGGTGTTGATATTACGCTTGTTTCTACTAATTACAATCCTGAATATCAATCTGTGTATGATTTTTTTAGAGAAACAGATAAAGTTTTAGATAATACTAGCTTTCTAAATATATATGATTATTATAAAGATTTAAAGACAGTAGAAGGGAATGAACGTAGCTGGCAGCATACTTTAAATGAAATGGTGGGTGATATCAGTGATTACGTTGTAGTTAAAAGGTCTTCTAAAAATGGTCGGATTTATTATTATCAAAATGGCATACCACGATTTGTTATTAAAAAATTTGATGATGGAGAGTTGGAATTTTTTGCCATATATAGAGATTGGAACTTTGAGCCTTATAAATATTTTTATGTTAACAAATCGGGATTTGTGCATAGAATAGATACTTATAACGAACTTGGTAAGTTAATTAAGCAAGACTACTTAACTAATGATGGTAATAGATATTTAGCAAAAAATGTTGATAATAATAGAATTCATTTATATTTAGAAGGTGATGAACTAGAGTTCAATAACGAAAAAAAATTTATGGCTTACTTTTTTAACCAAATTTTTTCACAAGACGATATTGTAGTAAATGATGCTCGTTTATTGGATAAGCCATTACTTGAAAGTCATGTAGGCAAAAGAATTTTCCAATTACACAACTCGCACTTATCTAATCCTGTCGACACAAATTCTGGTATAAAAAATTCATTTAAAACTATCTTAAATAATAATTTTCCGAAGGATGATGTGATTATTACTTTGACAGATAAACAAAAAATGGATATTATTTCCGAATTACCTGCTTTACGGGATAATATTGTTGTGATTCCTCATTCTACTAAACCTGTCAAATTAACACCTTTAAAGAATAACAATCATTTTGGTGCCATTTGTCGTCTACATCCGCAAAAAAATTTGCAAGATACAATTCAAGCATTTTATTTATTTAATAAGGATAAACCTGGATACTATTTAGATATTTTTGGGGATGGTGAGAGCCGTCATGAATTAGAGTCAATGGTAAAAAAACTAAAGTTGGTTGATAAGGTAATTTTTCATGGTAATGTGCAGAACGTGAACCAAGCCTATCAATCTATTTTTGCTTTATTAATTACGTCTAAATATGAAGGATTTGCTCTTAATGCTATGGAAGCATTAGCTAATGGAACGCCAGTGATTACATATGAAGTTAATTATGGGCCAACGGATATTATAGACAATACAAGTGGTTGGGTAGTAGCTGATCGTACACCAGAAGCACTAAAAAATAAAATGTTAACGGCTGTTAATAATCCAAAAGATAGATTAATAGTTCAAAAAAGAGTTAATATTTTTTCAGAAGAAAATTTTACGTCAAAATGGCTAGGAGTTATAGCAAATGGTCAAGATTAGTGAATTAAAAGAATTAGAAAATCATTTTAAGCAAACTTTAACTGTACCAAATGAGGGTTACGATAGATTTTTAGATATGTTGTATCCTGAATGGCGTAATTACAAGGTTCAAACTATAAAAGATAATGAATGTTATTTTGATGATAATCAATTGAAATTTAGCTTACGTATTCGTGATAATTCAAATTATTATGCACATATAGATATATATTTGAATGCTAATATCAGACCTTATCGAAGAATTTTTTTAACTAAAAATCGGGTATTTAAGTATCGTTATTATGAATATAATTCTTGGCAACGAAATTATGATGTCATGGTTGGAAATGACTTTATTGTAAAATATACGATTGAATATTTTGATGGAAAGCAACGTTTTATTGATAATTATTACCAACCTGGCAAGCTTTTTTATAGCGAAAGTGATTTTTTGAATTATATGTCTGACGAAATAATAACGGAAAGGAACGTTATTAATTAATGATAGTAAATGAATTTGTTTATACAACCAACGGTGGACTGAGTTTTTTTGATAATTCAGGTTTAAATATTACTAATGATATTACATTTGTCTTTGAAAATGGCAATAACCTAGATTCTATGGGGAAGGGATACATAGATGTTCCTGAGAGACTTTGGGGAAAACATAACATTTATCTGTTAGATCTTGAAAATAAGGTTGTAGAATTTAGTGAGCGTTTACAAGGGACGTATTTTACTCATGAAACTTCTGGAAGTTTGTCCTATGTTTTATTGCATAATAATTATTTGTGGATGGGGATTTATCCTAATAATGGTTATGTTTACCAATCTGATATATTTAATGCTGACTTAGCTTTTCATGGTAATCAGTTAAGTATGACGTTTAATTTTAAAACAGAATTACCATACTTTTTCAAAATTGAAGTTGAGAATAAACAAAAGCTAATTAATTTTAAAAAAGTTGAAAATAATCAATATATGCTTGATTTAAATGGCGTTGATTTAGAACGTATTAATAAAATTTATTTAGTAGATTATAGGTTTCAACATCAACAAATGAACTGTTTGTATGATAATGATGGCTCGAATAAATTGATTTCAAATAAAACTTCTCAAATTCATTTTAAGAATACTGGCGAATTATTAAACCCAGAAAACCTAAATTTGATTGGTCAATTAGGTCAACAGCATTTTTCAATAGATAAAAATTTTGCAATTACAAATTCGTTATTGAAAGATTATAGAAAGCAAGAAGATCAATTATTAAATGTATTTACTGTTGAGAACGGGCATATTGTTAAGTTAGATTATACAGTTGATGAGAATTTATTATCTAATAAGCAAGTGTATTTGTTTAAAGAAGATATTATTAATTTAGGGTTTAGAAAAAATCTTGGAGATATTAAAAAAGATATTCGAACAGCTATACCAATGGATGTGAATGTTGAGAACGTATCAACAAATGGTTTTAATGTTATTTTTGATAAGAATGTTTTGACCCTTCAATTGATAGTTTCTACAAATAATAATTCTGGTCCATTTAAAGAAATCGAAGCAAGTTTTAATAATAATATTGTAACTATCTCCTATAGTAATTTGTTTAATCAATTTGAGGATTTAGGGACTCAAAATCACACTAAACAAATGAACATTTTTGCTAATGTCAGTTTTGTTGGTGAACAAAAGTCGCAACTTTATAGGGTAAAAGTCGGTGAAGCCTTTGGTTTGGATAATAAATATCTATTTAATCAACGTATTCCATTGGATGGCGGTATTGGGAAATATCAGCAATTTTTGCAGGTGTTTCAAAAAGAGAATCGTGACCTAATTATACTTAAAAGTGCGTTACATAATCTAGTTAAAAAATCATATCAATGGTCAGCAGATATAAAAAACATCGTACGTCAAAATCAAATGTATAAATTAGAGATTAAGATGAATGGTGTTCTTCCCGGTGAATATACAGTTAAGGCTATGAGATTAATTCATAGAAATGTGTTAAACCCACGAGAAAATGATTATTCTGTTGAAATTCAAGAAGTGACTGATGAAACAGTGTCGTTCACAACTTATATTGATTTAACACATGAATATGCGCCTTATTATTGGGATACTTTTATTGTTTTAGGCAATAATAACATAGCATTACCAATTCAAATAGATAAATTATCTGAGGGGATTAAAAAATTAGTTGATTTTGATGTGTTTGAAAAAGAAATAAGATCAGAGCAAAACACTATTCTATACCCTTATGTTACAGCTGGTGGTTCATTAGCATTTACATATCGTGCGGTTGAATCATACGAAAACGAAACTAATTTTAAACGTGAAATTAAAGCTAATGATTTATATAATCGCTTTAAAAAGCATTTGGATAATAAAAATATTTGGATAGTTTTTGAAAAAAATAGTTTCGGAGCTCATGATAATGCTTTTCACTTTTTTAAGTATATGTATGAGAATGAGAAGCACCCAAATACGTATTATGTTATTAGAAAAGATTCACCAGAATACCATAATTTAGATGGTATGCATGATCGCGTTTTAGATTATATGAGTTTTAAATATTTCGTGTACATGTTTGCCGCACGAGTATTTATCTCTTCTGATACGAAGTTTCACGCGTATAATTTACAGCGCCGTGATTCATTATTAGCAAAATCAATGATGACAAAGAAAAACGTCTTTTTGCAGCACGGTATGAATGGTATTAAAAAGGTACCAGTATTTCACAAAAAGAGGGGTTTGTTAGACTTAATTATAGCTCCTAGTAATTTTGAGAGAGAAAAAATTAATATACCTAAATGGGGATACAGCGAAGATGAAGTTGTAGCGACTGGATATGCAAGATGGGATTCATATTTTGATAAAACAGCCGAATTACCATATCATCAAATATTTATGATGCCAACTTGGCGTAAATCAATGGAAGGTATGACTAAGCAGCAATTTATTAATACTAGCTTTTATAAGGAGTATCAAGCATTCTTGAAGTCACCTAAATTGAAGGAAACTTTGATAAAAAATAATACACGTCTTGCATTCTTTTTACATCCTTATTTTAAAGATTATGTTGATTTATTCGATATTGATGAAAGTTTTACTGATAAATATGGATACTTAGATGTTGATATGGGTGAAGAAATTATGAAAAGTTCAATAATGATTTCTGATTATTCTAGTGTTGTTTGGGACATGTTTTATTTAGAAAAGCCAGTGATTTTTTATCAATTTGATCAGGCAGATTATTTGAAAAGCGAAGGTTCTTATCTAAATTATGATAAGGATTTATTTGGAGATGTTGTATTTAATTCTCAGCAAGCGGTTGATACATTAATTAAATATGTTGAAAATGGTTTTACAGAAGAACCACGTTATGCTAAATTACGTAATAAATATATGAATTTTCATGATCATAATAATTCTGAAAGAATTTATAGGGCAATTTTGAAAAAGAAAAATCTATTACATATTGAGAATCATTGGACATTAGGGCGAAGAATATCACGTAAATTGTGGAAAATAAAAAAGAAAATAAGACATTATAATTCCAATAGTAATTAGTTTTAGGAGGAGTACAGGGTAGCATGATTAGTATTGAAAGGTTTATTTTATTACGAGAAAGTTTATATTTGCAATTTACAGAAGACATTTTAATAAAGACCGTATATGCGGTTAATAAAGCAGGAAATAAATATTATATTCCTTTAATAAAAACTGCGTATGGTCAGGTAACAGTTTTTCCTTTTGACAAAGTTCCTGATTATGGAATGTATCGTATTTTACTAGTTGATGAAAATGATAAAGAACATCAAGTTCAACTGGAAGATGATGTTGAATGTGTGATTGATAGTTATCAGAAAAATAAATGGAAAATTTCTGGTGATGAAACCTTTTTTATTCAGAGCAAGCGACAATCAATTTCCAAAAAATTACGTGACATTGTTGTTTTAGATAAAAAGTTTGAGAATGGAATTCTAAATATTAGAATTCCTAAGAAGGTTACTATTGAGAATCCTGAATTATATATCAGAAAGCAAAATTTTGATCAAGAATCTGAAAGAAATTATTGTAATCTACCAGTTATTGCTCGGGATAATCATGTTTTAATAGATGTTCGTAATCTTACTTTAGATAAGGATGTTAAATATTACATATTTTTAAAGCAACATGGTGTCATGTATCGGTTATATGAACCTAAAATGAAGGTTGAATTGAATAAATCAAATCGCTATATTGAAATAAGTGAAAATTTTGGTTATGCAAATTATTTCTACTATACAGTACAAAATAGACTTGCCTTAATTTCAATGCCAATTAAGGCGGCTCATGCGCTTGACTTAAAGAAGATGAATTATCATAATAATTCAGATGCCTGGAACTATTTACCACAAATGAATGGTGATATTTCTACAACAGAAGTTAATGATTTGAATCAAATTGATGGTTATAATTATAAATTGCAGTTACAGAGTGATTCATTAACCATTAACAAATTATTTTTGGTAGATGTAGAAAAAAGTCAGTTTGTAAGAGTACCTTTTGAACAAAATGAGAAAAGCGTGTGGCTTCAATTGGAAACAGTTATAGATCACTTTGAAGATTATGATTCTAAATTAAAGTTATTAGGTATATATGCAAATTCAAAATCTCTATTTAATATGACGTATTTCTATTTACCTTCTTTGATGAGCAAGGCAAGATATTTAAGATATTATAATGCTGTTGACTTTAACCAAACAGAAAGCAATATGGCTAGTCGTTTCTTTGTTAACGACAATGGTATTGTGTCTGTCCACAACAAAGCAAAATTTGCTACAGATAATAAAGAAAGAAAATTACCATTATCATTTAAAATTAGTAGTGTTCAAAAGAAGCAGGATAAATTATTAGTTAAATTATCTTTTAATGTTCAAATAGCAAGTTGGATGAGTAAAATTCAAGTATTGGGTATTTATTTATATAAGACTGCTTTTATTAATGAACACCACGATTTTAATATTGAGGACATTGATTTTTCAAGTAAAAGCATTTACTTAAGTGCTCGTATTGCAAATTTAATTACACACGATGAGTATGGTTATTATCGAATTGCAATTAAGATTAAAATTAATGACAAAGTTTTTGATATTAGGATTAATAATCCTGAAGTTGAGTTAAAAGAACAATTAGCTCAGGGAAGAATAATGTATAGTTATTCAGGAAGAGTGATTTTTCCTTCTGTTGAAGGTAATACATTGAGTTTTATTGCTGATGATATGGTGGATATAGATAGTTGGCGTAATATTTATTGGGAAAAGAAATATACTCAGTTATTCAAACAGAAAAAAATACAACTAGAACCAAATATATTTATCATTTTTGAAAAAGAAACTAATTTTGCACAAGACAATGCTTTTGCATTATTTGAATGGGTTCAGAAAAGTGTGCCAAATAATAAAATGTATTATGTAATTCGCAAGAGTAGTCCACAAGCTGAGAAATTAGCTAAATATCCAGATAGGGTTCTATTTACTGGAACTAAAAAATACTATCAAATGGTAACAGCAGCTCATATGTTGATTTCAAGTGATAGTCCATTACACTTAGTTGGTAATGTAAATAGACGTAATGCATCATCTTTCTATAAAGAAGTTATCATGAAAAAGCCATTTGTTATGTTGCAGCATGGTGTAACAGCAATGAAGAGTCATGCTAGTAACAAGCCTTGGAATGCAGCTTCGGGTATGATAGATTATTTTGTTGTAACGAATACATTGGAACAAGAAGTTGTTCATCAAAGTATGGGTTATTCATATAGTCAGTTACCAATATTAGGATTTTCTCGTTGGAATTTGTTTGGGCAAAATAAACCTGTGGAACAACAATTTAATAATAAAATCATTTATGTTCCAACTTGGCGACAGTGGTTAAACAAAGCTACTGATGAAGAATTTATACAGAGCGATTATTATGCAAAGATTAATAAACTGTTGGATAATAAAAAGTTGAGTAAATTATTAGCACAATATGATACGGATTTTTATGTATATTTGCATCCGTTTATGCAACGATTAACACATAATTTGAATTCTGATAATGATCGGATGCATATACTTTCAAGTGATGATTATGATTTAGGTGACTTGTTAAGAGGCGGTTCATTATTGATTTCTGATTATTCGTCGGTAGTATGGGTCTTCGCTGTTCAACGAAAACCAGTAATTTTTTATCAATTTGACAAGACTCGTTATTTAAAGAAGGTTGGTTCATTGGTTGATTTGGATAATTTACCAATTGGTCGTTCATTTGAGAATGATGATCAAGTAGTGGATCAAATTGCTTACTATCTAGAACGCGATTTCAAAATTGACGACGATATTTCAGTAAATATTGATGGAATATTTGGTTCAGAAAAACAAAACTATTCGCAGAATATATATGATTTTATCAATCGTGTGTCTAAAGAATATATGCATACTATGTGGAGTAAGAAGTAATGAAAATAATGACGCTGGGTTCACCAGCTACTACTTATGTTTTTAATCAAAAATTTAATAATACGTATGATGATAATTATGAAATTACAAAAATCAAAGAATTTTATACAATTGGTCATTTAGTATCAAATTTTGATAATATAAAAAAATTTTTTAATACTCATGATCTTCCAGAAAAATATAAAAAATTTTTAGATTGGAATCATACAAATAATGGTTTTTGGGGGAGAGTTAAAGAAGTTCAACCAGATATATTGTTATTTGATTTGTTTTCTGATATTTATTTTGGAGACTTAGTGTTAGAAGATGGAACGTATGTGACTAGGAATATACGTTTTAATAAAAATCAACCTGAAGGAACAAAAAGAAGTACTTTTAATGATGATGGCTTCTTTGAGTCATTACTAAATAATGTACGTCTATTTATTGATAAAATACAAAAATTATCTCCTAATACAAAAGTTGTTTTTAACAGTATAAGATTCCCTAAAAAAATGTCTATAAATGGGGTACCTCAAGAGAGTTATGATACTAATGTGTATAAACTTTCGCCCGAAAAAATAAAAAATTATAATGATGCATTTAAAAAGCTTGACGATTTAATTACTAAAAAAATTGGACTTAATAAAATAAATTTTGATATGGCTAATGATTTTTCCGAATTGAATTTTGTCAATAAAAAAAATTGGTATTATTTTTATAATCAAAATTATTATACAGATGTACAATCACAACTTGAAAAGTTGGCTCAACAGTGGCAACTTGGCCCAACAATTGTAACTGTAAATCAAAAAGATGATTTACCTGAAAATTTGACTTCTAATGTTGTCTTGTTAGATATGACACCTAATAATGCAGACTTAAGCCATTTATCTCGTAATAATATTGCCTATAGTAAGGTTAAGCAACTACTTAAAGCTGATTATATTTTGCATGGCGCGGCTGGCCAAGCTTTTCGATTTGTTAAAAGGAAGCAATTAAAAGGTGTTTATCCAAAGTTCAAAGATTTACATTACCGTCTTATTCTTCCAAAAGATAAAAAAGAGTATGGCCCTCATAGATTACTAGTTCGGATGCTTAGTTATGCTAAACAAAATGCTTTATCAACATTTGATAGAAATTTTCAAGAGGATTTCCAAACTTTGAAAGGAAGTGTTGTAAAAAATACTTACATACTGGAGATTGGTGATATAAACTTAATCGCTGGTTCATTTTATACCAATACGGTAAATTTTCCGGATTATCAAGAGCAGATTGGTGAATTAATACACTATATCGCAGAACAATACAATATTAGTTCAAATAGAATTGTGACATATGGTGCTTCACGAGGTGCTGCTGGAGCTTTACTTACAGCTGCGAACAATGATTATAAAGTAGTTGCTACTGATCCAGTTATTGATGGTTCATTTTGGTTTAACTTGAACGATAGACACTTTACAGCAGGACTTCGTAAAGTTAACTTGATGGATGATTTTGTTAATGCCTTAGAAGACTATAATTTGACAAAAGAAGATGCATTAATAATTGGTGATTCTAAAATTGGCGTTACTTTTTTAGCTAATATGCATCTTCCGTCTGATAAGGTATCTAAAATCGATGTTAATATGGATGTTTTTGAGCATTCAATGTTAAATTCTAAAAGTGTACCAATTCAATTGGCCTTAATTAATTATTTATTAATTAAAGAAGACACTAGTGTTAGAGATACATTAGCTGATGTACCTCATGGTGCCGTGGTGGAAGTTAGGCATTTGATTGATAAATCTGTAACTTTAGAGGAAGTGCAGAATTTTAGACTCCGTCAAGATGATTTGGCTAAACATAAAAAATTCAATACTGAAAGCATTGAAGACTTTGTTTTAAGTAAGGAGGATGATTTTTATCAGTACTGGGTTAGAAAATAAGAGGTTGAACAAATTCGGATTTATTAGATGGAATAAATATACCTATTTTTGGTTAAATAACTTTGATAAGAAAAATAATAGTTTAGGCAAATAAATGTGTACTTTTGATTTAAAAAGTATAACGGCAATGTAAAAGCCTCGTAGGTTTTGGAATATTGGCTCAATTGCAAATAGCGTGAAAATCATGAAAATTGTCTAATTGAGTTTGTGAAATTGGATCGTAAATTTGATGTTAACTACATCGAGTTTATAGGCTTTTTGCTTATTAATAAGCAATTAAAAGTATTTTGTAATGCATGGTGATTAAATAGTTCAAAGCGAATTCTTAAAGCGTAAGCTTTAAAACTATGAAAGCCATAAGATGTACGATTAATTTACTTAATACGACGATTGATGCCTTCCATACGACCATTTGAGTAGTTGTTTGAGGCTTCAGACTTTTGGAACGCGTTTATGCTATAAAAATTATAGGCTTATAATTCAAATAATTTTAGCAAAAAGAGGTTGGAACATTTTCTTTTGTCCCAACCTCAAACTGAAGTACCACAAAAAAGTTAGACATTTAAATAAATTTTAATTACCTAAGACCTGTTTCCGATATGCAACCGGAGACAGGCCTTTTGTTTTCAATGAAATACGCTCATGGTTAAACCAGTGAACATATTTATCGACAATAACGCTCAATTCAGCAATGTTTTTAATATGTCGTTGGTTAAGACTTTCTCGTTTTAACAGGTTAAAAAAGCTTTCAATGGGCGCATGCATTGTCTAAACAATTTCCTTTATGTGACATGCTGGGAATACAATGCATAGTCTTTAGCTTTGCTTGATAATCTTTCTGTTGATAATGCCAGCCTTGATTAGGATGAATAATTGCCTCTGTACCAGTTGGTAAATTAACACACAATTGGTCAACCGTTCGCATAATTAATTGCTTATCTGGGTGCGCACTAATCTGTAACGCCAACACTTCCTTGGTTGCTTCATCTGTCATCGCTGAAATATAGGTCCAATGTTGGTTGGCTAACCGTACTTGGGTCACATCTGTATGAATGACGGTATAAGGCTGAGTGGCATTAAAAGTTTGTTTTAAAAAATTAGGTGCTTTTATACCAACGCTTCCCTTGTATGAACTATATGAACTAGCATGTCGACGGTATGTATATGTGATTTTTTATGCCTAGTTCATGCATCAATTTTAGTACAGTATTAGCGGAAATTTTAATTCCTTGATTTAAAAGTCGACAATAAATACGTCGACAACCGTAGGTTTCGTGACTAGATATAAAAATATTTTGAATCATATTTTTAATTCGTAAATACTTGTCAGCCTTTAATAATCGTTTTCTTTCATCATAATAAGTCGTACGTTTCAAATTAAAAAATGTTAGTAAATCATTAACTGTGCATCTATTCTTACGATTTCTCCGGACAGAATCAACTGCTAGTGTTTTGGCTTTGTCTGAGAGAGATTCGACCGGGGTGGCAATGTTTTTAATATATCTAGTTCCATTTCTGTTTGAAACAATTGTGCCTTTAGACGTAATATTTCTTCTTCATAAGCTTGTTTTTCACTTAGTGGCAGTGTAGACTTGACTGGTTTCTTTTTTATTAAGCTAGGCCTTCCTGGTTGACGAGGAATTAATGCAGCTAATCCACCTAGTTTAAAAGTGCTATCCCAACTATAGACTTGTGAAGCAAATATGTTAAAAACAGCGGCAACCTTGCTAATTCCCATATCATGAGTTTGATAGTATTCTACCACTTTTAACTTGAATTCTAAGTTATAACTATTTTTATGATGCTTGACTGCTAATGCGCTAATACCTTGTTTCTGAGCAGTAATTACCCATCTTCTAAGTACAGACTCATCTGACATGTGTAGTTCTGTTGCAAGTGCATTTAATGAAAGGTTTTCATCAAAATAGCGTTGCACGGCACTAATTTTAAAATCAGTTGAATATTTAGTCATAAAAAATACCTCATAATTGTTAGATTTGTATGTCTGACAATTATGGGGCACTTCAAACAACTATTCAAATGGGCGTATTAAGCAAATTAATCGTACATCGGATTTCATAGTTTTAAAGCTTACGCTTTAAGAATTCGCTTTGAACTATTTAATCATCATGTATTACAAAATACTTTTAATTGCTTATTAATAAGCAAAAGGCCCATAAATTCGATGTAGTTAACATCAAATTTACGAGCCAATTTCACAAATTCAATTAGACAATTTTCATGATTTTCACGCTATTTGCAATTGAGCCCGTAAGTTTTGGATTATATTCCAACTTACGGGGCTTCAATTTAACTCAACTTTTAAATCACTTATTCAGCTTTCTCTTCGCTATCCAAATTTTCATTTTCTTCTTTAATTAAAATCTGATCATACTTTTTGGCAAATGGCCAGTAAATGAAAACAGATAGTACAATAACAACTAATTGTAGGATAGCCATACGCCAACCACCCATTAGGAATCCTTGGATAATAGGTGGTACGGTAAATGGTACAGCCAATCCATTCATTGGTGGCACTAATCCGGAATAAATGCCGAAATAAGTGACAACAGCAGCCATCATTGGACTGATAATGAATGGGATAGCTAATACCGGGTTCATCACAATTGGAATACCAAAGATAATTGGTTCGTTAATGTTAAACAAACTTGGAATTAATCCTAATTTTCCGATTGTCTTCATTTGTTTTGACTTTGCGGCAAATAACATGAAGACTAATAATCCCATGGTAATACCTGAACCAGTTAATTGAATCCAGTTACCAAAGAATTCATTGGTAACAATGTGAGCACCATTGGCTAAACTTAGTTTTCCGGCTCCAGCCAAAGCAGCATTATCAAAGGTGTTTGGTAGTAAAATACCTTGCATAATACCACTAACGATAACACCACCATGGACACCGAATACCCAGAATAATGGGGTAAGTAATCCCATAAGTAGGGCACCACCAAGGGAATCAGATATACCTTGTAATGGTGTTTGAAGAGAATTGTAGATAATCTCTAAGAAACCAGAATCAAAGAAGGTGGTTGTTGCTGCATAAACTAGCATTGCCACAATAATGATGACACCAGCTGGAATCATAGCTGTAAATTGGCTAGCAACATTTGCTGGTACTTGTGCGGGTAGCGTAATTTTCCAACCTTTTTTGATCATCTTTGAGTATGCCCAACCGACTAACAGACTGATAATAATTGCAGCAATCATTCCTTGGCCACCTAACCATGCTAAGTCGATAACACCAGTGATTGGTGATGAAATATAATTTTGCAACATATCAGGTAATTTATCAATATTTGCTGAAACAGCATCCGCAGACATTTTAACTTTACCTGTGTCACCTACAATACCGTCACGTAGGGCAACAGAAACAGGATTATCTCGCTGTAGAATTTGCACCATAATAAACACTGAAAGTGCAGTTAATGCAGGTGGTAGTGGTTCAACTCCTTCGTTTTTGACATATACATATGTAATACCAACGACTGCCCAAATAGCCATTAAGCCGAAAGTAGAATTATATGCTTGATTAAAGAAGGTTGACCAGCCCGTTTTCTCAAAGAAATCAGCTAGTGCCGGAATTGGAATATTTGATAAAATCGAAAAAATAGATCCAATGATGACGAATGGTAATACATAAACCATTCCATCGCGTAAAGCGTTGATTGGCTTTGTGCCGACAAATTTCATAATAGGTGGAATGATTTTGTCGTTCATAAAGCTACTAAATTTATTCTCACTCATGACAAGTCCTCCCCATTAGACTTGATAACTTTTTGCAACCAATAGAAAGATTTTTTAGGTACACGTCGTAAATCTTTTAAATCATGATTAGTACGGTTGATGTAAACGACCCCATATCGTTTACGCATATCACCTTGTGAACTTGGAATATCAATTAGGCCCCAACCTAAATAACCAATAACGTCAGCACCATGAGCTACTGCCTTTTTAAGCGCTTGTATGTGATCACGGTGATATGAGATACGATAATCATCATTAATAGGTGATTCACCATCCCATTCTTCTTTTACTCCAATACCATTTTCAATTGGGAAAATTGGCAAGTGATATTGGTTGTTTAAATTCATAATGACGGTTTCAAAACCAGTTGCATCAATTTGCCAGCCCCATTCGTTACTTGAAAGGTAAGGATTCTTTTTTTCTCCCTTAGATAAATAATAGCTAGGGGTGGTTGTACTATCATTAAAAAGACTGCTATCAAGTGTTGAAGTTGCATAATAACTGAAAGCTAAGTAATCAGATTTTGTTTGTGCCAATACTGCTAAGTCATTTGCATTAAGAATGTCGCTCATATCATGATTTATCATATATGCTTTAACTTCGTCAGAATACTTACCCTCAGTGAACAAACGAAGAACATTGTTATTAACGAATTCATTAAATTCACGTGTTAATGCGATATCTTTTGGATTTGGTGAAGCAGGATATGCTTCAGAGTAAGCAACCATACCACCAATTTTTAGATGTTCGTCATTTTTACTATGGATGTAATTCGCCACACTAGTATGTGCTAATGCAATATTATGGAATATTTGGAACAATTCATGCTCAGTTTTATCACCAGATAAGTAACCGCTAAGTGTATAAGCTTCTGGTAGTATATACAGATTTTGCTCGTTAAAAGTCAACCAATATTCAACACGGTCTCCAAATTCGTCAACCATTCTTTTACCATATTTAACAAAAGCATTAACAACTTCTTTGCTAACAAAACCATTATATTTTTGAGCTAAATTTAAAGGCATATCAAAATGATAAAGGGCAACCATTGGTTTAATACCAGCTGCTAATAGTTGGTCGATTAAGTTTGAATAAAAATCAATTCCCGCTTGATTAAATTCACCTTCACCATCAGGTTGCACACGACTCCAAGAAATCTGGAAACGATAGCAATTCATGCCCATTTGCTTCATTAATTCAATGTCTTCAGCATATCGGTGATACTCATCGATAGCTACATGCCAATCAGAACTTGTTTCAGTTGCTTCACGGATATCATAAACGGATTTCCCTTTACCGTCTTCATTCCATGCGCCCTCAGTTTGCATACTTGAAACAGAGTTTCCCCAAAGAAAATCACTATTTAATTTCATAATATAACCCTCCATACGGCAAATATACAGCGCTTTCATAAATTTGTAAACACAAATGTTTTACATGTATATGATTATTTTTAAAGAAGTATAGGTGAGTTTTTAAGTGTATAATAGTAAGTAATCAAATATGTATATAAAATTCTAAACATGGTGAATAATTAAATGAAAAAATATATTGAAATTGCAACACGGTTAAGTGACATGATCAGGAATAACGAATATAAAGAAGGTGAAGAACTACCAAACCAAGAAGTATTAGCCAATGAATTTCATACGAGCCGGGTCACAATTAGAAAGGCACTTGATGTATTAGATGCGGAAAATTTAACTTACAGTGTTCAAGGATCAGGAACTTATGTCAAGAACAATGCGCAAGCTGTTGCACAATGGGATGTACGAAGTGATCTTTACGAAGGTGCTAGTTCCGCCGTTGGTGATAAGAAAACTTTGAAAAGTAAGATTATTAAATTTAATGTTGTTTTTCCTAATGAGGAACAGCAATTACAATTAAAAATCAGTAAATCAGAACCAATTTATGATATTATTCGAGTGCGATTGTTAGATGGTGATGCGATATCAATTGAATATACTATCATGCCAGTCAGCATCATTCCGGGTATTAGTGAAGAAGTATTGCATAAGAGTGTTTATTCATATATTCGCAATGATCTTAATAAAAAAATTGGTACTGCTTATCGTATGATTAGTGCTGAAAAGCCGGATGAATATGATATGGAATATATTGATTGCGATACCACAACACCAGTGATGCAAATTGAACAGACTGTTTATTTAGAAAACGGCACAATCTTTGAACATTCAAGGACAAGAAAACGTTATGATAAAGGAAAGTATGTGGCTTTAGAGACACCAAAATGATTAGTCAAAGCACTATTTGTTGGCTATATAAGCATGAAGGAAATTGTAGTTAACAATTTTGTGATAATTAAATTACTAGCTAAGAGAAAACATGATTTTTATAGCTTTAAAAATTGTACAGACGTATAATAAAGAAAAAATTGAGGTGTTTCTTATGAATAGTTTACTGGATCAGTTGTTTGATAAATTATAAAAGTTATCTAAATTAATTGTTAGTGATAAAATTAGCGATTTTAATAATGTTATACATTCGAATGTTAATATTTCTGAAAATTTAACATAGGGAGGAGGTTAACATGGATAACTCGACAGAGCTGTTTTTAAGTGATTATATAAATTGGCTAAAAAATAATTATAAAATTAAACATCTTGATACTTCAAATCAAATTATTACCCCTTTTATGAATGCTATCAATGATAATATTAATATTTATGTAGATAAAGTTAATGACACGGAATTTTTATTAAGTGATGATGGCGAAACTTTAAACGACTTATCTTTAAATGGTATTGATTTAACAGCAACTAGAATGGAAATGTTGAATCGGATATTGATTGGTTCCGGTGTAACATTGACTGAGGATGAACTGACTATTAAAGGTAATAATTCACAATTTGCTGCAAAGAAACATATTTTATTGCAAACAATTTTGCGAGTGAATGATTTGATGATAACTCGTAAGAACAACATTATTAATTTATTTTCAGAGGAAGTAAGTACATTTTTAAATGAAAATAATATTTTTGGAACAAGTGGTGCTAAATTCACGGGAATTTCAGGACTTGATTACAAAATTGATTACACCATTCCAGCACATGAGGACAAGCCGGAAATTTTTGTACAATTTTATAATCATTTGACATTTAATGAGATAACAAATTGTGCCTTTATTTTTAAAGATATTCAAGAACAAAGGCAATTAGAAATACTTGGTAGACCTTCACAAAGTAAAATTATTGCTGATGATTATGAGTATAAAATATCTAGCAAAGCATACAAAGTTGCAGAATCAAAAAATATTGAGATTTTGCCATACTCACATAAAGAAGAGATAATCACTTCTCTAACATAAATGATGACTTTAAAAAGAGTAAAACAGCGAATAAAGCCGTTTTGCTCTTTTTTATTTTTATACGTACGACAACGCAAAATTAATAAAAAAATATTGATTTGAATAAAAAATCATATCCACCAATTTTAGTCCGCTAAATAAATAGATAAATCATATCCACTATATTCAATGGTATTTTAAAGATACAAAGCAGCGTTTTTAGAGTGCTACATCTGGGACGATAAAGCGTTTACATTCCTGAACATAAGAACTAAAATATTAATTGAGCCATAATAGAACATTATGGAAATAATAAAATTTAATGGAGATATGAATCATGAAAATTAAGTCAGCGGTTATTAATGGTGTAGATGAAGATTTCAAGTTAACAGATATGATTTTGGATGATCCACAAGCTGGTGAAGTTTTGGTGAAGATGGTTGCTTCAGGTATTTGCCATACTGATGCAACAGTTAAAGATGGTACAATTCCAATGCCATTCCCAGCAATTCTAGGTCATGAAGGATCAGGAATTGTTGAGAGCGTTGGTGAAGGTGTTACAAACTTTAAGAAGGGTGACCACGTTGTTGTTGGTTTCGCTTCATGTGGTGAGTGTCAATTCTGTCGTGCTGGTATGCCAGGTGCTTGTGAGCGTTTCAATGAATTGAACATGGGTGGTGCCATGCGTGATGGTTCACACCGTATTCACACTGAAGATGGTCAAGATGCCAGTGTATTCTTTGGTCAATCATCATTCTCAACATATTCTGTTGTGCAAGAAAGTAACTTAGTTAAGGTTGATGACAACATGGACCTACGTCTACTTGGACCTTTGGGTTGTGGTTTCATGACTGGTAGTGGTACTGTTTTGAACGCCTTGAGCCCAGAACCAGGTTCATCATTGGTTGTCTTTGGTACTGGTGCTGTTGGATTAGCTGGTATGATGGCTGGTGTTATTTCTAACGCTACGCACATTATCGCAGTTGATATCAACCCTGAACGTTTGGAGATTGCTAAGAGTTTAGGTGCTACTGAAACAATCAACAGTGCTGAAGTAGATCCAGTTGAAGAAATTATGTCAATTACTGGTGGTCAGGGTGCCCAATATGCACTTGATACAACAGGTGTACCTGCTGTTATTAATAGTGCTATTAAGAGCTTGGCAATCAAGGGTGAGTTGGCAACGGTTGCTGTTGGTAAGAAGCCGGTTGAAGTTGACTTCACAAACGATGTTGTAACATTCTCACGTACGATCAAGGGTGTTATTGAAGGAGATGCTATTCCACAAGAATTGATTCCAAAGTTGGTTGAATTCTACAACAAGGGTCAATTTAAGATTGATGAAATTAGTAAGCTATACTCATTCAGTGATATTAACCAAGCCTTTGAGGATTCAAAGAAGGGTGTTACAGTTAAGCCAGTTGTTGTGATTGATGAATCATACGCTGTTTAATAAATAATAAAAATCTAGCTGATTAGAAATTATTTCTGGTCAGCTTTTTTTGTGCTCTGACGGAATTGACTATGTGAGACATGATATGATTAAGGTATGTGAAACATTAATATAGGGGGAAATATTATGACAAGTGAATGGTGGCAACAAGCAGTTGTTTATCAAGTGTATCCACGTAGTTTTCAAGATACCGATGGGGACGGTATGGGGGATATTCCTGGTATTATTAAGCGACTACCTTATTTAAAGAAGTTAGGGATTGATGTGATTTGGTTGAGCCCTGTTTATCAATCACCAAATGCGGATAATGGCTATGATATTAGTGATTACCAAGCTATTCAACCAGCGTTTGGTACGATGGACGATATGCAGGAATTGTTCAAAAAAGCGCATGAATTAGGGTTAAAGATTATGATGGATTTGGTGGTTAATCATACTTCTGATGAGCATGCTTGGTTTAAGCAAAGTCGACTATCAAAAGATAATCCATATCGTGATTTTTATATTTGGCGTGATCCAGTTGATGGTCATGAACCTAATAATTGGGCATCCGATTTTGGTGGCCCAGCTTGGGAGTTTGATAAACAAACCGGTCAATATTATTTGCACATTTTTTCTAAGAAGCAACCAGATTTAAACTGGGAGAATCCCAAGTTGCGGCAAGCCATTTATGACATGATGAACTGGTGGTTGTCTCAAGGCGTTGATGGTTTCCGGATGGATGTCATCAATTTAATTTCCAAAGATATGCGGTTCCCAGATGACCCGAATGTTGTTGCTGGACAGCATAGTTCATCGATGGAAATGGTCGCCAATGGTCCTCGCGTGCATGAATTTTTGCGTGAGATGAATGAGCAGGTATTATCAAAGTCAGATATTATTACAGTTGGTGAAACGCCAGGGGTCACACCGGCAGATGCCATTAAGTATACCGGTTTTGACGCCCATGAGTTACAAATGGTCTTCCAGTTTGAGCATACTGTTATTGATGATAGTAAAGAAGGCCTGGGTAAATGGAGTAACGAACGTTTCGCATTAGTTGATTTGAAACGCGTGTTATCAAAGTGGCAACGTGAGTTAGATGGCAAAGCTTGGAATAGCTTGTATTGGAATAACCATGATCGACCACGTGTCGTGTCACGCTTTGGTGATGACCGACCAGCATATCGTGAATTGTCTGCAAAAATGCTAGGAACAGTATTACATTTTATGCAGGGAACGCCGTATATTTATCAAGGTGAAGAAATTGGCATGACGAATATCAAATATGATGATATTAATGATTACCAAGATATTGATACATTGAATGCATACCAAGATTTAGTAGTTGATCAACATCGTGTTTCACCTGAGCAAATGATGAAGTATGTTTATCATTCATCTCGTGATAATGCACGGACACCTATGCAGTGGGATGATAGTGTAGCTGCTGGTTTTACGACTGGTACACCTTGGTTGAAAGTAAACGAGAATTACTCAGAAATTAATGTGGATCAAGCTTTAGCGGATAAAAATTCGATTTTCTATTATTATCAAGATTTGATTAAGTTACGCCATGAATTGTCAATTATTACCACCGGTCATTATGAATTATTGGCACCGGATGATGAAGAAGTGTATATGTACAAGCGCACTGCTGAAGATGAAGAGTTGTTAGTTGTGGCTAACTTCACGGATCATGAAGTGACTCGTGATTTGGTAGTGCCTGATAATGCTAATAAGATTGTTGGTAATTATGTAGATGATACTGGTAATTTGTTGCGTCCATATGAGGCGAAGGTTTATCGTTATTTGAAGTAAAAGGTGAGGTGGCGGTGGTATGAAGTCGCTATCGCTTTATATGTATGTCAGATTAATTGGTTCGAACATAATTTGGCACTCGGTACTTAAAGGGGGGGAGTGCTTTAGACGTATGTCAGATCAAGTAATTCGAAATAACTATGAATTTAACAAAAATTCTTTTGGATTCTATTATCACAAAAATACTGATAATAGAATTTTTTATATTGGTTGATAAATTCCTACTACTAAGAATCATTAAACCTTAATATGCTAAAATAACACAAAGGGAGGATTAGTTATGGCAATTAATCACATCGAATTTTTTTCTAAAAAACTAAAAATGAATACCCAAATCAATGTTATATTACCAGAATTTCCGGATGGCAATGAAAAAATATTGCTATTATTACATGGTTTAACTAATGATGAAAATTCATGGTTAACCCAGACTAGATTAGCAGGATATGCTATGAAGAAGCACATCGCCATTATTATGCCACGAGCTGATCTTAGTTATTACACAAACATAGCAGGTAGTAGTCAGTACTTTGATTACATTGCGGATGAAGTGTTAGAACGTTGTCGACAGTGGTTTAATTTGCCAACTGATCCAGATAAATGTTATGTTGCTGGTGTATCGATGGGTGGTTTTGGTGCTTTAAAAGTTGGTTTAACGCATCCAAATCAGTTTAAGCAAATTTTTGCCCTATCAGCGATGCCTGACATCGTGAAAAGTTGGCAAAATAAGCCAGAACGTGATGGTTGGTATCGTAGTTTATTTGGGTCACCTGAACAGGTAATTGAATCAGATAATGATATTGCCTATTTAATTTCGCAACAAACCACGGATGCACCGGCAATTTGGCAACTGTGCGGAGTAGATGATCCATTCTATGCCATGAATCAGACGCTAGACCAACAAATTAAGCAACAAGGACTTACCCACGAATTTTTGGAAGTACCTGGTGGCCATGAGTGGGGTGTCTGGGATCCAGCAATTCAACAAATTTTACAAATTATTGACCCAGCATAATGAAGGGGGGAATCGTTTTATATGGTTAAGAAAAACGTGATTATTACCGGCGCTTCAGATGGTATCGGTGCTGCAGCAGCTAAGCAATTAGCTAATAATAACAATTTTAATTTATATCTAGTCGGACGTAATCGTGATAAGACCGCAGCGGTTGCGAAGGAAGTACAGGCACCGTATTTTATTGCTGATTTTGCAAAGTTATCGCAGGTGCGTCATTTAGCTGACATGTTAAAAAATACTTTAGGTGATGAACCAATTGATATTTTAGTTAACAATGCGGGTGGTTTGTTTGATGACTTTGCATTAACTGAAGACGGTTTCGAACGTACGATTCAAATCAATTATTTAGCACAGTTTTTGCTAACGAATTTATTGTTGCCACAATTTAACAAACAGCAAGCGGTCGTCATTAATACGTCAAGTATTGCGCATAAGTTGTATGGACACATTGATTTGGATAACTTAAACAATAACGATGGTAAATACAATGCTAGTAAAGCATATGGTGACTCGAAATTAGCCGATTTATTATTCACGAAAGAATTAAATAGGCGTTATCATGATCAGGGCATTGCCTCAGTTGCTTTCCATCCAGGTATTATTCGGACAAACTTTTCAAATGGTCAGCGTAATTGGCGCCAAATTTATCAATCAGCCATAGGGAAAATGGTTTTACCAGATGCGAATGCTGGTGGTAAGACGTTGCGCTTCTTTATTGAAGGAACGCCAGATGTTACTTGGCAATCAGGTGAATATTATAGTAAGAAACATTTAACTCATAAAGTTAATCCACAGGTTAATGACTCACTCTTACAAAAAGAATTGTGGGACAAGACCGCAGCTTTGCTAGGATTAAATAAATAACTAAGCATAAAAATAACGACCATATCCCGTTACTGGGGTATGGTCGTTTTTAAGTTCATACTAGAACGAACGAACAATTTGGTTAATACCAAATAGAATTAGATAAAGGCCTAATAATGAAATGGCAACTGATACGGCATAGGCCGGCTTGAATAATAGGATGATTCCTAAGACAAGACCAATGACAGCGATTATAAGTGCTAGCCAATGGTATGACTTGCGGTTGTTGCGCAAGAAACGGGTTAACCAAAGCTCAAACAATGAATCAATGATGAACCAAGCGGCAATTGAAATCCAAATGATTGTGCTGCCAACACTTGGTATGAAGAAAATTAGGATTCCAAACAAAATGTCGATAACACCACTAACTGTCCACCAAGTACTATTGAAGTTTAAACTTCGGGCAACATTACGTAATTCAAATATTTTGAAAATCCCCTCAATGATGGCAGAAATTGCCATGAAGCTCACAATTGTTGCTAATGAAAAGATTGGATTACGAAGTGCTAGTACACCGACGATAATAGTTAAGATACCAATAATAAATGAAAACGGATCAAAACGATTCTGCTCATACATAAGATGTAATCCCTCCTAGGTTTGAATAAATATGTTCATAATAGTCTCATAACACACCTAATGTAACATATAAAAACAGTTTTGTAATATTTGCTGACGAGA
Source organism: Weissella sp. ESL1139 (assembly GCF_058506735.1). Taxonomy (NCBI): domain Bacteria; kingdom Bacillati; phylum Bacillota; class Bacilli; order Lactobacillales; family Lactobacillaceae; genus Weissella; species Weissella sp. ESL1139. Next base: position 546,377 of record NZ_CP196375.1, read on the forward strand.
TTATATAAATCCTTAACATGCGGGTGGTTTGTGTTTCTTTGTGTAAACGTTTACAATTATTTTTGTGGGGAATTAATAGACAATATATCAGACAAAATAGGAGGCATTATTTTCATGGGTAGTAATATTATTCAAGGTGAAAATTATCGATTTACGTTGTTAACGGATCGGTTAATCCGTTTGGAATATGCACAAAACGGTGAATTTGAAGACCAAGCAACCCAACTAGTGCAGAATCGTGAATTTGGTCCAGTTGAATACACAACAAAAGAAAACAATGATGGCCATTTACTAGAAATCGAAACGAAGTATTATCATCTTTATTATGATGGTGGTGAATTTGCGGCAAGTAACTTATGGATTGATGCGAAATATCAATATACGTTGCATGATAGTCGTTGGTATTTTGGTGAAGCGGATAATGGTAATTTAGGCGGTACGTATGCAACGCTTGATCTTGCTGATGGTGAAATTCCAGTTGATAATGGGATTATGAGTCGTAATGGCTATGCTTATTTAGATGATACGGATTCATTTGCGATTGCTGATAATGAATTTACACCGCGCGTACCTGAAGAAGTGGATGGGTACTTTTTCGCGTATGGTCGTCAATATCAAGAAGCGTTGACTGATTTTTATAAGTTAAGTGGTCAGACACCCATTTTGCCAAGATTTGCATTAGGAAATTGGTGGAGTCGTTATTATAAGTACACGCAAGATGAATACTTACAGTTAATGGCCGATTTTGATCAAGAACGCGTGCCAATTAGTGTGTCGGTCATTGATATGGATTGGCACCGTACAACGGATGTACCTGCACGCTTCGGTAGTACATGGACTGGTTATTCATGGGATAGGAACTTGTTCCCTGACCCAGTTGCTTTTTTGACTGAGTTAAAAAGGCAACATCGTCATGTGACAGTTAATACCCATCCGGCTGGTGGTATTCGTGCCTTTGAGGACAGTTATCCAGCAGTTGCTAAGCGATTAGGGTTGGATGTAGAGCATGAAGAACCCGCACCATTTGATTTAGACAATCGAAAATTTAGGGAAGCATATTTTGAAGATGTCCATCATCCATTAGAAAAGCAAGGAATTGATTTCTGGTGGATGGATTGGCAACAAGGTACCAGTCGTAACAAGGAGAAGGTTGAACCATTATGGAATTTGAATCATTATCATTATCTAGATAATGCCAAGTCACATGATGGTGAAGGCTTGATTTTGTCACGTTATGCCGGTCCTGGTTCACATCGTTATCCAATTGGTTTTTCGGGTGATACGTTTATTACATGGGCATCGTTGAATTTCCAGCCTTACTTTACTAGTATGGCAACAAATATTGGTTATACATGGTGGAGTCATGATATTGGTGGTCATATGAAGGGTAGTTTTGATCCTGAATTGGCGTTGCGTTGGGTCCAATATGGTGTCTTTAGTCCGATTAATCGTCTACACAGTTCAGATAATCCATTTTCTGGTAAGGAACCTTGGAAGTTCCGAGCAGATGTCCGCCAATATATGGACAATTATTTGCGCTTGCGTAATCAATTAGTCCCTTATTTGGATAGTGCCAATATTTTAACTAATTTGCAGAGTAAAGCTTTGGTTGAACCAATGTATTATCAATACCCAGATAATGAAGAAAGCTATCTATATAAGAATCAATATTTCTTTGGTAGTCAGTTAATGGTTGCACCGATTACGACACCACAAGATCAAACAACCAACACTGGAACAGTTGAAGTTTGGTTGCCAGCAGGTCAATGGATGGACATCTTTAGTGATGTTGTTTATCAAGGTGATGCAGATGAAGACCAACCGATTGTTTCAAGTACGATTTTAGAGGGTCAGTATAAGACGGGCGCAACCACAGTTAAGCTTTCACGTACATTGGCCAACATTCCGGTATTGGCCAAATTAGGAGCCATCGTGCCAATGGTTGCTGATCCAATGCAAGATATTACCGTATTGCCTGAGGTGGTTGATGTCCAAGTCTACGGAAATGCTGCTAATACGTATACGATGTATGAACATGTCGGTCATGCAATCGCTAAGACAATAATTACCATTAGTGATGGTCATTTTAAGACAGTGATTGATGATCCAGATGGTATTGTACCAGTAGATAGGATGTATCGTTTCAAGTTGCATGCCTTCACACTTGATGGTCAACAAACATTTGATGTGAATGGTGATGGTGAAGTGACTGGTCAAGTGCAAGATGATCACCAACAAAAGCAACGTGCCCGTCAACAATTAATTAATCAATTGCAAGGGGCTGAGATTCCTTATGAAGAGAAACGTGAAATTTTAAAGAAAATTGATAATCAAGATATCACATCAATGAAATTAGCTACTTATGCGCAAACATTAAGTGATGCTAACTTACAAGCTATGATTGTTGAGTATGCAACAGTCATCCAATAATGCATTTGATGATGAAAGGGTAAGAAATATAAATTCTTATCCTTTTTGTTATGCATGATAGTGTTCATTTATGGTATATTAATTATATATAGTTTAATATTTTAGCTGTTCCGTGAATTTTATATATGGAACGTATTATAAATTAAACCATTTTGATAGAAATTTTTACTAGAGCTAAAAGGGGAAGGCTTTTAATGAAGAAAAGCAATCGACGTATCGTTATCAAAGAATCATCACAATTACAACAATCAGCGAATTTTGCCGTGACCGTCTGGCTAGTTAGTTTTATCAGTCGGCATTTTATTAATCATCAACAATCCAAAAGATTAATGTTGCTTGATATTTTTACGGTTAATGAAACAATTACTTTATCTAATGGTAAAGTATTGCCAACTTATATGAATTATTTGGTGTGTGGTGTGACACCGACTGTTGTAACGATTATGCCACTTGATAGTGTTGATAATGAACCTTTTAAAGTGGCACGTAAAGTACTTAAGCGTAAAATCAGTAAAGATATGTAGAAAGTTAAATAATACACGAAATTATGGATGCCATGCTAAAATGAAGTCCATAATTTTTTTATTAAATAAAGTGAGGAGGTTACCAATGACATTAATAAAAAGAAGTTGGTTAGTGTTGATTATAATTTTTATGAGCCAGTTTTTCTTGGTAACCGCCATTCATGCCCAAGATCGTGATAATCAAATGCATGTTGATTTAAAACAGGATGTGCAGTTAAAGCAAGGTGATGACACAATCTCTGGTAAGATAATTGCACCAAATTCAAATGATATGAGGCCCTATCAATTAGTAATCAAAAATAATCGTGAAACTTTATTAAAGAAGACTATTCAGTTAAATCGTTCATTTTCTGCAGAATTAAAACGACATATTCAATCACGTGATCAGTTAACCATGCAATTGCAAAGTCAAACTGGTCAGATTGTGGTGGGCGCGACAAGTATTAAGCTGTCCAATTGGCGTGTTTTAAATAAACCGAAAACAAAAATACAAACGACTAATTGGGGGAACGTCTTTCAAAATAGTCGGTCAGCTATCAAGAAATATCGGGTGACGTCAGCACCAGATACAGGTTTGTCTTATTTAAAAAAGCCAAACTATATTAAGAGTCACCGCAATGTGACAACCTTTAAAGAGAATGATCGTTCAGTAAACAATGAGGTGAAACAGTATCAAACGGCCTTATTATTACCAACAATATCGACAAAGCTCGTTAACTGGCAGTTGCCACAAGGAAGTGCGCTTAATGGCCGTTACTTGTATGTCATGTATGAATCGCAACAACATAAAAATCGTGGTCGGATTGTGCGTTATGATATTGAACAGCTTAAGGCATTGGACATTTGGCAAAATGGTGGTGATGATTTACGCCAATTAGAAAAGAAAGTGAATGATCATCATATTGCAACGACTGCTGATGAACGGTTATTGCAGACAATTACTGTTGGACCGGAATTCAAAATGGGTCATGGACAGGCGGTTTCATTTAATGCACAAGATAATAAATTGTGGTTTGTGTCATTAAAGAAGCATTCTCGTCAACAAAGGCTTATGCAGGTTGATTTGCAAACATTGTATCCAAGCAATCGGTATAAATTTGTTTTTAAAGATAAGCAAACACAGCAATCATTTCATGGTGAGCAAAATTTGAGTATCGATAAGGTTGGGAACATTGGGATTGTGGGGATGATTTCTGATAAAACAAAGCAGAATTTGAAAGCTAAAAATGTTCATGCTGGTGATTTAATGATGTATCACGGTCATATGGTGAATGGTAAGCTACAAATGAAAGTATCAAATACTGTTGTACGGCAAAAGCCAGGCTATTTTGGTCAATTTTTGTCGATTAATAATCAGAATCAACAACTAGCGTATCTAACCGATGGTGCCTATTATGGTATACCAGCAGCTAAATGGGCGAATGGTACTTTAAAAAATGAAGATATTAGTAGCGCTGTATATACTAAGAGTTACAATACACGTGAATTTGAATCACAGGTTTGGGATGAACAAGGGCATAGTTATCTAATTATTAATCGTGGTGCAGAAATAATGCAAGGTGTTAAGTAACAAGTTGTCAAATTACGACATAAAAACACATATTTTTGCTATAATAAAACCATTAAACTTCAAGGGTATATGGTAATAAAATGGGTCGAGCACAAAAAATAAAGAATCGAATTAAAAATTCGTCGTTCTTTGGAATGAGCTATCTCATGGGCACGTTGGTACTTGTTAAATTTTTACAATTATTTATTAGACCAAATGAAAAGCAGATATTATTCATTTCATATAGTGGACGACAATATTCAGATACACCAAAAGAGGCATATAATATGTTGCGCACGGATCCAGAATTTGCGGATTATGAATTAGTGTGGGCATTTAACAAGCCTAAAATATATAAGCAACCAGAACTTGGTCGAAAAGTGTCATCCAATTCACCGACATTTTTCTATCATTTATTAAAGTCAAAGTATTGGATTGCCAACTCGAGTATTGATCGGTTAATTCCTTTTGAACATAAGCGACATGTGTACATTCAGTTTTGGCACGGCATTCCGCTTAAATCGTTAGGACATTCTGAAGTTGGCTTGTCAAAATTAGTTCAATATTGGTATGACCACGTTCAGTTTGATTTTATGTTTACGTATAGCGATTATGACCTAGAGAAATTTAAAGAAGTTTTTCCACGAACGAAACGGTTTGTGCGGTCTGGGCAACTGCGCAAAAACATTGTGAAACGGTATGAGCGCAACATTACACCAGAACGGATTAAATATCAGTTAGGTATTGAGTCAGATAAACCCGTATTGCTGTACTTGCCAACGTTTAGAGGGTATGAACCGAAAGAACAAACAAGTTTGACGGCAGCTACATTAGCTAAGCTGTCTAAAAGATATACTGTAATTTATCGTGGTCACTACTTTACAGAAGATGCTGCGCCAGGACAAATTATTACAGCGCAAAATTATTCATTATATAAACTGTTTATGATTGCTGACACATTGATTACCGACTTTTCGAGTGTGTTCTTTGATTTTTCAGTTTATGGTAAAAAAGTTTATCTATTTCAACCAGATGTGAATGAATATCGTGTTCGTCGTGGCATGTATTTAGATGCTGAGCAAGATTTGCACTTGCCAGTTGCGTATTCGGAAGTTGAGTTAATGCAACTGTTGCAACGTGATGATTATGATTATCAAGTTTTGGTTGACATTAGCGAAAAGTATAATCCACATGATGGGGATGAAGCTGCAGCTTCGTTAAAGAATATTTTGACGCACTTAGATTAATAAAAGTCGGCTGAGTGAAATTCAGTCAGCAAAGCAAGTAAGGAATTAAAGATTTCCTTGCTTGCTTTTTATTTGAATTAATTTTTTCTATTATAACAATTTTTGAACCATATTTTGGACATGATTATGTTATATTTAAGGTATTAATAGAATTGGGGTAAGTAAATCATGAAGGGGAATCGTATTATAAATAGTGCATTGGTCTTAGGGCTTGGCTTGTTTGCCGGATCAGCACTAACAACACAAACAGTTAATGCTGATGATACACAAAGCACAGCTAACAGCGCTGTTATGACGCAAAGTGAATCTGCTGATGAAACAACGGCAAATATTCAAAGCAGTGACGTTACGCCAAGTACACCAGCAGCTAGTTCAAGTTCTGTAGTTAGTGCGGAAACTAGTAGTGTGGTTGCACCTTCAGAAAGTAGTGAAGACACACAGAATAGTTTAACGCGTAATGTGACACCACGTGCTAATGTTAGTAATAAGACTGGTTATATCAACGTACCCGGTGTTGGTTGGCGCTGGTTAGAAAAGGGGCAAAATTATACCGGTTTCCGTAAGTACATGGGAACGTATTATTGGTTCCAAAATGGTGTGCGCCAAGAAAACCAATGGGAGACAGCCTGGGGTAATAAATATTACGTTGGTGCAGATGGCCGTGCCGTACAAGGTATCGTGACAATTGATGGTGAACGTTATAACTTTGGTAATAATGGCACATTCTACTTACGTGGTAAAGTGGCTAAGCCATCATCAACAGCTAATAAAACGGGTTACATCAATGTGCCTGGTGTTGGTTGGCGTTGGCTAGAAAACGGTCAGAATTATACCGGTTTCCGTAAGTACATGGGTTCATATTACTGGTTCCAAAATGGTGTACGCCAAGAAAACCAATGGGAAACAGCTTGGGGTAATAAGTACTATGTCGGTGCTAACGGTCGTGCAGTGCAAGGAATTGTAACTATCGGTGGTGAGCGTTATAACTTTGGAAACAATGGCACATTCTACTTGCGTGGTAAAGTGGCTAAGCCTTCTCCAACTGCACATAAGACAGGTTATATCAATGTACCCGGTGTTGGTTGGCGCTGGTTAGAAAATGGCCAAAATTATACTGGCTTCCGTAAGTATATGGGCTCATATTACTGGTTCCAAAATGGTGTACGTCAAGACAATCAATGGGAGACAGCTTGGGGTAACAAATATTACGTTGGATCAGATGGTCGTGCAGTGCAAGGAATCGTAACCATTGCTGGTAAAAAGCACAATTTTGGTACGAACGGTACTTTCTATGAGCGTCCTATGCCAACTCGTGTAAATCGACCAACTTACTTTTCACAATGGGACAAGCGTTGGGCGAATACTTGGTTAAGTGGTGGTACTTTTGGTGCAACTGGTTGTGTGCCAACTAGTGCAGCAATGGTTCTTAAGGGATCATATGGTGTCAATGTCACACCACGTCAAGTTGGTAATCAAGTGTCACATTTCCACGAAGCGTATGGTGCTTCAGGTCTTGATTTGCAAACAATGCTTCATGCATATGGTCACTCAGCACAAAGTCTATCAACACCAAATGCTGTTAAGAATGCGCTAAAGCAAGGAAAGCCAGTTATTTTTTTTGTTAACGTAGGTATTGGTCACGCAGTTGTGGGTTATGGTTACAGCCAAGGTAAAACAGAAATTTTGGATCCATACAATCAACAATTCTATAAAGGTTGGAACAGTGTCGATGGCGTCCTAGGTCGTCTATCACAAGATCCACAAGATTGGGATGCTGGAACGCCTGCCTTTGCAATTAATTAAGGTGAGACAGAATGAAAAATAAACGAAATCTTTGGTGGTTACTACTAATTGTTGTAGTCATTGTTGCTGGTATTTATCTAGCACAGAGTTCATTTTCTAATTCAAAAAGTCAGCACAATCAAGATACACAACAGCAATCAAGTAAATCTAGTCAAAAAAAGCAAGCAACTTCTAAGCAAAGGAGTCAGTCTGAAATGACTAGTTCTTCAGATCAAGCAACATCATTATCAGGTGATCAAGAATTAACATTGGATTCATCACAGAGCAATTCAGCGGCAGGAACAAATGATACATCAAATTCAGATGTTGATATTCAAGCAGCACGCATTCAGTTGTATCAAGCCGGTATTGATTCATCATCAATTAATGATGCAACGATAGCAGAATACTGGCAGCAAGCTAAAACACAAAACATGGATTTTGCTGAGTATGTAAAATCACAAATGCAATAAAGTAATTGACTAAATTTTTGTTAATTAAAAAATAGTTATTCATTTATGCTTAGCTTAGTATAGTATTCTTAGAAAGCACTTGTGCACAGTGCCAAGATTTACTATATCTGAGAAAGCAGACAATTAATTACGTGATGTAATTAAGGTATTTAAAATGAATTACTTTAAAAAGTTAATGTTCATCTTTATGGTAGGTATTGGTAGTTTTGTTGCGTTTGTTGAACATGCATCAGCTGATGGCGTACCTAACGTTACAGCAGGAGAACCCAATAAACCGCGAATGGATTTGGTTGATGTTTCTTCTTGGAATAAAGTTATTTCAATAGCTGATTTTCAAAAGATGAAATCGTATGGTGTGCGAGGCGTGATTGTTAAGGTAACGGAAGGTACTTACTATATAAGTCCAGTTGCACAAGCACAAATTGACAATGCACGTGCTGCGGGGATGATCATTTCGGTATATCATTATGCGAAATATCAATCGGTACAAGAAGCTAATCAGGAAGCTGATTATTTTGCCGCACAAGTTAAAAAACTTGGGTTACCGGCTTCGACAGTTTTAGCAGATGATTTGGAAGATGCTCAGACGCAGGTTGGGGATGTGACCGCACATGCGCAAGCATTTCGCCATCGTTTACAAGCGTTAGGTTATCAGCGTCAAATGTTGTATACAGCGCCGTATTATATTTCACAAACTAAACTAGATATTAATTCATTTGGTAATCGTGATATTTGGATGGCATCGTATCCATATACGCCTTCAAGTGATCATCTTTGGCATCAACAATATGGTGCATGGCAGTGGAATTCTAATACTAATTTCCCAGGTGTTACCGGTGTCTTTGATGTGTCGATTGATTATGGCTCAAAATTTTTAGAAAATCCTTCATCATCGGTGGTGCCGGTTGATACAAATTTAAATCATGATCAATCAGTCCAAAAGCCTAAGCCTACGAAATATCAAGGATATGTAAACGATGGTACTGGTTGGTATTGGTATGAAAACGGCCAGCGGTTTACTGGCTTCAGGTACTATATGGGAACATATTACTGGTTTACTAACGGTGTTCGTCAAGAAAATCAATGGCAAACGGCCTGGGGTCATAAGTACTACGTTGGTGGTGATGGACGTGCTGTGCAAGGATTACAAATTATCAACAATAAACAATATTACTTTGGTAAGAATGGCACTTATTATTTACGGACAAATCAAACACTAAAAATTGCCGGGCAAATTTACCTGGCTGACACAAATGGTGTTTTGACGTTAGGAAAGCAACCACGACAAGGTTACTTAGCGACGTCTAACGGTTGGCGTTGGTTTGAAAAGGATAAGTTATTTACTGGTTTTAGGTTCCATATGGGAGCATATTACTGGTTTACTAACGGTGTTCGTCAAGAAAATCAATGGCAAACGGCCTGGGGTCATAAGTACTACGTTGGTGGTGATGGACGTGCTGTGCAAGGTAAACATAAAATTAACGGTCGCATATATAATTTTGGAAATGATGGTACTTATTATTTACGCTAACTATAAGGTATAGCTGATAAATTTACTTAAGGTTCACTTATGTATGCTTGAAAGATTGAGACATATTTGTTCTCAATCTTTTTTTAATTAAAATTAAAATTTACCAAGAATTACGTAATTAAGCGTATAATGTGAGTAGCTAAACTGAGTTAAGAAAAGTAGGTTGAAAATAAATGATTACAATAAAATCACAACGAGAAATTGAAGGCATGAAAAAGTCAGGTGCCATTATTGCAGGTATGCATAAAGGCCTTCGTGACTTAATTAAGCCAGGAATTTCAACGTGGGAGATTGAAAAATTTTGTCGTCAATATATTGAAAGTCATGGTGGCCGAGCTGCTCAAATCGGTTTTGAGGGGTATGAGTATGCAACAACTGTATCTGTGAATGATGAAGTTGCACATGCATTTCCACGTAAACATCTGTACTTAAAAGAAGGTGACATCGTCAAAGTTGACACAGTTGTTGACTTAGATGGTTACTTTTCTGATTCAGCATGGTCATATGCTGTTGGTCAAGTTTCTGATGAAGTACAGAAATTGATGGATGTTACTAAGAAGGCCTTATATATTGGGATTGACCAAGCCCAAGTAGGTAACCGAATTGGTGATATTGGTGCAGCAATTGACCAGTATGTAAGCAAAGAAAATGGCTATGGTAACGTACGTGAATATGTCGGCCATGGTATTCAACCAACAATGCATGAAGAACCGGCTATTCCACATTACGGTGTTGCTGGTCATGGGTTACGATTGAAGCCTGGTATGACAATAACGATTGAACCAATGGTTAATCTTGGTGGTTGGAAAGTGCATACTTCAACAGAAGATGGCTGGACAGTTACAACAGAAGATGGTTCTTGGTCAGCACAATATGAACATGTAGTTGCAATTACAAATGATGGTCCAAAAATTTTGACATCACAAGATTCAGAGTACGATGCAAAGTATTTATAATGCTTTGTTGATTGAAAAGGAGTTTTTGATTTGTCAGAGAAGAGTTATAAATTTGCAAAACGCTTTCTAGATATTTCGGTATCATTATTTGCTTTAATTATTTTATCGCCAGTATTTTTGATCGTATCGCTATTTTATTTATTTGGTGATAATAAGGGACCAGTTTTTTATCAACAAAGGCGTATTGGTATGAATCACAAAGAATTTGGTATTTATAAATTCCGTTCGATGGTGGTTGGTGCTGAAGAAAAGTTATATGCAAACAAAGAATTGTATGCGAAGTTTGTCGAGAATGGTTATAAATTACCAACTGAAGAAGATCCACGCATTACGAAGTTTGGTGCTTTTTTGCGTAAGACATCAATTGATGAATTGCCACAATTTATCAATATTTTAAATGGTGAGATGAGTATTGTTGGCCCACGACCAGTAGTGGAAAAAGAACTTGTTGAATATGGTGATAATGTTGATAAATTTTTATCAGTTAAGCCGGGTGCAATGGGTCTATGGCAAGCTAGTGGACGTAGTGAAATACAATATCCTGAGCGTGCCGAATTAGAAATTGGATATGTAGACCAAGCTGATTTATGGTTTGACTTTAAAATTTTGTTTATGACAGTCATTGCTGTTTTCAAAGGTGATGGCGCTATGTAGCATATAAAACTATAAAACTCGCTTTTTCTCATGTATAATTGTGATTAGCGAGTTTTATTTTTTGAACTGATTAAAAGTTAATCAGAAATTTTTAGTTTAAAAAGGAATTATTAAAATGGAAAATCAATTTACGGTTACTGATTTATTTAAGCATTTGTTACGCAATGCTTGGTGGATTATTATTTTGGGAATTATTGGCGCTGTAAGTATGTACTTTGTTAATAAACAACCTTCATCAATTAATGTAAGTGCTACACGAACGATGTATGTTGGAAAAATTAAGAGTGATGCAAAAGATCCAAATTCTCAAGTAACAGGAAATTCATGGATGTTGAAAACATATCGTGAAATTGGAAAAGATCGGACTATTATTGATCCAGCAGTTAAAACTTTGAAGCAACAACACGTGAAGGTGACAGGTAACGAATTACGTCAAATGTTGACGTTGTCATCACCTGATAGCACATTGTTAATTAAAGCTAAAGTTTCTGGTGTTGATAAGGGTAAAAAGGCCGTTAAAATGGTTAACGCTTATACAGATTCATATGCTAAGAATGCACCAAAGTTAGTATCTGATATGCCACAACCCCAACTAATGTCTACAGCTAAAACTGCGCAAACTGCAACAATTGTTTCAGGTGGTTCACCAAAGAAGGCAGCTCTATTTGGCTTAGTTGTTGGTGTAGCAGTAGGAATTGTTTTGGCATTCTTTACCGGCATTTATAAAAATATGAAATCATCAAAGAATTAAAAGGAGTAATATATGATGTCTTGGTTAATGCCATTTGCGATACTTCCAAAGACTTATACCTATTTCTTCTTTGACTCATTTGCCCAAATTGCGGTTGTTATTTTTGGAATGTATATATTAGGTAAACTATATGTACAACCACAATTGCTAAATACAGTGTTGCCTAAAACAAATACGCTACGTATTTGGGGAACATTTGTTGTTGTACAACTAGGTCTGATGGCATATCAGTCGGTGAAACTAGGTAACAGCCAGCAAACATATGGATTGTTGCATAGTTTGGTATCATTTATCCAAATGATTTTGGTTATTTGGATTGCTTATACAGTCCAAAAGATGGCTATTCAATCATATGATGATGCAAAAAAGTTTGCTAAAGGCACTATTTGGACAGTTGTTGGTTATTCAATTATCGTACTTTTGCCACAAATTTTGTTTATACTAGGGCAGACCTATTTTAAGCCAGTTGTAAACCTTATTGCTAAGTTATTTGAACGTCATTGGTTAGATCGTGATTTTTATAATAATGGTAGTTATGTAGCGACGCTGTTCCGCTTGAATGGTTTAGAACCAGAAGCTTCGTTTTTGGCACTATTACTAGGATTAGCATTCGCACCGTTGTTGTTGATGATTATTCAAGAACCAATCAAATCTTTTAAAACACATCGCAAATTATATGTGTTGTCATGGGTCATGATAATTTTTATGGCTGGTGTATTAATGTTGGCTAAGACGACAACTGGCTTTTTGATTATTTTTATTTTGGCACTATTATATTGGCTTATGGCGCCAAAAAAGCAAAAGGCCTGGTTGTTTGGTTTAGGTGTGCTAGCCATATTGGCCGTAGCGTTGGCTTATGTTGCAATACCATCTGTAAATGAGTTGCTTAATCGTTGGTTATTCGAAAAAGAAGGAACTGATAATCGATTAGGTGGAACGATTGGTCTAATCGGGGCATGGTTAAAGCACCCGTTGCTTGGTGTTGGTTACGGTTATGAAGGACCTTATATTGTCCAAAACTTGCCTGAATGGTCAAAGAATAATTATGAATATATGGCAGTCTATAAGCACCAATCTTATCCAATCCTAAATGATGTGTTTGGCTGGTTAGCACGCTATGGTTTGGTATTTATGGCAATGGGTGCATGGCTATTAATTGGTTTGATTAAGCGTGCCTTTAGGGTGTTGAAGTCATTAGGAAATCTTGATAACGACGAACATATTGTCTTTTATCGTGTTGTTATTAAAGCATTTCTGGTAACAGTTATCGCTACTTTGCTAGTTGCTGCAGTAACACCAGCTAATGCAACGTCGTGGCCAATTTTGCTAATGTTGTTCTTCTACTGGCGTGTTATTCATTTGGCTGAAGATGAAGTTAATGATAGGTGAGGGAATTTAATTATATGAAAATTTTGATTGCAACGCACAAACCATATCAAATGCCTGATGAACCTGGTTATCAACCAGTTATGGTGGGTGCTGATTTACGCGAAACAATTCCTGACGGTTATTTAAAAGATAATGTTGGTCAAAATATTTCAAAGATGAATCCATTTTTTAATGAATTAACAGCACTTTACTGGGCAAAATATAATTTAAAAGATGAAGATATTATTGGGTTAGTGCATTATCGACGTTATCTAGGTAATCAAGGTGGCCATGATTTAAGTAAGATTTTATCAGAAACACAGATTCGGCAAGCATTAACAAAAGTTGATGTTTTGTTGCCTAAGCAACGTAATTACTATATTGAAAATCAACAAGATCATTATTTAAATGCACATAAAAATGAACCTTATTTTGTGATGCGAGATGTGATTAAGGAAAAGTTTCCAGACTATTATGATGCATTTGAAAAAATGGGTCAGTCAAAAACGGCTCACTTATTTAATATGAGTATCATGAATCAGGAATCATTCCAGTCATATACATCTTTCATGTTTGATGTGTTACATGAAGTTGAACAACGTATTCCGTATCGTGATTACGAGGGTCAGGAACAACGCGTCTTCGGTTTTTTGTCAGAACGATTGATGGATACATGGTTATACACAGAACATAAAACATTTAAGGAGTATCCAGTTATTACAACTGAAAAAACGAATTGGGTTGATAAGGGTACACAATTCTTGAAGCGTAAGTTTTTAAAAAATGCTAGTAAAAAAGTTCATTTTTAAGGTTGTATAATCTTAATTTATGATAGAGTATATTTGATGTATTTTGTATAAGGATATAGGGGATAATAATAAAAATGACTTTAAACGATAAAAATTATGACTATCTAGTAGTAGGAGCTGGTCCATTTGGTGCAATTTTTGCCTATGAGGCTGCTAAGCGTGGTAAGCGTTCATTGATTGTTGAGAAACGTGCCCACATTGCTGGAAATACGTATACACACACTGACCATGGTATTACAGTGCATGATTTTGGTGCTCACATTTTCCATACAGATAACAAGGAAGTTTGGGATTACATTAATCAATTTGCTGAATTTAATGGTTACCAAAACCAAGTTGTTGCTAACTACAAGGGTGAGCTATACAACCTACCATTCAATATGAACACCTTCTATGAGATGTGGGGAACCAAGACACCTGCTGAAGCACAAGCTAAGATTGAAGAGCAAAAGAAGGCTGCATTAGCTGAATTAGGTGATCGTGAGCCACGTAACTTGGAAGAACAAGCGATCTCATTGATTGGTACTGACATTTATCAAAAGTTGGTTAAGGGTTATACGGAAAAGCAATGGGGACGTAAAGCAACTGAGCTACCAGCTTTCATTATTAAACGTCTACCAGTTCGTTTCATTTATGATAACAATTACTTTAACCACCGTTACCAAGGTATCCCAGTAGGTGGTTATACACAAATCTTCGAAAAGATGTTGGACAACGATTTGATTGATGTTCGTGTTAATGAAGATTTCTTTGATCACAAAGATGAATACATTGCTGAATTCCCACGTATTGTGTATACCGGAATGATTGATCAATTCTTCGATTACAAATTTGGTGAACTAGAATATCGTTCAGTTCGCTTTGAATCAGAATTGAAGCATGTGGATAATTACCAAGGTAACTCAGTTATTAACTATACTGATGCAGAAACACCTTACACACGTGTCATGGAATGGAAGCATTTCGATGGTTTGTCAGATGATGGCGTTACCATCGTGACGAAGGAATACCCACAAGAATGGGATCGTTCAAAGGAAGCTTACTATCCAGTTAATGACGAAAAGAACACAAACTTATACAAACAATACGCAAAGGAAGCTCGTAAGCATAAGGACCAATTTATTTTTGGTGGTCGCTTAGGTCAATACCGCTACTACGATATGGATCAAGTGTTCAATGCAGCATTTAATACTGTTAAAAAGGAATTTGATATACCTGCAGATTTCAACTTTGCGCACGACGAAAAGCACTAAAGTATTTAGACTCAGTCATTTAAAGTTGATTGAGTCTTTCTTTTTGGAGACTATGGAGTAATGAACAAGAATTTCAAGCAAGTTAGTATTGCCTATGTTATTTTTTTACTATTATCAGTTGGTTCGATAGTTATTTTTTGGCGTAAGGGGCTACTTTATGGATCAGGTGATTTGTTATTTCACTTAAATCGAATCGTTGGTCTTGCAGATGGCCTTAATCATCATATTTTGCCTTACCGCTTCTTTGATGTTTTAACAAATATTGGTAGTGCGGCAAACTTTTTTTACCCGTTTGTTTTTTTCATTGGATGGGCACAATTATTTAATGTTTTTAGTAACCCAGTGCATGCTTTTTATTTTGGTGAATTATTAATTCAATTAGCAACTTTGATTATCGCTTATCATTCAGTTCGCTTGATTAAAAAAGATGGTCATTATCAAGGCATTGTTTTTGCGATACTATATGGCTTTTCAACTTATCGCTTTTATCTTGGTTATGATCAATTTGTGTTAGGTGAATTGTTAGCCTATACTTTTCTACCATTGGCTTTTGCGGGTTTCTATAACGTTGTCTTTGGCGATTATAAAAAATGGTTAGCACTACCAATAGGCTTATCATTAGTTTTGTATAGTCATATGGTAAGTATCTTCTTGACGTTGATTTTATTTGCAGTTATTTTTATCGGTTCCTTAGTTTATAAAAATAAAAATTTTGAAATCGCAAGAATTGTTGCACTTGGTAAATCTGTCATACTGGCATTACTTTTAACAGCAATTGTTTATTTGCCATTCTTGTACCAATTTAGATTTAGAGCTATTCAAACAACACAAACGCCGAATATTATTAGAGAGGCTACTTTAAGTCAATCAATTAATAATGCTTTGGATATGAATTTCGTTAATATTGGTCTGTTAGGATTAGTAGCATGCATTTTAGTGCTGGTAGCGTTATTCAAGAAACACTATACTATGTCAACTTTTGTTGGTAGCATCGGTGTTGTTTTGTTTATTATTTCAACAGCAGCCTTTCCATGGGCTTTAGTGCCTAAGTCGTTTATAGCAATCATCCAGTTTCCGTATAGATTATTAGATATAACAACGCTTTTGTTGATGTTTTTCTTATCAGATGTCTTAGTAACAACGTTTAAAAGTAAGCGTGAAATAACTGTCATGATTTCGATTATCACAGTTATGGTATTTGGATTATTTATCACGAAGACAGTTAATGTTATCAATGCTCGCTCAAATCAACCGGATTTAGCATTAAATAATTTATTTTATGATAATGAGGTTCATTTTGAGACTAAATTTAAAGCAAACGGGAAGCAATTAAATGAGTTAAAGGATTCCCGGCATGATTATATTGGTGTGATGGATTATGCACCAACTGTTTCTTGGCCAATAAAAAATTATTATTCTATTATGACGCATGATGTTTTGATAAATAACCAAGTAAAGCATCCTCATTTTTCATATCATATTGATCATGTAAAAGGGGTGATGCACTTAAATAAGCGTGCAAAGGTAGACTTACCATTTTTGTTTTATGGTAATGAAACTGTTAAAGTTAATAATAAATTAGTGAAGGCCAATAGTACTGATCGTGGTACAGTTGGCATTAAATTACCGGCTGGGAAATCTACTATTTATGTTGGATACCAGACGCCGGATTGGATATATCTATTATGGATTTTTACAGTTGTATCATGGATAATTGTTGTCATTATAAATATAGGTATTAAACTTAAAAAGACTGGCAACACACTTAGAAGTTAAAATGGGAGATAACATGGGTAAATCGACATTGATGAATGGTCAAAAAAGCCATTATTATTATATGGACATTTTAAATATTATGGCGACGATGGCTGTTTTATGGTTGCATACTTCAGAGTACGCTTTTCAGTATGAACCAGGTCATATTAATTGGTATATCAGTTTAGTGATTCAAATTGCTTTCATTTGGGCAGTACCAATTTTCTTCATGATTTCAGGTGCTAATTTATTAAATTATCGTGATCGATACGATACCAAAACGTTTTTTAAGAAAAGATTTTTCCGCGTATTTGTACCATTTCTATTTTGGTCATTTGTCTGGTATATGTGGAATCACTTTGCGCTACAGCATGATGATTGGTCAATTAAGGGTTTTATTAATGGATTGGAATATGACTCGATTCAACCAATTTTTTGGTTCTTTTACTTTGTAATCCCGATTTATATTGCAATGCCATTTTTATCTATTTTAGCTACTAAACAAAATAAGAAAGTGGTGCAATACATTATTGCGCTATATGTTATTGGAACAGGAATCATTAATTACGGGTATATGTTGTTACAACGAACACCTGACCAAATGGTTAATAATATTCCATTAGCATTGTCAACAGGTGTTGGTATTTTCTTTGTTGGTTGGTATTTACATCATTATGAAGTAACGTCAAAGCAACGCCACTGGTTATATGTAGGGACAATCCTAAGTATTATTTTTATGTTTGTAACGACGATTGTTTTATCAGCATACCGTGGTGAAACGGTCCGTGATGTATATAGTGTCTTCTCAATCGGTGGATTTTTTATACCATTAGGTATTTGGGCTTGGGCACAACATCACTTTGATATATCATGGCAACCTTCAGCAAAGGTAGCTAAATGGTTACGAAAGTTATCAGGCGTTTCATTAGGGGTGTACGTAATTCATGAATTTATTATCATAATTGCTGAAAAAGTATTTAATTTATCAGCTTCATCATTAGTACATTTATTTATTTTGCCATTACTTGTTTGGTTGGTAAGTGTTGTGATTATCCTGATTTTACAAAAAATACCAGTAGTTAAAAAATTATTACCATAGTGATAATGATATGAAGTAGGTCATTTATTTACCTGAATAGAGGAAAATATGCAAGTTGTTAAAAATTATTTATATAATGTGTTTTACCAATTACTAACAGTCTTAGCTCCGTTGATAACAATGACCTATTTGTCACACGTGCTTGGTGCTGCCGGAATGGGTGTTCAGGCTTGGACAAATTCCATTGTTAGTTATTTCTTGTTATTCGCAACATTGGGAGTAACGCTTTATGGTCAACGAGAAATTGCTTATGTGCGTGATGATATTGATTTGCGTAATAGGCGGTTTTGGGAAATTCAATTACTACACACTGTGGTGAGTTTAATTGCTATAGCAATCTATATTTTATTTGTTTATAGTATGCGAAATGTACCAGGTGAATTTAGCCAGAATAACCATCAATTATATTTACAAACATGGGTAATTGTTTCTGGATTATTGGATATTTCTTGGTACTTTATGGGCTTAGAAGATTTTAAAAAGACGGTTATTCGTAATTCATTAGTTAAAATTGCGATGGTTATTTTAATCTTCTTGGTCGTTAAGTCTCCAGCTGACGTTGATCGTTATATTTTGTTACTCGCTTTGACACAAGTTGTTGGTAATATCACGATGTGGTTTTATATTCCTGGAACTGTTAAGTTACCAAAACTACGAACTTTGAATTTGTGGCAACATTTGATGCCAACAATTGGATTGTTTATTCCAACAATTGCAACACAAGTATATTTGCAATTGAATAAAACAATGTTACCTTTGTTCCAAAATAGTTCGATTGACGCATCGGCCTTTTATGAAAATGCGGATAAAATTGTTAAGGTGTCATTGGCATTAGTGACCGCTATGGGAACAGTTATGTTGCCACGTGTTGCTAATTACTTTGCTCGGGGCAATATGAAAGCCGTTAATAAAGCAATTTATTTATCAATGGACTTTGTCACAGCGTTAGCGATTCCATTGATGTTTGGTATGATGGCACTTGGACCAAAGACAGCTATTTGGTACATGGGTGCTAACTTCTTGCCATCAGGTTGGACAATTTCTTTGCTTTCACCAATTGTATTATTTATTGCTTGGAGTAATGTTATCGGTACCCAGTACTTGATGCCAATTAATCGAACAAAAGATTACACAATTTCAGTAACGGTTGGTGCCGTTGTCAATATTTTGCTAAACTTTATTACAATTCCATTATGGGGATTGTATGGTGCTGCTATCGCAACAGTACTATCAGAAGCAGCTGTAACGTTCTATCAGTTTTGGGTCGTTCGTTATGACTTATCATTTAAAAAATTATTTAATGGTGTTTGGAAATATGCGTTATCAGGAATTATTATGTTTGTCATCTTAGTGATGATGACAACGCATATGGCTGCAACGCCGGCTAGATCAGTTATTCAAATTGTTGTTGGCGTGGTCGTTTACTTTACTTTGATTATATTGTTACGTGCTAATTTCATCACTAATGTGAAGAATTTTGTCAGTGAACATTTTAAAAGATAAATGATAAAAAAGTGCCAATTAATCGGCACTTTTTTTGTTATACTTATATCTAGTAGAGTTAGTGAGGAAGAAAAAATTTTATGTCTAAATTATCATTAGTAGTTCCTGTTTTTAACGAACAAGATACTGTCGCATTGTTTTATAACGCATTAGAAGCAGAACATCAAAATTTTATAGACTATGATCTAGAGTATTGGTACATTGATGATGGCTCTACAGATAATACTTTAGCTGAAGTCGAAAAATTAGCCGATGCAGATGAAAATGTGCACTATGTTTCTTTTTCAAGAAACTTTGGAAAAGAATCTGCATTATATGCAGGGTTAGAACATGCAACTGGCGAATATGTTGCTGTGATGGATGTTGATTTACAAGATCCACCAGAAATGCTACCAGAAATGTTAGCTGGCGTTTCATCAGGTGAATGGGATGCTGTCGGAGCTCGTCGGACAAGCCGTGCAGGTGAACCTGTGATTCGCTCATGGTTTTCAAAATTATTTTATAAGTTAATTAATGCTATGTCTGATACGCATATTGTTGAGGGAGCTCGCGATTTTAGAGTAATGTCTCGGCAAATGGTAGATGCTATTTTAAGCATGCCCGAGTATAATCGTTTCTCAAAAGGAATTTTTTCGTGGGTTGGCTTTAAGCAAAAATATTTAGAGTATGAGAATAAAGATCGGGTTGCTGGTAACACTTCTTGGTCATTTTGGGGGTTGTTAAGCTATTCGATTGAAGGCTTTATCGATTTCTCACGAGCTCCTTTGGTATTAGTTTCTTTCTTAGGTGTAGTGTCATTTATTTTAGCCGTTATTGGTGCAATTATTGTCTTTATCCGAGCACTTATTTATCCAAATTCTTCCGTGCTTGGTTGGGCATCGATTGTGGTCATTGTCTTAGCAATTGGCAGTGTGCAATTGTTGAGTATTGGCATTTTGGGTCGCTATATTTCTAATATTTATTTAGAATCAAAGCGTCGTCCAATTTATGTCGTTCGCAAAGAAAAATAATACACGTTGATTAAATAGAAATTTTAAAAATTAGTTTGGAGAAGAATAACATGACAGTGAGTGCTGTGGTAGTGACGTATAATCGACTACCTATGTTGAAAGAAGTTATTGCGGCATTGCAAAATTCTGAAACAAAAGTGGATAACATTATTATTGTGGATAATAATAGTGAAAAGGATACAGAAGACTATTTAACGAGTTTGGGAGATCAAATTCGTTATGTACGTTTACCTGAAAATATTGGTGGTGCTGGTGGTTTTAACAAAGGTGTTCGATACTTTATGGAAGAAACCACTGATGACTATGTGTGGTTAATGGATGACGATACAGTGCCAACGCCTTCAGCTCTAACTGAGTTGTTAAAGGCGGCACAAAAGGTTAATGATCAATTTGGCTTTTTGGCTTCAGACGTACGTTGGACAGATAATACACGTGCTAAAATGAATTTGCCATTTCCAATTAATCGTTTTAAGAAGATTCCGTTGGATGCTACAGAGATGGAACAGTTACGTAATGCGACCTTTGTTTCAGTAATGTTTACACGTGATGTTGTTGATAAGATTGGTTTGCCTGTTAAAGAGTTCTTTATTTGGGGAGACGATATCGAATATACAGAACGCGCTGCGCGTCAGTTGCCAGGTTATATGGTACCAACGTCACGTATTATTCATAAGATGGCACAAAATGTTGAATCAAATGTTTCTTTAGATTCCATTGATCGTGTACCAAGATATTTTTATGCATTTAGGAATCGCATGTACTTTAGCCGTAATCGTGGCTTTATTCGTTTTTTGAGAGCACATATTCGAATTGCTTACGAAATGTTAATGATCTTCTTCAATGGTCAACCGAAGAAATGGTTACGTGTCAGAATGGTTATTAAGGGTGTTACACATGGGTGGTTCTTCCATCCATCAGTTGAATTTGCGAAAAACAAGGTAAAGGAGTAGTGACATGGGAAAAGTAAGTGCAGTTATTGTTACCTATAATCGTTTACCAATGTTAAAAGAAGCAATTGCAGCTTTAGAAGCCGTTGAACCTGCATTGTCTCATTTAATTGTAGTTGATAATAATTCTGACAATGATACAAAAGAATACTTAGAATCATTAGGCAATCGCATTGAATATGTCCGTTTGGCTGAAAATGTTGGCGGTGCAGGTGGATTTAATGCCGGTATTCGTTATTTTTATGAGCATACTGATGATGACTATGTTTGGGTTATGGATGATGATACAATCGTTCACCCAGATTCATTGCAGCCATTATTAGCATTTGCAGATGAGAATACTAACTTCAGTTTTTTGTCATCAAATGTGTTATTTACAGATGGCAAACCATCCGTAAGAAATGTTTTACGTCAATATGGTACGTTCAATACGACCTTGACAAAGAACTTTACAAAGCCAACGTTGATTGAAAACGGTACGTTTGTGTCAGTATTATTCCCACGTTATATCGTGCGTAAAATTGGTTTGCCAATCACCGATTTCTTTATTTGGATTGATGATTTGGAATATACGGAACGTGCCTTAAGAGTTGCACCTGGATACTTAATACCAGATTCTACAGTAACGCATAAGATGCGTTCTAATACTGAAGATGATATTACAAATGATATTCCAGAACGTGTACCACGTTACTTCAACATGTATCGTAATCGTGTTTATACAATGAAGAAACGTAATTTCTATCGACGCGTTCGTGGTGAAACTAAAATCAAACTAGATTATTTACGTTTGAAGACAGGTCATATGCCTGATAAAGAAAATCGAATAAAAATTATGCGTGAAGGTATTGAAGCGGGCAAGAAATTTGATCCAATCATTGAATTTCCAAATGAAAATAAGGATAAGTAGTCTTGATTGAGATAGACACTTTAAGGAAATGGGAGCATGAAAAAATTAAGGTTTGGGTTAGTAATTGAAACTATTTTAGCAGTTATGTTTGGTGCAGCATTGACAATCAATGCTGACGAGGTCCATCAGGCCAATGAGGATACAACAACAACTGCAAATATTAATGGTGTAATTCCTACAGACGATAATTCAGTACCGCAAAAAGTTCCTGAAAAATCTGAAGATAGTAATGATTTTTATAAAGATAAAAACATTTGGGTTATTGGTGATTCATTAGCTGTTGGTTGGGATGGCCAGCGGGTTGTTAAAAAGAATTATCCAACTTTAATTAATGAACAATTACATCCTAAATCTTTACATGCGGAGTTTGCTTCAAGTGGTTCACAAATTTCAGGTAACCAAAATAGTGCGCCTATGGATTTGTCGAACAATGTGCGCCGAGTTATTGCCAGTCCAGCCTATAAATCAGCTGATGTTTTATTGATTGAATTGGGAGTTAATGATTTAAATTATAGTTCTAATAATTTAGGTTACGTACAACAACGGTTACAAACTAATATTAAGCGTTTGCGTCAGGCAAATCCCAATGTCACGATTTACGGTGTACTACCATTAGCTTCATATCAAACAAATAAACCAAGTGATTATTCAATAGATGAATTGAGAAGTGCACTGAGTGATGTTTATCAAAGCTTTGGTATTCCGGTTTTGGATTGGAAAAATTCAGGTGTTGTAAATTCTCCTAATGATTTAGGTGATCATTTGATTCATCCAAATCAAGCCACTTACGATAAGATGGCAACTAAGATTTCTGACTGGTTATTAGCAAATGATTCAAGTTCAGTCAAGGAGTACGATAGCCATCAACAGTTTGTGTCAAATGGATGGCAAAATAGTGAAGAAGGTTATCGTCAATATGCTAAGCATAATGTATTGGCATCTGGTTTAACGCAAATTAATGGTAAACAGTTTTATTTTGATCCTAATACCAAGCAATTAGTTCGAAATCAAGTTGTAAGTGTAAATGGTCGACAAATATATGTTGGTAAAGATGGTGTTGTGCAAAAGGGTAATCCTAACGCGTTGTATTTGATGGATAAACAAGCATATACGATTGATAAAGCTGGTTCATTGAAACACAGTACCAAAACGGGGTATCTAAATACGAATCAGGGTTGGCGTTGGTTAGAACATGGTAAAGTGTATACAGGCTTTAGATTCTATATGGGTACATACTATTGGTTTGTAGATGGTGTTCGTCAGGATTCTGGTTGGCGCCACGCATGGAGCTACACGTACTATACAAACCAAGATGGTCGTGCAGTATCTGGTGTTCAAAATATAGGTGGTAAGTTGTATTTCTTCGGAAATAATGGCACATATTATTTGCGAACTAATCAAAATGTCGCTTATAAAGGACACAAATATTATGCCAATAGTGATGGTGTGCTAATGGCTGGATCAGGTTACCAAAATATTGGTGAAGGTTGGCGTTGGTATGAGAAGGGTAAGCCATATACTGGCTTCCGATTCTATATGGGGACGTATTATTGGTTCGAAAATGGTTATCGTATCAATAATCAATGGCGTTCAGCCTGGAACTATAAGTACTATGTGGATGGTGTTGGTCGTGCTGTACAAGGTAAAGCATATAATGTGAATGGTACATACTATGATTTTGGTAATAATGGTACTTTCTATTTACGTGGCTTAGCTAAAAATGGCTATGTTAACACTAATCAAGGCTGGTGTTGGCTTGAACACGGAAAAGCTTATACCGGCTTTAGAATGTATAAAGGTGCTTACTATTACTTCTTAAATGGTGTTCGCCAAGAAAATCAATGGGTAACTGAATGGGGTAACAAATACTATGTTGGCTCAGACGGTCGTTCTGTAGAAGGCAAAAATGTTAAAATTGGTGGCCAAACCTATGATTTTGGAACTAATCATACATTTTACTTAAGACAATAATATGTAATTAAGGGGCAGTAAATTCAATTTTAGAGTTTACTGTCTTTTTATGTGAACTATTATAATTGAGAATAATGGCTAATTTTTTCTCGTACGTTTAATTTTATTTTCTTTAGCAATTTTATTTCATAGTAGTATGAAACAATAAATAAAATTAATGAGGTATTTGGCATGTTATTTATCCGAATTATTTGGTCAATTTGGTTGGGAATAATTATTGTAAATTTAGAACAAAAAATCGTTACGGCACATGAATTGCACCACTCAATCGTGCAATCGTCACACAAACCAATATTAAATGAGACCATTAAGATAAAGTTAACGATACCAGAATTATTATATTTTCATGATCAAAATATTTGGGTTATTGGGGACTCATTAATGGTAGGTTGGGATGGCCATAAAGTTGTTCATGATTCGTGTCCGAAGATAGTAGAACAATTATTACAACCTAAAAACGTTAATGATAATTACTCATATTCAGGGGCACAAATTAGCGGTAATCGTAACGTGATGCCGATAGATTTAACGAACAATGTTACTAATATTATTAATGATTCAAGCTTTAAAAAAGCAGATTATCTATTAATAGCGTTAGGTGTAAATGATCTTAATTATAGTGATAATAATTTAGGTTATGTACAACAAAGATTACAGTCTAATATTATTCGGTTAAAAAATGTTCATCCTAGTTTAAAAATTATCGGTGCGGTGCCTTTTGCATCGTATTTAAAAAACAAAAAAAGCGATTATAGTTTACAAGAGTTGCAACAAGCTTTACAAAGTGTGTTTTATAGTTTTGGCATTCCGGTTTTAAATTGGCAACAAACTGATTTTTATTATAATCGCTTATCTTTAGGAGATAATGTTCATCCCAAAGCAAGTACGTATCGTCAGATGAGTTATACCATTGCTGATTTTATGATTGCGAATCGAAATATAAGTATAAGTGATTGGGAACAAAATAAAAAACTCTTTCTATCAAATGGCTGGCAAACTGATGAGTTAGGCAATAAGCAGTACGCAATTAATAATACATTGTTATCTGATTGGCACTTCATTGATGATAAATTATATTATTTTGATCCGCTTACTAAGTCACTCAAAAAGGAGTAGCTTGTTTGGATCTATTAATCCAAAGGACGACCTTGATTTTATCTATTATGAATCTCGTTAAAAGTATCTATAAAATAAACATCAATAAATTCGTCGTAAATTTATTTACAATTTTCGATGGTATTTATTGGTGTTTTTAACATGTAGAAAAAAGTAAAAGTCTACGCTAGTGATAAAAAATTTCAATTTAGAAAGTAGCTCGTAATGCTGGTTTCATAGCATTTTTTAGTAAATTTCAAAATTTAAATTAGCACTTATAAATAAAGAGTGCTAAAAGTGTTGACAATTAGCTATGAGGCGTGTACTATAATAATTGTTAGCACGAAGGAGTTGAGAGTGCTAAGGAGGTGGCGCGTATGTTAACGGAAAGACAGCGGCTAATATTAGCCACAATAATTCGCGATTACGCAAAAACCGGCAGAGCTGTTGGATCTAAGACGTTATTGAACGAATTGGATTTGACAGTAAGTTCAGCGACTGTTCGCAATGAGATGGCACTACTAGAAGATTTGGGCTTGCTACAAAAGGAGCACACTTCATCAGGTCGCGTGCCTTCACAACGGGGCTATCGTTATTATGTTGACGAATTAATGCATCAACAACATTTATCAAAAGTTGTTCAAAAATCTTTGGAACATGTTTTCAATCGAAATTTTCAAGAAATTGATGATTTGATGCAAACAATGGTAAATGAATTAGCGAGTCTAACAGGTTATACGGTTGTTGCTCTAAAACCGGAGTCAGCTGATATTCGGTTATCAGGATTTCGTTTAGTACCAATTAATGGTCAACAGATTATGGCCATAATTGTTACGAATGACGGTCAAGTTACAAGTCAAAGTTTTCGTTTACCAATTGGAATGTCAATTGATAACCTTGATGATATGGTGGCTTATATTAATAAAACATTAGTTAATCAACCTATTATTGAAGTATTAAAGACATTAAATGGTGACTTACCGCGACAAATGGAAAGAACAATTCGAACCCCAGTTGCATTCTTGCAATTGTTTGGCGACGTCTTAACACGTTCGATTCACGATAAAGTATTTATTGGCGGTTATTTAAATGTTCTTGACTTTACGACAGATTCTAGTTTGCAAGATATCAAACAGTTATATCAATTACTTGATTCAGCAATAGATATGCGTCAAGTTGTCGGAACAGCGAATGATGGAGTTATCGTACAGATTGGTGATGAAAATGGTAATAGTTTATTATCACCGTATAGCTTAGTATCAGCCACATATCGTGTTGCACAGTATGGTGTTGGTGCAATAGCCATATTAGGACCGACGTCCATGCGATATGCTGACATGGTAAGCTTGGTTGATGCGTTCCGTAGTGCTTTAACGCAACAGTTATTAGAATATTATCGTTAGAAAAGAGGTGTTGACATGTCAAAGGAAAAGCAAAAGCCTGAAGAAGAGGCTGAGGTTACTGACGAAGAAACTACTGAGGTTACCGGTGAAGAAACTACTGTTGACACCGAAGCTGAAAAAGTACCTTCTTCAGAAGAAAAAATTGCTGATTTAGAGGCACAAGTTTCTGAGGCTGAAGACAAGTATTTACGTGCACATGCTGAAATGCAAAACATGCAAGCTCGATATGCAAAAGAGCAAGCACAAGCAATTAAATTCGCTAATCAAAAATTGGCTAATTCAATTTTGCCAGCCGTAGATAACTTAGAGCGTGCTTTGCAAGTGGAAGCTGATAATGATTCAGCTGAACAAATAAAAAAGGGTGTTGAAATGGTCTACAAGACTTTAGTTTCAGCGCTTGAAGAGCATGATGTTAAAGCAGTCGGTGAGGCTGGTGAAACATTTGACCCTAACTTCCACCAAGCAATTCAATCAGTACCAGCGGATGATGATCATCCAGCCGATACAATTGCGACGGTTCTTCAAAAAGGGTATGTCTTAGCTGATCGGGTTATTCGACCAGCAATGGTATCTGTTTATAATTAAAACAGATTTCATGATTAATTAATAAATAACAAAAATCTGATCAATAAGAGGTAAATTATATTATGTCAAAGATTATTGGAATTGATTTAGGAACTACAAATTCAGCTGTTGCCGTTATGGAAGGTGGCTCACCAAAGATTATTACTAATCCTAATGGTGGACGTACAACTCCTTCAGTTGTTTCATTTAAGAATGGTGAAACACAAGTTGGTGATACAGCAAAGCGTCAAGCAATTACTAACCCTAACACTGTTTTGTCAATTAAGTCACACATGGGTGAGTCTGGTTACAAAGTAACGATTGAGGGTAAAGATTACACACCACAAGAAATTTCAGCTATGATTTTGCAATACATCAAGAAGTATGCTGAAGATTACTTAGGTGAAAAAGTTGAAAAGGCTGTTATTACTGTACCAGCATACTTTAATGACGCACAACGTCAAGCTACCAAGGATGCTGGTAAGATTGCCGGACTAGAAGTTGAGCGTATTGTTAACGAGCCAACGGCTTCATCATTAGCATATGGTTTGGATAAGCTAGAAGAAGACCAAAAGATTTTGGTTTACGATTTGGGTGGTGGAACATTTGATGTTTCTGTCCTTGAATTAGGTGATGGTGTGTTCGAAGTTTTGTCAACTAATGGTGATACTCACCTTGGTGGTGATGACTTTGACCAAAAGATCATCGACTGGTTAGCTGATGGCTTCAAGCAAGAGCACGGTGTTGACTTGAAGAATGACAAGCTTGCTCTACAACGTTTGAAGGATGCTGCTGAAACTGCAAAGAAGACTTTGTCATCAGCTACAGAAGCACAAATTGATTTGCCATTTATTACAGCAACTGATGAAGGTCCATTGCACTTGCAAACAACTTTGTCACGTGCACAATTCAATCAATTAACAGCTGAATTGGTAAAGCGTGCTGAAGGACCAGTTCGTAGCGCTTTGAAGGATGCTGATCTTTCAATGAACGATATTGATAAGGTTATCTTAAATGGTGGTTCAACTCGTATCCCAGCCGTTCAAGATTCTGTTAAGGAATTGACTGGTAAGGAACCTGATCACTCAATCAACCCTGATGAAGCTGTTGCCCTTGGAGCTGCTGTTCAAGGTGGTGTTATTACTGGTGATGTTAAGGATGTTGTTTTGCTTGATGTTACACCATTATCATTGGGTATCGAAACAATGGGTGGTGTCTTCACGAAGTTGATTGATCGTAACACGACTATTCCAACTTCAAAGTCACAAACATTCTCAACTGCTGCTGATAACCAACCAGCCGTTGATATCCATGTTTTGCAAGGTGAGCGTTCAATGGCCGCTGATAACAAGACATTGGGTAACTTCCAATTAGCAGATATTCCAGCTGCACCACGTGGTGTACCTCAAATTGAAGTTAAGTTTGACATTGACCGTAATGGTATTGTTTCTGTATCTGCTAAGGATTTGGGAACAAACAAGGAGCAAAAGATTACTATCAAGAGCTCAAGTTCATTGTCAGATGAGGAAATTGAGCGTATGATGAATGACGCTAAGGCTAATGAAGAAGCTGATAAGGCTCGTAAGGAAGAAGCTGATTTGCGTAACGAAGTTGACCAATTAATCTTCCAATCAGAGAAGACTTTGGAAGAAGTTGGCGACAAGTTGCCTGAAGATGAAAAGAAGCCAGTTGAAGATGGTGTTGCTGATTTGAAGGCTGCCAAGGAAGCTGACAACTTGGATGACATGAAGGCTAAGAAGGAAGCTTTGGAGAAGGTTTCACAGGAATTAGCTGTTAAGTTATACCAACAAACACAATCAGCTGAAGGTCAAGATGGCGCTGCACAAGACGGTAAATCAGATGATGGAACCGTTGACGGTGACTTCGAAGATGTATCAGATGATGATAAGAAGTAAACTAATTTAACGATCTGAACAACCCCTACGTTACAGACCGTACGCAGCTGTGAGAATAGCAGCTCTCAGCTGCGATACATATTTAATTTTTAGGAGGATTTGCCTCATGAATAATACTGAATTATATGAGCGTTTAGGTGTTGATAAGAATGCCTCACAAGATGAAATTAAGAAGGCTTATCGTAAGTTATCTAAGAAGTATCACCCCGATATTAATCATGAGGAAGGTGCTGAAGAGAAGTACAAGAAAGTACAGGAAGCTTATGAGACCTTAGGTGATGAGAAGAAGCGTGCCATGTACGATCAATATGGCTCAACTGATGGTCAGCCAGGCGGTCAAGGTGGCTTCGGCGGCTTTGGTGGTTTCGGTGGCGGTGCCCAATATGGTGACTTCTCTGACCTTGGTGATATCTTTAGCCAAATGTTCGGTGGTGGCTTTCAAGATCCAAATCGTCCACGTAAAGGACAAGATTTACAATACCGTATGAGCTTAACTTTCGAAGAAGCTGTTTTTGGTAAGGAAACAACTATTTCATATACTCGTTCAACTGATGACGGTAAACAAGAGAGTAAAGAACTAAAGGTTACAGTGCCTGCTGGTGTTGAAAATGGTCAACAAATGCGTTTGTCTGGTCAAGGTGAAGCCGGCTTTAACGGTGGACCTTATGGTGATTTGTTCGTTGTCTTCCGTGTTTCACCTTCAAAGGATGGTTTTGAACGCGATGGTGCAACGGTTTATTCACGAATGGGTATCGACTTTACGACAGCTGCTCTTGGTGGTGAAATCGAAGTTAAAACTGTTCATGGTGACGTTAAGTTGAAGGTACCAGCTGGTACAGCAACTGAAACGAATTTCCGTCTACGTGGTAAGGGTGCTCCTCATATGCGTAGTAATAATAATGGTGATCACATTGTGACATTGTATGTTGATGTTCCAAAGAAATTGAATAAGGAACAGAAAAAGGCACTTGAGGCTTTTAAAGAGACAATGACTGGTGAGCACAAAAAAGGATTTTTCGGTTAAAAATTGAAAGCAAGTGACTTTGTTTAAGGTTACTTGCTTTTTTGTGTGGCATAATTGATAGATGATTAGGGGGTTACTGGATGGTGCTAGGAGATTTAAAAATTTCATTAACTGGTATGCCATCAAATCGACCGCTAGCAACTGGATTATTTGTATCAGAATATGTCTTTATAAGAATTGTGGGCAAAGATAGTGATAAGTTAGTGCTAGAGTTAGATGAAAATCAAGTGACCACTATTAAAGACTTAGAAAAATATGATGAAGATAATTTAGAAATAATGATTCGTGATAGTGAGCAATTATTGCATAAAATATATGGTTATCGGGTTATTGATGATATTATCGTGTTAGCCTAATCAAAGGAAGGGTAATATGCAAAAACGAACGGGCTGGCTCTTAACAGCAATCATTGGTATTGTAGCTATCATTATAGTTTTAGTATTGTATCGTAATAGTGGCGAACCGACTCGTGTGCGAACAATGGCTGAAGAAACTTTAAACTATAATAAACATCCTTTTGCAAAAAAAGGAAAAGAAAGTTATCAAGAATATGAGCCAACTAAAAAAGATTTACAAAATAAAGACTTTGTTAAACGAGGTGAAATTAAAAAAATAGGTCAGTATCAAATAACTGAGACCGGCCTTGCACAAAAGTGGGTTGGTAGTAAAAAGGTTAATAGTACCATTACAAATGGTCATATGATTTACGATATTAAACAGGTTGATATTTTTAAAAATACGGCCCGAACACAAAATAGTTTGCTTTCAGCTCGTCGTGCACTGAATGATCGTAAAATTGGTGAAAACTTTTATAGTGTCGTTATTTCCTATGATGTGACAAATAATAATAATGTTACCGCAATAACACCAGGTGTGACTGCTGTTAAGTATCCTAAAGGAACGACGATGTCTGCACTAAGTGGTATTTATAACGACGGCCGGCTAAATACGGCTGGTATTGTGCCATATGATACCGTTGCCACAACAGCAACGATTTTAGTGCCAGAAAGTATGGGAAAACATTTAACATCACTTGATATGCAATTTGCAACGGTTAAAGATTCAGCAGGGAATGAAATTGTTAAACCGTCAGATACTAGGACAATTACCTTTTAGCGTAATGAAACTGCTGTATAAACCTTGTAAAAAATGCTAAAATTGAAGATAGTATGAACCGTCATTTCAGGCGGTTTTCTTTTTGAAAAAAATTTCAACAAGAAATGAGCACAAATAACTTAAATAGATAAGGAGTTCCTAATTATGCAAATCGAGTTTCTAGGAACTGGCGCTGGGTCTCCAGCACGTTTTCGTAATGTAACCGGGATTGCGTTACGATTACTTGAAGAAATTAATGAGGTCTGGTTGTTTGACGTTGGTGAGGGGACACAACGTCAAATGTTGCAATCAACGATTCGTCCACGTAAAGTGACTAAAATATTTATCACCCATTTACACGGTGATCACATTTATGGCTTGCCTGGATTACTATCATCACGTTCGTTTCAAGGCGGGGATGATACTTTAACGATATACGGACCTAAAGGCATTCGCCAATTTGTTGAGGTAAGTTTGCAAATCGCACAAACGCATTTGACGTATCCAATTCAATATGTTGAATTGCCAGAAACGGGTGGTGAGGTACTAAAAACTGATAAGTTTACAGTAACTGCTTTACCTTTGGATCATCGGATTACCTCATTTGGCTATCGCATTGTTGAGCATCCCCATCCCGGAGAATTGCTGGTTGATCGGTTGCGTGAGTTAAACGTACCGGCAGGACCATTATATGGACAATTAAAGAAGGGTAAGGACGTAACGCTACCAGACGGTCGTACAATTCATGGTAAAGATGTCATTGGTGAAGCCAAACCCGGCCGTTGTGTTGCCATTATTGGTGACACACGTAAAACAGATAATACTGTGGTGCTTGCCAAAGGCGCAGATGTCATGGTTCATGAAGCAACTTATGGTAAGGGTGAAGGTAAACAAGCACGTAATCATTACCATACGACCAGTATTCAAGCTGCTACAATGGCCCAAAAAGCCGATGTTGGGCGTCTATTGTTGACACATATTTCAGCGCGCTATGCTGGTAAGGCAGCTAATGAATTAGCCTATCAAGCACGGTCTACATTTGAAAACACACGTGTTGTGAATGATTTTGATGTCTATGATGTACCATTTGGACAGCAATCAAATTCAAAACCAATCACTTTACCAACACCAGATGATAACTAATTAACAGGGAGGCATTTTATGATTAATTCACGCTATCAATGGGAATATCCAACTGTTGAAAATGAAAAAGCGATTAATGAACTTAGTGACGCTTTTGGAATTTCTAAATTAATTGCTAAAATTTTGGTAAATCGCGGCTACGATACCCTTGAGACAGCAAATGCCTTTTTAAGACCTGAAATATCAGATCTATATGATCCTTTCTTACTACATGACATGGACAAAGCTGTTAATCGCTTAATGCAAGCAATTGATAATGAAGAGAAAATTGTTGTTTATGGTGATTACGATGTTGATGGTATGACCAGTACAGCCATCATGACTTGGGCATTGGAATTAATGGGTGCCAATGTGACCTATTTTGTGCCAAGTCGATTTAATGATGGTTACGGTCCTAATCTAGCTAATTATCAAAAATTGGCTGCTGAAGGTATGCAGTTATTGGTTACAGTAGATAACGGTGTTTCGGGTAAAGATGAAGTTGCTTGGTTAATGGCACAAGGCATTGATGTTGTGATTACTGATCATCACGAATTGCCAACTGAATTACCAGTTGCAACAGCGATTGTACATCCTCGTCATCCAGAAGGTGAATATCCATTTGGGGGACTTTCAGGAGCTGGTGTTGCTTTTAAGGTTGTATCAGCCTTACTCGAAGAACCCGCCGATGAGGTGATGGATTTAGCAGCTTTGGGAATCGTTGCAGATGTGATGTCCTTAACTGATGAAAATCGAATTATTGTTAAACAGGGACTCGAAAATTTAAAGACTGATCCGCGACCAGGGTTAGCAGCGTTATTGTCAATCGCTGGTACACAACCATCAGATATTGATTCTTCAACAATTGGGTTTACTATTGGTCCACGTTTGAATTCATTGGGACGCTTAGAAGATGCAACGGTTGGTGTCCAATTATTATTGATGGATGATTATGAGAGTGCCAAAACAGTTGCTGAACATGTTAATGATTTAAACCAACAGCGTCAGCAATTAGTGACAGATATTACTGAAGTCGCTCAAAACCAAGCGAAAGAGTTAGCTGAAGATCCAGTATTAGTGGTTGCTGGTGAGAATTGGCATGAAGGTGTTTTGGGTATTGTTGCTAGTAAGTTGGTTGAACAAACTGGTAAGCCAACCATTGTTTTAAATATCAATGGTGATGAAATGAAGGGTTCAGGACGTTCAATTCCGGCCTTTGACTTATTTGCATCTTTAGATGGTCACCGTGATTTAATGACGGCTTTTGGTGGACATGCAAGCGCTGCTGGTATGACAATTCCAACCAGTAATTTGCAAGCAATTAGGGATGTATTACGACAAGAAGCTCATAATCAAGAGCTAACATCTGCCCAAAAACCACAATTACAAATAGCAGCTGAAGTTACAGCAACAGATTTTACTCAGCAGAATTTTGACAATTTACAAGTGTTGGCCCCCTTTGGTGAGGGAAATCCGGAACCGTTATTTATGCTTAATATAAGTAATGTTGATAAAATAAAGACAATGACTGATGGTAAACATCTGCGCTTTATGGCACAAACAGGGAATGGTTCATTACCAGTTGTTGCCTTTGGCTGGGGACAACAAGCTGATGCCTTGGCTGGTCATTTTTCATCATTACAAATAATGGGAACGATGAGCGAAAATACGTATCGTGGTAATACAACTTATCAATTGATGTTAAAAGATATGCATGCAACTGGTGCAGCTATTCTAGACTGGCGTACAAGCCGTTTAACAAAACAAACATTTGTCAAGAATGCAACTTATGTATTTTTTGATGAAAATCATTATCGACAATTATCAACTTATATTAATGAACCAGCACGAGCTTTGATGTGGCAAGATGCGGTACAAGAATCTGATATTCAGACTATGGCATTGGTTGATTTGCCAGCATCATTATCACAGCTGAAACAATTATTGCAGGCAATTGTGCCTGGCCGTTTAGCACCGATGTTTTATGTTAAAAATCCTCTGTATTTACAAAAGGTACCTGACAAACGCGTTTTCGCAAATGTATTTAAGTTTGTTAACTCGTTTAAAGATATTAACTTAAAAACCCAACTTGATGCAGCGGCAAATCATTTAAAAATTAATAAGGTTGTCTTGCAATTGATAATAAAAGTGTTTTTAGAGGCAAAATTTGTTATAATCGAAAATGGTATTCTAAATGCTGTGCCAAATCCAACGCCAAAAAATCTAAGTGAAACACAGACTTTTCAAAGATTTTTGGCTCAGCGTGATCTTGAGCAGCAACTAATCTACAGCACAACAGCTGAATTAGAAATGTTATTAATGAATTTAAGTAAGCAGGAGAGCTAAATAATGTTGGATTTGAACAACTACATTAAAAATATTCCAGATTTTCCAGAAAAAGGCATTATGTTCCGTGACTTGACCCCATTATGGGGTGATGCTGAAGCATATGCCGAAGCTACATATCGCATTACACATTTCGCAAAGATGCGTGATGTTAATGTGGTGGTTGGTCCTGAATCACGTGGCTTTTTAGTTGGTGCGCCTGTTGCCAACGAATTGGGAACTGGAATCGTTTTGGCACGTAAGCCTGGTAAATTACCAAGAGAGACAGTTAGCGAAAAATATACTTTAGAATATGGTGAAGCAGCATTGGAAATGCACAAAGATGCCATCAAGCCTGGTGAAAAAGTATTAATTACTGATGATTTACTAGCTACTGGTGGCACAATTGCTGCAACAATTAAGTTAGTAGAATCATTAGGTGGTATTGTTGCTGGCTTAGCTTTTATGATCGAATTAAAAGATTTAAAGGGTCGTGAAAAGCTTGAGGGTTATGAAATCTTATCATTGATGAGTTACTAACGATATATTTAAAGAGGCTCAGACAATTGTTTGGGCCTCTTATTCTTTACAATGAATTAAGTGGAGGAACTATGGCTAATCAAAGAGAGCGTGTGCAGTCATTAACCGGGCTGGCATTGATTGTCTTAATTGTGCAGCAATTAATCAATCCTGAACAACATATACATGTTTATCAAATGTTCACCATTGTTAGTGTACCGACAATATTTTTTGCTATTGGTTATTTTTTAGAAAACGAAAAATCTTTTATGCAAGATTTGCTAACCTATGCTAAAAAGTATTTATTGCCGTATGCGTTAACAGCGGTATTGATGATTGTTGTCAATTTGTTGGCTGGTCATCTAAATTGGTTAAAACAACCATTTCCAGATATTAAAACGGCTATTAAAACGGCTATTAAAACATTAGGCTATGGTATTGGTTGGCCAACGGATACCATAGTTGGTCAAAGTAGTTTTGGGGTTGGTTTAATTTGGCTTTTATTGGCAGCATTTTTTGCACTTTTAATATTTAAATTAATCATGAAACTACCGAAGCGCTGGTTGATTGTGGTAACTATTATGATTATTACTGCACTAGGATTTTGGTTGCGAACGATTGTGCAATTACCATGGTCTCTGGAAGCAGCCATGATTGCACAACCGTTTATATACTTCGGTGATATCGTAAAACAACGAGGTAGCATGCCAATGAGTGTGGCTGGTTTCTTTGTTGGCCTTATTCTGTGGTTTATTAGTGGCATTAGTGGTGCATTTGATTTTACAGTTGCTTACAATCCACATGCTGTCTTTGGTACGATTGCTAGTTTATTTGCGGTTAATGTTTTGTACATCATTAATGATAAGGTTTTGTCACCATTGAAGCCGGTGCAAAGCTTACTTGCATTTTTCGGTAATCGTTTTATTTTGAATATCATAATGACTACTGTGATTTTAGCTTTTATACCGCTAAATGGTCTGTATAGTTTAATAATAATATTGATCTTAATTGGCGTAGTAAATTTTGGCTTGGATAAAATGGTTGTGTCTTCTAAAAATGGTATTAAGTAGGTATTAATATGAATGAAATCAAAAAAAGAGGTAAGCAATGGTTTAAACCACTAAATTATATGGGTATATTGCGCGTGACTTTGACAGGATTAATTTTGTCGATTGCAACGACTGTTATGTTGCAGTTTGCCATGTATTTCCAAGATTGGGGTCGCTATAATCAAACTACTGATTCCGTGAAAGCTTTTGGTGAATCATTGCAATTTATGTTGGCACCACGTGCTTGGTACTCAGTGTTTGTGTGCTTCGTATTCTTTATTTTAATTTACGCCATTGTGAATCGTTTCTTCATCACACTAGCAATTTATTTATTAACCGCAATTGTCATTTTTGTGGCGGAGTTCATGAAGGTTAAGGCTCGTAATGAACCAATTATGTTCAGTGATATGTTTGAAGCAACAGCGGTTGGTGGCTTAACAGGTATGGTTGATCGAAAGCTACTAATCGGCGCAGTTAGTTTGGCACTCATCATTATTGTTGTTGCTATCATATTAGAATATTTAACTCACAAGCAAAAATTAGGTCGTTTTAATGACTTCTTAAAGCAGATGCGATTTAGAAATATGTGGTTCCGGTTGAGCATGATTATTGTCACGATTGGATCGCTATCTGTGTCGTTTGTGGTTGATGCTGATCATAATCAAGCATGGTTACAGAGATTTGGCTATGAGCGAGTGGTTTATAGTTCAGGGGATGATTCATTGTGGAATGGACCAATCTCGACCTTTATGTCTAATATATCAACGGTTATTATGCGTGAACCAGATAATTACTCGAAAAAAGAGATGCAACATATTGCGGATAAATATACAAATGAAGCCAAGCAGATCAATAAGACGAGAACAGATAATATATCTGGACAAACAGTTGCCTATATATTAAGTGAGTCACTGGCTAATCCCAATGACATTAAAGGATTTGATTATAAGGGTGAGAATGTTTCGAAGAATCTAGAGCAGGTTAAGCAATCCGCTACTATTTCAGGTAAAATGCTATCTTCAGGTTATGGTGGTGGTACAGCTAATATCGAGTATATGACGTTAGCTGGCTTCCCGTTGGCAACTTATGCGCAAGAAATGACAGTACCATATGTGCAATTAGTACCATTTGCTAATACAGTACCGAATATCTCACAAGTATTTAATAAAAAAGAAGTCTTACATCCGTTTGTTGGTAGTTTATATAATCGTAAAGCTGCATATAAGAAGATGGGGATTAATCATTTCTATACGACGGATAATCAAGAAGATACGTATCCTAAAAAATATGAAGGTGGGGCATCCGAAAATGCTTATCCAACTGATGATAATGCATTTAAATTCTTAGAAAAGAAAATTGCTAAACCACAAGATAAGCAATCTCAGTTTGTGCAGTTAATGACGATGCAAAATCATATGCCATATTATAAGGGAGAGTATCCTAATAATCATTATCAAATGACTAAGCCGGTTGCTTCAGGTAATACCAAAACTCAGATTGAAAGTTATTTGGCAGGAGTTCATGAGTCTGATTTAGCTTTGGCTAAGTTGATTAAACATGTTGATAATTCTAAGCGGCCAATCACATTAGTATTTTATGGTGATCATTGGCCAGGAATTTTTACTTTCGTGGATCCACAAAATCAAGCGAAAGAAGCGCATGAAACTGACTACTTCATCTATCAAAATGATGCTGCTAAAAAGAAAAGCAATCATCAAACACAGACAAAACGGGCATATGCATCACCTAGTGACTTCCCAGCCTTAACGTTAGATGCGATGAATGCAAAGGTTTCACCATTTTATGCGTTGCAAACGGCAGTTAGTCAACAGCTCCCAGCATTCGCAAATTATACTCGTGGCCAATTTGTTGACGAACAGGGACATACGATTAAGGCACGTGATTTAACTGATAAACAGAAAAAATTATTATCAGACTTTAAATTAGTACAATATGATTTGAGTGCTGGTGATCATTATTTATCAAATAAGTTTACAAAAAATGTCAAATAGGATAATTTGTCAGTTGAATATTAAAAATGGTACTATATAAAGGTCATTAAAGGAATAAGTGTTATTGTATGTTTCATAACACAAGAACGATTTTTCAATGTCTTCTAAAATATAGTGAAGTAAATGAAAGAGCTAGTGTATTGTGACCTAGCTCTTTTTCTTTAATTAGTTATCGTAAAAAGGGGAAGTATTTTGCAATTATTTGATAAAAATAGAATTGTTAATATTTTGGCCAGTCTCGTGATGATGATGTTAGTGCTAATCCAAATGATTAAATCAGCTGATCATCCATTTGTGTATAGCTTTTTTACTTGGTTAACTTGGCCAACTTTATTTTTTGTAGTTGGTCATTATATGGCAAATCAGGAACTGAGGGCAACCATTGTTAACGGGGTTAAGTATTATCTATTACCATATGGGATAGTTGGCCTAATCATTATTATTTTAAATAAGCTGATACGGGGTCTGGACTTGACTAAGTGGCTTAATACACCTTTTCCATCAATGAAGTTAGGCGCTGTCACAATGCTTTATGGTAATGGTTGGCCGACTGATACTTTAATTGGTCATATTGATTTTGGAATCGGATTACTATGGTTATTGCTGGCTTTGTTTTTTGGTACCATTTTGCATGCCTTAATTATAAAGCTTAAGCCTACTGCTATTCGTGTCATAGTCAGTTTACTAGTTATGATTTTGGGCTATTACTTAGGGACATTTATTCAATTACCATGGTCATTAGATGCCGCAATGGTTATGCAACCTTATTTATTATTAGGACATTATTTTAAAGATATTAAACTTGAAAGCATCAACAAACCTGTTACGATTAGTGTCGGATTACTCAGCATCTGGGTGATGGCGATTACCAGTGGTCCTTTCGAATTAACATTGGCTTCAATTCGTTATTGGATTTTTGGTACCATAACGGCTCTGCTTGGTGTCATCATGATGTTTATTGGCGCATCTTATCTTGATCGTTGGTTACCAAAAAATTGGTATCAATGGTTTACTAAAATTGGGTCAGGTCAGTCCATTAATATAACTTTGCTAGCTTTTATTAGTTTGATGATACCAATTAGTAAATATGTTGATCACGTGCTTAGTGTACCGTATGTTAATTTTATAATTGTTTGGTTAATAGTGTTTACAATTGTGGTTCTTTTAAAATTAGTAATCCGACGGTTTTGGCATTATTTAATTGCTAGATTCCAAAAGGAAAGGACTTAGTTAAATGAAAAAAATGTTACATAAATTTAAATTAACTAGTCCATCGTTTAATGGTTGGATGAAGTTGATCTTAATTGGTTTAATTTTGAGTATTGTGACAACTATTATGTTGCAATTTGCCATGTATTTCCAAACATGGGGACGTTTTGATCAAACTGATAATGCATTACAAGCTTTACATGCAGCATTTCGCTTTATGGAAAAACCACAGGCTTATTTTTCTGTATTAGTTTGTTTATTGCTATTTATTTTTGTCATTGTTTTAACGAATCATTTATTTGTTGGTATTGCCACATATTTGGTTTTTGTGATTGTTTCGTTTGTCGCTGAATATATGAAAATGAAAGCTCGTAATGAGCCAATCTTATTCAGTGATTTATCTGAGGTTACTGCCGTAGGCGGGTTAACCCAAATGGTTGATAGAAATCTATTAATAGGGGCAATCGCGGCCGTGCTAATTTTAATTGTGCTCGTTGTTGGTTTGGAAACTTGGTTACGTAAAAAGCGCACTACTAAATTTGCTGAGTCTGTCTATGGGATGATGTTCCAAAAAATGGGTGAACGCTTATTAATTTTATGTTTGTCAGTTCTGATGTTGGGAACGCCGTTTGTTGCCAGTGCTGATAGTAACCGTGCATTATTAGAACATTTTGGCTACGAATGGCAGAGCGTTAATACTGGAGATGACACGATGGTTAATGGTCCCATCATGACGTTTGTGTCTAATATTGCAACGGTAATTATGCGTCAACCATCTGATTATTCAGCTAAAACAATGCATCAGTTGGAAAATAAGTATCAAGGGTATGCAGATAAGCTTAATAAAACACGTACTAATGATTTATCTGGTCAAACGGTCATTACGGTATTAAGTGAATCACTGACTGATCCAAATAAAGTTAAGAACTTAAAATATCAAGGTGATGATGTTTATAAGAATATTTCTCAACTGAAAGATGATGCAGTTATGTCTGGAACGATGTTGTCTTCAGGTTATGGTGGTGGAACTGCCAATATTGAATATATGACGTTGGCTGGTTTCCCACTCAATACTTACGCTGCTGAAATGGTTGTGCCATATACGCAATTGGTACCGTTCGCAAATAAGGTACCATCATTGCCTAGTTTGTTTAGTGATCGTGAAGTACTTCATCCATATGTTGGTACATTTTATAATCGTCGTGATGCTTACAAGAAGATGGGCATTCAAAAATTCTATACGACAGATGGTCAGAAGTATAAGTATCCATCATCATATGCAGGTAGTTTAGGCGATTCGGAATATGCTGCTGATAAAAATTCATATCGATATTTGTTAAAGAAAATTTCGGAGTCTGATAATAAGAATTCACAATTCTTACAGTTAATGACGATGCAAAACCATATGCCATACGATCCAGGTAAGTATGGTAAGAGTGACTATAAAGTTACTTCACCAACATCATTATCAGATACAGCTCGTAAACAAGTTGAAACGTATATCACTGGTGTGCATTATACGGATATTGCAACTAAGAAATTGGTTGATAAATTGGATCAATTAAAGCGACCAGTTACGATGATTTTTTATGGTGATCACTGGCCAGGTGTCTTTACTTTTGTTGATCCAAATAAACAAATGGAACGTTCTCACGAAACTGATTACTTTATTTATCAGAATAAAGCTGCTCGTGAGCAAGGTAAGCAAAACTTGAATCAACATGAACGTGCGTATGCATCACCAAGTGATTTTCCTGCGTTAACATTGCAAGCAACTAATAGTAAAGTGTCACCAATGTTTGCTTTGCAAACTAAGGTGGTTAAGGATTTGCCAGCATTTGCTAATTATCAAAGAGGACGTTTTGTTGATAATCAAGGCCATCAACTATCAACAAAAGATTTGACTAAGAAACAGAAGAAAATTATACATGAATTAAAGTTAGTTCAGTATGATTTGAGTTCTGGTAAGAATTATTTGTCAAACAAGTTCATTAAGTAGTTTAATGGCGGGACCAATTTATTTTGGTCCTTTTTTTGTGAGAAATAAGGATTATTTTTCGTGCTATAATAATAGAAGTGCTGTATTATAGGCACTTTTTTATTTTGGAAAAACGATTAATAAAATGTTTAAGGAGTTTCAATAGTGATCACGGCATTTAAAAAATGGTCCTATTATCTAATACCTGGTTTATTTTTTGCACTGGTGTTAGCATACGTAGGGCGATTTGGCTTTTTATATTCTGGAGCTGATTTACAATTTCATGCTAATCGAATATATGAGTATTATAATCATTTAAAAAATGGTAACTTAATCCCTGTTATTTCAACTTTTTCATCAAATCAAATTGGTAGCATTGTGCCAACAATGTATCCGTCTTTGCCGATTTATCTTGGGGCGTTACTCCAATTTATTTTTCCACCAGTAGCAGCAATTTATGTGCTGATGTGGCTACAATTGATGACACAATTTAGTGTGGCGAAATGGGTTGGAAAAGAATTATCATTATCAAGTTTAGAGAGTACTGTAGCTGCGTTTATTTATACTATTACGACGCCGATAATATCGCAAATTATTCAACAATGGTTGTTTGGTGAAGTTTGGGCAATGTCATTTATGCCGCTAATCGTACTAGCATTGGTGCGTTTAACTAAAACGACAACGGATACGGTTGTGAAACTGGATAGAAAAACAATTTTGCTACTGATTAGTGGATTTGCGTTAATTTTGCTTTCGCACGTGTTATCCTTTGCAATTGTTGTTGCGTACACGGCAATATTCACAATTTTTCTATTAATTTTCAGAAAAAATAGATTGAATATCTTAGCTAATTTAAGTGTTGCTGCAATTATTACGATACTGCTAACATTAGCATTCCTGTTACCATTTGTGATTGCAATGTTAGGTAATGATTTAGCAACCCCAGGAGCTACGGAATTAACCCCTTGGGCAGCCCCTGATTTGCGTGAATTATGGGATGCACTATTTTCTTTTAAGACTGACAGTATTGGGATTGTGGCATTTTTGGCAATCTTTGCAATTATATTTACTTGGTGGAAACAAGATAAATTTACAAAATATGCAACGATTGCATCGATTTTGATTATTTTTAGTGGTACGAGTTACATATGGCGTCATTTGTATGAAACACCATTGGGCACAATTCAATTTCCACATCGTGTGTTTATTATCGCGATTTTCTTAATGAGTATAGCGGCTATTTTGATGATTCGTAATACGTTTTCGTCAAATCTTATGAGAAACACACTCTATGGTCTATTAATAGTCTTGTCTGTGGGCGTCACAATGTATAACTTAAAGTTTGAGTTTGTTGATCGTGTGAATGCAGTGGCAGTACAAACAAACTACCAGCCAACTACTAAGCAACCTGTGAGCTATGAACCATTTGCAAACTTTAAATTAAAGAATGATGATTTCAAGAAAATTATGGGCTACTGGACGACCTATGGTGCATTTGATTATATGCCTGCTAATTTCCAGTTTAATAAAGCATTGCAAGATAAAAAAATTAGCCAAGATGGTCAATTGTTAAATACCAAGGCACGTTCAATACCTAATGGAATGGTATATACGAGCAATGTCGATAAAAATAAGATGACAACTCTACCCATGGTTGGGTATAAAAGTTTGAATTATCAGGTAACAGATAATCATCAACATCAATATGCTTACCAAATTAATAAAAGCAAACAGTTGGCTATAAAAACACAGAATAATAATATTAAGCAAATAAAGGTACAAGTAAAAACACCTAAATCAACTTATTTTGCTTGGCTAGTTAGTTTTATAACGTTAGTGTTCTTATTAGTTAATACATTTTATTATCGACGTACAAAATCGGCAGTAACAAAATAATAGTATTTAGTCGCTAAATTTATAGATTTAGTGGCTTTTTAATTTTTATTAGATCTAGATTACAAATTTGTGTTTTGTTTGAAAAAAATGGTAATATAATATGGGTTAATTTTTATAAAGGGGTTGGAATTTATAATTGCCAACTCCTTTATTTTGCGAGATTACGCAGGAGCAAAATAAAATGATAGATAGTAGATCAAGAACTGTCAAAGTATTGGCGGGACTTGCAATAATAATGTTGGTTGCCATGCAGATGGTTAATCAAGAATCAAATATGCCATGGTATCGTTTTCTAACATGGACTACCTGGCCAATGATATTTTTCTTGGTTGGGTACATGATTAAGCCTAATCAAAAATTGTTAGCAACCTTTAAACAGGGGATTGTAAAAGATTTAATTCCTTATTTTGTAATAGGTTTCATGTTAATTATTACTAGTAAAATTGTGCAAATGTTTGGTCTAGCACCTGCATTGAATCAACCTTTTTTGGCAATTCGTGTTGGTGTGAAAGCTGTGTTGTATGGTAATGGTTGGCCAGGTGCAACGATGATATGGCCATTTCAAACCGGTATTGGTTTAATTTGGGTGTTTTTAGCGCTATTTTGGGCAACATTGTTAACAACGTTAATTATTAAGATAAAGCCAATTTTCGTGCAAATTTTATTAGTTGCCTTACTGACTTATGTTGGTTTTTATATATCACGGATTGTGCAATTACCATGGTCAGTGCTTTCTGGTGTTGTGGTACAACCTTTAATGTTACTAGGACATCATTTTAATGATTCGAAAAAAGCATGGCAACCCGCATTAGCAACAGTTGTGGCAGGTGGTATTATTAGTTGGATTATGGCTCGAGTAGGTGCATATGAAATGACAGTTGCCCAAACGAATCATTGGATTATTGGCACGGGGGCGGCAATAATTATTCTTGAGGCAATGTTGATCATTGC
This sequence comes from Weissella sp. ESL1139, assembly GCF_058506735.1. Lineage (NCBI taxonomy): Bacteria > Bacillati > Bacillota > Bacilli > Lactobacillales > Lactobacillaceae > Weissella > Weissella sp. ESL1139. The sequence goes on from NZ_CP196375.1 coordinate 591,057, forward strand.
GTGGTATATCAGTGAAAAATTTGCCAAGTTGTCAATGGTGTTAACTAACATAGGGACACATTTGAATATTAGCATTGCTATTTTGAGTTTCATTGTGATGATTATTCCAGTGAAATATTACCTTAATAGTTTATTACCATTCGAATGGTTGAGCTTTTTGTTAGCGTGGATCCTTGTTGGGGCCGTTGTATACGGTGTAAAACTGATCATTGTTAAAGGATTACATCATCAATTTAAAAGAGAGGGTTAATTAGATGAAGAGAATTTTTAATAAATCTAAGTTTATGGGCCCTTCCTTTAATAGTTGGATGAAATTATTGGTTATTGGATTAGTATTGAGCATTGTGACCGTTTTTTGTTTACAGTTTGCAATGCACTTTCAAGTATGGGGACGCTTGAATTATCAATCAACTGATGTACCGGTTGCCTTAGATTTTGTTTTTCAATATATGGGCCGGTCACAGGTACTTTATTCAATATTAGCTTGTTTGATTCTGTTCATTTTTATTGTGGTATTAATTAACCATCTGTTTATTGGTATCTCTGTTTATTCACTTATTGCGATTGTTGCAATTGTAGCTGAATATATGAAGATGAAAACAAGAAACGAACCAATTATTTTTAGTGATTTGTCTGAAGTGACGGCCGTAAGTGGCCTAACAAAAATGGTTGATAAAGATTTGCTGATTGCAGCCGTTATTGGCATTGTTTTCTTGTTGATTTTTGCAGTAGCTTTGGAATTATACATTCGACGTCGTAAAGCAGGTAAATTTGCTGAAACTGTCCGGGGTATGATGTTTAAGCAAGCTGGTAGTCGTTTAGTTATTCTAGTGGGAACTTTTTTGATGTTAGCAACACCATTTGTGGTTAATGCTGATCAAAATCGTGCGATCTTAAATCATTTTGGTTATCAGTGGCAAAATAAAATTGGTGTTGATGATGCCATGGTTAATGGGCCAATAATGACCTTTGTGTCTAATATTTCCAGTGTTATCATGCGTGAACCTGATGGTTATTCTGCTAAAGAAATGCATCGGATTCAACATAAATATACAAAATATGCAGATGATTTAAATAAGACTAGAAAAGATAATCTTAAAGGGCAGACAGTTATTTCAATTTTAAGTGAGTCGTTGACAAATCCAGACGATGTTCCAAACTTGGAGTACAAGGGTCCTGATGTCTATCAAAATATTAATGAAATTAAAGATAAGGCTTTGATTTCAGGTAAAATGCTATCATCTGGACACGGTGGTGGAACCGCAAATATTGAGTATATGACGATTGCTGGATTGCCATTGGCAACTTTTGCACCTGAAATGGCCGTACCTTATACGCAGGTTGTGCCATTTGCACATAAAAATCCAATTTTGCCAAGTTTGTTTGACCAGAAAGAAGTTTTACATCCATATGCTGGAATGTTTTATAACCGGCGTGATGCTTATAAAGACATGGGAATTCAGAAGTTCTATACAACTGATGGTTTGACGTATAAGTATCCTAAGAAGTACACAGGTAAGTTATCTTCACGTGCTGAATATCCGGCTGATAAAAATGCTTACAAGTTCTTACTTAAGAAAATTGATAGTACTAAGAGTGAAGATTCACAGTTCTTGCAATTAATGACGATGCAGAATCATTTGCCGTACTCAGCCAAGGAATATCCTAATAGTCCATATAAGATGAAAGAACCAGCTGTTTCTGATGCCACCAAGGATCAAATTGAGACGTATATTACTGGTGTACGTCAAACCGATTTAGCAACTAAGCAACTGATTGATAAGGTAGAAAACATTAAGCGACCAATTACGATGGTCTTTTATGGTGATCACTGGCCAGTTGTCTTTACATTTGTGGATCAAAATAAACAAATGCAAACTAGTCATGAAACGGATTACTTTATTTATCAAAATGCGGCTGCTCGTAAGATGAACAAGAGTACTTTGCAACATGATGAGCGTCCATATGCATCACCAAGTGATTTCCCTGCATTGGCTTTGAAGGCTACTAATAGTAAATTAACGCCATTCTTTGCTTTGCAAACTAAGTTTGTCGATGAATTACCAGCGCTTGCTAATTACACGCGTGATACATTTATTGATGCACAAGGTCATAAGTTGAATACGAAAGATTTGACACCAAAGCAGAAGAAGTTACTACATGAATTTATGTTAGTTCAGTATGATATTACTGCTGGTGACCATTACTTAGATAATAGTTTCACTGATAAAAAATAATTGCTATAGCATAGCAAAAGCCCACCTCAATTACCGAGGTGGGCTTTTTATATATTAACTATTTTGTAAGAAAGACAAATTTCGGGAACTTTGGAATTTTGACAAATAACCACACGACAATCAATGAAATGATTAATGTTGTCATAGTTACTAATAGAATGCTTGAAGATTCGCTATCGAATAGATTTGATTCCAAAAGCAAATGTAAAACAACGTAGTGAATGATATATACGCCGAATGTTAATTGACTAATTGTTGCTAAGAAATGGCGTACCTTTGTTGAAACAGTAAACCGCAGTTCAAATTTAGTTATTAAATATTGTAGTAGTAGTGTGAGGAGAGCACCAGGAATGAATACCCATGCTTGTGTATACCAAATGTTAGCTAGTATACCGGCTGGTGTTAATTGTTTGGTATTTATCACAAATAAAGCTAATGCGACGAAGGTGGTACAAATCAATAAGATAAAAGTTTTTTTATTATGAACTAATTCATTTAAAAAGCTTCCAAACACGAAGAATGCTAACATAATGAAAACTAATCCCCATGATCCGCTCATGTTCCATTGGAACGGTACAAAGCGATTACCAGTAAAACTAGCCCCTAAAGAGCCAAAGCCTAGCAATACTGCTCCGATAGAAAAAATTGCTGCGATGTAATTTTTAAAATAGTTCTTGCCTAAAGATAAAATCGGAATTAGCACATAAACGATTGGTAATAATTGAATGTACCACATTTGTGGCATTGGTGGATTTTGGAAAAATAAGTTTTTGAATAATGATTTCCAGGTCGCATTAGGTGCCATAAAATATGTATAAAACGATAAAATAACTGTCCAGAGAATTGCTGATGATATCATCGGCAACATGTTATGGTGGACAAATTTATGTAACTTTCCATCATCTGTATAATTACGATTAAGCATTAAATAACCGGAAATAATTAAGAATAATGGCACACCTAGTCGGCCAAGTAATTCAAATAAAATTGCAGAATTATGTGGATAGGGTTGGTTAAGGTTAAATTTTTCATTAACATGATTTAAAATAACAAAGAAAATTGCCATAAATTTTGCGATATCAACCCAAAGATAACGTTGTTTAGTCATTAAAAATAGTTTGCCTCGGTTCTTGAATATGTATCCGCGTTTACTTACAAAACACTATTAAATGTTATCATCTAATTGTAATCTTAACAATTATGCCCGTTAAATAATTATGATATACTTAACCATATTGCTTATAAGATGGGGGATAATCTAATGAAAACAGAACGAGAAATCATGTTATCAGGTAGCTTGTATAAATCTGATGACACGGATTTAATGGCTGCGCGTAAAGCGGGGAAACGTCGTATGGCTTTATATAATCAAGTTGCACATGAAGATGAGAATCAAGTGCAAGAATTGTTAGAGGATATGATGGGATCGATTGGTAAAAATAGCTACATTGAACCCGATCTTTATATTGATTATGGTAAACATATACATATTGGTGATACGTTTTATGGGAATACTGGTTTAACGATTTTAGATACTTGTGAAGTTCACATTGGTAATAATGTTATGATTGGACCGCGAGTTAGTTTAATTACGGCCGGTCATCCAATTGATGCAGGTGTCCGTGTACGTGGATTAGAGTTTGGTAAACCAATTACAATTGGCAATAACGTTTGGATTGGGGCTAATGTGTTTGTTGGTCCAGGTGTAACAATTGGAGATAACGCGGTTATCGGTGGTGGGGCTGTTGTGGTAAAAGATATTCCCGCCAATACAGTGGCTGTTGGTAATCCAGCTCGGGTCATGCGTGAAATTACTGAAGACGATAAAGTAAATTGGGAACAGCAAGAAAAAGATTATTATGATCATCGTGCTGACTAATATAAAAATGAGTGATGCTTTTTTAGTAGCATCACTCATTTTAGTTAACAGCGTTACGATACACACCTTTCACACGACCAAGAATGTGTACATTTGACGTAATAATTGGTTTTAAATTATCGTTTTCTGGTTGCAATCTAACTTGATTGCCTTCAGTAAAATATCGATAAACATTCGTTTGCATTTGACCAGTGTTGTCTTTATCTAAGCGCACAGCGACGATATCGCCATCCTTAATCGTTATTTGATTGTTAATAAACAAGTAATCAAGATTAAGAATGCCAATGTTAATCATTGTATCGGTATGATGCTGTAGGATAAACACATGGTCGTCCAGTGAACTTAAAATGTCTTTTGGCACAGTAATTGCTGGTACTGTTGTTTGGCTATTTGTTAGAACTGATGCTTCTTTTAATGCCATAATACCAGCATTGGTTACTGTAATGGCACGAGTCTTTTCTGCTTTACGTTCAATAAACCCTTTATTTTGTAGTCTTGTTAAATGACCATGGACAGTAGAAGAAGAAGCTAAACCAACGCCATCCCCAATTTCACGAACAGTAGGGGGATAGCCACTTAATTGTTGCTTGTCATAAATAAATTTTAAAATATCTAATTGTTTAGTTGATTTATTAGGCATGACCAGATTCTCCTTTATATGCTTAATCATTATTTTACGCTAAATAAGCATAAACTGGTGATATTTAAGTCATTATTCTATAGAGAAGATACTAAATTATGTTAGAATAGTAAGAATAAATTCAAAAAAGAGGTGAATAAATATGCCTGAAACAGATCACATGATGGCCGTTCGTACACGAATTAACGAACTGGCTGCTAAAGCTAAAACTGATGAAGGATTAACGAAAGACGAAATTGCCGAGCGAGCTGATTTACGTGCTGAATTTTTGGATAACTTTAGAAAGTCATTTCGCTCACAAGTCGAAATGCTTCAAGTTTATGATGAAGATGGTAATGAAGTAACACCTGAAAAGGTTAAAAAAATCCAACGTGATAAAGGACTTCGCGATAATTAATACTTTTTGTATCTAGTCAAACAGCATATAATTCGCTATAATAGTACTTGAATATATTTTTGGAGTAAATAAGATGAGTACAACAATCTGGATTTTAATCGTCGTTCTTGCAGCCGTACTTGGTGCTGTTGCGGGTTTCTTTATTGCACGTCGCTCAATGGAGACGTACATTAAGAATAACCCACCAATTTCAGAAGAAATGATGAAATCAATGATGACATCTATGGGACAAAAGCCTTCTCAAAAGCGCTTAAACCAAATGATGGCACAAATGAAAAATCAAGCACAAGCATCATCTTCAAAGAAGAAGAAGTAAGTTGCTTGAAAGAGGTTGAGTTGGTAACAGCTCAACTTTTTTTTATTGTTTTTTAATATGTAGATATATAAAAAAGGTAAAACCATTCAATAAACGATTTTACCTTAGTAGGTAGCAATAAATGCCACGATTATTTTTCGATTTGTTTTTGCTTAGGCTTAGGGTCAACGTAGACCCAATCTGGATTGATTTCTTTATCTAACTGGTCAAAAGCATTTTCAAGTGTATCACCAAATTCGGCAGTCGATTCTTCATTTAGTTTTGTACGTTTGTCGACGTAAATTGGATCACCGAAAGCCATTGTGATTTTTTGGTGTTTCAATAAGTTTGAAAATTTAACCGGTCCTTGATAAACAATCGGTACTAATGGGGCACCTGATAGTTTTGCAATCATCAATGCGCCACCCTTCATTTCCTCAGAATGACGGCTACCAGAAGGAAACATAATCAAACTTAAGTCAGATTTTTTAAGATTTCTAACTGGTATCTTAATGGCTGAAGGACCTGGATGTTCACGATCAACCGCAAAAGCATTGGAATGATTAAGAATCCAGCGTAAAATAGGATTCTTGAAGAGCTCTTTTTTAGCCATAAAGCTAAATTTATGAGGCCAACCTGCTAATGCAAAGAAGATTGGTTCCCACCACGTACGATGTGGCCCAACTAAAATATAATTACCTTCTGGTAGTTTTTCTTTGCCGAGTATTTTATAACGGCCGTTAATCAACCAGACAATCCCAGCAGCAACATACCGCATGAATGAATAGAACATGTTTTGTTCATCCTCCCTAATATTAACGCCTTATTATCCCACAAAAATGGCGTTTTTGGCAAACTATGATGAAATAAGGAGTTAAAATATTATGAATATTGAGTTATTACCTGATGAACGCATTGATATGTTATATAACGATGATGTACATATTATTCAAAGTAAAAGTGTCTTTTCATTTTCGTTAGATGCGGTCTTGTTGGCAAATTTTGCGAAACCACGTAAGGGTGGTCGTGGGTTAACGGTTGATTTAGGAACCGGAAATGGTGCTGTGGCGTTGTTTATGGCCCATAAGGTAAGTGGTAAAATTGTTGGCGTTGAAATTCAGGAGCGGCTTGCTGATATGGCTAAGCGATCAGTGATGATGAATGATTTAACTGATAAGATTAATATCATGAATGTTGATATGCGAGATATCTTTAATGATATTCGGCCTGGTTCAGCAGATATGGTCGTTTCTAATCCACCGTATTTTACAATTGATAATGACCAAACAAATATTCATGAAAATGAACATTACGCCATTGCTCGTCATGAAATTATGGCTGATTTAGATTTAGTCGTGTATACAGCAAAAAAATTATTGAAAAATAAAGCCCATTTTTTTATGGTTCACCGACCAGATCGCTTATTTGAAATTCTAGCAACCTTGCAGAAAAATCATATGGTGCCCAAAAGAATTCAATTTGTTTATCCTAAGGAAAATGAACCAGCTAATGTTTTGTTAATCGATGCAATTAAAGATGGTAAGTTAACAGGAGCGCAAATTATGCCGCCAATTATTACCCATAATGCGGATGATAGTTATACTGATGCTGTCTGGTCGATTTATGAAGGACGTCATCAACATGACTAAACCTTATTATATGTATGTGTTATTAACGGCTGATAATATGCTGTACTGTGGTTTTACAGACGATGTTGGTCGGCGCTTGGCAACTCATGAAGCAGGGAAAGGAGCAAAGTTCACACGACCTGCAAAACGGCATCCCCTAAAATTATTATACGCAGAAGCCTTTGCGACCAAGCATGATGCATTACATGCTGAAGCAATGTTTAAACAATTAACGCGTCCACAAAAAGAAAAATTTTTAAAAGCCCATCATGTCACAGAATTTATGGATTAATTTATTGACTTTTGTATGATTAATGCGTATAGTTAGTAATTGGTTTTACACCAAAAATACTCACTAGTACTCAATAGTTTGACGGGTGCCCCAGTTAAACGGGTCGCCAGGCTACATGCGAGACTAGGTGGAAAAAACATTTGGAGGCAGATACTCATGTCAGTAATCTCAATGAAGCAATTACTTGAAGCTGGTGTACACTTCGGACACCAAACTCGTCGCTGGAACCCAAAGATGGCAGATTACATCTTTACGGAACGTAACGGCATTTACATTATCGATTTGCAAAAGACAGTTAAGTTGGTTGATCAAGCATATAACTATGTTCGTGATGCAGCCGCTGATGGTGCAACGGTATTGTTCGTTGGTACTAAGAAGCAAGCACAAGACTCAATTGCTGAAGAAGCAACTCGTGCAAACATGTTCTACATCAACCACCGTTGGTTGGGTGGAACTTTGACTAACTGGAAGACTATCCAAGCTCGTATTGCTCGTCTAAAGGAATTGCGTGCAATGGAAGAAGATGGTACTTTCGAGCGTTTGCCAAAGAAGGAAGTTTCATTGCTAATCAAGCAACGTGAGAAGTTGGACAAGTTCTTGGGTGGTATCGCAGATATGCCTAAGATTCCTGATTTGATGTTCATCGTTGATCCTCACAAGGAACAATTAGCAGTGCAAGAAGCACACAAGTTGAACATTCCTATCGTAGCTATGGTCGACACAAATGCTGATCCTGATCAAATCGACATTAAGATTCCATCAAACGATGATGCTATCCGTGCCGTACGTTTGATTACTTCAAAGATTGCAGACGCTATCATTGAAGGTAACCAAGGTGAAGATTCTGTTGATGAAGCTGATTTTGCCGCTGACGGTGACAAGCCAGCATCAATCGAAGAATTGACTGATCTTGTTGAAGGTAAGAAGAACTAATTCTTACGCACAAGACTTTAAAAAGCTTACGTCAACATGACGTAAGCTTTTTTTGCGCTATGAGTAAAACTCATGTAAAATAGTATTAGATATCTAACTATATATATAGAAAATACCTTAATTTTCGTGTATACTGGTTGAGATAAGATTTAGTATATACAAGGAGACCATAAAAATGGCTATTAGTGCTTCACAAGTTAAAGAATTACGTGAAAAAACCGGTGTTGGTATGATGGATGCCAAGAAGGCATTGGTTCAAACTGAAGGTGATATGGACAAGGCTATCGATGCTTTGCGTGAAAAGGGGATGGCAAAGGCTGCTAAGAAGGCTGACGCTGTTGCTGCAGAAGGAATGACTTACGTTGTTTCAAAGGACAACAAAGCTGCAATCATCGAATTGAACTCACAAACTGATTTCGTTGCAGGTAACGCAGAATTTAACGAATTGCTACACGCTGTTGCAAACGCAATTGTAGAGTACGCACCAGCAAACGTTGAAGAAGCTTTGGCATTGAAGGTTTCTGAAGATGAAACTTTGAACGATAAGATTGTTCACACAACTCAAATCACTGGTGAGAAGATTACACTACGTCGTTTTGAAGTTGTTGAAAAGGCAGCTGGACAAGTATTTGGAACATACTCACACATGGGTGGCCGTATTTCATCACTTGTTTTGATGGATGGTTCTGATGAGACAGTTGCTAAGGATATTGCAATGCACGTTGCTGCTATTGCACCTAAGTACGTTTCAGCTGAAGAAGTACCAGCTGAAGTTTTGGATCACGAAAAGGCAGTTCAATTGAAGTCAGATGACTTGGCTGGTAAGCCTGATAACATCAAGGAAAAGATGGTTGAAGGACGTTTGCACAAGTTCTTGGCTGACATTGCATTGGTTGATCAACCATTTGTTAAGGGTGACGGTAAGGAAACTGTTGCTAAGTATGTTGCAAGCAAGGATAGCAAGGTTGTTTCATTTGTTCGTTACGAGGTTGGTGAAGGAATCGAAAAGGCTGAAAATGATTTTGCTGCTGAAGTTGCAGCACAAATGGGTGAATAAGAGACTGAGGCGATTAAATAATGGCAGATGTAAAGTACAAACGAGTATTGTTAAAGTTATCAGGTGAAGCATTATCCGGTGAACGTGGTTATGGTATTGATCCAGAAACTGTTAACAATATTGCAGCGGAAATCAAAGAAGTTTATGAACTAGGTGTTGAAATTGCAATCGTTGTTGGCGGTGGTAATTTATGGCGTGGTGAGGCTGGTGCGAAGTTAGGAATGGAACGTGCACAAGCTGATTATGTTGGTATGTTAGGTACCACCATGAATGCATTAGCATTGCAAGATGCACTTGAATCACACGATGTTCCAACACGCGTACAAACTGCTATTGAAATGCGTCAAGTTGCTGAACCATATGTACGTCGTAAGGCAGTACGTCACTTAGAAAAGGGTCGTGTTGTAATCTTCGGTGCAGGTACAGGTTCACCATACTTCTCAACAGATACAACTGCTGCTTTGCGTGCAGCAGAAATCAATGCTGAAGCTATTTTGATGGCTAAAAATGGTGTTGATGGTGTATACAGCGATGATCCTCGCAAGAATCCAGATGCAACAATGTTTGAAAAGTTAACGCATAAAGACATTATTGATAAAGGCTTGAAGGTTATGGATTCAACCGCTTCAACGCTATCAATGGATAATGATATCAATTTGGTAATCTTTAATATGAACACAAAGGGTAACATCAAGCGTGTTGCTTTGGGTGAGAATATTGGAACAACCGTGGAGGTAGATTAAGTTTATGGCCAATGAAATAGTTGAATCAGCAAAGACACGTATGAGCAAAGCTAGCGAAGCATTGCAACGTGAATTAGGTAATATTCGTGCCGGTGTTGCTAACCCATCAATTCTTCGTAATGTTACGGTAGAATACTATGGCGCAGACACACCATTAAATCAATTAGCATCAGTTACGGTGCCAGAAGCACGTGTATTGTTAATCACGCCATTTGATAAGTCAGCTCTAAAGAATATTGAGCAAGCTATTTTTGCTTCAGATTTGGGACTAACACCAGCGAATGACGGTTCAGTTATTCGTTTGGTAATTCCAGCTTTGACTGAGGAATCACGTAAGTCTCTTGCAAAAGAGGTTAAGGGTGAATCTGAAAAAGCTAAAGTTGCTGTTCGTAACGTTCGTCGTGATGCAATGGATGACGCTAAGAAAGCATTGAAAGACAATGATTTGTCTGAAGACGAAGCTCATCAAGTGGAAGATGACATTCAAAAGGCAACTGATGATGCTATCAAGAACGTTGATGCAATTGCTGCTGAAAAAGAAAAAGAATTGTTAACAATTTAAGTTGACTAATCCTATAAAAGGAGCTAGGTAATGTATTGCTTAGCTCCTTTTATTATGGTCAAAACTCAAAATGTCCGTATTAGACTTACTATGATTGAACGATTAAAATAAAGGTAAGTACTAAGATAAGGGAGCGTATTAACATCGCAGAAATAGACTTGAAGCAATTTATCAATGCTGGGGAAGTAAACTTTACAGATCAAGTTCAAAAGCAAGTTCATGAACATGTTGTGCAAACGACAGGAAAATTGTTGCAATTGAATCAAGCAGCAACAACGGCTGAGCAAGTAAAAGCGTTTGAAAATATTATTGGGTATACTTTACCAGAAGGGGTTAGACTAAATCCGCCATTTCAAGTAGATTATGGTGCACACACTTTTATCGGTAAAAATGTCTTTATTAATCGTGATTGTAGTTTTATGGATTTGGGAGGTATTTATCTAGAAGATGATGTCTTACTCGGTCCACGGGTAATGTTATTGTCAATGAATCATGGTGAAACACCTGAAAAACGGCAAAATTTGATTTTAAAATCAGTACGGATTAAAAAAGGTGCATGGATAGGTGCTGGCGCCACTGTTTTACCTGGTGTGACGGTTGGTGAAAATGCCATTGTTGGTGCTGGCGCTGTTGTGACAAAGGATGTTCCTGCCAACATGGTTGTTGCAGGTGTACCAGCAAAAGTTATTCGGCCAATTAATCTAGCATGATGATTAAAAATAAAATAAACAATTTAAATGAGTCCTTTTTCATTTCTTAATAAATTTAGCGACTAATTCTTAAATTATTTGTGTATAATATTATTTAGGTATTAATTATCATAGGGGCTATGTAACATTGTTTAGCTAAATATGATAATGTTATATTAGGGAGGAAAAGCTCATGGATGACGAGCAACAACTATCACGATCAAATCGTGGTGATAAGAAAAAAGGTAAAAAGAAATCGCATAAAGTGCGTAATACGATTTTGATCTTAGTGTTATTAATCATTTTGGCAGTTGTTGGTTTGTTTGGTTACGCTTATATGCAAACCAAAGGAGCCATTGATAAGTCATATGTGGCACCAACAATGAAAAAGTCTCGTGATGTTTCGGGCGTTATCAAGTCAGGCAAGCCAGTTTCAATTTTGTTATTGGGAACTGACACGGGTGAATTGAACCGTCATTATAAGGGACGAACTGATTCAATTATGCTAGTGACGATTAACCCTAAGAAGGATAAGACCACAATTATGTCAATTCCACGTGATACTTTGGTATCAATTGTTGGGCATGAGGATACGTTCCCACAAAAGATTAATGCAGCTTATTCATATGGTTCAGCAGAATCAACGATTAAGACGGTTCAAAAGTGGTTGAATGTGCCAATTGATTTCTATGCATTGGTTAATATGGGTGGTATGGAGAAGGTTGTTAACAAAGTAGGTGGTATTCAAGTTAAATCACCTTTGACTTTTGATTTCAATCCAGATACAGCTCATGCTACTGGCGGTAATTTGTATAGCTTTACCAAAGGTTCAAGCACCTATTCACATAATGGTAAAACACATTCAACTATGACAGGTAAGGCTGCCTTGGCTTTTTCTCGTATGCGTTATGATGATCCACAAGGTGATTATGGACGTCAAACCCGCCAACGTTTGGTATTGCAAGGAATTATTGATGCTGCAAAAGATAATCCAACTAAGCTAGTGGATTCAGGATTCTTAAATTCAATTTCTTCTTCAATGCAAACTGATTTGTCATACGGTGATATTCTTACCATGGTTCGTAAGTATGCGTCATCTGCAAGTAATGTTAAGAATGATCATATTCAAGGTGATAGCTATAGTTTGTCATCAGGATCAACTGAAGTTGTATCAAGCGATGAACAACAACGAGCAACGGATGTTTTGCGTAAGTCATTGGACTTGAAGAAAGCACAAGCTGGCCCATTGTATGGTGGTAATGTATCATCAGCAACAATTAATTCAGTTGGTGTACCAACAAATTAATTTATAAAATTAAAGCGTATTATAATTAGGCCGAAACCGTCTTTGTAGATGGTTTCGGCCTTTTATTAAAAGACGAACAAAGATGTGTCTATACCATTAGATGTTAGGATTTCTAACGTGATTTGTGTCAGATTAGCAAGAAGTGCTTATACTGATGTTAAGTTATTTGAGAAAGAGCAGGTACAAATCATGAATGGTGCAGATATAGCGTGGATTTTAATTAGTGCAGGATTGGTCTGGTTAATGGTGCCAGGGTTGGCATTATTTTACGGTGGATTGTCACAAACAAAAACAACGGTTAATACTTTAGCGATGGTTATGATTGCGATAGCAGTTGGTGGTGTTGTCTGGTTCACAGTAGGCTATTCATTAGCATTTAGTGGTTCTGGACCGATTTATGGTAATTTAGATGCGGCTTTTTTGCATGATGTATCAATGACTAAGAGTACACGAGGATTAACAATTCCAGATGGCTTGTTTGCATTGTTCCAGGGAATGTTCCCTATGATTACCATGGCAATTATTGCTGGATCAGTTGTTGGTCGTATGAACTTTAAAGCATTTATTTTGTTCTTAGTTGGTTGGATGCTATTAGTATACGTACCACTAGCTCACATGGTTTGGGGTGGTGGTATCATTGCTGACCACGGTGCATTGGACTTTGCTGGTGGGGATGTTGTTCACATTTCATCTGGTGTTTCAGGTCTGGTCTTAGCATTGCTAATTGGTAAACGTCGTAAGACAAACTTGCTCAATGAAACAAACTTAGTTGCCACAGTTGTTGGTGGTGGTTTGTTGTGGTTCGGTTGGTATGGCTTTAACGCTGGTTCAGCACTTGCTGCTGACGGTGTTGCAATTGTGGCCTTTAGTAATACAAGTATTGCAGCCGCATTTGCCATGTTGACTTGGGTCATTATCGATATGTTGCTATTCAAACGCGTTCGTGTTTCAGGTGCTATGTCAGGTGGTGTTGCTGGATTAGTTGTTATTACCCCAGGAGCTGGTTTTGTTCAACCAGCTGGTGCCATGGCAATGGGAATTTTGGTTGCTATCGGTGCTTACTTTGCCACAACTGTTATGAAGAATCGCCTCGGTTATGATGATACGTTAGATGCATTTGGTCTACACGGTGTTGGTGGTGTTATTGGTGGTCTTCTAACTGGATTGTTTGCTTCAAAGTCATTAGCTGGTGAATCAGTCAGCTGGAATTTGATGGGAACTCAGATTAGTGCCATAATCGTCACAATTATCTTAGCAGCCGTTATGACATACATTATTGCCAAGGTCATTAATCTCGTGACACCATTACGTGTTGATGAAGTGGTTGAAGATAAAGGCTTGGATTATGACTTACATGGTGAAGTTAACATATAATTTATTGACAATTTAAGGTAAGTGCGTTAGTATAATGCAACGGACAAATATTACAGTAATGTAAAGATAATCTTTACATTATGAATAAATTTTATAAAGGGGGCCATTTAATGTTCGGGATGAATGTATTGAATAAAAAAGTTGATCGCGCTGTTCGTGCATATAAGAACATGGACAAAGTGCGCCACCACAATGTTAGTGAGCATTCTAAGACTCACTAATTAAGCGATGATTACCAAATTGACTAAGGGTGTTTAACATCATTAGTTATTGGCTTTTAATAGTTTAGAGCTAGTACATGTAAAAGTGTGCTAGCTTTTTTGTTTTCTCATTATTTTTTAATGCCCAAATTTAATCTATACCAATTTATACCAAAATAACTTTTAATTGTTTAAAAGTTATTGACCCATAATCATTGGCGCGTGATAATGGTCTTTGTAATATTAAAAATCAAAAATTAAAAAATTGAAAGTAGTGCTATACCATTAAGCGTATAGTTTAATTTAAGTTGCTAAGGAGAAAGCCATGTTTTGCGGAATTGTTGGATTTACAGGTAGTAATAATTATCAATCAGCACCTATTTTGTTGAAGGGATTACAAAAATTAGAATATCGTGGTTATGACTCAGCTGGGTTGTACGTTTCTGATGAAGCTACCGGTACAGATCAACTAGTTAAAGAAAACGGTCGTGTTTCAGAACTAGCAAAATTAGTTTCATCAAAGGATGTTAAAGGAACCGCTGGAATTGCGCATACCCGTTGGGCTACTCATGGGGTACCATCAGTGGCTAATGCACACCCCCACAAGTCAAGTGATGGCCGTTTTTACTTGGTTCACAATGGGGTCATTGAAAATTATGCTGAATTAAAGCAAACTTATCTATCAGATGTACATTTTGAATCAGACACGGATACTGAAGTGGCTGTGCAAATGATTGATAAGTTTGTTAAAGAAGGTGCTTCAACCGTTGAGGCACTTAAAAAGTTAATTTCATTAATGGATAGTAATTCAGCCTATGGCTTTTTGCTAATGGATCGTGAAGAACCTGAGCGTATGTACGTTGCTAAGCAAAAGTCACCATTATTGATTGGTGTTGGGACTGACTTTAATGTGGTCACATCTGATGCCGTTGCTATGTTAGACCAAACGCATGACTTTATTGAATTACATGATGGTGAAATTGCAATCGTTGATCCTGATAACATTCAATTGTTTGATGCCAATGGTGACAAGATTACCCGTGATGTGTTCCATCTTGATATTGATGCGACTGAAACTGACAAAGGTACGTACCCATTCTATATGTTAAAAGAAATTGATGAGCAACCAATTGTCTTGCGTAATTTAATTTCACGTTACTTGCCACAAAATGATGCCCCCCAAATTGGTGAAGGAATTATCAAGGATATGAAGGCGGCTGATCGTTTGTACATTGTGGCTGCTGGAACATCATACCATGCTGGTTTAGTTGGTGCTCGTATGTTTGAACGTTGGGCTGGTATTCCAACTGAAGTGCATATTTCATCAGAATTTGCATATGATCAACCATTGTTGTCAGAAAAGCCATTCTTTATTTTCTTGTCACAATCAGGTGAAACAGCTGATTCTCGTGAGGTTTTGCAGAATATTAATGAATTAGGTTATAAGTCATTAACGTTAACAAATGTTGAAAAGTCAACACTATGGCGTGAAGCGACATATGCTTTGCCATTGATTGCCGGACCCGAAATTGCAGTTGCTTCAACTAAGGCTTATATTGCCCAAATTGCTTTGGAAGCCATTTTGGCTTATGCTTTGGCTGATCGTGAGCAATTAGACGTTGATTTGGAACAAGAACTTTCAAAGATTGCCGTAACCATTCAAGGTTTAATTGACGATAAAGAGAAGTTCCAACGTGTAGCTGATGACATGTTGGTACCTGCACACCATGCCTTTTATATTGGTCGTGGGGTTGACTCAGCCGTTGTGATTGAGGATGCTTTGAAGTTAAAGGAAGTATCATACTTGCAAACTGAAGGTTTTGCAGCCGGTGAATTAAAGCATGGTACGTTAGCTTTGATTGAAGAAAACACACCTGTTATTGCTGTGATGACGCAACCAAAGTTAGCTGGCTTGGTACGTGGTAACTTAGCTGAAACGCAAGCTCGTGGTGCTAAGACGTTTACGATTGTTACTAAGGCAGGAGCTAAGCCAGGTGATGACGTTATTTTGCCAGATATTAATGAGTTGTTGACACCACTAGTTAGTGTTGTACCAGCCCAATTGTTGGCATACTATACATCATTGGGTCGTGCCTTGGATGTGGATCACCCACGTAACTTAGCAAAGTCAGTGACTGTGCAATAAAAATTGATAGGTTAAATAAGAACGTTGATTTGATTTCAAGTCAACGTTTTTTTTAATCAGCATATACGTGTAGAATAGATAACAAGAAACCATAGATAACTGGAGGCATAATAAAATGTTTCAACAACTAGTGACACATAATGGAAAATTTCATGCAGATGACGTCTTTGCAACTGTTGTTTTGCAACAATTATACCCAGATTTAACGCTTGTCCGAACACGTGATGAAACCATTACAAGTGATCAGAAAAATTTTGTATATGATGTTGGGGGTGGTGCCTTTGACCATCATGGCATCGAAGATAGTCGCCAACATGAAAATGGGGTACCAATGGCTGCTTTTGGTTTGGTTTGGCAAAAATTTGGTGCTGAATATTTGAAAGTGGTTGAACCAAGTATTGCTGATAATTTGATAACCCAGACGCAAGAGCAAGTTGAGAAGAGCTTTATTATTGGCATTGATGCCTTAGACAATGGCGTGACGACTTATCAAAGCCCAGCTTTTACGATTCCGGATGCAATTAATGATTTTTATGATGAAGAGAATGAGACAACTAGTTTTTATCAAGCTGTTGCTTTTGCCAAAGGTGTCTTAGAGAATCGCGTGCATAAGACTGTTGCTAAATTAATTGCTGAAAAACAAGTGATTGAAAATGCTGTCTTTATTTCTGATGAAATCTTGTTATTACCTGTTTCAGGTCCATGGAAAGACTATGCTGAACAATTTGATAAATTACGATTTATTGTCATGCCTAGAAAAGATGGTAATTGGATGATTCAGGGTGTACCGGTGAGTCATGGTAGTTTTGCTGTCAAGCAATCAATTCCACAAATTGATAAGCCATGGATTACATTTATTCATCGAACTGGTTTTATGGGGGTTGTGGATACACAAGAACACGCTATTGCATTAGCCCAGGGCCTAATTAACGGTGAATTTGCTTAATGAATACTTATTAAATTACAAAGTAGCGTTTAGTTGCGGGTTAGGTCTGGTATACTAATACTAGTAAAAATCGAGGAGGCTAATATGAAAATTGATACAATGCCAACAGAATTTAAAGATGCATTACCAATTTTGGAAACCATCGAAGCTGCTGGTTACGAAGCCTATTTTGTTGGTGGATCTGTACGTGATACGTTATTGAATAAGCCAATTCATGATGTTGATATTGCAACGTCAGCTTATCCTGAAGAAATTAAACATATTTTCAAGCATACAGTTGATACCGGTATTGAACATGGCACCGTGATGATTTTGGATCATGGTACCGGTTATGAAACGACAACTTTTAGAACTGAATCAACATATACCGATTTTCGCCGACCTGATGAGGTGACTTTTGTGCGGTCGTTAGCAGAAGATTTAAAACGTCGTGACTTTACCGTGAATGCTTTAGCTTTGAATAAGTCTGGTGAAATCATTGATTTATTTGGTGGTATTGACGACATGGATAACAAAGTCTTGCGTGCCGTGGGTAAGCCTGAAGAACGTTTTCATGAAGATGCACTTCGTATGATGCGAGCAGTACGCTTTGCAGCACAATTGAATTTTACAATTGCCGATGAGACGATGACTGCCATTGCGGATAACGCTAGTTTATTAGCCAATATTGCAGTTGAACGAGTTAATGTGGAGTTCACGAAGTTGTTGCAAGGACCAGCTGCAAGTTATGGCTTAGTTGAACTCATCAAGAGTAAGTTAAATAATTACATGCCAATGTTAACCAACACAGAACGAGATTTAGCAGCGCTTGCACAATTATTACAACACGCACAACCAGCTGATGCTAATCAAGCATGGACGTTGTTAGCTTTTGAATTAGGATTAAATCCTGATATGACAACGAAGTTTTTGAAAGCTTGGAAACAACCGAATGAAATGATTCAAGTTGCACACGCTGGGATTGCTTTGATGAATCAGTTACGAGCTAAAGATGTTACTGATTGGGAACTTTATCAGACTAAAACAGCCATTGATAATACTTTGGCAACTATTAAATTGAGTGAATTACATGCTGATATAGATGTGCTAGCTGAACGCTATCAAAAATTACCAATTAAAGATAAAAAAGAATTGGCAATTAATGGTGGTGAATTGGTAAAGCAATTGCATTTAGCACCCGGACCCTTATTTGGTAAAATTTTGGCAGCGCTAGAACAACAAGTTGTGACGGGTGAATTGACGAATGACAAGGAAACGTTGCTGAATGCAGCTAATGCCTATGTAGAGGCAGAGAAAGAGAAGAAATAGATTACAATGAAACAATTAAGGGCAGTTGATCTGCATAGTGTTTATGGTGAAAAAACGCTACTTGATCAGGTATCGTTTCTAATTGAGACTGGTGATCGAGTAGGAATTGTGGGAGTTAATGGAACCGGTAAAACAACCTTGCTTAATGCGGTTTCACAAATTGTACCTGCAGATGGTGGAAAAATTGAAACCCCTAACGATTATACGATTGGATATTTGCAACAAGATCCACCATTAGATGAAAATAAAAAAGTTATGGATGCGATATTTAGTGGTGCTCAGCCAGTATTTCAGTTGATTCGTGACTATCAAGCTGCTTTAGCCGCATATTCAGAACATCCAACTGATGAAAAAGCATTATCACGTTATACGAAATTAGAACAACAAATGACACAACAAGATGCTTGGTTAGCCGAGTCCGAAGTTAAGAATATCTTGTCACAACTTCATTTGCCTAATTTAGACTTACCAGTTTCAGCATTATCTGGTGGGCAACGTAAACGTGTTGGGTTAGCACAAGTCTTAATTCAAGCACCTGATTTATTGTTGTTGGATGAGCCAACTAATCACTTGGACTTTGATTCAATTGCGTGGCTAGAAAAATACTTAGCTAGCTATAAGGGTGCTGTGATGACCGTAACTCATGATCGGTACTTCTTAGATAATGTAACCAATCGAATTTTTGAGTTATCATTTGGTAAATTATATGAATACCACGGTAATTATGAAAAGTATGTGACGGCCAAAGCGGAACGTGTAGCTGCTGAAGAAGTTGCTGAGCATAAATCAGCCCAATTATACAAAAAAGAATTAGCTTGGATGCATGCAGGTGCTAAAGCACGTTCAACTAAGCAAAAAGCACGTGAAAATGCCTTTGCTGATTTGGCAGCACAACAAGGAACGCGTCAGGTTGAAGGTGAAGTAACGGTTAACTTGCGGCAAAAACGTTTGGGTAAAAAAGTCATCAATATTAAAGATGCTTCGTTAGCTTTTGATGATTTAACCATTTTGGATAATTTCAATGCCTTAGTTCAAGGAAATGAACGAATCGGAATTACCGGTCCAAATGGCTCGGGAAAGTCAACCTTATTAAATGTTATTGCTGGTCAACAAGCGTTGGACAGTGGTGTCGTTGAAATTGGTGAAACCGTTAAGATGGCTTACTATACGCAAATAACGGAACCAATCCCTGAAGATAAACGAGTGCTTGCCTATTTGACTGATGTTGCTGAAGAGGTCGTTGATAATGACGGTAATCATATTTCAGCAGCTGAGTTGTTGGAGCAATTCTTATTCCCACCATTTATGCACGGCACATTGATTCGTCAATTATCAGGTGGTGAAAAGCGTCGTTTATATTTGTTGAAATTATTAATTCAACAACCGAATGTTCTACTTTTGGATGAGCCAACTAATGACTTAGATATTGGTACATTAACGGTGCTTGAAGATTACTTACAATCATTTG
Organism: Weissella sp. ESL1139; assembly: GCF_058506735.1. Lineage (NCBI taxonomy): Bacteria > Bacillati > Bacillota > Bacilli > Lactobacillales > Lactobacillaceae > Weissella > Weissella sp. ESL1139. Next base: position 611,157 of record NZ_CP196375.1, read on the forward strand.
TCGGAACTGTTATTACTGTATCCCACGACCGGTATTTTTTGGATAAGGTGGCCGATAAACTTTGGATATTTAAGGGTCAAGGAACCGTTGATAATTACAATGGTCGCTTTAGTGATTATCTAGACAATTATGGTGCACCAACATTAAATAAAAATGATACTAACGAAGCGGTGGCACCGGCAAAGGCAGAAACACCAACTCCGAAAACTGCTAAACCTAAAAAGAAAAAGTTAACTTGGTCAGAACAAAAAGAATGGGAGACCATTGAAGATGACATGGCTGATTTAGAAGCTAAGTTTAATGAAATTGAAGAGGAAATGACGGTTCAAGGTGATGATTTTACTAAATTGGCCGATTTACAAAAGTCATTAGATGAAACTAATGAAGCACTTGAAAATAAAATGCTGCGTTGGGAAGAGTTAGCTGAACGAGTGGAAGGTGGTGCCTAAATGGCTGAGAAAAATTTAATTTGGGCCCAAACTCAAGATGGCACGATTGCTTTAAATGGACAAATTCCTTGGCATCAAAAAGCGGATTTACACTTTTTTAAGCAAGCAACGATTCATGAAATGGCCTTGATGGGTCGTAATACAATGAATAGTTTCAATGGCCGTCCATTACCTCATCGGTTTAATGTCGTGTTAACGCATGATCAATCTTTGGTGGTACCTGATGGTTTTCAAAAAGTGTACTCAGTTGCCGAAGCTGAGCAATTAGCTGATGAAGCTGGCGTTAAATTACAAGTCATTGGTGGTAAGACCATTTATGATAGTTTTCTACCAATTGCAGATACCTTGTATGTCACGTACTTAGATACGGATTTTACGGGGGATGTTAAAATGGCGCCAGTGGATACGACTATTTGGCAGGGTGAAATTCTGGATGCTGGTGGAGCTGATGAAAATAATGACTATGCTTGGCAGTTAGTTAAGTACAATCGTCGTTAATTTAAGATTGTGAATTAATTAACCTGTGACAAACACAACAGATGAGCGTAAAATAACCTTGTAAAAACATTTTGGCAAACGTGCTAAGAGGTGTATGAATATGAAGTATATTGTAACGTTTTTTTGGACATTTATTTTAGGTGAAGTTCTTGGTTACATTGGTAGTGCGCTAGAAAGTGCCACATATAACGCCACAGCAACTTCTTTGTTTGCAGCTGTTATTGGTATTATTGGAACGGTAGCCTTTGCTGCTATTTCTAAATCAGCTGCACCACATGCAGATAAGTAAAATATGTTCTAAAGTCAAAAATGAGATCACTGGTAAGCAGTGGTCTTTTTTATTTGGAGTAGCTATAATTAAATTAAGAGAACTATATGCATCAGTTGCATCGAAAAGGAGGCTATGATGGTACCACTACAAACCATGACAGCTTTTAGTTTGTTGCGGAGCCCAATGACCCCTCAACAATTAATAAAAACGGCACAAAAAAAGGGCTATCGTGCTGTTGCATTAACTGATCAAAACGTTTTATATGGCATGTATGATTTTTATCAAGCCGCCAAAAAAGCCAATATTAAACCGATATTAGGATTAACCGTTAATATTGTTGGGTTGCAAAGTACGCAAGAATATCCGCTTGTATTACTCGTTGCTAATCAGACGGGATATCACAACTTATTGGCAATCAGTAGTATGATTAATACGCAAAGCGAGCGGGTTACTTTAAGTGATTTACAAGCTAATTTAGCGGGGTTATATGTGATTTTACCTAGTGTTGGTGAGTTATCGGTTGTTTTAGGAACTGAACCTGATTGTGCCGTTGCATTAGTTGAAAAATTACTAACGGTGGTGGATACAGACAAGGTCTTTTTGGGTGTATCGACGATGATGACTAGTCAAATTCAACAGGATATCAGAAGCATTGCCCAACAAACCGGAACACGAATTATCGCTAATGATAGCGTTAATTATGCGAATAGTTCTGATCAATTTGCTGCGCAAGTTATTCAAAAAATTGGTCAAGGTGACATTATTTCAAATGTTGGTTTGGCAAAAAGGCAACCCGCTACGGCGTATTTGAAAGGATTAGATGATTGGACCTATGACTATGAAAGTGTTGGTTTAAGTGATGCCGTGGCCAATACTGATTGGATTGCTGATCATAGTGATTTTGAATTAGAACAATCAGCTGTAACGGTGCCTGAATTTGAAACGCCACAGCAACAATCGTCAGCCGATTATTTAGCCGATTTGGCCAATACAGGTTTAAACAATCGTCTGCATAATCTCGATATTGATCCGGCACCGTATGAAGCACGCTTAAAAGAAGAATTACGAATTATCAATGAATTAGGGTTTGCGGATTATTTCTTAATTGTTTGGGATGTCTTAAATTATGCGCACAAGCATGAAATCCGTACCGGACCTGGTCGTGGTTCAGCTGCAGGTTCTTTAGTTGCTTATACTTTATGGATTACGGATGTTGATCCGATTGCCTATGACTTGCTATTTGAGCGTTTTTTGAACCCAGAACGTCGCCAAATGCCTGATATCGATATTGATATTCCCGATAATCGACGTGAAGAAATTTTAACTTATTTGCATGAACGTTATGGGCATGAACGGGTTGCCCAAATTATTACATTTTCAACGATGGCGCAACGTGCAGTTATTCGTGATGTCGCGCGAGTCTTTGGTTTAAATCCTAGTCAAATTGACGGATTAGCAAAAGCCTTACCACGTGACAAGGAAAATTTAAAAGCAGCTTACGAGTCATCGTTACCGTTTAGAAATGCGTTGTTAGATTTACCAGTTGATGGTGAGCTACTTTATCAAACGGCGTTAAAGCTGGAAGGCTTACCACGTAATGCCTCTTTGCACGCAGCTGGGGTTGTGTTGTCTGCAGAGCCACTAGTTAAACATATGCCAGTTCAATTGGGAGATGATGGCCGGTTGGTTACGCAACTTCCCAAGGGACCTGTAGAAGCGCTTGGCTTGTTAAAAATGGATTTCTTGGCGCTATCTAATTTAAATATTTTAGATATTGCCATTAATGAAATTCAGAAAATACCCGAATACGCTAATTTTAAAATTTCGTCAGTTTCATTAGATGATCCACAAACGCTTAAATTATTCCAGAATGGTTTAACTAATGGAGTTTTCCAATTTGAATCCGGGGGGATGAAAAATATCCTACGGCAATTGCGGCCAGACAGTTTTGAAGATATTGTGGCCGCCAATGCATTGTTTAGACCAGGTCCCATGCAAAATATTTCGCACTTCGTGGCCCGTAAACATCATGAAGAAACACAAGACGTTCCTGATCAGAGTATGGCCGCTATTTTAGCACCAACTTACGGGATTATTGTGTACCAAGAGCAGGTTATGCGTGTTGCTGAAAAGTTTGCTGGTTTCACGTTGGGCGAAGCCGATTTGTTACGGCGCGCGATGTCTAAAAAAGACCATACTAAAATTGCAGCGATGAAATCGCAATTCATTGATGGCGCCGTAGCATTAAATCATGATGAAAAAGTGGCTCAAGAAGTCTTTAGTTATATTGAGACATTTGCTCAGTATGGATTTAATCGATCACACGCGGTGGCCTATTCTAAATTAGCTTTCCAATTGGCTTACATTAAAGCCCATTTTCCAGCTGCCTTTTATAAAGCGGTCTTAAATGATGCCATTGCTGATCGTAAAAAGATTGGTCGTTATATTTCTGAGGCAAAAATGCGCAAAGTCGTTATTTTACGTCCTAATATTAATCAGTCATGGCAAGGTTACAGTACGAATAAAAAGGGCGAGTTACAAATGGGGTTAGCCTCAATTCGTGGTTTACGTCGTGATTTCCGCGAAGCCATTTTGCAACAACGTCAAGAAAATGGCTATTTTAAAGATTTAAGTGATTTTATCGTACGGTTACCTAGTAAGTATCGTAAAGTGGCGCAAATTGAACCGTTAATTTATGCGGGTGCTTTGGATGATTTTGGTTATAACCGCAAAACATTATTAGCATCCATGCAAGGTTATATTGATGCCAGTGGGTTAGCAGGTGAATCAATTTCATTATTTGCAACGCTAACGCCTAAGATGCGTGAAGTTGAGGAATTCCCGTTGACGGAAAAGTTGGCCTATGAATATGATGTTTTAGGGGTGTACTTAAGTGGTCATCCAATTGAACCATATTTAGCAGCTGTTCCAGCTAATAAGCGGATTGATATTGCGAATTTAACAGTCGGTATGAATAATGTATCAATCGTTATTTACATTCAGAATGTTAAACAAATTCGTACCAAAAAAGGTGATCCAATGGCCTTTGTGGATGGTATTGATTTAACAGGAAATCTATCGATAACGATTTTCCCAAACTTATTCAAAAAGATTAATCGTTTATTAGTGAACGAAAAAGTTTTGTTAATTACAGGTAAGGTTGAACAGCAACGTGGCCGGGATAATCTACAAATGATTGCTAATAATATTGTTGATGGTGATAATTTATTAAATAGTCAGCAACAATTGCAAGACAAAAAAGTCGTTGCCACTGGTCAGTGGTATTTACGTATTATGACGGCAGCTGAAGATGCTGGTGTCTTAACGACATTACAAGATGTATTCAAAAAACATCATGGGGTGAATCCAGTATTGATGGTTTTTGAGCGTAATGACCGTAAAATGGTGTTAAATGAAAACTATTGGTTAGCTGATGATCAAGAGACTATTCAGGCTGTTCAAGCGGTTTTAGGCGAAAATAATGCCATTTTTAAACGCAATTCTTAATAAAAATTAAGGAATTATGAAATAAATGAACAAAATGCAATACAAACACCAATTAAATGCGTTAGAATAGATTAACTATTCAGATTGGTAGACAAAGATGCAGTGCTGCGGGTTGTAATCCCAATCGGCGTGAATCTAAAAATAGAGGATGATTATATGGTAGAAGCAAAAAAATTAACAGCGCAGGAAGTGCATGATTTAGTTAAAGGCTATATGAATGATGAGCATGTTAAAAAAGTTGATAAAGCTTATCAATTTGCTGCTCACTTGCATGAAGAACAACGACGTAAATCTGGTGAACCTTATATTATCCATCCAATCCAAGTTGCCGGTATTTTGGCACAATTGCATATGGATCCAGATACGGTTGTTGCCGGTTATTTGCATGATGTTGTTGAAGATACAACAGCGACGTTGCAAGATGTTGAAGACGCATTTGGACACGATGTTGCCGTCATCGTAGATGGTGTCTCAAAATTGTCGAAAATTAAATACAAGTCATCACGTGAGCAGTTAGCTGAGAATCACCGTAAGCTACTATTAGCAATGTCTCACGATATTCGTGTCATTATTGTTAAATTAGCGGATCGTTTGCATAATATGCGAACCTTATCAGCATTACGTGAAGAAAAGCAGAAACGCATTGCTTCAGAAACACTAGAAATTTATGCGCCATTAGCCGACCGTCTTGGAATTATGGCGATTAAATGGGAATTAGAAGATATGTCATTGCGTTATTTGAACTTTGAAGCATATCACGATATTGCCAAGTCAATGAATCTCCGCCGTCAAGAACGACTAGAAATTGTTGATCAAGCTGTTTCTGATATTGAACATGCGATTACTGATTTAAATTTGAAGCATACCGAAGTTTATGGTCGACCAAAGCATATTTATTCAATCTATCGTAAGATGGTCGATAAGAATAAGCGTTTTGAAGAAATCTATGATTTAATTGCGATTCGTGTATTAGTTGATACAATCCCAGAAACCTATGCTGTATTAGGTGCTATCCATGCTCGTTGGACACCGATGCCTGGTCGTTTTAAGGATTATATTGCATTACCAAAAGCAAATGGGTATCAGTCATTACACACGTCAGTGATTGGACCGGGGGGACGTCCACTAGAAGTCCAGATTCGTACATACCAAATGCATGAAATTGCTGAATTTGGTATTGCAGCGCACTGGGCTTATAAAGAGGGGAATTTTGCTGGTGCTGACGTTCAAAATGCGGATCAACAAAAATTGAATATGATTCAAGGTATTTTGGAACTTCAAGATGATGCTCAAGATGCTGATGATTTCATGGAATCAGTTAAAGGTGATTTGTTCACCGATCGTATCTTCGTATTTACGCCCAAAGGTGATGTTATTGAATTACCTAAGACAGCTGGTCCATTAGACTTGGCTTATACAATTCACACGAATGTTGGTAATCACACAATTGGGGCCAAAGTAAATGACCGCATGGTACCATTAGACTTTCCAATGAAAACGGGTGATATTGTTGAAATTATGACATCACAAAATGCACAACCTAATCGTGATTGGTTAAACATGGTTTCAACTCGTCGTGCCCGTAATAAAATTAAGCAATATTTCCGTAAGCAAGATCGAGCTGACAATGTTGAAGCAGGGCGACAGATGGTTGCTGATTTCTTGACCGAAGAGGGTTATGACGTTGATGAAATCATGACCGATGAGAATGAAGCCCATGCTGCAGAAAAGATGCATTATTCAGCTATTGATGATATGTATGCGTCACTCGGTTTCGGTGACATTAAGCCACAGGGAGTTGCCAACCGCTTTACTGAAGCTAAACGTGCTGAGATAGAAAGTGAACGTCAAGAGGCTGAGCAAAAAGCAATTCTTGAACAGCACCAGACTATCGAAAAGGATGATAAAAACAATAAGGCAACTTCTGGTCGTGAAGATCGTATTGTTATCCAAGGTGTTGATAATATGTTAGTTCGTCTAGGCCACTGCTGTACACCAGTGCCAGGGGATGAAGTTGTTGGTTATGTTACCAAGGGCCGTGGTGTTTCTGTCCATCGTCTAGGATGCCCTAATTTGAAAGCGGCGACGGTACATGGTAATCGACTGGTTGATGTGACTTGGGGAAGTCCAACTGGTAACAACAAAACGGAGTACGATGCTGATTTGCAGATTTCAGCAACTAATCGTAATAAATTATTAAATGACGTTATTCGCATGATTAATAATACAACTCGTTCTCTTAATTTTGTTAATGGTCGCACTGATCATAATAACGATGTGCGTATTTCAGTTAGCATTGGTGTCAAGAATTTGGCACAATTAGAAACCATTATGGTAAATATCCGAAATGTTAGAGATGTCTATGAAGTAAAGCGAGCATTTAAGTAATGAAAGTAGTCTTACAGAGAGTAAAATCAGCTAGCGTTGCGATTGAAGAAAAAGTTGTTGGTGAAATTGGTGTCGGCTATGTTTTGTTAGTTGGTATTAGCGATACTGACACTGAGGCCGAATTAGATTATTTGGTTCGAAAGATTACTAAGTTAAGAGTATTTGAAGATGCGGCTGGGAAAATGAATTTAGCAATTAATGATGTTGCGGGTGCCATTTTATCAATTTCGCAATTCACATTATATGCTGACACAAAAAAAGGTAATCGACCAAGTTTTACTAAGGCAGGACAACCTGAATTTGCTGATAAGATGTATCAATTATTTAATGAAAAATTGCGTGAAACAGGGCTAACAGTTGCCACTGGTGAGTTTGGCGCAAACATGCAAGTTCAATTAATCAATGATGGACCAGTTACAATTATCTTTGATACTGAAAATAAGTAATAAGCTTGATATTTGCCAGTAAAAAAGAAGTAAATCGTATAAAAATTAGTAATATTTGCTTTATTATTTAAGGTACATGTAATGTGCGCTGTGATATAATATTTGTATAGTAAATGAAAGAACAATTGTGAAGGGAGTAACAGTATGGCAGAAAAGTTAATTCAATTGCGTGTTGAGGATAACGTCAAAGACAAGGCAGATGAAATCTTTAAGTCACAGGGCTTGACCACGCAGACGGCAATCAAGATTTTCTTGACGCAGGTTGCGAATACTGGTGAATCACCATTTAGCAATTTGTTTTCACGTAATTTATCAAAATAAAGCAATAAATAAGATTCGGTTGGGCGTATGCTTCAAGTTCCTGGGTGGGTAACCAGTTAGGAAATTGGTGTGTGCGCCTTTTTTAGGAGGTTTTGGATGGCATTATTGGGACGACAGTTACTTATTTTAATTATCGTCACGATAATTTGCGGGCAAATAAGTAAAAAATTAGGATTGGCGCAGGTTGTTGGACAACTATTAGCTGGCATTATTATTGGACCAGCGCTATTGAATTGGGTAAATACCGGTTCGACGATTGAATCATTGTCAGAATTAGGCGTTTTGTTGTTGATGTTTACGGCTGGCTTATCGACTGACATGGGACAATTAAAACGCCATTTTACCGGGGCAACTTTGACAGCAACGATGGGCGTGATTGTGCCATTAATTTCATTCGCAGTGGTTGCTTTATTATTAGGATATGCTTTTCATATTGCAGTTTTTTGGGGAATCGTCTTTGCGGCAACATCGATTTCGATTACGATTAGTGTCTTAGGTGAGTCAAATCAACTTGGGTCACAAGTTGGTGTCGTCGTACTAGGTGCCGCCGTACTAGATGATATCATGGCGTTGTTACTCGTTGGTGTGTATGTTCTGATTTTCGGTGGTGAAGGCCTTGGCATTTCAACATTATTGCCAATTGTGGTATTTCTATTAGGTGCTGTATTAAATCGGTTCTTTAATATTGAAAAATTAGATTATATTGCTAGTTTTATTGGTGAGTGGACTTTGTACCCAATTTTCTTCGGATCGATTGGCCTACGTATTTCACTTACTGGTCTAAAAGACAGTTGGTTATTAATTATCATATTAACCATATTGGCAGTTTTGACTAAATATTACGGTGCGCAATGGGGTGCACGGATGGCCAAGTTAGACAAACCATCATCACGGGCTGTTGGTGCGGGGATGGTTTCACGAGGTGAAATGGCTTTAGTGGTGGCTCAAATCGGGTTACACGCTAACATTATTGCTGATAGTATTTTCGGTGATATGGTCATTGTCATTATTGTGTCAACGATTATTGCGCCATTGATACTGCGACCATTGTTAAAAAAGGTTGCATAAATACAAAAATAGAGACGGGCATGCCTCACAATTGTGATTGGTTGCCAGTCTCTATTTTTTATAATGGATCGATGTCGTAGCGTTTTGTGCGTAGTTCGCGTTTTTGTGCCTTGGTTGGCTTATATAAGAATTCAAAATACTCAGCTCGCCAATCGTCAAAAGAAGTTGCTAGATTAACAATTTCATCTGGTATTTCTGTGCGTGGGACACGGTCTAAATCAGGATGCTCAGCAAAATACTGGTCAAGCCAGTTGTCGATTTTCGCATGACCAGCGTTTTCAGCTTCAACGTTGAACCAATTTGTTGGTTCAGGATGAATTAATGCATCATCAACGTCGAATAATTCCATTGTACCGTGCACCTTGAAAGGGCGAATTAAGGTTATTGCTGGATTAAATTTCCAAACAAAATTACCTGGGGCCGTTTCTTCAACATCTTCTAGTTGTACGACTGCACCAGCCATATTAGATGGTAAGCCAGCTTGTTTTAACGCATAAGATGTGACCAACAAATCACCACGGTGATCAGTACCAAATGGGTAAACAACACCAATTTTAGCACCAACTAAAATATCGATTAGAACTTGTGGCTCCATACCAATTGCTTTCATAATAAGACTCACTTTCACTTTAATAATAACTATTCTAGCAGAAAAACGAACATTTTTAATACCTTATTGCATGGATTTTAGTTTACATATACCATATCTGAGCTATATCTGTTAAGATAGTTAGATGTAATGAACGAGATTACTGGCGCTATTAGGCTGGTTAAATGAACCTTTACCAGTGCTGTGGCATCGGACGACTAATAAATAAAGAGATGCAACTGACGTAAAAGGATGGAGAAAAAATGACACACAAACTTGGTGATGTGGTAACAGCAAAAGTGACTGACGAGAACGATCGTTATTACTATGCACAAATTGATGGTGAAACTTATGAAGTTGCTAAAGACGAATTGTTGAAGCCTTTAAAGGTTGGTGGTTTAGTAACTGGCTTTGCATATGAAAATGAGAAGCATCAATTACGAATTACAAAACAATTGCCCGACGTTCGTTTAGGACATTATGCTTGGGGAACGGTAACGGATATTCGACGTGACTTAGGAGTCTTTGTTGATATTGGTTTACCTGATAAGGATGTCGTCGTTTCATTAGATGAATTACCTACAATTAAAGAATTATGGCCACAACGAGGTGATAAATTGATGATTACCTTACGCGTGGATAAAAAGAATCGTTTGTGGGGTGAATTAGCTACCCCAGAAATTTTACAAGCAGTCCGCATTCCAGCTAAGCCTGATATGCATAACAAACAAGTACAAGCTACAGCTTATCGTTTAAAGATGGTGGGAACAATGGTGATTACTTCTGATTATTATTTCGGATTTATTCATCCAGATGAGCGACAACGCGAACCACGTTTAGGTGAGGTATTATCAGCTCGGGTGATTGGTGTACGTCCAGATGGTGTTTTGAATCTATCATTACGTCCACGTGCTTATGAGGCAATTCCTGAAGATGCGCAAATGTTATTGACGTTGTTAGAACGTTCAAGCACACATAGTTTGCCATTTACTGATAAGTCTGATCCAAAAGCAATTAAAAAGTACTTTGGTATGTCAAAATCTCAGTTTAAGCGGGCAGTGGGTCGTTTGTATAAAGAACGTCGCATTATGCAAAATGAAACGGAAATTTATTTGGTAGAAAGCGAAGATAAATAATATGAAACCACAGGTAGGACCATTTGAAGATGAACTAGTTGACTACCTTCATTATTTGACTGTTGAACGTGGCTTATCAGTTAATACAAAGCATTCATATCAACAAGACCTAGTACAATTTTTCCAATATTTAATTGAAAATAAATATACGCAGATTACTGATGTGGATCGTTTTACGATTATGACTTTTTTAGGCCAACTAGAACAACAAGGTAAATCACGAAATACAGTTATTCGAATGGTGTCGACCTTACGCAAGTTTTTTGAATTTTTGCAATTAAATAAAAACATTTCGACTAATCCTATGGAACAAGTTGATTCTCCCAAAAAGGCGCAGCATATTCCGGCTGTTTTAACGTTAGAAGAAGTCGAAGCATTACTAAATGTGCCAGATACGCAAACCCCGCTTGGATTACGTAATCGCACAATTTTAGAAGTGATGTATGCAACCGGTTTGCGTGTGAGCGAATTGGTGAATTTAAAGTTGGACAATTTACATTTAGATTTAGGATTAATTCAAACAATCGGAAAGGGTGATAAAGAACGCATTATTCCGATTGGTGATGTTGCTGCAAAGTGGTTAACAAAATACCTTAATGAGGCACGGCCATTGTTGGGAAAGCAACAAGATGCGCATGTTATTTTTCTTAATGATCATGGTCATCAATTGACACGACAAGGCATTTGGAAGTTAATTAAGCAATGGGTTAAGCAGGCAGGCATTACAAAGGATGTCTCACCGCATACATTGCGGCATTCGTTTGCAACGCACATTTTAGAAAATGGTGCTGATTTACGAATCGTGCAAGAATTATTGGGCCATGCTGATATTTCGACAACTCAAATTTATACGCATATTTCCAATAAGCGCTTAACTGAAGTTTATGAAAAAGCACATCCTCGTGCATAAAAAATTTAAATTGGAGGATTAAGATGTTAGTCATTGTACGAAAAGAACAATCTAAAATCGTGATGGGACTCCTATCTTATAGCCCAAATTTACCTGATATCGCAGCTGTTCAGCGCGAGTATGATTGGTATCAATCTGATGATAGCCGAGACATTTTGTTATGGCGTGATGAGCAAACGCAACATTTTACAGTGTTGCTTGGTGTCGCTAAAGTGTATAGTTCGTTGGTTGTGCGTCGTGTTGTTTTTAGTCCTGAAGTGGCTGAAAACCAACAACGAGAACTTGGCCAAAAAATTTATAAAGCCTTACAAGCACAATACCCAGATCGCGTTCTGATGGGCTCAATTGCGACACAAAAATATGTAATGGCATGGCAGAATAAAGATGAATGAAGAGATTACTTACCATATTGAAGATTTTGACGGACCGTTAGATTTGTTACTGCATTTAATTCGGGTCAATGAGATGGATATTATGGATATTCCAATTGTTGATATCACAGCACAATATCTTGATTTCTTACATCAAGCACAAGAACGTAATCTGGATGTCGCCGGTGAATTTTTAGTGATGGCAGCAACTTTGATGTCAATCAAAGCTAATTACCTATTACCTAAGAATGATGTTTTTGAATATGATGAAGAATTGGCAGAATTTGTAACTGATGTGCCTGATCCAAGAGAAGCTTTAATGACGCAATTAATCGAGTACCAGCGGTATCAAGAAGCTGCCAATGAGTTACGAAATCGAGAAGAAGAACGGCAATTGCAATTTTCACGCGCACCAATGCCAGTACCAGATGATGTTCAGGCAGCTCCTTTACCAGAAGGATTAGCAATTAGTGATTTGCAACAAGCTTTTAATCGTTTAGTTAAAAGGCGTTTTAATAAGCAAGTACAGCCTAGAACCGTCCAGGGTGATACCTGGTCAGTTAAAAAGCAAATGACTAAATTGATGAATCAATTTGACTCACAACAAGTAGTTGCTTTTGATGACTTGTTTCCCGAAACAGCTGATAAGGATGAAGTTGTAACAACATTTATGGCCATGTTAGAGTTGGTCAGTCATCAACATCTAAAAATTAAACAAAGCACATTATTCGATCGAATTGATATTATGTGCGGTGACGTACCATATAATGAAAATGATGGGAAGGAAGAATCAACGCATGCAAAATAGCTTACAACAAATTGAAGGATTATTATTTGTTGCAGGGGATGAAGGTGTGACCTTAGCTGAATTATCAGCAGCGACTGATTTTTTGAAGCCAGCTGTTTCAGGCTTGCTAGATGAGTTAGCGATTAAATATGCTGAAGATGAAAGTTGTGCTTTTGAAATTTTAGTAACTGATGACCGTTATCAATTGGTTACCAAAGCCGCATTGTCAGAAACTATTCATCGTTATCTAACGGCACCATTAACGACGGCATTGTCGCAAGCTTCTTTGGAAGTTTTAGCAATTATTGCTTATAAACAACCAGTGACACGTATAGAAGTTGATGAAATCCGTGGTGTCCAATCACAATCAACTATTCAAAAATTAATGTTACGTGATTTAGTTACTAGTAAAGGACGTTCCACCGAACCTGGGCGACCAATTCTATATGTTACAACAGCGTATTTCTTAAATTATTTTGGGTTGAGCAATATTGATGAACTGCCACCATTAGTAACAGCACAAGCGCTTGAAAATTTGAAGGAACAGCAAAACGTTGCAATGCCTTTGATACCATCAGAAAATGAACAATCTTTATTTGATGTAACAATTGATGATTTAACGAAACAATCAGAAAATGATGAGGAAAAATAATGGCAGAACGACTACAAAAAGTAATGGCCCAAGCAGGGGTTGCGTCACGACGCGCATCAGAAAAGTTGATTACTGATGGTCAAGTGACAGTTAACGGTAAATTAGTGACTGAATTAGGTACAAAGGTTGAAGCTAGTGATCATATCGAAGTGAATGGCACACCAATTGACGCCAAAGAGAAGTTAGTGTATTTCTTGTTGGATAAGCCACGTGGTGTTGTGACAACTAATTCTGATGATAAGGGGCGTCAAACCGTGATGGATATCGTTGATGAACCAGAACGTGTTTATCCAGTGGGTCGTTTAGATTATGACACAACCGGTGCATTATTGTTAACAAATGATGGTGAGTTAGCTAATAAACTAATGCATCCTAAGTACCGTATCGACAAAGTTTATGTGGCTAAAGTTAAGGGCATTCCAACGAATGAACAATTAGAGAAACTTCGTCATGGTGTGACGGTTAAAACTGTCCAAAATGGTCGTCATTACACATTTAAAGCGGCACCAGCTCGAGCTGAAATCCTATCAACTGATAAGAAGAAACATACAGCCATTGTTAAATTAATTATTCATGAAGGTAAGTATCACCAAGTTAAGGAAATGATGCATACAGTTGGTCATGAAGTGATTAAATTGACGCGTGAGCGCTATGGCATGTTAGATTTAACTGGTTTAACGCCCGGCGAATATCGACCATTAACTCATGAAGAAGTGCAAACATTGAAGTCAGGTCGTCAATTTCGTAAGTCTTCAGGACGCTTATAAAAGCGCTACCAAAAATAGCTTGACGTTATAAAAATAAAGATATACAATTATTTTATTAACTAAATATCTTCAGGGCAGGGTGTAATTCCCGACCGGCGGTGATTTTGTTGCAGCAAATAGTCCGCGACCCACATGCGTTTGTGGTTGATATGGTGTGAATCCATAACCGACAGTAAAGTCTGGTATGCAGAAGAATTAATGAATTGACTGATATAGTCGGTTTTATTTGTGTCGCCCTGACACGAGTGAAACCGATTTTTTTATTATCAGCATGGGGGATTTTAAGATTTATGAATAGGACACGTCGTTTAACAATTGTGGCACTGTTGTCAGCAATTTCATTTGTATTAATGATTTTTCCACAATTTCCAATTTTGCCAGGGGCTACTTTTTTGAAAATTGATTTTTCAATTGTACCAGTCTTACTTGGTGCTTTGTTATTAGGTTTAAAGCAAGGTTACTTGATTTTAATTTTGAGATCAGTGTTAAAACTACTACTTAATAACGAAGGTGCCGGAGACTTAATTGGTATACCGATGAATATTATCGGTATGGCCGTCTTAATTACTTTTATTGTTGTGATGGTAAATAAAAGTAATATTACAAAAGGTAATTTTGTCATTGGTGGTTTGCTTGGTACAGTTGGTTTAACTGTTGTGATGGTAATTATGAATTATATCTATGCGGTGCCGCTTTATGCCGTATTTGCTAATTTTGATATTAAAGCAACAATTGGCTTAGGACATTATCTACTTTGGATGGTCGTGCCATTCAACTTAATTGAAGGTGTTATCTTAAGTGCAGTTTCGGCGTTAGTCTTTTTCTCTGTCCAACATGCGCTTGGTCGGATGCATTCACAATTGAATTAAATTAAGAAGAGATTAGAACATGTTCGTTTGTTCTAATCTCTTTTAGTTTGTTATCGTTTAGTTTAGAATGTTATTTTGAATTGATAGATTAAGCAATAAGGAGACGTCATTAATATTCATGAGTAAAAAATTCTGGATATGGTTAATTATTTTTATTGTGGTCACCGGGGTGGATGTTGTTTTTATGCCACAATGGCATAGCTTGCTTTATTTTGTAGTGAATATATTAGAATTTGTTTCTTTAATTGGTTTATTGATTAATATTAAGAAGAAATAATTTTTAACAACGATAATTTAAGTTACTGACAAATTTCAAAGGGTTAGATAAAATAATTAAAGAGCAAACTAATGTAGATGATGAAAGGTGGTTTGGACGTGGCAAATAAATTTTTAATTACCTTTTTTTCATCTGAGCAAGCACGGCGCAGTCGCGTTATTTTTGGCTTGTTAAAACGACGCTTAACGGTCTCAACTGAGTATTGGGGTTTACGTTATGACTTATTGAACTATGTTGGGTTATTACCACATTTAGATCAAGCTGAATTTGATCAACAGATTGCTTATTTTGTTCAGCACGATTTAATCGTTGTCGCCGATACTGAAGCTAATAAATTTTTGTTGACCAAAAAAGGGTTAGCGGTAAAAGAAAATTATCAGCATAATCATTATCAACTACAATATATGACGCTTGCAGCTCATCCACTAACTAATGTACGCGAATTTCAGCAAGCTTTTTGGTTAGCTAATCAAGTAATTTCAGAAATTGCGTATCAGAATAAACGATATTATCCATTACAAGTTGATTTTAAAATAAAAACCCTCGTTAAACGATGGTATCATCAAGCAAATAAGCGCACCGTTGTGACTGATTGGGTCAATGCTTTGGCAGCATATT
The DNA here is from genome assembly GCF_058506735.1 of Weissella sp. ESL1139. Lineage (NCBI taxonomy): Bacteria > Bacillati > Bacillota > Bacilli > Lactobacillales > Lactobacillaceae > Weissella > Weissella sp. ESL1139. The sequence goes on from NZ_CP196375.1 coordinate 627,081, forward strand.
TGCAATTGTTACCTGAAGAAACAGCTAATCAACTTGCAGCAACATGGGTTGGTCATCAAACACCAGGGCTTAATTTGGAACAACTTGGTTTACCAACAACTTGGCATCAATTAGATTTTTATTTATGGGAATTAGATTTATTTGCTAATTGGCAACAATATTTAGTTAAAGGTCAGTTTAATAACCCGGCTTTTATGGCATTATGGCAACCAACACAACGACAAAGTTTGTTATCTACAGGGATTCAAACAACGTTGCAACAAATTCAGCAAGGCGTACCAGTGACGACAATTAGTCAGCAACGGAAACTTAAAATTGGGACTGTCCGTGAGCACTTATTAACGGCAGCGATTCGGTTGCCGTTACAAAATTTTCCGTACCAACTATTTTTAACTGATGAAATTGTTCAGTATTTACAATCTAAGTTAACTGGTAATATTGATGATTGGCATTTCACGGATGTGCGTACCTCAGATAATCCGTTAGAATTTTTCTTGTTTCGTTTGTATGAAATTTATTTGACAAAAAAAGAGGTGGTCAAGCATGACAATGATTGATTTACAACAAGCGTTGCAAAAGCAATTTGGCTTTGAAAATTTCAAAGCTGGTCAAAAAGAAATTTTAACGGCTTTGTTACAGGAAAAGTCAACGTTGGCAGTTTTACCAACTGGTGGTGGGAAAACCCTGATTTACCAAATGATGGGGATGTTACGACCAGGTTTAGTTGTTATCGTGACTCCATTATTGTCATTAATGCAAGATCAGGTAGCACGTCTAAATTATTTAGGTGAGAAAAATGTGGTTGCTTTAAATTCAAATTTATCGTTTCAAGCTAAGCAAGTTATCCTAAAAGAATTGTCGCGTTATCATTTTTTGTTTATTTCACCAGAAATGTTGAACCAAGATGTGGTAAAGGCGGCGTTGCAACGCACGAATATTAATTTAATGGTGATTGATGAAGCACACACGATTGTTACTTGGGGACAAGATTTTCGCCCAGATTATTTAGCTTTGCCCCAAATTTATGAACAATTAAAGCATCCGCAGTTATTATTATTAACAGCAACGGCAACTGCCAATATGATTAGAGAAATCATTGCCGGCTTTCGTATCAAAGCTGAAGATTGGTTTATTTATCAGCAACCAGTTGATCGCGCTAACATCTTTTTACATAATGAACAGTTATCGGATGAGGTAGCAAAAAAGGAACGCCTAAAGACACTTGTGCAGACAACCCAAGGCCCAGGTATTGTGTATTTTACGTCACGTAAATTGGCAACAAATATGGCAACTTGGTTGGCTGATGAAACTGGATTAAATGTAGTTGCATATCATGCGGGGATGGATACCATGTCGCGTTATCGTGTGCAACAACAGTTTATGCAAGGAGATATTGACATCATCACCGCAACTTCAGCATTTGGTATGGGGATTGATAAAGATAACGTGCGGTATGTAATTCATTATCATTTGACTAATGATCTTGCAAATTATCTGCAAGAAATTGGCCGTGCTGGTCGTGATGGCAAACAGTCAGCAGCGATTTTGTTATATGTTGCCGGGGATGAAAGCATCCAATTAAATTTGATTGAGCAGTCAGTTCCGAGTGAGATGGTTATTCGTGACTATCTAGAACAAGGCATAACGAGTTATATCATGCCTGATCAAATGAAATTGTTAGATGCATATCGCCAACAAAATTTGTCAGTAGCTGATATTATTCAAATATTTGTAGAACGTAAGCAATTACGCCAGCGAAAATTATGGCATATGGTTGATTATGCAACCGCCGCTGACCATTTAAGAAATACCATTAGTGAGTACTTTGGTAATGATGTTAAAAACTTGTCGCAAGATACAGAAAGTGTGGGTGTGACAAATTGGCAACCTGACCAATTAAATTTGGTACGACAAAATAATAGTAAACCAGCTTTAAGGGTGATAAACTGGTCTCAGCAGTTGAATAAATTATTTAATTTATCGTAAAAAAAATAGCTGTGACACTAACTATTTTGGGACAGTTAGTGTATTATGTATATTAGTGAAATTAAAACATATAGATAAAGATAGAGTAAGGAGAGTCACCAATCATGACCGAAAAGAAGAATGAAGAACAGCCATGGGAGGCATCTTTTAAAGATGAAACGACTAAGCAGTATTCAAGAACGCAAAATCGTCGTAAGTCGCAACGTGTAAGCATGGTTGTCGGAATTTTGGTATTGATTGTGATTGTTTTATCTATAGTGCCTGTTTACAAATACTTACAAGAATTAAATAGACCGGCTGATGCTACGACTAATACAGAATTGCCAGTAGCATCATCTAATAAAACAACATCGTCAACCAAAAAAGTTACTGACACAGCAAAGTCAGAATCAAAGGCTAAAGTAGCAGCATCAAAGTCATCTGTCGCCGCTTCAAAGTCAGAGAAGAAGGCTAATGCAGCTAAGAAATCAAGTGAAGAAGCTAAGAAGGCTTCTGAAAAGGCAGCAGCTGATGAGTCAGCTAAAGCTTCTGAAGCGGCAGCATCCTCAGAGGCAGAAGCATCTTCTCAGGCAGCAGCCTCATCGTCTGAAGCAGCAGCATCTTCATCAGAAGCTGCTAAGACAGTACCATTTGATTCAGGAACCTTATATAGCTTTGCAGTTGCTAATGGTACAACGCCAGAAGAGCTTTACTCATTGAATCCAGGATTAAATTCAAGTAATTATGCTAGTTTCTATGGTAAGGGATTGAAAGTTAAATAAATTATGGAACGTCCGATATAATTTGTATAATTATCGGACGTTTTTATTGTATCTATGCTAGTTTTTCTCTGAAAATAAGCGTAAAATAGTATAGATAATAAATGAATGAGGATGTGAATCATGGACCCAATTCAGATTGCGATTGATGGACCAGCATCAGCTGGAAAGTCAACGATTGCTAAGATTTTAGCAACCGACTTGAATTTTATATATGTCGATACAGGTGCAATGTATCGCACAGTAACATTGGCTGCTATTCGTGAAAATGTTACGTTACAGGATGAAGCAGCAGTAGCGGCGTTGTTGCCTGATATTGAGATTTCGTTTAAGCCGGGGACACCGGTACAACGTGTATTTTTAAATGGTGATGAAGTAACGGATGAGATTCGTTCAACAGAAGTTACCGTTAACGTTTCGGTCGTTTCAGCTTATAGTGAAGTCCGTCAGGCAATGACAGACTTGCAACGTGGCATCGCCGCTAAGGGTGGTGTTGTCATGGATGGTCGTGACATTGGTACGACCGTTTTACCCAATGCGGCAGTTAAAATCTTTTTGATTGCGTCAGTTCATGAACGAGCTGTACGTCGTTTCAAAGAAAACCAAGCTAAGGGGATGGCAACAACGTTAGATGATCTTGAAGCTGCAATTGAAAAAAGAGATTATCTAGATTCACATCGTGAAATTTCACCTTTGAAGAAAGCAACCGATGCAGTTGAATTAGACACAACTGGTTTGTCAATTGCAGAGGTTGTTGCACAGGTAAAACAAATTATTGCAGATAAATAATGAAAATAGTCATAATACTGAATAAAATGTTAAAAAAGACTAGTAAAACATAGTGTTTTTAGGTATAATACTATTAGAGTCGTGTGACCAGGAGGATATATTGTAATGAACGAAGAGAACAACGAGCTATTGGCAGCTCTTGACAGCGTAGCTGAAGTTAAAGTTGGCGATGTAGTTAAGGGTGAAGTCTTGGCAATTGATGATAATCGTCAAGTTATCGTAGGTATTGAAGGTGCCGGTGTTGAAGGAGTAATTCCTTTGCGCGAATTGACAACTGACCGCGATGCGGACGTGAATGACCTTGTCAAGGTCGGAGACGTGTTGGATTTGGTAGTAGTTTCTACTATCGGTTCTGACAAGGAAGGTGGATCATACCTATTGTCAAAGCGTCGTCTAGAAGCTCGTCGTGCTTGGGAAGAAATCGCAAGCAAGCACAGTGTCGGTGACATTGTGGAAGCACCAGTAACGCAAGCCGTTAAGGGTGGTTTGGTTGTCGACGTTGAAGGCGTACGTGGATTTATCCCAGCTTCAATGATTGAGAACCGTTTCGTACAAGATTTGAACCAATACAAGGGTCAAACTGTCCGTGCGAAGATTATTGAAATTAATGCAGCAGACAGCCGTTTGATTTTGTCACGTCGCGAAGTATTGAACGAAGAGCGTTCAGCAGCTTTGGCACGTATTTTTGACGAACTATCAGTTGGTGATGTTATCGAAGGTAAAGTTGCTCGTATGACTAACTTTGGTGCATTCGTTGACCTTGGTGGTGTTGACGGTTTGGTACACGTTTCTGAAATCTCACACGAACGCGTTTCACAACCTTCAGACGTTTTGTCAGTTGGTGAAGAAGTTAAGGTTAAGGTTTTGGGATTAGACCCAGAACGTGAGCGTATTTCATTGTCAATTAAGGCAACGCAACCAGGACCTTGGGATGAAGCCGCAGAAAAGGCTCCAGAAGGAACTATCCTAGAAGGAACTGTTAAGCGTGTTGTTGACTTTGGTGCTTTCGTTGAAGTCTTCCCAGGTGTTGAAGGTTTGGTTCACGTTTCACAAATCTCACACAAGCACATTGCTAACCCTAGTGATGTTTTGAAGGCCGGTGACAAGGTTCGTGTTAAGGTTTTGGATGTTAATCCAGAACGTCAACGTTTGTCATTGTCAATCAAGGCATTGGAAGAGGCACCTGCACGCGAGGACAACAATGATCGCCCTCGTCGTTCACGTCGTCCACGCCAATCAGCTCCAACTAACTACTCAACTTCAGAAGAAGAAGGATCAGCTACGTTGGGTGATGCCTTTGGTGATATCTTTAAAGATTTTAACTAAGCATTAGAATAGTTTAAACAGTTAGAGGAGGCTGGGACCTAAGTGTCTCAGCCTCCTTTTATTATTTGGTATAATAAATACAGAGAAAACAAATTATAATTTTATTTATAATTTAGAAAAGAGGCTAATATGGGATTTCCTATTGTGGCAGTCGTTGGGCGCCCAAATGTTGGTAAGTCAACGATATTTAACCGTATTGCAGGGGATCGAATTTCAATTGTGGAAGATACACCAGGTGTCACACGTGACCGTATCTATACACGAGCTGAATGGTTAACCCACGAATTTCGTTTAATTGATACTGGTGGAATTGACATGGTGGATGAACCATTTATGTCGCAAATCGTACAACAAGCTGAAATTGCAATTGATGAAGCAGACGTCATTATCTTTATGGTATCAGCACGTGAAGGATTAACTGAAGCTGATGAACGCGTCGCTAAGATTCTATATCGTTCAAAGAAGCCAGTTGTACTAGCCGTTAATAAAGTTGATAATATTGAATTACGTTCTGAAATTTATGAATTTTATGCATTAGGCTTTGGTGATCCATATCCAATTTCTGGTGCTCATGGTACTGGTTTAGGTGATTTATTGGATCAAGTAGTTGCTAATTTCCCAGAAGTTGATGATCAAGAAGAGGATGACGCAGTTCGTTTCTCATTTATCGGTCGGCCAAATGTTGGTAAGTCATCATTGGTTAACGCTATTTTGGGTGAAGAACGTGTTATTGTTTCTGATATTTCAGGAACAACACGTGATGCGATTGATACGCGCTTTACATCTTCAGATGGTGATGAATTTGTAATGGTTGATACGGCTGGAATTCGTAAACGTGGTAAGGTTTATGAATCAACTGAAAAATATTCAGTGATGCGTGCGATGCGGGCCATTGATGATTCAAATGTCGTCTTGATTGTACTAAATGCTGAAGAAGGTATTCGTGAACAAGATAAGCACGTTGCCGGTTACGCACACGAAGCTGGTCGGGCAGTCATTATCGTCGTCAATAAGTGGGATACTTTAGACAAAGACAACCATACGATGCGCGATTTTGAAAATCAGATTCGTCAAGAATTCCAATACTTGTCATATGCACCAATTGTCTTTGTGTCAGCGTTGACAAAGCAAAGACTTAATAAATTACCCGCATTGATTAAGCAAGTTAATGAGAACCATCAAAAGCGTATTCAGTCAGCTACTTTGAATGATGTTGTGATGGATGCATTGGCTTTGAACCCAACGTCAACGGTTAATGGTAAGCGATTGCGTGTTTATTACGCAACCCAAGTGGCTATCCAACCACCAACTTTTGTTGTGTTCGTTAATGACCCAGAGTTAATGCACTTTTCATATGAGCGTTTCTTAGAAAATCAGATTCGTAAAGCGTTTGATTTTACTGGAACACCAATTCATTTGATTAAAAGAGCACGAAAATAAAAATAACCTTAATATTTAACAGAATATGTCCATTTTTAGAGTAATGTTTAAAAATCGAATAAAAAGCCTGTTATATCAACGTTTTTAGACATTTTTTACTTGTAAGATTGAGCTAACTATGATATTCTAAATATCGAAATCTAATTACAGATTCAATCTGAAATTATTGGCAATATGCCAATATAACTATGCAGGAGGAAATTTTAATGGCTAACAAGCAAGAATTAGTAACTGATGTTGCAACAGCAACTGGTTTGACAAAGAAGGATGCAACTGCTGCAGTTGATGCTGTATTTGCTTCAATCCAAGATACTTTGGCAAAGGGTGAAAAAGTTCAATTAATTGGCTTTGGTAACTTTGAAGTACGTTCTCGTGCAGCTCGTAAGGGTCGCAACCCACAAACAGGTGAGGAAATCGAGATTGCTGCATCAAAGATTCCTGCATTCAAGCCTGGTAAGGCTTTGAAAGATGCTATCAAGTAAAGCATTGTAAAAGAGATTGAGACAATTGTCCAATCTCTTTTTTTGTGCTTTTGTCGCCAAAGTTGATATGTTTTCCACATTTAAATATGATAAACTAAAATTTAAATATTATTAAAAGGGGCAGCATGATGGTAGTTGGAAAAGTTATAACAATTGCAGGATCGGACATTTTAGCCGGTGGTGGTATTCAGGCAGATTTGGCAACCTTCAATGAATACGGTTTATTTGGATTAAGTGCGATAACTAGTATCGTAACTGTAAATCAAGCAGATTTCGAAATTCATCAGATACCAGTTGCAGTTTTACAAGAACAACTAGCATCATTAAGTGATTTAACGAATATTAAAGGTATTAAAGTGGGGTTATTGCCTTCAGTGGCGCATATTAATGTTGTTAGTGAGTTTTTACAACAATACAAGGATTTACCAATTATCATTGATCCGGTCATGGCTTTTAAAGAAACTGACGATGTCAATGCAGCGGCATTGGCCACGGCTATTAAAGAAAAATTGATACCATTAGCAACTATGACAACACCTAATTTAGTCGAAGCAGAATTGTTGACTGGTAAAGCAATTAAAACAACGGATGATTTAGCAAAAGCAGCTCAGATGCTTCAAGAAATGGGTGCACAATCAGTGGTAGTTAAAGGTGGTATCCGATTAGCTGGTGATATGGCAGTTGATGCAGTGGCAACGCCAGATGAACATGTGTTGATGTCGTTACCTAAAGTTGAACAACCTTATAATAATGGTGCTGGTTGTACCTTTTCAGCAGCAATTGCCAGTCAGTTTGCAAACGGTGTGACTGCAAAAGAGGCTGTTGATGATGCCAAAGCATTTGTTCATGAAGGTATTTTAAACGGCATTAAGTTAAATGATGATTTTCAAGTGGGTAATGTTTGGCAAGCAGCTCGGCGCTTTATGGGAGAGAACAGATGAAAACTCGGCAAGTCACGATTGGGGCAGTCTTGGTTGCCTTAAATATCGTATTAAGTTATGTTGCAAAATTACCAACGCCAACGGGATTTGTTTCGTTGGTTGAGACGGGAATTTTTATTGCCGCCTGGCATTTTGGTCCTAAAATGGGCTTAGTTGTCGGTGGTTTAACTGGATTCTTACTAGATTTATTTGCTGGGTATCCACAATGGATGATTTTTTCACTTATCATTCATGGTAGCGAAGGCTTTGTGATTGGTCGATACAATATTAAAAAAAGTGTTGGCCTACGAGTGTTAGGTAACGTTTTAGGTGCAATTGTTATGGTTGTTGGATATTGGATAGCTGGCAGCTTTTTGTTATGGATAACAGGTGGTGCTAAAATGTCTATACAGGCTGCCGTACTAGCCGGCTTAACTGATGTACCCGCAAATATCATGCAAGTGTTACTAGGCTTTATTTTGGCATTGATAGTTAGTGTGCCATTACGTAAATGGTTAAGATAAATTGTAATATGTGGGCAAGTAGAAAACTGGAACATCACGACACGTTCCAGCTTTTTTTATGAAAGCATTTTAATTGAGATAAGGGGAAATGGTAATGAAGTTTTTACACACAGCTGATTGGCATATTGGTAAAGAATTGGGCGGCTTTTCTTTATTGGCAGAACAGCAAACAGCGTATGAACAAATTAGTGATATTGCCTTAGCAGAGCACGTTGATGGTGTTGTGATTGCTGGTGATTTGTATGATCGTAGTATTGCGCCAACATCAGCTGTTAATTGCTTAGAAAATATGCTAAAAGATTTAAACATTCAACATCAAATACCTATTTATGCTGTTTCGGGTAACCATGATGGGGCAACACGCTTGGGAGCTGGACGCGAATGGCGGCAACAAAATCATTTATACCTCAATACAACCTTAGCGGATGCATTTAAACCGGTAGAGACAGCTGATACACAAATATTTATGTTGCCTTTTATTGAACCAGCAATGGCTCGAGTTTATTATCAAATTCCAGAAGATGAGGCACAACAGTATCAAACCATTAATCAGGTGATGCCACGCATTGTGGCTGATATGGTTGCACATTTTAATCCTGATAAAAATCATTTATTAGTGACACATTATTACGTGACTGGGCATCGTAATCAAGATTATGAATTTACCAGTGAAACTAATTCGCAAGTTGGTGGTTTAAAAGGCATTGACGATGCCGCCTTTAAAGATTTTGATTATGTTGCTTTGGGACATTTACATTTAAAGCAAGCAAGTCCTAGTGAGGTTGTGCAATATTCAGGTTCACCAATCAAATTTAATACTAAAGAGGCGCAAACTGAAAAGGGCGTTTTTATTGTTGAGATTGATCATCACCAAGTTACGACAACTTGGTACCCACTAATACCCAAAAAGGATTTGATTTTATTGTCAGAATCATTTGAAACATTAACTGATCCTAATTTTTATCGCCAATACAATCGTGGTCATCAAAATTATTTTAGTATTAAAATTCAAGGACAAGCTAATGCAACCAACGCACGAGCAACTTTAGCCGAAATTTATGGTGATGTTGTTGAAGTACAATATGATTTGCCAAAGTTGCTAGCAGAGAAACAAAATATTCCTGAAATCACTGATGACGTTAATGGTGCGGATGATCAACTAATTGCAGCATTTTATGAATATGTAACGAATCAAAAGTTAAATACAAATCAAGAGAAAATTGTGAATGATACGTTAAGTGATTTGTATCAACAAGAGGAGGGATAAGATGCGTCCTTTAAAATTACAATTGAACAACTTTGGCCCTTATGATCAAACAACGATTGATTTTAGTAAGTTTACTGAATCAAAGCTATTTTTAATTACTGGAGATACAGGTGCTGGTAAAACTACTATTTTTGATGGCATGACGTATGCCCTATTTGGTAAGGGCACTAGCGAACGTAGTCCAGAAGATATGCGCAGTGAATTTGCTGATGGAACGAAAGAAACAGTAGTGACATTTTGGTTTGAACATAATGGTCACTTTTATGAAATTGAACGTACGCCAACACAACAGCTAAAGAAAAAGCGCGGTGCTAAATCAAATAATGATACAACAACGCATTCAGCAACAGCATCGTTATTAGAAGTTGATGAACAGTTGCAAATGCCAGTTGAAGCGTTAGGTGATAAAGCCAAGATTGTTAATGATCAAATTGAAGAATTGTTACATCTTAACGCTGATCAGTTTCGTAAAATTATTTTATTACCACAAGATAAATTCCGTGAATTTTTGAGTGCCCAAAGTGATGAAAAGATGGTCATTTTACGGCAGTTATTTGGTACTGAAATTTTTGATGAATTTGTTAACGCATTAAAAGATAAGCAAAAACAATTTGGTACTGAAATTGAAATGCTTGCGACCCAACGGGATGAAAAGTTGCAACAAATTAAGTGGCCACAAATCGATATTGATGTGATTGCCCCGACAGCTGAAGAAAAGATTCGTTTGTTAAGTCAAATGAATGAGCAGAAAGCCAATGATGTTGAAACGCAAGCAAGTGCTTTAGCAAAAGCGCAACAACAATTGCAAGAAATGCAGGCTAAGCAACAGGCACAACAAAAAGTATTGGAGCAATTTGACCAGTTAACTGAAAAGCAGACACAGTTAAAGCGGCAATATGAGCAACGTGACGACATATCGGCACAGCAAGAATTATTGACAAACTTAAAATGGGGAACAAAACAACGACCATTAGTTGATAAAGTGCGACAGCTACAAAAACAATATCAAGAGCAGACCAAAGATGAACAAGTATTGGTTACCGAGCTACGTGAGTTAGCAGTTGATCAACAAAAATTTGCTGATGAGCAAAAACATCTTGATCAACAACGAGGCACGATAGCAAGTAATCAGCAATTGACTACTAAAATTCAAAATGAATTATTGCCTCAGGCACGTCAACTAGTAACGGTGCAAGAAAAAAAGCAGGACTTTGATGCTAAAATCGAAGCAGATGAAACACAGTGCGTTACTTTAAAGGGAAAAGTGCAGACTTTAACGGATGCATTAGCTGAACAAAATAAACGTTTAGATTTTCAAAAAGAATTTACAGCCTATGAACAAGATTTGCTTAAACAGGAATATCAACTTAATCAATTAATTGATCAAAAACATAAACTTGATGAATCAGAGCATTCTTTGCAAGTACAGCAAAATAATTTGGCCGATATCGCAAAAAAGGTAACCGCAGCAACCCAAAATCAAGCTGTGATGAAACAAAAATTAGCAGCTAAAGAATCTTTGCGACGTGATATTTTAATCCAACAATTACAACAGGAGCTAGTTATTGGTGAACCTTGTGTGATTTGTGGTCAGATATATCAAGGTGAGCATCATAATCAGCAACATGCTGAACGACAAAGTACGTATGCTGATTTAGCTGATATTATTCAATCTGTTACTGAGAATGAAGATGCTTTGCAAGAGGCAACCGCTCAGTTAGCAACCGTTCAATCAGAAGAAATGCGCATTAAACGAGATATTGCGGCTTTAGATCAAGCAGTACATGATAACCAGGAGACATTTGAGGCTGATTGCCAGTCATTTACAGAAGCTTGGGCGCAATTGTTTGCCACAATAAATGAAGCTTGGGCATCAATGCCTGTAACTTTTGATGAGGATATCTTTAATGATAAATTGCAACAAGCACAAACGTTTGTTGGGGATGCTAAGCAACAAGTAGTTGATTTGCAGCAACAAATATCTGACAATGAAGCGGGATTGCAAACGGCCAAAACGCATGTTATTGAAATTGAACAAAAGCTTAAGGCTGAGAAAGATACCCGTCAGTCTTATATTGATGAGGCCAAGCAAATTCATGATAGCTACCCTGAACTTCAATCAGTTACTGAGTATGAAACAATCATACAAAAATATCAGCAATTTCAGAAAGAATTTGAAAAGGCTGATAATGACTTGCACGATAAGCAGTTACAAAATCAAGAAAAACAAGCAGGGAAGCATGAACGCTTAAAATCAGTGCGACAAAAAATACACCAAGAGCAAGCTGATAATGAAGAGTTAACAAAACAACTTAATGACATCATTAGCGACGGTCCTGTAGCTGATCAACAAGCTTTTGATGAGCTGATTAATTCGTTGGTTACACAACCTAATCAGATTCAGACATTGACCCAGACAATTACGCAATACCAAACAACTGTTAATAGTTTGGCAACAGATATTGCAAAGTTGCAGGAAACGTTAGGAGATGCAACAAAACCTGACATAAGTAAAATACAAGCAGGTATTGTCCAACAGCAAGATGTCGTTAATCAGTTAATTGAAGATAATGCAACGCAAAAAGAAATTTTGAAACAACAACGGTCAATTGAAATGTCTGTCAAAGAGTTGCAACAACAGTGGCAGAATCAACAGACCGCAGTAAAAGATTTACTGGCTTTGACTCAAGTTGTTGATGGTAACAATGACAAACGATTGCGCTTAGAACCTTTTATTTTACGACGCTTTTTGTATGATGTATTGGATTATGCTAATCATCATTATATTGGTGTTTTATCGGGTGGTCGTTATCAATTTATTTTGTCAGATCGTCAAGGTGGTCGTGCTAATCAGAATGGTTTAGATATTGATATTTATGATCAAGATGGCGATAAAATTCGTGCCACTAGCACATTGTCGGGTGGTGAATCATTTATTTCAGCTTTGTCGATTGCGTTATCAATGGCTGAAGTTGTGCAACGACGAGCTGGTGGTGCCAAAATTGATGCTTTATTCATTGATGAAGGATTTGGCTCATTAGATGAGCGCACATTAGCGCAAGCGATGGAAGCATTAAATTTGGTTGAACAAAGTGGTCGTTTAGTGGGGATTATTTCTCATGTTGCTTCGATGAAGCAGCAAATTCCACAACAATTACAGGTCAAGAAATTAGGTAACGGACATAGTCAGTTGAAGTTGAATGTATTGTAAATGAAAACAAGCTAGGACACTTTTGAGTATCCTAGCTTGCTTTTTTGATTAGCCCATAAGCTGTTCAAACAGCGTTACATACCGGATTCAAAACAGCTTTTGTCGCACTTTGTTTTAAAAATACCAACCATAAGGGGCTTGTTTAATTATTTGGTCAACTGCTAATTGGTGTTGGATATTATACATTTTGGGGTGATCAGCTAAAGGCACATATGACAATGATAAGGTTTCATCACCATCAGCTTTTAGTTTGCCACCAATTTGTTCCACTTCAAAAAGCGTCATAGGTATTTGGGCTTTGTCACCAGAAGGGAACGAATGGTGGAAATTCGTATCGATACCAATTAATGCTTTGATGCGCACATCGATACCAGCTTCTTCTTTATATTCACGAATTAGTGATGTCATGGCTGATTCGCCAAGGTTTTGCATACCGCCAACGAGACTCCAGCCAATTTCACCATCACCGCGTTGTTCCATCAAAACTTTTTGACGGGTGTTATCAAACAAAATACCAGCGACACCTGGCATAATGATTTCATCATGGCCAATTTTTTGTCGTAAATCTTTAAAATATTGTTCCATTACCATACTTCACATCTCCCCAACTTGTGTTATTGATTCTATGATAGCATATTGCGTAAAATCTGAAATCAGGCTTGTTATGGTACAATTGAATTATCTATTTTTCGAGGAGAATTGCATGATTACTTCATTTTTGATTTTAGAAATTACCGCAATTGTGACATTTCTATGGGCTAGGAAACTAAAACTTAGTAAATTAGATTGGTTAGTATTTGTCATACTAACCATTTTAAATGGTATTTTTATTTACTGGTGGATGCCGGTGCCAACGTTGTCACAACTTGTGATGCCCGTGGCATTAGAGACAACGTTGATTAGTATCTGGACGCTTATTTCGGGTAGTGCAGTATCAATTGTTGAACAGGTTAAAAATGGCCGTACGACACGTGTTTTTAGTAACATTAGTTTTTGGCCATTCGTTATTCCAGTGATTGCTATCGGTATTTCGTTTACAGCTGGTATTTCAAAAGCAGTGACGGTACGTCCAATGTATCATTCTGTGCAAGCAACTAAGCAAAAGGAGGCACCTTTAACGAAAGATGATCAACCAATTGCTTTATCTGCACAAGCAGCTAAAAATATGATGAAAAAAGCTTTTTCACAAGTGCCAGATTCATCAATGTATGAACTAGGTGATTTATCAGCACAGTATATTAAAGGTAAGCCATACTATGTTGCACCAGTTGAATTTAATGGTTTTGTGTCATGGTTTATGAATCGCGAGTTACCCGGTTACTTCGTTGTATCGGCAACGGATATCAATGATACAGCGCATTTTGTGAAAGAAAAAATGGCTTATTCAGAAACAAGTTGGTTCTCACATAGCATTGCACGACGGATTTATATGGCTAATCCCCGTTATCAACAAGTCGGTGATCCAATTTTGGAAGTTGATAATAGTGGACAAACCTACTGGGTACAAACGCTTTTGAGCGTACGCTGGGCTGGTCAAGTTATGTTTAACGACATTCATGTGGCAGTTACGAACGCCAATACAGGTAAGACGAGTGTCTATCAGACCAAAGGTTTGCCAAAGTGGGTTGATGTGGGTGTTTCACCAGAAGCGGCCACGTTAATGAATCGCACTTATGGTAATCCATATGCCTTTAATTTCCGCCACAAGAATCAAATTAAACCAACTGAAAATGGATCAGAAAGTGGTGTCACGCCAATGTTTAATACAAATGGTTCACTCGCTTACTTTGATGATTTTACAACAGTTCGTTCAAATGCTGATTCAGATAAGGGTTATTCATTAATTGATACGCGGACTGGTAAATTACGCTTTTATACTGGTAAAAATGTTGGTATTATGGATTCCGAAGGTGCAATGAAAGTTGCTAAACAACTCCATCCCCAAAATAAGTGGCATGGTTCAAATCCGGTTATTATGAACATTGATGGTACACCAACTTGGGTTGCCTCAATGATGGATAATAATGAGCGTTTCCGTGAATATGCATATATTAAGGGAGGCGACCAGAATGTGATTGGTGAAGGAAATAATTCTTCAGATGCATTAGCTTCTTATCGTAATGCATTAGCTGGTAGTGCCCAAACGGCAGCATCTAATGATAAAAAACTCAAAGTTAAAAAAATTACTGGTAAAGTAAGTCGTGTTAATACAAATGCGACACTGAATGATAAGCAAGTCGTTATCTTTAAATTAGTTGATGATGATACCTTATATACATTAGATCCATCACAAGAACAAGACGCTTTATTACTACAAACCAATGATCAAGTTGAGCTAAAGGTTAAAGCAGTGCGTGGTGCTTCAGTAGCCAATGTTGTGGCATTTAAAAATGCATCATTAAAATAAAAGTAGGATAGAAAAATGGGACAAGGAACAATTAAATCAAATGATTTTGCACGTGGTGCAGATAAAAAAGGGAAAACAACGTTTGAACAAAAAAAGGCAGCCCGCCAAGCTTTACTAGAAAAAGCTAAGCAAAAAGCACAACAAGGTAAAAAATAAGTATTAAGTAAACTGGAAGGGATGTTTTTATGGCTAGTTTTGCAGAACGAATGCTTGATGAATTATCAAGTGGACAGTTAGAGGCAGCAAAAAAGTCATTCGCATCATCTTTACGATATGATGACGATGACACAATTTATTCATTAGCAGAGGAACTATATGGTTTAGGTTTTACAAACCAAGCTAAACGTGCTTATCAAAAGTTATTAGATAAGTATCCAGATGAAGATCAATTGCGGACATCTTTGGCAGATATTGCGATTGATGAAGATGATACTGACCAGGCATTGATGTATTTGTCAGAAATTGCGCCTGATTCAACTGCATACTTGGAATCACTATTAGTGGCAGCTGATTTGTATCAATCAGAAGGCTTGCTAGAGCCAGCTGAAGACAAATTATTGACAGCTTATCGCTTGGATGATGAAGAGCCCATTATTCAATTTGCTTTGGCAGAATTTTATTTTGCAAGTGCTAAGTATCAAACCGCAATTCCATACTATCGTCGACTAATCAAGGCTGGTGAACGTTACTTCTCGGGTGTTGATATTGTGTCACGAATTGGTGTTGCTTATGCATTAATTGGTAATTTTGATAATGCCTTGGGTTATTTGGAACAAATTAAAGAGGCTGATATGACACCAGATGTGCGTTTCCAATTAGGCTTGACTTATGCAACTGATCCAGAAAAACGGCAAAAGGCAATTAAAACATTTACAGAATTACGAGATTTAGATGCCTCTTATGCAGGTGTTTACGAGCCGTTGGCACAACTTTATTTGGATGGTCATGAACCAGAAAAGGCCTTGGTTACATACCAAGAAGGGATTGCCGTCGATCCATTTAATGTGAAGTTCTATCAAGAAGGGGCTAAGATTGCTACTGAATTGGGTGAGCTTGAACAAGCAAAGTCATTGTATGAGGAAGGCTTAAAGAACAATCCTGATGATGCTGTGTTGGTTACTAGTTATGCAGGTTTCTTAGTACAAAATGATGATCATGTTGGTAATATTAATTTGCTAAATGCTTATTTTGCCAACGATGATGTTGAAGCTAATCCGCAATTGTACTGGTATTTGGCACAAAGTTATACAGCATTAGAAGATTTTGAAATGGCTACTAAGTACTGGCATGCAGCTTTGCCATCGTTTATGGATTCACCTGACTTCTTGAAGCCAGCTTACTATTATTTCCGTGATGAGGGTGAGCATGAGTTAGCTTTGCAGGCATTGCAAGCCTATGTACAATTAGTCCCTGGTGACTTTGACATGGTAACAGCTTTGCAAGATGAGCTTGATCAAGATATGTAAAATAAATGTCCTGGGTAGGATAAACACTATTGGTTGTTGTCCTATTACAGGACTTTTTTAATGCGCTGAAGTGGTTTGTCACGGTGTGCTTAAAAATGTATAATGTGAATATTAGAAAATAATAAGATAAAGAAATGGGGATAAGAAATGGACGCTTGGCATTTGTCAAAACGCTTAGCTGCAGTAGCTAATTTTGTACCAGATGGCGCCCGCTTAGCAGATATTGGTTCAGATCATGCTTATTTACCAGCTAATTTATTGCTGAATAACCACATATCATTTGCTATTGCAGGTGAAGTCGCACCAGGTCCTCTTGCTAATGTAAAAGCAGAAATACAACGGCATCAACTAAGTGACCGTTTAATACCGCGTTTAGCCGATGGTATGGCAGCCATTCAAACAAGTGATTTAATCGATACAGTTGTGATTGCTGGTATGGGTGGTCGCTTAATTTGTCAAATTTTAACTGAAGGCGAAATAGATATTAAAAGATATCGTCGCATTATTTTACAGCCAAATATTGACATTGATTTGGTTCGTGAATGGGTTTCTGAAAATGGTTATCAGTTAGTTGATGAAGCAGTGGTAGTTGATGATACCCACTATTACGAAATTTTGGTGGCTGAACCTGGTAACGTGACTTATTCAGCTCGTGAATTACAGTTTGGCCCTTACCATCTTACAGAACCATCCCCAGTTTGGGTGGAAATGTGGCAACGTGAGGCTAATCGAATTAAGGATATTATGAATGAGCTTGAAAAAGTTGGTCGCACCGATACCGAAGCTTATCAAACTTATCAAAAAGATTTACAAACCATTATGGAGGCATTAGTTTATGCAAGCAAATGAATTGATTGCAAAGATTGAAACATATGCACCTAAATCATTAGCTTGGGAAAAAGACCCAATTGGTTTACAGCTAGGGGATGGCCATCAAGAGATCAAACGTGTCATGACGACGTTAGATGTTCGGCCGGAGGTCGTGCAGGAAGCGATTGATGAGCATGTTGATTTTATTTTTGCTCATCATCCCATGATTTTTAAGCCAGCTAAAAATTTGGACTTATCAGTACCACAAAACAAAATGTATGCGGATTTGATTAAGCATGATATTGTCGTTTATGCAGCGCATACTAATTTAGATGCTGCAAAAGGTGGTATGAATGATTGGCTGGCAGAGGCATTGCAGTTGCAAGATGTTAAGCCATTAATTTCTAATGAAGACGGTCAAACAGGCTTAGGTCGAATTGGTTCATTGGCTAAGGCGCAAACTGTTGCCGAGTATGCCACGTTTATTCGTGACTTATTTAAGGTTAAAGCAGTTCGTGTGATTGCTAATGATTTGCAACGGCCGATTCAAAAAATTGCTGTCCTTGGTGGTGATGGTGGGGATGAGTATCCTGATGCATTAGCTGCCGGGGCTGATGCTTATGTGACAGCCGATTTTTATTATCATACGGCCCATGATGTTTTAGCTGATGACTTTGTGGTGATTGATCCAGATCATCATATGGAAGCAATTGCTAAAACACATATGGTTGAGCTTATCAAACAATGGCAACAAACTAATGGATGGGCATTAAATGATGTATTTGCATCAACTATTAATACCGATCCTTACACTTATATTTAATTAAAAGAAAGTAGGTCAATATGACAGCAGAAAAATTTCCTAATTTAATTAATCGTTTTATTGGTTATGCTAAGGTAAATACGCAATCAAATGAAAACTCAACAACTATTCCTTCAGATCCAAAAGAAGTTGCATTTTTAAAAGACTTGTCTATTGAATTAAAAGAAATCGGCTTAGAAAATGTTCGGACAATGGCTGATGGTTATGTGTTTGCTGAATTACCAGCTAATACAGATAAAGACGTGCCAACAATTGGTTTTATTTCACACGTTGATACAGCCGATTTTACTGCTGAAAATGTGCAACCACAATTCGTCGAAAATTATGATGGTGAATCAGAGATTAAGTTAAATGAGGATTATTCATTAACAACGACTGATTTCCCTTCATTGAAGAAATATGCTGGCCATACTTTAATTACGACTGATGGGACAACTTTGTTAGGTGCTGATGATAAGGCTGGGGTTGCTGAAATTATTTCAGCGGCTGAGTACTTGATTGCTCACCCTGAAGAAAAGCATGGTAAGTTAGTCTTTGGTTTCGGACCAGATGAAGAAATTGGTATTGGTGCTGATAACTTTAATGTTGCTGAATTTGGTGCTGATTTTGCTTACACAGTTGATGGTGGTCCATTAGGTGAGCTTGAATGGGAAACATTTTCAGCCGCTTCAGCTGTGATTGAAATTCAAGGTCGTAACGTACACCCCGGAACAGCTAAGGATACAATGGTCAATGCTTTGCAAGTTGCTATTGATATTCATAATGCTTTGCCATCTGGTGACCGTCCTGAATTAACTGATGGTCGTCAAGGTTTCTTCCATTTGTTAAACTTGGCTGGAACTGCTGAAGATGCACGCATGGATTACATTATTCGTGATCATGATCGTCAACAATTTGAAGCACGTAAGACATTAATGAAAGAAATTGTTGATCGTCTAAACAAAGAATTGGGTGTTGATCGTATTAAGTTGACTTTGAAAGACGAATATTACAATATGGGAGAAATTTTGAAGGACGATATGGCTTCAGTTGATTTAGCAGCTGAAGCAATGCGTCAATTAAATATTGAACCAGTTATTGAACCTGTACGTGGTGGTACTGATGGCTCAAAGATTACCTTCTTAGGTTTGCCAACACCTAATTTGTTTGCAGGCGGTGAAAATATGCACGGACGTTATGAGTATGTTTCAACGACTGTTATGGCACAGGCAGCTGATACAGTTGTTAAGATTGCCACATTGAATGCTGAATAGGCAGGTTCTAAGTATATTTTAAGTTATCCTGTGTATGATTAGTGGTACTAAAACTAGGGGAGACTAAATGCTTTTTATACTAATTATTTTGTTACTGATTGGTCTTTGGTGGGTACGTTCACGTAATCTTAAACGTCGTGTTCAAGAAGTACTTAATCAAAACAGGCCAACAAATCAGACCTTCCATCAGGGAGCTGATGTGTTTGACGGTGAGTTTGAAGAAATAAAAAACAAACATTAATTTTTGTTTTTTAAAATAAATTAGCTAAAATACGTAATATTTACGCTATATACTACTTAGGTGATAGTATATAGCGTTTTTTTCTGGTAAAATAAATGAGATGTTTATCATTTAATGTGAAAATTGATACACATACAGAAAGATGGGGGATTCAATCAAATGAAAAAATTATTGATTGCTAATCGTGGCGAGATTGCCGTTCGGCTAATTCGAGCTGCAAAAGAATTAGGTATCAAAACAGTTGCTATCTTTGCAAAAGAAGATGAATTTGCTGTTCATCGTTTTAAAGCTGATGAAGCTTATCAAGTAGGTGCTGGTAAAGCCCCAATTGCTGCATATTTGGATATTGAAGATATTATCCGTATTGCAAAGCAAGCAGGTGTTGATGCTATCCATCCAGGATATGGTTTCCTATCAGAAAATGATGAGTTTGCCGCAGCAGTTGAGGCCGCTGGCATTAAATTTGTCGGTCCTAAAGTTGAACATTTGAAGATGTTTGGGGATAAGATTGTTGCTAAGCAAATTGCCACCAAGGCAGATGTGCCGACAGTACCAGGTACTGATCATCCAGTGGCTGACGTAAATGAAGCACTCGCTTTTGGGGAAGAACATGGATATCCATTGTTTGTAAAGTCAGCTGCCGGTGGTGGTGGTCGCGGTATGCGTGTCGTTGAACATGCTGACGAACTTAAAGAAGCCTTCGAACGTGCGGCCTCTGAAGCTAAGCAAAGCTTTGGTAAGCCTGATATATATCTAGAAAAGTATTTAAAAGATCCACAACACGTTGAGATTCAAATTTTGGCTGATGAACATGGTGAAGTTATGCATTTATTTGAGCGTGATTCATCAGTACAACGTCGTCATCAAAAGATTATTGAATTTGCGCCAGCAGTTTCAGTTTCTTTGAATATGCGTGAGCGCATTCAAAATGCAGCATTACGCTTAATGCGGAGTGTTAATTACCAAAGTGCTGGTACGGTTGAGTTCTTGGTTGACGGTGATAACTTTTATTTCATTGAAGTAAATCCACGAGTTCAGGTTGAACATACGGTTACTGAAGAAGTAACAGGGATTGATATTGTGAAATCACAGTTATTGATTGCACAAGGTTATGGGTTACATGAAGAACCGGTAAATATTCCACAACAGGATCAACTACGTGCAGTTGGTGTAGCAATTCAAGCACGTATTACAACTGAAGATCCAGCTAACAATTTTATGCCTGATACTGGTAAGATTGACTGGTATCGTTCACCGGGTGGTACTGGAGTTCGTTTGGATGCCGGTAATGTCTTTGCCGGAGCAGTCGTGACACCTTATTTTGATTCACTACTTGTTAAGTTAGTGACGCATGGTGCTGACTTTACGGCGGCAGTTGATAAGATGCAACGTGCTTTAGATGAGTTCGTCATTCGTGGTGTCAAGACGAATATTCCATTTTTGAAGAATGTCTTTGCTCACCCAACATTTAGAGCTGCATCGGCACCAACAACCTTCGTTGATAATCATATCGAGTTATTTGAAATTGTGCCCGATAAGGATCCGGAACGTAAACTATTACGCTATGTCTCTGAAACAACGGTTAATGGTTTCCCAGGATTGGATCATAATCGTTCGAAGATTTATACGGCTAGTAATTTTGAACCAGCTAAAAAGCTTATTTTGCCAAGTGATTTGGTTACGGCCAAAGATGTCTTGGATGATAAGGGACCCGATGGTGTTGTTGATTGGTTGAAGCAACAAGACAAAGTGTTATTGACGGATACGACGATGCGTGATGCGCACCAATCATTATTTGCAACACGTTTGCGTACTAAAGATATGGCAACGATTGCGGAAGATGTGCAACAAGCTCTTCCTAATCTATTCTCTAGTGAGATGTGGGGTGGTGCAACCTTTGATACTGCCTACCGTTTCTTAGGTGAAGATCCATGGGAACGTCTTCGTATCTTACGCAAAAAGATGCCACGGACATTGACACAAATGTTGTTTAGAGGTTCAAACGCCGTTGGTTATCAAAATTATCCTGATAACGTTTTGGCTGAATTTATTAAATTAGCTGCAACAAACGGAATGGATGTGTTCCGTATCTTTGATAGTTTGAATTGGTTGCCACAAATGGAAAAGTCAATCCAATATGTGCGTGATAATAATAAACTAGCTGAAGTCGCAATGGCTTATACAGGTGACATATTAGATCCAAGTCGCACAAAGTATAACCTAAAGTACTATACGGACTTTGCGCAAGAATTGGTTGCTGCTGGTGCCCATATTATTGCGATTAAAGATATGGCAGGTTTGTTAAAGCCCGAAGCAGCTTATCAGTTAGTTAGTGCCTTGAAGGACACTGTTGATGTGCCAATTCATTTGCACACGCACGATACAACTGGTAATGGTGTTTATACGTATGCACGAGCAGTTGCTGCTGGTGTTGATGTGATTGATGTGGCGATGTCAGCCTTTTCAGGGGCAACTTCACAACCTTCAATGGGAGCAGTTTATTATTCACTAGCTGGTAATAAACGACAACCTGATGTCGATGTAGCGGCAGCTAACCGCATTAATGATTATTGGACTGGTGTGCGCCCATACTACGATGATTTTATGAGTAAAACAACTAGTACCCAAACTGATATTTTTGAAATTGAAATGCCAGGTGGTCAGTACTCTAATTTGCAACAACAAGCCCAGGCTTTGCGTTTAGGTGATCGTTGGAATGAGATTAAGAAAATGTACGTAACGGTTAATAAGATGTTTGGCGATATCATCAAAGTTACGCCATCTTCTAAGGTTGTCGGGGATATGGCATTGTTCATGGTCCAGAATGATTTGACCCCAGAGAAGGTCTTAGCTGATGGTCAAACCATTGATTTCCCACAATCCGTTGTTGATTTCTTTGCCGGTGATATCGGTCAACCAGTTGGTGGTTTCCCTAAGGACTTGCAAGCTGTTGTTTTGAAGGGACGTAAGCCAATTACAGTGCGTCCAGGTGCTTTGAGCGAGCCGGTTGATTTTGCTGTACAAGAGGCTGATTTAAAGACTAAAATTCATCGTGATCCAACACCTGAAGAAGTAGTTTCTTATGTTTTGTATCCAAAGGTATTCTTAGATTATATAAACAAACAAGAAAACTTTGGTCCAATGACATTGTTGGATACGCCAACATTTTTCCAAGGTATGCGTTTGGGTGAACGTGTGGATGTCCAAATGGGCGCTGGTAAGACAGTCATTTTCCAATTAGAAGAAATTGGTGAGCCAGATGTTGCTGGAATGCGGACCCTTTACTTCAACGTTAACGGAACACCATTAGCAATCGATGTGCAGGATAGTAGTGTTCAAACATCGACGGTCGTAAGACGTAAGGCCGAGCCAACAAATGAAAATGAAATTGGTGCAACCATGGCTGGTAGTGTCTTATCAGTTGATGTAAGTAATGGTGAATCATTCAAGCAAGGTGATACTTTATTGGTCACTGAAGCAATGAAGATGGAAACGACAATTCAAGCACCATTTGATGGTGTTGTTAAGCAAATTTATGTTGCTGCCGAAGATGTGGTCGACGGTGGTGATTTGCTACTTGAAATCGAACCAAAGTAGTCATTATAAATGATAAATTGAGTAAAAAGTCATACGACTAATAAGCGTTATGCAATGAACTTGCTGTTCAAAACGTTTTTCGTTATATTGGTGTTAGAGCTTTTTGCTCTTTTTATTTATACATAATGAGGAGAAGATAATGCAGCAGTGGTGGCAGAAAAAGATTATTGTCGGAACGGGGATGGTTGGTAGTCTTTTATTGATTTTAGAAAGTGTTTTAGGAACACTTATCTGGCCAACTTATAAGGTTGGACCATTCCCAGTATCAATGCTGACAGCTAAAGGGACACCATACGAATGGGGCTTTAGGATGTTGGAATTAATCGCAGGTATCTTAGTCCTAGTTACTTTAATCGCTTTAATTAGATATGCGATGCAAACAAAAAAGGAAAAATTTGATCGAGATTTACGGATTGTGACTATTGTTTGGTTAGCTTGGGTCATTTTGCAATTTGTATGGCCAGTCACATTAAACGTTGCCATTACAGTGACACCTATTTCATTTAGAGATATTGTTTTTGGTTTGGTGATTATATTATTGGGTGGTAGTTTAATTAAACTTGGTAAGTCAGCACAAAGCAATCGTTTTGATTCATTGAGTAATGTCCTGACGCTGTTAGGTATTTTGTACATCTTATTTAATTTTCTATCATACATCGTGACTTTGTTAGGTTGGCCAGTCAATGGTTTTATGGATGTGGTTGCTAATGATATTGTTGCAGTTGCCATGGGATTTATTAGTTGGTATTTTATGCGTTTAGCAGAAGTCTAGAAAATTTAAATTTTTTAAAGCAAAAGACTTGCTATTTTACGGAAATGTGTGTAATATAAATATTTGTAATTTACTAGCTATATTGTAACGGCGCAAGCTTGGGGATTAGCCCAATGCAGCTAATCCTGTCGTTCAAATTAGTGGTGGGGGGCACCCCGCAAATAAATTCAAGGAGTTATGTTAATGCGCATTAACATTTTATTAGAAGCCGCTGAAACCGGTGAGCGTATCTACTTGACTTCTAAGAACCGTCGTAACACACCAGACCGTTTGGAGCTTAAGAAGTATTCTCCAAAGTTGCGTCGTGTTACAGTGTTCAAGGAGGTAAAGTAATCATGGCTAAAAAGTCAAAGATCGCTAAGGAAATGAAGATTGAAGCAACTGTAGAGAAGTACGCTGCAAAGCGTGCCGAACTAAAGGCTGCTGGTGATTACGCTGGGTTGGCAAAGTTGCCTCGCAACGCTTCACCTGTTCGTATCCACCGTCGTGACAAGATTGATGGTCGTCCACGTGCATACATGCGTGATTTCGGTATGTCACGTTTGAACTTCCGTGAATTGGCTCACAAGGGTCAAATTCCTGGTGTTAAGAAGGCTTCATGGTAAAATTTTTACCATGAAGCAGGAAAGAACATTCACAACTGTGAATGTTCTTTTTTATTTGATAAAATAGTGGGATAGCAGATAGACGTTGCTTGACATAGTGGCGTACAATGGAAATAATATATATTTTATTGTGAGGTTTAAAAGTATGTTACAAAAGAAGGTTTTAAATAAACTATTAGCAAATGCATTCAATGTGCCAATTATGGTGACATATTGGGATGGTAAGACTGAATCTTATGGCGAAGGCTTGCCTGATATTCATGTTACTTTCAATAAGAAGCTTGATTTGAAGCGGATGGCTAAGGTACCAACGCTAGAATTAGCTGAGGCATACATGCGCCGCGATATTGAAATCGATGGTAGCATTCAAAAGTTAGTGACTGCTGCCTATGGCCAAGCTGATAGCTTTTTGACTGATCAAAGTGGTTTTACAGGTTCTTTGCTAAGCAAGTTTACTTCATCTCATGATAAAGAAACATCAAAGGAAGATATTCAAAGCCATTACGATATTGGTAACGACTTTTACAAGAAGTGGTTGGATTCAACCATGACTTATTCATGTGCTTACTGGGCACGTGATGATATGACACTTGAAGAAGCCCAAATGGCAAAGGTTCGTCATATTTTGGATAAGTTAAATAGTGAGCCAGGCAAGACTTTGCTAGACATTGGTTCTGGTTGGGGAACTTTGATTATTACGGCTGCTCAAGAATATGGTCTTGAATCATATGGTGTAACACTTTCTGAAGAACAATATGCTTACACGATTCAACGTGTTAAGGAATTGGGCTTGGAAGACAAAGTTCATGTTATGTTGAAGGACTACCGTGATGTTGATCAACAATTTGATTACATTACTTCTGTTGGTATGTTTGAGCATGTTGGTAAGGATAACTTGGAAGAGTATTTTGCTGATGTTGCCAAGGACCTTGTTCCTAATGGCCGTGCTTTGATCCATGGAATTACCGGTCAACATTATGGTGCCGGTGTTGATCCATTTATCGAAAAGTATATTTTCCCAGGTGGTTATATTCCAAATGTTGTTGAAAACCTAACGCACATTATTGATGCTGGTTTGCAACTAGATGATTTGGAGCCATTACGTCGTCACTACCAAAAGACATTAGAGCACTGGGCAGAAAATTATCATAAAGTTTATGATGAAACTGTTAAAGAATATGGTGAGCAATTTGCTCGTATGTGGGACTTGTATTTGCAGGCATGTGCCGCTTCATTTGAGGCCGGTAACATCGATGTTATGCAATTCTTAATTACTAAGGGTCCTGCTGGCCATGATTTGCCAATGAATCGTGCATATATGACAGCACGTGATAGTAAGAAATAAAAATAGACAGAATACAAATAGCCGAACAACTCATCTTACAAGGTAGTTGTTCGGCTATTTTTGTATATTTTTTAATTAGAATTCTTTTCTACATGTTTAGTATGAATAAATTCATTTAGATTTATCCAATCGATAATGTCAGGATCCTCTTGCCATGTAAATTGATTAACAAAATCTGGATCATACGTATCAGAAATCAAAATATCTGTTTTATGTGATTTATTTTTCTCAATCTGAATGTCTAAAGGCGATAGTGCCATTAAGCGATTAATGACGTAGTTTTCACGTAACTGTTGTGAAAAATCAACAGCGATGTAAATTGGACCACTGTAATAATTAGGGAAGAGCTCATTCGCAATATTTAATGTATATTGTGAATAAATATAATTCAATACAACTTTGTCATTTAAAAAGCCAGGTGTGTTGATATAATTCTCAATTAAATTGTGGCGTAATGATTTAATGTTCTCATTTTTATCAATTTCATTAGGATACCATGTATGTCTAGTTAGTAAATCAATAATAAGAAATGGTGATATTGATTTTGCATTGATTTGCAATAATTGATTACGGAAATTTGTGTATTTTTCAACATCTATTTTTTTATCCATTTTATCAACTGTTAATCGAATCTGATTATCAGTTAAATTAATAATATCTTGTCCTTGAGCTAATATTGACAATTTATTGACTGGTAGTTGATGTACAGTGACAAAGAATGTGATATATAGTCGTGTGTATAAATCATGTTTATTTGAAAATATTGTCCAATTATTACGTAAATGATTATTGAACAAATTAATATTAGATGTGTTATTGATTTTAAATAACATTTGATCATCGTTTTCATCTGAAAGAAAATGATTGTTCTTTTCTCTTAAAAGATTAATTAAAGTAAAATAACAAGTCTGGTTTCGTTGATTGTTACTTGGTGAAACACCAAGGAGAATTGATGCATATGTAATTGTGTTATTAATTTTAACGTCAAAATCATCTGGTATATTAAGCTCCTTCATAGGAAAGTTAAAATATTCAAGTACACGAAGCGTAAAATATCTTAATTCAGATTCATTTTTAACTAAGTTTTGAATGTTTTTAATACCAATACTGTTTTTTAGTTGTTTCTTTAATCTAAAGTAAGTTGCAGAACTTATGCCAATTTTTTCTTGAAATTGTTCATCTGATAAGTTATGAGGATTTAAAAATATGTGTAAAAAGATTTTAAAATTGACAGAATGTTTAGCAGCAAATTCAATGATTTGCCGAAGAATTGATTGGTCAATGTCTTCACACGTTACAATGTTTTGATCGACATTTAACCTTAAATTAGGAATTACATGTGTAATCTCTAAACCAGTTGCTATGATTTCTTTAATTTTATATCGACTTAAATTAAGTCCTTTTTGAAGTTGTTCTATCGAATACGTATACTTTTTTGTTTCAAAAAAGTATTCGAAAAACTTGATTACTTGATATTGTCCCTCGTCTAAAAAAAGGTTTATATGCGTCAAGCATAAAATTATCTCCCTAAAATTATATTAAATGAATAATAGTACAAGTGAAAAGCTTTTTCAAATATTATCTATCAAAAACGGGTACATTATGTAATAAATTAACATTATAGATTTCAAATTTGTACATCGTAATGTCTAATTTATCACTAATAAAAAGTAATTAAGTTTCTCATTTTTTTCGTTTATTTGAAAAAGATGAGAATTTTTTGTGAAATTCATTTCTTTTGTAAAGGCTTTCTTAATAGATAATATTTGAGATGTTTCAACTCAGTTATTACTAATTGGGGAATTTTAAATGAAGTGAGAGATAAAATGGGACAATATAAAATACATTATAAAATGTATAAAGATGGGAAAAAATGGGTATTTGCTGGACTAACAGCAATGTCATTAGGTATTGGACTGATTAATACTGATTTTGACGTTCATGCCGATCAAAATACTGCCACAGAGGCAATTAGCGCAACCAGCGAAGCAACTTCAAGTGCAAGTACCACAGGAACAAGTAGTGCAGCGAGCGAAGCAACTTTAAACGCAAGTACGACGGGAACAAGTAGTGTAGTGAGTGAAGCAACTTCAAGTGCAAGTACCACAGGAACAAGTAGTGCAGCGGGCGAAGCAACTTCAAGTGCAAGTACCACAGGAACAAGTAGTGCAGCGAGCGAAGCAACTTCAAGTGCAAGTAGAGTGGAAACAAGTAGTGTAGCGAGTGAAGCAACTTCAAGCGCAAGGACCACAGAAACAAGTAGCGTAACCAGCGAAGCAACTTCAAGTGCAAGTACCACAGGAACAAGTAGTGCAGCGAGCGAAGCAACTTTAAACGCAAGTACGACGGGAACAAGTAGTGTAGTGAGTGAAGCAACTTCAAGTGCAAGTACCACAGGAACAAGTAGTGCAGCGAGCGAAGCAACTTCAAGTGCAAGTAGAGTGGAAACAATTAGTGTAGCGAGCGAAGCAACTTCAAGTGCAAGTAGAGTGGAAACAAGTAGTGTAGCGAGTGAAGCAACTTCAAGCGCAAGTGCCACAGAAACAAATAATAAGAAAGACGATGTTATAAAAAACACCAAGAATTCTTTAAATGTTAATGAAAAAAAGGATTTAGTGGATACTAATAAACAGACAGAAACTACTACCCTTGATGATCCGGACTATCCTAAGGATATGTGGCTAGATCCTAATGAAGATCATTATTCATTTTATTATTTATTAAGTTCAAATAAGCGAGAACAAATAATACTATCAACTGATAGACAAGGATCAGGTGTCGTCTATGCTTATTTAATTGATAATCGTACTAAAAGCGTTGTTAACGAAGGCACTATACAAAAAGGGAAATCCTTGGAGTTTAGAAATGGTGTAAGAATTTATAATGATGATTATACTGGCTTAGTTGAAGGCGGTAGATCATCTTGGTCACGTGAATATGCAGCTGGTAGTTATAGTCCAGGAAAATTATATAATAAAATTACTTTTTTTGTGCCAAAGTTGATTACACAAACTGTGTCTTATGTTGATGAAAATGGCAATAATATTGTTGATGCTGATGGACGTGAAGTTAAACCAGTTCAGCAAACTGGTTTAACAGGTCAAAAGTATACAACTAGTGGTCCTAAATTAGTAAATGGTTATTATAGTGGTCATTATTTAGAAATCCCTGAAAATGAATCAGGTACAATGTCAGAATTTGGAATTGTCGGGCATAAGTATGTAAGAGATTTTCATGATGGATATAAAATAGTCTTTACTGAGGTTGACGGTAAAGGAACAATGAATGCTGAAATACGTGACTATCGTGATAGGGTTTTATATACACATGATGGTCTTCAAAAAGGTCAAAGTATTGAAAGAGCGTTCAGCTATCCTGGTGGATGGATTACAATTGCCAATCCTTATGTTGATCAAACTCACGATGTTCAATATGTTTACCATAAGCTCGGGGCGTTAGTACCGGATGTGCCAGGAGTTGATCCCGTGCCATATCCAAATGATCCAAGTGATCCAACGAAGCCAGGTGAGCCAACGATTCCAGATGTGCCCGGTTATACGCCAGTCGATCCAGAAGGTAACCCACTCACCCCAGGTGATACGTACCCAGTCGATCCAACCAAGCCGGGTGATGATACCCCATTGCATTACGAAGCTAATGAGCAACACGCTTCAGTTAGCTATGTCGACGCAACCACGGGTAAGACCATTACGGTTGATCAGTTGACGGGTGCCAGTGATACGACGAGTGATTACCGGACGGCTGATCGCATTGCAGCCTTGAATAAGCAAGGATACGAGTTAGTATCTGATAATTATCCAGCTGATGGCGTGGTCTTCGATCACGATGATGAAGTGAGCCAAGATTACACCGTCACGTTGCAACATAAGACGACAACCATTACACCGGATGAACCCGGTCAACCAGGTGAGCCAATTGATCCGGATGAGCCAGATGGTCCAAAGTGGCCAGGTGGTACCGATTATGACGCCTTACACCAGGATGTGAACCAAACGGTTCATTATGTCGATGAAAATGGTGGGGCCGTTGCGACTGATGTGACGGACCAAGTTAGTTTCAACCGTACCGGAGTGGTTGATGAAGTCACCGGTGAAGTAACCTATACCGACTGGCAAGCGGTTAACGCCGATAATGTGTTCGACGCTAAGCCAACCCCAGTTAAAGAGGGTTATTACGCTGATCAAGCTGAGGTACCTGCCCAAACTGTAACCGCCGATAGTGCGGACCAAACGGTGACGGTGGTTTACCATAAGCTCGGGGCGTTAGTACCGGATGTGCCAGGAGTTGATCCCGTGCCATATCCAAATGATCCAAGTGATCCAACGAAGCCAGGTGAGCCAACGATTCCAGATGTGCCCGGTTATACGCCAGTCGATCCAGAAGGTAACCCACTCACCCCAGGTGATACGTACCCAGTCGATCCAACCAAGCCGGGTGATGATACCCCATTGCATTACGAAGCTAATGAGCAACACGCTTCAGTTAGCTATGTCGACGCAACCACGGGTAAGACCATTACGGTTGATCAGTTGACGGGTGCCAGTGATACGACGAGTGATTACCGGACGGCTGATCGCATTGCAGCCTTGAATAAGCAAGGATACGAGTTAGTATCTGATAATTATCCAGCTGATGGCGTGGTCTTCGATCACGATGATGAAGTGAGCCAAGATTACACCGTCACGTTGCAACATAAGACGACAACCATTACACCGGATGAACCCGGTCAACCAGGTGAGCCAATTGATCCGGATGAGCCAGATGGTCCAAAGTGGCCAGGTGGTACCGATTATGACGCCTTACACCAGGATGTGAACCAAACGGTTCATTATGTCGATGAAAATGGTGGGGCCGTTGCGACTGATGTGACGGACCAAGTTAGTTTCAACCGTACCGGAGTGGTTGATGAAGTCACCGGTGAAGTAACCTATACCGACTGGCAAGCGGTTAACGCCGATAATGTGTTCGACGCTAAGCCAACCCCAGTTAAAGAGGGTTATTACGCTGATCAAGCTGAGGTACCTGTCCAAACTGTAACCGCCGATAGTGCGGACCAAACGGTGACGGTGGTTTACCATAAGCTCGGGGCGTTAGTACCGGATGTGCCAGGAGTTGATCCCGTGCCATATCCAAATGATCCAAGTGATCCAACGAAGCCAGGTGAGCCAACGATTCCAGATGTGCCCGGTTATACGCCGGTCGATCCAGAAGGTAACCCACTCACCCCAGGTGATACGTACCCAGTCGATCCAACCAAGCCGGGTGATGATACCCCATTGCATTACGAAGCTAATGAGATTATAGTTCCTGCAAAACCTGATATACCAGATGTATCAAACGTTCCAGAAACACCGGTAACACCCGATGAATCAGAAACTCCAGAAACGTCAGTAACTACTGATGTACCTAGTGTATCAACAGATGTTGAAACACTAACTAATGATGAACCATTGGTATCAGAGGGTAAATCAGATGTTCAAGAAACAACCACTACAGATAAAGCTGTAGCAGGCAAGTATCAAGTGAGTGCTAAAGATAATACGAATAAGAATGTCTTGCCACAAACTGGTGTGGATGATGCTCAAGATAATAAGACAGTTAGTCTATCATTGTTAACAGTATTTAGTGCTTTGCTAGGATTACTTGGCTTAGGCGCAAAGAAAAAGTCTGATGACAAAAATAACTGATATGTTTTAAATTGATGAACATTGCTAAAAAATATAACTAAATAGTCTATGTTTTTAGACGACAAATTTTTGCAAATAGATGTGATAATTTGTCGTCTTTTTTATATGACGAAATTTAGTAATGCGATAATTGACATGCCAAGAACCATATTGTGATAAAATTTATATATTATATAGGTAGACAACATAATATATTCAATAATTTTGAGTACCTATAGATAAATTCATTCAAGTAATAAGGGATTTGACGCATGCCAGGATTTATTTCAAAAATTATAAATGACCGTACTTTGTGGGTCACAACAATTTTATTAATACTCATGATGTTTATTGGATCCATTAGTATCCAGGACATAGACTTTCAAACAATTGGGTCATTATTGTCATTGATGATTTTAATTGGGTTATACGAAAAAGAGGGACTGCTAAAATACATTGCAATAACAATTATTCAGAAGTGCCATACGACAAGGCAAGTACAATTGGTTGTATTTCTATTAGTGTTCTTTAGTGCTATGTTTTTAACCAATGACGTTGCAATCATCACGTTTATTCCAATATTTATCGTCATTGCCCAAAAGATTAACATTAAACCAATGCTATCAATCATTATATTTACAGTTTTTGCCAATTTGGGTAGTTCGGTAACACCGTTTGGAAATCCACAAAACATTTTTCTAACAAACTACTATCATTTAGGCTTTGGTAAATTTATGGCAATGTCATTATCATTGGGGCTTATTAGTCTTGTTTGTGTTGTGTTAAGTAGTTATATATTTAGATCAGAACCATTAGATCAATTAAAATTAGAGACGCCCCAAATTAGAAAGAAACAAACAATAATTTTATTAATGGGTAGTGTCATCGTATTAGCGGGGCTGTTGCACGTCATACCAATTTGGGTATCACTAATTGTTAGTGTCGGTCTAACATTGATTATTAATTATAAGAATTTTGCAACAGTTGATTATGGTATCATTATTTTATTCATCGAATTATTCTTAATTGTCGGGGCATTAAGTAGAATGCCTATGGTGGTATCATTATTTAGACAATTGACTGTAAGTAATTTAGGATCATTCTTTTCGGGAGTTGTATTAAGTCAATTTATTAGTAATGTACCGGCAGCCGTATTGTTGAGTAAGTTTACAAATCGGGCATACGCAATCTATTTAGGTGTGTCAATTGGTGGTTTAGGAACCATTATTGCATCATTAGCTAATTTACTAGCATGGCGTCAATATCAGCAACAAACTGGTTATTCTTCAGGAAAATTTCCAATTAGGTTAATGGTTATTAATTTAATGTTTTTGGCTGTTTTCGTCATATTTGGTTTGGGTTTGTTGGTCATAAATTAATAGTCATTCAATTAAATTACAAATAAAAAGTCAGGCCAAATTTTTTCTGCCTGACTTTTTTATTATATTAATTTAAATTAGCCGTTTGTCACAATGAAACGATCTTGCTTGTGAGTAGGTGTCTTAATTTCATCGACAATTGCTTTAGCCATGGTATCACTAGTTGTTTGTGAATTACCATCGGCATCAAACAACATGTCATCTTCACCATAAAGAATCTTATCAGCGAGTTCACCAGGAACGAATAATTGGCCAGGTGACATACCAACCCAGTTAACATTTTTAACATCAGTTAGGAAGTTAAATTCGTATAATTGATTTTCAGGGATAGCTTGCCAAGCAGCATTAGCTGGGTCGGCTTTGATATCCTCATAAGCGTAGTGACGGTCATCACCAGTGCCAACAAATGTGCTACCAGCACCTAGGATAAAGATAACACGTGGTGAATCAGTGCCACGTAACTCAGCAACTAAGTGAGCTGCCAAATCAGTGTGTAGATAAGCTTGTTCGGGTGCTGTTGCAAATGCATTGACAACAACGTCAAATTGTTCCAAATCTGCATTTGTCAATGAGAAAGCATCTTTTTCAATTAATGCGATGTCCGCACCAAGTGTTTCTTTTGCTTTATCAGCATTACGAACGATAGCAGTGACATCTAGTCCAGCTGCAGTAGCTGCCTTGAAAGTAGCTGCTCCGGCCATACCAGTTGCACCAATAATACCAACTTTAGTCATAAAAAGACCTCCTATAATTGACTTCATGTTTAATTACATTTTATAAGTAAATCTTTGAAAAAGCAATCTTATCCTATATTAATTAGGCAAATAATATTTAATAGTCTAAAATAGTGCATGTAGCTAATGTTTGTAATTTTAAAAACCACAATTAGAAATTAATATGCTAAAAATTAAAAGAGAAGTGAGAGAAATTATGCGAGCATATTTTAATCTAGATGGCCAAGAATTTCCGGTGACCGTTGAGCATATCGGAGCTGAGTGGCAACAAGATCAAATTATTAGATATCAAGGTTTCCCACATTTTCATTGGTTGCAGACACAAAAGGGCGTTGGTAACTTCTGGGTTGGTAATAAACATTTTGTTTTACCAGCCGGGGCCGGTGTTTTAGTGTCACCAGGTGTACCGCATCGCTATGAAACGGCCAATGATCATGAAAAATGGGAAGTTATTTTCGTGACTTTCCAGGGGAAGTTTGCTGAAGACTTTAATAATCAAATGATGAACCGTGAATATGTGTATATTCCGCCTGAAAGGGGCGCTAAATTTACTGAGCAGGTTGAAACAATTATAAAAAGTTTAGCTAACCAGCCAGTCAATAAAGAGTGGGTTTCTGCTTTGTCATATTATTTATTGCTCTCACTAGGTAATGAAGAATTGAATCATGTTAATGTTGATCATCCTGATTTTAAACGGTATGTTAAACCCGCAATGGACTATATGGCTGACCATTTAGTTGACCATGTGACAATTGCCGAAGTTGCGAAATATGTTAGTGTAACGCCACAGTATTTAGATCGTGTTTTTCAAAAAATTATTAATTTAAGTCCACAAGAATATTTATTACAAATTAGAATTAATCATGCGAAAAAATTATTAGTTTCGCAAAAGCATTTACGTGTTGTGGCTGTCGCTAATGAAAGTGGTTTTGGTGATGCAGCATACTTTAGTCGGGTATTTAAAAGGAAGACAGGTGTGACCCCGCTAAACTTTAGAAAGTGGCAAACTTAATAAAATTAATAGCAAATTTTTAGGGCAGTTTCGATATGTCCTTTTTTTTGGTTAAATTTGCCCAAATATAAACTTGAAAGCGCTTTATTATTATTAATGTAAGTTATGCACATATAAATGTGCTTTGGAGGAATTTTTATTATGAAACAGGCAAAGCAATATTTGTCATATGCAGCAGGGGCCTTTGGTCATGATGCATTTTACGCTACGTTAAGTACGTACTTTATGATGTTCGTTACGAGTCAGTTGTTTAATACCTCAGATGCAGGTTTTAATGATAAGATGATTGGCTGGG
This sequence comes from Weissella sp. ESL1139, assembly GCF_058506735.1. Lineage (NCBI taxonomy): Bacteria > Bacillati > Bacillota > Bacilli > Lactobacillales > Lactobacillaceae > Weissella > Weissella sp. ESL1139. The sequence goes on from NZ_CP196375.1 coordinate 662,210, forward strand.
TAACAGGGTTAATTGTTACACTACGTGTGGTAGAAATCATTTTCGATCCCGTTATTGGTGGAATTGTTGATAACACACGTACGCATTGGGGTAAGTTCAAGCCTTGGTTGGTTGTTGCCGGCTTGATTAGTTCAGTGCTATTGATTGTTATCTTTACTGATTTCGGTGGCTTGAATGTTAGTCATCCCGTACTTTACATTATTCTATTTGGAATTGTGTTTATTACATTGGATGCCTTTTATTCATTTAAGGATGTGGCCTTTTGGTCAATGCTACCAGCGCTATCATTAGATAGTCGTAAGCGTGAAAACTTTGGAACAATTGCACGTTTTGGTTCAACGTTAGGACAACAAGGTGTACAAATCGTTGTTATTCCATTAGTAACGTTCTTCTCATTAGCTTTTGTTGGTTCACATTCTGAAACTAAGACCGGATGGTTCTGGTTTGCTGTTGTTATTGCTGTTGTTGCTTATCTTGGTGCTTTGTTAACCGTTTGGGGAACAAAAGAAGAAGATAACATTGTTCGTAAGAACACAGAAAAGGCTGGCATTAAAGCCATCTTTACTGCCGTTGTTAAAAATGATCAATTGATGTGGCAAGCTTTGTCATACTTCCTATTTGCATTAGCATACGTTTCAACTAATTCAATGTTGTTGTACTATTTCAAGTATGTCATGGGAGCTGGTGATAAGTTCTACTTAGTTGGTATTTTCACAGCCATTGAAGGAATTGTTGCTGTTGCAATTTTCCCAACTATTTCAAAGTTCATGTCACGTCGAACAATTTTCCTATCAGGGGCCATCATCATGTTGATTGGTTATGCATTGTTCTTGGTTGCATCAAATAGTTTGCCATTGGTATTAGTTGCTATTACATTGTTCTTTTCACCATATCCAATTTTGTTCTTGGTTGTTTTGATGACAATCACTGACTCAGTTGAGTATGGTCAATGGAAGTTGGGTATCCGTAATGAATCTGTTACGTTGTCATTACGTCCATTGATTGACAAGTTAGCTGGTGCCTTTGCAAATGGTATTGTTGGTATCGCTGCTGTTGCGGCTGGAATGACGGGTTCTGCTAAGCCAGAAGATATTACGGCTTCAGGTATGCAATCATTTAACCTATTTATGTTCTACATTCCAATCGTTTTGATTATCATTTCAGTTATTATTTACTGGTTCAAGGTTACTTTGACTGAAAAGAAGCACGCACAAATTGTTCGTGAACTTGAGCAACGTTTAAGTGAAGAAGAGGCACGAAAAGATTAATTAGAATTACAGGAGATTAAATTATGACACTTACAAAAGAATTAGGTGAATCATTCAAACGTCGTTTTGGCCATGAAGCAGAGCATTTCTTTTTCTCACCAGGTCGTGTGAACTTAATTGGTGAGCACACCGATTATAATGGTGGTCATGTTTTCCCAGCTGCAATTAGTGTTGGAACTTATGCTGCTGTATCATTACGTGATGATGATGAAATCCATGCTTTCTCAGCTAACTTTAAGGACGCAGGTTTAGTTACCTTTGCTAAAGATGACTTAGAATTACGTCCCTACGATAGTTGGGTAAAGTATGTTCGTGGTGTTATCAGTGAAATGGGTAAGTTAGGTCATGAAGTACCTCGTGGTTTTAATTTGGCAATCGTAGGTGATATGCCTACAGCTTCAGGTTTATCATCTTCAGCATCATTAGAGTTGTTGATTGGTGTTATGCTAAATGATTTATTTGACTATGGCATGGATACTTTGTCATTAGTAAAGCTTGGTCAGGCTGTTGAAAATGATTATTTAGGTCTTCAAACTGGTATCATGGATCAATTTGCAATCGCCTTTGGTCAAGAGAAACAAGCTATTTTCTTGGACACTAACTCAATGGCATATGAAATGGTGCCTGCTGACTTCGGTGACTATGACTTAGTTATTATGACGACCAATAAGAAACGTGAATTGGTTGATTCAAAATATAATGAACGTCGTGCCGAAACACAAAAAGCTCTGGAAGAATTGCAATCAGTTGCTGATATTAAAGCACTTGGTGAATTAACTTCTGAAGAATTTGAAAAGATTGCTGATCATATTACTAGTCCTGTTAATCAACGTCGTGCACGTCATGCCGTAACTGAAAATGAGCGTACTGTCTTGGCTAAGGCGGCCTTAGCAGATCATGATATGAAGCGTTTTGGTGAATTGCTAACAGCCTCACACAATTCATTACGTGACGACTATGAAGTTACTGGTGTTGAATTGGATACGCTGGTTGATGCTGCAATGGCACAACCTGGTGTCTTAGGTGCTCGTATGACAGGTGCAGGCTTTGGTGGTAGTGCATTAGCATTAGTTGCTAAGTCTGAATCAGAGAACTTTGTCGCAGCTGTTGATAAGATTTATAACGACAAGATTGGTTACCAAGCTTCATTCTTAGTTGCTGATATTGTAGATGGTACCCATGCCTTGTAGGAAGGCGGAACATTTCATAATGAAGTCATTAAATGAAGAACAAAGCCAAGCAGTAGCAAATTTTGTTGCATGGGGATTAGCCATGCATGCATATTCAGATAATGAAGTAGTGTACCGGGCAAACTTAGTATTGGCGCATATTGGAGCAACTAGTTTGGTGCAAGGGTTAGTTGGCGTTACTGACACTAATTTAAGTGATTTAGCAGATCAACTAATTGCTATTCAAGATACTGAATTTGAAATGGGCTGGCAAGCGTCTATTAATCGGACACAATTGTTAAACATTGTGACACCAACGCCAGATGTGTTAGCAGCTGAATTTGAACGACTATATGAAGCATCCCCTGAACAAGCTGTTCAGTATTATTACTTTGTTAGTCAATCAGTTGAAAACGTTAAGGTTAAAGATATTGCCCGTAATATTGCTTTCACTCATAATTCAAAGTATGGTGATATTGAAATTACGATTAATTTATCAAAGCCTGAAAAAACGACAGCTGAAATCAAGGCAGCTGCCAGTGCACCAAAATCAAGTTATCCACCTACAGCATTGGATTATACCAATGAAGGCTATCTTGGTACAGTGACGGCGGCGCCACGTTTGACGCATCGTTTTATTCGCGATAATTTTAGCGGTGAAACTTGGGGTTGGCATTATTCACCATATGCTTATTTCCAAGAGCATGCGATTTTCGTTAATTTTAAACGTCAAGCTATGCAAATGGGACAACGAACGTTTACTCGTCTAATGCAAATTGTGACGCGCTACCCAATGTATATGGTTGGTTCAAATGCAGATTTGCCAATTGTTGGTGGCTCAATTTTGTCACAAGAGCATTATCAAGGGGGACGTCATGAGTTCCCAATGATGAAGGCAGACGTTAAGCAAACTATCAAGCTATCTGAATATGAAGATGTGACCGTTGATATCTTGAACTGGCCAATGACAGCATTTAGAGTATCTGCAGATCATGCTGCTGATGTTGTGGCTGCTGGTGAGTTCTTACGTCGTGCATGGGAAAAGTATTCGGATGAATCTTTGATGATTCATGCAACCAGTGATAAGGGTGATCGTCAACATACAGTTACGCCTATTGCGCAATTTAAAGATGGCAAATATGAATTATATTTGGTTTTGCGTGATAACGGTACTTCAGAAGACTATCCAATGGGTATTTTCCATCCCCACGCTGATGTGCAACATATCAAGCAAGAAAACATTGGTTTAATTGAAGTAATGGGCTTGGCAATTTTGCCAGCACGTTTACTACAAGAATTAAAGCAAGTTGAAGACTTTTTGATTGATCGCGTCACACTTGATGAGGTTGCTGAAAGTCATCGTGCGTGGGCGCAAGAAATCAAGGATGCGCATCAAGCTAGTCCAAGTAATGTGACAGAAATTGTGCATGAAGAAGTTGGTAAAGTGTTTGTTCGTGTACTTGAAGATGCAGGTGTCTTTAAGTCAGATGAAGCTGGCCAAGCTGGTTTACAACGATTTATTGATTATTTAAGTAGTGTCGAATAATTATTTATTAATATATGACAATACAGAGAGGTTGGAACAAAAGGAAATGTTCCAACCTCTTTTTGTTAAAATTATTTGAATTATAAGCCTATAATTTTTATAGCATAAACGCGTTCCAAAAGTCTGAAGCCTCAATGTAACGCAATTTACACTATTCCTAGCCTTCGCTTTGCTACGGCCAAAAATAGCGCAAATCACGTTATACACCGGCTTCAAAACGACTTTTGTCTCGCTCTCTTTTTGCTTACGCTCTTTTTTGATTAAGAAAGTAACAAACAAATGCAAAAATAGGCCTTTGCTCTTATTTTTTTAGACAAAACAAGCTAAAATAAAGGTATGAGACAACGAGATGAAAATAAAATAGCGGCACTATCAAATGCTGCTTTAGACTTAGTAGCGGAACAAGGTATTATCAATTTAAGTATTAACAAGATGGCTAAACGCGCTGGCGTATCAGTTGCAACAGCGTATGTTTATTATGATAATAAAGCTGATTTATTAGGTAAATTATTTCAACAAGTGCAAGATTTATTAATTAACAATATGACGGTACCAGATGAACAATTACCCATTGAAAAACAGTTTGCGATGATGTTGCAACAATATGCTGATCGATTTAGAAATAATGTTAGGGAGGTTGAATTTTTAGCAGCAATGCTAGCTAATCCACAATTTTTACCAGCTGAATTACAAAATAGTGGCACATTATTGAATAATGAATTATTGGCCATTATTACACAAGCGTATCGCGAACAAAAATTGGTCACAGGTAGTGTTGACTTAATTGTGGCGCAAACTATTCAACCAATGCAATGGCTGTTGCAATCTCGTATTCAGAATCAATTAACGGTTACCGATGAAGAGATTGCACAGTTTATTACGATGGCAACGCGCGCTATTTTTAAGTAAATAATAATTATTTTAAGTTAAAATGTATGCAATGTTGGTAATTTCTTATATACTAGTTGTAGTAGTTGATATAAGAGATGTCGACTTATTGAGAACTTTTCGCAAAATTCCACGGGAGGAAACAACAAAATGACAGCATTTGATTATGATGTATTATATATCGGTAGTGGTCATGGTACTTTTGATGGTGCCGTTCCGCTAGCAGCTAAGGGAAAGAAAGTAGCTGTTGTTGAACAAGACTTAATTGGTGGTACTTGCCCTAATCGTGGCTGCAACGCCAAGATTGTTTTGGATTCTCCAGTTGCTTTGAAGCGTCATTTAGAAGAAGTACACGGAATCGTTAATGGTGATGTTGAAATCGACTGGGCAGCTAATCAAGCTCACAAGCATGAAGTGATTGCTGGTTTGCCTGATTTTATTCAAGGCTTGCTAGATTCATCAAATGTGGATATTTTGTTTGGTCGCGGTACATTAGTTGATGCCCACACTGTTAAGGTAAACGGTGAAGAAAAGACAGCTGAAAACATTGTTATTTCAACTGGTTTGCAATCAAATCGTTTAGATATCCCAGGTGCCGATTTAGCACATGATTCAGAAGAATTCTTGAATCTAAGTGAAATGCCAGCACGTGTGACTGTTATCGGTGCTGGTTACATTGCAATGGAATTTGCAACAATGGCTAACGCTGCTGGGGCTGAAGTTACTGTGATTACACACGGTGACCAAGCGCTACGTGCTTACCACCAACCATACGTTGAATTGGTTATTGACGATTTGACATCAAAGGGTGTTAAGTTCGTACGCGATGTTGAAGTTGAAGCAATCGTTGGTGGTGCTGATGGGCTTGTCGTTCGCGGTAGTGATTTGAATGTTGATACTGATTGGGTACTTGATGCAACTGGTCGTAATCCTAATGTTGCTAACTTAGGTTTGGAAGAAGTTGGTGTTAAGTACAACGAAAATGGTATCGAAGTTGATGATCACCTACGGACGTCAGTTAAGAACATTTATGCATCTGGTGATGTGATTGATAAGACACAACCAAAGTTAACGCCAACAGCTATCTTTGAGACAACTTACTTGATGCACACTTTTGCTGGTGAAACAACGGCACCTATTGAATACCCAGTTATCCCATCAGTTGTCTTTACGTCACCACGTATTGCAAAGGCTGGTGTAACCGTGGCTGAAGCCGAAGCTAACCCAGATAAGTATACTGTTGTTGAAAATGACTTGGCAGGTGATTGGTACCGTCAAATGGACAAGGAAACAATCGGTAAGAATACATTGATTTTTGATAAAGATTATAAATTAGTAGGAGCAACCGAAGTTTCAAACAAGGCCGATGATGTTATCAACGCTTTGTTGCCAGCTATTGAATTCAAGTTTGGTCCAGCTGAACTTGAACGTGTGGTTTACTTGTTCCCATCAATTGCTTCACAAGCTTGGGGTCAATTATAAAATAACGGTCGTTTGCTAATAATGACTTTAGAAGATTGTGCAAATCTGACATGTGCAGATTGCGCAGTCTTTTTTATTGCTTGTTGAATGACAATCATGCTTGCCATTTTGAAGTGATAGTGATAGCTTTAATATCAGTGGTTCGTAACCATCCCACTTAAAAAAACTAGGAGTAGAAAGTATGGATACTAAAAATTCTCAAATCAGTTCAGCAAGAAACATAGCAATTACAGCAGTTATTGCTGCATTATATGTCGTTGCGACCGTTGCATTACCGTTTGCTTCGTATGGGCCTGTTCAATTACGGTTTTCAGAAGCCTTTAATCACTTAGCAGTGTTTAATAAACGTTATATTGTGGCAATTACCTTAGGGGTCTTTATTGCTAACATATGGTCACCATATGGTATTGTGGATATGATTGTCGGAACCTTACAGACATTTTTGATGTTATCAATTTCTTATATACTAGCAAAACGTGTTAAAAGTATTGTGGCACGTTTAGCAATTAGTACAGTGGTTGATTCATTAATGATGTGGATTATTGCGGCAGAGCTATATTACTTAGCTAAAGTACCATTCTGGGCAACATATGCTTGGACAGCTTTGGGTGAGTTTGCAGCATTGATCATCGGGGCGATTATTGTTTATATCATTAGTCGAACGATTGATTTAGAAAAATAGTAACAAAAAAAGGAACTTTTCTGATTTTACATCAGTTAAGTTCCTTTTTTGCTAGTTATTAATTACTATTCATTTCTAGAATGGCATCGAACACCGATTGTGGTAATTCAATATTACTCTTTTTAAGACCTTGGCGTCGTAATTGTTGTTGCTTTTTAGATACCTTAGCACCGGAAGCTTGTGCTTTACGAAGCGGCGGTACATCGGCCCGGGCAACAGCGCGTCCTTCAATAATGGCTTGAACAGGCATTGCTTGCAATTTACGTGGAATCAAATCCTTTAGTTTATCAACTAATTCAATTCCCATGCGTGTTGCCTTTAAACGATGTGTAACAAAAGTAAGGGCATCAATTTTAGCGTAATCAATGGCAATATCAATACGTACTAAATCAGAGTATTGGTATTGATCAAAAGTTGTTGATAAGGTTGCGAAACCATGAGAGACTGACTTCAATTCATTGAAGAAGTCATAAGCAATCTCTGAAATTGGCATACGATATGTTACTAGTAACATGGCACCAATGGTTTCTAAATCAATTAATTCGCCACGACGACCTTCAGCTAAACGCATAACATCGTTGAGCATTTCATTGGGCATTGTCATTTTGGCCAACATATAAGGTTCTTCAACCTTAATAATTTGACCATAGTCAGGGAATTGTGTTGGATTCTCGACATAAATTGGTTCATCTTGATTTTTAACTGTCACACGGTAAGTAGAATTTGGCATAGTGGTTAAGACATCTAAACCAAATTCTTGCTGTAGACGTTCACGAATGATTTGCAAATGGAAAATACCTAAAAAGCCACCACGGAAGCCCATGCCAAGTGCTTCAGATTGTTCTGGTTCATATTGGAAGGCGGCATCATTTAAGGCTAGCTTTTCAATCCCAACTTTCAAATCTTTAAATTCACTACCACGTGGATACAAACCAGCATAAACCATTGGTTCAACTTCTTGATAACCAGGCAAAGCCTGTTCAACGGGATGCTTGGCAAGGGTAATAGTATCACCAACTTTGACAGCTTCAGGATCTTTAATACCAGTGACGATAAAACCAACATCTCCAGCTTTTAGTTGTTTAACTGGGGTCATTAAAGGGGCAAAAACACCCATTTCTTTGATACCAGATTTAATTTGGTTGGCCATGAATAAGATTTGATCATTATTTTGCAAAGTACCATCAAATAGACGAGCTTGCACAATTACACCTTTATAAGGATCAAACTTTGAATCAAATACTAGTGCTTTTAAAGCCGCGTCTTCATCACCAATTGGCGCCGGGATTTGGTCACGAATAGCAGTTAGGACTGTATCAACGTGCAAACCACTCTTAGCTGAAATCTTTAAAATGCGGTCAGGGGTGAAAGACTCATCTAAATCACCTAGTTGGGCAATCGTATCTTCAACTTCGGCGGCAGCAGTATCAATTTTATTAACAATTGGAATAATGACCAAATTAGCTTCTTTAGCTAAACGGTAATTAGCAACCGTTTGTGCTTGCACACCTTTTGTGGCATCAACTAGTAGCAAGACACCATCGGTAGCCGATAAACTACGCGAGACTTCATAATTAAAATCAACGTGACCTGGGGTATCAATTAAGTTGTATTGATATTCATCGCCATTTTCATCAATATAGTAATTACGGACGGTACGTGATTTAACTGTGACACCGTGAGCCTTTTCAACACTTAAGTCATCAAGTAATTGATCTTCAGCTTCACGTTCAGAAATGGTGTTAGTCATTTCCATAATACGATCAGCGAGGGTCGACTTGCCATGATCAATGTGAGCAACAATCGCAAAATTGCGAATATATTTTTGACGTGTAGACATTTTAACTCCTTAAGAATAATGTGCTCATATTATACCATTTTCCAGTCATATTATTCGTTATCAATTTTATTTTGAGGTAATATCCGAATGATTATAATCCAAAATTGATGTATAAAAGCTCTTTTTATTAAAATACGAATGAAAAAATAGTAAATATAGTTGAAAGTTTGCTTTATTTTGATTGGTAAACGTGGTACTATGTGCTTATAGGAGTTGTTGTTGATATTTTTTTAGCCTACTATATGGAGGAAAAGAACAATGGATTTCGCAACCGGGGCCATGGGACCAAGTAGTTTACATTACAGTTTTGAAAAGACTGATGTGATAAACAATGTTGTTAAAGGTACTCAAGTAACAAAGCAGCCACAAATCAATGATAAGTTAATTGAACACTTCCATGATTTGTGCGAACGCCACCCAACGTGGACATTCGGCCAAATTGCAAGTGGTTTGCATATTGATGCGGCAACGTTACGCCAGATTGAAGTCGTAACGAATAGTCGTTTGCGCTCAGCTAAGGCACGGTAACATTAACAACGATAATTAAATATGATAATTTTGAAGACTGTTCAGCAAAGTCAGAGTTAATTTTGACTAATGAACAGTCTTTTTTAGTTAATCATTAATTGCTTTTTACATTCGTTTAGAAAGCGGTTACAATTAATACGAATAGTTATTAAGCGACTAAGCGCAGTGTTAAATTTTATGGAGGAATTATGGCAAAAGCAGTGATTACATTTGATGATACAAACCGTACGTTCTATTTAAGAAATGATGAGATTTCATATATTATGGGGATTTCTGAAGGCGAACTATTATCACATTTATATTTTGGTCATCGTGTATCGGGATATCACGGTTCGAGAACCTATCCGCGCTATGAGCGAGGACTATCACCTAATCTGGCTGGTGTGCCTGGTGAAGTTGATCGTTGGTATTCCAAAGATGTTTTACCACAGGAATTTGCTGGCAATCAAACGGGAGATTTTCGTACGCCTGCCATTGTGATTAAAGCAAGCAACGGGGCGTTTGCGACCGATTTTCGTTATGAATCTTATGAAATTTTTGCTGGTAAGCCCGAATTAGATGGTTTGCCACAAACCTATGTTAAAGATGATGACGAAGCACAAACCTTAGCCATTACCTTAAGAGACAAGACGTTAGCTGCTCGTGTTATTTTGTACTATACGATTTATGCGGAGCGAGCAGTTATTACTCGCTCAACAAAGATTATTAATGATAGTGAAGCCGCTTTTAATATCGAGAAAGTGGCATCGCTACAATTAGATATGCCTAAGCAAGAACTAGAGGTTATCTCATTCCCTGGTTCACAATTCCATGAACGCCAAGTTGACCGGGCACCATTACGCCAAGGTCTTACTGAATTTGGTAGTCGTCGTGGTGCTAGTTCTCACCATATGAATCCATTTGTGATTGCGGTTGATTCTAGTACAACTGAACAACAAGGTGAAGCAATTGGGGTGCAATTAGTGTACTCTGGTAATCATCAATTTACTTTTGAAAAGGATTTTGTGGACCAAGTTCGTTTGGTAACTGGTATTAACGAAGATGGTTTTAGTTGGCATTTACAAACTGCGGAGAGTTTCCAAACACCAGAAGCAATTTTAGTTTATTCTGACGAAGGACTGAACGGTATGTCACAAACTTACCATCATTTGTTACGTGAGCGTGTTGCTCGTGGACAGCATCAATATAAGAATCGTCCGATTGTTATTAATAATTGGGAAGCCACTTACTTTGATTTTAATGCGGAAAAGATTACGTCAATCTTAGATGCGGCTGAGCCTTTAGGTATTGAAATGTTCGTCTTAGATGATGGTTGGTTTGGTGAACGTGATGACGATCGTCGTTCATTAGGTGATTGGTACGAGTATACAAGTAAATTAGCAGATGGTGGTGGCCTACGTGGTTTGGCCGAAAAGGTACACGCAAAAAATATGCAATTTGGATTGTGGTTCGAACCGGAAATGATTTCTGAAAATTCAGATTTGTATCGTGAACATCCAGATTATGCTTTACAAATTCCTAATCGACCAATGTCGTTATCAAGAGATCAATATGTCTTAGATTTTTCACGTCCAGAAGTGGTTGATAATATTTATCAACAAATGACAGCCATTTTGGATCGGGTGCCAATTGATTATATTAAATGGGATATGAATCGACATATGACAGAAGTTTATTCATCAGTACTGGCTGCTGAAAAACAGGGTGAGGTTGCCCATCGTTACATTTTGGGTGTTTATGATTTGGTTGATCGGCTAACAACCCATTATCCAGAGATTTTGATGGAAGGTTGCTCAAGTGGTGGTGGCCGTTTTGATGCTGGTATGATGTATTACTTCCCACAAACATGGACGTCAGATAGTACTGATGCAGCTGAACGAATTAAAATTCAATATGGTACAACCTTTGGCTATCCGGTATCAAGCATGACGGCCCATGTTGCAGCGGTACCTAATCCACAGACACAACGCGATATGTCATTAAAGACACGTGGGGATGTAGCCAGTTCAGGCGTCTTAGGTTATGAGCTAGACGTGCAACAATTAACTGATGAAGAAAAAGAATTGGTTAAGGAACAGGTGCGTTTCTACAAGGAACATCGTCATTTGATTCAATATGGTGATTTTTATCGTCTTAAGAGTCCATTCACTAGTAACGAAGCTGCATGGGAATTTGTCAGTCCTGATGGTCGTGATGTTTTGGTCTATCATTTTAGAATGCTAGCTTCGGGTCAACAACCATTAACGATTACAAAGTTAGCTAATTTAATCCCAGAGGGTATTTATGTTGATCAAGAGACGGGCGAAAAGTTTACTGGGGATGAATTGATGTATGTGGGCCGTTATGATGACCCAACCCAAGCCGGTGATTTTACGTCACAAGTACGTAGTTACTACATGGAATAAGCTTGATGCTAAAGATGCAAACATTTACAAATAGTTAATGATTTTTTCACAAGAATATAGTATTTTTAAAGTGTAGTAAAGAATATTTTTGGGAGGAAATACTAAATGGTTAATGCTAAATTAGCGCAAGATGTTTGGAAAGATCCAGGGATGAATGTTTCATTCATTGTATTGAAATTGAATCGTCAAGATTTAGCTGATGAGCAAGATCATGTTGCAACCTTTACTGATATGTCACAGTCAATTATTCGATCAATGCGGATACGTGATCCTAAAGCAGCTTTACAAGTTGCTATTGGATTTAGTAATCAAGCATGGAAGTATCTATTTCCAACGGCTGCTAAGCCACATGAATTAGAAACTTACACAACATTGGATGGGCCTGAGTACAGTATGCCAGCTAGTGATGGGGACATCTTTTTGCATATTCGTGCAAATGAAGAAGCTGTGGTTTACGAAATTGTTCGCCAATTTATGAAATTATTAGCACCGGTTACGACGGTGATTGATGAAACAAAAGGTTTTCGTTATCTAGAAGGTCGTGCAATCATTGGCTTTATTGATGGTACTGAAGCACCAGCGATTGAAGATGCCGATGAATATGCGATTGTTGGGGATGAAGACCCAGATTTTATAAATGGCTCTTATGCATTTGCTCAAAAATGGCAACATGATATGGCCTTTTGGGAAAAGTTATCTGTCGAACATCAAGAAAAGGCGGTGGGGCGCCATAAGTATGATGATATGGAATTAGATGACGATGACAAACTTGAAAATGCGCATAATGTTGCTTCGAAAATTGAAATCGATGGTGAAGAGCAAAAGATTGTGCGTATGAATGTGCCATTTTCTGATCCAGCAATGGACTACACTGGCACTTATTTCATTGGGTATGCCCGTCATTGGGAAGTAACGAAGCAAATGTTGGAGCAAATGCTAGAAAAAAGTGATTTTCTATTAACATTTTCAACCATTTTAAGTGGACAGTTATTCTTTATTCCGTCTCGTGATACACTTGCCGATATTGCTGACGGTAAGTTTTTCGAATAAATAATAGAAGTAAAAATAAAAATCGGTTTGAACGATCAGGGTGCGAAACCTGGCTTTGTTCAAACCGATTTTTTATAGAAAATGATTAACGTAATTTATCTTGTGATTTATTAGTAGCCGTGTTTTTATCTGAAAAGTCAATTGAGACGCTACCGTTAGCGCCAGCATTGGTATTATGCCAAATGGCATTTGTTTCTTTTTTGCCATCAATAATCGCAATTGTGAGGACGGCCGGCTTACCGTATTTGTCAGTCAGACTATTTAGTGAATCACCAGCATCTTTATCAGATTTTGCATCGGCAACATTTACAGCATTGTAGCCACTTGATGTCCATTTTTTTGATAGATTAATTGTTTTATCATCTAACAAAGTTTTTGAGGCTAAACGGGCTGTTGCGGTACTCTTTTTTTGGCTCATGAACGTAAGCGTAACACCAGTGTAGTCACCAGCAACATTTTTCCATGATACGACAGTTAAGGTGTTCTTACCCGACTTAGATTTATTTTTCTTATCGGGGCGACCATACTTTGCAATGACTTTTTCATAGCTTGTACCGCCTTGACCATTTTGGTTAAAGTCGCCAACCTTTAGACTGTCAAAAGATTTTTTGGTCCATTTGTCAGAACTAATATTACTTTCGGTGTTAGTCGATGAATTTTGAAACTTTGTTGAAACCACAACAATTAAAATAATTGCTATAACACCTAAGACGACCGTTATGATTTTCTTTTTCATAATATGATTAATCTCTCTACTTTATTAATAATATTAATTAAGTATATCATCAAACGAGTTTGAAATTAAATTTATTAATAACATGGTCATTTGGATAAGTTTTTTGTATAATTTTGACATGGCTTAAGTATCCCAATTTGGAGGTAACTGAACAATGTCTATGATGGACAATACAAATTATGTACCATTATTTATTTTATTTTTAGCAACGATTGCTTGTATTGTATTACTAATGATTAGTTTACGACAAAATAAGTTTCGTTTGCTGAATGGTGTTTTAGCCAATATATCAGTGTTACTGGGTGGTCTTACTTTGATGATCACGGTTGAATTACTAAATATTCATTGGTTATCAACCTTGTTTTATGTCATTTTGACTATCATTTTAGTACCCTTAGGAATAATTTATTCTTTGCTAGGGGTTTTGATGTTATGGAACGCTTTTACAGTATGGCGTCGTGAAAGTCATACATTAGGTAATATGTTAACGCTATTGCTAGGAGTATTAATTGTTTTTGTCCTACCAATTATGCGCGCAATTGATAGTCGTTTATTAAGTGACCAAGCAGTTGGTTTATATATTACGTTAGTTGACCCAATTATTTTGTACTTATCATTCTGGTTTTTGGCGTTTATTACGTCATTTATCATTACACGTTTATACCGACCAAAGTACAATAAAGATTACATTATTATCCTAGGGGCAGGTCTGTTGAATGGTAAAGATGTGTCACCATTATTGGGTTCACGAATTCAAATCGCGTTGGACTTTGCACAAAAGCAGGCTAATAAAACGAATTATTATCCTTGGTTAATTTTCTCTGGTGGTCAAGGCGGCGACGAATTGGTTCCAGAAGGTGAAGCAATGGCTGCGTATGCAAAAGCGCATGGTGCAGATGCTGATAAGATTTTAATCGAGAATAAATCAAAGACGACATATGAAAATATGTTATTCTCTAAGAAAATATTGGAAAATAAAAACATTAATTTAGGAAATGGTTTGTTTGCAACGAGTGATTATCACACCTTCCGCGCAGCTGGTTATGCGCGTTTGGTTGGCTTAATGATTGATGGTTTAGGTGCTAAAACAAGTCGTTTCTTTATTCCAAATGCTTTTATTAGAGAATACATTGCCTTATTAGCTAACCATAAAGTATTTCACGCAGTTTGCATAACGGCTATTTTGGTTGTATCAATTATTAGCTTTGTAGTTGGTAATGATATCTTTTTATAAAATAGTACTATTTAAAACAATTTCTGTTGGTTGACAGAGGTTGTTTTTTCAATTGAACACGTGCTAGATAAAGCGTTTACATGCTATAATTAGAATTGTAATAATAGATAAACATGGGGGGATTGTATGAAAATTGTTGTATTAGATGGTTTAGCTTTAAATCCTGGTGATATTGACTGGCATGTTTTGGATCACTTAGGCGAAGTAGTAGTCTATGATAAGACACCTTATGACGATCATGAAGAAATTATTAAGCGTTTGGCAGGCGCTCAGGTTGCCTTAGTTAACAAAGTACCAATTACTAAGGAAATTTTGGATGCTGTACCAGATTTGAAAATTATTGCTGAAACAGCGACAGGTTATGATAATATCGATGTTTCATATGCTAAAGAAAAGGGAATTGCAGTAACTAATGTACCAACTTATGGTACTGATGCAGTTGCTCAGTTTACATTTGCATTAATGTTAGCTGTGACAAGTCGTGTTAAACAACATGATGACTTGGTACACCAAGGCGCATGGCAAGAAGCTGGTCGTTTCTCATTTTGGGATGCACCACTAATTGAATTAAAAGGTAAGACACTAGGTCTAGTTGGTTTTGGGAAGATTGCACAAGCAGTTGCCAAGATTGCATTAGCTTTTAATATGAATGTTATTTTCTATAATCACCGTCCAAGAGAAGTCTTTGACGAAGCAATTAAGCAAGTTGATTTAGAAACTTTATATGATCGAGCAGACTTTATTAGCCTACACATTCCTTATACAGAGGAAATGGCCGAATTTATTAACGCTGATGTCTTGCATAAAATGAAAGATTCTGCTGTATTGATTAATACCGCACGTGGTAAATTGATAAATGAAGCTGATTTAACAGCTGCTCTTAATGAAGGTGAAATTGCTTATGCTGCATTAGATGTGGCTTCACAGGAACCAATTAATAATGATAATCCATTATTAACAGCTAAAAATTGCTACTTGACGCCACATATTGCTTGGGCACCAGAAGAAACTCGTTCACGTTTATTAAATATCGTTGTTGATAACATTCAAGGATACTTAGACGGTAATCCTATCAATGTTGTAAACGCTTAACCAACATAAAAAAAGTTTGAAAATTTCGTTATATTTTTTGCCATTTTTAATGAAAAAAGTGGTATATTGGAATCATGTTGTACTTTAGGAGGTAGGTTAATTTTATGTCAACAGTTAAAGATTTAACGGCTATTGTCGGAAGCCGCCATATCGTGACAAATGCCGCCAAGTCATTACGCTATCGTAAGGGATACCGTTCTGGTTATGGTGAGGCATTGGCAGTTGTTATGCCAGGAACACTTTTGGAAATGTGGCAAGTATTGAAGGTATTGCACCGTGATAACGTGATTATCCTTATGCAAGCTTCAAATACAAGTTTGACTGAAGGATCAACACCAACAGAAGGTTATGATCGTGATGTCGTTATTGTTAAGGGAAGCCGTATCAAAGATTTGCAATTGATTAATCAAGGTAAGCAAATACTTGCATTCCCAGGAACAACTTTAAACAAGTTAGAGCAAACTTTGAAGCCTTTGAATCGTGAGCCACACTCAGTTATTGGATCATCAAATCTTGGTGCTTCAGTTATTGGTGGAATTAATAACAATTCTGGTGGTGCTTTGATTCAACGTGGACCTGCATATACTGAGCTTGCTCTTTATGCACGTATTGATGAAAATGATGAACTACACTTGGTAAATCACTTGGGTATTGATCTTGGTGATACACCTGAAGAAATTTTGGATAACTTGTCTAACCGTCGTTTTGATGTTAACAACGTTCCTAATTCAGAAGAGCGTGTTGGTCACAACCGTAACTATGAAGAGCGTGTTCGTGACGTTAATTCAGATATGCCAACACGTTACAACGCTGATCCAAAGGGACTATACGAAGCATCAGGAGCCGCTGGAAAAGTTGCTACCTTTGCTGTTCGTCTAGACACTTATGCTTCAGAAGGTGAATCACAAGTATTCTACATCGGTACAAATTCACCATCTGTATTGGAAAAGATGCGTCGCCACATCTTGTCTGAATTTAAGAATTTGCCTGTTTCAGGTGAGTACATGCACAAGGAAGCTTATGAATTAGCTAAGATTTATGGTAAAGATTCTTTGATGGTTCTAGATAAGGTTGGAACTGAGTACTTACCAACAATGTTTGGTTGGAAGGCTACGGCAGAGCGTATTTTGAGCCACGTCCCAACGTTCAAGCCATATTTCCCAGATCGTTTCTTGCAACGTGCAGGTAACATTTTCCCTAACCAATTGCCAAAGCGTATGGAAGATTATGCAAACCGTTTCCAACACTACTTGCAATTGAAGATGGCTGGAGATGGAATTGCCGAAGCTCGTGCTTACTTGACTGAATTCTTCAAGGAAGAAGAAGGTGAGTTCTTTGAGGCTAATGCTGATGAGACTAACAAGGCTTCATTGCACCGTTATGTAACGGCATCTGTTCCTATTCGTTACCAAGAATTGCACCAAGACAAGATTGATATCTTGCCAATTGATGTGGCTCTACGTCGTAATGATGATGATTGGTTTGAAACATTACCAAAGGAAATCGATGATAAGATCGAGTATAAGTTGTACTACGGTCACTTCTTAGATCACGTTATGCACCAAGACTACATTTTGAAGCCAGGTGTTGACGCCCATGAGTTGAAGCAAGAAATGCTAAAGTTGTTCGATAAGCGTGGTGCAATTTACCCAGCTGAGCACAACGTTGGTCATTTGTATGAAGCAGCTCCAGCTTTGATTAAGCACTACAAGAAGAATGATCCTACTAACAGCTTCAATCCTGGACTAGGAAAGTCAAGCATGAGTAAGTGGTGGGAAGAATACTAAGATAACTATTGGAATTTAATAGTTAATTATTAGTATAATAAGACTAAGAGCAAGTAATTGTTCTTGGTCTTTTTATTTTGCTTTTATATAGCTGACAATAGGACTAATGAAAGATTACTTGAAGTGTTTCACTTGGAGAGGTGGGAGAAACAATGAAGAAAAGAATTGCAGTATTATCAGACATTCACGGAAATTTAACTGCTTTACACGCAGTGGCTGATGATATTAAAGAACAGGCGATTGATGATTGCTGGTTCTTAGGCGATTTGGTAATGCCAGGACCAGCAACGGATGCTTTGTTTACATGTCTTGAACAATTAGGAACGTCAGTTTATATTCGTGGTAACTGGGATGATTGTTTTTTGAATGTACAGGATGGTGTCGTTGGTAATCACTTTGATGATCCTTCAGATGTGTATATTGGTATGTTGGGGCAATATGTTGTAAATCATATTAAACTAGAAAATGAGCAGAAATTACGATCATTACCAATTCATATGATTAAGAACGTTAATGGTTTATCGATTAATTTATCGCATAATTTAAATGATTTAAATTCAGGACCAGCTCTACTAGCTGATGCTGATACGGATCATTTTGATGCACTTTTCTTAGACAAACAGGTTGATATTGCTATTTATGGGCACGTGCACCATCAAATGTTACGGTATAGTAGTCAGGATCAATTAATTATTAATCCTGGTTCGGTTGGGCAGCCTTTCTTTAAGCATGCGACTTTTAATAATGATCGCCGTGCACAATATGCGATTTTGGAAATTGATGACGCTGGCTTGGCAGATGTTACTTTCCGTAAAGTTAATTATGACTTGGCGAATGAATTAGTAGCAGCCAGGGAACATCAACTACCATATGTTAACTTATATCAAGAAATATTGTACGATGGTGTTGCACATACGCATGACGATGCTTTGTTGGCAAAAGTAAATCAGCAATTTGATTATATTAGTCAGCTAAAAGATTTAATTGCTAATAATAATTAATTTAATGTGACAAGTTTGCTTTAGGAGTAGACTTGTTTTTTAGTATCAAAAATTAAAGTCAACTTGCATGCTATGGTACAATGTAAATTATTGAAGTAGTAAAGAAGGTTTTAGAATGACGGAACAAAATGATGGTTTAGTGACGAACCATATGCAGATTCCTTGGCGTGAATTGGCACATAAAGAATCTGAATTATTGACAGTAAACGCTTCTTTACGTGAGAAGACGATCCTTGTTGGCCGAGCAGGCATAATTATGTTATCTTGTGGAACTGGAGCTTGGCGGGTGCGGGCAACCATGAACACGATGGCACGCGTATTAAAAATTTATTGTTCAGCTGATGTTGGTTTAACATCGATATCGTATACTTGTTTTGACGATGATAATAGTTATACAGAAACGTTATCATTGAAATCAAGCGGTGTGAATACTGATAAATTAACGAGCATGGAGCACTTTGTTAAAGATTTTGAACATAATGGTGCTTTAAAAGATGTGCAATCAGTTCATCGTCAATTAGATGAAATCAACGCTAAAAAAGGAAATTATACACCAATCTTACTTGGCTTAGCAGCGGCTTTAGCTTGCTGTTCCTTCGTTTTTCTTTTAGGTGGTGGACCAATTGAAATGTTGTGTAGCTTCTGTGGCGCTGGTCTTGGTAATTACATACGAGCAAAAATGAATGCTAGACATTTGACATTATTTGCCGGGTTGGCAACTGGTGTCGCAGTCGCTTGCTTAACTTATTTGCTGGTGTCACGAAGCTTAGAGCTTGTGTTTAATATCAATGTTGCCCACGAAGCTGGATATATTGGTGCAATGTTATTTGCCATTCCTGGTTTTCCATTTATCACCAGCGGACTAGATCTTGCCAAATCAGATATGCGTTCAGGTATTGAGCGTTTGGTACATGCCATATCAATTATTGTGATTGCAACATTAGTTGGTTGGTTAGTTGCTTTAGCGAGTGATTTAAAGCCAGACAGTTTTCTGCCAGTTGGTTTATCACCATTAGCGCTTTGTTTATTACGCATTCCAGCTAGTTTTTGTGGTGTGTTCGGCTTCTCAATTATGTTTAATAGTCCAGTTAAAATGGCAGCAACAGCTGGTTTAATTGGCTCAGTTGCTAATACACTACGGTTAGAACTAGTTGATTTGACACCTTTGCCAGCTGCGGCCGCCGCCTTTATTGGTGCGCTAACCGCCGGTATCTTAGCGTCATTGTTCCATAGGCGTATGGGATATCCGCGTATTTCATTAACGGTTCCCGCAATTGTTATTATGGTACCTGGATTATATATGTATCGGGCGATGTATTATATGGGAATTGGTAATATTTCGGTCGGTGCACAGTGGTTTATTTCAGCTATGATGATTGTCTTGTTTTTGCCGTTAGGATTAATTGTTGCTCGAATGGTAATGGATTCGGACTGGCGACATTCACGATAAAATTTAAAATGATTAATGAGTCAACTAGTTGGCTCATTTTTTTATGTGAACATAAAATACAGTCGATTCTTGTATTTTATAATGATATAGGAGCAAGATAATATTTAAAAAATATTGCAATCTAAATGTGGAATCAACTAAATATTATGGCATAAGGTAATTATATAGACTAAAAAAGTACCGCTAATCAAAATTGCAATTAGTGGTACTTTTGTGCCTGCATTATTCAACGTTAATAATGACATTACCTAAATTGTGACTAAATGATGCTCGCCACTGACCAGCTGTTAAATGTTCAGGTAGTAAGAAAGTACCACTTGAAACATGTTGACCAGCTTCTAATTGACGGCCTTCAGCGGCTAACTTTGTTACCAACCACTGTAGTGATAATAGTGGGTTGCCTAATACTTCAGTAGCATTTCCAGTCTTAATTTCTTTATCATCATGATATAAAACAGTTGCAACTGCAGCAATTTCATCAGAACTCTTGAAGTAATCAGTGGTTTCTACTTGTTCCCCATAAACGATGTAGCCACCAACAGCAGCATCTGCAATGACTAAATATTTTGATAGGCCAGGGAACCAGTCACTAAAACGTGAATCTGGTACCTCAATAGCAGGAGCAATCAACGTTTTGCTCATTAAATCTGTCAATGAATCATCAGGAGATAAAGTTTCCTTAACGGTAAACATTAATTCAACTTCAGCAAGTGGATCTAATAATTGATCAGAAGTTAAAGTTACTGGTGATTGCTTAAAATGACTGATGATTTGGGCACCGTAAAGTGGACTGGTTGAATTAAACATATGTTGCGTTTCTTCACTTGTTAAAGAAATCTTGTAGCCCCCAATTGGTTCTTCCTTTAAACGCATTAATTCATGTTGCACCTCATAGGCGTCGGTTTCATTATCTAATAGTTCCGTATAAGCTTCCTGTGATAGTGGCTGTTTTCCTGTATAAGCTTGGTATAAAGTTTGCGCAAAATCTTTGTTGGTCATAGCATGACTCCCCCAATTCCATGTTTAAAATACAATGAAACAATAACTCATTTATTTTTAATTATTACGTCTCTATCATAGCATTTTAGGGCATTTTGGTACACCATATTAAGTAAATAATTTATTCTAAAACACCTTCTTTAAGATAGTGAACAGTAATTCTTGCCATTTCTGCGGGTGTTTCGTGCGCACCTGATAATAACCATTCAGAAAGGATGCTAATCATGGCACCGATAATAATGTATAAACGATAGCGTTCGGTTGATTTGAAGGACATATCACCAGCAGAATCAATCATCAAATCTGTTAAGATACGATCGAAATAATCCGACTGGCCGTTTTGCAATAAAAGGGTTAATTTATCACGTTGCGCATAAAATAACTCGAAACTTTCAATAATTGCTGTCATATTTTCCTCAGTATCTTTTAACGGATTGCCCTGTGGATAGTAAGTACGATTTTTGGTAAGATTGCGAAAATAATATTCTAGAATATCTTCAATTGTATTGAAATTACGGTAATAACTGCCACGAGCAACGTGTGCTTCTTTGATTAAACTAGTGACGGTAATACTTGATAAAGGTTGTTGCGCAAGTAGTTTAAAGAGGGCTTCAACCAATTGATTTTTAACACGAATGTTCTCTTGTGTGCTGTATTTCATTTTTTCTCCTAGGATATTTTATTTTTTATTGGAACAAAATCACTTAAATTGTTCTAGTTAGACATATTGTATCATCAAATCGGTAATGTTAAACTTTAAAAGTTGTTTATTTTGGGGGAGACAAATTGTTTCACCTAAATAAACAAATATTGATCTGAGGAGAGAAGAGATATGAATATAGATCAACATGGAAAGCAATATAATCGTACGATTGTTTTCATTGTCATGCTGATTGCTGCTATGTCAGGAGGTTTGATGCAAACCTCATTGGGAACAGCATTACCAGCTTTGATGAGTGCTTTTGATATTAACTTATCAACGGCACAACAAGCAACAACCTGGTTCTTATTGATGAATGGTATTATGGTGCCGCTATCAGCGTACTTTGCCAATCGTTTTTCAACTAAGTACTTGCATGTTTTGGCATATATTTTGCTAACGCTTGGTATTTTAATCAGTATGCTAACACCAGAGGATGCTGACTACTGGTGGATGTTTGTTGCTGGTAGAATTATTGCTGCCGTTGCAGTAGGGGTTATGCTACCTTTGATGCAAGTTGTGATTGTTAACATGTATGCACCCAAAGAACGTGGTGTTGCCATGGGATTAATGGGGTTAGTTGTTGGAATGGCACCAGCATTTGGGCCAACTTTGACAGGACTTATTTTAAATAAAGATCACACTTTCTTAGGCATTACTATCACCAATGATTGGCAATCAATTTTTATTGTGCCATTGATTTTCATTGTTGTTGCAATGATTTTGGCACCATTCTTGATGAAGGATGTGTTGAAAAATCGTGCAGCTAAACTTGATTTAATATCAGTTGTGACATCAACGATTGGATTTGGTTTGTTCCTATGGGGCTTCACTAATGTTAGTTCAGAAGGCTGGGGTGACATGGGCAAGGTC
Organism: Weissella sp. ESL1139; assembly: GCF_058506735.1. Lineage (NCBI taxonomy): Bacteria > Bacillati > Bacillota > Bacilli > Lactobacillales > Lactobacillaceae > Weissella > Weissella sp. ESL1139. Next base: position 684,940 of record NZ_CP196375.1, read on the forward strand.
ATTATGCCAATTGTTGTTGGTGTGATTTTCTTAATTATCTTTGGTTGGCGTCAATTAAAGATGGATGTGCCATTCTTAGATATCCGTGTCTTTATGAATCGTAATTTCACTGTGCCAACTATTGCCTTGCTATTAGCAACTATGGCCATGTACGGTGTTGAAATGATGTTACCAACGTATCTACAAAACGTACGTGGTCTTTCACCATTAGATTCAGGATTGACACTATTTTGGGGAGCGTTGTTCATGGGCTTGATTAGTCCAGTTGGTGGTGCTTTGTATAACAAAGTTGGTGTTAAACGCCTTTCATTTGTTGGGTTTGTTATTTTACTATTCGGAACGTTACCATTTATTTTCTTAACCGAGCAAACACCAACAATTATTATTACGATACTATATGCATTGCGTATGACAGCAATTGCATTGCTAATGATGCCATTAACAACTGCAGCCATGGGTGCGTTATCTGATGAACGTGCTGCTGATGCAACTGCCGCTAACAATACTTTGCGTCAAGTTTCAAGTTCAGTTGTTGTGGCGTTGATGACATCAGTTGTTCAAAATGTGATTAATAATAATACACCTAGTGATAGTATGAAAAAGACAGAACCATTACAGTATGCTAAGAAAGCCTTGGATGCATCATTGGATGGTTTCCAATGGGCCTTCATTATTAGTCTGGCATTCGCAGTTATTGGCTTAATTTTCGTAGTCTTCATGAAGAAAGAAAAGGAGGCTTAATAATGATTCTTTGGATAATTTCAATTTTAGTTGTACTAACTGTTGTGACATTATTACTAATTAATAATCGTGTATTGCGTTATACATTAGGTACGATTTCCATTGTCTTGTTAGCTGGATCAGTTGGCATGCTTTCCGCTAATATGAAGAACCATTATGGCATGGAAAAAGTTACTACCGAACAGCACAAGCAGATTTATTCTGCTGCACCAGATAATGTGCCAGTAGGTATGTTGATGACGAAAAAGATTGAAGATAATCATGTGGTCATGATTTATAAAGATTCGCAATCACAAAAGCAGCCCAGTGCGCATTTTGCACCAGATAAAGATAATGTCATTGATAGCTTGAAGAAGACTTCAAACTATCAAAAGGCTGATGTTGATGAAGCACAATTAGTTACTAAGACGACTAAGTGGCAATACAAGTCAGACTTGATGTCAACCTTGTTTAAATTTAAAGATGAGAATCATCTTGTAAAGGTTGAAAACACTGTTCAAGTACCAAAAACTTGGCAAGTTGTTGAAAAATAAATTTTAAAAAGTAAAAGCACTAACGACAAATAAGAGTCATTAGTGCTTTTACTATAAATAATAAACAGTTAATTTTTCTTTGCGATGTGGTTAATTGCTGTTGCTAGTAACTTCTTTTGGACAAATGAGGGATGTTGCTCGGATGCAATATGCAAACCATTATTAAATTCAACAAGTAAATGCCACTTATGACCTTCTGCAATTTCCTTAGGGGCACCCTCAGGTAAAAGCACACCTAATTTGATTTTCATACCATCCTTGGTACGTGATAATTGGTGCATACCCAACATTTTTGTATTTATGCCGGTATTCATTAAGTAAGTATTACCAACCATTACGATATCAGCATTTTCTTTTGGTTGTACTGGGAAATCTGGATCAATTTTACCAGGCTTTAAATTAAGGTATGAGGGATCTTGATACATACCAAAAGTTTCAATGATTTCCTGGCGACCATCTTTAGTTGCATTAAAGTAATAATGTTCTGGATGCACTGTTGAAGGTAGATATAAATTGTTATGTTTAGCTAATGATTGATTAAACATCATGAACTGTAAAAGTGTAATCCCATGTGTTTCAACGTCCACATAAGCCTCTTGCATGTTGACACCTTCACGTGAATTGTTTGCGATTTCTGTCCACATGGCATCCCCACGTTCAATTTCTGGTTTAAAGACTTCAAGTGTCTTTTCTTTACCCATGTTTTCACGGGTCTGTGCTAAGGCTTCCTTAGCGTCAGTTAATGGCAGGCGTAATAAATCTTCGTAAGGAATAACTTTATCGTTTAATGTAATATCAATTTGTTTTTTATTGAAAATACTAAAGACATGATGATAACGGCTTAATTCCATATCACGGATTTCTTGCTGTGTAACTTCTTTACCGTCAATAGAAAATTTAATTGTATAATCACTCATTGTTTTTTCCTCTTTCAAATCTAATTTATTTATATTATGTGGTTAAGTATATTAAGAATCAGACTAAGTTAGAACATCAATTTTTTAATAGATGTATAATAAGACCACAGATGTAGAATAAAATTGGAGGCAGATTGATGGATTTACGTTTTTTGCGAACGGAAACACTTATTAGAGATAAATTTTTACAAGAATTAGAAACGAAAGATTTTCAAGATATTACAGTTACACAATTAGCGAAAGATAGCATGATTGATCGGACAACTTTTTATACGCATTATCCTAATACATATGAGTTGGCTGTGACGTTAATTGATGAACAAATTAATTATTTTAAGAATGTTTTGGCTGCTGGTCAACGACAACGAAGACAACAACCACAGGATTTTGATGGTTATTACTTTTTCTCAAAAGAATTAGTAGCTTATCTATTAGATAATGCCAAAATGCTTAAAATATTACGTAATATTCCTCTAGGAAAAATGAGCTTTGATGTACAATTACGGGAAGTGTTTAAAAATATTTATTTAAGTTTATTTCATTATAGTGAATCTGATTTTATTACATATTTAATAGTAAATTTAGCAATAGGTAATGTTGATTTTATAATCAATGAATCTAGAGTTCCTAGACGAGCAGAATTAATAGAAGGGTTGCAACTGATGAATCAGATTATTAATCATTAAATTGTTGTCTATTAATTTAATAGTGAGGTAATACAGTTTATAATGTATGATTGTAGTGTACTAATAGCAAGGATGGTTCATATTACTTAATGAACCATTTGTAAATTAGACAAGGAGAACGGCAATGGTTAAATTGATATTAATGCGTCATGGACAAAGTACGGCTAATATGCAGAATACGTTTACTGGTTGGACAGATGCCCCGTTAACTGATACAGGACGTGCACAAGCCAATGAGGCCGGCCTACAACTAAAAGCGACTGGTATCCAAATTAATGATGCCCATACGTCACTATTAAAACGAACGATTATGACGGCTATGATTGTTTGTGATGTGATTGGTATTAGTTGGATTCCTTTGTATAAAACTTGGCGGTTAAATGAACGTCACTATGGTGCACTTGCTGGTTTAGACAAGGATGAAGCGCGTCAACAATATGGTAAAGATCAAGTTGAACGGTGGCGTCGAGGTTTCAAAGATGTCCCACCAAAGTTAGCTGAACATGAACATCAGTCGTTGTATGATCGAATTGGTGTTGCCATTCCATTAGCTGAAAGTTTAGCCATGACCCAAGAGCGGTTATTGCCGTATTGGGAAAATGCAATTGTGCCACGCTTACGTGCTGGGCGCAATGAATTAATTGTGGCGCATGGTAGTAGTCTACGCGTATTGATTAAGCACCTAGAGGGTGTCCCTGATGACCAGTTAGATCAAATTAAAATTCTGAATGGTAAACCGATTATTTATACGTTAAATAATCAACTACAAGTTATTGATAAGCAGGTCATGGAATAGGGTATATTAGTTGCTAGTAACAAAAATTAATATTCTTCTAATAAACTCATTGACTTTTCATTTGTTCCGCAATACAATAACTACAACGAAGACGAGGTAAGTAACCAATTTGACGTCGTTCAGAGAGTTGCAGGCTGGTGAGATGCAATCGATGGGGATGGTGAAAATGGCCTTAGAGTGAATGAAATGGCGAGTGATTAAATAAGTTATTTCCGGGTGCGCCCGTTATTGCGCTAGAGTATTACCGTATTTTTACGCGTACTTAATTGAGTGTTCAGTTAACCATGAACAGAACTCGGGTGGTAACACGATTATTAGTCGTCCCGTTGTATTACAGCATTATGTGATACAACGGGACTTTTTTTATTCACTAATTGTTAATGCAATAGGTATAAGAGGAGAATAATATTATGAAAAATGGGATTAAATTTGGTGTTATAACGGCAACGGCATTGTTGGTTACTTCAACAGGGTTACCTTTAGTGACTGCAAGTGCGGATGCAAAGAAAACCGTTACGGTTGGTGTTGTAGGTGATACATCTCGTGAGTTATGGGAACGTATTGGTAAACGAACGCAAAAAGAGCACGGTATCAAAATTAAGTTAAAGGAATTTAATGATTATGTTAAGCCTAATCAAGCGTTAGCTGATGGTAGTTTAGATTTAAACGCTTTTCAAACTAAAGTCTTCTTCGATGATCAAAATAAAAAGTTGGGCAATAAATTAACTTCTATTGGTAAAACTGTAATTGTGCCAATGCGCTTGTATTCATTAAAGGCTGACAAAGTTAGTGATATTAAGAAGGGTGCTAGCATTATCGTACCAAACGATGCAACAAATGAAGCACGTGCTTTGGATGTTTTGGTACAAGCTAAGTTGATTAAATACGATAAAAAGGTAACTAATCCAACAGTGAAAGATATTACTTCAAATCCAAAGAAATTGAAGGTTAAAGAAGTTGATGCGGGGCAAGCCGTTTCATCACTAAAGTCAGCTGACGCGGGTGTCATTAATGGTAACTTTGCGCATGATGCCAACTTAAAAGATAAAGATATCTTGCTTGAACAAAATCTAAAGAAGAATGCAGATCCATACATTAATTTAATTGCGGCTCGTAAGGATGAAGCCAACAAAAAGGTGTATAAGCAAATTGTTAAAACTTATCAAACCAAAACAACTAAAAATGATATAAAGGACCTATTTGATAACTCACAGTATGCAGCATGGAATCTTAAATAAATACGCAAAGAACGTTATGATTTAAAAAATAATCATAGCGTTTTTTTACGTATTTTTTAAATAAGATTGCTTATATTTGAATGCAATTTAAATATATGATTTGACGAAAGTGACAACTTTATGTTTATAATGGGGTTGTCACTTTTTAAAAAAGATTGTTTAAAAATACAGTTATCAAATGTCATAAAATGAAGGAGGAGATATTAAGATGTTTGTTTTAGCAAATTTATTTCCTAAAATTCCCCTCGGACGATGGGTTAATAGCGCCGTTGACTGGATAACAAACACTTTTGATGGATTATTTGATGCCATTCAAAGTGGTGGTAATGCTGCCTTAAGTGGTATTACTGATTTGTTAACCGCAATTCCGGTTTGGCTATTTATTGTGGGAATTACATTAATTGTGGTCGTAACGTCAGGTAAAAAATGGGGGTTTCCCTTATTTACGTTAATTGGTCTACTCTTGGTTGCTAACCAAGGTTTGTGGTCTGATTTAATGAATACTTTCACATTAGTCATTATGGCGAGTCTGATTTCAGTTATTATTGGAATACCACTTGGTATATGGATGGCTAAAAATGAGACAGTTAATAAAATAGTACAGCCGCTACTAGACTTTATGCAGACGATGCCGGCATTCGTTTATTTGATTCCAGCAGTTGCATTCTTTGGTATTGGTGTTGTACCTGGAATTTTTGCTTCAGTTATCTTTGCTTTGCCACCAACAGTTCGTATGTCGTGCTTGGGGCTTAAGCAAGTACCAACTGATTTAGTGGAAGCAGCTGATTCATTTGGTTCAACAGGAAGCCAAAAATTATTTAAGATTGAATTGCCTTTAGCTAAAGGAACCATTTTTTCTGGAATTAACCAAACTTTGATGTTAGCACTATCAATGGTTGTTGTTGCGTCAATGATTGGTGCTCCTGGATTAGGTCGTGGTATTTTATCAGCGGTACAAGATGCCGATATTGGTAAAGGATTTACGAATGGAATTTCATTGGTTATCTTAGCGATTATTATGGATCGCATTATGCAAAAGGTTAATAAGGAACCAGTTCAACAAGATGAAACGCCTAAGCATCATTGGAAAGGTTGGACCGTTATTGCAACCATTATTGTGATGCTAGGAAGTGGTGGAATTAGTGTCTTCACATCAGCTAGTTCACAAAAAGAAACGGTTAAAATTGCTTATACGCAATGGGATTCAGAAGTTGCATCAAGTAACGTACTAGCGCAAGCATTGCGTCAACACGGTTATGAAGTTGAAATGACATCATTAGATAACGCCATTGTTTGGCAATCAGTTGCTAATGGTGAATCTGATGTGTCAGTTTCAGCTTGGCTACCAACAACACACAAAGCACAATATGAAAAGTACAAGGATGACTTAGATATGTTAGGTCCTAATCTAAAGGGGGCTACAAACGGTTTGACTGTACCAACTTATATGACGGATGTTAATAGCATCAGTGACTTGCAAGATCAAGCTGGTAAGCAAATTACTGGTATTGAACCTGGTGCCGGAATTTCTAAGCTAGCCAAGGATACAATCAAGGCATATGGTTTGGATGATAAGGGTTGGAAGCTATCAGAATCATCAACTGGTGCCATGACAGTTGCTTTGGGTAAGGCAATTAAGTCTAAGCAAGAAATTGTTGTTACTGGTTGGCAACCACATTGGATGTTCCAAAAGTATGATTTGAAGTATTTGAAGGATCCAAAGAAATCAATGGGTAGTGAAGAACAAATCCATACAATAGCTCGTCAAGGCTTAAAGGATGATAAACCAGATGCTTACAAGGCTTTGGATAAGTTCCATTGGACTAAGGAAGACATGTCGAGTGTTATGCTTGATATGGATAACGGTAAATCACCTAAGCAAGCAGCTAATAAGTGGATTAAGAATCACAAATCACAAGTTGATGCTTGGTTTAAGTAATTAATTAAAAAAGCGATATAATCTCATTTGTTGAGGTTATATCGCTTTTTATTTGTAAAAAAACATGTATAAGTTTAGTGAAAGTGAATGATAATTAATTTATATAATGTATCAGGAAGTACTAATTACAATATCATTCGAAAGAAGGAAAATTCTGCTGAGCTATTAATGTATTATAAGTCATGCGAAGTGAAACTTTTATAATAATTTTATATGAAAGACAAAATACTCTGTTAATGAATAATCTAATGCCAAAAAAATGATTCATCAACAAATACTAACAAACCTTATAACATGTTATAACCTAATGGTTTTTTTACTTTATAGATTATACCATGATATCGATTATTTTATATAGCTAAATGAAATAATTGTTGTTTTATAATGTAATTATAATTTTATTGAGTGAAACGTGTGTGTATAAGATGCTACTTATGTAGGAAAACTAAATTACTAGCTGTTGAATGTGCTTCATCAAAAATATAATCTGGCGATGAAAATGTTTTCAGTTCTTCAATGGTGTTTAAATGATTTTCAACAATAAAACGAACCATTTCGCCACGTGCCATTTTAGCGGCTGTGGCACGTACTTTTAATTTACCATCGATAAGATAAGCAAAAGTAACGTCGATAAATTGATCATCAGGTTGTAAGTAAGGCGTAATAGCACGTGAATATTCTTTTGAAGCAAGATTGATAATGGGACCTTGACCATGAACTGCTTGATATAAACGGTCGCCCCAAAAGTCATAAAGGTTTTTATAACCAGCAATTTGAAGATGGGTACCCAATTCTAGGCGATAAGGTACAATGCCATCAAATGGCCGTAATGCGCCATAAAAACCAGATAGAATCCATAAAGTATTTTGTAAATAGTCCAAGGCCTCCTGACTTAATACGTTAGGCGCCATGTATTGATATTGAATACCAGAATAACTAAAGATGGCTGGTGTTAAAGGCTGCCTTAGGTCAGTATGAATTAATATATCATAAGCTTCGGCTGTTAGCTTATCACTTGTATGCCACAAGGTTTGCAAGTGATCATATGAAAGGTTTAATAGTGTGGATAAAATGACTTTTGTTTGTGCTAAATAACGTGGTTGACTAGTCGGTAAAAAATCATCTTGATTAATAACCATTTTTTTAGCTGGTGAAATAATAATCTGCATATAAAATCGTCCTTTTGAAATAAAAATAACGACAACGGTCATGTTTAATATAAATGAAATCATATTATTTTTGCAAGGATTTTACAGTAACAAGCATAACTGAATGATTAATCAGTTAATAATGACACAATTAATTAGAAAAATTCATAGTTGATACTTCATGAAATTAAGTTTAAACTAACTTTATAAAGTAAAACCTTACAAACGTTTAAGGAGATGATTATGATTAATTTTTCAAAAGTTACCGCAGCTGAAGCGCGTCGGAAAATTATGGTCATTGACTCAAAAAGTTTCTATGCCAGCGTGGAAAGTGTTGATCATGGATTAAATCCATTAACCTCATTACTAGTTGTTATGAGCCAACAAGAGAATACTAATGGTGGCCTTGTATTGGCTTCATCGCCGCGTGCAAAGAAGGAATTAGGTATTAAAAATGTGATGCGACAGCGTGATGTTCCTAAAGATTCACGGTTGATTATTGTACAACCGCGGATGAATCGCTATATTGCCATGAATAAAAAAATAAATGATATTTTTAGACAATTTGTTGCCGAAGAGGATTTGCTATTATATTCCATTGATGAAAGCATTTTAGATTTAACAGATACATGGGAATATTTAAAATTTTTGTATGGTAAAAATTTAACCTTGAAAAAGTTGGCACGAATTATCCAATTAAAAGTAAAACAAACATTGGGCTTATATGTCACGGTAGGTATTGGTGATACACCGGTTATGGCTAAATTGGCGTTAGATATTGAAGCTAAGCATGATTTTAATTTGATAGGTGAATGGCACTTTGAAGACATTCCACAACGTTTGTGGCCGATTACAAAGTTGACTGATGTTTGGAGTATTGGCAATAGAACAGCTAAAACTTTGAATAGATTGGGCATATTTTCTATGTATGATTTAGCATTAACCAATCCATATTATCTTGAAGAAAAGTTAGGCATACGTGGTGAAGAATTATTTGCATTGGCTTGGGGCGTTGATCGTAGTATTTTGCGGCATAGACATAAAGTAAAAGCAACTAGTTTATCAAATAGCCAAGTTTTACCACGTGATTATAATCGGGTTGATGAAATTAAAGTGGTTATTCGGGAAATTGGTGAGCAGGTTGCTGCTCGGTTACGTGCTAAAAACCTTGTTGGTAGTACAGTTTCGTTGTTTGTTGGTTATTCTTATGCAACTAGCGAGCAAAAACATACACACGGTTTTAATGTTCAAACTAAAATGTCACCATCAAATTTATCGCATGATATTAGTGGCACTTTAATTAAACTATTTGATGAAAATTATGAAGATGGTTGTGTACGTAATCTAGGTGTATCAGTTGGTGACTTGCAGTTAAAGGTGGGTGAACAACTGGATTTATTAACACCAGTCCAACAACAAATTAATGCTTCTAAAATCGATCAAGTTATTGACCAAATTAGGCATAAATTTGGCGTAACAAGTTTAGTGAAATTATCATCTTTGGGTCAAGGTGGCACGATGATTCAAAGGGCTGGTTTAGTTGGTGGCCATAATGGTGGTAACGCGTATGGATAGACGAGATGAGCAACTTAGTCGAGCAGCACGTTTCTTTCAGCAAGATTACCATGATCGTGGCATGGTTAAATGGCAAGGTTATTTTCTTAGTGACCATACAGAAGATTTACATGCATATTCAAAAAAACGTGCTAAAAATCGAGCACGTCAAGATCAACAAGAGATGACGCAAGAAGCAATTAGTCAATATCTAATGGAAGCTTTTATACAACGTCATCCAGTGACACTGCAATTAAGAAATCATACAGCTAAAGGGGTTACAAGTCCTTTTTATCACGGTAAAGTACTAGGCTTTCAAGGTGATAATGTAATTCTTTCAGATAACCAACGTGTATTTCCCATGAGTGATATTTTATTTGTCGAATCATAGACAAAGCCGCGAAATTTGTATTAATTTGTCGGCTTTTAATATGTAAAGTGTTCATGAGAGGCTATACTTTTTTTCTTGTGCTAAGATTAGTTTTGAGGGAAATGCTATGAGTAAAAAAGAAATAAAATTGTCTATTGGTGTCTAGCTATTATTATTTTATATAGCATTATAGGGATAGTCTATTATCGTGTAGCTTATTTACCCAAAGACACAGTAAATAAGATATTAAAACAAGTGAAAGATCATGCTGGTTATTCAGTACCGGTACTAGTCCATTACAAGCCGGTGAAGTTACCACATGAAAAAATCACTTATGAGGTAATCGGTGAGAGCGTTGATGCAGGTAAAAATAAAGAAAAGAAAATACCAGCAGATATTGATTTTAATGATATTGAATCGGACGATGGTTATCGTTTAGGGTTTAATTATAATAATATAACGTTCTATTATAATGAAACTAACGAATATAATGAAACTAACGAAGAATATTTTGATAAGCAAACGGAAAGCATAGCAGAAGAAGTTTATCGCATTAATAAGCGTGGCCAGATAAAACAATTAATTAGGTAAAAAGTTAACCAAAGTAAAGATGACAAAAAACAACATCGATCAAAAAATATGATATTGAAGAAACTAGATGTGCCTAAACATTCAGCTAAGTATTTGTTAGCTCATCGTGTTGGCTATAATGTCTTATGGCAAAAAGTTGCACAAGATTTGACGAATAAAATAAATGCAGAACCTTAAGAATAAAATGTTAAATAGTGAAATTTTGAGCAAATTAGTGAGTATTATCGAATATAATCTGTTAAACTATACATAGTGAAATTAATCACAATATGACTTTTGATGGGAGATAATTATGATTAAAGCATTTTCAAGTCCAGCACACTATGTTCAAGGTAATGGGGTATTGGATCATCCAAAAGAGTATCTTGAAAGTCTTGGTAAGCAACCAATCTTATTGTGTGATGAAATAGTTTGGCAGATTGTTGGGGAAAAACTTAATCAAACTTTGGCAAAAGATTTTACGGTGACACATGTGAACTTTGGTGGTGAAGCTTCGACAGAGGAAATTACACGTGTCGTTGAAATTGGTCATAATGAAGAAAATGATTTTATTATTGGTTTAGGTGGTGGTAAAACACTTGACACCGCTAAAAACATTGCTGACGAATTGAGTATACCAGTTGCTATTTTGCCAACAGTTGCATCAACTGATGCACCATGTTCAGCATTATCAGTGTTGTATACACCCGAAGGACAATTTACGAAGTATGCTTTCTATGATAAGAATCCGGATATTGTGTTAGTGGATACAAGTGTTGTTGCCAATGCGCCAGTTAGAAATCTAATCGCGGGTATTGGTGATGCAATGGCCACGAATATTGAAGCACAGGATGTTGCTCGCGGTTACAATAAATCAATGCTTGGCCAAGGACCAACCTTAGCATCATTGGCAATTGCACAAACATGTGAAGATAATTTGTTTGCCCATGCACATGAAGCCGTTGCAGCAGCTGAAGCAAAAGTTGTGACACCATCATTAGAGACAATTGTTGAAGCTAATACATTGTTGAGTGGCATTGGCTTTGAAAGTTCTGGATTAGCAGCTGCCCATGCTATTTATAACGGCTTTACTGTCTTATCTGGTGAAAGCGAAAAGTTGATGCACGGTGAGAAAGTTGCATATGGTTATCTTTGTGAGTTGATGTTAGACAATGTTTCAACTGAAGTATTAGATAAATATATTAATTTTAATCAATCGCTTGGCTTGCCAACAACTTTGGCTGACTTACACTTGGAGGGTGCAACTTATGCAGACTTTTTGAAGGTTGGTAAGCAAGCCACAATTCCATCTGAAACAATTCATGAAATGCCATTTGAAGTTACGGCAGAAGACGTTGCAAATGCAATTGTAGCTGTTGATAGTTACATAAAGTCGCGTCAATAATAAAACAAAAGATAATTTAATAAAAAACAGGCAGGAAAATGATAAAATTTCCTGCCTGTTTGTTGTTTTATTATAAATTGTCTTTAAAGGTAGCCAACACTAGTTAAACCAATTAAAAATACGCTTGCTATGATTGGAATACCAATTCCTAAATATTGTTGACGATGAATACTTAGTGATTGTTGCCAACTAGCATAAAAGCTCGTTTGCTTAATCTTCTGTAGTATAACTGCCAACAAAATAGGAGCAGCTAGGCCGATAATAATTCTAAAGTACCAATTATCAGTAAAGGCACTAAGAGTTGTGATATCAAAAGCAGCGCGGTGATAGAACATAACTGTATCTGTATGCTGTCCAACGAAAGATAATGGCTTAAATTCACCAAAATGCTCAATAGCTTGGCAAATAACAAAGATAAATAAGCATAAAATTGGTGGGATGATCAAAGCTTGCAGACCACTTCGAATATTCGAAGATTTCAACCAAAGTACAAAATCCAGCTTATTGTGAGCATATAAGTAAATCAAAACACTAAAAAATGCTGTGGCAATAACAACATAGATTGTTTTATAAGACCAATTAATTTTGGAAAATATTTTGAAAACATAATGTCCTAATAACATCCAAAATACAGCCAGTAATGAAATCTGCGCATTCCAAGGAAAACTACTGTTACCAAAGAATGTAATGTTTTGTAAGCCAATACCTATTAAGAACAAACCAACCGCAATTAAGAATTGGTACCAAACTGAATGAATAGCTGATAACAAAATTGTTGTCAGAAAAATACCTAACATGTAGGTTGTCATATACCAAAAAACACTTAAGTAATCATTTAAAGTACTACCACCATAAATTAGACGTCCAAAATAGGCGAAGGTGTAATGCCATGATTGTTGACGGAAATAGTGGCTAAGAATAATTAAAATTGATCCATTTAATAGATAGGCGATTAATAATGGCTTAATTTTATGGCCTAATAAATAACGCCAACCATTAGCATTAAAATTAATTTTTTTGAGAAAAAACCCACCAACCATAAAAAATAGTGGCATGTGCCACCAATAAATCGCGTTATAAGTAATATCTAATCCCTTACCAGAGACATCGTTGATAGCATGACCAATTACAACGGCAATAATACCAAAACATTTTGCGTAGTCAGCCCAAAGTATTCTATTATTATTTTGCTGTTTAGCTTCCGATATCATAAAAAAGTTTTTCAGGCTCCTTTAATTACTGCTAATAATATAAATATATTAGTAATAACCTTAACGCATTTTTCAAAAACGAACTTTAAAATTTTTAAAAAAGTGGAACAAAAATAGCAAAAATGTTGTAGATTAAGTATGAAACTGGTTATCAATAACAATTATTGAAGCTTTTTGTTTTGAATAGCTTTTTAAAAATAGCATAATAAGTCATATTAAATACTGGCGATGTAAGGGGAGAAAATATATTGAGAATAAATAAAAATAAGAAACTGACCAAAATAAGGTATGCAGCTACTGTAATGTTAAGTTTAGGCATCATTTTATGCATAGGAGGTTTAATTTTTAATTGGTTGACAATAAAAAATGATTCTGGTGCAAATATAGGTGCAGGTATTTTATTTATAGTCGGTGTTACATTTATTGTGTGTGCATTGCTTATTTATTTAATTGCGTTTTCCATGAATAAATAGCCAGATTCCTTAGCTATTTGTGATTAAGTAGTATATGTAATGTAAATTGATGAGATGAAAGGATATAAAAATGAACGTTAAACATAAAGTGCATCACGCATTTGGGGTGTATGGCGTCATCATAATAAATGATAAATTAGTCGTGATAAAGAAAAATGGTGGACCGTATATTAATAGATTTGATCTTCCTGGTGGTAGTTTGGAAGAGGGTGAATTTTTAAATAATGCAATTAATCGTGAAATAAAAGAAGAAACGGGATTGAAAGTTTTACAACTAGACCAATTAGGTATTACTAGTTTTAAATATCCATGGCAATATCTGGACTATGACATAAATCAACACATTGCAGTTTTTTATAATGTACAAAAATTTAATGGTGAAGTTAAAGATTCAGTAGCACAATTTGATGGTCAAGATTCTCTTGGTGCCCAATTGATGGGTCTTGATCAACTTACAATTGATAATGCATCACCACTTGTGTTGAAAGCAAAAGAATATATTCAGAGTGGTTCATTTGATTCAAATGATACTGAATTTGAAAAATGGCACGTTTTGTCTGAAGACGAAAAGGTATTTAATAACTAATTAATCGTTGATTGAAGCAACTTGGGCTCCATGTTAGCAGCACGGAGCTTTTTGTTTATAAGTAAACTATATTGAGATTTACAGTAAAATTAGAATTTGTTATTAAATAGAAAAATAGGAATAAGTAATGTTTTTAGTTACAGATATTTGTTAAGAAGCTTGTTAACATGATATATTAAAATTACCTTAAAATAATTATTAGTAAGGTGTTTTATTAGTTTTTGATACATTTTTTACAGAAGAGTGGGGAGTATTATGAAAATATCAGATATTTTTAAAAACAAAAAAATAATTATTTCTATTATTGGTGTGATAGTTGCTGTAATTGCGATTGTGATAGGAATATCAATTTATTCCAATCGTCAAGTGGCTCTTACTAAAGATGTTGAAGTTAATTTTAGAGGATATAATAAATCAGGAACTATTGATTACAATTCAGGAAAAATTGATAAGAAGGTTAATTCACTCTATGCAAAACGCTCTGGGTTAAGCGAGTACCAAGTTCAGCAAGTTTTAGATGACCCTTCATATATACAGGAATTGCCATCCAATTTACAAGATAAGGCTACTGATGTAGTTAATTGGGAACAAGAGCTTTCGTTGAATTTTGACAATGAACGAGGATTGAAAAATGGTCAGTCTGTAAAAATGACTATTACAAATGATGGTGATAAAGAAAATCCAATTAAAGAAACGTCAAAAAAGTATAAAGTATCAGGATTAAAGAAAGTAAAATCAATATCTACCAAAAAACAATTAGATTCTGTTAAAACAAAATTTATTGGTTTTAATGGTAAAGGTGTTGCACAAATAAATAGTTCGAATAAGCTATTAGATAATCAAGAAATAAGTGTTAAAAATAATGGAAAATTATCTAATGGCGATAAAGTAACTTTAAACTTTAAAGATGCATTCCCCAAAAAAGAAGGTAAAGAATGGACAGGTAAAAAGAAATTAGAAGTTAAAGTATCTGGATTGAAAGATTTGTCAAAATTAGGTAACGTTAATGAAGTAAAAGCGATGACAGATCGTGTTGCAAAAGATGATGCAGATTCATCAACAGAAAATTCAGATAATAAATATATAGCAACTTTTGTATCACTTTACGCAAAACAAGATGAAAATTTGATGGAATTTTCATCTTTTGAAGATGCACCGAAATATGTTGAAGTTAATGAAAATGATGATGTATCTACAATGGATGATGACTTAAAAGTTATGGTAGTTGGACTCTATAAAAAGGAATCAAGTGATGCTTCAGAAGACGATGTTTATGAACAAGTACATTTAGATGATGTTCCGTTACAAGATAATAAGTTGTATCTAGATAGAATTAAAGCTGATACAACAGGAAATCTTACCGAAGATTATACAAATGATAGTCTTGAGACTATTGATCATAATCTAGCTGCAGATGGTATCAAGTTAAAATAATAATAAACAATACAGGTATCTAAAAATACAGGTATCTAAATAATATAAATAATAATAAATTAAGCACTTCATAATTAGTAAGATTTACTGTCTAGTAATCATGGAATGCTTAATTTTACGGGCTTAATAAGACTTTAAATAATGATAATGATTTTTGTATTTGTATGGATATAGACTAAAAAAACAGATAAAAACGTACTTATAAGTCAAAAAAAAGATGTTATAAACATGAAAATCCGCTAGAAAATGTAATAGCATTACATTTATATTAAAGGCAACAAGAGGTGCTGAGTCCTTGATTTAATAGGATTTATTCTCTTGCTGCCAGTAAAAAAAATAGGTTCAATTTTGAACCTGTAATAACTGACAGTGAAGGCCTTCTTGTTCAACAAGGAGGCTTTTTTAGTTTTTAAATACCGACAAGTTCGGTTAATTTTTTAACAGGAACTTCCATTATCGATATTAAAGAGTGAGGAGGTGAGAATTGATGAATTATAAAGACGAGGAAACCTTGGGACAAGCAGTTAAAGCTTGGCGGAAATTTCATCATTACCGGATGGGTGATGCAGCTAGAGCAGCAAATATTCCATATGCAAGTTTTCAACGTATTGAGTATGATCAGGGAAACCCGCGTATTAAAAATTTAGCATTAATTGCACGAGCCCTTGATATGTCGACGGATGAAGTCATTGCACGTTGGTTTAGTGATGACGAACAAAAAGATCAATAACTGAAGATAACATCTCATCTAGCAAATGACCGATGTTATCAACTGTTATTGATCTTCCAAAACTTAATAAATTACCCTCTGTTGCGATTAGTACGGCAATACTTTTTAAAACAGAAAGTACAAGTATCATTTTCAAAAAATGAAGAAAATGAGCTGGTTTTAGTGCGACATTTTTTAGCACCAAACCTAATGTATACATTAGTATAACATACTATGACATATCATGTGAAGTCATGAATAAAATGAGTGCATCACTAAAGGTCATAACCTGGTGTTAAAAGACGTTACTAAAAGTCGCAGAGGGGGTATAGTAGCGTTTTTTGACTATACCAAGATGGCTTTAAGCAGTTACAAAATGCGACGTCGTAACTTGTATGAGCAAATAAGGGGTTCGCATCGCCTACACGTCGTCAGAAAGATGCCAGAGAACGTCGTAGCGAACGTTTAAAGTAATGTGGTGTAATTGATAACCACTGGTGGTGACAACCAAACAAATGCGTTAAAAGGTCAGGGTGGACGTACTGAAAATGGCGTCACACGGCAGTCACAATTTGGTTCATGGTGCTTAGTTCATAATTCGACCTTTTAACTCGAAATGATGTTGTGATTGTAGCTGGGCAGTGCTGGCTTTAAACGTGTGCCAATTCTTGTAATTGGACGACAAAACAGTGATTTTGATCACTCTGATCGCAATTAGTGTTTTGTTGGAATAGCTCGCTCAAGGGCGAACTCTCCTAACTAACGCTATGCGTTGTTGTTGAGTTGTTAGGCACTGGTCTATTGATTAATAACTACATGAAATAATGTCGTTTTGTTATCCATTGTTTGGATAGAACGGGAGAAAAATGATGCTAGCAATTGATCAATTAAAAACAATAAATCGTGTGCCGCACGATACAACAAATTATATATATGTAGCGTTTGATGGGACTTTTTCCACCATTAAAGCATTTGCTGAAACACAGGCAGATTTACATAAGCAGATATTAGCAATGCAAGCACAAAAAGCAGAAATTTTTTGGTTAGGTCGATTATCTAAAAAGGCTTGGTCTGAAATTATAGTGGGGTTACGAGCAGGGAATAGATTACAGGATTTAATTGTAATTGAAACAGTTAGAGGGCGGAGGTAAAGAAGATGGATTTTCAGTACATTGCAGTGGATTGGCAGCGGCAACATATTTTATTAAGTGCTGATTCAATGGCCGGGTTAAATCGTTTGATTTTGTCCGAGAAAGGGCAATTAGTTATTCAACAACAAGCGATTTGGATTTATCGAATTGAAGAACAAGTTTTGGTACAAGTCCAACAAGAAATTAATCGGACTGGGGTGCCTTTTAATCAATTAGTGCAACCGGATAACTAAACAGTTGTGGGGGTAGATTATGTGGAAACAATTAGATTTATTTACGCAGCAGATAGTGGTTTCAAAGCAACAAAATATTTATTTGGCAAAGCAATTAACAGAACATGGTTTGAGTGATGTGGGACATTTTGTCAGCTTGCTTGATGAAAGTGAGATACTAATTGGACAGGTAGTGGTAGCAGAAAATACACAATTATTTGTCGTTGAAAAACAAGTTGCAAATGGTCATATTATCCAACAAAATGACTTGTTTCGTGTGCAAAAAACACAACAAAATTTGGAACAGTATTTAGCTGCAAAATTGAAAGATGACTACCCTATCATTCGGACACTTTTTGATGAATAACTGGTTAAGAGGAGGAATTAACAATGCAAACAAATATTCATGTGGGACGACTTTTAAAAGAATTTGAGCTACAAACAGTTGGTGAGCACAAAGATATAAAAATGGTACGTTTGGGGTTAGCGGTTAAACGTTATTTAAGTCAAAAATCGCAAACAGATTTTATTTATTATGTGGCCTTTGGCAAAACGGCAGAGATGCTATCTCAATATGCGAATCAGAAGGGTATGCCGATTGAATTGCACTTTAATATACAAAGTAGCCACTATCAAACGACCGACGATCAGTCTAAATATCAAACGACGAATGTGATTACTACATTCATGCCTTGGAAGACTGGTAATCATGATAAATCTGTCGCAACTGATGATGAAACGGTGATTGCAAATGATGAATCAGACGAAGATGTTTTACAAGGTTTAGCCGGTTTAGTTGCTGATGATTTAGAGATTAGATAGGAGGTTAAAATGCAGCATGTTAAGGTGAAATACAGTGAGAAACCGCATTTAAAAGAAGGGGCTGGTTGGTTTGGTCGTTGGTGGTATCACAGACAGATTAAACATGATAATCGACGCTATAATCATTATGATCAACAACGAAAAACCGTGACCTTACGATTGCTAGGTTTACTTGGTATTGCCGCTGCTATTTTGATTTATTCAATGGTAATGCCACGACCATCGAGTACCGTTTCAACTAAGTTAAATCAGACAATGGCGTTTGGTAATCAAGGCACTAATGTCCAGTTAACAAAGAAGGTCTTTAATGATGAAACGGGTTTGTTAGAGTTACATTTTAAGTTTACTGGTAACGCTGATGATACGCTGACAACTGGTATTAATATGAAACGATTTAAGTTGTCATTTGCAGGTGATCGGTATATTCAAAATGGACAATCTGAATATCATATTATTGCCACTTCGACGAATACAATGGTCGTGCAATTTGAAAAATTAAAAACTAATTTTCAAGATGTGCGAGTTGGATTTTCGGATAAAAGTATTGATACTGAGAATATTAAGACAGCTGTTGATGAGTCGTCAGATTCAACAAAAAAGTCAGCAAAAACAAGTGATCAGGTAGCAACCATTGTAATTAATAATGATGACAAGTTACCGGTTAATAAACAACGAAAAGTACTCACCAAAAAGCAATTGGTTGTGGCACAAACAAACACGAATATCCAAGAACAAAAGCAAGCGATTAAAGAAAATCGAACAGCCATTAAAGAGCGGCAAGCAGCCATCAAAGAACAAACCGAAAATGTCCGAGCAACACGGCAACAGATGCCAGATATGACCGATAAAGAACAAGCACAAGCTAACGAAACGATTGAATCTTATCAATCAAAGATGACGGATCTTAAGAAAAATATTTCAGATACCAAAGCAACAATTGATAGTAAAAAGGAGAAAATCAAGCAGTTAGAAAAGCAAAAAACAAAGCAACAAAATGGACAACTTAACGTACCTAAACTAGCACAATAACCGATGCGGAATTGCTGCCTAACAACAGTAATTCCGCAATATTTTTACCTTAATGAAGGGGTTACCAAAGGTGTAGCCAGAGGGTTACCACTAGGATAGCCAGGGAGTTACCAAAGGTGTAGCTAGAGGGTTACCACTAGGGTAGTTTTTATAAACTGATAGTATCACAAGGAATGCCCGCACAGCGGGACTATATCGCAGCGTGGTATCATTCCCCCTTAACCTGTTATTTATTATTGATTCGTTTTGGTTTTTATTTAGGCATAGCAAAAAATTTGAATTCTGACTTAGTAATGGAGGTTTAATTTAATGGCAAATCAATTTATTATTCGTAACTTATCAGATCATACTTTGAAAGTTCTTGATGATGAAGCAGCACGAAATCATATTTCACGGAACGCTTTACTGCAAATTGTCATTGAGAACTTTGCGAACAATTTGGAACAAGCAAACGCCACGGAAATTTTATTGGAGCCGTTGCAAGATGTGACGAAACAATTGAATACTTTAACGCATGTCACAACCGAATCACAACATGCTATTTCTCACGACTTAACTGCATTGAAAAATAGTATTGAACAGTTAATTAAATATATGTATGACGACACCATTGGTTAATAAGGAGTGAGGTAGGATGTACATTTACAATCGACGGTGGTTACGTCGCTTTATTATCATCTTTATGATTATTGTGGCAGTTCTGGTTTTTGTAAAGCGCGATGTTATTTTGAATCGTATATTTAATCAATTTTGCCAGTCGACAGCTGCACCAAAATTACCACAACATGAAGACCAGCAGAAAAAATTAGTGGCACAAGATTTCACAACACAACAAGCTATCGCGGTTACTAATAATCAACCTAATTTTACAACAAGTGAATTGAAAATTAATCAAGGTGCTTGGCAAAAACTAGCGCATCGAGATTGGTTAGGGCGCCCACAACAAGCGGATGCCTTATTGAATCAAGAACAGATGCCAACCTTGAAAAGAAAAAAATCGACCGTTAAACCACCTGGCTATCACGTGTATCGCTTTAACCAAAACGATCAACAAGATTATCTTTATAACCGGTCACATTTAATTGGTTATCAACTAACAGGATTAAATAATGATGCTCGTAATTTAGTGACAGGGACACGCGCAATGAATGCAATACATGAATACGACAATCAAGGTTCGATGGAAACATTTGAAAATCAAATAGCCAGTTATTTGAAGCAGTCACCAAAGCACTTTGTCCGTTACCGGGTGACGCCGTTATATCGCAATGTTGAACGAGTACCCCGTGGTATAGAAATGGCTGGGCAATCAGTTGGCGATGATCAAATTAAGTTTCATGTTTATATATTTAATAGCCAACCTGGCTGGCAAATTAATTACTACACCGGGACAGCTTTACAACAAGATAAGGGGAATTAACCATGCAAACATTAAGAGAATTTCGACAAAAACTAAAGCGTAAAAATCAAAATCGCCTGAAGTATTTACAAACTAAGTTTAAGAACTATTCTGACGAAAACTTAGATGATCATGTTGCTGATGAATTACGTGGGTTGATGAACGTGACGGAAGTTTTGGACTATGAACCAACTGATGAAAATTTATTTAAACGACAAATTGCTATTAAAACGAGTCGTCAAGAAGTATGGTATCGTGAGACACTGAAAACTTGGCTTGCGCAACATCCAGAAACAGGTGTTAGTGGTGATAATAATGCCGGTATGTATCGTTTTGCTTTAAACTTTTTTGTGAATCAAGTAATCTTAAATCCTAAAAATAATACGTTGTCTTATGGTGATTTATTGAAAGGTATGGATGAAATAAATGATGCCGATCCAATGTTAAACCAAATTAATAATCAGATGGCAGATTTAAAGGAAATGACGTCATTTATTGCTGCTATGGATTACTTAGAGAATATGCAAGATTTTGGACCGGCACGACAAATTGATGAAGTCATTCAAACGGATATTCGGTCGGAAATTGATGAAAGTAGTCAGTATGCAAAAGACTACAATGCTTATCAAAAACGTCGTAAAAACGATCTAGCTAATAAGCGTTACCGACGTCGTGGTGAAGGAATGGAGTTTAAACATGACTAATAATCAATTTGATTTAGAAGCTGCTTTGGCTAAATTACATGAAGAAGATTGGTTGCATGCTGACCAAACGGCATTGCAAAATATGCCGATGGAACAGGAAACGGAAATCGATAAAAAGTATCAACAAAAAAGCTATTGGATTGCACAATTTTCTCATTTATTAATGGACCAGTATCAACAAAGTAATCGTGCTTGTGCCAGAATATTGAAACAAGCTAATCATCAGTATATTACACGAGCAATTGCACGCTATCCGACAACAGATTTTGAAACTTTAACAGATATTCAAAAAGGTTTAGCATCCTATGCAAAAACACAAGGGGTAAAAGAATATGGCTAAAACAGGTGGCTTTGCCAATTTTGTAACAGGAGAAAAGAAAACCGGGGCCGTTTTATTGCCCACGCATTTTACTACGGCTGCCCAGGCAACGAAAGAAGGTAAACAGTTTGGTAATTTAGTCCGTACGTATGCAGCTAAAAGTTCTAAAGTAATGGATGAAAATAATCAAGCTTTAGTAGATATGACTGACGCTGAACAAGTGCAAAGCGCTAGTGATAGTTTTGGTTACGGTTCACGTTTTTCGGCTACGGGTGATGAATACCCGTTATTTGATAGTCATACGTTAAATATGACCGATGAGCAGATGGATCAGTTAGAAAATCGGTTAAATTTAGCACAAGCAAATGGGAATGTTTTACATGAGATGGCGTTCTCAATGCGGGGTGATTGGTTAGTTGAAAACGATTTGTATGATCCTGAAACAAAACAATTAGATCAAGATAAATTGAAGCGTGCTGAACAACATATAGTCAAAGACTTTTTTGCGAAAGGTGGATCACAACCATTAGGGGAAGGCCCTGATGATGTGGTCTGGTTCGGGGTGGTACATCAAGATACGGACCATCTTAATATGCACATCTGGTATGCTAAAGTGTCCCCCGAAACTCGTCCTAGCATGTTGCATAAAAACGGCGAACCTAAAGGGGTCATTGATTTCAAAGCCAAGCATCAAGCTGAAAGTAAATTCCGCTATGAATTAGAGTCCGAAGCAACTAAAATGCAACGAGCAAATGTGTACGAAGCTGTGGGTAATTACCGGGGTCAAATTAAGCAAGAATTACTCACCAAACTAGATCAAGTCCAAAAATATACGCCGGACCTGCAGAAAATTTACGACGTTTTGCCGCAAGATTTACGTGGCCGGTGGCAAGTTGGGAATACCAATTCATTAGTTACTGATGATACTAGTCGTATGGCGCCAGCTAATCGTCAGATGAATCTGTTAATTAATAAATTATTGATGCATGAATTAAAAGACGACTACCAAACGTTTAAAACGACGGCCCAAAAGATGGATGACATGATGACTGAAACTCATGGTCAACAACATAAAGGTCAAATAAAATGGTCAGAGACACAAGACCAACGCTTACGTAAAGAGTTGGTCAACGGCATTTATCGGCAATTTAACGAACAGTTTAAACCAGGAAGTAATCAAAATGATGATAAGTTCCATAAGCAAGCTAATGGTAATTTTGAAAAAGCCAAGCGAAAACAGCAGCAAGTGGACAAGTCACAACCAAAGCAACATAAAGCGGCCCCCTTAGGTAAATTGAATAAAATTGCCAAACGGATGACGAAACAAAGTCGGCAAGAAATGCAACAAGTGGAACATATATTGCAAGAAACTATATCAGATCAAGCTCAAAATGTAAGCGATGAATCACTTTCACGGCATATCTAAAAATAATTGATATGAAAGTTCCAATATTGTTTAGTTAAAAATAGAAAAGAAATAAGATAGATCGTACTCAATTTTTATATTTATAAAGTTAGACATTTTTTGGGCTTGGTTAAACTTGGTTAAAATTGAGGGTTCTGTTAATTAAATATAATCTTTAGTATATAATATAGATACACAATACAAAAAAGTATATTTTGTGGGCAAGGAATTAAAATATAATGACAATAAACTTATTAAATATTGAAACTGAAGAAGCAGAGAAAAGATTTAAAGATTTAATTGAAGGTAAGCTGAACAAAACAATTTTTTTAAATGGTGTTTGGGGATCCGGAAAAACAAATTTCCTATACAAAGTCGAGAAAAAATCTGCTTATAAATTTAAAATTCTTGATTTATGGAGTAAAACAGATAATCGATCTATACTTGAGCAATCGTTTGCTTTACTCAAACCAATAGTATATTGGTCAATAAAATTATTAATAGTAGCAGCTGTTGTCATTTCCATTCTTTTTTCTCAATTTTTAAATATTGAAATTATTACACCTTTAAAAAATTTAATGAATGATAATTTGTGGGGATTAGTTATTATTGTGACTTGTTTGATGGTTGCAGTTTATCAATTTTTTCGAGTAAAAGGTGATTCCATTTATTTATATTTATTCAAAAAAAATTTGGTTAGTTTGAAGCACAAAGTTTTGATAATTGATGATTTTGATCGATTAAATGAGCAAAATCAACTAGATTCATACAAATTATTTAATGTTCTCAAAGGTAAGTTACCTATTGTCTTTGTTGGCGATTTTAATAAAATTAGTAAAAGTGATGAAATAGAATATTTACAAAAGATAATTGACTTGAAGGTGGATTTACCTTATGTATTAGAATCAAATTATATTTGGACTTTGTTTGCAGAAGAATTTCAAAAAGAAACACGGCAACCATTTAACAATGACTTACTGTTTTTAATATGTAAGGAGAGAAGAACCCTCAGAGACCGTACACAATTCACTAAACTTTTAAATAGAGAAATTTTTGAATACAAAAAAATTGAACGAGTTCAGTTAAGTCAATTAGTAGTTATAGATTACTTGTATCTTTTTTATCCAAGCGTGTATTCTAGACTAAAAGATTCGTCATTTTTTGAAGATTTAGAGTCTGAAAGTAATGAATCCTTAAAAGATTTGAATTTATCGCAAGAATTACTAAAAGTATTAAAAATGCTTAAATCAGTAGACGGATTTCCGAAACCTTTTAAAAACGATAAAAGTCGATATTATGTTTACGAATCAATTAATAATTTATCCGTTAGTCAAGCACAATCTATTTTTGCCAATAAAAATAAATTAATTACATATCTGGACGGAACAAAACAAGATAATGATTTTTCCGAATTTTTAAAAAACAACTGGAATTCAAATACTCTTACAGATGAGAAAAAGAAAGTTGCCACTAATGAAGCAATTAATTTGGCAAGAAAAGATATCAGGACAGATCTAGTTAATTTTATTATTGTAATGAAAAATGAAAGCATAATGCCACGGGAAAAAATAATGTTTGATCAATCAGACAGTAATCAAATTTTGTATTCAGTGCCACTAGAATGGGAGAATAAAAGTGAAAATGAAATTAGAAAAATGAGATTTGATGCTTGGGATGGTGAATTAAAATCTCGAAATTTTGATTTGTCTGAAATAATTCTTTTTTTGGAAAGTTTTGAATTTTTTAATTTTAAAGAATTGGGTATATTAATGAAAGATATATCACTAGAAGATGAAGAGTTGTCTAAATCAAAGTACAATGATCAGTTAATATTCATATATCTTTCCCAACAAAATATTTTTTATAAGCCGGCACAATGGTCACAAAACCTTTGGGCTCTCATTATTGAATTGGACATAGACAGGTTTATAAAGTTTTGGAGAAGATTAGGCTATATTCGTAGTGGACTACATAGTAATGACTTTGAAATTTTAAATAAAATTCCAGACTATGAAAATTCCGGAATTAATAAGATTGAGGCTAATAACAAAGTTATTAATTGCATAGAAAAAAAGTTACAAGACAATAATTTAAAATATTCTTTAATATAGATTAATTGGAGGAAATTCTAATGGAAAGCACTTTAATTAACAATTCTCAATATTTGGTTACATGGATAAACAATAACGAAAAAAGTTATAAAGAATCTAATTCGGTAGGATTATGGGAAAGGGTCGTACAATCATATTACCCAAATATAGATATATCTCTGTATAAATATTTGGATAATAAAATTAGGCAGTTAGAAGTTGGAATTGGGAATAACTTTGAATTATCGCTCTTAAGTAGTATTGGAAATTTAGGTAAGATAATAATACAAACCAATGAATTAGAAGAAAAATTTAAAAGCTCTAACAAAATTAATAACAACTTAAATAAGATGAGCAGTTTGCTAGAAGTATATACTACCCTAGCACAGGGTCCCTTCTTTGATGAAATAGATATTATAAATTCTTTAATAAGTATTTATGATAGGATAAATCATTTCAATAAAAACTTGAGACCTCAGATTAATTTTTTGTCAGGTAAAAAAAGGCCTAATCGTAATTTTTCAGAATTTACTGATTTAGTAGATGTTGATATAAGGAATGCTACAGACCATAATCATGTTGTTCGTAATAATGATGATTTTGTTTTTGAATATTTTGATGAACATGGTAAAAAAAATTCAAAAAGAATTAATTACTCGCTTTTTAAAAATTATTTAAATAAATTATTTTTAGGAGTTAAGACGTTTATAGTCGTCATTGTAGATTTAATTAAAAATCGAAAAGTTACAAACTATGAAATACTTCAGTATATAGTTCCTACAAAACGATTTGATTGGTTAAAGATTTTTTTATCAACCTATGAAGTTACCTGTACTCAACTTGAAATTCAGGTAATTTCTGGAAAACGGAAACAAATATTAGTATCTTTTGATGGTATTGATGCGGGAAAACAAGATAGACTATCTTTCTTATTAAATAGTGCCATTAAGATAAAAAGTATTGTAGATATTCAATTTGATCGTATGTTTTTGAGTTTCCGTTCACCTAAAACTTTGGAAAGTTTTTTTACAATAGATGCTGAAAAAGTTATTAGGTATATAAACAACGAAATTTCTTATGAAGTGCTTAAAAATATTGCTTTAGAGAACGCTATAATATACCCTGTTAATGATGATACAAGTCCTTTACAAGAAATTAAATATAATGAGATACTGGGTGAAAATTATCTTATAAAAGACATTGAGGACGTTAGCGTTGAAGATAAGAAGGTCTTTAAAGCAAGGGTTTATATACCAAATTTGTTAACTATATATCAAATTAAATCAACGATAAGAAGCATCATTGAAATATTGAAGATGCAGTATAATTCTCCAATAGCGTCTTATAAAACAAGACATGGGTCTTTCCCTGCAGACAGAGTTTATTTAGAAGTATATAAATCTGAGAATGGTAAAAAGAATTTATCTTCAAATAATGATAACTTTATTACAATTGTTCAATATGACAAAGATGAGAGTTTTGAAATCCAAAGAAATAACCCATACCTAGAAGGACTAAAATCCGAACAAGATAATAAGATAGAGTTTAGATGGAATCCAAATTTTATTTCAAAAAATATTTAATAAAATAATGTTAACTGAAAAAATGTATATCTGGAGGTTTAGATTGTGGTAAAAAAGAGGGCATTATCATTTGGGAAAATTGTATATTTAGATGAACAAGCTGTTTTGGATTTTCTTCAATTAAATAATGATGGTGAAGAGGTTAAAATTGTAAAAAAGGTTTCAGAATCTGTTGCAGGAATTGATGGGCAAGCCTCAGCAGGTACGGGATTTTTCAATATTGCGAAATTAAAGTTATCTGGAAATGCTTCATATAATAAAAATAATATTGTCGAAACTCAACTAACCAATACTTTAATTAGCAGTTTTATGGAAGCTATTAAAAAACCGAGTTCCTTAATTATTTCATTATCAGATGTACGTTTATTCATTTATAAAGATTCTCCAGCTTATTATAGAAATCTTGTACCAATTATCAATATGATTGAAGATGTAAATAAGTTGCAAGATTTAAATGAAGAGGAAAGAAATAATTTTAGTGGATTTAATATTCATGCGATGGGAAAAACATTAGACCAATTATCTGGGTATTATGAATTTATTTGTCAGAATGTAAAAGATGACAAAATGATTGTTCGATTTAATATTACAGGTTTAAGAAACAATTATAATCTAAATGATTTAACTAAAATGAATTTAAAATTATTTGGAATTAAGGTGGGTGAAACGAATGATGCTAATCTCGAATTTGGCAATCAGATAGATAATATGACTCAAGAAATATCTTCTAATGATATAGAAGCCGATTTTGATGAATTAACTGATGATATTCAAAATAATAACTTACCAATTATAGATATTTTAATGGCAGGTGTTTAATAATGGAGATAGAGGTGTTTTTTGAGCCCAAAACACACTTTAATGAAAGATTAATTGATTTTACCGACATTATTTCATTTAGTGAAGTTATTAGAAATTTAACTAATGATACAACTTCTGAGGGAATAATAGATATTTTGAAAGACAAGGAATTATGTACTATTGTAACTGAGGATTGTTCAGGAGTTAACGCTCATGTTCTAGAAAATTTTGAATATTTAATAAAATTATTTGAAAGTGCAGGTACTGAAAAAATTTGGATTAATAATCCACCAAAATTCTTTTTTGATAAAATAATTTTGTTTTCAGAAGATATTCCTGTGTACAATTATAAATATCCTAAAATTTCGGAAGAGATGTTAAAAAAAGTAGACAGTCAATTCGACAACAATATTATTGGACAACAAAGAGCGAAAGAAATTATTTGTAGAAAGTTAGTTGCTCAAATGATTAGACCTTCTGACAAACCATTGGTACTTATGTTTTTTGGGAAACCTGGTATTGGTAAAACAGAAACGGCTAAATACCTCTCTAAAATATTATACGGAAATGATGATATTTTAAGGGAGCAAATGTCTATGGTTGGTGGCGAAATGAGTGTAAATTATTTTAAATCCACATCCCACGCAGAAAATTCTTTTTCTAAAAAATTACTAAATAGAAAATCTAACGTAATTCTTTTGGATGAGTTTGCTTTAGCACCTAATTTTTTTCATACTTCCTTCTTTCAAATGTTTGACGAGGGTATATATATGGATCAGAATTTTACTGTAGATGTCGGTAATTCCATTATTATTTGTACTTCAAATTTTCTTTCTTTAAAAGAAATGAAAGAAAATATTGATGAAGCTTTATTAAATAGATTTGATGGTTTTATACCGTTTACCGATTTTACTATGAAGGAAAAGGAGACTATAATTATTCAGCTATTTGATAAATTAGTCGATGTAAAAGTTATGAATCCAAAATACTTGACGCTTATTTCCAAAGAAGAAGTGTTAAGCCAGGTTAGAATGCAGTTACCTAATTTACATAGTATGAGGTCCATACGTAAATATATGGAAGATTGTATATCAAACTTATTATTAGATGTAATACTAAAAAGTTAAGTAAAAAACGTTATAGTGTCATGACATTTTGATGTTTGTCTCATACTTGAATGTAGTGATGAGTCTCTATCACGTCATCTGTAAGTTATTGCTAAAATAAATTGTGAATTAAAACAAACAGTGCCACAAACATTGATATATTAGTGTTTGTGGCACTTTTTATATGGTATAATATTTTTACAGGTTAAAGGCGGTGGCTGACTTTCCATTAGGAAGAAGGTGATGCCTATGAATGTCATTCATGGACACCAGAATCTAACGAAAGGAGGATCAGCCAGAAATGTCTGTTCACGACGCAATGTCCTTAGTGGTATTGTTCGCGACCTTCTTGTTGGCGTTGTTGACATATATCGACAACCACAACAAGAAGTAAGACAAACTAAAAACCGCCCCATACTTTGACGAGTTAGGCGGTTTTAATTATTTTAAAATCAGTCACCGTTAAAGTAACCTGGGCCTCGTGTTGGTAGCACGGGGCTTTTTGCTTACAAATAAATTATACCATAGCTATGAAAAATCCCCAAATTTTTGATTGGTAACTTAACCAAATAAAATCGTTGCTAAAATAGTAGGTAGAAGTTGGTAATTAATTACTAGATATTATTGGTGGTTTATAATAATCGTTAAAGGCGGTGGTGACATGGAGACAAATTTGTTGAAGTATTTTTTAAAGGTAACAGAAGTAGGTAATATTACTAGAGCAGCACAACAGTTACATTTAACTCAACCAACCTTATCACGTCAATTAATTGAATTGGAAAAAGAACTTGGTGTTAAATTATTAAATCGTGAAAAAAGACAGTTGAGTCTGACTCCGGCAGGTATTAAATTTTCTAGCCATGCGCAGATTATTTTACGCGAATTATCTGCAACAGAAAAAGATATGCAACAAAGCGAAGTTGCTCTATCTGGAAAATTAAAAGTCGGGTGCGTTGAATCTAGTATCTCAAAATATTTAGCAAGTTGGTTAGCTGAATTTCAAAAAAAAAATCCAGCAGTATCATTTTCTATATTTGATGGCAATGGCTCAACTATCAAAGAACAAATTGATCGCAATGAATTAGAACTTGGGTTTGTGATGGATCCAATTGAAGCAGCAAAATATAATGCCATTGCTATTCCGTTGTCTGAAACGTGGGGTGTTTTGATGTCTAAAACTTCTCACTTAGCTGATAAGAAAGAGATTACAGGTGCGGATTTGCTTGGATTACCATTATTGCAACCCAGACGTGACATTGTGAAAAGTGAGATTGTGGATTGGCTTAAACTTGAGCCCAGTGAGTTAGATTTTGTGGGTGATGTTGATCTGATAAATAATGCAATACCATTAATTGCTAATGAAGGTTATTATCAGATCGGTATTAGTAGTGCGTTAGACCTTGCTAATCATACAACTATCGTTTTTCGACCACTACATCCTAAAAATCAAACTAAGCATCAACTTATTTGGCGTAAAACAGGTGGTAGTCAATCGGCAGCTGCAATCGCTTTTTTAGCCTTTGTGCAGAAAAAAATACAAGAACTTTCATAAAATTAGTTAATCATTATTCATAAAATGAATGATAAATCATTAAAAGTAAGTATTTAACATATGTCAGGATTCTTTTTATAATATAAGGTAAGGCACGAGAGTGTTTTATTAATTGAAAAGGAGATTAATGAGATGGCAAAACAGTGGACAAAAGATCAATTAGTAAGGTTTTCAACAGCAGATGATATGCATGTATCACCTTTTTATAGTGATGGAAAAACTTATGGTACACCAACTTGGATATGGTCAGTTGTAGTGGAGGGCGATTTGTACAGTCGTGCTTATAATGGTCAAAATTCGCGTTGGTATCAATCAGCAATTTCTCAAAATGCAGGTAAAATTAAATTAGCTGGTGATGAATTTGAAACAGTTTTTGAAAGTGTTGCAGGAGATTCAGTATTAGATAAAAAGGTTAGCGAGACTTATCAAACAAAGTATGCAGACAGCCCATATTTAGCACCTATGTTAGCAGCAGGACCGGTTAGTGCAACTGTTAAAATTTCGCCTCGATAATTTTACTAAATGTAGTCACCAAAAAGGGGCTATGTAGATTTATATTATATTTATGTAGTGGAATCCTAAGTATCTATTGAAGAGATAGCTTAAATTATCTGATTAATTAAGTATTAGAATTAATTAAAGTGTATTAATAAATTTCATGGAGGACAGTATATGGAATATACAACTATTGGACAAACTGATATTAAAATTTCAAAATTATGTGTTGGTGCTATGAGTTTTGGTAAAGCAGGCACAATGCATGATTGGACCTTGGATATGCTCGATACGGAAAAAGTTGTTAAGCAGGCTTTGGATTTAGGAATTAATTTTTTTGATACAGCTAATGGTTATTCTGCTGGTACCAGTGAAGAATATTTAGGAAAGGCATTAAAACGTAATGTTCCCCGCGAAAAAGTTGTGATTGCATCTAAGGTTTACTTTAATGATGGGCGCCTATCTCGTGAGGCCATTAATCGAGAAATTGATGGGACTTTAAAAAGGTTAGGTACCAATTATTTAGATTTATATATTATTCATCGTTTTGATTATGAGACGCCAATTGAGGAGACAATGTCAGCTTTACATGATTTGGTAAAAACAGGTAAAGTACGTGCAATTGGTGCTTCAGCTATGTATGGCTATCAATTCTATAATATGCAATTAGTTGCGCAAAAGAATGGATGGACACCATTTTCGGCGATGGAAAATCATTATAATCTGCTATACCGTGAAGATGAACATGAACTAATGCCAATTTGCAAACAAATGGGGGTGTCTCTAATTCCTTATAGTGCCTTAGCATCTGGCAGATTAGCAAGACCAAATTGGGATGCAGACACCTTGAGAAGCCATACTGATCGAGTGGCTGTTG
This sequence comes from Weissella sp. ESL1139, assembly GCF_058506735.1. Lineage (NCBI taxonomy): Bacteria > Bacillati > Bacillota > Bacilli > Lactobacillales > Lactobacillaceae > Weissella > Weissella sp. ESL1139. The sequence goes on from NZ_CP196375.1 coordinate 716,795, forward strand.
GTAAATACGACCACACAAAGCAGATGGATCAAAAATTAACGCAACGTGTTGAAAAGATAGCTCAAAAGTATGACGCTAAGATGTCACAAATCGCGATTGCTTGGCAGTGGGCTAAAGGTGTTGCTTCACCAATTATTGGCGCAACTAAATCTAGTTATCTAGTTGATGCTGCTGGAGCGTTTGATATACAACTTACAACTGAAGATATCAATTATTTGGAGGAGCTATATTTACCTCATAAAATAATTGGTGCTATCGATCAAAATCCAGCTGCAGGAGTTGTTCTCTTGGACGAAGAAAAATAATAAAACTTATGAAAAGAGTGCTTAAATGGAATATAGGACATTAAAAAACGGTGTCGAGATGCCCCAAGAAGGTTTTGGGGTCTTTCAAATAGACGATTTAGAACAATGTGAGACAGCTGTGCAAATGGCACTACAGACTGGCTATCGTTTAATTGATACAGCAAGCAGTTACAAAAATGAAGTTGCTGTTGGCAATGCGATTCGTCATAGTGGTGTTGCTCGTGAAGATGTGTTTTTAACCACGAAGGCATATATTCCGGATATGAGCTATGAAGGTGCGCTACGAGCTTTCGAAAAGTCTTGTGAAGAATTGGATACAGATTATTTAGACCTTTATCTTATTCATATGCCTTTGGGAGATTATTATGGGGCTTGGCGTGCTTTTGAAGAATTGTATAAAGCAGGTCGTATTAAAGCAATTGGTGTATGTAATTTTTCTGAAACTGATTTATTAGACTTTAGTTATAATGTTGATATTATGCCTATGATAAATCAAATAGAGATACATCCATATTATCAACGTGATGATGAATTGAAATTCATGAAACAATTTGGTATTCAAGCCGAGGCTTGGTCACCCTTTGCAGAGGGTATGCACAATCTTTTTGAAAGTACTGTGTTACAAGATATTGGGGGAAAATATGATAAAACGCCTGCGCAAGTTATGTTGAGATGGCATATACAGCGTGGGTTAGTAATTATTCCTAAATCGGTACATGTTGAGAGAATGAAGGAAAACATGGCAATTTGGGATTTTGCGTTAACGGATGAGGACATGCAAGCAATAGCAGCAATTGATCTTAACCATCCACAGATGTTAGATTTAACCAAAATTAGTGAAGTCAATCGTGTTTATGATTATCTAAATAATTCGGTATTAACAAGTTTATAAAAAAAGAGGAAATAAAAATGGCTAAAAAAGTGACAGCTGGACAAGAGCAATTAGGAGAATTCGCACCACAATTTGCACAACTTAATGATGATGTGTTATTTGGTGAAGTTTGGTCAAAAGAAAATGAATTATCAGCTCATGATCATTCTATGATTACTATTGCTAGTTTAATCGCAATGGGTAGTACGGAACAATTAGATGCTCATTTAAATATTGGTAAGAAAAATGGTATTACTAAAGAAGAAATTTCAGCAGAAATTACACACTTGGCATTTTATGCTGGTTGGCCAAAAGCTTGGTCAGCGTTTAATCGTGCCAAAGAAGTTTGGGGAGAAGAATAAAATAGTTAGCTCTTTTTTATAGAAGTATGTAGAAAAACATATAATATAACATTAACTAATGGATAGTACTGTTGAGTTACAGTTCAACTACAATAATTTTGAGAAATTAAAAACTGTCCATTTTTTGACGAATTGGGGTGTACCCAAAAAGTTAAAGTTGAATAGCTTGATTTTCTTAGGCGGTAAATTGTCGAAATTCTTTCGGTGTGATTTACCGCCTAATTTTGTTTGTATACGTTGATTATTGTTCAAATAACCTGGGCCTCGTGTTGGAGGCACGAGGCTTTTTTGTTTACAAATAAGATATACCATAGCGATGATAAATCCCCAAATTTTAAGTTGTCACCACCTAGACCAATGTGAGTTGACATAATACGGGATATCTTAACAATTATCGATAATTTCTCAATTTATTTTCAAGATAAGTGTTAAAAATTATAGCCCATTTTATTATAGTAGTAATCTAATTTTTGCTTGATAATTGTTTTGATTTTTATATCATTTGAAAAGAAAATTAACCAGTGATGTAGTATATGTATCCAGGCATATAATCGATAGCAAGTTTTTAGTTTAGTCGCATCATATTGCTGCCACAATTCTTTATCAACATATTGAATACCTTTAATAAAGCCCTCGACTGAAATGTTTTCTGCTTGGACACCTAACTTAAAAGCTGATGCTAAACGGGCTTCTTCATTATTAAAAAAAGGTGTTTCTAATCGATTGATGACTTTTTGAAGAGTGATAAATAAGTCATTAACATTGGTTAAATGGAATTTAGTATGACTTAGTGAGCTTCCTAAAAAATCACTGCCATGAGCAATGGCATGTGCCCAGCCTTTGTCAGTAACAAAACCCCGGTAATCATTTTCTAACTTTAGATACTGAATGCTCCACTTGAACAGTTCCTTTTGTTGGCTGTCAGTAAGAATACTGGTATTATCATCACATTCTAAAATAATTCCTCCTAATAGTGCACTAAAAGATCGAGTAAAGACATAATCATTTTGTGGTTCAAGTATGCCTTTGAATAGTAGGTTATTATTAAAAAAATAATTAATAATTTGTTCTTGTTGAACTAAAGTAAAGGCATTGTTCATAAAACCTTGGGCAAACAATGTGTAAATTAAATTATCTCTAATATATGGATTGATTTTTCCAATATTTTTAAGCATGAAACCAACTTGATTATTTGTAAAATTCAATTTTTGAGCAGGAGTTTTTAGTAATGCTTCTAATTCTTCAATCATAATAAATTCCTTTATACATTATATTAACTAATCTTACCATTTTTAAAAGAAAAGTTTATTTTTTAGTATCATTTGAATCTTCTAAATAAGAAATGATAATGTCCTCTTGTTAGCAAATATATTGTTTAACTACTTATACAAATGTCAATTGGCATAAGCACCAGTAAAATTATAAAACAATTAGAAAAATGTTGATAATAAAAGAAAATGGTGTATCTTTAAAGTTGCAACGTTTATACAGTGTTTAATTGTTAGCTAAGAGAGTGTAAGAAAAAAAGCAGTGCACCAGTATATAAACTACCACGATATTAAATTAACAGAGTTTAGTATCGATATTTATAAAACTATAGGAGCTCAGTTATGTTTCGACCTTTAAGTGATAAATATATAAAAACATCTTTAGGTACATTCAAAGTATCTATTAGAACAGGTGATATTTTACTTGTTTTTTTGAATGGTAATGGGCCATATGATACTGCACAAATTTTTGATCCAATAATTCGAAATTTACCCAATAAAGTTGGTATATTAGCAATTGATTATTTGGATTCTGGCTTAAGTTCCCATTCTTTGAGACCTTTTACTTTACCGGAAGAAGCTAAATTAATTGCTAAGATTATTCAGAGCCAGCAAGCGAAACAAGTAATACTTGTCGTACATAGTTTAGGTGGATTTTATGCATTAGTTATTGCTCGAAATATTCAAAATTTGGTAGGCTTTATTGGCATAGAACCGACTACAAAGGAAATTTTATTAAATCCTCCTGATAATGCTGCGTACAATAAAGATGTTAAAGAAGACGCTGAAATAACAGAAGATGAAATTAATCATCTGATGCATGAACGAATTTATGCATCATTTCCAAAAGATTTAGCAGATAAAATATGGACAGTGGGAACTGATTGTGAAAAAAAGAGTAAAAATTTTACGAAACCTCATGGGTTAGATTTGTCGTTAAATATTTTAAATACAGATATTTTTAGTGGACTGAAGTTAAAAGGGAATATCGTCTCAAGTTTAATTGTCAGAGATTATCGAGTTAAGGAATACGAACTATCTGAGTACTATACTGAAAAGACCACTATAATCACCTTAGGGAATAATCATTATATGCACCTGGAATTTCCAGACCAAATTAATGTCGCAATACAAAATTCATTAAAAAAAATATAGCCACGTTAATAATATACGAAAGCAACAACAAAATCAGCAAAATGATTGATAAAAATAGATAGTCATTGCGCTTTTTTAAATACCTATATTTTGGAGGATAACCAATGTTTACTTATAAAATTGATGAGGAAATTTCTTTAGTGGTACCAAGGCCTAAAATTGATGCTGAATCTATGTTTAAATTGATTGATGCCAGCCGTAATGAACTAGGCACTTGGTTGTCATGGGTAAATGAGGTACAAAATATTGCTGATGAAGAGAAGGCTTTAGTAAGAGATTTAGAAAAATTTGGTAAAGGGACTTCAGTTACGACGATTATCATGTTTCGAGAACAACCTGTAGGTGCAATTAGTCTTAACAGGTTTCATAATCTAAATAATAGTACGGAAATTGGTTATTGGTTAGGGACTAATTTTAATGGACATGGTATTATGCATCGTGCTGTTATTGGTATGTGTGAGTTAGGTTTTAATGATTATCAAGTCAATAAAATTGAAATTCATACGGCCATAGATAACCAACAAAGCAATAACGTTGCAAAAAAGGCTGGTTTTCATTTGGACGGCACTATTCGAGCAAATGAATTATTAGCAGATGGCTATCATGATGGTTATATTTGGACATTGTTAAGAGACGAGTGGCAACCTAAAGTACATTTACAACAATAATGAATTAACGTTTATGTCAATAATTTGAGAATAACAGTCTAATAAGGTAAGGGGGAGAATTTTGAAAATAGTATTTTTACACGGTTTAGGACAAGATAAAAATTCCTGGACTAAAGTTATAAAAAATTTGGATTCGCATATACAATCTATATCAGTGGATTTATTTGCAGATGTCCATGAAAAAACACGTTTATCTTTTTCGTTACTTAATGAATGTTTAACAAAGAGACTAGCATTGTTTAATGAACCATATATTTTATGTGGACTCTCATTGGGTGGTATTTTAGCTTTGTCACAAGCGACGATGAAAAATAAATTTTTACAAGGCATCATTGTTTCTGGCGCCCAATTTGAAAGTCCAAATAAACTATTAATTAATTTACAAAATTTAATGTTTCAATTCATGCCCAATAAAAACTTTAGCAATTTAGGAATCACCAAAAAACAAACCATTGCACTATGTCGATCGCTTAAGAAATTAAATTTAAGAACAGAGATGTCCTATATAAATCTGCCAACGTATGTTATTTGTGGCTCTGAAGATAAAGCTAATTTAAAAGCAGCAGAAGAATTAGCAACTTTGATTTCTGGTGCTGAATTACATATTATTCCAGGACAACATATTTTAAATGAAGAACAACCACTTGCGTTTGCTAAATTGATTAATATGTACCACAAAAAATATTTCAGTAGTCAAGAAAACAGAGGAGACATAGAAAGGGCAGTAATTGTTAACAAGTAGAAACGCCATAAAAGATACTGAATACTTTAAAAATTATTACCAACTAAATAGTTTTTAAATGGAAGTAGAAATAGCTGAGCGTTTAAATAATGGTAATAATTCGAACTTACTAAAAACAATATTAGATGATTAATCAATATGAAAACTGCCTAAAGCATTGATGTCACAATGCTTGAATAACTTTTTATATATTATAGTAGTTGTATAGATTAAAAAGCAGTAGTTGACTTTCTAAGAGAAAGAAAGTTGTGCCTATGAAAGTAAGCAGTGTACACAAGAGCGACACGTCGGTTTTTAAATTGTTTGAGAATACTGTTTACATGTATTACTGAATAATACAACGTATAATTATTTACATAAAATAATTTTTGAATGGAGTTATGTAATATGGATACCAAAAAAATAGCGTTTAAGCTTGCTAGTGTCAGTGATATTAATAAAATTATTAAAATGTATAAAATGGGATTCAAAACGCTTTTTGAAACCTATCAGGATACTAAAACAAATCCATATATGGAGTCAAAAGATGATATATATAGAAAAATAAATCAAAACAACAGTTATTATTTTTTAATCTTACAAGATTTACACGAAATAGGACTTATTAGAGTCATGCTGGATTCAGAAGATACCACACATGCTAAAATTTCACCAATTCTTATTTTACCTGAATTTGAAAATAAGGGATTCGCTCAGATGGCGTTGTTACAAATTGAAGAAAAGTTTTCTAGAGTAAAACAATGGTATATTGACACCATAAAACAAGAAGCCAAATTATTGCATCTATATACTAAGAGTGGGTATATCTTGATAAATCAATCAGAATTGCATATAAAAGAAGGTATGGACTTAGTGTTTTTAACGAAAAGTGTTGTATAAATTAACGGTTTTAGTTTACCTTATTTTTTCGTTGGTCAAAATGGGTAGTTTATTAAATTTAATACCATAAATTATTTCATTTCAAAATGATTCGTTCTATTTGTTTAAGTTAAAGTTGGAGATGAATTGATGAAATCTATTTTTATTTTGATAAGAGGTAATTCTGGTAGTGGTAAGACAGTTTTAGCCAATGAATTGCAGAAATTATTTGGCTATAAAGAATGCCTAGTACTTCATCAGGATAATATTCGTCGTGATATATTGCATGCAAATGATCATATCGGTACACCAGCTGTTGACCTAATACAGACATTAGTCTCTTTTGGTGAAAGTCATTATAAAATTATTATACTAGAAGGGATTTTACGAAAAGATGTCTATGGGGAAATGCTCTTAAAATTGATTAAAAAATTTGATAGTCAAGCTTATGTATATTATTTAGATGAATCTTTTAATAATACTGTTAAGTATAATCAAATGAAAAATGAGCCTTTTTCTACAATAGACTTAAAAAAATGGTGGCGTGGTAATGATTATTTGAATTATAAAGAGCAGCGATTATCAAGGGGCAATACACAAGTTTTTTCAGAGAAAATAATGCTAGATATAGTGCAAAATGACACTATATAAGAACTCATTAATCAATAAAAAGAATGTTCTAAACACTGGTACTATAATTTTTAGAACATTCTTTTATGTTATAATGGTCATACAGGTTAAAGGCGGTGGCTGACTTTCTAGTAGAAAGAGGGTGATGCCTATGAATGCAATTCATGGACACCAAAATCTAACGAAAGGAGGATCAGCCAGAAATGTCTGTTCACGATGCAATGTCCTTAGTGATATTGTTCGCGACTTTCTTGTTAGCGTTGTTGACGTATATCGACAACCACAACAAGAAGTAAGACAAACTAAAAACCGCCTATCACTTTGACGAGTCTGGCGGTTTTAACTTAAATTTAAAATCAGTCACCATTGAAGTAACCTGGGCTCCGTGTTGGTAGCACGGGGCTTTTTGTTTACAAATAAATTATAACATAGTCATGAAAAATCCCCAAATTTTAAGTTGATAACACCTATACCAATATTAGTTGACATAAGATACCATATCGTAAGTTGTTGATTTGACGGGCTTGCCAGTGGTTTGTGCAATCACGTCAATTCACAAACTCATTTTTTAGCTGGCAGCCAATTTCACAAGCAAAAATTTTGCGAAATTTCACAATCTAGACCATTCAGCAAATTTAGGATTGATTCAGATGATATTGTTGCCATTTATTGCGTATGTAACGCCATGACCAACCAAGACAAAAGGCGATGCCACAGAGTAACCACGTTAATAAAATCATGAATAACTTGCCTAATAGTCCTAATATTAACTTAGCAATGCCTAAAATAATCCCAAATATATAGGCGACGAGTTTGGCTGTCCAGCCAAGCAACACCCAAAAGATGGCAAAGAAGATAATTAAAATGAAGTAGGGCATCAGGGGCCTCCTTTCTGTCGGTTCTTAATGACATATGTATCCTAACTCAACGATGAGTCAGGGGTTCTGGCACACAGGTGTTAACAAGCTTATTGTGAGATAAGTTGTCATGCATTAAAGGAGCATTTTTTGCCAGAGCGATCTTTTTAGGCGGCCACATTCCTAGGATTAATATAACATGATTCAGTTTTTATAGTGGATGTTCAGTTTTAATAGCTACGTTGCCAATTAGGCAGTTCTTGATTAATGATTCGCTGCAGATTTGATAGAAAATGGGCATCAGACATGGTGGCTTGAAACGCCATCGCTAGGATACTACCTAAATAATTTACAAAATAGTGGGCGATAGTGGTATCACTGACCGTTAACCGAAAGGTTGCTGCTGCTAAATTGGGAGTGTTGGCGTCAATATCAACCGAAACTTGATTGCAGTGTTGCTGAACGCATAATTGGTAGGTGTTTGCTGGGGTTGTAACGGTTGTCTTTATCATGTAGTTGCCTCCCTAAAAATTTTTCTGTTGGTCAATTGGCTTTGATTAACTAACCAAACTTTCATTTTGACAGGAGAAGTGTGATATAGGCACTGGCCAATGACAAGGGCAGCGAAGCTGTGCTATTTACCCTTGTCATTGGTCATAGTGTTGCTTAGGGCATTAGCCCTTAGCAATCACTGCCTATATTAGGGTTTGGATGGCAAAAAGAAAGGTGTAGTAATCTAAGACGGTTGCGCCGAGCGAAACCGTTTGGCCCCGGTGGGGTTCGGGGGGGACAAGGGAGCCCCGCTTGCGGGGACTGGGGCACGCAGGGAAGGGCGCAGTGCGCCCCGGTAATTTAGATTTCAACCCAACCATTGTCAGTGGTTGGCGTACTGATGAGATATTGGGCATTCATTAAGTCATTCGCAGATAATACGACTTGTTCATTCTGATAGGCTTGTCTTACTTGTTGGTCAAGGTCATTTTCACTATCGACCGTTAGGGCAACGGTACGGGTTAGGGTTTCTTCAAACGTAACGTAAATTTCTTTTTTCATGGTTTCACTTACCTTTCAAAATCGTTTTTAACATGTAGATGAACCGATTGGGTATCATCTGGGGTTAGAATAATCTCGCCGTTGTCGTACATGTGCATAGCTTGTTGACTTAAATCATCAATGTTCATTTCAGGGGTTAATTCAAGGGTCACTTCTTTTTGACGATATTCTTCAAATAAAATACGGACTTTCATTAGTCGTCTCCTTCATTTTTAAAATGATACAATGTGCCGTTTTCTAATACTTCATTAAAGGTTGTATGTGTTTGTTCATTTAACATATGCGCCTTTTTTGCTTGCTCAAATTCATCAGTGGCAACGGATAACGCTTGATACTGACTAGCTGACATAGTACTGGGTTTAACGCCGGTATCAATTAAAACTAAGGCTTGAAAGAATAACCGGGGGCTCTCTTTTTGTAAGCCAATTAACATGTTGTAAATCGTTTCAACCAGTTTCACACTGACGTTTGCCGATACCATTTCTTCATAACCAGTTCCTAAAGCTTTTTTGTAGTGTTCTTTCGGGACTTTGGTTTCTTGATAACCGTAGGTTATATCTGCCATAGCTTGTGCCATTTTAGCAATGGGTAGTTTTGTAAAATCATCATAATAAGTTTTAGTCATGGTTATTCTCCTTGTTCAGCGTATTTAAGCAATGTTTTTAAACTTTCGACATCTTTTTCATAGTCGGCATTACTTAAACGAATGGTTACTTGTTCATGATGTGCTTTTGCTGATTGTAAAGCGGTTATTAAGTTATCAATTTCTGCAGTTGATAAATCAATATCAGCAAAATTATCATTTGCAAAAGGTAGCGGTGTGGGTCGAAAACCACGCCAGGCTAAAAACGTTAATGAAAAATCGGTTAAATTTTGAGACATAGTAAAACTCCTTTAATGTTGACTAGGCGTGCCGAAAATTTTTTCTGCCAGCAACCACCTGTTGTTGCTGGGTTTGTCGTTGTGACGGGAAATTTTTAGCAGATAGCGGGACCAAGCACAAGGGCGGCGTAGCCGTGCTATTTACCCTTGTGCTTGGTCCTAGTTGTCCTTAGTCGCTGGCGACTTAGGACTAACTGCTGTCATGCTATAAATGATGGGCACATAAGGCAGGCCCAGTGACATCAGGTGGTGGCAGGCGTAAGCCTGCTTTGACCCCCGCTTGCGGGGTCTGGGGTATTAATTCAAAAAATTTGAACTAACTTAAATATTTTGATACGCTGGAATTCAAAATCGATAATGAAATTTAATTGGAGGTATTTGGATGAGTAATCTTACAAAGAAAATTAGATATATTAGTGTTTTATCAATTATTGGATTAGGGTTAGGAATATTTTCGTCGCCAGTTATGACAATTAACGCAGATTCTGATTCAAAATCAACTCAAGTGAATACTGAATTTAAAGAGTATTCGACTACATTTTCTAAAAATGATGAAATTTATAATAATTTATCAACGCGTAGACAACAAGTCTATCTAGATGATTTGAATAAGGCAGGACAGCCAGTAGTGTCAACTTATGGCATTAAAAAGACAGCATTAGTTTATGCATTGCGTTATGGTGGTAAAGCTCTAAGTGTAGTTACAGAGTATTTGAATAAAGATACTGCAAAATATTTATCAAAGCATGCTGATTTAATTGCTGATACATTAGAAAGTGTAAGTAGTGGTTTTAGAGGAGCAGTAGTTCAAGCTTTAATTAGCGCAGGTGTTCCCCATAGTGCAGCTTCTACAATAGGATGGGCTATTGAAAAAGTACTATTGTAATATAAAATATTAGACAGTGGAGTAAAGTTATGTTATTTAAAGATGATGACATTTATGATAATTTATCACCAAAAGGCAAGCTTGTTTATTTGAAGGATGGTGACAATAAGAATGCCTGTAATGTTACATCAGCTAAACTCAGTGATGACAATCCTTCAATAACTGAATCAGAAGAGATATATGATTTAGGGCAGACAGCATTAACGCTGACTGGTAGTCGAGATAATAAAAAAAAGATTTTAGATTATATTAATAAACAGAACGGACCGAAATCAATTCCACAAATTATGTATGATTTTCAGCAACTACTGGGAATAAAAATAACTGATAGTGATACAAGGTGGATATTATCGTGTATAATCGCTTATTCTGACGATTATTATCACCAAGTAATAAAAATAATAGGTAGTTAAAAATAAAATTATGAATACGCTCCATGAGGATGAAAATACGCAAATCCTTGTGGAGTGTTTTTTATACTTTTAATAAAATATTTTTAAATCTTCTTTGTATGAAATGGTTCACTTTTCCCTAAGGCTTATAAAATTCGTTACGATAACCCTAGAATCAAGAAATTAAAATAATTTTTTAAGGGAGATCACACATGGTATCAAAGAAATTAGCAATGCGTTTAGACAAGAAACAAACCGAATTAGCCAATGCCGAGGCTAAAGTTAAGGCCTTAAAAGGCGAAGTGGGCGAATTAAAGCAACAAGTTCAACTAGAATTAGTTAAAAAGTTACAAGATAATTTACACACTGATGATTTAGGAACGATTGAGCAGTTTATTGCCCAAGCTACACCGACTGACACCACAACGTCGACAACAGCGGATGGAGGTGAATTAGATGACCATTAATCGTGCCGCCATGAAGGCGTTACCCATTCAAGGGTATTTAGATTATAAAGGGATTGATTACACCACCGAACACAATCGTGTGCGGCTGGTTGATCACGATAGTTGTGTGATTAATACTGATAAAAACGTCTTTTTTTGGAACTCAAAGCAATTATCAGGCGATTTAGGTGACTTTATTGCCGCTTATGAGGAGGTCACTCCGAAAGAAGCGTGGGTCCGTTGGTCAGAATATGGGCGCTATTACAATGGGCAAGATGCAGCCGATAAAACGAAGTACGAAACACCCGCAACAACAGACAATTATCAATTTAATTGGCAAAGATGGCGTACTGCGCAAACGACGAATAATTCAGAAAATTATTTGGTAAATGAACGAGGCTTTGATGCCACGTTTGTGCAACGTCTGGCAAACGCTGATTTTATCAAACAAGGCAAGCCAAGACAGGACCGCCAGACAAAAGAATGGCAAAAACCAGCTATTTTATTTCCATGGCATGATGAAAACGACCAAGTCGTTGGGCTAGATCAGCAAGGAACGGAAATTAACTTTGAAAAATATGGGAAACGGGGGACGCAAAAGAAAGTCGCCGCTGGATCCGATACCCGTTACGGGTATAATTTTCGCACCGGGAATGGAGCTGATCAGTTGATTGTTTTTGAATCACCGATTGATGCGCTCTCATATGCACAGCTGCATTTTACAGAACCCCAAAATAAAAATACGACTTTTTTATCACTATCGGGGACGGATCACCAAAAGGTGTTATCCCAATTAGATCGGATGAATCAATTAAATGGACATTTACCTAAGCAACTCGTTTTAGCAACAGATAATGATTTAGCCGGGTTTAAAGCGGCTGCACCGTTTAATGTATTGCAGTTTGAAGGTATGACTAACAGTCGGCAAATCCCGACGCAAGGTAAAGATTGGAACGATCAATTAAAAGCCCATGATGCTGGGATTAAAACACTCACAATGGCTGAAAATCAACAACAATTAGAGGCGTTAGAAACGTTTACGCAACAGGCTAAGCCAGCTGCTAAAGCAACGGCACCAGCGACTGATGACAAGCAAATTGCGCAACCACAACGCAAGACGCGTGCACAACGGCGTGATGACCGTAAGGGCAAAAGTCGTGAACGGAATGAACAAATTATTAAAGATGCTTTGACGCGTGTACAAAATTATCAAAATGATCCCAAAGAAGTGCAAAACTATTTGGATTTTGTGGCCCAGGGCCAAAACTATTCACCCCGGAATACATTGCTAATTTATGGGCAACGGCAAGATGCCACCATCGTCATGGGGTATAAACAATTTGCTGAACGGGGCATTCAAGTTAATAAGGGCGAAAAAGGACTGAAGATTTATGGCGCTCCTAAGAATTTGCAAAGTATTGTGACTCCCGAAGGTGATCGTGTGTACTGGCGTGATGCCACCGCTGAACAGCGCCAACAAGCCAAAGCTGGTGAGTTAGAAACGCGTACAGTCAAGCATTATCCAATTGAAACGGTGTTTGACGTCAAGCAAACGAATGCGAAGCTGGATGACTTACCGAAGTTGTTACCCAACCGGCCGGTTAATTTAGCCACTGATCAATCACCGGAACATTTGGAAACCGTTTATCAAACGCTTAAAAAATATGCCCAAGATGAACAACATGCCCGCGTGGTTGACCAAGACCAAGGGGCAATTAAATTCTTAGCGGATCATAAGCCGATGACCAGTAACGGGGTGGCCAAAGGGGCCACGGCCATTAATCGGCAAAAACCGGATGAACCAACGATTATTTTACGCCCAGATTTACCCGTGACGGATCGGATTGCCACATTAGCGCATGAAATGGGTCACACGGCGTTACATCAACAAAGTGATGACAATATCCCTAACGGGGTGCAAGAGTTGCAAGCTGAAATGACCAGTTATGTGGTCTTAAAAAATGTCGGCGTGGAACCTGGTGATATTAGTGAAAAATATATGAGTGATTGGACTAATCACTTAAAGGAATTTTCCGACCTAAAAGAGAAATCACCTAATCTAATGACCGATGTGACCAGAGCGAGTACGTCAATCACAAATTATTTATCAGATCGCCTCACAAATGGCCAACAAATAACGAATGCCCGGCGGGCGGTGCCTAACATCCAGCCAACCGCTGTGCAAATGGCCACAAACCAGGTTACCCAAGATCAAGCCAATGAAACGAAAACACGAGGACAAGCAAGATGACCACAATACAAGGTAAGTTAGTCCAAATTGCCCAAGGCAACGGACTATATATGTTAAGCGTGGATACTGAACAAGCAGCGGACGGATTATTAGAATTACCCGTCACGGCTGAACACTATCATGTGTTATTTCCAGCGGGTGATCCCGTTTTAAATGAAACATATGAATTTACGATGCAGCCTGCTGATCAACAAATGACATTAGTTAATGTTTTCCCTGTTGATGCAGAAGTCATTCCAGCGGATTTAGTCCCGACTTTAACAGCAACGCAGAACATGGAATTACAAGGAGAGCATTTTATGGATACACAGAAAGCTAGTGCAGCGCTGGAAAAACGCTTAGATGCGATTCGACAAGATGACTCATTGATGCAAGACATTCAAACCGAACTGGATCAAGAAGCGCAACAACGCTTAGCTAATATTAAAGCCCGTCAACAAGGACAAGGGATTGAACAACTTTTTACGGCTGAAGAATTAGCCCAGTTACAACAAAATCAACAACAACAACCAACTAAAACTGTTTCACTGTCAGAACAAACCCGCGTTGCGGGTCAAGATGATGATTTACCCTTGGGAGGAGATGATGACGCATGACAACCAGTTATTTAGATGTCTTTACCACGAATTTAAACCAATTAATTGCGGCAGACCCAACCGAGTATGGGGCCTTTGGTCGTGATGTTGAACTAGGGCGTTTGGTCCGAATTTTAAATCAACATAAGAAAAATAGTGCGGCTGTCTTAGGTGAAGCCGGGGTTGGTAAAACGGCGCTAGTTGAAGAACTGGTCAAACGGATTTTAACCAATGATGCGAGTTTACATGGCACATTAGTTAATCGCGAGGTGCACTCATTAGAGTTAGCCAGTTTAATGTCAAATACGACAGGCAATAATTTTGCGGCCAATTTGCATCATTTGGTGGCGGAAGTCAAAGCCAATCCGCAAATCTTGTTATTTATTGATGAGATGCATGAACTCATTGGAACGGGTGCTGAAGGAACGTCTGGTATGGATGCAGCGAATATTTTAAAGCCTGCCATCGGTCGTGGTGAGATCCAAGTCATTGGGGCAACCACTAATCATGAATTTAAACAATATATTGAAGCGGATAATGCCATGGAACGCCGATTTGATAAAGTTATGCTGGATGAATTTACACCAGCACAAACCCGGACCACTTTACAACGTATTATTGCGGCTAATCCAGAGCATCTAACCGTACCGGATGCGGTGATTGAGACGATCATTCAGTTTTCTGATCGCTACATTACCACGCATTTCTTTCCGGAAAAGGCCATTACCTTATTAGATAACGCTTTAGTTGAGGCAAAAATGAATGACCGTTCGGTCTTAATAACCCAAGATGTGGCCAATATCATCAATGAACGTTACCGGGTGCCGATGTCAGTTTTAACGGAACAAGATGATGACCGCTTATTTCAATTATACGAACGGATGCAGGGACAAGTGATTGGTCAAAATGCCGCGTTGAAAAAAATTGTTACGAGTATTCGTGTCCGTGCTGCTGGTTTAGGTGATATGAGTAAGCCCTTATCATTTCTGCTGGCCGGTACACCCGGTGTCGGTAAAACGGAAACGGCTAAAGCCTTAGCGGTGCATTACTTTGGGGACGAACGGCAATTAATTCGTTTTGATATGTCTGAATTTAAATTTGCCAAGCAATCAATGGCGCGGTTTGCGGAAAGGGCTGCCGAAGCCGTTAAATTTAATCCCTATTCAGTTTTGTTACTGGATGAGATTGAAAAAGCGGACCCGATGGTCTTAGATTTATTGCTCCAAATCCTTGATGATGGGCGCTTAACCAATGAACGCGGCCAAACGATTAACTTTAAAGATTTAATTGTTGTCATGACCACCAATATTGGTCATCAATTAATTATCGAACGAGCCGCTAAAAGTGAGAGTTATCGTCATGATCCACAACATCAAGTGACCTTCAGTAAAAACTTTGAAAATGCCTTGTTAGGGGCTGATTTACGGCAAGAATTTATCAGTCGTATTGGGGCGACCATTATTTTTGAGCCGTTAGAAGTGTCGGATGTGAAACGGATCATTGATTTGAAATTAACCAAACTTAATCGCCAAGCGCAACGACAAGGTTATCAGTTGGTTTATCGGCCACAAGACGTCAGTCAATTAATTCCAAGTTTTGCCAGTGGGCAAGAATTTGTGAATGATCAGGTGGTTGAAACGCATCCATTGATTGATTTCTTAGTAGATAAAGGATATCGCAAAAGTCTAGGTGTACGACCATTAGATGATGCCATCATGGAATTTGTCGAATCACAAATGGCAACGGCGATCTTACATGAACGACGGACCGGTCAAGTGAATGGGCATTCTTTTGTCTTTCGCGCCTGGGGGAATCCACCGGATGCGACGCATCCACGTGGTAGCTGGCAAGCCGTCGTTACACAAGCAGAATTACTCATTAAACAAGAGGAGGTTGGTGCATGAGTAGAGAATGGTTTGGGAATCGTTATGAGCAAGCCCGGTCATATGAAAAGCAGAGCCAAATTCGCTTGCGCGGGCAATTCTGGTTCCAATTAGTTATATTCGTCGGTTACTGTGTAGTCGGAATCGTGGTGGCATTACTCGTGGGTACACTAGCCGGAGCACTATGGTATATCATTCGATCAGGTCTCGGTAATATGGCCTTAAATCTATTCAATGTTTACTTTAAACCCACTTTCAGTTGGGATTATTTACAGCAATATGTGATGTTTTCCTTATCAGGCGGCGTTTTACATGAGCAGTCTTACATCATTTGGGCAATTATGTTGGTCATGTTTGCGATTTTCTGCCGGTTAGGGGTTAAAAATTGGTATGACTGGGTCCAAAAATTTGGTGATCGCACAACTAATCAAAACCGCTGGGCGACACTAAATGAAATTGAACGCACTTATGTGTTAATTCCCGATCGGAACAAGTTTTACAAGGGACCAGCGGGTCAACCAATTAGTCATATTTCGGGATATGCGTTTGCTTTTTTCAAATTGCATCCGTTCCTTTGGCTAAAACAAGTGGTCAAAGCCCCACTGGGCTTAAATCGCGAAAGCTTTCCCAAATGGTACCAGCAAGTGCGCCCACGATTAATGCAACTACCGCTGTTAAGCAAGCATTTTGATGCGCAACTGACCGTTGAAGGTGGTTTTCAAGGGTTCTACTGGATTGATCCTAAACCCACGCATGCCATTACTACCGGGGCCACCCGTTCTGGTAAGGATCAACGACGAGGCTATATCTTTATTGATATTATGCGACGGGCCGAAATCCAACCCAATATTATTGATACTGATGCGAAAAATGAAGATGCCAAGATGTCATTTGTACCACTTCAAAAAGCTGGTTACGAAGTGCAATTACTCAACATTGCTGATACAGATTGGTCCGAGTCATGGAACCCGTTCCAAGTTGCTTTAAATTACGCAATGGCCGGTGAATTAGATAAGGCACGTGATGAAGCCATGGTGATTGTCCAAATTATTGGGTCATCGAGTTCGTCTGAAGGTGGGAATGATATTTGGGATAAAACCGCTGAAGATACGCAACTAGCGATTATTTTGATTCTCTTATGGTTAGCGATGGAACAGGATGATCAAACGTTAGCCACGCCAGCCGGCGTGCCACAATTTATTAATTCAGTTAATCAATTTAATGATTCCAAGGATAAAAATTTGGACGGTTTAACGCAATACTTTAATATGCTACGCAAACTAGACCCAATGCCACCGATTATTAACGAAGCCATCCTAAAAGCTGGTTCTTACTTAGGTGCAACGGGTGATACGAAATCATCCGTCATGTTTACCTTACAAAGTCGATCAAGTTTGTTTGCGTCAGAAACCGTGGCACGTTTAACGTCACGTTCAACCATCCAAATATCTGATTATGGTTTCCCTCGTATGTTAAAAGTTAATGTACCAACAGATTACGCTGGGGCAACTGCCATGGTCGAACTTTATAAACGACAAGATGATCAAGCGCAAGGTCACTACCTAGAACAAGATGCTGTAAAAGTCAGTCGTGCCGGGGTTATCCAATATCCGTTCCAGAACGTCTTTCCGGATGATTGGTTAATCAAAATTCATTTTGCAGATAAAGGTAATCCCAAGCATCTACAAAAATCATGGCTGCAAATTAGTGGTGAAAAACGGATTAAACGTCAGTTGAATCACCAAATTAAAGTGGATCCACAGAGTCAACGCCCGGTTAAACAGGTGGTGAGTTATCCGTTGCAACAACAGTTGATCAATGATGAGGCGGCAACTTTTAGCTTGCGCTATTCAGAAAAGCCTAAAGCCTTGTTTATCGTCACACCCCAAAGTAATGATAACTATGCTGCAATTGCATCCTTGTTCTTAGGGCAAGTCTTTTCCGTGAATACACAAATTGCCTCGGAGATTACAAGAAGAAAAATGGACCGGCAGATTATCTATAAGTTAAATGAGTTTTCTATGTTCCCCCGCATTCCGGGATTTGATAATTTCTTAACCCGTGGCTTAACCTACGGTCATATTGTTGATATGTATGTGCAAGATGATGTGCAAGTCGCTAAACATTATTCAGAGTCAGAAGCTAAAGAAATCATGAACAATATGTTGACGCAATTCCACATTCAAACCAAAGACCGGGATACCAACCAAGCCGTTTCGGATCGTCTAGGTGAGATTGAGGTGCAAAAGGAAATTGTGAACTCACAGATGGGTGAACAACAACAGGACAAGGGTAATCGTCAGGTTTCTATTGATAAGATGCCGTTGTTATCAGCCAAAGAATTAGAGGAGTTGAACGATGGAGAAATGGTGATTATGCGTACGGCCAAACGTAACGATAAAAAATGGCGCCGTATTCGACCACTGCCAATCTTTGATACCGGGAAAACGTTGATGCCCAATGCGCGTGACCTCATTGGTCAAACTTATCGTTTGGATTACTACACCACTGACTTGCGGATTAAGAACAATACTAAGCATTTAAGTTATCAAGATATCTTCCAAGATTACAGTGGCTACTATCAACAATTAGCTGCGCAAGTTAATCCAGAAAAGATTACAACGGATGCTGATCAGGTAGCAGAGCAAAACCAAACATTAGCTAGTGTAAATGATGATGACGAGATTGGTAATATTAGTGAAAATAATAAGACAGATGGAAACCAGGACACGACTGACAGTCATGAAAATCAAACATCAGTTACTAGTGAATCCGATGACGAAGAAGTTGACGATTTTACGATCTGGCAACGTGAATTTGCACAACATGCTAATGAGCGTCTTATTTCCGTTGTAGACACGGTAAACAAACATTTGTTGCAACAAGTGGAAGATGCCATTGCTGACGCTTTAGATACACCAGCAATAATGGCGGATTCAGCAAAATCAGCTGTGCAAGCGGATGCCGTGAATCACCAATTTTTTAAACTACATCCAGACTTAAACAAGCAAGTAGCAATACGCGATTTTCTAGCTGATGATGACCGTTGTTTTAATTTGATGATGAACATTGCGGAATTACGTGATCCACAAGGAGTAGAAAATTAAGAAAGCGAGGAAATGCACATGATAGGATTGGTACCACTGCCAGTAAATGGGCCCACCAATGCGTTTTATGAGTCATGGGCCGACTATTTACAGCCAAAATCCCGGATGTTTTTGTCGGTCTTACAGATGATGTGCCAAGGAATTGCCGATTTATGTTATGACTTGGCCAATGCGGTTCTAACAGCATGGAATGCTGCTTGGAAATTAGCCCAGTTTAGTACGATTTTTACTAAATCCGATGGCACGGGTCAAGATATTTCAGGGTATAGCTTAACCCAGTATATTGGCACATTTTTCATGATTGGGATTATTATTTTAGCAGTCATGATGGCGATTCAATTAATCCAATTTAATTTAACGTCAGGTCGACGGGGTAAAGAATGGCCATCGGGTATTGTCACGGCTATTATTATCATTGCCCTGGTGCCCATGCTGATTTCAGGAGGAACTAAGGTTGCAAAAAGCATGAATCAGGCCATGTTAGGAACGAATACCTCGTTGGCACAAAAAGGCGGCCACAGTATTCTAACTGATATTTGGCAAAACAATTCGGTTGATCTTAAAAAGGTGGCGCAAGCGGACTTTAAAGTCAAAGAGGGTAATATTCACGATTATAGTCCGATTAAAAAAACATCCTCGAATGCCATCGTTAAGTCGTCAATTTTTACGGATACTATTGATGATAAAGCTAAAAATGCTATTAAAAATAAACAATCACAGGACGTTTTTACAAAGAAACAAGGGGAAAGTACTCCTGAAAAAGTTGATAAAGGCGGGTGGTTAAAAGGAACTGAAGAAGTTTACCCACGGGTAAAGGTGAATTGGATTGGCATTATCGCTGCCGAAATTGTCTTTGCGATTATTGGATTTTTGGCGATTATTGAATTAATTGTCCGATTCTTCAGACTGGCTTACTATTCATTAACTTTACTGGCTTTAGCCTTTCGTGATATGGAAGGTAAAAAAGCAATGCAGATATTACATGTGATGGAAGGTAGCATACTTGGTATGGCGTTGTTGCCGTTGAACCTTATTCTGTTCTTTGCATTTGTACAATGGGGTATGACGGCGATTAATAAGCAAGCACTTTCGTGGGGACCTTATACGATTATCAGTGTGGCCTTGCTGTTGGCTGCTGGTAAAGGGTTACTTTCTGGTTTTGCTTTGATTGATGACTGGACCGGTATGTCAACCGGTCATGGTAATACTGCTAGTGGTTTAATTGGGGCAGCAGCCACAGGGGCAACCGTGGGTCGAGCCACTAAGGGCGTCACGGGTGCAGCAGCACATATGGTTGGTGGTGTGACGCGTGGTGCCGCAAAAGGTGGTAAAAAAGCGGTGGGTAGTGCCCAGTCGATGAAAGCCAAGATTGCCCAAGCAGGTAAGAATAATCAAGCGACGCAACAAGCAGTACAAGCAGGTGCCAATGCAAAATCCGGTAGTGATGTCACAAGTTCAGGAAAGCAAAAAAATAGTGCGACGACGCGTTCAGAAAACAGCGCAACTGGCTTGCCCGTTAATGCAGCTGCCAATCAATCACAAGCAACTGGTGGTGGTGCTCATGAGACTATGAACAAAGGTGAGAATAACGGACAACAAGCGCCGGGGACAGATGCTCGAAAGGCTAGTCAAACGGCTAGTCCTAATGGTTTACGTACACCCGCCCAAGCGCATAATCCGGGTACGCAACCAAGTAACTCATTAAGTAATAGTAGTAGCGGTACCAGTCAATCAGCAACCACGAGTCAGTCAAGTCAAACGACCGGTCAAACAACTAGTACAACTAATGGTACGAGTGCAGGCACAGGCACTAATAACCAACCGGGACTTAAAGTACCTAATAATGCGATGAACAGTGGCAGTCAACCAGCATCACAAAGTAACACAAACCCTAGTGGTAGCCCGCAAAATGCAGCCAAGCCAGCCGTGACACCACCTAGACCAACGCCAGCAAGTAGTGTTAGTCAAAGTAGTGGTAGCCAACAACCACCAACAAGCGTAACGGGTGGCACATCAAGTGGAACAATACCAACAAACACATCTCAAGCGGCAATGCCAGGACAGTCAGTGAGTTCAGGATCGCGACCAACGACGGGACCAACACGACCAACTAATCAATCGATAACTAGTCAACCAGTACCTAATCAACGTGCCAATAATGCTGGTCAGACAACACAAAATAGCACGAGTCGCCAAACGAGTGGTCAACCAACTAGACAGACGTCAGCTACCCAGCAATCATCAAATACTGTGTATAGTAAACTTGAAAAAGAAGTCCAAAATGATTTGCGTCAAGCCTATCCGAAGAAAGCTAATCCACAACGTTCAGTCCCAAAAGATAATGGAGGTAGATGATGAGTAACAAAATCAAATGGCTTATTGGTATTCTTGCAACACTCGTAGTTGTGACAGGTGGTGTCTCATATGGCATCTATAAACATAATCAACCCTTATCAGACGAAGCTTTTAGCAAACTGGCAATTGATGAACAATTTGAAAAAGCGCCGGCAGGTCATTATATACATTTACGGAAAGATGATCCAACGCTATATAGGACGACTTGGTCGGCAAAACAAATAAAACATTATTTTATTTATAAAAATGGTAAGGCCAAAAATCATCTACCAGAAGGTAACTATAATGAAAAAACTAAATTAGGTACTAATCAATTATTTAACGATAAACGCTTGATCGATAAAGTGAAAGGTGACGGTATACTAGGTCAGATTCATACGGCACTTTTTGACAACAGTAAGTTCAACGAAAATATGACCTATGATCCTGACTTAGCTTTTAATTGGTACTTTAATAGTCCCGAACAAGCACAGAAAGATCCCGATGTTAAAGAAAATGTCAATGATTTGATTCGTTAATGATACAATATACTTAAACGTATACGCTAAGTATAATTACAAGTATACGCAATGTTATACGATTACGTATACTTGTCCATATGAAAAAAGGCGTCCAACATGAATTTCGTGTTGAACGCCTTTTATTATGCACTTAATTAATCTTTTGATTGTTGCTCTAAGATGGCTTGAAAAATTTCAACGGCAAAACTTGATAAGCCCGCATAACCGTTTTGCTTCGCAAGAGCTGTTAATTCCTGTTTCATCGTGGGGGTCATTGTAATGGATACTGATTGCTTGCGTTCACTCGTGGGTTTGGTATTGATATTAAGACCGGCTACTAAATCAGCAACGTTGTGTTGGCGAACGGGGTTTTGGGCAAAGGCCTCTTTCATCTGTTGGTCACTAGTGGTTTGTTTTGAATTAAATGACATAAATATACTCCTAATTATGTTGACTATCTTGCAAAGTTTGCGTCATATTCGTGAATTGGGTTATTAACTGCGCTTTAAAGCCGGGATACTGTCTTAATGTACTGGCAGACATCTCAACGACGGCTTGTTTTTGGGCCGTTGATTTACGCATGATTTCACGGGCGTCAATTTGGGCAATAACATTTGGCATCGTTGCTAATGCTTCACGAAACTGGCGACTTTCAATGGTATTGTGTTGAATTTTGTTACCGATAAAATAAACCTTCGCATCAATATCACTGACGCCCGTCCGAGGGTCGATACTGTCTTGTCGATATTCAGCCATACGGAGTTCAAATTGCGTTTTGAGTTGTTTAAATCCATACTCACTAGGTTCCAATGGCACGATGACGGCGTCACTGACTGCAATCATATTTTTTGTGAGTAAACCAAATTCTGGGTGGGTATCAATCAAGATAAAATCATAAGCTTTAATTTGCGTTGTATGTTGACGCATCCATTGCATCAATAAATATTCACGATACATTTTTGTTTGAATTAAGCCTTCAACGCGATCCAAATTGGGTGAAGCTGGTAATAAATCAATATTTTGGGTAACTGGTCGGATAACAGGGTCACCGCCAATAAACACATCTAATAGTGTATTTTCGTTGGTAATTAAATCATATGTGGCACTTAAATTCGCTTGAAAGTCACCATCGATTAATAGCACATGATAATTGTTTTGTGCTAACCAGGCAGTGTAATTAAAGACCAGCGTGGTTTTACCGACGCCACCCTTAGATCCAGTAAATGTCATAATTTGCATCATTATTTTCTCACTTGTTTAGTTGTCAAAATGAAAGTTTGGTTAGTTAATCAAAGAAATAATGTGTCGATATAAGCAGTATAACACCAGGCTTTTGTTAAGCGTATACGATACGTATATCTTTAAACATACTTAACATCATACGCATAAGTATATGTTTAAACATACTCATGAGTATACGTAAGCGTATGTGGTGAAGCATACGCAATATGATGCTTAATCGTATACGCACAAAAATGTTTAATAACTATAATCCAAAAAAGTTGTATGAAATGGTTCACTTTTCCCTAAGGCTTATAAAATTCGTTACGATAAGGTAGTTAATCAAAGAAATAGATTATTGAAAGGTGGCATTTTTATGCAAGGTTATAACTATCGTGAATTTTCACCAGGTAACAATATCTGGCAAAAACAACCACGACTTTTATTTTTAAATTTTGAACGACTAGCGGTATTAGGGGGCTTTTTCATGTTTACTTATATCATGCTATCCAAAGCGTTTTCATATCAATTGACATTTTCAAAAGGTTTCTTCCTGGTGGTCATGGTGGTCACAGCGATTTATGCCATCTTACCGGCACCCAGCAATCCGAATAGTTTAGTGATTGATGAAGTCTTTGTACGCGGTCCTAAAACGGTCAGTTCACAAGGTCTGCACGGCTCAATGAAATGCATGCCATTGGAAAAGGAGGATTAAATGGGGTTTAAAAAACAAAAAAAGCACAATCTGTCGTTGAAACAAGTGGCTGAATTACGACGACCAAAAGTTGACTTGTTGGATTCATTACCGTTTAAACGCTTTGAAGGTGAGGATCATTTATTGGTGTTAGCCGGTAATGATAAACAAGATGACGGTTATATGGATATGTTGACGATTTATGGCAAAGACTTAGATTTCGTATATGGTGTGGGTTCCGAAGGTGCCTCAAATATCATCCGTGATTACCATTTGTTACTCAATACGTTTACCAGTGATTTTGATATTATCATCACCCGGATGGCCGCTGAAACCACCATTCAACAACGGGCTTGGTTGGCTAATCGGCAAGCCATTGATCAAGAAATGGCGCAAACCACAGATGAACGCCGTTATCGGCAATTACAACTGCGACATCAATTAGTCACGGATCAAATGGCCAGCTTGCGCCACGTTGCCGAAAACGTAAAACATCAAAGTTATACGGCTTTTATTTATGGTGAATCGGCAGCAGAAACTCGGACCGCTAGAGAAATCTTTATCAGTTCTGGTGGCCGGGCGATTACAGCCCAACCGATGTCATTAAAGCAAAAACAAACGATGCTGCAGATTTTACAAGATCCGACGCAACAATTAAATCAATAAAACGCAATAAATTAAAGGAGGCGCAAATATGAAAAAAAGTGTGGCGGCAAAACTACGTAATCAAGGTTATGATTTAGATTTAATCTGGCAGGTCCAAAATCCTAGTCCCACCATTTATCATTCTGACTATATTCATTTCGGAAATGGCGTTGGCACGATTGTCACGATTTATGATTATCCCAAAGAAACGCAACAACAAATGTGGTTCCGCAATTTGTTAGATACGGAAAATACGATTACGATTTTGAAGGTTGGAACTGAATCACGGGCCAAAGTGGAAAAAGCCTTACAAGATGCGGCGAATGCCAATAATGCGATTTTAGGGGATAAGTGGCAAAACGATCAACGCAAGTTGTTGGCCGGCAATGAGTACCAACAAAATATGGCCGATTTGAATGATGCCTTGAATGGGCAAGAAATCTATAAACGCTTGTACGTGCGCGTATTATTTACGGAACGAACGATTGAAAAACTGCGTATGAAACTAGATGATTTTCGACAACGTTTGAGTAATTATAAATCAATGGTCTATGCTGGCGAAATGGCCAATCATATGCGCCAATTCTTTATGCCAGCGATGAAAGTACAAGATATTGCGCTTAAAGATAAGGGCTTCCCTATGAAATCTTATTCATTGGCCGGCACGTATGCCTTTAACCAAACCTTTTTGGCTGATCCACGGGGTGCCAATTTAGCCACAACTTTTCAAGGGGGTGAGGTCACTTTTGATCCGAGTCATTCGGATGGTAAACATCGTACCACGGCCTATAACTTAATTATTGGTGATTCTGGTTCAGGTAAATCAACCTGGATGCATCAACAATTGGATCCGTTATTTGCTCGTGGCGACACGATTTGGTTATTCGATCGTACTCGCCGGTACTTTCCTCACATTCAACAATTGGGGGGCTTAATTTTAACGATGGACGGTTCCCAAAACCGGGTTAATATCTTGCATGTCTTTGGTACAGTGTTAGATGAACATGGTCAAATTGATGTGATTAATTCCTTTTTACAACATCTGGAAAAAGTTAAAACGTATTATGCTACCTTAAATCCAGAAGCCGGTGTGGGTGAGTTAAATTTGTTTATGGATGAATTACGGCGCTTTTATATTGAAGATCAAGAGATGTGGTCATATTCACCTGAAGATCACCCCGAAGAATTACGAATTATTGGGTTAGATGCTAACGCTTATCCAACTTTGGAAACATTTATTAGCTATCTACAAGCTCGCCAACTAAATGCGCGAGATTTTACCGGCAATAACCGGGATCGTTTAGATAATATTGTCATGGTATTAAATAATCTTTTGAATCAATATGGCTCAAAAGTGAATGGTCATACGGATGTGCCTGATTTGTCAGACGAACAATTGATTATGTTTGATACGTCAGGTATGGCAGAATGGGAACCGAAAGTTTACGCTGCGCAATACTTTAGTATTATGTCATTGATGAATGCCTATGTGGTCATGAATGGGTACCAACAATTAGCAAGAGAACAACGTGGTGAATTTACGAAACAAACCGTTGCTGATGGGACCGCAGCGCCGAAATACTTCTGGTGGATCCAGGATGAGGCGGATGACGTGATTAACTATACGAACCCGTTAGGGATTTCATTTGCTGATAAGATGATGCAACAACAACGTAAGAATTACTTTGGGCTGTTTATGATTTTCCCCGGTTTAAAGAATGTATTACCGACTGGGCAACAACAAGATTCGGAAGAAGCCCGTGCCATGACCGACTTTTTCAATCGTTTCCAAAATCATCATATTGGCCGGCTGCCAGAAGATGACAAAAATCGATATGCCAGTGTGACGAGTCGTTCAGATGCCACGTCAGATCAATTAGATACGTTACCGATGCTACAAGTGGGGCAATTCTTATTAATTCTGCGAGGCTTCCAGTCGATTTTTATTACAGCCTATCGGCCAACCGATGACCAATTACGGATGTATGGTGGAGGTATATAAATGAGTCAAAAAGAGCACAATAAAAACCGTTTGAATCGTTATAAACCCAGTACCATTCGAGCGGATGCTGAACGAGATTATCAACGCTACAAGGCAACCGGTGAATGGCCAAAAAATGACCCAGCTGTGATGAAACGCACGTTACGTTTAGTCTTAATCACTGTCGTGATTTTCTTAGTGCTTGCCATCGTGTTGCTGTTACAAGCGATAGGGGGTTAGGCCATGAAAAAAGCCATTACAGTTTGGTTTTGGGTTAAAATATTAGTGCCAATACTGCTTGTGTTAATTGGTTTATTATTCTTTTTTTCTGGTAGTGATTAATTTGTTAGCCGGTGGCGGTAGTGATGATAGTCAAGTTTGTTACCCCAGTAATAACGATACTTCTGCTGGTGCCGGGATTGGTGGTGATTGGAAAGATAGTCATTCCAAAACCCACAAAGCCATGCAAGCAGCAGCTGATAAATTTAAAAATGAGTTACATATGAGCGGCGATAACATTGCCGCAGCATTAGCAATTGGTTTACGTGAAAGTCAATTTAATCCCAAAGCTGAAAATCCTAGTGGACAAGTGAAAGGGATTTGGCAATGGGGTGCTGGTGGTGTGAATGGTAATCGATATAAAAATACGCAAGACAATGTTGATAGCCAAGTTAATTTAGCAATTAAAGAATTAAAGTCAAGTCATGCAGCCACCTTAACGCATATGCATAATGCCGACTTAACGCATTCGTTAGAAGCATGGGATGTGCATTTTGAAGGCGTGTCCGCATCGGATCCGCAGCGTAAGTCAACACAAACCTTAGCGACAGCGCAAAAGGTTAAGCAGGTGTTTAAGTTAGACTTTTCTGGTAGTTTAACCGACCTCACCGGCGGTGATGCCAACACGGCCCAAGGTGGTGCCACATTGAACCCCAATAATTGTCCACCAGCAACTGGAACGAGTTCTGGGTTACCCATTAAAGGCCAGTACAATATTACCGGTGGTTATCCCAACTACCAAGGTGCCGGTGGTAGTCCGCATTACGGCGTGGACTTTCAAACGGTGGGCGCCAAGGAAAGTGGTGATGCCAGCAATGTTTATGCTGTTGCCGACGGCAAAGTCTATGCTAAAGCCTTTGATGCAACGGGTGGTAACAATGTCATTATCAAAAATAAAGATGGTAGTTATACCTATTACGGGCATGCCCCTTCACAAGAATCAATTGTTGTGAATAAAGGTGATACCGTTCATAAAGGGCAACATATCTCACACCAAGGCCAAACCGGTCTCGCAACGGGTGTGCATGTGCACTTTGGGGTTAATAAGAAAAAACCTGCTTTCGCACCCCAATCAGATGGGCTCGTAAGTGGTGGCGATTATCTATCAAAAATCCCCCGTAAAGCAGTTCCGGAAAAGGGGCAAACCGTACCCGCCGGACCATTTTCAACTGATCAAGATAAAGATAAAAAGTAGGGATTAAACATGAAAGTTAAACAATATGCAACTACCATCCTCGCTTTGTTAGTGAGTATTGCGATTGCCGTTGGTGGTTATTGGACCTGGCGTAATTATACGTACCATGATACCAAGCAGCCCCAACAAATCTTACAGCAACAACAGAAAACACAGGATGACGTCGTGTTAATTTTTCATAAAACGGGTTGCCCGGATTGTCAGCAAGTGGTCCGGCAGGTGAATCAAGCCGTGCAAGCAGGCCAAGCTGATCACTACGTGATGGTGGATACCAAAGATTCAAACTTATATCAAAAATATAATGTGATTGAAGTGCCCACTGCCATTCATTTAAAAGCCGGTCAGGAAGTAGCCCGGTATGCAGGTGCCAATAATCCGGATCGTTTAGTTAATGTCATTAAAGCCACGAAGGAGTAAGCCATGGACAAACAAAAAGTTACGAAAGGGCTACTGAAACTAGTGTTAGGGTTAAGCATAATTTTTGCGGGTCTGGCCTTTGTTTACGAACAAAAGCAGTCTCAACAACAACAGACAACCCAACAGCAAGTCCAACAAGTCAAACACCAACAAAAAAATATCCAACAGAAACGACAAACACAAGAAAAGTTAGTTAATGATGTCGTTTATCAAAAGCGGGCGGTGGCGTTTTTGAATCGCGCTTTAGCGCGTGCCACGAAATCAGGGGATATTAGCGCTAAGGATGAGACTTATGGGAACGCAGATGCTTATACGACGATTCAAGCAATGGCCGGTATGAATAGCGGCATGAAATTAACCCAGCATGACTTACAGTTTAATAAAATGGCCGATGGTGAAATTGTCGGTGAGGGTCAGATTGAGATTGAAGCCTTTGGTATTTCGGATGATAAAAAGGCCAAGACGCGCCATGTTAAATCAAAATTTACTGTCCTGTTGACTTTAGACCAATATCAAGGTCAGTTGCGTGTTGAAAGCATCAAGTTAGGGGAGGTGAAAGCAAGTGAAAATGCCAAAGATACCGTCTACTAAGTGGTTCTATTTGATTACTGGCGGGTTAAGTGTTGTGGCCATCGTGATGGGTTGTGTCTTCATGCTTAACGGTGCTAATCACCAAACTGAACGGCAAGAACAGCAAGCACACCTCAAGCAACAACAAACGCAACGTAAATTATCAAAATTTGAACGAGAACGGCCACTTTATAGTCGAACTGAAGAACGGTTAGATACGTTTATGAGTGCTTACTTTAATTATGATGATCAAAAAGCGTATAATCAGCGCCGTCAAGCCGCTAAAAAAGTGGTGAGTCCCGCAGTTTATGATAACCTGCGGTTATTTAAAGAAGATAAGTACAGTAAAACCCGGCAATTAGGTTTACAGTCAACCTTTGTCAAAAATCAAGTTGTGCCAACCAAAATTACCGATCAGCAACTAGAAGCAACCGTTTATACAACGCAAGAATTAAACTTTGAAGATGAAGAAGGGCAAGATACCATTAAAGTCTTTCACGTTACGTATGATGGTAAAACTGATAAACTAGTTAAAATTGACCAGCAAGGGGTGTTCAATATGTCAGTTGATAGTACTGAAACCATTGATTAAATAAAAGGAGTATCGTGATGGTTGATAAAAGAGGATTTTGGGAACTAGTTAAATACTACCTTAATGTGGACCTTCGTCATCGTGATCAACTTGTACGACTACAAAAGGCTTATAAATTATTAAGTCAGGATGAGTTGAAAATAGATTTAATCATTGCCAAGTATCGACACCGACAATATCAAGGCAATCATCGTTTTACTTGGTTAGGACTCATCTTATTATTGGTGATTGTGCTGGTAATATGGACAACATCATTAATTAAAATGGCATTAGTGTTAATGTTGCTCATTGTCTTGATAGTTTTGCTAATCGGTACTTTAATTGCCTGTCAATTATCACTTAACAGATTACGGGTTAAAATTGACTTGATGACTAGTATTTTAGAAACAAGGGGGTGAGTTATATGAATTGGATACCATACATTATGGCTGCTGGTCAGGGGGATTTAAGCAGTCCGGCAGCGCAAGAGTTGGGCCACAAATACTGGCAAACGTCGGCACAAGGACACTATATTGTTGATTATGCCAAATACTTTAGTAGTTTGCTTGAACTTAGTCGGTATTTACGCGTCACCTAAGTCCAATTACGATTAGCAATGATTAAGGCTGACGAACGTCACAGTCATCAATTCACGATGAATGATCATATTATTCGCTTTAATAACAACGAGGGTTATCAATCATTTTTGAAGCCCCAATCATAGACGTATACGCATTAACATACAAGTAAGTATACGGTATAACATACGCAATCGTATACGTAAAATTAGCGTTTGTGCCAATGAGTTAATGTGCTATACTAACTTTGGTAATTAGATTTCAAGAATAACCGCTCACATGGTGCCGTGCACTGCCAAGTTGAGCGGTTGTTCTTTTCTACAATTTAAATTTTTGAAAAGCTGTCATAAATTTATTAGTGTTGTAAACATAAGGTATATGAATTATATTTAAAAAGGAGATATTTTATGAGATTTAAATCAATGATATTACTGTCTACGACAGTATTAGTAGGATCTATTACATTACCATCGATGAGTGCTATCAAGACTGTTTCTGCTGATACAACTCAAACTATTAGTGGTAGTGCTACTACATTAAATGATAAGAATGATGAAATCATTTATTCGGGTAGAACAAGTCAACAGATTTATGATCGTTTAAGTGAACAAGATAAGGTTTCATTTAATGAAGCAACAAAACACTTGTCGGTTGCAGATAAGAATGAAACGTTACAGTTGATGGACAATCAAAATAAGCTGCAACGTGGAGTAAAAACATGGTTAATTAGAACTGCGTTAAACCAGGCTGCGAAAATGGCAGGTAAAGCAGCAACTTCAGTATATATTGAAAAAACAATGTTGAAACTGTCAGGTGCTATTAAAGATGGTGAAGCTGCTGGGGCAAAAGCTATTTCTGATGGGCTAGTTAATTATCTCGGGGTCAAAAGGTCAACTGCTAACACCGTTGCAGGCGTTGCAGTCAAAATTATACTTTAAAAAGCATTAAGGGGTGCCACTTAATATGAAACATCGAATGAATAGAAAGACATGGTTTTTACAGTTATTATTAATAGTAAGTCTGTATTATTTGTATTCAGGTATCATGTTTTCTGATTCAAATTTTTTAACTTTGTTTGCATTATTACCCGGCTCTTTGCTGTTGCTTATTTTATTAAAGGGCATCATTAAATTCAGCTATGCTTTTATATATGCTTATAAAAAAACAGCTGGCGGCATTCAATTTGAGAAGGTTTTGGAACAGAAAAATGAAGAATTAAAATCTAACTTAAAAATAGAATATTATGTCATGTTATTAGGTGTTATTTGTAGTTTGGCATTTTCTAATAATTGGGTAAATACTAGTATAATCATATTTTTTTTAATTTTAATGTTAATACTTAATCATTATTCTAAATAATTTGCTAAAAATTGATGGATGATAATCATTAGATTTCAAGAACAACCGTTCACTTGGTGCTGTGCACTGCCAAGTTGAGCGATTGTTCTTTTTTTGTATGAAATGGTTCACTTTTACATAGACCTTAAAAAATTCGTTACGATAGGGTTGCACTAGAGATAGTGACAATATTTTTTTGGAGGTCAGACAATGACAACATATACAAAACCGTGGTCACGCGGATTCGTGACGGCAACGCTTAGTGCTGGGACAGCTTTATTGGTCAGCAGTCAAGCCACTTTAGTTCACGCAGCTGCTTTGGAAGAAACGGCTAAAAACACTGGTAGTAAAGTGATTACCTTTTTGATTCTGCTAACCGTTGTTTTAGGCGCAATTGGGGCTGCTTTAGGGATTGCCATGATGGCATCAGGTAATCAAATGCTGCATGCATCTGGTACGAAAAAGATCATGATTGGTTTAGCAAGTATTGTGGGTATCTTATGCTTGAGTCTTGGGGTGACTTGGATCGTTAATACCGTTACCAGTGCCGGTGGTGGCTTTAACTGGACTTGGCCATTTTAAGCGGCTGCATTTAATTTGAAAGGAGGGACATGTGGATGCATTGGTTAAAAGCAAAGAAACGACAACCGCCGGTTGATTTAGGTGATTATTGCGCACAAGTGGTTAAAAGTACGTTAGATCGTGACAATCCGTTGATTAAACAATTGCTGGCTGAGACGGGTCAAGTAACGCAAACTTGGCCTAATCTGAAACTAGATGAGTTAAAAACGCTGACAGAAAAAATACAACAAAACGTGGCGACTGCTACCGGTGAAGTGGTGCCGTTAGGTGACATCAGCTTTTTAACGGTGGACCCGAAAAACCCGAAGAAAACGGTGGAAACGGGCTTAACCTGGGAAAACGCTGTGGTAAGAGGCGACATGGAAAATTTTGTCGTGGAAACAGTCAATCAAGTATTGAACGATGAACAAGTACGTCTGGCCGACGATTTGACGTATCAAGAATTAACAGACGCATTGACAGCCTTTTTAACTGCCAGTCATGAGCTAGGAGGCTTTACCGATCAGGAGTTACCGACCTTGCCCAGTGAAGACGAATATATTGAAGCCGTTGAGCATAATGAGCTCTTTAACCGGTTACCACAACGGTTAGTGGTTCGTGATGAACCCACGACTGATCAACCTGAACAGACGGTTAAATCAAGCCAACCACAATCTGAAACAACCTTATCAGAAGCTTCATCACAAGCAGCTAACGATGCTGAACCAGCTAGTGCGGTTAGTCAAGCTGCAACAGCTGTCGCAGATGCTGCTTCGGTTGCCACGCAACCGGTAATGCCAGCTGCAGCTACCGCCGATAGCACTTTAACCATTGCCAAACTTATTCAAGCCTTTCAAGTTAAAACTTCGTTTTTCAAAACGAAACCGTTGGATGAAAAACAAACGGTGGTACCGGAAAGCGATGATTATGTTGACGTGATGATGGTACGCGAAACTAAAGAAGCAAATGCCTTCATGCAACAAACCGCCGATAAGGTGGCCGATGCTTACCGTGAGACACTGACGCAAAACATTGCTGATGTGCATGAAGATACACAAGCCATTGATGACCTGCTAACAACAGATTGGCAAACACCAATTAAACAACAGGTAACGCAACGTCATACGAAAGATTATGGCGATCGTTTGGACAATTCGTTAGCAGCTTTAGATAATGATTATCAACAAGCTGTTGCCGAAGAAGAACAACGTCATGAACAAACGTTAACCAAGCTTGAACAACAATTAACCACTGATAAAGCCAAAACGACGGCTAAATTAACGGGTGATCGTGACCAAATTATTCAACATGAAATTGCCCAAATTATTACCACGCAAAAGCAATATATCGAGCAAGAAGTGCAACAATTGCGCTATAACCAAGCCGAATTTAAGCGCCACAAAGTGATTGACCAAATTGTGGCTGGGCAAAAGGAAGCTAATGACTTAATGACGAAAGCTTATCGGCAGTTATCGAGTGATTTAGAGGTGCGCCGCCAAGATTTTATTAAAGAACATGAACATGCCTTAGGAATCCGTGAGGATTCGGATAAAGCCCAAGCTGAAAAGGAACGTCTTCAATTTGCGAATGCAGAAGTGCTTAATCTTGAGAAACGCCATGACCAATTGAAATCAGTTAAAATGGACCTGGAAGGCCAAATTGGCCAACTGCAAGCTGAATCATCTAAGTGGCAATTCCGTGCGGAAACGGCTCAAGAAGATTTGGAACGGGTTAAACAACAATTGGTTGAAGTTAATCAACAATATGAGCATCATTTACAGAATGATCAAGTCGATTTAGCCCAACACCAAGAATTGGCACAACAAGCCCGCCAAGCTAAGTTAGCCAAGTGGTTACATCCATTTAAAAATCGGCAAAAAGAAACGAAGCACGTCTCACAGCCGTGAGACATAATCACGTCATGCCTGGTGGTCAGTCCTAGACTGAATGAGGTTCGATTCCTGATCATGATGATTGCTGAATTATCAGCAAATAATTCTAAATATTAATAGCAAAAATGGGGGACGTATATGATATTTCAATTAAAACAATTTAAGAGACGTTGTCGTTACTACTTTGGGTATATGTATTCGGTTATGTTCTATGTGGCACCTAGCCTATTTGCAGCTGATCTTTTCAAACAAGGTGAGGACTATATTGCCTTTTTGATGCTAGGTACGGGTTACCTGATGAGTATTTTCTTTTTTGTTGCCAGTCGTAAAGATCAAAAACAGTACCATGAAGTTCATCGTGAATTTGCGGGACTTGAAGCAAAATTAGCACAATTAGAAAAGCGAGGCAAGTAAATGAGCACGGTTATTCTAGCAGAGAAACCGAGCCAAGCACGGGCTTATGTGGATGCTTTGCAACAGCATACTAAACAATCGGGTTACTACGAGGTCAGTGACCCGATTTTGCCGACCGATACGACCATCACGTTTGGGTTTGGTCATTTAGTTGAATTGGCACCACCTGATGATTACGATGCCAAATTTAAGCACTGGTCGTTGGACAATTTGCCGATTTTACCGGAAAAATACCACTTTGTGGTTGGGACAGATAAGCAAAAACAATTCGAAATTGTCAAAAAGCTATTACAAGCCGCCGATACCATTATTATCGCCACAGATAGCGACCGTGAGGGCAGTAACATTGCCTGGAGTATTATTAAGCAAGCCGGAGCTTATACCAAGGACAAAACTTATCAGCGTTTGTGGATTAATAGTTTAGAAAAAGCAGCCATCCGTGAGGGCTTGCAACATTTAAAACCAGGGGCGAGTGATTTACCAGCTTATTACGAAGCGCAGACCCGACAAATTAGCGATTGGCTAGTGGGTATGAATGCTAGTCCGCTATACACGTTATTACTACGGCAAGCAGGTGTCCACGGCGTTTATTCGATTGGCCGTGTCCAAACCCCAACGCTCTATATGGTTTATGAACGTGATTTAGCGATTAAAAATTTTAAACCTGAACCTTATTTAGAGTTGCAAGCAGAAATCCAAGCTGAACAGCAAACATTTCAAGCGAAATTAGAGCCCTATCAGCGCTTTGATAACCAAAATCAGTTAAATGACTACATGACGACTAAAAGCACGCAAATGGGCTTACAGGACGGTTTCGTTGCCGGAGTGGATACAACGGCGAAGCAAACCGCTAGTCCGCGTTTGTTTTCGTTATCGAGTTTGCAAAGTGCCATGAATAAGCAAACGCACGTCAGTGCCAGTGAAACGTTAAAAGCGGTGCAAGCCTTGTATGAAGCGAAATTATTAACTTATCCACGAACGGATTGTCAGTATATTACGGATCAAGAATTTGATTATTTACTGGATAACCTGACGGCTTACCAAGCATTGATTCCAGAAGAAGTTGTTTTAGATCATCTGACCGCCAATAAACGTTATGTTAATGGGGTTAAGGTGCAAGAACACCACGCCATCATTATGACAAAGACGGTTCCTACACCAGCGCAGTTACAAAAGCTCAC
This sequence comes from Weissella sp. ESL1139, assembly GCF_058506735.1. NCBI lineage: Bacteria > Bacillati > Bacillota > Bacilli > Lactobacillales > Lactobacillaceae > Weissella > Weissella sp. ESL1139. The sequence continues at coordinate 752,378 of NZ_CP196375.1, forward strand.
GCCTTTGGCACAACAAATTTATGATTTGGTCCTACGAACGACGTTGAGCATGTTTGCCCAGCCATATGAGTACCAAGAAACAGTCATTATAACGCAAGTCGGACAAGCTTTATTTAAAGCCACGGGTAAAGTTCTTACTAATCCAGGCTGGCAGGTATTATTAAAACAACCACTGAAAGAAAAAAGGAATCAGAAGAACCGGCTGTTTTGCCCAAAGTTACCCAGGGACAACGCGTACAAGTGACGTTAGCTGCCGCTAAGAAACTAACCAAAGCGCCCATACCTTTCACCGAAGGAACGTTAATTACAGCCATGAAAACGGCTGGTAAAACATTGGATGATGCCGACGAACAAGCTATTTTCAAAGAGGCTGAAGGGATTGGGACTGAAGCCACCCGGGCTAACATTCTGGAAGTGCTCAAAAAGCGGCAGTATTTAGTGACGGAGAAAAATCAATTACATGTATCGGCAAGTGGGCAAACCTTATGTCAAGCTGTTTCATTACAGCCACTATTAACAAGCCCAACTATGACGGCAAAATGGGAAACCGCTTTGAAACAAATTGGTCAACAACGGACGCCAAACAACTTTCTTGGCCAAATTCAAAAATTTGTGCAGAAATTAATTGACGAAGTACCAGACCAATTAGGCCAATCAATAACTATGCAGCAGCAAATTAACGTACAAAAAGACTATGAAGCTAAGCAACAAGCAGCCGCTAATCTAGGGCAATGCCCGGTCTGTCAGCAAGGACAAATCATGGACAAAGGCAAGTTTTACGGCTGTACGAATTATAAAGCTGAACAATCATGCTAATTTACGTTACCTAAAAAATGGAGTAGTAAAACACTGACACCAACCATTGTCACAACTTTACTAACGAAAGGGACGACCACTAAGTTGAAGGGGTTTAAATCAAAGAAAACGGGCAAGTCATTTCAAGCAAAATTGCAGTTAAAAAATGGCAAACTAGCTTTTGATTTTGGTAAGCAATAATATGCTGTATAATATTCAGTAACATGACGCTGATATACAGACATAAAGGGGAACTATATTATGGTTATGAGTGAAAAGTTAATTCAATTAAGAGTCGAAGAAGATGTTAAGGATAAAGCAGATGCCATTTTTAAGACACAGGGACTAACGACACAGTCAGCAATCAAAATGTTTTTAACACAAGTTGCGCATACAGGTGAATCACCTTTTGATCATTTGTTTAAAAATTAATTGTAGGGATTACGTAAAATTTGCACAATGTAAGTGATAGGTAACTAGTCATAGATAACTATTGCATGGTTTGTACAACGTTTTTAAAATTTTATGATTTATGAATAATAATTAAAGCCAGCAAATCTGCTGGCTTTAATTATATTTTGAGCTTTTTGCCTAATCTTAACAATTGTATACACAGGAAGGAAATTTATTTTGGCAAAAATTTTTATCACAGGGTCTTCTGCGGGTATTGGATTACTAGCAGCTCAACATTTAATCAATGAAGGACATGAGGTCGTATTACATGCCAGAAATTATAAACGAGCACTTGAAACTATAAAAGTAGCACCAAAAGCAGCTGGGATTGTAATCGGGGATTTTTCGATTAAAGAAGATATTATATCTGTTGCAAAACAAATAAATAATTTAGGGAAATTTGATGCTATTATTCATAATGCTGGTATCCTTAGTAAGGATAGTCATTTGACAACGATGGTCAATATTGTGGCTCCTTATATATTAACGAACCTCATTAATAAACCTGATCGGTTAATATACACAGCCTCAAGCATGCATCAAGGAGCTGATTTAGATATCCATAACTTGGAGAAAGTCGTAGATTATTCTGGTTCTAAATTGGCAGTGTTATTGCTTATGAAGTTTTTTTCTAACCATATACCCAGTGTCAAGATAAATGCAGTAGATCCAGGATGGGTGCCTACTAAAATGGGCGGTTCTATGGCAAATGATAATTTAGTTGAGGGGTATCTTTCGCAAATTTGGTTGGCTATAGGAAGAGATAACCAGGCACTTCAATCAGGTAACTATTACTACCACAAAAAGTTAATCAATTATGATAATCGTGTTGATAGCAGCATCTTACAAAGTCAGTTATTATTAAAATTAGAGAAGATGACAGGAATTCAATTAGACTAATATTGAAAATTTATTGTACGCAATATTTATCACAAAAAGCATCGCTACAAATTGTTTTATCCGTAATTTGTAGCGATGCTTTAAATATTTTATGACTAATCAATTCAATTTTAATTGATGACAATATGAAGTGGTAAATTGAGATTAAGCTTGAAAATTAAACGGTCTGCTTGATCGGCCGAATCATAATTTCATTGATATCCATGTTGGCAGGTGAATCAATTGCAAAAGCAATGGCATCTGCAATGTTTTGTGCACTAAGACCAATTTGTCTTTCATTTGCTAGTTCTGCTTTTTGCGTGTCAGGATCAGTAGAGGATGTATATAATTCAGTAGCTACTGATCCTGGTGAAATGAGCGAAGTTCGAATATTATCAGTGTGATGTTCTTGGCGTAAACCTTCCATAGTCGCTCTAACTGCAAATTTCGAACCATTGTAAACGGCTAAATTGGGTACGACAACATGCCCAGCTACTGAATCAGTAGCAATAATGTGACCACTTTGTTGTTTTACCATGATAGGTAAAACAGCTGCAATACCATTCAACACCCCCATAATATTGACATTTAAAATATTTTGCCATTCTTTGCGAGCACCTTTAATTAATGGATTGATAGGCATAATACCTGCGTTATTAAATAAAACATCAATTTTACCAAAGTGCTCAAGAGCGGTTTGAATTAAAGCATTGACTTCAGAAAAATTTGTGACGTCAACTTTTTGTGTAATAATTTGTTCATTAGGAAATTCATTTTTTAAAGCATTTAGTTTGTCTAGTCGTCGTGCACCAATAATCAATTTTGCATGTTTGGCAGCCAATAATCTGACGGTTGCAGCACCAATACCAGAAGAGGCACCAGTGATAATGATGACTTTATTTTTGATAGTCATAATAAAAATATCTCCTTTTCATTAGTTTAAATGGTTTAAAATAGCCTTGGCAAAATGGCAAGGTTAATTACTATTTTGAATAATGCTTATTCAGCTTTAATTATTGCTGAAAATGAGTTGTGTGTTTTTAAAAAGTTTTGTGCTTCTTGGCGATTATCGAAATGACCAATAATATGAATGCCTGAAAATTTTGGGACATCTTCATAGTAAAAAATAATGCGGTTATCAGGAGACCAGTAGCCAATATCACCACCACGTGCTGCAGCACCATTAGGCATACCTTTTGTATCTAATGTCTGGGCTAAATCGCCCATCTTTTCCGCCGAATTAAAATCAACGTACTTTAATTCTAAAGGAAGTTGTTTCTTTAAATCGGCAGTAACAGCATTTTGATAGAGGTGGGCATGTAAAGTCGTGTCATCAATATTAATCGAAATTTTATCTTGTACGGTTTTTTTAGGTTTCATTGTCTTATATCTTTCAACATTATAAGTAGTTATATTATCTTTTTTATCGTTTTGACTAAAGATAAAAACTGCCACCAAAAGTGCTAGTAATAACAGACTTATAAATAAGATATATTTTTTTAGATTCATTAAGCCGTCTCCTAATCTAGGTTAGAGCCATGTATATCTACTTGGGAACTATTTTAACCGTAGCGCTGACAGGCCCTGAATTTAACATATGGTTTAAATAAGGACTTCCTTGATATTTTGCACGATAAGCTAGGCTGATTTTTTCATCAAGCTCAACATTGTCATTGACTATCGAAAAATTAACTTTAAAGGTTTGACCAGCAAATTTAATTCTACCGGCAGTTTGTTTCATAGCCGATTGATACCATCTTGAATTTTGTCCATTGTAAGCTCGCACATATAAGTTATTATCAACTACTACAGACCATATCCAAGTGGGTGTACCATAGGTTACGCCGTCTGAGTAGAATGGTGAAATATGCAAATCATCTGCTTTACTAAATATGTTTAATTGTTCTTTTGTCCAATCTTTTGTCATATTTTATCTCCTCATTACCATGGCTGAATAGTAGGTCCAATTGTAAATTCACTAATGTTAGTATCTTCTGGTTGATCGATGGCAAAGGCAACAACGTTGGCAACGCGATCAGGTGAAATTTCATATTGGTCGTATAACGCATTAAATTCTTGTGCGGTTTGTTTATCAGAAATTTTGTCAATTAGTTCTGATTGAACGGCAGCTGGATAAATTGTGGCTGTACGAATATTTGTGCCTTCCTGCGCTGATTCCATTCGTAAAACTTCCATGAGATCACGAACCGCCCACTTGGTTGCGCCGTAAACGGCACCACCAGGGTATGCTTTTAGGCCAGCAACAGATGATGTTGTGATGATGTGTCCAAATTTCTGTTCAGTAAATTTAGGCAAGATAGCTTGTATACCATTTAAAACACCTGTGATATTAACATCAACCATTTGATGCCATTCATCAGACTTTAAAGCTGATAGTGGTGAGTTCGGCATTAAGCCAGCGTTTAAAAACATGACATCAACTCGTCCAAATTTATCAATTGCCCGATTAACAAGGTATTGATTATCAGTTTCTTTTGTAACATCAGTTATTTGGTAAATAGCTTCACCACCATTAGCTTGAATATCCTTAACTAGTTCTTGTAATTTATCTTCACGCCGTGCACCTAGGACTAATTTTGCCCCTTGATTTGCTAATTTTTTAGCAGTTGCAGCACCAATTCCTGAAGAAGCTCCTGTAATCATTACTACTTTATCTTTAATAGCCATAATATTGATTCTTCCTTTCATATAACATTATTATTATGCTATAATCACTTTAAATCCTAAACCTAACTTTAGGTCAAGGGAAAAGTTAGAGGTTATAAAATTATGGAAAAAACATATTCAATTGGAGAAGTTGCAGCAGAATTTAATGTCTCAATTTCCACATTACGCTATTATGATAAAGAAAACTTAATTCCAAATTTGCAAAAAAGTACTACAGGTATTCGCCAATTTACTTCGAAAAATTTAGAGACGATTAAAATTATCGAATGTCTTAAAAAATCAGGCATGCCGATTAAGGATATCAAAATATTTATACAGTGGTGTGAAGCAGGAGATAGTACATTAAAGTTGCGTTTGCAAATGTTTCAGAACTTACATAAAACTGTACAAGCAAGGATGGCAGAATTGAACGAAACTTTAGCAACGCTTGACTATAAATGTCATTATTATGCACAGGCCGTTAAGGATGGTACAGAGGATTACGTTAAACAAAGATGAAAAAACAAGCAAGTATGATAGTCAACTGCGCAAAAATAAATATGTTGTTAATTACGTGTGATTAATCAGCCTTAAATGAGGTCATGAAGCTGTCTTTGACGATCTGTAATTTCAAATTAATTAAATATATAGTGATAGCAATACCCCACAATTACTTTGATGCACAGAATAATTATGGGGTAGTTTAAACGTATATTTTATTGTGGTCAGAAACAGTGAGAAGGTGTGGTTAATCAACGGTAAATTTAGCTAGTAAAGATCGTATAGTGTGCAGCATCGGTTTATAGTGGTTATTTTTCTATTAACTTCATAAACTTTGCTGGATTACCAGCAACGACAACATTATCAGGTACATCTTTGGTAACAATTGAGCCAGCGGCAACAATGGCGTTTTCTCCAATAGTAACTCCTGGTAAGATGGTAACACTTGAACCAATCCAAGCATTCTTTTTTAACTCAACCATTTGTAAGTGTAGCGTACTTCGGTCATCCGGATTTAAATCATGGTTGATAGTTGCAATAACAACATTGTGTCCAATTAAACAATGATCACCAATAATAATTTTCCCCTGGTCTTGAAAGCGACAGCCCGAATTTATAAAGACATTATGGCCAACTTCAATATTTTTGCCGAAGTCAGTAGTGAATGGCAAAAACATTTGAAAAGTGGCGTCCTGTTTTTGACCAGTAATATTAGAAAATTGTTGTCTAATCTCGTCATCAGTATAAACACCAGTATTTAAAATCATGCACAAACGGCGTGTTTCATTCGAGACATCGTTCATAGCACGTTGCGTTTCGGAATTGCCAACAATAAGCTTGTCTGTATTCATTTTAATTAACAAATCATTTAGTTTCATATATAGACATCCTTTTTTATTTTTTATGTGATTAGTTTAAACCCTAAACTTAACTTTAGGACAAGTAATTTAAAATAATTGCAAAGTTGACGTAAAATTCTTACAATATGAGTGATAGGTATTAGTAATAGGTACCTATTGATTTGTTTCTACTACATCTTATTTTTTCGTTTGTTTCATCTTTTTCAAAAATTCTCTGATTTGCGAAAATATTTAAGGCCAGTAACTTGCTATAGTCCCCTAGAGGTTGACGGAAGAAATAATATAATTTCTTCCAGTCAATCTCTAGGGGATTTTTTATATGCCAAGAACAAAACTTTCAGCCTTACAAAAGCTCAACCTCATTTGGTTATATCAAGAGTCAACTTCATCTGAACGTGCGTTCTCGAAGTTGCACAATATTGGTCAAGGATCAATACAAAACTGGATGCACTTGTATGATGAAGTCGGATTGGAGGGGCTTAGTGAATCAAGATTTAACCAGTCATATTCAAGTGAGTTTAAGCAAGAGGTTGTGCAAGCATACTTGTCTGGCGAAGGAACTCTTAGGGGATTAACTAGACGATTTAAGCTACGCAGTAAAACACAATTACAAAGTTAGCTTTCAAAGTATAATGGGAATGAAGAACTACGCTCTTTGGGCGTAGCAACAAGGAGAATTCCCATGGCATCACGTAAGACAACATTCGAAGAACGTATTGAAATTGCGACATACGCAATTGAACACAATCGTAATTACATCGAAACATCTCAAAAATTCCAAGTGAGTTATCAACAGGTACGTTCATGGGTATTGAAAGTCGATTCTAGTGGCTTTGAATCACTTCGCGATGGACGTGGTCGCAAGAAGTCTGAGGATGAACTGTCAGATAATGAAAAGCTTAGGCTTGAGAATAAACAGTTGAAAGCCGAGTTAAAAGCACAACGTATCCAAATTGATTTAGCAAAAAAATTACAAGAAATCCTAAGCAAAGGCAGGTAATGGTAAATCGAGTTACGAATGTTCCGTTGTACGAAGCTATGCGTGAATTACATAACTCAGATTCAAGCACCTACACGATTGAACAGCTAGCAATAGCTGGCGAAGTTTCTAAGCAAGCGTATTATAAATGGCTAAATCGTTCAGAAACTGCAAATGAACAATTAAATGAAGTACTCATGTATAAAATTAAGAAACTTGACGACAATCATCATCATAATTTAGGTGTGAAGCGAATGACAATGTATCTTAATCACGATGAAAATATCCTTTATCGTATAAACATCAAGCGAGTGCGTCGCTTAATGCGCATCGCTGGTATCCGTGCGGATATTCGCAAGAAGAAACACAATCGCATTAAGACAAATGCAATGTACATTACAGACAATGTGTTGAATCAAAATTTTCGAACTACTGCTCCAAATAAAAAATGGGCAACTGACATGACGGAATTACGTTATGGACATAACTTGGAACACACATTGAAATTATCAGCCGTCATTGATTTATATGACACTTATGTACTTTCGTTTAACATCAGTGAAACAGAGACGTCCAAAGCAGCTATACAAACGTTTGAACGAGCATATCAAAATACAGAAAATCCACAACATGTCTTAGTACATTCGGATCGAGGATCCGCCTACACATCAGGTTCTTTCAAAAATTACTTAGGCCACCATAATGCGCGACGGAGCATGTCTCGTCCAGGCACGCCATATGATAACGCCATCATGGAGAAGTTTTGGAATGACTTTAAAGTGGAATGGTGGGATAAGCAGCACAGTTACACATTAAAGGAAGCGATTGAAGCAATCAAAGCAGGAATTGATTACTTTAATCTTATTCGACGCTCAGAAACAATAAATGGCCATACCCCAGAGAAATTCCGGAATATGGCCATTTACGGTGGCAAGAGCGCCTAATTCAATTTTATATTATTTCGACCGTCAACTTGACGGGGCCTAGTACAACTTTGCTGGCCTTTTTTTGTCTGTATTTGAGTGTTGAGAAACGCATTCTACGAACATTTTTATTGTTTAAGTGGTACCTTGTCCAGTAACGACAATTCAAATTCATCTAATAACAGTGTAATTGGAGTAATATTGCTTATTATAATTGAAATTAACCATGAAAATAGTTTAAAGAAATATGATTTAAAAGGTAGGTAAAATGTTATGAGTCAATCCATTTCGTATGAAGAACGAATAAAAATTGAACTATTGATTAAGGAAGGTTATTCATTAATTAGAATAGCTGAACGATTAAACAGAAACCGTTCATCAATCACGCGAGAAATTCGACGAGGTACTGCAGATAACAAGAAAGATAATTTACGTTACCCAACGAAATTACTGAAATCTATGTACCGTGCTCGCGATGCGCAATTTCGCGCTCAAAATCGGCGACATCATGCTGGCAGGCCTTCGTCATTGACTAATTATAAAAAACAAGTTTTACAAACAGAAATACAGCAGCATCATTTTACACCTGGTCAAGTGGTTGCAAAGCATCGGCGTTTATTTTCAAATACGACGGTGATTTATACCTGGATCAATCAGAATAAAATTCCAGGGCTATCAAACCAGGATTTGCCAATGCAAGGGAAACGGTATCGTCGTAATATAAACCGGGCATTGAATAAATACAGACGACCGTTAGCAAAAAAATATCAACGTCGTTACCGGTCTTTTCGACCGCTGGTCACACCGGAAGAAGTTGGTCAGTACATTGGACAACGACGCACTATCAATGAGCGGCCGACATCAATTAATCAGCGTCGTACTTTTGGTCATTGGGAAATGGATGGGGTTGAAAGTAAAAATCACCAAGGATCCTTATTAATTACTTTTGTTGAACGTAAAACACGTTATCAAGTAGCCATTAAAGCAAAATCAAAGAGTGCTTTGGAAATTGTGAGGGTGCTTAGTCAATTTAAACATCAGTATGGTCACTATGTGAAATCAATCACATGCGATAATGGGCATGAATTTGTGAATAGTCGTGTGGTGAAGTTTATTTTGTGTTATTTAGGAGATTTATACGTTGCCAATACTTATGCGCCATACGAGCGAGCAACGAATGAGCGGACTAATCGAAACTTACGCGCCCGATGGTATTTTCCCAAAGGCACTTTGTTTAGTGATGTCACGCAGCAACAAGTTAACCAAGTGATCAACGAGATTAATAGTAAACCGCTGACACATGCTGTTAAGAGTCAGAAATCCCCAAATTATCTGTTTAAACGGGCAACAAGGCGCTTGAAAGTAACTGCATGAAATAAGTTTTTAGTAGTTTAACAAATATTGTTGCAAAAGCCTGATAAAGCTATTTTTTAAAAACAGCATAATGAGGCTGGTTTTTGTGCGCTTAAAAAATATAAAGAGATGCAATAATTTTTAATTTTGCTAATTTAAGTACGATATATTGAAGCTGATTACTAAATTAATGTAAAAAACACAAATTTATCGTGAAAAATTGTAAAATGTCATTAAATTGTTAAAAAGCTGGCTGAATACTAGCAAATCAGACTTTATAAGCGTTAAAAAAGCGTCAAAATTACTTGAGTTGCATTAAATACTTGACAATACCCTTCAATGTTCAACTTTTGATAATATATATTATGTAAACTAGAATAACTGATTTTTTAAGGACACCAATTGATCACTAATTATGCCTTATAAGTCCCCTAATCCTTCGTTAATTTATAGCTAAATATCAAGTATTTAACGACTTGATATATTTGATAACAGTATTATTTTTTCAAACAAAAAACGATTATGTTTTGTTTTATCTCACAGACATAATCGTTTTATTTTACACTGTAAATTTATTTTTAAAGCTATTGTACGGTATCTTATGGCTTGTCATGATCATAATAACGACGAAAGCCATTATATATATTGGGAAATAATCTGTTGAGAACTGATTGCTGATAACACCAAATAATGGCGGCAAAAATGTTGTTCCCAAATAACTGCTAGCCATTTGTAATCCCATGATTGATTGTGAGCTATGTTCACCAAAGTTTGTTGGTGTAGCGTGAATCAATGACGGGAAAATTGGTGCACAACCAAGTCCAATGATTAATAGTCCCACCAAAGCTGTGGCCTGATAAGGTACAAAAATTAGAATGGCGCCAACTAGTAAAATAACTAAGCCAAGATTAATCAATTGTTTGTCATTTAGATGATCGGCAACAAAACCTGAAGCTAGGCGCCCAATTGTAATACCAATATAAAACAAAGATGCAAACATCGCAGCAACATCAACACCAATGTGTCTTGAAGATACGAAATATGTACTTGCCCATAAACCACTGGTTTGTTCAACTGCAGCATAGGCAATAAAAGTTAATAATGCTGGTATAACACCTTTAATCGTGAGTACATGTTTTTTAACGACATTAGCTGTATCTGTAGTTTGATCATCAATTACAGTATCTTCTTGAGCAGTCTTTTTTTCAGCAGCATGCCATTTTGGCAAGCTAATCACAATAATCACTGTGATTAGTAATTGAATAATACCAATAATCTTATAACCTAAATGCCAATTATTTTGATTAGTTAAGGCAAATCCCATGACATAAGGACTAAGAGAGGCACCAATTCCCCAAAAAGCATGTAACCAATTCATGTGTTTAGAGGCGTAATGGATGGCCACATAATTGTTTAAACCAGCATCTACCGCTCCTGCCCCTAGCCCATATGGTAAAGCTAGTAGACCAATTGCAAGAAATGAATTTGATAATGAAAAGCCTAATAAAGCTACAGCTGTCAGCAAAACACTAAAAGCCGTTACAACACTAGTTCCAAACTTTTTAATTAAATAATTTGTTGAAAGGCTTGAAATAATTGTACCAATAGAGATAGTCATGGTAATAATTCCAGCATAAGAAACAGGTACATTTAAATCTTGATGCATTACCGGCCAGGCGGATCCAATTAATGAATCTGGTAATCCTAAACTAATAAAAGTTAGGTATATCACAGCGAGTAACATTGAATACATAAAGTCTCCTAATCTTCCCCTTGTTTACTAATATCTAGTACACTATCTTGTTCAATTAATTTACTTGGTACGTAAATCACTTTACGTTTTTTGTCAGGATTTTCATCGTTGGCATGTTCAAGGAAGATTTTCATGGCAATACGACCAATTTCGGGGAAATTTTGGCGCATGGTTGTTATTTTTGGTCGACTAAATTCAGTAAGTTGTAAACCATCAAATGTCACAACTGAAAGATCTTGTGGCACACGTTTACCAGAATCTTGCATAGCATTGATAATACCAAGGCCAACTTGGTCAGCAGACGCAATGACGGCCGTAAATGGCAAGTTATTAATGTCATATCCTTCAGTAACACTCTTATAACCAGTCTCGTAACTGTGATCATTACCATAGAAAAAAGTGTTTTGACTATTTAAAGGCAATTGGTGTTGTTTCATGGATTCAGTGAAATTTTGGCGACGGATACTGGAAATGGTTGTCGTTAACTTTGTATCTCCAATTAAAGCAATTTTGGTATGACCTTTAGCAATTAAATAATCCACTAATGTGTTCATCATTTGATACTCATGTGATGTTACCGCTGAAATATGCTCATTTAGAATACTAGTTAGCGAAATAATCGTGATGTTTTCAGTTCTTAAACGCTCAATCATCCATGATGGAATATCAAGTGATAACAAAAATACGGCCCCTATTTGCCGAGATAGCAGTGTTTTAAATACTTGATATTGATGGTCTTCGTCATTATCTAGATAGGTAATTAATAGTTCATAACCTGATGCAACGGTTTCTTCATATAATCCTTTTATAATTTCATCCGCGAAGTTTGTGTGTACCAATGGCACAACAACTCCGACCGCCCGACTTTTTTTACTTGATAAGTCAGCGGCACTTTGATTTTTAAAATAGCCCATGTCTTGTGCTAAGGCGCGAACTTGTTTGGCTGTGGTTTCGCTAAAGCGCCCTCTGTTCGTAAGAATACGTGACACAGATGCAACTGATAAGTTGGCTGCTTCAGCGATGTCTTTTAAAGTAACTGACATATGCGACTCCTATATTAACTAATACTACTGTCATTATTATACACTGCCATCTTGTGAGCAGTAGTTAAAAAGTATTTTATTTCATAAAAAAATAAAAATTTGACATTCTTGATGCAACCGCTTACAATAAAATGCGTAAACGTTTCCATTAATTGTTTTGGAATTTTAATTTTTTATATGTATGAGGGGTTTTTCTAATGGATGATCTAAAAAACGATGTCCAGGCACAATCAGATGTGTCTGAGCCTAAAAAGAATAGGCTACCTGATTTAACCAAAGTACAAATGTTTATGATGACATTTGGTTACTTTGGAACTCAAATCGCCTTTTCAATGCAAACTGGAAGTATGGGTCGTATCTTCCAAACTATTGGTGCTGACCCAAACAACCTAGGTTTCTTCTTCGTCTTGCCTCCTTTGGCAGGAATGATTATGCAACCACTAGTTGGTTATTTCTCAGATAAGACTTGGATGCCTAAGCTAGGTCGTCGTATGCCTTATCTAATTGGTGGTACAGTAGTTTCATTTATTGTTATGTTGCTTTTGCCAAATGCTGGTTCGTTAGGATTTGGTTTTGGTTCAGCGGCAGCGCTTTGGTTTGGTGCTATTACCGTTCTATTTATGGATTTGGCTTCAAACGTTTCTCAACAACCATTTAAGATGATTATTCCTGATATGGCTAATGAGAAGCAATCAAATTCACTATGGACCATGCAAAACGTTTGGGGTAGTTTAGGTAGTTTGGTTGCCTTCGTCTTCCCATTCGTCTTGACCGCTTGTGGTGTTGCTAACACTGCCCCACGTGGTGAAGTGCCAATGTCAGTTAAGATTTCATTCTATGCTTCAGCTATTATTTTGGCTTTGTCAGCATTCTTTACGATTAAGAACGTTAAGGAATACACACCAGAAGAAATGGCTAAGTACCACAACATGACAGAAGCTGAACAAAAAGAGAAAGCTTCTATCTTAAATGTTTTGCGTAGTGCACCTAAGGTATTCTGGTTGCTAGGAATTGTTGAATTCTTCGTTTGGTTCGCTATTCCATATATGTGGACTTACTCTACTGGTGCTCTAGCCGAGAATATTTGGCATGTCACTGATCCATCAACTGCTGGTTACCAAGAAGCTGGTAACTGGTATGGTATCGTACAGGCCGTTTACTCAGTTGTTGCTATCTTTGTTGGTCTATTGTTTGCTCGTCTAACTAAGAAGACACGTCGTCCTGCATATACTGTAAGTTTGATTCTTGGAGCTATTGGTTTCTTGATGATTGCCTTTGGTCACACTAAGACGACATCAATTATTGCCTTCGCGTTGTTCGGAGTTGCTTGGATTGCTTTGACAACAATTCCATTTACAATTTTGACTAACAACTTAGATGGTAAGCATGATGGTATTGTGTTAGGTTTGTTCAACTGCTTTATTTGTATCCCACAAATCGTGGCATCATCAGTTAGTTTCTTGATTTTGCCAGCTGTTGGTGGTTCAATGGCTAACATGTTTATTGTTGCCGCAGGTGCTTTCTTCCTAGGTGGATGTGCAATCTGGTTGGTACGTGACGATATTTAAAGTAGTTTAGTTTAGTTTATAGTAGTTTATTGTTTATATAATAACGATTTTTAGGAGGTTAATGATGAAACAAGAAGATATTAAATGGTGGCAAAATTCGGTTGTTTATCAAATCTACCCTCGTTCATTCCAAGATACTAATAATGATGGTATCGGTGATTTAAAGGGTATTGAGCAACACTTGGATTATGTTAAGAAGTTGGGTGCTGATGTCATTTGGTTGAACCCTGTTTATGAATCACCTAATAAAGATAATGGTTATGATATTTCTGATTACCAAAGTATCAATCCTGAATTTGGTGACATGGAACAATTCGATCATTTGTTAGCTGCAGCCCATGAGCGCGGTCTAAAGATTGTGATGGATTTGGTTGTTAACCATTCTTCTGATCAACACAAGTGGTTTATTGAAAGCCGTTCAAGCAAGGATAACGATAAGCGTGACTTCTATATCTGGCGTGATCCAGTAGATGGTCATGAGCCAAATAACTGGGGTTCATTCTTCTCAGGTTCTGCTTGGAAGTTTGATGAAACAACTGGTCAATATTACCTACACCTATTCGCTGAGGGACAACCTGATTTGAATTGGGAGAATCCAAAGTTGCGTGATGCTGTCTTTAACATGATGAACTGGTGGGTTGACAAGGGCATCGATGGTTTCCGTATGGATGTTATCTCATTGATTTCAAAGCCAGATGGTTACCCAGATGGTAAGGTTCCTGAAGGTGATATTTATGGTAATTCAAACCGTGCCGTTGCCAACGGACCACGTGTTCACCAATACCTACAAGAAATGCGTCAAAAGGTATTAAACAATGCTGATATGATGACTGTTGGTGAAGCATCAGGTGTTGATATCGAAAATGCTAAGAAGTACGCTGTAAATGACGGTTCAGAGTTGAACATGGTTTTCCAGTTCGAACACATGGAATTGGATGATAACCCTAATGCTGCTTTGGGTAAGTGGGATGACAAGCGCGTTTCATTGCCTAAGCTAAAGGAAAACCTAAGTAAGTGGCAATATGAATTAGATGGTGTTGCTTGGAATTCACTATACTGGAATAACCACGATCAACCACGTGCCGTTAGTCGTTATGGAAGTGACAAGCCTGAATTCCGAGTTGTTTCAGCTAAGATGGCTGCTACCCTTCTACACTTTATGCAAGGAACGCCTTACATTTATCAAGGTGAAGAAATTGGTATGACAAACGCTTACAATATGGGTTGGGATGATTACAACGATATCGAAATCCTAAATGCTCGTGAGTACTTAGTTAATAAGGATCACTTAATCGATGACGATACCTTGTTGCGTTACGTTCACTATAAGGGTCGTGACAATGCTCGTACACCAATGCAATGGACATCTGGTAAGAACGCTGGCTTTACTGATGGTACCCCATGGTTAAAGATGAATGATAACTATGATACGATCAACGTTGAAGATGCTTTGGCTGATGAGAATTCAGTATTCTACTACTACCAAAAGTTGATTAAGCTTCGTCATGAATTACCTATTATCACTACTGGTCACTACCAATTGTTGGATCCAGAAGACGCTGAAGTATATACTTACAAGCGTGTTGGTGATGATGAAGAATTGCTTGTTATTAGTAACTTTACTGAAGAAGAACAAACACGTGAATATGACGTGCCTGAAAATGCTGAAGTATTGATTAGTAACTACGATGATGACAAGGGTGCTACCCTACGTCCATTTGAAGCAAAGGTTTACCGTTACGCAAAATAATAATTTGTACGTGACAAAAGGCGCACATCAATGCGATGTGCGCCTTTTTGTATTGTACGTATTTTTTTAATAAAGCCAAGCAGCTAATGCGTATAGGATAATAATATGTGCTGGGTAGAAAATATAGAAGAAAGATTTCATACCACGTCCCTTTTCACCGCTGTACAAAGCAATTGGGATAATCGCAAAGATCATTAACCATTGTGTTGATCCCATCAATCCGTAAATTAAAGCAACAACGGCAATACTTAGTAATTGTGCCCAACGGATATTACGGAAAATATATAAGACAGGAATCAAGAGTACCATAAGTGTGTTTTCAGCTAACAGAATTGCTGGATCAAATGCTAATACGGCTTGCAAGAGTAGTTGATTACCTGTATATGAAGGATCTAATGAAGATGTTAATGGCAAGACAATAATTGATAGTAAGAATGGTAGCAAGAATAGTAAAATACCTAAGCTAACATGCTTAGCAGCTTGCCCCTCTTTAACCTTTTCGAATTGATCAACACCAGCCATAAAAATGGTACCGATAAACAAATCACGGAAAATATTATTAATTAGTTGTACTTTATCAAAACCAATAATTTGTTGTGTTAGACTCATTAAAATGGCCATGACAACCATGCTAATGTATAAACGTAACATATAGCTCTTTTTACTATGCGTATATGTGAAACCAAGTACGGTTGTAAAGAAGAATAAGGTTGCGACAGGACGACCAAACCAGTCTAACCATGCCGGTGCCCCTAATGGAACAAAAGTTTGATGAAAGTGATCAACAACCATTAGCACGATACCAATTATTTTAATATCAAAGGTTGTTAACTTGCCAAAATGGCTTTTTACTGTTTGTGTTGACATAAGTAACTCCTATTTCGTATATAATATTGCCTTAGACAGTATTATATACGAAATAGTATAGAAAAAGCTACTAATTTTTTTAAATTAGTAGCTTTTAAATTTATATTTGATAATTAATTAACCACGGTACACTGGTTTCTTAATGAAAATCCAAATAATTAATGAAACGATTAACATAACGAGATAAACGTTAAAGACAACTGCTAAGTTACCACCTGCTAGTGATAGAATAACAGCGCCAGCTAGACTTCCAAAGCCAAATCCTTGATAAATCAATGAATAATTTTGACTATGATTCTTTAGTCCGAAGTAATCACCGGCCATCGTTGGATAAACAGTAATCGTACCACCAAAAAAGAAACCAACAGCCATCATAGCTGTATAGAATACAGGGACGCTAAGATGACTACTGAATGCTAATGTTGCAACGGCAATAAACGTTACCGTATATGAAAGAATGAACATTGGCTTACGGCCAAACTTATCTGATAATGAACCGATTAAGAAACGACCAACAGTGTTAGCAATTGCTACTAAGGCAACAATGTTAGTTGCTTGTGTCACATCTAGACCAGCTAAATTAGTTCCCAAGTTAGCGGCAATTCCAGTCAAGTATACTGACAAAGAAATTGTTAACAAGGCAATAAATAGCAAATATGCTTGTGGTGTCCGTAACATTTCACGAGTTGTAAATTCATGATGGGTTGGATCATCAACAGCTTCGTCCGATTGTGTATCAGGTGCATCATGGATAAGTAACGCACCACCAACGATTAATACCATTGAAAGTAGTCCCCAACCCATTAATGCGTATGGCAAATTATGAACTAGATCATTTCCTAAAATGGCTGAATCAATATATTTAAATACAAATGAACCAAGCCCATAAAAAGCAACAGAAATTCCAGAAATCAAACCAGTTTTTTCTGGGAACCATTTAATCGCATTTGAAAGTGTTGCCATATAAGCAATACCATCAGCAGCACCTAACATAACACCAACAGAAAGATAGTATAACCATAATTGATCTGATGATTTAACAAATGAAGCAATAATTGTAGCTAAACCAAATACAATTCCGGCAGTGATTGTAACTTTACGGACACTAAATTTTTTAACTAACGCACCAACGAAAATGGTTGATAATGATAGTGATAATGCACCGATAGAAAAAATCAATGAAATTGATCCTAAATGTGGTTGAACCGTAGCTGGGTTACCAGTTTTGGAATCAATAACTAATTGATTAAACATTTTTAAAATAGGTGTATTAAAAATACTCCACGCATAAAAAGTACCTACTCCTAATTGAACAAGAACTGTTCCTAAGATAACTAACCAGCGGTTAACAACTTTGGGACGTCCTTGTGACGACGATGTTGCAGCTTGCATAATAAGAATCTCCTAAAACCTAAAAAATAATGCATAACGTTACTTGCGAAAACGCTTACCCGTACTAATATAGTACTGTTTTTAGGAAATGTCTATATAAAATATGCTAATAATAAGAATTTTATGTATTTAACATAAAAAATAAGCTAAGACATATGCCTTAGCTCTCAATGTTAATAAATTACAAAAAATTAACCTTCTAACTTATGATTGATTTTTTCTAATTTGGTTTCAATTGTGTTTGTATGACCCGGACGAATATCAGCATTTAATGAAACATAGGCACGAATACCGTTATCAGTTAAAGTTTTAATTGCTTTTTGAACAGTATCCATTACTTCAGTCCACTCACCTTCAATTTCGGTACCCATAGATGAAGTTTTATAAGTTAAACCAGATGCTTCAATTACCCCAATAATATCATCAACATAACTACTTAGTTCATCGCCAACACCAAATGGTGCAATTGCAACTGAAATTAATGTATTCATTTTATATTTTCTCCTTATATATAAGATACTTCTATTATAACATTCATACCGGTTATTTAATGTTCAGCAGCATGTTCCCAGAATGATAATTCATAACGATAAGAAGTTAAATAAGTGTCTAAATATTCATTTTGCTTATCTAATGTTAACTTTGTCCAGTCAGGTACTTGTTCATCAACCACTTGCCAACTCCATTGCGTTAAGGTTGTGTAGTCATCACTTGTATAGAATTCTAACCATGGTAGGTATACATTATCTGGTGTCGCACCTAAGTAATGCTTACCAATTAAATGATATGATTCTGTACATGGTAATAATGCCAACATTGCATTGGTGGCATCACCATTAGTAATCGCTTTTTCCATGTGATCTAGATATGCCAAGTTATGATCATCTGGTGGAATATTTAGCATAGCTGGACTTGGTAGTAATGCATCATGAGGGTCCGATTCATCCACATGTCGTGGTTTACTAGCTTGTTGTTCATGCGTTAATTTAGCAGTTGTTAAATCAAATAAATGCGCAAATTTATCAGTATAATACGTATCTTGGGCAACGTAATAATCGCGTTGCGCTTGGGTTAAGTTGTTAAAGCCAATGCCCTTTACAAATGAAGACTGATAAATATTATCTAAAATTGATTGTGATTGATTTAATAAGTAATTATGATAATTCATTGTCTTTACTCCATATTCGTTTCGACCCAGTGGTTGAGCGGCCCATGACCATGGCCAACATTAATAGTTTGACGAATGGCCTCATACGTAAATTGTTTAGCTTTGGGCATAATATTCTTTAATTCATAACCCTTGGCTAAATTAGCTGTGATGAATGCTGATAAAGTATCACCAGTCCCATGAGTACGATTAGTTTTTATACCAGGCATGCTAAACCATTCAGATGTCCCATCCTCATATAAAATGTAATCAGCAAAATTATTGTTATCGTCGCTACGATGGCCACCCTTAATTAAGACATTTTTAACACCCATTTGTTGAATTTCACGAGCTGCTTGTACGATGGCGGTATCTGTATCAAGCGTTTTGTTAACCAAAACTTCAGCTTCTGGCAAATTCGGTGTAATTAAAAAGGCTTGTGGTATTAATTCAGTAATCATTGTTGAAATGGCTTGATCACTCAGTAGATGAGCACCACCTTTAGCAACCATTACCGGATCAATAACTAACTTGCCAAATTGATACTGTTGCCATGCATTTGCAACTGCATGAACCCGTTGAGCATCTAATAAGGCCCCCGTTTTGGCGGCTCGAATATTAAGATCATCAGCAATACTTTTAAATTCTTCACCAATGAAATCAGTTGGAATTGGATATTGATCTTGTACCCCGTATGTGTTTTGGGCTGTTAAACCGACAATAACAGTCGCTGCGTATACTTTTTGATTATGAAACGTTTTTAAATCAGCATTGACACCAGCTCCCCCACTGGAATCAATTGATGCAATTGTGACAACTTGTGGTACCTCTATCATAATGTCCTCCAAAATATATGGCATAAAAAAAACACAGAAACTAGGAAATTCCTGGTTTCTGTGTGTGAAATCGCATTTTACCATTACTTTCCTTCGTTAGTACTAACTAAACAGGTTCGAAGGGTCCGATAATTAATCGTCTCAGCGTAAAGCTCCCCTAGTAAATTATTTAACTGCCTTAATTATCTCATGATACATAGGCATGGTCAATGTACATTATAAATTATCTGATAAAGCTAATATTTCGGTCACTAAAGCATTGAAGCCATTTTCATAATTGTCTAAATTAAAGGCTTCATTGGCCTTGTGAGCTAATGAAGGTTCACTAGTTGGAATTACACCAAATCCAACACCATTCGGCATTAAACGGCCGAATGAAGCCCCACCACCGACACCTTGTTCAGGTAATGAACCAGTTACTGATTTATAAGCTTCTGCTAATAATGTGACAACTGGATTGTCTTTACCAACATAATGTGGCACCAAACTGGCTGGATCACGGTCAATATTTGAAAGCCATGGTTCATTAGTTAAGATTTGAGTAACAGTGTTGGCTTCATCAAAAGTTAATGAGTAACGGAAGTTCAAATTAATGTGCCCTTTTTCACCAGCGACAAAATCAGTAATCCCAATATTTTGACTGGTCTTACCTAATTTTGGCTCAGCTTTACCGTAACCTGATTTTTCACCAAATGGATCTTCGTGGAGTTTTTGACCGATAAATTGTAAGAAGTTAGCTGCATTATCACTGAAATCAAATTGGGCTAAGTAATTAGCTAAGTATGTGGCAGCGTTTTTACCAGTTTCTGGGCGGGCAGCGTGGGTTGCAACACCTTGTAAACTTAGAGTAATTTCGTCACCAATTTGTTTTACATCACCGGTTACGCCAGCTTTGTCACAGTATGTCGTATAGTCGCTTGGATCAATGCCAGTTACAGTGGCTGTCGCAAATCCCGGTAGCACATTTGTTGCAGTACCACTGTGGAAATTGTCCAATTGAATATCACTATCACTATCGTTAGTACTGTTAAAATACAAATCTAATTGGCTAATCCCCTTTTCACCATATGATAAATCGGCCGACCCATCTGGTGAAAAGCCATGATTAAGTGCACCTTCTTCAGCAAAGTACTGATGCATATCAGCCCATTCACTCTCTTCATCAGTTCCAATAATGAAACGGATTTGATGCTTAAGTGGTATGTTAGCATCTTGAATGGCTTTAATTGCATAATAAGTTAGCATAACCCCTGATTTCATATCATTTGCACCACGGGCATAGAGATAATTGTCATCTTTGATTACTGGAATAAATGGATCACTCTGCCACTGATCAAGGTCATTGACAGGGACAACGTCGACATGCACAAGCACACCAATTGGATCATCATCGTTTTCTGGTCCAATATAAATATAACCGGCACGGTTACCAACTGTACCAATGTTTTCAAAACCATCTCGTTCAGCGATTGACATCATAAAGTCTAGAGCCGCCTTCGGACCTGGTCCATAAGGTGCTTCGGTTGAAGCCAAAGAATCATCACGCACAGAAGCAATTGATAACAGTGATTTTAAGTCGTTTAGCCAGTTGGTGTAATAACTTTGTGGTTGTATTGTTGTCATATTTAAATCCCCCAAGTAATTTAATTAATGTACCATTATACTAACAATAAATGTAATAATATGCAATTAAATTCTAAAAAACAAGTCTAAAAGCTAAAAATATACATAAATTAATGTATATTAATTGTTGTTATACAAAAAACGACTGAAGTTAACATTAACCTTAGTCGTTTGATTGTCTATTATGTAATAATTAACATTAAAATCGGAATAACCAGTAGCATCAGCAAAGTTGTTTGTGTGATACTGATTGAAGCAAATTTGTAATCTGCATTATAATGGAGCGCCATAATCGCCGCATTAGTCATGGCAGGCATCGCTGCTTGAACAATGAAGACTTGTTTTAATAATGTTGGCAAATCGAACGGCAACATTATTAAGGCCATTGTTGCTGGTGCTAGAATAAAACGACTTAATGCTAAGGTCGTGGTTTCAAGATTAGGTAACAAATCTTTTCGTGGTGTCTTAGCAATTGCAAATCCAATAAAGATTAACGCTAATGGCACGTTAGTATCACCTAGTTCACTTAAATCAGTGACTAAAAATTCAGGTAATTTAATATGCAAAAAAACAAAGACTAATGAAACCATCAAAGCAATCATTGGCGGATTAAACATACCTGACAATGTTTCCCGTAAATTAAAATGTTTATTGTTATGCTTTCCATCAAGTGAAATCATATAAACACCCAACGTCCAAAAAATAGTTGTATTAGCCATGTAATAAATTAAGATGTATGGCAAACTTTTCGTACCAAACAACGCCATATTAACTGGTAGACCCACGGTGATTGTATTTGAATTAAACAATAATGATTGAAATAACCCTTTATGCTTTGGATCAACGTGAATTATTTTAGCGATAAAGAATGATAAGACTAATAACAATAACATACTAGCGACGGGGAAAAATAGATTGTGCCCCATTGCTAATAGTGTTTTGGGTGTAAAGTCTTGTGGAATATGAACAATTAAGTATGCTGGCATAGCAACTTTTGTAATAAAGCCAGATAAGAAACTGCTAATACGGCCATCATCGTCATTAAAAACGCCACCTTTGACTAAAAAGAAACCTAGGGCAACTAACACTAAAATCATTAAAACACCGGTGATACTACTAATTAAAGCGTCCATTAGGTTAAAAATGCCTTCTTTCTATAAAATTCTAAATAAAAAAGATGGTTTTTCGCCATCTTTGCAATGTTACTAATTGAAATTATGACTCTGTTCAGCTATTTTAAGAACTTTCAATACTTCAGCGAAATCTTCGTTATTGATAGTATCAGTAATTTCTTGATGATACAAGATGCCAGCTAAAGCACCAACCAATGGCATAACCCGATTTGGTTCGCCAGGTAATGATTGTGCTAGTGCTAATGCCTCACTAAAACTAGTGCTATTTAAAATAACCCAAATTGCAGCTTCTAGTGTTTCAACAACATAACCCGATGTATGTAATGACGTCACTGCAACACTTTTAAGATCAGGTTTATTTAGATTTTGAAATGCTGATAAATGTTCAGCAAAAATACGATGTTGTGAATAGTATTCATAGGAGCTACTAATGGCAGCGTCAACCGCTTCAACAGGTAACATATTTTGTAACAAGTTATTAACGAGTATGGCGTAAATACCACTAGCAATCAATGATTGGGGATGATTGTGTGTTAAGCCGGTAACTTGATGTAAGACCAACATTGCTGGATCATGTAAAATGAAGTTTTCGCCATATTTAGATCGCAAATAGAGAACAACTGGTGTAATGTGCATTAGCGCACCATTCCCATTATCAGAGATATCTCGCCCACCTGAATTAAATGGGTCCTTGGTATGTGAATATTTGTTTAAAGCGAAAACAGTTGTTTTGCCAACCTCTTCTGGTCGTTCATTTAGATTATTGTATTCACCATTTTGATACCAATCTAAATAACGATTCATTAAATCAGTTAAGTTGTATCCATATGATAAACTACTGATTGTTGCTAACGTTAAAGCGGAATCACCACTCCATGAGGTAGTTTGACCATGAATTTTTTGTGCCATTAAATCACCAGTAACTAAACCTAATGTACTATTATTTAGGGGATTATACGGTAAAACCATGTAACTTGCCATCCTTTCAAGATTTTAATTGTAACACTCATGTAAAGTATTGGCAAACAGTGTAAGAATACATTATAATTATTTGTGAACGTTAAAAGGAGTAAATAATGACAGAATCAATACAAAATCAAGATTTTGATAACTTTTCACTGATATTGTTACGCGATTACTTATTACCAGAATTGTTACAGGATGATGAACCTGAAATTAATTACTGGGCTGGTAAAATATTGGCAACGAAAATGACAACATCCGGTGTTAACGAAATTCAAAATTTCTTTATGTCAGCAGGTTTTGGTTATTTGACCAAGACAGACCAAAAGTCAAACGAACAAACATGGTTATTAAATGGTCCTGTCATTGAAGAAAGACTGCAAAATAATGAGGCAGCTAGTTTCTCATTAGAAGCTGGTTTCTTAGCTCAACAAATACAGCAACTTTCAGAATGTGGTACCGAAGCCCAATGGGAGAAAAACAAGACTTCAGTTACGTTTACAGTTATGACTGAGGTGCCAGTTACTTTGCCTGAATAAATATTACTCAATAATGTAAAAAAGGCTCTATACTTTTTAGCGTGAAAGTAAAAATTTCACGCTTTTATTTTGCTCTTTTTCACAATTAAAAAGACACCAATAAAAATACCGGCGTAAAATATAGTTGTCCACACAATAAGAAACGAGGTATTTATCGATGTCTATAAATGATTCTATCTTAAATTCAGTTGGTTTGACAGATAAAAATATCAATTTTTTAATTTCTAATGACGGTACTTTTAATGAGGTGGTTCCTAAAGGACATGATCATCACTTAGTATTGCGCTATCGTGCAAGTTTAAATACACTGCCTGAACGTTGCCCTAGCTGTGGTTGTCCCTTGTTAGATAACGTTTATTTAAATGGTAAAGATACAGCCGATTATCAATTACCCACAGCTAATGGTTTTGAACAAGTACTATCCGTTAAAAAACAGCGTTATCAATGTCGTAATTGCCTTAAAAGTTTAATCGCTCAATCATGTGATTTTATGCCACGTTCTAAGATTACACGTCCATTACTTTATCAAATTATCGATTTGGCTAAACGTGATATTTCTGAAAAGGAAATTGCACACATCTTACATTTATCTACTAGTAAAATTAATCGCTTAATGAATAATGCTGCTGAAGCCTATCAAACTAACTACGAGCGTGCTTTGCCTAGTGTCATTTGTGTTGATGAAATTCGTTACGCTAAAAACCAATTTAGTTTTGAAATGATTGATGGCCAGACCAGTGATTTAATTGAACTATTTTCCAAACGAACTGGTCCTAAAATTAAAAAGAACCTTTCCAATTACGCCCTAGCTAATCGAGAGAATGTTCAATTTGTTATCACCGACATGAATGCAAACTATCAAACACCTTTACGGACAATGTTTCCCAATGCTCAATTGATTATTGATCGTTTTCACATTATTCAACTGGCTTTAAAAGCTGTTCAAAGTACACGTATTAATTTACAACGTAGTTTAGATAACCATAAAAGTCGTATCTATAAACTGCTCAAAGCAAACTGGCGTTTCTTTATTACAGATGAAAATCGTTTAAACTTCCAACAGGCACGCTGGTTTAGAGGTATTAACGAATTTATGTACCCACAAGATGCATTACGATTAGTATTTGATATTTCTCCCAACTTCAAACAGACTTATGAAGTCTATCAAGCTGTTTTAAATTCCCAACGTCATCGTGCCTTTGAAGACTTTCAAACAATTTTAGAAAACTATCAATTTAACCATTCCGCAATGGATTCAGTTATTAGTAGTTACAAAAAGAATTTAAAAGGCATTAAAAATGCCTTCCTAAACAACTACTCAAATGGTCGTATGGAAGGCATCAATCGTCGTATTAAGCAAATTAATCGTACATCTTATGGCTTTCATAGTTTTAAAGCTTACGCTTTAAGAATTCGCTTTGAACTATTTAATCACCATGCATTACAAAATACTTTTAATTGCTTATTAATAAGCAAAAGGCCCATAAATCCGATGTAGTTAACATCAAATTTACGAGCCAATTTCACAAACTCAATTAGACAATTTCATGATTTTCACGCTATTTGCAATTGAGCCGTAAAAAAGCACTTCAACGCTGTTTGGTTGAAGTGCTTTTGGTATAGTTGGTAACTATTAATGTGCGCCAAAGGCCTGAATCCGAATTTTGGCGCACTCTGTTTTAATCAAAGGATCCGACAAATTTGTAAATTGGAAAACCTTTTGACGAGAATTTTTGCTCGTATTCAGTTTCGACATTATCAACCATTTTGTCTTCATCTTCATGAAGATTTAATGAAATACCACCTGGTTGGAAAGTAATACCAAAATTAGCAAATGAATATAATGAATATTCAAAAAGGCCACGATTATCGGTCTTAAATTCTAATTCTCCACCAGCTGGTAGTACGGCTTGATAACTTTTTAGGAAACTTTTATATGTTAAACGACGCGTTTCATGGCGATTCTTAGGCCATGGATCAGAAAAGTTAAGGAAAAGCTTACTAATTTCACCCTTAGTAAAATAAGTATCTACCCCAGCACCATCACCATAGATAAATTTTAGATTAGGTAAATCTGCCTCGTCTTCATCCGCTTTACGAGCAGCTACGGCAATGGCTGCTTCTTGAATTTCCATACCAATAAAATTGATTTCTGGATATTTTTTAGCCATACCAATAATAAACTGTCCTTTACCAGTACCAATTTCAATTTGTAAAGGTTGCTTTTGACTAAAAATACTTTGCCAGTTACCTTTTAATGCAACAGCACGGTCTTGGTCAATTACTAAGTCTGTATGTTGTTCTAACCAAGGCTGAGCCCATTTTTTATTTCGTAAACGCACGAGTATGTCTCCTTTGTGTGCTTTTAATAGTTTTTTGTTTCGTATACCAGAATACCAAAATGGTCCCTAATAGGACAAGACTTAATATATTTTGAGCTAACAAATTAAAATCAGGTGTAATGATAAATGACATAACAATCCATATAATTAGTGTGCCTATTAGCCATGGTAATATGGCTAATTGAAATGATCGTAAGCGTTGCATATTACTTATTGGATACAAAAAGTTGAAAACGATATGCTTATGTACGTCATACAATGGTATTAATTGTAGTACTAGTAAGTACAAAAGTAGTAATAATAAGATTGTTTGTAACCAGCCAGTTGTAAAACAAGCAGCACCAACACCAATTATGGTTAGACGTAGCCATAGTTTAATATACTGTGTTCGTCTAATAAACGCTGTTATAAAGAGTTTTGTTAGTGGTAAGTCCTTTTGGCCAGGCCATTTTTTAATTAGCGTATCAGCCCACTTTTGGCGTTTAATTCTTGGTGTAATGCCTGGTACATCAATAAATAAATTATAAAATGATAAAACGACAAATTGATGATTTTCTTCTGCTGCAATTAGGCGTCGCCAATTAATTAATTGTGAATTTTGTGTATTTTCAAATTGACTCTGCTTTTTGGCGATTGTGTAAGTTAGTACCATTTTTGTCAGAATTAAAATAATTGTGACGCAGGTTACTATCCAAATATTTTGGGTAAATAACCTAAAAACCATCGGCCAGAGAATTAAAATCAATAGCCCTTCTACAAGACCATTTACAGCCATACTATAATAAGTCGCTTGTTGCAGCATTCGTCGTAGAGCCGATTCATCACCTAATAAGGCGGTAGCATCAGCTGATTTAGTATAATTTGCGGGCCCTTTAAATACTAGAAAAGTTAATAGTATAACGATAATCAATGCTAGCTGTGTCCAGAAGTTAATGGCAATATTTTGCCATAATGACTGATAACCCAAACCAGCTGCTCCTAGTAGGAAAAAAAGTGCTAACACAGCATGATCATTAAATACATACCGTAAATACTTAAAGTACTTTTGCCAACGATTTGCCAGTCGCTGTTTAAATAAATGATTTAATACCATATTTTTATCCCTCATCTACCGCTAATTCTGGTACCAGTGTTGCAAAATCTTTGGCAGCCCCACTAGCAGCGACTTGACCGTCTTTTAGATAAACAAATTGATCAGCATGATCGGCGATTGTTCGCAAAACATGGGTTGTTAACAAGAAAGTTGTTCCTTGTTGTTTACGTTCATCAATTAAAGCTAATAAATCATTAACAGCAATGACATCTAGTCCTAAAAATGGTTCATCAATGATAAATAAATTGGCATCAGTAATAAAAGCCATAACAATCATAACTTTTTGGCGCATACCCTTTGAAAAATGGGTTGGAAACCAAGTTAATTTATCATCTAAACGAAATGTTTTCAGTAATTTATGTGCCCGTTCCCAAGCAGTTTGTTCATTAAGATGATAAGATGCAATGGTTAATTCAAGATGCTCTTTAAGGGTTAATTCTTCATAAACGACAGGTTGCTCAGGAATGTAAGCAATTTGTGCTTTGTAATCAACGGGTTGTTCCGTAAGTGATAAATCATTTAATGTAATTTGGCCTTTTTTAGGATTTAACAAGCCAATAATATGATTAATCGTGGTTGATTTTCCAGAACCGTTTAGACCAACCAAGGCAGTTAGTGTGCCAGTTGGAATCGTAAAATTAATATCTTTTAAGACGGTTAGTTGACCATAACCCCCTGATAAATTTTTAATATTTAAAGTCATAATAAGTACCTTTATTTCTTGTTGTTTATTCTATTCTACCAAATATTTTTTGAATATTTCTAAAAGACAGAAACTGTAATTAACGGTATAATAAAATTAGTTAGAGGAGGAATATAAAGATGTCAGATATATTTGATAAAATTATTGATGGTAGCGTTCCTTCATATAAAGTATATGAAGATGATAATGTCTTAGCATTTCTAGATTTAACACAAGCAACACCTGGTCATACTTTGGTTGTCCCTAAGAAGCATGTTGCCAATATTTTTGAGTATGATGATGAACTAGCAACACAAGTTTTAAGTGTCTTACCAAAAATTGCGCGCGCGATTAAAGCGAGTGATGACAGTATTATTGGTCTAAACATTATTAACAATAATGGTGAGTATGCTGGTCAATCAGTCTTCCATTCACATTTCCACCTACTACCTCGTTATGAGGGGGATGGTTATGAGATTCCTGTGTTAGATCATAGTGATGAAATGACTGAAGAAATTTATAAAGAACGTGCACAAAAGATTGCTGCCCAATTTGAAAAGGATTAGTTATGTTTGAAAAAACAAAAAATCGTTTTCGTAATGTGAAAAGTGCTGTTAATGATGAAAAAACTGCGGTTAATGATTTAAAAACTTCAATTAATGATCTTAAAGCTTCAGTAGATGATATTAATTCATTAGTTAGTGATTTACAAGTAAAAGTAAACCAGATGAATTTTAAAAATAAACCACACTTAGATAGAATCAGTGAAGCACAAGCACATATGTCGGAAACTTTGGAAAATTTTCCAAAAAAGAAAAAATAAAATACAATTTAATAAATGAATTATGAAAAGTATTTCAGTAATAAAAATCTCTACTACCGCTAGACGATATAATCTAGTAGCAATAGAGATTTTATTATATTGATAGTACTTTTTTTATTTACCAATTTGCAGTTTCAATTCCATAACGGTATCACGCAAATTAGCAGCATCCTCAAAGTCAAGGCGCTTAGCTGCAGCACGCATTTGATCTTCTAGATTAGCAATCATTGCTTCTTGGTCATCACTGGCCATGTCTTTAAATGCAACTTCAGTGAAGCTCCCCTCTTTGTCGTTATCGTCAACTTCACGACTGGCGCTAATCAAATCACGAATTTCTTTTTTAATCGTGTGGGGCACAATGTTATGCTCCTCGTTGTACTGCATTTGAATTTTTCGACGGCGAGCGGTCTCGTCCATCGCTTCCTTCATAGATGCTGTAATGCTATCAGCATACATAATAACATGCCCATTTTCATTTCGAGCAGCACGACCAATTGTTTGAATCAAGGAACGCGTATTACGTAAGAACCCTTCCTTATCAGCATCCAAAATTGCAATTAGTGATACTTCTGGCACGTCAATTCCTTCACGTAATAGATTAATTCCAACTAAGACATCAAATTTACCAATTCGTAAATCACGAATAATTTCAGTACGTTCTAGTGTTTTAATATCTGAATGCAAATATTTAACTTTAATACCAACATCCTCTAGATAGTCAGTTAAATCTTCCGCCATCTTCTTCGTTAAAGTCGTAATAAAGACACGTTCTTTTTTGGCAATACGTTCGTTAATTTCACCAATCAAATCATCAATTTGGCCCATTACCGGTCGTACCTCAATCTCTGGATCAAGTAAGCCGGTTGGTCGAATGATTTGCTGCGTGACTTCATCTTCTGGTACGCGTTCAGTCTCATAATCACCCGGTGTTGCTGACATATAGACAATTTGATTAACATGTTTTTCAAATTCTTCTAAACGTAATGGTCGATTATCTAAAGCTGATGGTAAACGGAAACCATAGTTAATTAGAGTTTCCTTACGTGCGCGATCACCCTTATACATACCACGTATTTGTGGCATGGTAACGTGTGACTCATCGACAATAATAACAAAATCATTTGGGAAAAAGTCTAATAACGTAAATGGTGGCTCGCCAGGTTTACGACCATCCATATGACGAGAATAATTTTCAATACCAGTGGTGAAACCCATTTCTCGAATCATTTCGATATCATATTCAGTACGTTGCTTGAGTCGTTGTGCTTCAAGTAATTTACCATCATCCTCAAGTTTCTTTAATTGATCATCTAGTTCAGCTTGAATTGTCTTTAAAGCACGCTCACGAATAGCATCATTAGTCATAAAGTGAGTTGCCGGAAAGATTGTTGCCAAATCTAACTCAGCCGTTACTTCACCAGTTAATGAATCAATTTCTCGAATACGATCAACTTCATCGCCGAAGAATTCAATTCTTAAAGCTTTCGCATCAGATGATGCTGGGAAAACTTCTAAGACATCACCACGTACTCTAAAGCGACCACGTTGAAAATCAATATCATTACGTTGGAATTGGATGTCTACAAGACGATGCATTAAATCATTACGTTCTAACACATCACCGACACGTACATTAATAACGTGATCATGATATTGTTCTGGACTACCTAATCCAAAAATAGAT
This sequence comes from Weissella sp. ESL1139, assembly GCF_058506735.1. Lineage (NCBI taxonomy): Bacteria > Bacillati > Bacillota > Bacilli > Lactobacillales > Lactobacillaceae > Weissella > Weissella sp. ESL1139. The sequence goes on from NZ_CP196375.1 coordinate 783,026, forward strand.
GATACTGAAGCAACGACAATCGTATCATTTCTAGCTAGTAATGAAGCCGTCGCCGAATTTCGTAACTTATCAATTTCATCATTAACTGAAGAGTCTTTTTCAATATAAGTGTCTGATGATGGCACATAGGCTTCAGGTTGATAATAATCATAATAAGAAACAAAATATTCAACAGCGTTGTTTGGGAAAAATTCCTTAAATTCGCCATATAATTGTCCAGCCAATGTTTTATTGTGTGACAATACTAAAACTGGTTTATTAATCTGGGCAATAACATTTGAAATTGTAAATGTCTTACCAGTACCTGTAGCTCCTAATAGAATTTGTTCTTTGACACCATTTTTAAGGCCATTAACTAGTTTTTTAATCGCTTCAGGTTGATCACCTGTGGGTTGATAGTTGGATACTAAATCGTATTTATTATCTTCTTGACGAGTAATCATATTTGTTAACTACGTCCCCCTTTTTAACAAAAAGAGCAGCTGAGTCAGTAATTAAAATTCAGCTACCTAATTTTATTATAAATCTTTTTTACATCTACATGATATAACTAATCAGCATTGAAAATGCCAATATAGATACGTTGTAACTTTTCAGATCCTGGGAATTGCTCATTTAATAATTCAGGTAAAACTTCTTTAATGAAATAAGCAACACTTGGCATATCACGGAAAGCAAAAATCGTTTCTAGACTTTCTTTATAAATTTCCGTAAATACCGGTTCAGGATTTCCTTTTTGTAATTCACCAAATGCTTCATATAGCAAGTCAACTTTATCAGCAACTGATAAAATACGACCTTCTAAAGTATCATCTTTTCCTTCATGGAGACGACGAGTATAGACTTCTTGGAGTTCTTCAGGAATTTCTGTACGGATAAAGTTATCAGATAATGTATCTTCAACATCAGCTAACATATGACGCAATGTTGCTGAAGCATATTTAACAGGTGTGCGAATGTCACCAATAAATCGCTCGGTAATGTCATGGTTTAATGCCTTTTCATAAAGCATCCGCCAATCAACCTCATTGCCACTAGCCTCTTCAATATCACCCAGAAATTGGGCTGCTTCGGTCACCTTCCAAGAATGGGCGGCTACTGAATGTGGTTGATATTTAAAATACCCAGGTGCACGAGAAATCATTTCTAACTCATTTAACCCTGACAAATATTGATGCATTCCCATTAATCTAAGCCTCCTAATAAAATAAACATTTTAATTATATTACGTGTATGTCTATCGAAATGCAAGAAAAAAAGTCACATTGCTGTGACTTTTTTATTTCTATTAATATGAACCTAAAATAGTAACTTTATATTTATCACTATCCGAACTCTTAGTTAAGTAAGCTTGCATACCAGTTGAAGCTTCAATCTTAATTTTGACCGGTACACCACTAGGTAAGTAGTTTGGCGCACTTTGCGCAATGTAGTTAGCAAAACTCTCGATTTCGGTTGCTGAATAGAATTGGGTTGAAACTGAAATCATCAAGCCCTTCAAATCATTACCTTCATATGAAGCTTGTCCGGTAACAGATGATAAGTTAGGGAAGAAACTTTCAATGTTGTTAGAGAAGTTAACGAAACTTGTGTTAAGTTTAGTACTTACTGATTTATCATTTTGCTCTTCACCTGCTTGCATTGGCAAGACCACTGTCTTGTTATCTAAGTTGGTCCATGAATTTAATTTATCGCCTGATTTTGATACGTTCCAGCTGTAGAAATTACCACCAGATAGTGAATCATCTTTTGCTTGAGCATATGTTGCAACATAAATTGGAATATCATTACCAACACCATTCATTTGACGATAACGCTTAACAATTTCATTTGCCATGCTTTGACCTTGTTTAACACGGTCGGCCTTACTAATATCTTGGGTAAAGTTTGCACCGTATTGCTCTTTCTGGTAAGTGTCTTGTGTATTCATTGCAAGACCAATAACAATACCGTTTAACTTAAGATTATTACCATCTTTAGTCATAAAATCTTGCTCTTCAATACTTTGTAAGTAAATTGGGTTACGGCTATTGTCAGTTTTACCATTGTCTTTTGGATTTAGACCATCTTTATTACTATCTGATTGTCGATCCAACCAATCATTTGCTTGATCAGTTGTCAAATATTGACCTTCTTGGAAGATGTACTTAGATGTACTAAAGTGTTCTTTTGAGAAATTTAGTAAACCGCTCTCAAAACCTACTTGATTAAAATTATTATTTTCTTGTGAAGCAGTAACACCACGAGCTTTACTAGTTAGATAACGGCCATCCTTAATTACAGTTTGATAAGATGAGTTATCATTTTTACTTGTAACTTGAATACCTTTTTTTGAACTTGATTTTGTCACTGAAGAGGCTGCTTTATTATTACTTGTGTTGGATACAGATGAAGAATTTTTTGAGAAAAAATTCCCAAAGAAAACTAATGCTGCAACTAGTATAATAATCGAACCAATTGAAGCAATCCATTTTACTGCACGCATACGTGTTCTCCTTTAGTAGTCTAAACTCACTATCAGTCTAGCACATTTTATTCCATTTCACTATTATCCATAGTATCACGCAATTGTTTTTCTGACCAAATTTCAATCCCTAAATCTTGGGCTTTTGTCAATTTAGAACCGGCATTTTCGCCAGCGATTAGTAAGTCAGTTTTTTTAGAAACTGAGCTAGCAACAATCGCTCCTTGAGATTCTAACCAACTAGTTGCATCGCGACGTGAAAACAACGATAATGCACCAGTTAAGACAATTTTCTTGCCTGAAAATTCTGGATTATCAACTATAGCAACTTCTGAAGTATAGGCTAAATTAACGTTTAAATTCGCCAAATCAACCAATAATTGTTGCGCTTGTTCGGTAGAAAAATATTGGGCAATGCTATCGCCAATTGTAAGTCCCAAGCCTGGTATTGCCGCAATTTCGTCAGGTGATGCTTGCGAAATCGCATTAAGGTTACCAAATTTTGCTGCAATTGTTTTAGCGGCCTTAGCACCAACATTTCGAATTCCTAGACCGAAGAGTAACCGTTCAACTGAATTATTTTTTGATCCTTCAATCGCATTTAATAAATTATTAGCAGCTGTATCGCCAAATTTATCAAGTACGATTAAATCATCATATGTTAAACGATATAAATCAGTTACCTTGGCTACGAGATTATGTGCTAATAATTGCGTAATGATTTTAGGGCCTAAACCATCAATGTTCATTGCATTGCGTGAAGCAAAATGAGTTAGTGACTCTTTTACTTGTGCTGGACATGCAGGATTAATGCAACGTAAGGCAACTTCCCCATCTACGTGTACTAATTCACTATGACAAGCTGGACAGACAGTTGGTAACTCATAAGCAACGCTATCTTTTGGTCGTTTGTCTAATATCACTTTACCAACTTCAGGAATAATATCGCCTGCTTTATGCAAAGTTACGGTGTCTCCTAAACGTACATCTTTGGCTACTAAATAATCAGCATTATGCAAAGAAGCTCTCGCAACAGTTGTACCAGCTAATTGTACCGGTGTCATCACAGCAGTTGGTGTAACAGCACCTGTTCGTCCGACTGTCCATTCAATATCTAACAAAGTTGTTTGTGCTTCTTCAGGTGGAAATTTATAAGCAATTGCCCACTTGGGTACTTTAACTGTATTCCCTAATTCTTCATGATAGTTTAAATAATTAACTTTAATTACAATACCATCAATACCGTAAGACAAATTATCACGATTATCCGTTTGTGAAATAATAAATGATTCCACATCCGCCATATTTGAGACAACCGCATTAGTGGGATTGGTTGGCAATCCTAAGTCGTGCAAGCGTGTTAATAATTCTGATTGCGTCGTGACATTTAAAGTCCTAACAGCATCAACTGCTTGATACAAGAATGTTGCCAATTTTCTTTTTTTGGTTACTTGTGGATCTAATTGACGTAATGAACCCGCAGCGGCATTCCGTGGGTTAGCAAAAGTTGGTAAGCCTTCACGTTCACGACTAGCATTTAATTCAACAAACGCTTTTTTAGGCATATAAATTTCGCCACGAACCTCAACTGAAATTGATTCGTTTAACTTATTAGGAATCTCTTTAATCTGTTTGATGTTTTTCGTGACATCTTCACCAATATTACCATCACCACGAGTTGAAGCTTGGATAAGTTGACCGTTTTCATAAATTAAACTAATTGCTAGTCCGTCAATCTTTAGTTCGGCATTATATTCTAATGGCTCAGTAAATGATTTTTGTGTCGCAGTCATCCAATCACCTAGTTCATTAAATGAAAAAACATCACCTAATGACAGCATGGGTACTTCATGAGCAACTTTAGGTAAATCAGACTTAGTTTGATGTCCACCTACTTGTTGCGTGATTGAATCAGCTTTCGCTAGTTCTGGAAAAGCTGTTTCTAATTCTTGTAATTGTTTATATGTTTGATCATATTCGGCATCCTCAACAGTCGGGGAATCATTTTCATAATACTCTTTTGCCCATTGTTGCAGTTTAGCCTGTAATTTAGACATTAATTCAGCTGCTTCATGTGGATCTGTAAGTGTCACCTCGCTCATGACCAATCTCCTTATCCTAATTATTTTTCAACTTTACTAATGGGAGCAAAGGCAGCTAATAGACGTTTGATTCCCTGGTTAGGAAATGCAATGTCTAGTTCTTTATCTTCACCTTCACCACTAATTTTAACGACATGGCCAATTCCCCACTTTTTGTGTTGTACCGCGTCACCAACAATCCAATCTTTTTTCTCAGCACCCGTACTTGTTGTACTAGGTGTGACTTGACTAGTCGTGCGACCCGTTGATTGGCGCTTACGTCCACTAAAAGTGACGCCTTGTGCTGTTGTAGAACGATGATTAAATGGGAAATCACGAGTAGTATCGCTCGTTTGGAAGCCAGTACCCGTGAATTTCTCATCAATAAGATTAGCATCGATTTCATCAATGAATCTTGAAGCAGGATTATTAGTTGTACGACCGTATAACATACGTGAATATGCATTGGTTAAGTAAAGTTTCTCTTTAGCACGCGTAATACCAACATAAGCTAGACGACGTTCTTCTTCTAACTGATCATCATCTTCAGCAGCTCTTGATAGTGGGAATATATTTTCTTCCATACCAATTAAAAAGACTACTGGGAATTCCAAACCTTTAGCAGCGTGTAAAGTCATTAAAGTGACTTGGTTATCACTATTTTCATCAACACCATCTAAATCTGAAACCAAAGCCAATTCACCTAAGAAATCAACATATTTTGAAATACTTTCGTCAGTTGGTTGATAGTTTTTATCAAATTCAGCTGTCACAGATAAGAATTCAGCCAAGTTCTCCAAACGACCTTCATTTTCAGGTGTTGGCGTTTTCTTTAACTGTGCTTCATAACCTGATTTATCTAAAATAGATTTCGTTAAATCGGTGATGCTTAGATCAAATTGCATTTGCTGTTGGAATGTTGCAATCATTTTAGCAAAATCAACCAATTTATTAGCTGCCCGGGCAGGCAGACTAGGTACCAGCACGGCATTAGCAGCACTATCTAGTAATGTCCAATCCTTTTCAAGAGCAAAACGACGTAATTTTTCTAATGATGTTTGACCGATACCACGTTTTGGTTCATTGACGATTCGTAAGAAATTCTCATTATCGGCTGGATTCGTAACCAGTGCCAAATATGCTAAAACATCACGAATTTCTTTACGCTCGTAGAACTTTGAACCACCGACAACAGTATAAGGCATATTTGCTTTAACCAAAGCTTCTTCGACACCACGTGATTGGGCATTTGTACGATATAGTACGGCAAAATCACGGTAGTCATAATCACCATTGTTCATGGTTTCTTTGATTTCTTTAATCACAAATAATGCTTCTGCACGATCGGATTGACCACGATAATAAGTAATTTTTTCACCGCTACCATTATCAGTCCATAGTTTCTTGGCAATACGTTCATTATTGTTGCGAATTACACTGTTAGCAGCATCTAAGATTGTTTGTGTTGAACGATAATTTTGTTCTAACATAACGGTTTTTGCATCTGGATACTCTTTGCTAAAGTTCAAAATAATTTGCATATTAGCACCACGCCAACCATAAATTGACTGATCCGAGTCACCTACGACAGCTAGATTACGATGCTTACCTGATAACAATGTTACTAATTCATATTGCGCATCATTGGTGTCTTGGTACTCGTCAACGTGGACGTATAAGAATTTTTCTTGATAGTAATTTAAGACTTCTCGATCCTTATGTAGTAATTCAATTGTTAACATAATTAAATCATCAAAGTCTAGAGATTGTGCTAAAGCCAGCCGGTGTTGGTATTCTTTGTAAGTCTGACCAACAATCGTTTCAAAGCCATCATTTGCCTTTTCAATATATTCGGCAGGTTTTTCCATAGCATTTTTAGCGTTAGAAATAGCACTTAACACTGAACGTGGTGTAAATTTCTCAATATCAACGTTTTGATCTTTTAGAATACGTTTAATAAGCGTTCTTTGTGCACTGGCATCAATGATTGAAAAATCTTTTTTGTATCCCAACTTATCAATATCACGACGTAAGATGCGAACAGCCAAAGCATGGAAAGTTGATACCCAAACCGCATTTGCATCATTTTCATCAACCAATTGACCAATACGTTCTTTCATTTCACGAGCTGCTTTGTTCGTAAAAGTAATTGCTAAAATGCGCCATGGCATAACATCTAAGTCTTTGATTAAATGAGCAACGCGATGTGTTAGTACTCGTGTTTTTCCTGAACCCGCTCCAGCCATTATTAACAATGGTCCTTCTGTTGTAACAACTGCTTCAGCTTGTTTATCATTCATACCCGAAAGTAACGGATTCATATAAATTCTCCTCTCAAATCGATAAAACTGTAATTAATGACGAATTTTCTTACCCCAGTATTGATATAAGTCGACCTTTAATGCACCGTTGTATAGTTTACGTTTCTTTGTTGCTTTTTTACCAAAAGCAGTTTCGAACTCTTCATCTGATGTCAAAATGTATTTCGACCAAGTTGGCATATTATTGTAAATGTGTCCCATTTGACTATATAACTGACGGGCAGCGTCTTCATCACCTAAACGCTCACCATAAGGGGGATTAGCAACAATAACACCATTTATCTTATCAGTCGACCAATCAGCAGCGGCTAATTGTTTAAAGGTAATATCATCACCAACACCAGCTGCTTCAGCATTTGCTTTAGCAATTTCAATCATGTTTTCATCAATATCATAACCACTAATATCTAATGGTTCATCAAAATCAATCATGCCACGTGCCTGAGCTTTCAATGTTTGACCAATGTTATTATCAAACCAATCCCAGTCGGTGATATCAAATTCACGATTTAAACCAGGGGCAATATTACGACCAATTAAGGCTGCTTCAATCGCAATTGTTCCTGATCCTGCGGTTGGATCAACAAATGGATTATCAGTAAACCAATGAGCTAATTTAACAAGTGCAGCGGCCATTGTTTCCTTTAATGGTGCACCACCTTTTTCAGTACGGTAACCACGTTTAAATAAAGAATCACCGGTTGTGTCCAATGTAACCATGACATGATTTTTATCAATGGCTGTTTCTAGGACATAACGTTGTCCGGTTTCAGGTAAGTAGCTGTGCGTATGGTATGCTTCAGATAAGCGTTTTACGATAGCTTTTTTTGAGATGGCTTGCACAGTTGGTACTGAATGCAAAATTGAATTTTTTGAGCGCCCGTTTACTGGGAAATTGGCATCGTAAGGTAGTAAATCTTCCCAAGGAAAAGCTTTGATTTGTTCAAACAATTGATCAAAAGTCTTGGCATCGAATTCTTGCACCACAATTTTAATACGGTCAGCTACACGTAACCATAAATTAGCACGATAAATATCTTCAACGTTACCATCAAAGAAAACACGACCATTATCCGTTTGTGTGGCGTAGCCCATATCCTTCAATTCGCGAGCAACTAGCGATTCCATACCAGAACCCATTGTCGCCATTAATTTAAAATTTTTCATGTTTATTCTCTTTCTAAGTTGATATGTTCAATTATAAATTAGTTTAAAAATTTGGCAAAACAAAAACCGACGCCACAAGGACGCCGGCTACCTAATGTATTGGCTATAAGCCATGTTTTGTTCCAAATAAAAATTGGCGAAATTTATTTGGTGGTAATCATCTATCTCAAACATCTCTGTTTCCCCGACCATCACTTAAATTCGCTAGGCCAAGCGCCCCTACCAAAGTTTGGGTTGCCCGCTCGTGGGGTTTACCGCGTTCCACCCATTACATTTCTGCAATAGTTCGTCACTGTGGCACCTTAACAATTACTAAAATCATAGGCAAAGCCCTTAGAAATTTTCGTTGGCCGTCAATTACAAGAATTGCCTAGCCTTATTTTTTCAGCTAGCACGAACACTACTAACATCTCAGTTAGTGCGAGCATGGACTTTCCTCATGCGGCATAAGCCACACGCAATTACCCACCAATACATCACGAATATCTATTATACACTTAATCAGCAGATTGTGTAGTATTTCCTTCAACAATTACATCTTCAATATCATTTGATTGTTCGTTGTCATTTTCCTGTGATCTTTTGAACTGTTCAGATGATGCTTTACCAAATACACGACGTTCTAGATTTGATAAACGTTTTAAGATGTCCATATTTGTATTAACAGCAGGTGCTGGAGCAGCTTTCGGCTCAGAAGGTGTTGGTGCTGCAGAAACTTGTTTCGTTAATTCAGCAACTTGATCTTTTAATTTTTGATTTTGATTAGTTAATTCCCCAATATTATTTTGAAAAGCTTGATAATCAGAAATAATCTCATCTAAATAAGCATCAACATCTGTAATATCATATCCAGTACCAATGCGTGTTTTCTTAAAGTCCTTATTTAGGATCTCTTCACGAGTATGTTGCACGTTTTCCATCACTTGCACTCCTTAGTTTTCTTCTTATAACAGTTTACCAGTTTTTCCCTGTGATGACAAAGCTAGTTGTGTAAATAATTATTTTTATCATGAAAAATAATCTGAGTTTTCTAGTTGGTATTCATCGGCATATTCTTGTAAACGTTCAAAATCAATTACTTTGACAGGATAATCATGATTAGAAGCATAATTTTGCATTGCTTTATAATCATATCTTGCGCGTGACTGAGATGCTTCAGTATCATAAAAAATAACCGCACTTTCAGTATGATTTAACATAAAATTTTGATAAGCCTTTAGTTGTTGCGGATTTTGATATGGCGTATTAAATACCGAACTACTAAAATCAACGTCTTCCTTTAAACTATTTAAGGCTAATTGTTTGGACTCTTTCCAATTTTTACCAAAATCAATAAATGGTGTCATTAGAGCAATTTGAAATTCTGGAAAAATTTCTTCCTTTAGCTGTAACGCTTGTTTAATTGCCCACTGTTCAATGCCAAGTTGGCCACCAGTAATTAACCATTCGCAACCATCATTAATTGCTGATGTCATTAATTTGTTTAGCGCATAATTAATCACGGTTAGTTTAGGATCCTTTTTATTAAAGACTCCTAATTCAAAATCACGAAAACCAGTTATCCAAATACGATTCATATTTTCCCTTTCTGTCGTCAAATTTGATTATAAAACTAGTGAACCTGTAACTATTGCATGACATTTGGTATAATAGCAAGGATAAAGTTTAATTACAGGAGTTCATAATGGCTTTTAATTATCCAAATGGACATTCTTTTAATCAAAAAGCATTTCAAAAACCAATTGTAAATGATGGTGTTTCACAGAGCAATCGTGGTATGTCGCTTGAAAATGATATTAACGCAGCTAATAAGTACTATTTAGCTACCAATAAAGCGGTGATTCATAAGAAACCAACGCCCATCCAAATCGTTAATGTTAGTTATCCAGCTCGTTCTGCGGCTAAAATTACCGAAGCCTATTTTCGGCAAGCATCAACAACTGATTATAATGGTATCTATAAAGGATATTATATTGATTTTGATGCTAAAGAAACAACCCATAAAAGGTCGTTTCCATTAAATAATATTCATGAGCACCAAGTGAACCATCTAAAATCAATTGTGCAACAAAATGGATTAGCCTTTATGATTATTAGATTTACATTTTTGCAAGAAACTTACGTTGTCTGGGCAAATTTAATTTTTCAGTATTGGGATAATAGAGAAAATGGTCGAAAATCTATTCCTTATAGTGAGATTGTGCAAAATGGTGAATTAGTCGAGCGTAGTTTTAATCCAACTACCCCCTATTTATCAGCAGTCGATAAATTACTTATACGGCGTAATGAAGAAGGAGATAATTTAATATGACAGAAGAAATGTCACGTGTTGAACGAGGACGTCGTAACACGAATAATAAACGGCCATCTAGACCTCAAAAGCAAAAGCCTAAAAAGTCTAATTCAAAATTCAAACGAATTGTTAAATATACAATTTTAGGATTAGTTATCTTATTTATACTTGGTGGTTTAGGTGGTGCAGGACTGTTCGCTTATTATGCGTCATCTGCACCCAAGGTTACTAATTCAGCCTTAGTTGGGACATCACAGACTAAATTCTTAGATCGTGACGGGAACACTTTTTATTCAACCGGTTCAAAACGTGAAACGGCACGACAAAGTGAGATTCCTAAGAAAATGCGGATGGCTATTGTGTCAATTGAGGACCGTCGTTTTTATAAACACCATGGTGTTGATCCTCGTCGTATTTTAGGAGCTGCATTTGCTAATGTCACAGGTTCATCATTGGGATTACAAGGTGGATCAACCCTAACCCAACAGTTGATTAAGTTGACTGTATTTTCAACGAAATCAAGTGATCAAACACTTAAGCGTAAAGCTCAAGAAGCTTGGCTAGCATTAAAGCTTGAAAAGCAATATTCTAAGAACCAAATCTTAACCTTATATATGAATAAGGTTTATATGGGTAACGGCGTGTATGGAATGAAGACCGCTGCTGAATATTACTTTAATAAAGATTTGTCAGAATTGACAGTACCACAGATGGCATTATTGGCAGGATTGCCACAATCACCATCAGGTTATGATCCATATGCTAATCCTAAGGGTGCAACATCACGTCGTAATGAAGTACTAGAAGCTATGGCAAATAATGATGTAATTTCTGATAATGAAGAAAAAGAATATACTAACACTCCTATTACCGACGGCTTAGCTAAAGAACATGAAAGCCTTGATACGGAAGATAAGGCTAACAAGGTTGATGATGCGTACATAACTTCTGTACGTAACAAGTTAACTAAGCTAGGTTATGACTTAAATAAAGATGGATTAGTTGTCCAAACTAATTTGGATCCAAAAGTTCAACAACGTGCTTACGATGTCACAAATACTAATGATTATGTGCAATGGACTGATGATTTGATGCAAGTTGGTTTGACAGTTACTGATCCTAATAATGGACAGGTTATAGCCCAAATTGGTGGTCGTAAGCAAAAGGATTTGCAAGGTTCTAACCGTGCTACCAACACTGGACGTTCATCTGGTTCAACGGCTAAGCCAATGGTTGATTATGGTCCGGCTGTTGAAAACTTGGACTGGTCAACAAATCACTTAGTAAATGACTCGCCATATACCTACCCTGGTACTAATACTTCGGTATATGATGCTGATCGTCGTTATATGGGTGACATGACCATGCGTAAAGCACTTGCACTATCACGAAATATTCCAGCAATTAAGACTTTGCAAGAAGTTGGTTATGATAAGTCATCGAAATTCTTAAATAAGTTAGGTATTCCAATTAAGAGTAAGGATATGGTGGCTTCAAGTGCTATTGGTGTTGATGTATCTAGTGAACAAGAAGCAGCCGCTTTCGCAGCGTTTGACAATGGTGGAACTTATTATGAGCCACAATACATTTCAAAGATTACCGACCAAAGTGGTGCTGTCAAAGAGTTTGATGATTCTGGTAAACGAGCTATGAAGGGATCTACTTCATTCATGTTAACTGACATGATGAAGTCAGTTATTACCGATTCATATGCTAAGATTATTAAAACATCTGATTACTCACAGGCAGGTAAGACTGGTGTTACAGCTTATGATGATTCATTAAACATGCCAGATGGTTCAGCTTCTGATGCATGGTTTACTGGTTATACAAAGCAAGCAGCTATCTCAGTTTGGACAGGTTATGATCAGCCAAACGAACCTGGACATTCCCTTGCAGAAGGTGAACAACAATTTACACCGTTACGTGTTTATAAAGCAATCATGGATTATATTATGTCTAATCCAAAGGCAGATGGTTCTGATTGGAAAGCACCTAATAGTGTAAAGAGTTCAACTATTCGTGGTGTCAAAGAATACTCAATTGTTGGTGCTGATACGTCATCTGAAAAGACGATTAGTCAGGTTATTAAGCGTTCATCATCTAAAGCGCCTGCAAGCAGCAGTAGCGCTAGAATACCATCGTCATCTTCTCGTGAACCAGCAAGCAGTTCATCTGCGCCAGCTAGTTCTTCTGAACAACCTTCAGAATCTGAAAGCTCTTCAGTCGAGTCTAGTGAATCTTCAGAAGCCCCTGCAAGTAGCAGCGCGCCTTCTTCAGAGAATCCATCAAGTGGTAATGAAAACCCACCTGCTAGCAACGAGTCAAGTAGTAATGAACAATCAAGTGCTTCCCCAACTCGCTGATTGGGAATAGGTACTTAAATAGCAAAAAGAGCTTGAGACAAAATGCGTCTCAAGCTCTTTTTTTAATGTCCAAATATATATTAATAACTATTTAAATTTATCCCAATCAGTATTCAAAATATCAACATCAGTTGGAATATCAAGCACTTCGTCTGATTGTAATTGTTTGAATTGGCTATGCTTATTTTTTTCGCTTTTAATATCATTTAAAGAATGATAGTTTTTCTTCTGCCATGAAACTAATATTGTTTCAATATATCGCAAATTTAATGCACCATTTAATACTGCTTCTTGGACAGCAGCTTTAATGAACATAGGTTTAAAATGATCTGTATCAAACCAATGTTTAATTGTTTCCATTTCAATCTGACTTAATGGACGGCCAAATTCTTGTTCAATTAAATTATATATATCAGCTCGTTCTAATTGCTTTTCATCAGTATTAGGCATGCCTTGGTTGTTAATCCGTTCGGCAGAATTTGTTTTACTTAGATTAAGCTTGAATAATGCCATATAAAGTGGCATAAAATCTAATTCAGTGGTTACCTTACCATCACCAGCGTGTTTACTTTTAAAGTCAACTAAGCTCTTTTTGCGCATTGCCTCTAAATGAGTAAAGACTTGTTTGGCTGACCATCCTAAAACTTTACCGATTCGTTCAGTACTGGGTTCTAAATCGCCACGGTCAGCTCCCATTTTGGTTTGAATATAAATTAGTAACTCATCATTATTCATACCAATTTCACGATAGTGTTGTAATAAAAAATTATTTAATGTTGTTTGACCAGCTTTTAAAAACAGGGATAAATTGTTTTTATCGATTTCCATTCTGTGACCAACCTTCTTACGATAATATATTTTGATTTAACATAAATAAAAGGTCATCCTTTTTTGGATAACCTCCTTTATCTATTATAACCATTAATTAATGTGAATTTCCAAATAAATTAACAATAACCACGCCCAACACGATGAAAAAAATTCCGAGTAGCGTTGGCAAATTAACGCTTTGTTTCCAAAATAGTATACCGACAATGGTTACTAAAATAATGCCGACACCACCCCAAATTGCATATGCAATATAAAGAGGAATATACTTTACTGTTAATGATAGCATGTATATGGCAAGACCAAAGCATAAAATACAGATAATTGTTGGCTTTATTTTTGTGAATCCTTCAGTGCTAATAACCATATTAGATCCGATTACTTCTGAAATAACGGCAATCGCCAAATATGTATATCCCAATAACATAAACAAAAACTCCTAAATAAATTGTACAAGCAAGCATAACATATATTTCTACATTTTGGGAATTACTTATTAATAGATAAGCGCCCGTAAACTTAATGCCAATAACATCAAATTTACAAGCGCTTTTCGCTTTATGTCATATTTTTATTTACTCCTTACGCTTTGCTTTTATCCTAACTAATCCACCTATAAGTATAGCTGTCATTGCAATTAATGTACCATAAATTCCTTTATGCTCATTGACATTATTTGCCACCTTGGCAGCTGTTTTAGGTAAACTAATAGACGTATCACTTTTTGTCGGGCCAACTTGTTTTTGCGTATCTGCAAGTGTTGGTTGATTAGTATAATTAGTTACCACAGGATTAGAAGCAGATGTAGTGGCATTCTGATGCGCAGAGGTAACATTATTATTTAAGTTACTTGTTGATATATTATTTTCTGAAGTACTATTGCTAGTTGGTGTAAATACACCTGATGCATTAGTATTACTTGACGAATTACTACTATTGTCTGCAACTGTAACTGGTGAAGTCGCACTATTTGATGACGTATCATTACCTGAAACACTACCACTATTAGATGACGATGTCGTTGCTGTGTTTGCATGACTTGATGATGTATCATTACTTGTTGTACTGCTACTAATAGATGATGAGCTTGATGTATTTACATTACTCGACGATGTGCTATTAGTTGTTGAACTACTGCTATTAGGTGACGATGAACTTACATCACTTGATGGCGTGTTATTACTTGCTGCACTACTACTATCTGATGGCGAAGTACTTGAACTTACGTTGCTTGACGATGTGTCATTACTTGTTGAACTACTGCTATTAGATGACGATGAACTTACATCACTTGATGGCGTGTTATTACTTGCTGCACTACTACTATCTGATGGCGAAGTACTTGAACTTACGTTGCTTGACGATGTGCTATTACTTGTTGAACTGCTGCTATTGGATGATGATGCAACTGGTGCATTGATATCATTTGATGACGTTGAACTACTTGATGATGAGCTATTATCTGCCCCATCTGACGGTGCATTGACATTTACGGTATAATTTCCACTGAAGAATGTAGAATTAGTAGGCGTATAATTTTGTGACCAATGAAATGTAAATTGATTACCAGGCAATGAATTTGGTACTGTAAATGTCTTTGTCTCTGGAGAATAAGTGACGCCATTACTTAAGTTTGTAATCTCTACCGGTCCTAATGAAGCGTTCTCTTTTACGCCTAAAAGATCACTCAAAGGTATCTTACGAGTTGTAACCTTTTTCTCAGCAGTTTGATCCGTGATTTTTACTTGACTAATATCAGAATTCACATTCAACCAGTCATACGAAGTCAAACAATTATTTACAAAATCACCTTTTAAACCACTATCTAAAGGTAAAGTGTCAGATGTTGCTAATGTTGGATCTGCCGGATACATCGTAATCTTTGAAATTTTATTACCGACAAAAGTATCACCATTAAACATATTGTCATACCAACCATGGGAGTTCCACATTCTTCGTAATGTATTCGGTAGGGCTACGGAAATTAACTTTGCGCCAGGAGAATCCTTAAAAGCAAAATTAGCTATTCCTGTTACATCGTGACCGTTAACACTACCTGGAATTACTAAATTACTTTTTGTACCTTTATAATCAACAACAGTATAACTATTCGTACCATCCTGTAAATGATAGCCGATACCATCATCATCATAATATACAGAATACCAATCATACCCAACACCAATTGAACTTGCGAAGGTATGTGTAACGTTTGATTCAACACCAAATGGTAATATCAAAGCTGTACTAAACAATACTAAACAAGCTGATACTTTTTTCAATCTACCCACTGAGAGTCCCATAGTTTAAATTTTCCTCTTTTCTTGAGTCTTTAAATAGTATTAGATTAAACTAATAATATTGATTAATTACCAAGCTAAGGATAGTTTAACTCAAAAAAGCCGTTCAATAATTAAAAGGTTACTTTATTACATTAAATAGTACTTTATTATGTAATAAATATTTGTAGAAAAACATTTTTGATTGCTATATTAATAAACGTAAGTATATTAACGAACAAATAAAAGCCGCTATAACCGTTGCCTTAGCAACGATTGTAGCGGTTCAATCATATTATTTATTTGTTTATGGCCATAGACGATTCATAGTACGTGGAAATAGCAAAATACCTATACATAGCTTTTTATAAGTAAGATTGTGGGAATATTGTGGAAATTTATTTATAGATAATATTTATGGTTTGATATTTTCTTACCTATATAATAACGCAAAAAAAGACCTTACCCAAATTAATGAGTAAGGTCTTAATTATTATTTAGCTAATAGTGAATCGGCATTATACCAGATGTAACCATATTGGCTCTCAATGATACCTGTACCGTTCGAGTAATTGTCGTATTGATCAATCTTTCCATGGTCAAAACCGTGCATAAATTTAACCGTGTCACCTACCCTTGTAGCACGGTAGTTACCACGAGTTAAGTTATCAAGCATGGCTAGTGGAATACCGTTAGTTGTCCAATTGGCATCTTTACCACCAGCTAAATCATAATTGATAGCTTGCCACATGCCATTGACATATGCAATCTTATCAACCTTGAATGACTTGTAAGCTGTAAAGCGATTACCAGCATTCTTGAATTGCTTAATGGCTGATGCGTCATGATTTACTACTGGCTTAGCCGGTGTCACGTTAGGCACAACAGCGTTCTTATCAGTGCCGGCCGTGAAGAAGTTATCGTACAAAACTGATGCATCAAAACGCCCTAATGAGCTAGCAAACGTTTGGTTACTCGTCCATTGCCATGAATGCTCTGTATTGTACTTGTGCATTGCTGATGTTGGTACATATGGATAGGCTGCAATCCATGCTTTCTCACCAGCTGGCGTTACATTAATTGCTGAACCCATAGCATAACTAGTTGAACGATAACCACCAGCACGCATGACTTCATTTTCAAAAGCTCGTGCGACTGCTTGCATTCGTGACCCCATGGCATTTTGGCTAGGGTTCTCAATATCAGCTACTAATACAGCACCGGTTGGCAATCCGTCAGCCTTGGCCATGCGTACTGCATAATCAGCTTCTTGTACCGCCTGTGCAATAGTTGTGGCATGCAAGAAATGATATCCATTGATGTACACACCAGCTTGTTTAGCAGCGGCAATATTGCCCCGCGCCGTGTAATCGTGAAAGCCAATACCCTCACTGATTTTAGTTGTGACTGCTTTAAGACCATAATTATTTCGCATGTATGTAAACTCTGGCGCAGTCATTTGTCCGTTATGGTTTGAGACATCAACCATGTCAACACGAGGCGTATCGGCGTGTACGGTTGTTTCACCAACACCACCTAATGCCAGTATAGCTCCAACTGCTAAAACAGCAGTCTTAATTTTATTCATTGGTTGCTCCTTTCAATCTTTTTACTGCCAATTCAATTGCTTGATTAATTTCATCTGATGTAAACAGGTGGGCTTTATCAAGCAGCGCCAAATAATCACTAATGTATTTCAACGCATTAGCTTTCTTTTCTTCGCTAACATTTGAGCTTTGCTCTGCCCATTTAACAGCAGAATCAGCTAACGTTAATAGATCAGTTACCTTTTTATTTTTAGAAAAGTATTTTTTCAATATATAAATTAGCCAAATTAAAAGTGCTGGAGCAATACCTGATTGCCACAGCACCTCAATTAGATGTAGAAATTCATTCATTTATTATTCTCTTTTCTTTTTTCATGGAGCACTTTGGCTTCGTCAACATAATTCGTCCCCTTGCTATATAATGGTAGATTTTGCACGCGTGTATAAATCACTTCGCCTGTGCCATTGCCACCTAAGTCATCATGATATGAGCGATACAGATACTCAAAATTATTTAGCTCATCAGGTGTCACATAGCCATGTTGAATTATTCGTTCACCTCCTTGATAAATGCGGTCATGCAAATCGGCCACTTGTGAACGTTTAACGACATTCAACTCATCAACAACAACTTTATGTTCCAATTCATAGCGGTCTATCATTTCTTTGTTGGCATCATCTACCATACGTTTAAACGCTACTGTTTTGCGCTCACTGGTCTTCACGATAAGCCCTTTAATAAACTTATACGTTCCGGCCAAAGCACCACTAACACCCGCTAACACTGTCACTATTAGCCCAACATCATCTAACCAATGTTCCCATATTGATAGTGCTAATAACCACATTACCTATCCTTTCATAGCTCTTCTAAAAACGATTTAACTTTTTGAGCATACATGGCGTGGCCATCTGCGTTCAAGTGACTGATACTTTTGCCGTCTTCGGTATATTTAGCCAGAAATTCGGGGCTATTCATGTAGACACCAACTGATCGTGAATCTAAAATTTTAATTCCCCAAATATCGTGAACAACATGAACAAAAGCATTTAAGTAATCTAATTGAGTTGCGCCAACAGAATTTTGCTTGGTATTGACTGACCAACATGGCACGCCGAATATCTTTTTACCGAGATACTTTTTAATTAGCTCTTCACACAAAACATTTAAAGCCCCTTTGAACGTATTGGTATTGGTATCGGCATCTTCTCCAATTGGAATGTCGTGTCCATAATCATTACGACCGCCTTCTATTCCGATAATATCTAAATCATCATCCATATCGTTATAACGAATGACCATTGGAACGTGACTATCATCATAGTCGTCAAAATTAGCAATTGTTCCACCGTTCTTACCGTAATTATAATAACTAAATCCCAAGTTAATAGCCGCAATATTATAGGCGGTTAGAGTACCATCAGTCTTATTACCACGAACGTAACTGTCCCCCAACATACCAAATTTCGTTGCATTATTATTAGAGTGAATCTCTACAATTGGTGTTAATTTATTTGATTCATTAGTAAATCGAATAAATTTAATATTTTCTTCACCTCTTACTAAATAATACTTACTTGTTTTTTCACCTATTTGTAATGATTTCATAGGCGTACCTGATTGGTTATATTCGGTAATAATAGATGTACCGTCAGACCCAAGCAATTTTAAAACAACTGCATCATCCGGCCTAACAACAATTAGTTGAGAAGTAACATATGCTGAAGATACGACGGGAGCTAAACTATCTTTCTTGATATAGTAACCGTATCCTTTTTCATTAGATAAGGTCATCACCTTGCTATAATCATTTGCGTAATTACGAATAACTTGAATTGTTGGAGAAGACACACGTACCCCGGCATTACTAATTACAAGAAATTCAAAATCATCTTTTACAATATAAGCTAAATCTGCCAAATCGCTATAATCTTCTTCTACATTTCGAACGAACTCTTTGCTCTTGTTAAATACAGATAGACCAGCCACACCATCATTAACTTGAAAACTTGCAATGATTAAATCACCTTTTCTAACTGGTATGTAATCAGAGTGGTGATACTCGCTTTTACCGGCAGTTCCAACAATCCGTCCGATTGGCTCGTTTTCATTAGTTGAACTTGCAACATACCCTACCAGCCAAGCGCCGTTATAAAAGTAATCTTGTTTTAGCGCATTTTCGCTTAACATGCTGTCGTCTATTGAGTCTACTGCTAATGAAACTGCTTGATACTTACCACCAGATACCCAATCGTTGCCATCGTAATAATACCAATCTCCCACGTTGTAATCAGTTTCGTCTCCACCATAAACATAAATCTTACGAATATCAGTCATTTCAGCAGAGTTGCTGACAGCTTCAGGTGAAACAGCATTTTCACCGGGGTCGCCCTTTTCGCCTTTATCACCTTTTTTAACAGTTGAAGCTATGTAATCAATTTTTTCTTCAACTGTTTCTAACATGCTATCTAGCGTCACATTTGGCACAAGTTCTTCTTCACCATTTTGTAAATTTCGAGAAATATTAATTGGTACACTGTCAACCGTTGGATAAATTTCAATATCAGTTGTTTCATTCATGACATTAAATTCAACATTGTATTGACCCGCTGATAACTGTCTTAAAAATTTATCTGAAAAATCTAAACATACTTCAGACGTGTCACTTATTACTGGTAGCTCAATTAAAAAACCACTATTATCGGCAATAGTGGCAAATACTTTTTTATTTGTTAAATCTTGTAAAACACCATCATTCCACAACTGAAAATAAAAGACCTCAGACGTGTCAGCTTTTTTATTTATGGAATCGTTGGTGATCTTAACTGTTTTCATTTGACGTCTCTCCTTTTACTTATTCTTTAAACTTTCAACATCTTGTTTAATTGCTGCAACATCATCAGAAAGTTTTTGTATTTGAACATTAACTGGAACATTATCACCTTCTGAATCTTTATTTAATTCATCAAGCTTATTATTCACCTCTTCACCATTCCAAGTTTTTAGCGTTGGATCCCATACCGGATTGGTAACATCCCCTGGAGCAACATCAGTTGAGTTTTCTGGTTTTGAGTCCGTTAAAAGCATTCCTATATAAGCATACGTATTCGCATCAAATAAATACCACCATGTATATTCGTTATCCATATCTTCCTCCCTTAATTAGGCATTGAATCATTAGTAACGTAACTGCCAGATATAGTTACCCAACTTTTGATATCATCTTTAACAAAAGCTGAACGAGCACCCATCCAACCAGCTGCGCCGAATTGCATAGCCCCATTTTTGCGATTGCCACCTTTTAGCCAAGTTGGTGTTTCCATAATAATGCCTGGATAATCAATGGCTGGCCGATAACCTGCAGGAATAGTACCGCTCGGATAAGTTGAATGGAAATCTTTTATCTTGAAATTAGTTTTTTCAATATCGGCTGATACACTGACGGTATTTCCGGAACGGACAAAAGTTAAATTACCACCAAAAGCCTTAATTGTTTTAATATGAACATCTCGTTCAGAAGTCCATGGAAAATATTTAGGGTTACTACCATTATTCCAATTAGTGATCACTCTGTGCCATACTTGATTGCCAACTGTCGAAACTTGCGTAAACCGTTGTAGGATCGTGACGTTATGCAAAATAAATGTCTCAACTAAGCCAGCTGTCAAATCACCAGGCGTATTTTTAACCGATTTTGGAGTTGAAAAATAAAAGGCTGAATATGTGCCGCTTTCGGCAGGATCAGGCAATTCATTTAAATCAATTGCAACATTGTGCTTATATGGCAATGTACTTCTGGCTATTTGACCTTCAATGTCACCAGTAACTTTCAAATTACCATCAATTGACATATCTTTAGTAAAGTCATTTTCTTTATTTAATTGCGCAACATAATTATCATTAATTAATTTTGTATATGTTTTTAACGCATCATCTAATGATTTATACGCTGAACGTGTTGCCGTAACGTTATTATTAAGAGACTTAATTTGCTTATTGAAGTCGTCTGTTATTTTTTTGACCGTATCAATGTAGTCTTTTGAAGCATTAGCCGAAATTACAACCCCATTTGCGAAAACCGTGAAAATAATGGGAATAGATGAAATAACCATGTTTTGATTATCAGTAACTGCTAGATATGCTTCTTCAACATCTCCCGCTGCTTGATAAAACTCTGCTGGAATCAGCATTGAAAATAGCCCAGCTGTTGCCGAAATCATGTCATAAATGCCAGTTAATACTTTAATTTTACCGGCTGCATCTTTTACTGACAGTTGCACATCTTGGCCGTCTAAGTTGTGTGGCAATTTACCGTCTTTCAAAGCAAAATAAACAATGCGCCCACTATCACCTTGCCTGCCATTTAATTCATTGATGACGGTAGAATCAGTTTTAGTTAATTTTGTGTCGATAATTGCATACTTATCTTTTAATTCCATCACTTATCCTCCATACATTTCTTTTTCTTCTCGTGGATCAATTGGAAAACCTAATTGTTTGAGCACACTTTCAATGTAATCAAGACGACTAGCAGTTGTTTCGTATTCGTAACCATTGATATTGATACGTGTTTTATCCAACTCTTTAAAATTGTTATCCAATTGTTCCTTTAATGTTTTATCCAAACTGTTTGATACATTATGAACCAGTGGCATTAGTTACCTCCTCAGTTTTTAAAATTCCTTTGTCATCAACTGTAACTTTAAACTTTTTGCCATTTGGTGATTCGAAAATAGGCACTGGAACGTATGGTTTATTGTCAATTAATAATTCACCGTTGTTGCCAATAGCAAGTTTGTAAGTTGTGGCATTAGGCGACATAAGTGAAATAGTAGGTAAAACCACATCATCAAAATCATAAGGTTCGAAATGGAAACCGTCTGGCTTAATTAATATTCGCAATGAGTTTGCTGTGCCATCAGGCATCACACCAACTCCAAAATTACCAATACCGGTTTTACCTTTTGAAATTTTTGGTCTATCCATCTACGTTCTTACCCCCATATTCGTACCAAACACCATCAGTTGAAATGATGTTTAGCTTATCGTTTGCAGTTTTTATTGCTTTAGCAATTGCTGCACTATTTTGTTTAGCATCATTCAATTGACGTTTACTACTTTTTTGATAATCTAATATTGTTTTAGCTGTGCTGTTTAGTGTTAATGATGGCTTTTGACTTTTATCAAATGGATAATAGCTATACGCCAACACCATCACATCAGTAACAAAACCAGTCGCTAATATTTCTAACCGTCTAGTCTCACCAGCAATTGGTACATCTGTATCTAAATAGTCTAATGTGATTGAGATAGATGGTTCAGTGACTAACTGGGCTTTTGCTGCATTATCAGCTGCCTTTACGTCAGTAAAACGATCATCACTAAAGTCGCCACCGTCCCATGTACCGTATTTGCTAATAGATGTGTCATCTTTAACGATGTGTGGTTGCCAATATGACCCACCATCATCTTTTTGAGTACTGACAACAGTTAATTGATTAACTAAACTTGTTGAATCATAAGTCAGTGTCATGTTGTCAGAATTGTAACGATAGCCTAAGCGATTGCCTAAGTTTTGACTAAAATGTGCTTTGTCATACACGACGATTTTTTTATTATCAGGAAAAATATAAGCCTCTGGCCAAGTCGATATAATTTGACTTAAACCATCAAACGCATTACTACCGCCTAGATCAGTGATTTGCTGTTTAGCAAACGTACCCTTAACGGCATATGAATAACCAAAATGATTATTGGCCAAATAAAAAGACAGCACATCATTAACTGAATAAGTTAATGTACCGTCTTTCTTGTCGTGTTGAAAAATTTTACGACAGTCCATATAAATGTGCGTAGCTGTAATAGCTACTGTGTTATACCCGCTAACATAACTAGGTACGTTTGATTTAATAACAAATTGTTGACCATTAAACGTCACGATGTTTTCAACAGTTAATAGCGCATATGCCACGCTTTTATCGTCATAAGCCGTAAACGTAATTTGATAATTACTATTGTTTTCCCAATTAACGTTAAATGTTGGCTTAACAATTGATTGAATCGGTTCTTGTAGGGTGCTTTCACGATTCATAACCGTTACAACTTGATTAATCAAGATAAATAAATGGAAAACTAAAAATTGTTGAATGAGTAGTAGCACCCGATACTGTTATGTCATTCCAACCTTTTTCTAGTTTAATGAAACCAAAATCACTATTTTGTGATGCTGGCTTGCCGTTTAATAATGTAGCTACCCCATTTAAAATGAGCTCATCACTACCATTAATCGATTTGTTGTATTTGTAACTTGTATCATTGGTTGTGTTCGTAATCTGATAAGAATTACCGTTAAATTTAATTCTCAAGATTAAATCATGGCGTTGATAATAAGGGTCAACTGCAACATCACTAGGGTTAAAAACTCTGAATGAATTAGCTGTAAATTGATAAACAGGTGTTTCAGTCAATTTAAAATTCATACCAAATGACGTGTGATCCATATCAATCACATCACTACGAACTATTGAATATTTATAACCAGACGGTACTTCAAATTGAATTGAAAACGTTGAATCGTTATTACCATCAGCAATAAATTTAATATCAAATGACGTTGGCCGACCGTACATGACTTTTTCTAAATCAATATCCGTTCTAAATCGCACTAATTCACGGTCACCAAACAATTGATAAATTTCATGGCGTACCAACTTTTGGTCATAATAATCAGATGAACGTAACAAAAAGTTAGCCGTAAAAATCAACTTACCAAACGTTGTACCAGTAAACTGGCTACCGTCTTTTGTAACGTCATCTTGATAATTATTCGTAAATGCTGGTGTTGAATCGCCACCTAGATAATACACATCAGGCAGTCGTTCCGTAATATCAAATTCATCGTGCCCTTTTAACTTCATTAAAAATGTTGGTTTGATATGCTCACCTCCCTTAAATCAGCGATTGATAGTTACGCAAATTAGTATCATTTGCCTGTTGACGATACAAGTCGTCCTTATTTAGAACAGCTTGTACAACCTGATTGCCTTGACCTTGAACCAATTGAGACAACAACGTAATCATGTTATCTAACTTGCTTTCTAACTTAGAATTATCCGTAGTAGCAATATTTGTCTGCTTATCTCGTGCTGCCATTGCAACGGCTGTACGTCCTAGCAACTCAAATCCACGACTAGATTTCATGGCATCTAATGGGATAATCATTTCAGGTTGGTTGTTCTCGCCAATTTCTGCTAGTTGGTGCTTAGTGATTAAGCCACCGTTTGCATAGCCATGTCCGTTCCCTAATGCGCCGAGTCCGTTACCATAACGCTTACGCGCATAATTCAAACCAGCTAAAATGTTATCGTAACCATTCCAAATGTTTTTGTGCCCCGCCAAAGCATTAGCATTGAACGTTGAACGCTTTGTTTGCATTAAGCCGAGTGCAGGACCAGAACCATCACCATCAGGATCAGCTCCAGGTTGTTTTGCTCGTGGATTACCACCAGATTCAGTACTAATTTGACGTAAAACACGTTGAACCATTGCGCCTGATGTACTTAATCCTAACTTGCGTAAGGCTTTCTTAACATCATCAGCCCATGAATGTACATCACCATCTTTACCAGTTGATGAATCATTTAATGGTGCAATAAACTTTTGAATCCACTTCATCATGCCACCGGTTTGGCGTTTGATGAGCTTTTGTAATGCACCACTAGCTTTAATTTCAGGTGTTTTTGAACTACCACCTAGACCAAAATCTAAGAACGTCGTTGCACCTGATGCATTACGTCCATGATATGTGTGATACTTATGATCGCCTGCCCAATTATATTCTTCACCAGAAATCTTGCTACCTTGCACACCAGTAACCATGGCAACGTGGTTACCAAATTCAGACCCTGGGCCATATACGGCAACAGAACCAACCTTAGGCTTGCTCATATGTGGTACACGAGCATTTACCCAATCACGTCCGTTACCTAAGTGACTAAACTTGCTTGCCGGTACACCTAGGTTAGCTAAACGATTGGCAACGAAACTAACACATTCTTTAATGTAATAGCCCCATTCATCGGGTGGCATTGAATCAGCAACACGGTTCTTATACTTGTAATCGTCGCCTTTAAAGCCGCCATCAGCACCCGAATCAGACGCTTCGCTTGCCATGCTCCAAAGTGTTTTCCACCACTTCTTAGCTTGTCCTGTAGCTTTTTTGAACAAAACACCGCCTAGACTGTTAAATACACCCGGCAAGCCCTTAGAACTAGGGTTAAACTTGCTTTGCAAGGTTTTGACTGGGTGAGCAACAGCATTAGTGATGAACTTAAGCATTGATGTAAATTTCTTAACACCATTTTTAAGACCTGTCCATGCATTACCTGCAACGTGTGTCACACCGTTAATCACACCAGACCAGAAACCAGTACCAGACTTAAACGGCATGGCTTGCATACCCATTAACATAGCTGTTTCTGATGCATTCAATACTTCTGTACCAGGCGCTAAAATACGCTTTGTATTGCGGCCTTGTACTAATTCTGATGCCCCATTGGGGTGAATTAACATCTCTTGGTTGCCGGTTTGTGGGGAATCATTACCGTCGTTTAACATAGCTAACGTAGGTTTAGTAATTGCCTTGCGCATGTTACTAAACATTCCAGTACCAGTGGCAAACTTAACGCGTGGTATCTTGGCAATGGCGTGCTTAGGACCACCGAAATCATGAATCAATGAATTAATACCAGAAATACCTTTGTTGGGTATCTTGATAACTGCGTTGATTCCCTTACCTGCTAGGGTCTTCATACCTTGCCACATATCACTAAACCCTGATTTCACACCAGTCCATGTATCGCTAAATCCTTTTTTAATCTTACCTAGCACACCGTCTAGCGTATTCTTAATTGACCAGATAGCGTCATGACCAATATTTTTCATGCCACCCCAAATACCAGAGAAGAAGCTTTTAACTTTACGCCAAGCCTTTTTAAATCCATTAATAAATGAATTATAACCATTTGTAATGCTATGCCACATTGAACTTGCAATTTTAGTAACGCTTTTCT
The DNA here is from genome assembly GCF_058506735.1 of Weissella sp. ESL1139. Lineage (NCBI taxonomy): Bacteria > Bacillati > Bacillota > Bacilli > Lactobacillales > Lactobacillaceae > Weissella > Weissella sp. ESL1139. The sequence continues at coordinate 809,444 of NZ_CP196375.1, forward strand.
TCATTGAGTTCCAAGACTTTTGGAAACCACGTTTAAATTTATTCCAACCCTTTGTAACGTTGTTCCAAATGTTTTTAAACCAACCAGTTATGTTTTTGTATAAATTCTTAACTGACTTAACTAGATCATTAACAAATTTTCTAAACTTTTTGCTGTGTTTATACAGACCGACTAACGCAGCGACTGCAGCAGCAACGCCAGTGATAATCATGATAAACGGATTAGCCTTTAAAAAGTTGAATGCTAATTTGATACCTGTACCAGTAACTTTAGCAGTTTTAACCAAACCAGCCATAGCTAACTTTGCACCTTTAGTTGCAATTGAAGCGGTAAATTTTAAGCTTTTTGAAATAGCTTTACCTGTTGCCGCTCCAGCAGTCTTTAGTGCAGTTAAACTTTTTGTAAACGCTTTTTTACTTAAATCAGCGGTAAATTTGAGCGCTTTTTTAATGCCACGTCCTGTTGTGGCAACTGCACTACCTAATTTGGTAATAGCTGTTTTAGCCTTGCCAGTCGCGACACTAGCAGCAAATTTTAATTTACCGCCTATTTTCTTACTAGTTGATGCAACATCAGAACCAAAATCTAAAAGCTTTTTGCTTGCACTGCCTAGTCCTAAGGTTTGGAGTGCTAGTTTTAATTTTGCAATTCCGCCTAAGACCTTAGTGACTGCAAATGCACTAATCATTACTTTACCAAAAGTTTTAATCGTGCCAGTATTCTTACCTATCCAGGCAATTAAATCTGCTGCTTTATCAGCAACTCTGCCAACACCCTTAGCAATTGATTTAAGCCCTTTTTGTACATCAGGGTTATCAAATGCTTTTGCCATAGCTTTAGCTGATTTAGATAAGGCAGGCATCATAGCAGTCCCCAATTCAATCATGACGGCATTTCCGGCTTGTTTGAATTGCTTAACCGAATTCTGGGTTGATTTCATGTTTTTGTCAGCCAACTTGCCGACATAATTATTTTTGTATGAATCAGATACTTGTTTATTAACTTTCTTTAATTCATCACTATTTTGGGCTAAAACAGCTGCCGAATTCTGACCAGTCGTACCAAACACGTTGTGGAAGAAGTTTGCTTGTTCACCCTTGGGAACTTTCTTACCAATATCTTCAAAGATTGTTCCAATAGGCTTTAACTTACCAGATTTATCTTTAAAGTCATCAATCGACATGCCGTATTTTTGAAGTTCAATTTTTGCCCCCTTAGTTGGTGACATCAAACTATTGATAGTTTTACGCAGTCCAGTACCAGCCTTATCTGCTTCGATACCCGAATTAGATAAAACACCCATGGCACTGGCTGTGTCACCAAGTGACAAACCGGCTTGTTTGGCTGACGTACCAACATACGACATGCCGACACCTAAGTCACTAAAATCAGTAGAAGTGGCATCTGCTGCCATTGCTAACTCATTAGCAACTTTCTTGGTGTTTTTCATCATGCCAGTAGTAGAATCAGTACGCATACCAAACGCTTCAAGCGTTGATGTGGTAACTTTCATGGTGTCACTAAAATCATCTCCAGAAGCTTTAGAAGCTTGTAGAATTGATTTCATAGCACCCAAAGATTGTTCCCCAGTGTAACCACGCTTAATTAATTCTTGGTAACCATCAGCAATATTTTTCTGACTTTCACCATATTCAACCGAATACCTCTTACCGTCTTTTTGCATATCGGCAATTTGTTTTGTAACGGCTTTAGTTTTTTCACCAGATGTTACTAACAAATTAGTATTTTCTGTATAAGCGTTTTGTAAGCTAGATGAATCTTTTGCACCTTTAAGTAGTGCGCCACCTAGAATACCCACGCCTATGCTTGCGCTCATAGCATGACTTTTAAGTGAAGCAAAACTAGTCTTAGCTCTTTCTGCCATAGTCGTCGTATGATCTTTAAGCTTAACAATTGAACTATCAATCTTTTTGATACCAGTCGGGTGTAGCTTGTTAAATGTATGACTCATAGACGAAATTTTTGCTTTCGTTTCAGCTACTGATTTACCAACTTTATCAAGCTGTATCGTTTGCGTACGATATGCATCAGATGTCTTCCCACTAGCAACGCCAACTTGTTTTAATTCACTTTCTTGCAAGTTATATTGTGAACGTAAGTTTTTAAGCGATTCTTTTAAGTGATTATAATCAGCAACAGTTGCGGATGCAGATTTTCCTTCTGCTTTTAATCGCTCAACGTGTGCAGTTGTTTGTTCATCACTTTGCTTTAACTCTTTGGTTAGGCGTTCAACACTTGCAGTATGTGATTCATAACTACCAGATGACTTTTTAATTTCACTTGATAACTTTTCAACATCATTAGTTGTTGATGCTAATTTAGCTCCCATCTGTTCAACTCGAATACGTTGACGTTTATATGAATCGGAACTCTTATCACCGCTTTGTGCTAGATCATTAAGCTCATTCTTTTGAATTTCAAGTTGCTTAGAATAGTTTTCTTGAGTGGCTTTTAATCCTTCAAGCTTAACTTTATTAGCTTCTTCTGTCCGCCCTTCAGCTTCAAGTTTTTTAACTCGTGCATCAATTAGGGCTGTACCTTCTTTTAGCTCTTTATTTAACGCAGCTAAGCCAGATTCTTGATATTTGTAAGCTTGACCGGCTTTTTCAACTTGTCCCGAATACGAAACATATTGACGTTCAGCTTTAGCCAATTCTTTGTTTAAATAGTTTTGTAAATCGCGACCTTTATCAGTGCTTGTATTAACATTTTCAAGTGCCAATTTTAACGCATCAATCTTATCTTTTTGTGCACCTAATGTATGTTGCAAACCTTCATATTTAGCCTTAGAAGCATTAACAGAATCGCCCGAAGATTTGTATTGGTTCTCCATGATACGTGCTTCTGCACTCGCGTCTTTAACAATACTTGTTAATTCTTTCAGTGAAGCCGTAGCACTCTTAACATCAAGAGAGATTTTATTGGACATCTCTGTCGCAATTTGTCTTGCCATATAGGTTTATCCTCCTTTCTAAATAGAATTTTCAGCCGTATCAGGGTCAATTCCCATCGCTTTCATGAATTGAGAACCAGTCATTGGTCGGTCTTCGGCACTTTGTGCACTTAGTACTTCATTTAGTCGATAAAAATCTTCTTCTTCGAATTGTGAGGGCAAAATGTGCAAATAATTCAAAGCATTTTGCTCATTAAAATCAAAGTCCTTGATAGCTGTATCAAGCGCATCATAACGCTCAACTAATTTGTTAAACCCTTATCTTCTTCAGTTGCGGGTTCTGATTCGGTTTTCATGATTGCATCAGAAACTTTAATGGCCAATTCTTGTGTTTCTTTTAACTCCAAATCGTCTAACTTATCAGCATTGCTATCAGATAAGTGCAACATTTCAGCAACATAATTAACAGCTAATCCCTGAAAATTAATGTACTCATCAAGTTGGCGTTCCATTTCTTCAAATTCTTCTAACTCATCAACTGGCGCAACGTCTTCGCCAGCTTCTATTTTTTCTTGCTTAGCCTTTTCCGCTTTTTCTTGCTTAGCTTGTTCAATTTGAAAATGAGTAATGTCTTTTTGAAATTTCAAAGTTTTAAGATAATTTTTGTTACTTTCTTTAACCACAATTGGCTTAGCAATTCCTAATTCGTCTTTAACATTAATTTTTACAGTCATGATTGTTCTCCTGTTTAATTATTTTGGTATGGCGCCTCGTTTTGAGACATAATAAAAAGCCATCTAAAAATAGATGACCTATAAAAAGTTATTCGAAATTTACTTGTGCCGAATTCGATGTGGTTGTGATGCCTTTAAGCTTCGGGGCTGTTACTCGCTCCCTTAAACACATCATTCAACATAGCTTGTTCATCAAACTTTGCTGCTGATGAGTAATAATACTTACCGAAGCTATCATCACCACGTTCAACCGCTGCAATTGTCAATGCATCTTGCGTACGGTTTTCATTAGCGTTGTTTGATGTCATGGTTTCACTGGCTTCAGTTGCCACACCCATGTACATGCCAACATAGACAGGCTTATTGATGTCAAATGCTTCAGCTGATTCAGCCAACATTGCCACCATGTTGTTAGGGTCAGCCTTACCTGTAATAGTAAAGCCACCCTTACCATCTGATGGCATACCTAATACAGCTGCCTTAATTTCATTTGGTAACGCATTAATCGTCAAAACAGATTGTGGTGAACCCTTACCTGCTGACTTATAAACGATAACATTGTTACCAAAAATATCAGTCGTTGAACCAGCCAAATTTGATAGTGCTACACTGGCAACACCATATGAGTTATCAGCTGTTACATCAAAAATACCTGTAGTATCAGTTGCTGCTTGATCAGTATACTTATAAATTCCTTGTTCACCAGTCAAAACGTTTCCTGTTTTGTGGTCAACTAGCGCCAATTTAACGCCTGCAATACCTAATGTTGCCATGGATTAATTCTCCTTTATTCCTGTATTCTTTTGAATTTGAATTGTTTGATAATCTTGACTAGTATCGGGGTCGGTTTGTCGCCCCTTGATGTCGGTAATCGTATAACCATTACGCATTAAAAATTTCATTAATTCAATTTCTACTTGGTCATAATCTAATTCACTATCAACCGCATAAAAAATTTGAATCACGATATTTTTCGCAATGGCGTTAAACGTATCGTTACCAAAACTTTCAAGATTATCGTATGCATCTCTTATTAAAAGAGACGTCTGATTAACAGGCGCCTCTTTGGGGATGAGCTTAGGATAAAAACCAGCCGCCCATTTAATATTTGCTTTTAACAAATTGAAGGTATCCATTACTAATGTCATGAGCTACCCCATTTTCTTTTCTTGTATTTGTTGCAATATTTTTTCTTCTGCTGCAAAAACAGCCGGCGCTGCCTTTTCATGAGCGTTATCGATAAAGCTATCGCCATGAATATAACGTGTTCCGTCATTCAAAAAACGTGCGATACGTGCATGATTGGCGTCAGAAGTCGCAAAACCAGTGGCAGAACTACCATCTGTCTTAGTTTTAGCCAACTTACCTGTTTTAACACTGTCGGCTAAATGTTTCATTTTGGTTGTATCTCGACCAGAATTAAAGTGCCCCGCTTCTTTAGTAGCACGTTTAACGTATTCAGCATCAACTTTAGCGCCTGCTTCAGTAATTTCTTGACGTTCTTCAATGGTTAAATTGACTAGCCCACCGATATTCTTAAGCATATTCTCTAAATTATCAGATAAATCAGCCATTCTTCACCACCTTTTTTAGCGTTACTAGATCATATGTGATATAGTTGTTGCTTTCATCAGCACTTACATCTTCAATATTGTAGTGTACGCCATCGTAGTAAACGCCAATGCCTTTTATAATACGTTCATCATGACGGACACCAATCACGATACTATCGCTCAATGATGTACCGGCAATTTGATACTGTTGGTTAAGCGTCCTAAGTTTGGGTGCGCCCCATTTCGTAAATAGTGTTTCATAGCCGGTCAACGGATTACCGTTCACTGGATTATAACCAGTTTTAGCTTTCTCGAATACCACTTTATGAGTTAGATCACTCGGTTTGAATAGTTGTTGAACCATCTTTCCCCCCTAATCTAGCTTGCAAATGAGTAATCATGATAGTGACAGCGTGTGGCATGCCATTTGATAACGTACGGTCATAATATAAAGCTGTTGTTAAAGCCGAAACAGCAGCATCAAACAAAGGATATTTATCATATTCTTCATCTGGTAAATCATAATTTACCGATGATTTAACTAAATCATTAGCTTGAATAATTAAATTATCAACTGCATTCGTTTCTTCAGTAGATTCGTCAATGTGTAAGTCATTCATGATGTCATGCGCATTTACTGTCATTTAATCACTCCTTACTCTCCAGGTTCTGTTGGCTCTGGTTCAGCTGGCTTTTCCGGCTCAACAACCTTAATTGTTGCCTTGTCAGTCTTAGCACCGTCATGTGTCGTAACAGTCACGTCAGTTGAACCAGCCTTAACAGCGGTAACCTTACCCGACTTCGCATCAACTTTTGCAATTGATGTATCATCTGAACTGAAAGAAATTGACTTGTCAGTTGCATTCTCTGGTGCAACTGTTGACTTAAGCGTGTCACTAGCCCCAACTTCAAGTTCTAATGCAGTCTTATCAAGCGATACCCCTATAACAGCTACCGTTGCAGCCTTCGGCTTTACCTTAGCCACTACTGATTTAGCAGATTCACCAGCACCATTTGTAACCGTTGCTTGAACTTGATATTCAGTACCATTGGTTAACCCTGAAATTGTACCGGCATCACCTGCCTTTAACGCCATTGTCTTAGCAGTTGTGCCGTCAGTGTAATAAATCTTGCCAGCAGTTAATGCAGAACCTTCATTCTTGCCAGCAATAATCTTAACGAACGCCTTACCGTCATCCGCCCTAACTTGCACAGTTGGTGCTTCTGGCTTGATGTCATCTGTCTTGAAAGATAGTGGCGTGTGTAAATCTTGACCTGCATATGTTGCAGAATAATCATCGAATTGTGAATTTGCTTTTAGATTCTCAATGTCAATTGGTGAAGCAACACCTGATTGTTCAATCTTGCCGCCATTATATAAATCAAATGTTTTGGCCATCGTTCCTCCTTAATCTAGTTCAATGTGTGCACTATTGGCATCAGTCGTTAGTTTACTCACCTTGGGCGCTGTTACTCGCTTGCTCTGGAATGTCCAACTTAACTAACTTACCAGCTTCTTCATCGGCAACCTTAGTATCATCACGTAATACTAGTTGTAGCTTCTCACCATAAATATCATTGTCGACCCACTTTGCACGCAAATCCTTGAACAATGGTACTAAGGTAAATGCCTTAGCATCTCCAATGAACATCACTTTGTCGCCTTCTTTAGTACCCAAACGTGTATCTTCAATGATGTAAACTGGCAAGCCCATTAGCAACTTACCAGAAGCTGTTGTAATTGAATCTTGTAGCAAATAACGACCATTGTCATCCTTCAATGTATCTAGCACATCATATCCGGACTTAGTAACAATGACTGACAAGTTACTGTACTTAAACAAAGCATTCTTTGCCTTTTTAACGTCGTCAAATGATGTAGCAGTAACAGCAGGCGCTTGCTTTAGCACATTAGCAATTTCCTCAACCAATGTATTATCACGAATTTGTGTGGCATAATCACCAATTAACGTGTCAACATTAACATCTGCATCAGCGTCATCAATGAACTCTTGTGATACTGGAATATAGCCACGCTTTGTGTTCAACTTGTAATCCACACCAGCTAGTTGAAGTGCGGCAATTTGTGGATTTTCTGCCAATTCTTCAGCAGTTGCCAACGTAATATCAGTTGCTGCCATGATTGGTACTGTTCCTGATGGCGCTGATACTGAAATAATGTTAGCCAGATTAATAATAGAATTTGTGTTAGCTGGGCGCTCGATTGGTTGTAAAATATCGTGCGGAATTGCTAATTCGTTTCCCTTAGTAGTTGTTCCATCTGTGATTGATAAATCACGCTTTAGGAACTTATTGAAAATTGAACACTCATTCATTTCTGGCTTCTTAATTGCTTTTGGCATATGTTTACTTCTCTCTTCCTTTTGAGTTGACTTGTTATCACGTTCTTCTGTGTCGTCAGGGTCTACATCCGGTTCGTCATCTGGATCATCATCACGATTATTTTTCTCTTTATCGTCATCCTTACTTGATTCAGGTTTCTTATCGGCATCACCTTCCTTTTCTTTATCATCATTGGTATTATTGTCCGTTGATGTATCAGGCTGCTTATCTTTGTCTTTATCTTTATCCTTATCCTTATCCTTTTCTTTATCGTCGGTTTTGTCATGCTCATCTAAAGCACGATTGATAAGACTCACAATTTTTTCTTCGTCCATCTTATTTGATTCCTTTCTTTTGGCTCGTTCTAACGAACGTTTGACTGATACTGATGTATCTTGGTAGGCAGGATTAGGCGTGACAGTTAATTCAAAAACATCATCAACTTGATTAATGATATGAACAGCCGTATCGCCTTCATCGAATATCCAGTCATCACCATCAGGCGTGATTGTAAATCCAAATGACATCCCTTTTAAATTGCCTGCCAAAATATCAGCATAAACATCATTAGCAAGACTGGTATCTGCTAACGTGGCAACAAAAAACAGACCCTTGTCATCAACCTTTAATTCAAGATTGCCAGAGTCTGCTCTTGCTAAAATACTGTTATTTTCGTGTCCGTAAATTAATTGTGTTTGCGAAAAATCAACATTATCAAAGGCTTGTGGCTTGATAATTTCAACAAAACCACCTAAATTTGCGCTTTCACTATTAAAAAGTGCTGCATATCCTTGAATTTGCTTATTTTTTGCATTTTCATCACGCTGGACAACTTGAATATCGCCCTGAATCGAGCGAATTTCTTTATCCATTTAGATAATTCCTTTCATTTTTAGTGTATTATTCGCATCAGCTGGCGAAATAATTTGTTTATCAACCAATTCTTCCATGCGTGTAACAACAATATCATCAGTTGGTGCAGCTGCAAGATTAATATCATCGTTAAATTTAAGTGCTAATTCATATTGAATAGCGTTCTTATATCGCATTAACGACTTTTGATACTGCGCTTGCACCATTTCAATTGACGATTGACTATCGCCATCCCCATTAAGCATGGCTTCATTAATCCCAAATGCTTTTGAAATTTGATTTTTAGTCCAATTAACATTCTCTAAAAATGAAGTAACTTCTGGTGTGATTCCTAACATTTGTAAGTCAGCACTGGAATCCAATACAATCGGTTTACCAATATTTTTACCAGTAGTTGCATCAACAAAGCCATCGCGGATATGGTCTTTAGCTTCTTTGTCTAACTGGGCTTCTGGTACTTTAATTGCTACTTGTGGATTGATACCATTTTTTAATGTTTCTTTAGTCAACGAATTGCTTAACGCTTGGATGCTTAATTCAGGCGCAAGACTGACAATTGGGCTTCTACCAAAGTATCGGTTGCTATCATCAGAACCAACAGTCACCAGTTTAAAATGTAACATTTCCGAACTGTCATAATACAACTCAGGGCGACCATCATCATATTTAACATCATACGTAATGTCATCTGAACGATCACCAACAATAATGCTAGTTACTTGTGAATCTTGCAGTAATTCTAGTCCTAGTATTTGATGCCCATCAGGTGTTTTATTAATTGTTACATAAGCATTGCCATACAACAGCATTTGCGCTACTACTGACTGCCAAAAATTAAATGAATTGATGAACTGATGAGGCTTTTGCAATGTATTTAAAATATCTTCATTCTTTGCTTTAAACTGCATACTTGCAATATCGCTACTAATTAAGCTAACGACGGAATAAATATCACTATTCGTCATGGCGTTACTGGCGCTTAACACACCAGTTGGAATTAATGTATTGCCAAATAAACGGCCAACTATAACCCCCTTGGTCGGGGCACGAGTTGAACTACGTGTGAAAAAATTTTTTAAACCCATCTTTTTATCCTTTCTTTTCAAAAAAACTGTCTTAGAAACTAAAACTGTCTTTGAACCAAGCTGAAACTTGTTCGTTACTTTGATTACCAAACACTGATTTAGTTGTTTTTTCAACGTGACCATTGAAGTTTTCCCAGTGAAACACGGCTTCGCTCATGCTATCAATAATCGCATCAACCGTATCAATTTTTAACGTTGCTTTTTTCTTATCAACGGCAACACTATTATTATCTTCACGTAATACAGCATGAAATAATGATGCCTGCATGATTGGATCATCAGCATATTTCACACGTTTTTGAGTGAAGACTTTACGAGTAGCTGCGGTTGGTTCAGAAATATGTAAGAAATCTTGTGCTTGTGGAATTAGTACCATATCAGTATTAGCTTCCAGTTGCTTAATTAATTTGTTGACTCGATATTTATCATAAATAAAAAAGATAACGTTTAATTGATGGTCGTCAATGAATTGTAGTAACCAATCATAAACATCATCTAAATCAACATCACCAGTCGCTAGTTGACTAATGCTGGCATAACCTAACTTCTCAGCTTTCCGATAAGGAATACCATCTTGTTTTTCTTTCAACGTAATATTGCCATTAACAGCAGCAGTGGGAATAAATGAATGCTGATACAAATAATGCATGTGTGTGCCGTCATCTAATTCATAGGGGAAATTAAATATTAATGACGTATTATCATTGGCAATGCTGTAATCAAAACCGATATAGACATCTCGACCATTCATATCGAATTCTTCATCACTCACTGCACCTTCAATATCTTCAATATCCAAAAATTTCTTAGCTTTATCAACTGTCCAAAAATTCATATTACGGGTATAAAAATCTTGAATCGTACCATCAGCCATTTTTTCATCACGTTCTGCTGTCATTGATAACAGCATTGAGTCGTGCTTATCAGGCAAACCTAAAATTGGATTACTTTTAATCCACGTTTCAGGCTCTTCGACTTCTTTTAAATTATCTTGTTCCCAAACCAAAAGTAAAAAACCATCACGTTCACGCAAATAATCTTTTTCAATGTTTTCAGTCATTGATAGTTGATCAGTGCGAAATTTAACATTAGCATCGTTGTATGCTGTCGAAATTTGAATCAATTGGTGGTTAGTAACTTGCATCATTCCTGATGTGATTTTTCCAGTGACATCTTCATCTTTTAAGCTGTCGCCTGACTCATCTTCAATACCTAGACGAATATGAAACGAATCAACGTTACCAGCTAAATTAGACATCTTAATAATTTTGGAACGGTTTTTACGTGAGCGAATTGACATTTCTTGTACGACAATATCGTTATTAATAAATTTATCTCGAAAATAATCGCTTTCTTTCAAACGATTGGCTGTCAGCATTAAATAATTCCAACCTTTGTTAGTTTGCTCGGTAGTAATACTTGAATAAAGGTAATCCTGATTGAACTGGCCATCTCCCTCAACTAAATAGGCAAATAACATCAAAATATTAACAATATAAGTTTTCCCATTGGTACGTGCGATTGATAATAACACACGATTAAATCGTTTCTGGCCATCAGCTCTGCGCCAACCATTTGTCATCGCTAATATCATTTCTTGCCATTCCATTAGTGGTAACGGCTTACCGGTATCAACATCAGGACAAATTTTGGCAAATGCTAATATCAATTTGACTTGGAATAAATCGTATTCGTATTGAAAATCGGGGTCGCCATCTTCGACACGTTGTAAGTCACGCACATGACGAAACATGGCCAAACGAATTTTATAACCAGCTACCTGTTCGCCGCTTAATACCTTGCGAGCATAAGTAGTTGCTGGATCACGATACTTTTTATAGATGTCAGCATAATCAGATTCATGATAAACTTTTTCGAGCGTGACACCTTTCTTAGTTAAATCTACTTTTTTTATTTACATCACCCCCCTAAAATTTAATTTCCTTTGCAAGTTCAGCAAACGACTTACCTTTATCTTGATTACCTGAATCAATGATTAATTTTTGCAGTTGCACTTGAGAAGATGGCGTTAATCCTAAATCACTAGCTAACCCGCGTAAATTCTTAACAGCATTTTCGTATGTCGTAACAGCTGGATTCTTTTTACCGGTTGATTCATCCGTCATACCATTTTCTTCGATATCTTCATAAGCTTGTCGAGAAATGCTATAGGTTTGGCAATAAGTTTCTATAATAGACTTACTGATATTGGTTGTCCCACGAGAAATCAATAGTGGTACTAGTCCTTCCCACATTGCTCTTGCATAACCCTTCATATATCTTGGCGCAGTAAGCTGTAACGGTGTTTTGTAATCTGCCACTATTAACCTCCTAACTGGTAATATACGGTCACTTTTTAGACCTTAAACCCCTTTATATCAGTACTTACAGCGTAAAAAGTGAAAACTTTTGAGAACGGCATAAATTAAAGCGTGGCTCCATTGTGCCTGCTCTTTTTTGAGACGAACACAGGCGGGGGTAATTTCAATTTTAAAAATAATTTTGGGTAATTACCTTTAAAAAAATAAAATCGCTTAGAATTGAAATTAGACACTAATTAGAACGTTTCAATCTTTTGATTTGTTTTGTGTACCATTCTCGATTCATGTGTTTCAACTTGTTCACGCCATTGGGCTTTTCTAGCGTTTGTTGCTCAATCATAGTCTTAATATTGTGGCAGTCATAACATAACGTCCATAGATTATTACCATTCAATCGTTCATCACTTGCAATCTTCAATGGATGAATGTGATCAACAATCTTTCTATCGGTCACAACTTCACCGCAACACTGACACACTCCCATATCTCTCGCATATACATAATCACGCATAACTAACCAGCGCTTATCATGATAGAATGCATTAGCTTCTGGGTCTCGTTTGAATTGATTATAATAACGATTGTTAATACGCTTGCTTGTATCATTCTGATATTGCTTGCCATCCGCAAGATGGTCATCACAGTAGCGTTGATTCATTGCTATCTTATGATGACAACCAAGATGACCACAGTTATGTACTCGCATATCTTTCTCCAATCTTCTCAGCATTCTTAACTCTTCCCAACCAGATACCAAGCCATACTCATTATCTTTAATCATCTACATGTATGTACCTCCAAATAAAAAGCCAGCTACATTTGATAGCTGACCTGTCATTTATTAATTATTCGATAGTACTATATTACGACTGATTATCTGAAATATGCTCGCATGATATTAGAAACTTACCCGCATCTTATCCGAAAAATATATGGGCCAAAAGAGTTAATCATTTTATGTGACCAAATAAAAAAGCACTGAACTTAATCAGCGCCATACTCGGAAATCATATGTATCAATAAAACCATATGCAAACATCACAAATGCTTCATTGATAATCTGTTCGCCACGTCTTGTTGAGTAGTCAGTTAATACTTCAATGTCCAACCATTCCATATCTTTAAAATAACGCAACTCTAAGAAGTGTCGGTGTGGTTGGGTCATACCTTGGCATGCTTGAATGACACCATCAACCCATTTAGTTGCTTGCGCATGTGCCGAGAACTTATCATCATTAGCATTACCCACCATACTAGCTCTTGGCATACCACTAATGACAGGAGACTCAGTACCAGCCCAACTAACACGAGCTTGGGCACGAATAGTTGGCCATTCTTTTTCAAAGAACTCACGTACATTAGCAATCGTTGCACGTTTATTTAATTCTCGCTTATCCGTATCTAATAGCACCAAGTTCCCGTCCTCCTAATGATATATCGTTATTTATATTATAGCATTTATAATAATAGAAATAGAAACAATTATATTAAAAAACGGCTACACATCAGCATTCCTGACATGTAGCCGTTCATTATATAAATTATGCCTTCGATAGAAGTTCCATTGCATGATAAACAGTCTTATCTGACAAGACGTTATGGACTGCTGTATCTATTTTACTTGCTGCACTCTCATTAGAGGCATCGTACTTTTTTTGCGCAATGATTGCTTTTTGAATTAATTCATCTTTGCTCATATTGAACACCTCCTAATCATCAAATATTTTAATCGAAACATTATTAAAAATCAAATCATAAATATCTTGCTCGTTAAGTTCATGATTAGCAATTTTCAAGGAGATATCATACAAGTCTTCACTAGTAAATTTCTCTGTATCTAGTTCATAACCATTACTGTCTAGATATGTTAATGCAGCCAAAAAAGCTGTACGTTTGTTTCCGTTATTAAAGGCTTGCTTTGTAGCAATTTCAACCCAATAAAACGCCGCTCGTTCGATAATAGTCATAGGGTAATCATATCCGATTATTGGATATAATGATCTATTTATTATTGAGTCGAGTTGTCCTCCAAATTTTACACCGTACACACCAGCTTCCTCAAAAATATGTCTTGCAATATCATTTAACTTTACAAGGACATCATAATCGAATTCCGTAACCGGTACTCTGACTTGAATGAATTCTTCCTCTATATCAAAAGTAATACTGGTAGCTTCAGCAGTCACGTCCATAGTAACGTAAGCAACAACATTACCATTATCGTCTTTCATTGTCCTTAAATCATCTTCATTAAATTTTTTGCTCAATTGCCTTTTAATTAACTTATTGAATTCTTCATCCTGTTTTTCCCCTAAAACAGGATACAAAATAGTCTTTGGTTGATTGGAATCTGTCATATTTTATGTTCATCCTTATTTTTTCTTTCTTGAATTAACTGTTCCAACTCGTTTAAATCGTCTTCAGTAGCCAACTTTCTAATAAATGATCGGGCGTAACTACGGTATTGCAAATATTTAGCATATTCTTTGTTGCCACTTTGCCAACGCTTATTAGCTTCTGTTTGTGAATTTTTGTTTGTCATTTTAAAAGCCTTTAACAATTAGAACAATAACAAAAACAATTAACACAATTGTTGAAACAACTTGTGCGATGGTATTCCACCACTTTAATTTATCTTCTCTTGTCATAATTTTAAACTTGATGGATAATGAATGTACACGAAAGCCAGCCAGCTTTTGACTGACTTCGTACTTGAACTCTTATCTATAAATTAGTGAGATGATGGTAGCAACTATTGTAATGATTGTGTTTATCAGAGTGACAATCGTATTGTACAATGTTGCTTTTTCACTTTTTGATAAGGGTTCTTTTTCTTTACCCTTTTTCAAGCTATTTCCTCCTTCCTTAACTCAATATATTAAGTATACTATATATAGTATCTATTGTCAACACTTACAGCTAATAAAAACCGCTATATATCAACATTTATTGATGTATAACGGTTATTTTTTATATCAAATTTTGATAGTGATCGCGTTCTTCAACTCGATAATCATATCCTGCTAATTCTTTGCTAACTAAATGCTTAATTAACCATTTACTGTGTGTGCGATACGCCTCTTTGAGATTATTGGTACGTGTCCAAATTAAGTTACCTTGTAAGTCGTAATTCTCTTTGAACCATAACTTGTTCTTTACATCTACAAAATAATAGTAAGTCATATCAACAAGTACCCCGCTAAAACCAGCGCCATGAGCATTAAGAACCCAACCACGATTACCCAATCACTCATGTTGCTCCCTTTCTAGTAATTCAATCGCATGCTTTAAATACCATTGTGCTTTCTTTAAATCTTCAACTTGCTTGCCTTTAAACGGTGCTCGTGTCATGTACTTGATTGAATTACCTATTGAGAAACCGACATCAGATTGATAAGCGCTAGCGACTTCATCTATTAAGTCAATCACCTCAAATGAGAACGAATTATAGTGATTTGGATGATTTACCATTTCTGTCATTACTTATTACCTCGCCAGATACTCCAGAAACGCCCATATACAGCCGTGGCTAAATAGAAAGCCATGGTTAGTAACATTGGTAGGGAACTAGCAGAATAGCCTGTAACGAGCGCTGAGAGCCATAGAGCGATATTCACGAAATCAGATAGCAACCATAGCGTATAACTGTCGCCATATCCCTTGAACACATATAGGCTTGCTGTTGCCCCAATAATCAATACAATGCTGTCCCATAAGGGGTTGCTGTCACCTAATGCTTGATATGCCAACATCATTGGATACCAAGCAATCAATATGAATGCAATTGTTAGTAGCCAACCTGTTTTGTTTAGGAATTTCACACCGTTCTCAACCTTGTGTCCCCACGTCTTCCAAGTGAAGATAAGCGGCAAGTCAATCAACGCAACGAATACTAATTGATCTAACACGCTTGCGTAATGTCCTGCCGTCCAGTTGATATAGATGAACCCAATTGCACTAATCAGTCCTAACAAACCGTTTATTGGCTTTCCTATCATCATGTAAACTGTACATGCTGAACCTACCAACGTTGCTACCAAAGTTATTGTTGATAGTCCTGTAATAGGTGCTGACAAGTAAAACGCCAATTGCACACCCACTATGAACGCCAACATCACTCCACCAGCAGTATTAATGCTTTTTAATTCTTGCCCTAGCCATTTTAAATAACTCATCACCATTCCTCACGATCAGTTAAAGTTCTCACTTGCATCACTTGATAATTCTTACCGTGATAAATGCTAAGTAATTTGTCTAAGTCATCACCCCAGCAAACAGGGTCTGCAACATTATTTCCACGGCTAGCGCTGCCGATGTTAAACACTACATATTTTGGTATCATTACTCGTCCTCCATTTGAATAACTTCCTGATGAGAATTTGCCCAACTTTCGGCTTCTTCTTTGGTGTCAAATTTAGTTGCATTGTTTATTTTAAGTTCAAAGTTGGTTAGTTTATTGTCAAATAGGTGAACATAATAATAGAGTCCACTTACCACATCTTTACTTCTAACAACCCACTTCTTTGGCTTCTCAACTTCAAACACATCTTCGCCGTTCACCCACCGGATAATTGCGATTAGGCGGTTGTTACTCTCTTTATCAGGTACGTCATCTCCCCACCATGCTTGAATTAAAATTGGCAAAGAAAAAACATCTTCATCACCAACAAAGCAATCTTCATTCATTCGTAATTGTTTCCAATATTCTAGCCTGTCCATAAACTCCTGTGACACAACATATTTATCACTCATCTTCTCTTCCTTTCGTCCGTCAAAGGCGATTTCGTAATCATCTTCTAATTCGCTCATGTAAACCCAACTGATATCGCGTTCATAAGGGTGCTCTACTAAGGCATAGGGAAATTTAATATCAATATCTTGACTGGGTAACCATGTTGTTGGCCTACCTTTAACCGTCCATGTATGTTCCTTTTGCTCAAGTTGTCTTAACACTGCCATCTCTTGTTGCTCATTGGCAACGATATATGCTTTATCTGTCATCTTAAATTCCCCATTTATCTACGAAATCTTCTAATTCGTCCGTATCTATATATCCGTCTTGATTTTCGTCTATTAATTTAAGAACTTTATTTCTCAACAGAATCAGCTTTTCAGGATAAGAATATTCATCTACCGTTTTTGTCATTTGACCGTCTCCACATTTTCCTTGTAAATATGCATCAATTGATCTGCCAAATATTTCGCTCCCTCATCTGCTTCCAATTCATTTGGCTCAATGTGAGCATTATCAAATCCTATTACACGAACAGCCCTATCTTTAAGTTGTTCGATTTGATGTAATTCTTCAGCCGTATGCTGTTCGTCATGAAAGTAAGCTCGTTCATCTAATTGCACTATTCCAAATTCACTATCAACTAACGTAAAATATCCACCAAAAGTAAGACCGCCAACAGGACCGCTATCAATTTGTTCATAAAAATCATCATAATAATCAACTGGAAAGTTATCAGGAATAACCACATAACCATTTAATGAAAATGGACCTTGATGTGTAAATGTATCAAACGGCTGTAAATCTGGTTTTGTTGCAACTTTTAATATTTCTTCATAAGTCATTAGTAACCTCTTTCAATCATCTTTTTTATTTTTAATTTCCGTTAATATTGCAACGACGTCTTCGACTTTGTCAGTAGTATATACAGAAGGTCCGTCGGTAAAAATATTTTGATCTCCAATCCATTTGATGGTATCTACATCATAGGTATTGGTTTTGCGATAATAAGTAACCAATGCGCCATAATCGTTTTCAAATCGATATTCCTGTTGCTCAATATCTTCAAGCACTAAATATTTATCAAATTCACTATATTCATCTGCACTAGTTTGCCCTGGCTTAGGAGCATCATTAGTTGTTTGTCTACCTGGTGCTTTAGTAGGATGAAATCCTGGTGCTGCTCTACGACTTCCAAACATTTTCATACGGGCTCGCAGTCTTTTCACCCTCGGCTGTTTGTGTTTGCTTACTTTTAATTAGCTAGTTACAAAAAAGTTTCAAAAGCTACGTTTTCCTATATATAATAATAAATATATATTTAGTAGTATTAATGTAACTTGTAACCAAATGTATCTCAGACCAGTAACCCCAATGGTTTAAGGTGGTTACATTTTTGGTTACAAAATTGAAAAGTTACAAAATTATTTTTTGCTTTTTCATCGGTTACATAAAAAATATGTAACTTTTAAAAAATGTAACCCACTATTTTACGTAAGCTCTTATCGATTTACTGTTAATTTTGACAACATGTTTTAAATATCCTTCACGTGTCATAACGTCATTGATCATCTTCTTAATTTTTCGTGAATCATAATCAATCATGTTGTTGTACAAATACTGTTCAACTTCTTTTTGAAAACCTGTTACCGGGATGCGTTTTGTATCGCTATAAACTGTATTCACTACATCAAGAATTGCATCGTCAATTTCTGCATAAATATTTAAATTGCTGTTCATTGATTCAAAATTTAATGTGCGCATGAGCTGATTAACCGTTTCAATATCAGCTGATTGTTGAATATAATGTTCTTTGGCCTCACCTAGTACATTCTCAAACCAACTATCAGGTAGTGAGAATGCGGGTGTTTTAATCTGTTGCTTATTCACAATTAAGGGAATAATACGACGATTACCGCCTACATCTGTCAAATACTCATAATCATTTGTTGTTCGTGCAATCACGAAATGACGTGATTTAACTAATGGATTACGACCATACGCTGGTCGATAAGTGAACTCACTGGTTGAAACGAATTTCTTAAACGCTTTTTCTCGACTAATTTCAGTTACTTGCATTTCATCATCATTGATCACTAAGTTTTTTAACATGATTTCAAAGCTATCTTTGTTTGTGAAATTCATGAATTGGTCCGTATAATATTGACCACCTAGGCGTTTTAGAAATGTCGTTTTACCAGTTCCTTGCTGACCGATAATATCCAATGAATATTGAAATTTTCCCGTGTCGCCACCGTACGCACCATTCACTAAATTCACAATCCAAACGCCCAACGCCTGATTTAATTCAGGACTTGTATTGCCAAACACGTCTGTTGCAATACTCCATAAACGTGGCATACCGTCCCATTCTTTTGACTCAATCCAGTTATAGGCGGATGAATAAACGTTTTGACTAGCTGCCATCATGATGGCCTCATTCGTTTTATTGCTTGTAAGTGGAAAGTCATATTTACGTTCCAACATGGTCTGCAACAAAATCGCTTTGTTATCAGTCATGCGACCGGCTTCAATCGTTACTTGTTGGTCAATAAACGTTTGGTCTTTCATGATGTTAATCTCGTTGGAAAATTCATCATAACGAATATCTAAATTGTCATTAATCAGTTCAGCAATGACTGATGTTTTTTTAGCTGCCATTCGTCCATTTCCTCCAAGCTGTCGAAATTGTTTTATCTATTTCATCATCATCAAGCCCACTCTTTTTATTGGCCAAATTGACAATGGCGGTTAGTTGCATTTTGTTAAACCCTAATGTGATTAACGTCCAGACTAACAAGCTCATGTTGTGATTGCGTGTACCTTCTGCACCAAAACCATTAATGATCATATCCAACTCAGGGATGTTATCATCTGATGTTTCAACCGTGAAAGATTTACGTGCATTACCTTTATTTGTTTCGTAAAACGCCCACAAATCATCCGGTAACTCATCTACATCTTCTAAATCTGTATCAGGATTAACCACCACGAAATTATTCTTACTAGCCTTAATGTCTAGTCCGTCAATAATGCTAATGGCTTGAATAACTGATTCAGTATTTTGAAAATAAACATGTAAACCACGCCCTGATACTGAATGCTCCAATATGCCATGTTTAATTGCTGGATGAGTTATTTCAAACCGCTCATAAACGTGCATGTTATCGAAATCGAAGACAACAAAATCTTCACCGTTAAGTACTAAGCCAATCTCATATGTGCGTTTCCAATTTGATAAAACCCAAAGCTTATCTATTTTGTCCGTTGCATATGATAAAAAGGGATTTTTCGAAGCGTGCCCCGATTGGTCGTAACTAATTCGAATTGGCGTGATGTCATACCCAGCTTTTAGCCACTGTAATGCTTCTACTTTTGTTGCCATAAGCTAATCCTTAGTAGGGTAAATCATCATCAGTGATGTTGATTTCATCAGTTGGCTTTTCCACCTTTAAGAACTTATATTCAGCGAATGAACCTTCTTTTTCAGGTGTTGTTTTATCAATACGAACAATTAATTTATCTACTAAAATTTGTAGCCTTTCAACAACTGCTGCATTACCATGATTAATCGTGTCTAAGTCCAAAACTGCCTTATAATTTT
This sequence comes from Weissella sp. ESL1139, assembly GCF_058506735.1. Taxonomy (NCBI): domain Bacteria; kingdom Bacillati; phylum Bacillota; class Bacilli; order Lactobacillales; family Lactobacillaceae; genus Weissella; species Weissella sp. ESL1139. The sequence continues at coordinate 829,603 of NZ_CP196375.1, forward strand.
GATCGGATAAGATTAATGGTTGCATTAATTGGAACACATTACGTTGCCACATCTTTGTTGGAATCTTGCTACCATCTGTTTTTTTCTTTGAAACTGATACACGATAATTGTTATCAGTTGCGCCATCGTTATCAGTGAACTCGAATTGTATTGCGCTCCATGATGAATTTTTGCTTTCAAACAATGAAACATCTGTTAAAACAGCATCTGTAATACCATCATCAAAGCCAAAAGCTTGTGGCTCTTTACTATCTTCATCAAGCCCATTAAACCAATCTTCTAAATTTACGTTTGTCATTTTTATGATCTCCTAATCTTATAATCCTAATTTTTTAAGTTCTTCTTGTTTAGCCTTGTTCACATCAATCACGTCATTAAGTGGTGTGGGTAATTGGGCTTCATCCCAGTCATAACGCTTCTTTTTCCAACGTGCCTCATGCTTGTTGTTAATCTCAATTAGTGCATCAGAATAACCACCGATGATATTAAATAACTTTGGTTTTAACACGATAACTAATCCTTCTTCATCATCTTCATTAGCTCTCAACAAGTAATAAACAGTAAGAGGTGATTTCGTTAAAGCATTGATCACGTTAGAAAACATCTTATTAAATTCGCCAAAGCCTGCGCCGTAATCACCTGCTTCTTTCAAACTTGAAGCATTGTGTCTTTCTAACACTTCTAGCTCAAACAAGTTAGCCATATCCTCCGCTGTATCAATGACCAAAGTGGCATAACCGGCATCAGGTGCTTGTTCAATGATGTCTAAGACATCTTGGTGTGTTTCAGGAATGATGGCGTTATACCCTGCGTTCTTTGCGTTCTTGTCAAATGACAAGAACAATGGTTTATCAGCCTTACCGGCAAAAGTTGTTTTACCGGCCATTGGTTCGCCATAAATAGCGATGCTCTTAGGTTCTGGCGTTTTTAAATGCACCTCTTTAAAATGTGATAGTTTGATTGTCATTGATAATCCCTCCAAAATGTTTATAAGCCCATTGACTACCATCATTTACTGCCTTAGCTGGTTTCTCACCGGCAACAATTTCAACTGCTTCACTAATCAAATCATTTATACCTTGCAGTGCATTAGCTGTATCAGTTCGTGATAATTTGTAGTCATAAATGAATGGGTATTCTTTATCTTTTTTAATATATAGGATGTGTGTTTCTTCTTTATCAAAAATGGCTTGGTACAGTGTGACTTGCATCATATAGTTTTTTTCTCGGTGGTCACGAAACGAACCATACTTGATAAATCCATCAAAATCAGTTGCACCAACAGTTTTAAAGTCATAGATGGCGTTATTAGTCACCATGTCAGCACGGCCAGTCAGGTCATAACTGATTGAGTATTCACTTTTCCCAATTTCATCAGGTTCTTTAAATGAAACCTCGAACTTAGCTTGACCACCATTTGAAACATTAAGCACATAACTTCTTAGCCGTTCACCAACTAAAATAGCTTCTTTAAAATTGGCTTTTAGCTGTCCTTTGGTTTTACCAGTTGATGCAATCAATTGTTTTTTTTCATCTTTTGAAAAGCCTTGCATTGGATAACGACCCTCGGCTAGGTTGTGAACGATATTGCCATATAGCAAAGGCGTGTTATCACCTTCCCACCATTGTGTTTTGCCTTGGTAATCTTCCAAGGCACGCAAGGGGTTTTTATCAAAATTGAATGCCCTAGTTGGGCTCATATGAATTGTCATGGTATCATTCCTTTCTTTGGCTCGTGACCAAATAATTTGTACTGCACGCGATCAATTGTTTTATCATCCATTAAACAAAAATTATTGTCTTTAAGGTTAAACACTTCGTTAATCTTGAATCCCATTAATTCGGTATAATCTGTAGCTTCCTGCTTAGCAGAAAACCAAAACATTTTAATCTCGATATCAGCTACTGAACGATATGCTCGAATAATTTTCATTTCATTCTCTGTTAGTTCCATGGTTTTAATCCTCAAATAATTCTGCATTGAAGTTAATTTTTTCGGTTAATGACATCTGAATAGCATCATCAATTGTAGCGTGAACAATTAGATAATCTCGTGTGACCTTTTGTTTCTGGCCAATGCGATAATTACGATATTTTGATTGGTCAAAATCAATAAAACTATCAGGTAGCGACCACCAAATGGCATGTTTGTAGTCGTTTAGGGTTAGTCCCGAACCACTTGCCAATTGAATAAGAATAAAATCACCTTTTGGTGTAAATTCATCTCCATTAACATGGCCAACTTTAAAACCATTTAATGCTTGATCTAGCAAGTCGCGTTCATCATTGTAGGTGTAAAAAATGATGGCTTTATCTTGGCCATATTCTTCTTTGATGTTATCCAACCACTCCAATTTAGCTTTGTTATTTTGGTTTTTACGTTGCCAAATTCTGCGTTGTGTTGGATTATCAAAGATAATTTTGTCGTCCTTGCGGTATGACATGCGTGACTTTTTATATTCCCTATCTGGTTCCAAATGAATCGCATTTTCAGTCACATCAGGTAATTCAGTAATGTCATCTAGTGTCACCACATCACTTGTAATTGATTGAAACCAATTTGTTAATTGCTCAGTGTTTTTACCAACTTTCCAAATTGGGTATTTACTCCAATAAGGTGTTTCGGCAATTTTAAACAAATCTTTGAATTCGCCAAACGTACGGGTGTATCTAAAATACATGGCGTACATTTCTAAATCATCTAGCTTACCGTTGGTTGGCGTTCCTGATAAGAAAACATACCCAATAGCAACTTTGGTTAGTTGGTTCAATTTTTTAGAGCGTGCCGACTTATTTTTGAACTTGTGGGCTTCATCAACGATTAACACTTTGTTCATCACATCATCAGTATTTAATTTTTTAACACCGTCTGTTGTGATAACTTGCAACCTGTTTTTAAAGCCAACTAGTTCAGCATCTTGTTCCCAACTTTTCGCCTTAACGACTTGTCGTGGTGCAATGACAATCACATCATTATTAGGAAACCACTTCATCACGTGGCTTAAACCAACCACGGTCTTACCTGTTCCCATTTTCATGATGTAATAGTAATTTGGTTGCGACTTATCTAATTGTGCTTGTTGGGCTTGATATAACTTAAACTCGGCCATACCACACCTCTTTAAATTCTTGCCAATTATTAATCACGTACCAGCGACCATTATTATCAATAATCTTTTTGCCGTTGTATTTCTGTTCCGGACTGACTCGACCCAGACCATCAGGTCGTTTAATTTCTAAACCTAAGAAATTGCCTTGTTGATCAATGGTAATAACATCAGGTGTACCGATTGGTGTTCCCATAGCGCCACCTTGCGTTTTAATGACGAATCGACCTTGTTCTCTTAGAAACAACAAAATTTTTGTTTGTAACTTAGCTTCTGATTTCAATTTACAAAACCACCTTTTTCCATTGTTCTGCTATAGCCATATCTTTTTGACCCTTCGTCAATTTATCAATAAGGAAATATCCTTTTTCGGATTGATAAACAACATCACCTTCAACTAAATCGTTATTAAGCAAATCACGACCCATTGGTACAGGTTCATCTAATGGATTGAAAAAGTGATTGTGCATATATTGTTGGTGTGCATCCATTTCTACACCCCCTTTATTTTGGAAGTTTGCCATCTTTTGATGGTTGAACTTCAAGATTTTCAATAGCAAAATCAATCATAGTTTCGGTTAATTTACGCATTGAAATACCGGTTGATTCTGATATCTCTTTGATTTTCCCGTGATATTCACTACTTAGAAATACTGGGCAGTAACCCGTATTTTTATTTTGGCTTTCTGCTTTAATAATTAATTTTTCAGTCATTGTTTTATACCTCTATTTGTTCTTGAAATTTAAAATAAATTGTATTGGGGGCTTTGTACCACTCGGGATGATATTCATCATCCAGATAACGAACTTCTTTACCAGTATCAAGCAGTGCCCAAGTTTCATATTTCTTTGTCATTTATTACTCTCCGTGTTACTCTTAAAGAGTAATTTTGATTGATAAGTCAATTACCCGACGTCTGATCAGTGCGAATGGTTAGGCGCTTTTTGTTTACCCTTGCGTTCATCTTGCCAACGTCCCTCATACTGTTGTGAGTACATGTGGTCATGTGATAAGTGCAACTTATTCGCAATCACTTTCAAATAGTGCCTGCGATTGCTGTTCTTGATGTACGGGTACTTATCACGCATTTTGGCGAACTTCTGATAATCTTCTTCATACTTATCAGTTAAATCTTGACGTTTATTTATCATTTTTCACCCGTGATTTTCTCATCAGCCATTTCCTTGCCATCAATCATGCGAATGATTAGCCAAGCAAGCTTTAGGAACACCCAGCTAACCGTACGACTTGCAACACGCAACATGAACTTTGTTTCGTCCCAGAAGGCAAACATGCCAATGACCAAACAAACTGCCACTACTGGCAACACGAAGTTTTTAATTATCAGCCACTCGACTTGAAAGCCTATGCTAACTAAATCCCAATTCATTTAGATCACTCCTTTCTAACACCAATTATTGAGCTTCTTATATCGTTCAATATCATGTCTTAAATACGTTGGCCGATAATCGTTAGGCGTTTTATTGGGTACGTTGCGCACAAATTTTTCACAATACTGAATGTGATTATGAAAATAGTCATACGACTTACCCAATAAATGCGCTGCTAACATTGCACCAACAGCTGAACTAGACGGGTCAGAATCTATTATTTTTCTAGCCATCTGATTAACCTCTCTTATTTTGTATACCGTTTCGATATTTCAACTGCTAAATAACCTTGAATTTTATCAAGATTCTTTTGCACAGCTTTTCCAGACTGACGATTGCCAAACAATTGGTAGACATAGTTTTGAGTCCATCCAAAGTGGTGTGCAATCTCTTTTTTTGTTTTGTGAGCCTTCACACGCATTGATTCAATCTCATCAACTTTTAAATCGAATTCAGACATTTTTGCACCTCCTTTAAATTATTTAGTGTAGAAATGTTGACTATTACTATATTTAGTAATATTATAATAAGCAAATAGAGCACACTTAATAAGCCAATACAAACCACTGTTTTGACGGACTGGATTTGTAAAGGGTGTTTTTAGTGACGTTTTGTTTATCAACCTTTCAACACTGATAACTATATTACTAAATATAGTAATAGTCAACCACAAAATACTAAATTTAGTAAAAGTTATCTAAAATGGAGTTTATCTATGTTATTTGAACGAATTAAGAAACAAGCTGACAGTAAGGGGTTATCTCTTACTGAATTAGCTACTAAAGCCAGCATTGGGAAAAATGCAATTTATACTTGGAAGCCTTCCAAGCGTTATCCTAATGGCGTGAAGCCTCGTACTGAAGCATTGCAAAAAGTTGCAGATGTTCTTGGCGTATCAGTAGATTATCTATTGGGCAACACAGATAATGCACACGAAGATTTAACTAAACCGACTGATGATGATTTAGAAAACATGCTAGATGGCGCAGTGGCTTATGGTGGTAAACCAATGTCAGACAATGACCGCACAATATTAAAAGGTATGCTAAGAGCTTATTTCGATAATAAAGAGGATTAATATATGTCGGAAACAAGTGAATTGTTAAAAAAATATGAGATTACAATGCTAATTGCCCCTACTACCTTAGATACAAAAGCGTGGTATGTTCCAGAAGCAAAAGTTATTTTTGTCAAAGGTGGCTTAAATGATGTTGAAAGACGTGATGCCATCATTCATGAAGTTAATGGCCATGTTGGTAACGAACACAAAATTAGCTCACTTGAAGCCCCTACTGCTCGCATTCATAAAGAAGGCGAAGCCGATAGAACAATGATTCGTATTCTAGTTGACGATTACATTAAAAGCTTTATCACTGTCCCTTCCTTTATAGATGTGAATAATTTTTTGAAAGCTAATCATTTACGAAGTGATTTATATGATTTAGCATGGGCAGAATTTAATAGTGTATTGCAAAAATAAATAAACGTGCAATGGCTGATTCACGTTAAAAGCTGTTTAAGGAGTATGGGTAATGAAGTATGGGAAATATTATGCAACTGGGCTAGTTGTGTTATTACTAGCAGGTGGTGGCACTGGTGTAGCAATTAATCATAATAACAATACAAAAGAAACTGAAACACATAAGAGTGTAAAGTCATCAAGTTCTAGTTCACATAAAGCTAAAAAACATAGCGCTAAAAAATCTAGTTCGAAATCTTCAAGTAGCAAATCATCATCAGAACAGCAAGTAAGCTCATCAGTGGTAACTGACGATACAACTGATTCTGGCTTTGTTGATGGTCAACCAACTTCAAATACAACATTAACGGCTTTCTTAAATAAATACGGCGTCAGCCCTGCGCAATGGTTGGTACAAAATAAGGGGATGTCATTTGAAGATGCATTATATGCCACGCCTGATGAGCAAGAAACATCTGGTGAATTGCAAAGCGAATGGGCCTATCAACAAGGCACAAACGATCAGATGACAACTGACGATAATAGCGAGCAAGAAGATGATGGTTATTGGTCAAGCATAGCCAGAGAAGATAATGCTGATTTTTATGGTGAAGACGGTGCTCATTACCATAATGACGACCAAGGTCACACATACAGTGATGATGGTACAGTAATTGGAAAAGGTAGCGACACCGTTGGCATGGATTAAAGTTAAGACAATAAAAAAACACATATCCCCTTCCATCGCCAAACAGACAGGACATGTGTATCTCATATTAACAAGCGTTTTAGTGCGCTTTTACCTATCCAGTATAACATACTGGATTATTTGAAAGGATATTTCTATGAGTGTTTTTAAAACAAAAACAGGATGGCGTGCTGATGTTACAGTTTCTGTTAAAGATAAAAATGGTCGATACAAAAGAAAAACCAAAAGTGGATTTAAAACTAAAAAACAAGCTGAAACATGGGCAGCTTCTGTTACCATCGATAATGGTAAACCCACTTTACAAAAAGGAACTATCACACCATTTAAAAAATATTTTAATGAATATAGAGAATTACATTTTGCTAGTCGTGATTTAAAAGAATCAACCTATGTAGCTTGGGATGCAGCAGAAAAATATATTGTTGATGTTTATTTTGCTGATGTTATGCTAAGCGATATTACACGCCAGTCTTATCAGAGTTATTTAAATGATTACGCTAAAGGTAAGAAACGTAATTCTGTTGTCAAAAGAAATCAAATTATTAAACAAGTTCTAACACAAGCATTTCATGATGGCTTAATCGAATCTGACCCTACTTTTGGAACGGTTATTCCTGGTGAAAAATCTAAGCCAGATGAAGATAAATTTATTCAAGTAGATGAATTTAATTGGCTCATTGAATTTATAGAATCAGATGAAAAACTGATAACATGGCGGACGTCGTTTATGATTTATTTAATTGCATTGTCCGGCGTACGAGCCGGTGAAGCATTAGCATTAACAAAAAATGATGTTAATTTAATAGATCATACAATTACAATAAACAAAACGAAACAACGTGTTTCGGGCAAAAGTACAGTACCAAAAACTGAATCATCAATTAGGACGATTGCTATGCCTAATCGGTTCTTTGTCAATTATCAGAAATTCATTGATGCAAAAGAATCCTGGAATGATAAAGAAGAATTATTTGATGGTCGTCGCTATGCTACCATTTGTAATAATTGGTTTGAAAGAATCGAACGTGAATATAATTTTAGTAACATTGTCTCCGTGCATGGATTGCGACATTCACATGTATCATATCTTTTAGATAAGGGCGTTGATATAGCATATGCTTCTAAGAGATTAGGGCATCGAAATATTTTAGTTACACAGCAAATTTATGCTCATTTGTTAATGGAGAAACAAACAAATGAAGAAGAAAAGACAATTAAATTTTTAGATGAAATCTAGCATTTTTTGCTAGATTTTTTTGTGGGAATTTTGTGGGAATGTTTTTAAAATTGTGGGAAATTGTGGGAATTTTAGCGAATACTATAGAACACTAGCGTACATTAACGAACCAATAAAAACCGCTATAATCATTGCCTTAACAACGATTGTAGCGGTTTAATCATATTATTTATTTGTTTATGGCCACAGACGACTCATAGTACGTGGGAAAGGAATTGCCTCACGAATGTGCTCCTCACCAGTAATCCAAGTTACGGCACGCTCTAATCCAAGACCAAATCCTGAGTGCGGTACAGAACCGTACTTACGCAAATCTAGATACCATGAATATTCATTAACATCAAGGCCTTGTTCCTTGATACGCTTTTCAAGATAGTCATAATCTGTATCACGTTCAGAACCACCGATAATTTCACCATAACCTTCAGGTGCCAATAAATCAGCAGAAATAACGACATCATCACGATCGGGATGGCGCTTCATGTAAAAGGCTTTGATTTCCTTAGGGAAGTTCGTAATAAATACAGGCTTTGCATAGTGGTTTGCTAGGAATGTTTCCTCAGGTGAACCAAAATCAACACCCCATTGTACGTCAAAGTCATTTTCTTGAAGTAACTTAATTGCATCATCGTATGATACACGTGGGTATGGCAATTGGGTATATGACTTCAACAAGTCCTTGTCACGACCCAATAAACCAAGTTCGTAATCGTTACGATCCAAAACAGCTTGAATTAAGTATGCAATGTAACGTTCTTGAACTTTCAAAGAATCTTCTTGTGTCATCCAAGCCATTTCAGGCTCAATCATCCAGAATTCAGTTAGATGACGACGTGTTTTAGATTTTTCAGCACGGAATGTTGGCCCGAATGTAAAGACACGTCCAAACGCCATTGCACCAGCTTCAGCATATAATTGACCAGTTTGTGAAAGATATGCATCGTCATCAAAATATTCAGTATGGAATAATTCTGTTGTTCCTTCTGGCGCAGAACCTGTCAAAAGTGGTGAATCCAATTTAATAAATCCTTCTTTATTGAAGAATTCATATGTTGCAGCAATCAAGGTATTACGAATACGTAAAACAGCAAATGGCTGAATGTGGCGTAGATAAAGATGACGATGATCCATTAAGAAATCAGTTCCATGTTCTTTAGGTGTAATTGGGTAACCTTCTGAGTCTCCAACTACAGTCAAATCTTTAACTTGCATTTCATAACCGAATGGTGAACGCTCATCTGCAACAATTGTACCGATTAAGTACATACTTGTTTCTTGTGAAAGTCCCTTTGCTTTAGCAAAGATTTCATCACCTACTGATGCCTTTACGACAACTCCTTGAAAGAAAGCTGTTCCATCACGTAATTGCAAGAATTGCATCTTACCTGAACCACGCTTATTTCTTAGCCATGCACCGATTCGGACCTCTTGGCCAACATAATTCTTCGCGTCTTCAATGCGAATTGTCTCCATTACTTTGACTCCTTTATGGTTAATTATATTTTATAAATGACGAATGGTCTGTACTTGTTTACCATTTGAAAATTGGTAAGTGATAAAGTTTAAATTATCGTCTTTATCAAGAAAAGTAACTTGCCAAACAGGTACTTTTTCGTAAATAGCTAAGCCAATACTAGTAATCTTTTTAGGATTAAATTGGTTGTTTACCGATTTGCGAATGTCTTTTTCTGACATACCATCGTTCATTTTAACGGTTGTTAGTTTATTTGACTTACCACGGACGATTACACCAACTTTTTGATGCTTTTTATTTTCACCAACAGCACTATAATATGTATGTTGACGTGAAATACGATAAAATTTTGATACAGAGGACAACTTATTAGATTGCTTAGCAATTTTTGTTACACGCTCTTTAGCATTATCAACCGGAGCTTGCGCGTTCCCGATAATTGATACACCAATCAAAATAATAATTAAAAATATTAAAACACCAAGCAACCAATGTCGAAGCCGCTTACCGCGGTATCCATGAATTGTCGAACGCATACGCATCTCCATGTTACTAAGCTCCTTTTTAATAAATAGTCTTTCTCCACTGTAAAAATAAACCACTTATTACTTTACCAGACTTTTGTTTCTTATTAAAGCGGTTTGTTGTGTTCTTCGAAAAAATCAGTTAGTTCAGCAACAACTTGATGGTCGTCTAGTTCTTTTTGTGGTAAATCATTTGGTAGCATCTTACGTAATGTTTTCCCATAAGATTTTGTGATAATACGCGCATCATAAATAACAACAGCACCAAAATCATCAGGTGTTCGAATTAGTCGCCCAATTCCCTGGCGAAGTCGCAACACTGCTTTTGGTAATGTGCTTTGGTAGAACGGCTGCTTACCTTGTGCCGTTAATACAGCTTCTTCTGCTTTTTGTAAGACTGTATCTGGGCGATCGAACGGTAACCTAGCAATAATTAATAGCCGCAATTGATCATCAGGTAAATCAATACCCTCCCAAAAGCTGGCGGCACCTAAAACAACAATGTTTTTTTCAGATTGCATACGCTTACGAATTTTGCCACGAGTACCGTTAATCCCTTGTGCTAGGACGGTAACCTTGCTTTGTTGTAATTTAAGATTACCCTGCATATGGTTGTAAACTTGTTGAATCATGTCTAAAGAATTAAATAAGATCAACGTGTTTTTATTAACAGTAGTTGTAATGTCCACTAATTGACTTGCCAAATAAGATGGGAAGCCTCTATCGCTTGGTAAAGGTGCATTTTTAACCATAACTAGATCAGCTTGCTTTTTAAAATCAAAAATATCAGGATAGTGACGTACCGTGGCCGTCTCTTTGTCGATATTTAAACGATCATATAGATAACCTGATTTAGTTGATGTAAAGAGCGTTGCCCCAATAATTGTTGGTGGCATAAAATGCGGATAAACTTTATCTTCAAAGTAATTGAGTGTATGTAAAAGCCCACCACTTAATTTTAAATTACTACTATCATGATTTTGTGAGTCTGTTAGCCAAAAAATACTTGCTTTAGGAAAATCAACTAAATCTTGTTGGAAAATGGTTAGCTGTTTTTCAGAATGGCTAATGCTATCTAAAAGACGCCTAAAATCAGCTAATTGTTGTCGTTCGCCTAAAGAAAAAACGGTTTTAGCATCGCTAAACTGGGTTAACAAAATCTGTAATGCGTCTTCTAAATTAATGACTTCTTCATGAATGCGCTTAACATGATTGGCTTGGTCCACCCAAAATTGAGCAAAATCATTATTTGCTAAAGCAATTTCATATCTACCTTGTGTGGCAGGCATCTTTTTATTTAATAGAAAACGTCGATACAACGCTACTTGTAATTGTGGAATTTCACTAGAAATAGTTTCCAACGAACGTAATAATCGGTCCTTTAAATTTTCACCACCAATAATGTGACGTAAAATATCACCAATTGCTGGTTGACCATCCTGTAAAATTAAGTTAATAGCTGTTTGCACATGGGCAATCCAACTTTGGATAGAAAGTTGGTGACGACTTTGATTGAGGACTGCAGAAGGTAGATTTTGAGCTTCATCGATGACTAGATAAGGTTTGTTATCTTGGTCACCCAGTTCACTTGCATATTCAGCCAAATAATTATGATTAACAATTAAAAATTGGGCCTGTTTTGCTAAAACATGTTGGCGGTCAAAGAATTCGTAACCATAGAATGGTGATCCTGTTGGATTATTAGCATTTTGCGACAACTTTGCAATAAATTTCTGTTGAGCATTCATTAAATGCAATTCATCAAAATCACCACGAACTGTTTCAGTTAGCCACACTAAAATCTGTGCCTTAATAAATTGTAATGACGTTGTCCCTTCATCAATTTGTAATGATCGTTTGAAACTTTGTAAATTCAAGTATTGGCGACGTCCCTTTAAGCTGACGGCACGCACTTCGAACGGTAAAATATCATGTAAAGTTGTGTTGACGGTTTCCGTCACTTGTGATTGTAGCGTAATAGTTGGTTCTGTTACGATAACCTGTTTTTTATTATCATTAGCTAAGTATGCGTATGGTAACAAGAAGCCAAGTGTCTTTCCCATACCAGTTGGCGCTTCAGCAACAAATGCTGATTCACCTGGTACAGTTGACAAATCATCAGTTGAATAATGCTTTTTAATAGCATTGCTCAATTTAGCTTGTTGTTCACGATATGATAGAACATTACCATATAACTGTTGTTTAGCTGCGCGCTTAGTAGGATAAGCGATACCTGCTTTATTATTTAATGGTTCTGGATCACTAAACCGTCGTATCGCTAACCCGTCAATTATTTGTAAATGCTTTGGCAATGGATTACGTAATTCTTTTGCTTTTTGTAATACTTTTTCAAATAACGATTTAGACTCTCTTGGCAATACTAGTGGTAAATCGACCAATGCTTGTAACGTCACAATTGGCAATTTTTCTAGTCGCGATATAATTTCAATTAAAAGTGCCCCTGTTGCTAAAGCGTCACTATCAGCTTGATGAGGATGTCCGTGAGTTAAAGACAAATAAGACGTTAAATCTACTAAACGAAATCCTGGTGCTGTTGGCCAAACAATTTGGCTCAATGTAACCGTATCAATGGCGATTAAATCTAATGGTGCCATACCAATACGTTTAAATTCGGCATTTAAAAAAGGTAAATCAAAATTAACATTGTGGGCAACGAAAATAGTACCTGACAACATTGTATGAATTGATTCAGCAATATCTTCAAACGAGGGTGCCCCTTTCACCATGTCTTGGGTGATACCTGTTAATTGCACAATATTTTTCGGAATAGTTTCGTGTGGATTAACTAAAGTTGAAAATTGATTAATGATTTTTTTATTTTGTACGAACGCAATCGCAATTTGAATAATGCGACCTGATTCGCTCGTTGTACGAGTTGTTTCTAAATCAACAACTGCATAGATGTCTTTATTTAGCATCGAAACGCACCACGACTTTCTCTTTATAATCTTAGGTAAATTATAGCATAATTAACCACTGATATTTATATTGCTTAATATTCATGTGTGACGCTTTTATATGAAAGTTAAGTTAATAGACATTATTTAAAATGTGTTAAATTTTCAAAATATAATCACATTTAAGTTTAAAATAGTACTATATATGGGTGTAATTAGTCAGTTTATTTGATATGATTAAAAAAGCTACAATAAAAATAGAATGGATTGGTAATTTCAAAGTGAAAAAACCAGGAATTGGCGTAAGCCATGCCAAAGTTATTTTACTTGGCGAACATGCGGTCGTTTATGGCCAACCAGCTATTGCACTTCCTCTACCGGACTTAGCAATGACTGTTAGAATTGAACCACGTGAAGCAGGACAAGTGATTTTGTCACAAGCCTATCGAGGCTCAATGCAAGCAATGGCAGAAGTTTATGAGGGAATTCGACAATTAATCAATCGATTATTACAACATTTCGATTCTGAAGACATGCCGTTTACAATGACTATCACATCTAATATTCCACAAGAACGTGGAATGGGATCATCCGCTGCAACCGCCATTGCGATTGTTCGAGGATTTTTTAATTATTTCGATAAGTCATTATCAAAAAAAGAGTTACAACGTTGGGCAAGTATTGAAGAATCAATTACCCACGGTTCACCATCAGGATTGGATACAGCTACAGTTGCTGATGATCAAGCTGTTTGGTTTGTTAAGGGTTCTCAACCAGAAAAGATAGATATGGCTTTAGATGCAACGCTTGTAATTGCTGATACTGGTATTAAAGGACAAACTGGTCTTGCCGTTGCTGTTGTACGTGAGCACTTATTTAATGAGCCTAAGACAACCCAACATCATATTGATAAAATTGGTGACATTGTTAAGAATACACGTACTGCAATATCTGAAAATAATGTATCTAAATTGGGTAATCTAATGAATAAAGCGCAAAAGCATTTAGCTGCATTAGGTATTTCACATCCTAAATTAGATGAATTAATAGCTGCAGCGCGCAATGCAGGTGCCCTTGGTGCTAAACTAACAGGTGGTGGCGTTGGTGGTACAATGATTGCCCTAACTCAAGGTGCTGAACAAACCAAAGAAGTTCTAAAAGCTTTAGAAAATGCCGGCGCACATGAAGTTTGGACACAAACATACAGTTTTAATAATTAGCATTAGGAGTCTTAAAAATGCATTTTACAGCACGTGCGCATACAAATATCGCGTTACTAAAGTATTGGGGAAAAGAAAATACAGAAATTATCACACCTACAACAACTTCAGTATCCCTCACATTAGATGAGTTTTATACTGATACGACTGTTTGGTTTGATGAAAAATTAAATGCAGACCGTTTCGTTTTGGATAATGAAGTTGTAACAGGTCATCCCATGCAGAAAGTTACAAATTTTTTAGACATTGTTCGTCGACAAGCAGGCATTGATACATATGCTTCTGTTATTTCGGTTAACCATGTCCCCACTGCAGCTGGGTTGGCTTCATCAGCTTCAGCTTTCGCGGCCTTAGCAGGTGCTGCTAGTAAAGCTGCCGGACTTAATTTAACAAAAACAGAATTATCACGTTTAGCGCGTCATGGTTCTGGCTCAGCAACGCGTTCAATTTTTGGTGGTTTTGCAAAATGGGTTCCCGGTGATAACGAAACTTCTGTAGGTTCAACATTAATGGAACATGTCGACTGGCCCATTCAATTAATGACCGTCGTTGTGAATGATCAACCTAAAAAAATTGGTTCACGTTCAGGTATGCAACATGCTAGAGCAACTTCTCCTTTTTATGACTTATGGGTTAAAACCGCTAATATCCAAGTAAATCAATTAATTGAAGCCATTAATAATCATGATTTGGCGACAATTGGTCAAATTTCTGAAGCAAATGCTTTGCAAATGCATGCAACAAATACGACCTCAGTCCCTGCCTTTAATTACTTAACTGATAAAAGTTGGGATGTTATCGGTGTAGCACAAGATTTACGTCAACAAGGTGTTCCCGTTTATGCAACTATGGATGCAGGACCAAATGTAAAACTCATTTCGAGTCCTAATGATACTGAGGTTATCAAAGAAGCATTGTTGCGTATTGTTTCTGATAAGCAAATTATCACAGCACATCCAGGACCAGGCATTAAAATTAACGCAGGAGATTCAATATGTCAGTAACTGCTCAAGCGCCTGGTAAATTATTTTTAATTGGTGAGTACGCAATTACCCTTCCCTATCAAAGTGCGATTGCTTTTGCCGTAGATAAATTTGTTACTGTAACTGCAGAAAAAATCAATCCATCAGAAATTCAAATTCACAGTAATCAGCTTGGAAAGCAAATTGTCACGTTTGAGGATTTACAACAAGTGATTACTGCAGATAATTGGCAATTGGTCAAAAAGGCTATTCAGACTTTTTATCGATACCATTTTGAAAATTCTGATCAATACCAAGGTATTAAAATTACCATTTCAAGTAATTTAACAGCTTCTAATGGTAATAAATTAGGCTTGGGATCATCAGCAGCCGTTGTAATGGCAATAATCAAAGCATTAAATAAGCTATTTAATTTGCGAATGGCAAAATTAAAACAATTTAAATTAGGCGCAATTACGATGTTGTCACTACCAACTTTTGCTAAGGGATCAATGGCCGATCTTGCTGTGGCAACATATGGTGGTATGATTTTTTATCGTAAATTCGATGAAAGTATCATTAGAGATGAACTAGCTAATGAAGTTAGCTATAACGACATCTTGCAAAAAGATTGGCCAGGATTAGAAATTGGCCAATTAAATTGGCCAATTGATTGGCATATTGCAATTGGATGGACTGGTGAACCTGCTGATACACAAAAAATATTAGGTCAAGTTAAAACAACTGCTGAAATAGCTGCCTTGAAGCAGCAACTTGCACTTGCCACACAACCCCTAATCAAATCTTTTGTTTTGGGCGTTGCACAACAAGACTATAATTTAGTTAAAAAAAGTATTTTGGATAATGCAACTTATTTATCAAAATACACAGATCAAGTTGGCATAAACTATTTAACAAGTCGTTTACGTACTGCGATTACTATTGCAGATACTTTAAATATTCCTGCAAAAGCATCCGGTGCTGGTGCAGGTGATAACGTTGTGGCGGTGACAACCAATGTTGATGATGAGACAGCGTTACAACAAGCTTGGCAAGCAGCAGGCATTATCCCACTACTCTTTCATATTGCAATTTTAGGAGAATAAAATGATGGAATCAGCACACGCACATCGAAAAGATGAACATCTTGCTTTAGCCGAAGCTGAATATCGTAAAAATAAGCCAGTATCATCTTTAAAACAAATTCGGCTTATTCATAATAGTATACCTGAATTAAATATTGCTGATATCTCACTTGCAATTAAGGATCCAAATTTTAATTTAACGACCCCTTTTTACATTGAAGCGATGACGGGTGGTAGTAAACGAACTGGTAATATTAATCAACAGTTGGCTGAAGCTGCTCGCGAAACCGGTCTTGCAATGGCTGTCGGTTCGCAAAGCATTGCCTTAAAGGATGCAAGTGCCATTAAAAGCTTTTCGGTCGTTCGCGATGTTAATCCTGATGGCTTTATCATGGCTAACATTGGTGCTGGCCATGGTGCTAAGGCGGCGCAGCAAGTTGTTGATATGATTGGTGCTAATGCACTTGAAGTACATGTCAATGTTCCACAAGAAATTGTCATGCCTGAAGGTGATACAGAATTTATGTGGCTTGATAACCTGGCTAGTATTATCCAAACTAGTCAAGTGCCCGTCATCATCAAAGAAGTTGGTTTTGGTATGAGTAGACAAACTATTCAACAACTTCAAAAAATTGGTGCGCAATATATTAATCTTGGTGGTCGTTCAGGTACGAATTTTGCGGTTATTGAGGATCGTCGTAATCGTGAGCAACATCAAAGCTTTGAGTTTTTATATGACTGGGGGCAAACAACAGCCGAAAGTTTGTTAGAAGCAAGATCTCTAACTGATGCACCAAACATCTTTGCAACCGGTGGTATTCAGAATCCACTAGATGTTTTAAAAGCCCAGATTATGGGCGCCCAAGCAGTTGGCGTAGCTGGTCATTTCCTACATACTACCCTGCAAGGTGGTACTGAAGGATTGATTGACGAAATTTTAAATTGGCAACAACAACTAAAAAAGTTATATGCTCTGGTTGGTGCTAAGTCAATTGATGATTTGGCAAAGGTACCTTATATTTTGTCGCCAGAACTACAAAATTATAAACAACAACGTGGTTTGTAAAGGTAACGTTTTAGTATTGTTTACAAAGTTTTTCTAAAGCAAGTAAAGTGAGTCTTCATTTTGCTTGCTTTTTTACTTACATTCTCTAGAATGTCGTAAAATAAAAGTATGAAGAACATGTTAACAGAGACGATTCGTCAGCAAACTGATGATCAGATTATAGATGCAACGCTGACTTTATTACAAAGCCAGTCCTATGACCAACTTGCGGTTACAGAAATTGCTCGCAAGGCAGGCGTGTCACGGATGGCTTTTTATCGCCATTTTGGTACTAAGGAGGCAGTAATTCAAGCTATTGTTGAACAATTAACACATGATTTCGAAAAAGAGGCAGATGATCTATCTTTAGATTCTGAATCTATTTCACGAGCCTTTTTTGGTTTTGTTAGAGCAAATGGTATTGCTATCGCTGTACTACTTAATGCGGGTTTGCGTGAACAATTCTACCCACCCCTACGTGATATCTTGCATAGTTTATACGCTAAAAGGTTGCAAAATACAGCTGTTGTTAGTCGGTCAATTGACTACGTATCTGATTTTACTGCCTCGGGCATGTTGGCCTTAGCAATCAGGTGGATTGCTACCGGTGCTCATGAATCAATTGATGAAATGGTACAAATTGCGACTGATATGACAGTTGCACAACAAACAAATCTTTCTTAATGAAAAATAGGTATTGATAGCCCGTATAAGGTTATCAATACCTATTTTTGTTAAAACAAAAACCGCTCTATTGAGTGGTCTTATAAATTATATTTACTTACGGTGTTGTTTTCCAGCGTTACGACCACCTTTGGAACTATTATTTTGTCCAGATTTAGTAACGTCTTTTCGAGCGGCATTTTGTTGTTGCTGTTGTTGTTCTTGAGCAGCTTGCATAGCTTCAGCAAAACGACCTGATGGCTTTGACTTGATCTTACCAGCTAAAGCGTCATCAACAACATCCTTCACCTCAAAGGTTTCGTGAACCTGAGCTTTCAAACGTGGACGCCATACAATGATAATCAACGTTTGCAAAATCATAACTAAGGCACCAGCGAAGAAGTACAAAGCGATACCAGCATTGGTTACCCACGTCATGAACAACATCATAACAGGCATAACATACATCATCATTTGCATTTGTTTCTTTTGCTCTGCTGGAATACCAATTAATGATAAATATGCTTGAATACCATAAGCCACCGCAGTTGCAATTGCTAAAATTGGCGCGTGTGATGACAAATTAATACCAAAGAATGTTGCATGGGCGATTTCGTTAGAATTTCTAATAGCGGCATACAATCCCATAAACACAGGCCATTGAATAATCAATGTTGCAAAGTTCATACCACCAAGTAATGAAACATTATTTTCACGGTAAATGGTCATCATTGCTTGTGAAGCTAACATTTGTTCTTCTTGCGTTTGGGCATTCTTTTGAGCATCTTGCACTTTTTGCAATTGAGGTTGTAATAAGCGCATCTTTTCTTGTTG
Organism: Weissella sp. ESL1139; assembly: GCF_058506735.1. Lineage (NCBI taxonomy): Bacteria > Bacillati > Bacillota > Bacilli > Lactobacillales > Lactobacillaceae > Weissella > Weissella sp. ESL1139. Next base: position 848,232 of record NZ_CP196375.1, read on the forward strand.
AATTGTACCATTACGTTGTTGGTGAATCATCATTGGTAACAAAATCAAACGGACAACTAAGGTCAAAATAATAATTGACCAGCCTACAGCATTGGTACCACCGATTGTTGCTTCGGACCAATGCATAAAGTCAGTTAGTGGACCCTTTAAAAAATCAGCGTGCCCAGTCACAAACAGAACGATTAGTACGATTAATAATATCGGGGTTAAACCTTTAATTTTCATGGAGTATTTCTTCCTACCTATTTTCGTTTTTCAAGTAACAATTATAGCACGAAACATATCATATGCTATAAATCTTTATTTTCTCTAAAATATTAGTTGTTTTATGAGCTAAATTTATTAATAATTGATGCAATATCTTTAATTACTAATGACATTGTACCGTCTGGTTTATTAATAAATTCTACTTTACTCTTATCCTGATAAATATCCATTGGAATGGCAATTTCAATACCAGAATCTAGTTTAAATCTTTGCAAACGATACTTCTTCTCGATACGTTCTGTATTCGGCACAGCAATTTTATGATCCAATTGTTTTGTATCAACAATTTGCTGGTATGCTTCTTGCGCAGAAACATTACCTTTGAAAACCGATTCAGCAATGGCAGATGTCTTTATCTCACCATCATCTTGAACCGTATCAAAAATTGTATTTTGTGTATCTGCCAAAACTTCATGTTCAGGCATGTCAAATTTATTGGCAACTGATTTAACAGCTTGCTTAATAACTTGAATGTTATCCTTTGTTGAATTTTCTGGCTGAATTTTTAAGAACTTTTCAGAAAAGTAATTTGTCCGATGACCATCAATCAAGTATTTCTTTTCAACCAACATATATAAACCACTCATTAAGTTAATGATAATACCTTCATCAACTTTTTGTGTTGCAGGTGGTAGCACAGCTTGATTTAAAATTAAATTATTAATTAATTTATCGTCTTGATATTCAACCGCATGGGTATAGCGAGGCGTAAAGTTTAATTTTAAAATACTAAAGAAATCATCGGACCCTTCAGAATATTCAATAACCAATAAATCTCCTGCTGGAATGGCTTCACTTGGTGCAATAATTTCAAATAAGCTTTCCGCTAATGTTGTTGCTTTTTCTGCAAATGATTGCCCATTTTCATCAGAAATTTGTGCACTGATTGGATCACTATCAGTTAATTGACCAGTTTTATAATCGCTATTCTTGAACTTTTCAATTAGCTTTTCAATATATTCATGCAAATTAGGTTGATTTAAATCTAATTCATCTTGTGAGGCAATTAAATTGCCACTATTTTTGTCTAAAACGTGTAGAATAACGTGTTTGATAATCATATTATTTCCTTACAACAGAAAAGCAGGTACGAGCCCCTGCTTTTCTTCTTAGTTTTCTTCATCTTCATGTTTAATTGGTAATGTAATTCGGAAAATCGAACCTTGTCCAATTGCAGATTCTAACTGAATTTTACCACCATAGCCTTCAACAAGCTTTTGGGCAATACTCAATCCTAACCCATTACCACCTTGCTTACGCGAACGTGCTTTATCTACACGATAAAAACGATCAAAGACACGACTAGCATCTTCTGGACTAATACCTTCACCAAAATCTTGAACAGCTAATTCAACCAAATTACCTGAACGAGAAGCAGCAAAGTGAATTTCTTTACGCTCCTGACTATACTTAACCGCATTATCAGATAGAATAATCAAAATCTGTTCTAAATGGTCGCGATTCATATTTACAATTGTTGGGCCTTTTAAGTCATCATCAATCCAGAATTTAAAATCAGGATGAATCATCTTGAAGTTCGTATAGATACCGTTAATTAACTCTTTAGCATCAGTGTCACCTTCGCGGAAGGTCAATTCAACTTGATCAGCTCTCGTTAAATCTAGCATTTCAGAGACTAAGCCTTCCATACGACTAATCTCTGCTAACGAAGCTTTAATGGACTCATCTAAAATTTTCGGATCGTCTTTTCCCCAGCGATTTAATAGCTCCATGTGCCCTTTTACGATTGCAACAGGTGTTCGTAACTCATGGGAAACGTCCTCCACAAATTGGTGCTGCTGCAAAATAAAACGTTGCATGCGATCCAACATATCATTCAATAGATTAGCTAAATCAGTTAATTCATCCGGTTTGCGACCTTCAACATCTACACGCACTTGTGACTGTGGATCATGATTAATTGTATCAACAGTCTTTTTAACCTTGTCCATTGGACGTAAGAAGAATCCAGCTAACCAATAACCCCAAAGCGCAATCAAGAATAGGCCAAGTACTATTAGAATTGTAATGATGGCATAGATATGATTAAAGGTTTTATGATAAGCCGTTAAATGGTTTTCAATCACAACGTGACCAATCATTTTATCATTAGCATTTTGTAATTTTTGATGGCCAACGACCATTTTAGTGCCATTAACTCGCTCTACTCGCACACCATTTTTCTTAGTTTCCTGTAAAGGACTTGCCTTCTTGCCCGTTGGATAAACCGGCTTGCCAGACTTATCGTAAACACGGATTGTGTAATCTTTACTAGCAATTTGTTGTAGAACAGGATCATTAACTACTTTATCAAAATCTGTATCATTTGGCCGCAAAATTGCATTAACTTTATTAGGTAATAATTGTGAAGAATCAATGTCATGCAAACGCTCAGTAACAGCATTTAACGAACTGTTAACTTCCTGTTTTTCAGTTGTTATCATTTGTGTTGCAAATGCTTGCATCACAAACCATGTAAATATAATAAATATTAAAAAAACACCAGCAACAGATCCAAGTGCCCATTTCCATTTTAAAGAAAGGCCTTTTCGTTGTGGTGTTTTTTCAATAATGGATGATGGACTACCCATTAAAATTCCTCCAAATTACTGACGCATAACATATCCAGTACCGCGGACTGTTTGAATGTATGATGCTCTTGAATCAGGTTGATCAATCTTGTTACGAAGATAACGAATATAAACGTCAACAACGTTTGTTTCGATTTCAGAATCGTATCCCCAAACCTTCTTAAGTAATTCTTCACGTGATTGTACGACGTTGATATTTTCCATCAAAATCAAAAGCAATTCGTATTCACGCTTCGTTAAGTTAATAATTTCATTACCGCGGCGTGCAATACGGTTTTCTTTTTCAACAGTTAAATCACGATAACGAACGACACTTTGATGAGTACTGTGTTCTTCAGTCTCAATGTCAATACGACGCAACAAAGCACGTACACGTGCCAATAATTCTTCAATTGCAAATGGCTTTACAACGTAATCATCAGCACCATAATCCAACCCTGATACACGGTCAATGACAGAATCACGTGCCGTCATCATAATAATTGGTGTATTCTTTTCTTCACGCAATCGACGGGCGACTTCTAATCCACTTAATTCAGGTAACATTAAATCAAGCAAGATTAAGTCATAATCATTTGCTAAAGCAGAATCTAGACCATCACGCCCATTATCAGCAACATGGGTCTCATAACCCTCATGTTGTAATTCTAGCTCCACAAAACGAGCCAAATTTTCTTCATCTTCAATCACAAGCACACTGCTCATACGCTATACCTCTGGTTACTTTCTTACAAGATACGATATCATTTTACAAATGACATATTTGTATTAATCATACCATGACTTTCTCATAAATCATAGCTTTTCCCCATTACTATCGAGTTTTTGATGTTTTTGATAAATCAAAAAGATACCAATTGTGACTGGTAATGTGATTAAAACGCCTAATAGCGCATACAATAATGACAACATTGAGGACGTAAATAATTTTGCATTAATAATTTCACCAAAGCTATATTTTAATTTTCCAAATAGTACTGAAAGGCTCAAAAAATCAGCTAAAAAGCCAAACAAAACTGTATTAACAGCAGTTCCAATAATTTGTTGGCCAAGCGTTTGACCAACATTAATTAATTGTTTATTTGTTAAATTAGGTTGATCACTTAATATTTCACCAACACCGGTTGTAATTGCAACCGATGCTTCGGCAATTGCACCTAATGTTGCGAGTAATGCGGCAACAATTCCCAAAGTACCAAAATTAATATTAATCGCTAATGACAAGCCTTCTAAATCTTCAGAATTTTCCTCCGCGAAACCTTGCGCTACCGCAATATGTTCTGTTGGTAAAATAACTGCTAATAAGGCAAGCATGACAATAAAACTTGCGATTAATGAAATCGTCGTTGTTCGTTCGTCAGCACCCGCACTTAAAACTGTTACGGTCAATAAACATGCACCACCAATTAGTAATACCCAATATGGATTAAATTGGAAACTGATCAGCAACATCATGACAACTAAAATTGCAAAGCTAATCCAAAGACCAATGAAAGCACCAATTCCCTTTATACCACCAACAATTAGCATTAGGAAAAATAAAATAATTGATAAAAGCATTAAGACACTCATTTATATCTTTGCCTCCACTTTCTTTTGTCGCCACTTATGAAGCAACCATACCCAGAAAATACCTGCAGGTACGGTTAACACAATTCCAATGGCACTAATTAGCGTTTGTACCATCCCCAAAGAAATGTTCATGGTATAAGTAAAGCCCCAATTATTACCGTTTCGTAGATATAGCACGGCCATCGGAATTTGTTCAGCAATGAAAATTAGGAACAATGTATTACTCAAGGCCCCAAAGATTTCTTGACCGACATGTCGACCTGTAATTAACAGATCTTTCATACCAATATCAGGATGTTCACGCTCCAAACTAAAGAGTGTCGCAATCATATCGGTTGCTTCATCCATAACAGCTCCCAGCACACCAACTAAGGTCATGGCAAGAAACATAGGTTGCGGTAATTGGGTAATAAAGGACATTAATTCAAAATGCAGCCCTTTACCGTTCGTGACATTAAATACTAATAAGCCAATTAGCATGGCCAGTGTCGTTGATGTGATAACGGTTAATAACACTGTCCACGTTAAGCGATTCTTGATTCCCATCACAAACATTAAAGTAACGGTGGATGCAACTAAACTAAACAAGATAAAGAGCCAAAAAATATTAGCATCCTTGGTAATCAAGTTTAAATAAATGGTACCAATAAACAAGGCCACATTGACGATCAAGGAGACGGTCATAAAACCACCCACTTTTCCCATTAATATCAATAAAAGACCAACTACCAAAATTAAGATTGGCACCCAAAAACTATCACGCTTAAAGTTTTTCAGTCCCCAGGCATGTTCAGATCGCGCTAAAAAGATTTGATCATGTGCTTTTAATGGTTGTGTAATGGCTTCTGCCTCATCATAACTATTCACAAATGAGACAGTTTTACCTTTATTTTTAGAATTAAGTATTTTAACATGTACTTTTTGATGATGTTGTTTTACTTTATTGCCGTATTGGTCTTGAATCGTTTTAGATGAAACGGTTTTAGAAGAAGTCACTTCACCAACTGTATCTTGATACCAACTGGCATTATGTCGCAAAATAACAAAACTAACGACCATTAATATAAATACTAAAAGTAGTTTCCAAATAAAGTGAGTGATTTTCTTTTGTTGCATTAATCAAGCTCCCGACGATTCTTACCAGCCATCTGGACTTCTTTTGCTAAAAACTTGATACGTTGCATTAAACGTTCAGCCTTAACTGGTTCAGCACCATCTTTTGTACTGGTAAAGTGTTCCTTTTCTAATTGCTGCATTGAAAAATTAGATGTAAAGAAAGTTGTTAATTCATTCTGCATACGATATTCCAAGATAACGCCTAGCACGTCATCGCGGACCCATGCTGTTAATGATTCAGCACCGATATCATCAATGACCAAAATTGGTACGCGTTTGATAGTATTGATTTTATCTTGTGGTTGCTCATCAGTTCCGATTGCACTACGCACCTCTACAATAAAACTAGGTAAGTGAACTAAAGTAACTGGAATACCTTCTTGTGCTAACTCATTAGCCATTGCGCCCATTAAATGAGTTTTCCCAATACCGTAAGCGCCGTGAATGTATAGACCGCGATGATAATCATCAGGTGTTTTAATGTAATCTTCGATAAACTTCAAAACTCCGGTAAAAGCAGCTAAACGATCAGTATCGTCTTCTGAGAAATCATCTAAGCGCGCCTTATTAATCAATTTAGGCATACCAATCGACTTGACTAAGTGAGCTTGCATGCTCATCTGTTGGGCCAATCTAGTAGCTTCGTCAGGTTCATAAATAATAACGATACGACTTTCACTAACTTGTAAAGCTGGTGTATAACCTTGATGCACGACTTTCTTACCTGATTTGGCTTTTTGACGTTGTGAATAATATTCATACAAAACAGCAAAATCACGGTTGACAATGTCTCGCGACAATTTATCTTTGTTCGCATTAAAAAATTGACGTATCTCAGGATCACGAAATACTTCTTTCTTCAAAGAATCAAACCGTTTATTCAACTGCTTTTTATCCATAAAATCACGCAACGCTTCACCAACATTTACCGGTGCATCTGATGCTTTTGATTTATTATTTTTAAAATTTGATTCCCCCATCGTTTATGTCTCCTTTGGGTTATTTTGCTGACGGCGAGCACGCATAGCATTTAATGCTTCACGGGCCGACTTAGCATCTGATTGTGAAACCGACGTACCATGTTGGTTTTCCCAATCTGGTCGCGTTTCTTGTTTTAGTGGTTTACGTTGATTAGACCACTTTTTGTTTGATGAGTGTGTTGTTTGCGTTTGTTGCTTTTGATTACGACGTTGTAGATATTGTAGCGCACTAACCGCATCAGTAACACCATTTTGTGACCAATCATTCACAATCGTTTGTAATAATGTTTTATTCAAAGTTGTTCTTTTTTCAATAACCGTGATTTCATAAAGGATGATATTTAATACTTCAGGACTCACAATGTTCATCTGAGCGATATCAGATAAAGCTTTTATTTCATTATCAGCAACAAACCCATTGTTTTTCTGACGTAAGCTCTTTAAGAAATTCAACGGTGATGCTGACTGGGCAATAGCAATCATTTTAGATGCTGGATTGTCTTCCTTAATCACATTTTGTTCAACATGGGCTTTATCGTTTGAATCAACTGTTTGGGCACGGATTTGTGATTGTTGAAAATTTTTTGTCAGTTGTTGCTTAATAGCTGATAAATTAATTTTATTTTGCGGTGTGGTTGTTGCTTGAATAACACGCACTAACTCTAAATCTGTTAAGCCATATAGAGTTTTATCAATCATCAAATCGACTTCATTTTTTTGCAACATGCCATGGTCAATACCATATGACTTTAACATATCAGCCATTAAATTAATGTCTAATTTTTTAACTGCTTGACGAATATTTTTAGACAATGTCGTTTTATTATCTTCTTCCGCAAAGGGTGCTTGATTATGCTTGATAAAACTCTCTTGGCCCATTAAATCAAAAAATGTTTGCGAAACGTTTTTTCCAGGAATATCAATGTCTTCGGATTTTTCCTCACTGACCAAATCATTAAATAACTCATTCCCAAGATAATGATCTAACAAACTAGACAATAAGACATCTGATAAGAATGCATGAACCGTCATTGGCTGAAAAATTTGATACACCCACTGAGTTCCAAAATTCGTGGTCTGCTTGAATGTTTTTACCAGCCCCATTGCTTCTAATTTACTACGTGCAGCCAGGAAAGAATGCTGATTCATCGCCAATTGATCCAAAATATCAACATGGCGATGCTTAGGTTCAGCTGTTTCTCCCATGGTTGCCCATGCTAAATACAAAGTATAAGCATCACGGCCAATAATTGGAAGATAGACTTTAGTTAATGATCGGACAGACGTCATATCAATTAGTTCATCATAGACTAATCGATAACGTTGTTGATTTGAAAAATCTGCCATGAATCTCTTTCCTTTCTTATCTTATTATTTACGCTAATACGTGTTTAATAACTTGATCAACTTGTGCCAAAGTATCGTCAATTGAACCAGTATTATCAATAATATAATCAGCAAGTTTCTCTTTTACAGCTAAGGGCATTTGTGCATTAATGCGACTTTCAGCTTCAGCTTGCGTCAAATTATTACGAGCCATTAAACGTGCCAATTGCATGTCATGTGGTAAGGTCACTAACATCACAGCATCAGCACCAGCCACGTTATGATTTTCCAGTAGCAATGGAATATCTAAAATAACCAGTGGTGTATTTTTATTGGCTAAGTCAGCCAGTTGGTCATCCATCATTTGCTGAATACGGGGATGCGTAATGTCATTCAACTTTTGCAAAGCTATTTCATTATTAAAAACGATTTGTCCTAATGCTTTACGATTAAGTGTTTTATCTGCTTGTAAAATATCTTCACCAAAATAATCCACAATTTCCGTTAAACCTGGTGTTCCGGGTTCCACTACTAAACGGGCAATTTTATCGGCATCTAATACTGGAATGTCCTTTGAGCTTAAATAATTAGAAATTGTTGATTTACCGGTGGCAATACCACCAGTGAGACCTAATTTAAACATTATTTTGTCCTTTCAATTTGGCATACTGGACAGTAAGTCGTGCCACGTTGCGCAACTTTCGTTTTAATTAAAGGCGTCCCACAACGTAAACAAGGTTCACCAACACGACCATATACTTGTAATTCATTTTGGAATTCACCGGCACTACCAAATACATTCGTAAAACTATGAACAGTTGTACCATGATGTTCGGTGGCTCGTGCTAATTCATGAATAATATTCTCACGTAATGCAGCCAGTTCCTCTTTCGTAATGAGATTGGCAGCTGTTAGAGGATGAATTTTGGTTTGCCAAAGGGTTTCATCTACATAAATGTTTCCCAAACCAGCAATATGATTTTGATTCAACAAAAATGGCTTAATATGCATCTTTGATTTACCAAATTCTTTAACCATATAATCCAATTTCAAATCTTCTTCTGTTGGTTCAGGACCAATTGTTGCCAAGCCTGCAACAGTCATCACCTTATCGTTTGGTACGATATGCATACGACCAAATTTACGTGTATCACGATAGAATAAATCCACACCGTCATCTAAATGAAAAGTCACCAAATCATGCTTACCCGGCTCTGTGCCAGCCGGTACAGTATAATATGAACCTTCCATTCGTAAATGTGAGACCATAGTAATATCATTCGTAAAACGAAATAATAAATATTTACCACGGCGATCAATTTTAATGATGGTTTGGTTACTGAGGGCATCATTAAATTCTTGTGGGGTTAATCCACCAACAGTCTTTTCCCATCTAACTTCTGTGCTTTGTACAGTCCGTCCAGCAACTAAATTTGTAAGGCCACGACGAACAGTTTCAACTTCTGGTAGCTCTGGCATATCTCTTGTAAACCTCTTTGTATCAATATTTTTAATTTTTATGTGTTACTTCATTTGTAGTTAGTTTATTAAAAACTACAAATAATATTTTTATTCACGTGTGTCATTCTTTATTTATTATACTATCTTATCTGAAACATGAAAAAAAGCCTACTAAGTTATGTAGTAAAACATAAACTAGTAGGCTTAATTTTATAAAAAATTATATGACACGCTCCTTAACCACTTAAACAACATATAATAGTGATATCCAATACCTGAATCACATTTAAATAAAAAGGAAGTATGTAATGAATCGGCAAACGTTAATTAATCTAGTTAAAGAAACAACAAATTCTTTTGAAGACTATCCTTTTAGCAGCAAAAATAGTCGCAATAAAACAATTACAACAGTTATGAGACAAACATCTAACAGAAAGATGATTGCCTTAATTCTTGAAAAGGATGGTGAATTAATCATTGTCCTTAAACTAGAACCACAACACGGGGAACTTATGCGCAATCGTGAAGGTGTTTACCCTGGTTATCATATGAATAAAAGTCACTGGAACACAATCGCTGTCAATAAAACGGATGTTTCAAAAAATGAGTTAATAAATATGATCAGAGAATCAGACAAATTAACACAATAATCTCGTTTTGACTTAATTCATCTGTACTCATATTAAACAATTAGTTGTATCGTTGATCCATAAAAACAACGCCTGCTTTATTACCACCGGTTTGATTTTTACTAAAAGCACTGGCTACGTATACATTTATATCCATTATATAATTTCCTTATTGAAAATTAATATTATAATAACACTTACAAAACAGTTGGCTTGATTTCTTGTGGAGTCAAGTCTCAGAAACTATGAGATCTCATTATGGTACATGTCTCAAACCATTGAGTAGCACTTCAATTACTTATTTTGACTGCTTCCACTTAGACTTAAGCAATACTAAACCACTGCTAAGTAAAACTACGGCAACTACTAATAAACTATAAATATCTTTATGATTTTTAATATTATTTGCCATCTTAACGGCTGTTTTGGGTAAACTTGTTGGTGCATCATTTTTGGTCGGTCCAACTGGCTTTTTCATTTCTGAAAGCGTTGATTGATTAGTATCATTAGTTTTTACTGAACTCAAAATAGGGCTAGTTATCGTATTGTGATGCGTAGTACTGCCATTATCGCTGTTTGGCTTACTGATTGATACATTAATATTTGATGAACTGCTATTATTTGATGAAGACGTAGTTGGCATGTTGATATCATTTGATGAGATATCACTGCTTGCAGAACTACTATTGTCAGATGATGTTGCACTCGATGAGCTAACGTCACTTGAGGATGTGTCATTGCTTGCAGAACTGCTACTATCAGATGACGATTCACTCGATGAGTTCACATCACTTGAGGATGTGTCATTGCTTGCAGAACTGCTACTATCAGATGACGATTCACTCGATGAGTTCACATCACTTGAGGATGTGTCATTGCTTGCAGAACTGCTACTATCAGATGACGATGTACTTGATGAGTTCACATCACTTGAGGATGTGTCATTGCTTGCAGAACTGCTACTATCAGATGACGATTCACTCGATGAGCTCACATCACTTGATGATGTATTGATACTTGCAGAACTACTACTCTCAGAAGACGTTGCACTTGACGATGTATCACTACCTGCTGCACCTGAATCAGTCTTAATCTTTTGCCAAACATAAGTCCCTGGTTTATTAAAATCACTTAATAAAGCACTTGATGTATAAGTCGGACCATCAACTACAGCATTTCCTGTTGCATCTTTTGTATATATCCATTTACCTGTATATTGATCATCACTCGGAACATCTGGTAGATTTACTGCCGGAGAAAATTTACTTTTATTCCCTAAAACTAGCTCTTGTAATCCTGTTCCGCCAAACATAAGTCCCATATCCTTAATATGAGAGGTATCCCAGTTGTTAAGATCTAATTTACGTAGGTGTGATGCACCGTTAAACATTCTAAAAGTATTGGTAACTTTTGAAGTATTCCAATTGCTTACATCCAGGGCAGTAAGGTTTGATGCGCCATAAAACATACTATGCATATCTATAATTTGTGAGGTGTCCCACTTACTTACATCTAATGTGGTCAAATTTGATGCATAACAAAACATTCTAAAAGAGTTAATAACTTTTGATGTATTCCAATTGCTTACATCCAATGTTTTTAAACTTGATGTTCCTTCAAACATCTTAGATGTATCCGTAAGTTTAGCTGTATCCCATCTACTTACATCTAATGTAGCTAGGCTCGATGCGTCTCTGAACATTTCATCCATATTTGTGACATTTGAAGTATCCCAATTACTGACATCTAACGCACTCAGACTCGATGCATTACGAAAAAGTTCACTCATATATTTGACATGTGACGTATCCCAGTTGCTAACATCTAATTTTTTTAAACTTGATGCATTACCAAACATGTTAAACATACTCGTAACTTGTGAAGTATCTAACTTGTCGCTACCATCAATACTAATGATTGAACTATTTGCAAATAAATTATCACTATTGGCTGGCAGTGTAACTTTATCTTTAATCACAATATGTTTTACATTATCACCTACCCCATCATGTAGATCACTAGCATTAGGCCAGGGTGTTTTTTTGGGCGCACCGCCTTGTCCACCTTCAAGAGTGATTGTGCTTGTTGTTGGATCAAAAATCCAATTACAAGTTCCCCACGTCCCAGATTGCACATCAGTATCATTTGATTGCGATTTTATTTGATTTTGTGGTGTTGCGTCTGCATACGTTGTACTTGATGTCAATGGATTATAAACCATTACTGACACACTCGTCAGTAAAAGTAGTGCTAAATCTCTCTTCATGTGCCATCCCTCGATTGTGTTCTATAATTTGAGACCTTATTATCTTATAATTGACCCTTATAAGTCATTCCAAAATAGGCTTATCTAAATCGAAAAAGTAACATAAACTAACAATTTTTTATTTTTAATACACTTAAAGAACATAAATTAAGTCGGTATACCCTATATAAAAATGCACCTACTACTGTCACATAACAGTGATAGGCACATCTTATAATAATTATTTTATTGCTTGCGCTTAGACTTGCTTAATACAAAGCCACTGGTAAGTACAACTATCACAACAACTAATAAACTATAAACCCCTTTATGGTTATTAATATTATTGGCTACCTTAACAGCTGTTTTAGGTAAACTTACCGGTACATCACTTTTTGTGGGGCCTATTTTGTTTTGGCTTCCTGAAAGTGTTGGTTGGTTAGCGTTTAACGCAGTGTGATTTGTATTATTAGTTATTGTTGAATTAGTAACAGAATTATTTGTTACGATATGTTGTTCTTTATTGCTACTAACATAATCAGGTACTGGTTTATCTGCTAATGAACCATTGTTGGGCACCACACCATTATGGACATGACTGATTGACGTATTATTGCCCGATGAACTGTCATTATTTGATGAAGCCACATCTGGCTTGTTGACCTCGCTTGAAGAATTGCTATTATCAGATGATGATGAGCTAACATTGCTTGACGATGTATCGTTACTTGAAGAATTATCACTGTCAGACGACGATGAATGTGATGAGCTGACGTCACTTGATGATGTATTATTGCTTGATGAACTGCTGCCATTAGATGACGACGAACTTCCAGAACTCACATTACTTGATGACGTATCATTACTCGATGAACTGCTACTATCAGAAGCCGACGCACTTGAAGAGCTGACACCACTCGACGACGTATCACTACTTGATGAACTACTATTCGCTGCATCTGCGTTATTATTAACCGTTTGCCAAACATAAGTTCCTGGTTGTTTGAAATCACTTAACAATTTGTTTGATGTAAAAGTTGGACCGTCGACCACCGCATTACCCTGTGCATCTTTTGCTAATACCCATTTACCTGTAAATTCGTCATTATCAGGCACTTCTGGCAAATCTAGACCATCTTGCCAAAATGTCGGATGACTGAAGTCATTTTTTTCACCCAAAACCAACGTATTGAGGTTCGGCATATTTGAAAAGATATGATCTACGGTCGGCTTATTAGTCATATCAAAATGACTAATATCGATTTTTTCTTGCTTTGCTTGTTGAAACATACCTTCCATATCATTTACGTTAGATGTGTTCCAATGGGTAAAATCCAAATTATCAGCACCAGTTCCCGCAAACATAGTTTCCATTTGGTTTACTTTTGAAGTCTGCCATTTACTAACATCTAGCGTTGCTAGATCTGGCGTATCCGTAAAAAGCCATGCCATATTTTCAACATTGGACGTGTCCCAATTACTAACATCTAACGTTGTTAAGCCGCTTGCCTCATCAAACATGGTTGACATGTTTCTAACGTTAGACACGTCCCAATTACCAACGTCTAATGTTGTTAAATGAGGATCAAATTCAAACATCCCCGACATATCTGTTACATTTGAGGTATCCCAGTTACCAATATCTAAACGTGATAAATTACGATTATGACTAAACATTTTAGACATATTGTTAACATTAGATGTGTTCCAATTACCAACATTTAGTGTGGTAAGACAACCTTGGTTTAAAAACATATTTTGCATACTTTTAACTCGTGACGTATCCCAGTTGCTAACATCCAAGTTTGTCAAACTGCCTCCTTGAATATCATCATCAAACATAGAAGTCATATCTGTCACATTTGAGGTATCCCAGTTACTGACGTCCAAAGACGTTAACTTATTTCTACCTTGAAACATGTGGCTCATATCTGTCACATGTGAAGTATCCCAATTACTAACATCTAATGAAGCTAAACTAGATTCACTAAATCCAGCACTGAACATGGCGGCCATATTTGTGACATGTGATGTATCTAGTTTGTCACTACCATCAACCGTCATGATGTGACTATTTGCAAATAAATTCGAACTATCAGCTGGTAAAACAATCTCACCTTTAATAATGATATTCTTTACAGAATCTCCTAACTTATCATTATTATTTGATGAGTCATTTTTTGTCCAGGGTGTATTCCTATCTGCTACCCCACCTTGAAGCGTAAGTGTGCCTGTTCCTGCGTCAAAAGTCCAACTACAAGTTCCCCAGGTACCTTGTTGATCTGATTGGCTACTTATTTCATTTTGCGTTGTCCCGTCCGCATACGTTGTATCTGATTCTAATGGATTATAAACCATTAATACTGATACACATGTTAATAAACTTAGTGCTAAACCTTTTCTCATTTCCTACTCCTTCATTGTGCTAAGTACAATGCATTCATTATCTTATAATTACTCACCCAACATCATTCCGAAATAGTCTTATATTCATCAAAAAAGTATCCTAAACATAAAATGTTCATTTTTAATTCACTTAATGAACATGCAATATTAATAATTCAAACATTTAATTATTATACAAAAAATGTACCTATAACTGCTATATAACAGTAATAGGTACACCTTGTAGTAAAAATATAGGCAGAGATTTCCACCTACACCCGTTATCTTAATGACTGAATATTAAAATAATCTATAATAGCGACATGTACAATTTATTTAATCATGACCTGATTTAAATAACTCACAATAGTAGTATTGAAAACCATGTATACTAGTGTTATTATAATTAGGTAATAGAGTCCCAAGTCTAATTACAAAAAGCGCCTAACCAAGCCAAGGGTTAGGCGCTTTTATTATCATAATCATTTAACTCTAGAATAACTATTTATTCTGCTTACCGCTCCAAATTGACCAGAAACGTCCATATAAAGCAGTTGCCAAATAGAATGACATCGTCAACAACATTGGTAATGAACTTGCTGAGTATCCTGATGATAGTGCTGATACCCATAATGCAATATTTACAAAATCTGATAGCAACCATAATGTGTAGCTATCACCATAACCTTTGAAAACATACCAAGAAGCTGTTGCACCAATAATTAAGACAATACTATCCCATAATGGATTAGAATCACCCAATTGGGTATAGATATACATAACTGGGTACCACAAAATTAACATCACTGCAATTGTGAGTACCCATCCCCGACGACTTAAAAAGTGAACACCATTTTCAACTTTGTGGCCCCACGTTTTCCAAGTAAAAATCAATGGTAAGTCAATAAGTAAGATGAATACCATCTGATCTAATACCGATGCAAAATGTCCAGCCTGCCAGTTAATATAAATATAACCCAGAGCACTAATTAAACCTAATAAACCATTAATAGGCTTACCAATCATCATATACACTGTACATGCTGAACCGATTAAGGTTGCGAACAGTGTAATGACTGATAATGTATTAATTGGATTACTCAAAAATAGTGCTAGTTGGACTCCAAAAATAAACGCCAGCATAACACCACCAGCCGTGTTAATTGATTTTAATTCTTGATAAAGCCACTTAAAATATGCCAAATTCCTCTACCTCTTTCTTTGATAACACAATTAAATATTGTAGCAGATAAATTAGTACACTTGTTGAACTTTTTTTGCCCAAGAAAAAAACGGCTCTATACTTTTTAGCGTGAAAGTAAAAATTTCACGCTTTTATTTTGCTCTTTTTCACAATTAAAAAGACACCAATAAAAATACCGGCGTAAAATATAGTTGTCCACACAATAAGAAACGAGGTATTTATCGATGTCTATAAATGATTCTATCTTAAATTCAGTTGGTTTGACAGATAAAAATATCAATTTTTTAATTTCTAATGACGGTACTTTTAATGAGGTGGTTCCTAAAGGACATGATCATCACTTAGTATTGCGCTATCGTGCAAGTTTAAATACACTGCCTGAACGTTGCCCTAGCTGTGGTTGTCCCTTGTTAGATAACGTTTATTTAAATGGTAAAGATACAGCCGATTATCAATTACCCACAGCTAATGGTTTTGAACAAGTACTATCCGTTAAAAAACAGCGTTATCAATGTCGTAATTGCCTTAAAAGTTTAATCGCTCAATCATGTGATTTTATGCCACGTTCTAAGATTACACGTCCATTACTTTATCAAATTATCGATTTGGCTAAACGTGATATTTCTGAAAAGGAAATTGCACACATCTTACATTTATCTACTAGTAAAATTAATCGCTTAATGAATAATGCTGCTGAAGCCTATCAAACTAACTACGAGCGTGCTTTGCCTAGTGTCATTTGTGTTGATGAAATTCGTTACGCTAAAAACCAATTTAGTTTTGAAATGATTGATGGCCAGACCAGTGATTTAATTGAACTATTTTCCAAACGAACTGGTCCTAAAATTAAAAAGAACCTTTCCAATTACGCCCTAGCTAATCGAGAGAATGTTCAATTTGTTATCACCGACATGAATGCAAACTATCAAACACCTTTACGGACAATGTTTCCCAATGCTCAATTGATTATTGATCGTTTTCACATTATTCAACTGGCTTTAAAAGCTGTTCAAAGTACACGTATTAATTTACAACGTAGTTTAGATAACCATAAAAGTCGTATCTATAAACTGCTCAAAGCAAACTGGCGTTTCTTTATTACAGATGAAAATCGTTTAAACTTCCAACAGGCACGCTGGTTTAGAGGTATTAACGAATTTATGTACCCACAAGATGCATTACGATTAGTATTTGATATTTCTCCCAACTTCAAACAGACTTATGAAGTCTATCAAGCTGTTTTAAATTCCCAACGTCATCGTGCCTTTGAAGACTTTCAAACAATTTTAGAAAACTATCAATTTAACCATTCCGCAATGGATTCAGTTATTAGTAGTTACAAAAAGAATTTAAAAGGCATTAAAAATGCCTTCCTAAACAACTACTCAAATGGTCGTATGGAAGGCATCAATCGTCGTATTAAGCAAATTAATCGTACATCTTATGGCTTTCATAGTTTTAAAGCTTACGCTTTAAGAATTCGCTTTGAACTATTTAATCACCATGCATTACAAAATACTTTTAATTGCTTATTAATAAGCAAAAGGCCCATAAATCCGATGTAGTTAACATCAAATTTACGAGCCAATTTCACAAACTCAATTAGACAATTTCATGATTTTCACGCTATTTGCAATTGAGCCAAAAAAACCGAGTTGACATTTAACCGTCAACTCGGCATTTATAGCAATTTAAATTTATTTAGGTTGAATTAAGAATTCAAATGCTTTGTCGATAGTTGCATCAATATGATAAGGTGCTTGTACATCAGTTCCCCAACTATCAATACCACCGACCCCGCGAACAGCGCCGTAGACTGTTACGACGGTACGTCTTGGTGCTGGTAATTCTTCAATATGGGTGGCGTTCTCTAATTCTGATGCTGTATAAGGCAAAGCCGAGAAAGCAAATGGTTGCTTGCTTTGTTCAAACGTTAAGTGCTTG
Organism: Weissella sp. ESL1139; assembly: GCF_058506735.1. Taxonomy (NCBI): domain Bacteria; kingdom Bacillati; phylum Bacillota; class Bacilli; order Lactobacillales; family Lactobacillaceae; genus Weissella; species Weissella sp. ESL1139. The sequence continues at coordinate 865,952 of NZ_CP196375.1, forward strand.
ACTTCATTAGAAAAGTCAGCATTATTCAAAGAACTTGAGCGACTAACCACTAACTTAGATGTCCGCATGTGCATCCCCATCTCTTGTGGAACCATGTATGGTGTCAATGGCAATCCTGATACTTCGTACGTACCTAAATGACCACCGACCATACGATCAGGGTATGTTTCACCTGATAGCCCAATATAAGAGTAGCCATCAGCAACTGTTGGAATCACGAAACGAAGACCTAACGTTGGTAATTCAGGCAATCCTTCATGTCCAGTATACAACACTTGAATCTTTAATTGCCCACCGTTTGTTACTGTGTAAATCACTTTCACCGTTGTCTGTGGTGTAGTTGCCGTCAAAAATGTATAGGTTAATGAAACATTATCTGCATATTCATCATTTGAAAAACGGTTATTATCTGGAGCAGTTGGCAACCCTAAATCTTGACCATCAACACTAACCGATACGCCAGTTGATGCTGTAAACATATCAGCTCCCAGCCACATTGCTGAATCAGTTGAAAAACCACTACCGCGATCATTATCGGTTGTTGCCCGCCAAAAAGTTAGCTTGGGTACGCGATAAAGCCATTCTTTACCAGCAACCTGCAATGACTCAAGACCACCTTTGTCGTAACTAAACAAATAACGATAGTTGTCACCAATAATTCCTAATGAACCGTCACCATAAATGACTTTCAATTTATTCGTTGTCGTAGCGTCCATAATAGTAGCTTACCTCCTGCATTGCTGGTTTAGGTTGACGAGTTGCAAAGACAATTCCATCACCGGAAAATTCATAGTCTGAATGACGTTCATCAAAGTCACCACCGTAACGGATAACTCGTTGTCCAGTTACTTCATCAGTGACATACAAAGCTTGATCGATATAATCCCAGATAAAGCCACCTAGGTATGTGTCAAATTCATCAAATAAATGTACATATTCATCAAAGCCACCAACTGAATTACCCATACTATGCATATATTCGCAACTTAAGAACGGTTTCTTAGGATTATTGGCTAGATACTCAGCAATATCTTTTGGATGCGCGTACATGCGACTCTCGACGTCTGAGATACGATCTTCATCAACACGATTTTGGAAGACACCTTCATAGTGTGTCAAGCGTGAGTCATCAACTGACTTAAAGTAGGCATCCATTGCTGCAATATTATCACCAGTATATGATTCATTACCTAATGACCAGAACAAAATTGAAGGGTGATTTTTAAATTGTTCAAAGTTTGATTGGGCTCGGTCTAACACCACATCTAACCATTGTGGAATTGATCCAGGTACATTGTATGAAGGCTCAACACCATCCATCTTTTGCCATGAACCATGTGATTCTAAATTAGTTTCGGCCATCATGAAAATGCCGGCCTCATCACACATGTCATACCAAACAACTTGATTTGGATAATGTGATGTTCGCACAGCATTAATATTGTTATCTTTGAAGATTTGAATATCAGTCTTCATTTCATCTAAAGTAACATGACGACCACCTTCAGCACTCCACTCATGACGATTTACCCCATTTAGATGCAGTGGCACATTATTAAGCGTCACTTGATTACGGTCATTTTTTACCAAACGGCGGAAACCAAAGGTATTTGGTACTACCGCAACGACTTGATTTTTAGCATCATATACGGTCACTGTAATTGTATACAAATTAGGATGTTTGTGTGACCACAAAGCGATATTATCAAACATAACATGTTCTAATGACACAGTCGCTTCAGCTGCTAACGTCTTATCTAAAATAACGGCACCGGCTGGATCATGCACAACAATTTGTGTACTTGCACCTGCTAATTCGCCATCAACTTTCAGAGCAACTGACAAATCACCTTGTTTTAAATCTTCACTTACAACTGGTTTCAAATGAATATCAGTTACTGTGGTAGCTGGTATGGCCAATAAACGTACACTCCGGAAGATACCAGAGAAACGGAACATATCCTGATCTTCAATAAAGGCAGCTGTACTGTATTTGAACACTTCAACTGCCAATTTGTTTTCACCAGCTTGTAAGTACGGTGTTAAATCAAATTCAGCACGAGTAAAACTATCTTCAGAATAACCTACGAAATCACCGTTTAACCATAGATACATGGCTTCTTCGACACCATCAAATTGAATGTGCACATCATGTCCATTGAACTCGTCGGGTAAGGTAAATGTTTTCACATATTGGCCAACCGTATTATCTTCAGCCTCACTAAAGATGCCCGGATACTTAGCATCTGGACCTAGTGCATATGGTGGTCGACGGTAAACTTTACCCTCCCAAGGATAAAGCGTGTTAATATATTGAATTTGACCATAATTTTGCAATTCAATGTGACCAGGAACTTGAATATCATCAAAATTGGTTGTATCAAAATCTAATTTTTCAAAATTAAGTAAACGTTGTGCAGGTGTTTTAGCAAAATTAAATTGCCAAGTACCATCCAAACTTTTAATCAAATTTGATTCTTTTTGTGCAACTTCAGCAGCTGAACGATAAACAACATGATCACTGTGTGCTGGTAATTTGCCAACCCGGAAGACAGTTGGATCATCTAACCATTCTAAATTTGCTTTCATCGTAGCCCCCTAAATATATTATTCTATATGCTTGTAAACGTTTTCACTTATTATTGTAACTTAATTACAAACATCTGTCGCCTAATATGACAAATTAAAGCAACAAAAAGCATTTTAGGCTAATCCTAAAGTGCTTGAAAAATATAATATAAATTATTTAGCGTCATACCAAGATGCACCAGTATGCGTTGATACTAACAAAGGTACTGCCAATTTCACGGCACTATCCATCGTTTTAGAAACTAATTTTTCTAAGGTAGCCATCTCTTCAGCTGGCGCTTCAAAAATCAATTCGTCATGAACTTGCAACAACATACGTGCTTTTAGCCCCGCCTTTTCAATGGCCGCTTGAACATTAATCATCGCTATTTTAATAATATCAGCTGCTGAACCTTGAATTGGTGAATTCATCGCTGTCCGTTCAGCAAATGACCGTGCATTAAAGCGTTTAGCATTAATGTCAGGTAAATAACGACGCCGATGAGCAATCGTTTCAACATAGCCCTTTTCTTTTGCAGAAGCAATAATTGCTTCTGACCACTTTTTAACGTCTGGATATTGTTCAAAATAGGTCTCAATAATATGTTTGGCTTCATAACGTGAAACACCGATATTCTTAGAAAGGCCAAAGTCTGAAATACCATACACAATTCCAAAATTAACGGCTTTTGCCTGGCGACGAATATTACCATCAATTGGTTGATCTGGCTTAACATCAAAGATACGACGAGCAGTTGCAGCGTGAATGTCCTCACCATTGATAAAAGCAGCTTGTAAATTAGCATCCCCGGTAATGTGCGCCAAGACACGCAATTCAATTTGCGAGTAATCAGCACTTAAAATTTGCCAATCTGCATAACTTGGCTTAAAGGCTTTACGAATTTGACGACCTTCTTCAATACGTGCCGGAATATTTTGCAAATTAGGATCAACAGATGATAAACGACCTGTTTGCGTTAATGTTTGCAAATAACGTGTGTGCACCTTTGAATCAGAGCCATGAATCACACGTAATAATCCTTCTACATAAGTTGAACTAATCTTAGCAATCTGACGGTAAGACAAGATTGAAGTCACAATTGGTACATCTCCCATTTTCTCAAGCACGTCAACACTGGTAGAGTAACCTGTTTTCGTTTTCTTGAGCGGCGTGTATCCCATTTCTTCAAACAAAACAACCCCTAACTGCTTAGGTGATTGAATATTAAATTCATGTCCAGCTTGTTGGTAAATGGTCTGCTCTAGCTCACTTAAGCGTTCAGTTAACTTGCTACGCATTTGTAATAGTTGCTCAGCATCAACCGTAATCCCAGTTGATTCCATTTGTGCCAAAATCTTAGTCAACGGTAACTCAATATCTTGATACAAATCTTGTTGTTCATGATCATTTAATTTTTTAAGTAAAGGCTCTTTTAGTAAACCAATCGCCATTGCCTTACGTCCAAGATGTTCAAAGAAATCCTCATCTACTTCAGGAATTGCAAATTTGGCCCCTTTACCATAAACTTCCTCATCAGTTTGGACCGCATAATAATCATTATCATGCGCTAAAGCACCTAAATCATCACTATTGTCATTGGTGTCTAACAAATATGATACTAACAACAAATCAAATTGGACATTAGCTAAATGCGCACCAAGACGCTTTAAACTAACATACAATTCTTTAGCGTTGAACACATTCTTGATGATGGCATCATCTTCTAAAATGCGTTTAACTGGTGAATCATGCATCAACAATTCGATATTGCGGCTAGCGAAGTAGCCATGTGCTTGATTTCCAATTACAAAACCAACTGGATTAGCTGTATGATAATTGTCATCATCTAATTCAAGATAAAAATCAACCACATCTGTTAATTGCTTAACATGGTCCAAATTAGCATCGGTCAATGCTGTCACGTTTAAAGTTGTGTTATTGAGATTAAAAGCACTATCATCTGTATTTTGGTCAGTTGGAATGGTGTAACCTTGATTGGCCAATTTTACAAGTTGAGCTTTAAAATCTAAATGTTGATAGAACGGAATAATATTTTCATAATCAGGACCTTTATAAGCCAAATCATCCAAACTAATCGTAACTGGCGCATCGGTACGAATACGTGCCAAATCTCGTGACATGAACGCATCTTCCTTACCATTAATTAGCTTTTCTTTTTGCTTTGATGCTTTCATATCATCAATTTGTTCATACATTTCAGGAATGGAATTATATTTCTTGATCAATTTCAAAGCAGTCTTAGGACCAATACCAGCAATACCTGGATAATTGTCACTAGTATCACCTTGCAAGCCCTTAATTTCAACAATATGTTTAGGTTCTAGACCGTCATACATGTCAGCAATCATTGCTGGTGTATAATGATCAATTTCAGAAATTCCTTTTTTTGTGACCCACACAGTTGTATCGTCTGATACTAGTTGTGTCATATCACGGTCACCGGTCACAATTGTCACTGCGTACCCGGCTTGTTCACCAATTTTAGCCATCGTACCGATAATATCATCAGCTTCATATCCTTGAAGCTCATATGATTTAATTCCGTGCAATTTCACCATTTCGCGTAAAGGTTCAAATTGTTCGACTAATTCTTGTGGTGTAGAATCACGGTTACCTTTGTAATTATCAAACTTGCCTGTCCTAAACGTTGTTTTACCTGCATCCCAAGCCACTAAAGCTAAATCAGGTTGGAAAGGATCGACAATACCATCAATTAAGTTGTTAAAGCCAACTAATGCATTAGTATGCAATCCCTCATGATTTACAAACCGGTCAACTTGGTTAATCAGTGCATAAAATGCCCGAAAAGCCAATGAATTACCATCTATTAAAAGTAAAGTTGGTTTTGTCATGTTCATCTCGTTTCTGGGGTCAGCCCCCGCGTTTTATCTATCTATTAGTTTATCAGAGTTCAAATATTGATAACAACATTTAACCATAAAAACATTAAGCCAAAAATGACTTTTAACTCGTTCATAAAAATTGACCTCTTCTCATTTTTTTATTAACATTGAAATGGAAACCGTTTTCATTATTGCTATTGTCAGTTTTAATACACACTAGAATACGGTAAAACAAATGTAATAATCATGAAAGGTAGGTCTTTATGCAAATACCTAGTATAACATTACGAGATGGATTAAAATTACCAGTAATTGGCTTTGGTACTGGTGACGTGAAAGGTGCTAGTGGTCTCACAATCCTTGATGCGGCAATTAACAATGGTTATCGTTTGATAGACACGGCCTACAATTATGAAAATGAAGGTACTGTTGGCGAAGCAATCAAAAGATCAAGTGTCCCACGTGAAGAGTTATTAGTATCTTCTAAGCTTCCTGGCCGTCATCACAAGTATAAGGATGCCATTACAGCCATTCAAGAATCCCTTTATCGTGCTGGACTTGACTATTATGATCTTTACTTGATTCACTGGCCAAATCCAATGCGTGGTGAATACGTTGAAGCATGGCAAGCATTGCTTGATGCTAAGCGCTTTGGTCTTGTACGTTCCGTTGGTGTATCAAACTTTTTGCCTGAACATTTGGACAAATTACAAGCTGAAACTGGTGAATTACCCGAAATAAATCAAATTGAATTACATCCTTTGTTTAGTCAACCTGAATTACGTCAATATAACCAAGAACATGGCATTATCACAGAAGCTTGGAGTCCTCTGGGTGGTCATGATCTTGAATTAAGTCACCCTATTCGTGAATTACCACTCATTAAAAGTTTGGCAGACAAATATCATAAAAATAGTGGTCAAGTCATTTTGCGTTGGGAACATCAGCTAGGTGTCTTACCTTTGCCACTATCACATAACGCTAATCGTCAAGCACAGAACTTAGATATCTTTGATTTTGCATTGACAGATGATGAAGTACAACAAGTATGTAATCTCGATCAGACGGATGCGCGAGTATCAGAACAAAATCCATTAACAAACGAAGAGCTATAAACATAGAAAAAGCAGCCAAATTCGTAATGAATTCAGCTGCTTTTTTAAGCTATTCAATTGAATAATTCAACTTTCATTATTTTTGACTATAGCTTACTCTTTTGTATTCTGCACCAGTTGCAAACATTTAGTCACGCGAACTAAATGATGTAAACAATTGCAAGATATAGATAAATAGATTAATGAAATCCATATACAAGTTTAAGGCACCTGATACAGCGATACCTTGGGTCAAACTAGGACTCTTTTCACCAAATTCAACATATAATGCTTTTAGTCGATTCATATCAAATGCCGTCATCACAGCAAACACGATAATTCCGACAACTGATAAGAAGAAGTAAACAGCACTACTAAAGAAGAATAAGTTGATAATACCACCAATAATCAAAGCGATTAATGAACCAAACAAGATTGATGATAATGATGCCATTGATTTCTTAGTAAAGAAACCATATGCAGCCATTCCAACAAACAAAAATGCTGTCGTAAAGAATGCTAATCCAATCAAACCAATGTTAATTGTCAAACCGATAACAGCAAATGTGAAACCGTTCAAAACGGCAAATCCCATTAGCATTCCAAAAGCTTGCGCTGGATTTTTGTATACCTTACTTGAAAATAGCCAAACAAATCCCATCATAATTCCAAACATAACTAACGATGAAATTGGACTACTAAAAATGCGGACAATTGGTCCTGCAAAAGCGGTGGCTCCTAGAAAAGCTGTCGCAGCAGTGACCAAAAGTGCTAATCCCATGTATGTGTATACTTTTCTAAAAAACCTATTTAGGCCACTCGTATCGGGATTGACAAGACGTGGCTCTTGTTGATTTTCAAAATTATTCATATATTTATCTACCTCCTATGTTGTGATATATGACAACAATTTGGTGCAACTTCCCAAAATAGTTTATACATACAAGTATATCAGAAATAAGGAAGTACTTAAATGCTTATTGTAAGTTAGTTTGTGTATTAGCTAGTAACTTTTCAAAAGCAAATTCAGTCATTTGTAAATCACCAGCACCCATAAAGATATAGACACCATCTTCATCTGCCAATAATGCTGATACATCAGTTGGTGAGACAATCCCCTCAAACTTTGAAATTTTATTACCTAAATCTGTTGAACTAATTTGCCCTGCTGTTTCACGAGCAGATGCAAAAATTTCTGTTAAGAAGACATCATCAGCTAAATCAAGTGCCTTAGCAAAATCATCTAAGTAAGCAATGGTCCTTGAAAATGTATGTGGCTGAAAAACAGCTGTTAGTTTACGATCAGGATACTTTTGACGGGCAGCATCAATCGTTGCTGTAATTTCAGATGGGTGATGTGCATAGTCGTCAATAATCGTTACTGGTCCGATGTGCTTTTCAGTGAAGCGGCGTTTAACGCCTTGAAACGTTAAAAGTTCTTCTTGTACCAAAGCCGTTTCAATTTCTTCAAAGTATGACACTGCGACAACGGCTAACGTGTTAAGCACACCATGTTGTCCAAACAAAGGCACTTTGAAATTACCTAGAAATTCATCATGATAATAGGCATCAAAACTTGAGCCTTGTGTTGAACGCTTAATGTTAGCAGCATAAAAATCATCTTTTTCAGGATTTGTACCGTAATAATAAACTGGTACTGAAACATTAATCTTCCGAAGTTGTTCGTCATCTCCCCAAGCAAAGATACCCTTCTTAACATTGTTACCAAAGTCTTCAAAGGCACTACGCACATCATCAATACCGGTGTAATAATCTGGATGATCAAAATCAATGTTTGTCATAATGGCATAATCAGGTGTGTAGTCTTTAAAATGACGACGATATTCATCAGCTTCAAAAATGAAGAAACGAGCATTTGGCACACCCTTACCAGTACCATCACCAATTAGGTATGACGTTGGTGCGATTCCTGATAATACGTGAGATAACAAACCAGTTGTTGATGTTTTACCATGTGCACCAGCAACGCCGATTGATGTGTACTGATTAATTAATTGCTCCACCATATCTGGATACGTCAAGATTGTCACTTGATCAGCAATTGCTAAAGCAGCGGCCACTTCAACCTGATCATCTTCAAAAGAATTACCACGAATAATCGTCATTCCCGGTTTGATGTTAGCAGCATCAAATGAATACATTGGGATTTCTGCAGTTTCTAAAGGCCTTTGAGTAAATGTATACTCGTCAATATCTGAACCAGCGACTTCATAACCTTGATCATGCAAAATCAATGCTAGCGCACTCATTCCTGAACCTTTAATACCAATAAAATAATAATTAGGTGTGTTGTTCATTTTTCTTGTCCATTCTACGTATATTGCGTTTATCAAATTTTTGTTATTTCTATAATACCAAAAAAAACATTTGTCTTCATTATAACGACAAATGTTTTAAGTAACTACTCATTAAAGTATTGATTGTGATCACGTGCAGCAGCACTGTCCTCTTCTAAGAGAATATCATCTAAACTAAGTCCCAACCCAGTTTTTACCGTTTTGGTTTGTCTAGCTTTGGGTTGTGTTTCTACTGTCTTTTTAGCACTTATCTTAGCTTTCTTTTTAGGGGATGCCTGCGTCTTTTGCGGTTGCAAAACTTCCGTAATCACTGGTTGCGCTGACACTAATTCATCATCTTGATTTTCAAAATCTTGCTCTGAAGTAAAAAGAATATACGATGTCTTAGCCTCCATCAATTCTGCTACCTGATTGTCATAGGTATGCATTAAATTTTCATAAAAAACAATTGGGCGTTGCATAGCCATTTTATCACCACCTTTATTCAAATAGTGATTGTGCTGCTGCAGATTGTGCATCAAACGGTGTGCCCACTGGTGCAAAGTTGTCAGGTAAGATTAAAGCACCTGGTACTTGTGGCGCATTTGGCAAATTAAGCTCACGTCCAGAACTAATCATACCATCTGATTTAACGCCACGTAATTCACCAGGCCAGATAATAAGTCCTGAAGGCATCATTGCACCAACTTTAGCGACAACAACTTTAATACCTTGTTGCATATTAGGTGATCCTGAAACGATTTGCACACGCTCATCATTATCAATAACTGTTGTTGTCACTTGCAAATGATCTGAATCTGGATGTGGTTCTGCTGATTCGACATAACCAACGACAAACTTAGGTGTATCATCCTTAGTTAAAGTTGATGTAAATCCTGCAGATTTAATTAAATCGTTTAATGTTGTAATTTGTGTTTCAGATAGAAATACTTGACCATTTTCATCTGTTAAATCTAATGATGTACTGATATTTAAAAAGTTATAACCAATTACTTCATCATTATCATCAATAAATTGCACAACATTTTCTTTTTTTTGGAATGTATATTTTGTAGCTTGTTGGGTTAAGACAATTAAATTGTCTCCCATCCCGGCTGGATTATAGCTGGCAATTAGCATGCTGTCAGTTCTCCTTTTAATTAATTTTAGTCATTAGTCACCATAAATAATGTCTTTTACAGTACTTGCATCTAATTTTTGAGCAAGAGTTTCGACCAATGTTTGAGCGGCTTCAAAATCAGCAATTGACCATACCGTTTGGTGAGTATGGATATAACGTGAAGCTACCCCTAACGCAACTGAAGGAATTCCTTCGTTTTGCGATTGGGCACCATGTGCATCAGTACCACCTTTAGCCACAAAGTATTGCAATGGGATATGGGCATCATTTGCAGTATCCAAAACAAATTCTTTTAAGCGTAATGGCATAATTACACCTGGATCAAATACACGTAGTAAAGCACCTTGATCCATTTGACCTTGTCCTGAAGCAGAAGTTGTATCATCAGCTGCTGAAGAATCTAAGGCAAAGAAAATATCTGGCTTTAATTGATTAACGGCTGGTCCAACACCTCGTAAACCAACTTCTTCTTGTGTATTCGCACCCATAATCAATGTGTTAGGTAGTGCTTTATCTTGCAAATTTTCTAGCGCGTTTAAAATCGTCACTAGGCCAAAACGATTGTCCCAACTCTTCGATGCAACGCGCTTTTTATTTGCTAACATGGTTGTTGATACTTCTGGGACAATAAAATCACCAGGGTGAATATCAAATGATTCAGCTTCTACTTTAGAAGCAAATCCACCATCAAACAAAATATCTGCTATTTGAGGCGTACCACTAACATTACCTTGACGTAGTAAATGTGGCGATACAGAAGAAGAAACAACCGGATAAGCATTATGACGTGTAAACAAAGTAAAACGCTCAGCTGAAACAGTATATGGATTCCAACCACCAACAGGATTAACAACCAACATACCACGGTCAGTAATTTGAGTTACCACAAAACCAACTTCGTCCATGTGAGCACCAAACATAATACGGGGTGCATTTTCACCCTCGTTATGTTTAATACCATAAAGACCACCTAAACCATTTTGTACTACTTCATCAACTAATGGTGAAATGTCGTCTCTAAATACTTGTCTAACCTTATGTTCCTGCCCAGATGTTCCTTGTAATTCCGTGTATTTAACAATCCGATTCCAAATTTTTTCTTCCAATATAACCACACTTTCTAATAACTACGCTTTATTTTTATTTAAAATATCACGAATTTGTGCCTCTAGCATACCAATACCAACAGCGTTAGCACCACCTTCAGGCAAAATAATATCAGCATATCGCTTCGTTGGTTCCACAAATTGATGATACATTGGTTTTACAGTTTCAAGATACTGACTCACCACTGAATCTACTGTACGACCACGTTCCACAATATCACGTTGCATACGACGAATGAATCGTAAATCATCATCTGTATCCACGTATATTTTAATGTCTAACAGATCACGTAATTTAGGTTCTGTAAACAATAATACACCTTCTAAAATAATCACATCAGCAGGTTTAATGGTTATTTTTTCAGTTGAACGTGTATGATTCGTATAATCATAGACAGGTTGTTCGATAATTTGACGATCTAATAATTGCTTCAATTGTGCAATTAATAAATCATTATCTAAAGAATCAGGATGATCATAATTTGTCATCCGTCGTTCTTCCATATTTTTATCACTTTGATCACGATAATAAGCATCTTGCGGAATCATGACAACTGATTCTCCCGCTAAACGTTTAATAATGTCTTGACTCACTGTGGTTTTACCAGATCCAGATCCACCTGTCACACCGATGACCACTGGGCGTGATATTGACATATATAGCCTCTTTCTTTTTATTGCAATGGCAAGGTAACAGTTATTGTTGACCCAACCCCAACTTGACTTTCTAATTCAATTTGTCCTTGCGCTTGTTCAACTAAATCATGAACAATTGCTAATCCTAATCCTGTTCCAGGAATCGACTTTGTTCGAGACTTGTCGATGCGATAAAAGCGTTCAAAAATACGACTTTGTTCATCACTAGGAATTCCAAGTCCCGTATCTTTAACAGCAAAAGCTAACTCATTAGCCGTTACCATTGCAGAAACCTTAACAGTACCATTTTGACGATTATACTTCATCGCATTACCAATCAAATTAGTTAAGATTTGTTCAAACACACCCTTATCTTGTTTAACCATCAAAGTTTCACTAACTTCATTCTTAAGCGTAAGGTTCAACTTATCCTTAGGTTCTTTGGTATTGAAAATTTTATCAACCATTTCAGCCATATTGAATTCTTGTAATGAATGTGTTTGCTCAGGGACTTTTGCCAAAGTCAAAATATCATCGGTTAAATCTAGTAATCGATTTGTTTCAGATTGAATAATTTCTAAAAATTCTTGTCGGTCAGCAGGATCATCTTGTGCGCCATTTAGTAAGGTTTCGGTGAACCCGGCAATCGCCGTTAGTGGTGTTCTCAACTCATGCGATGCGTTGGCCACAAAAGCAGTTTGCATATCTTTCATTTGAATAACTTCCGTCATATCATACAAAAGTACCAATAACTCATAGTGGCGTTTTCGCGTTTGATAATATACAACAGACACATCAACTGTCTTATCTTCAACTTTTACAAGCTCGCGCACATTCTTTTTTTGCTTTAATGATTGTTCAATTAATTCCATTAAACGATGATATTTAATAACATTATCGTAATGTTGATTAACTAATTCACCAGATACCCCCAACAATTGACGCGCCTGCTCATTACCCTGGATAATTTTTCTTTCCGTCGTAATTTGCAAAACACCTAGAGGCATGTTATCCATCAACGTCTCCATCGTACTACTTTGCTCTTGCATAATTTTAATACGTTTACTATTAAGATGTTGAACATCATTAATTGCTGCTGCTAATGGTGCTAATGAATCATCTGGACGCATCAATACATGAGCTGTATGTGTATGTGTCGTTTCCAAGTCTTGCAACTTTTCAATAAATAATGCCAAATGGGCATCACGACGTTGACGTTGCATTTCTAACGCTAATGTCGTCGCACCAGATAAAATCATTGATAACAACACCAATACATGCCATTTCAAGGTCACATTCTGATCACCTGTTAGCGAAGTTAACCATAGAATAAGCCAGATAATAACTGCATATAAAAACCAAAACAGCACGAAACGTTTTGCTGATGCAATTAATTCATCAATATTCATTTATTTTGTCCTCCTTATATTATTCATCATGAGAACGATCAAAACGATAGCCAAAACCTCGTACTGTTTTTAGATAAACCGGGTTCTTAGGATCGAGCTCAATCTTATCGCGCAAGTGTGATAAATGCATATCAACCATTCTGGTATCAGGGCCAGAAAATTCATAGCCCCAAACACCATCTAAAATAGATTCTCGACTCAACACACGACCTTCTCGTTCAGCCATATATGCTAATAATTCGTATTCTTTTGGTGTGAGTTTAACGACTTCACCATCAAACATTACAACCATTTTATCAAAATCAATTGAAAGATGACCATATGATTGTATCCGTTTAAGATTATTTTCTGTCGTAGAAGGACTCTTTTGATTAAAACGACGTAACACCGCATGAACACGCGCAATGACTTCACGTGGACTAAATGGTTTCGTCACATAATCATCGGCACCAATTTCCAAACCAACCACCTTGTCAATTTCATCATCTAATGCTGTTAACATGATAATTGGTATTTGATTCTTTTCAGCACGTAATTCACGCGTCACATCAACACCACTTATTTCAGGTAACATAACATCTAATAGCACAACATCAATCGAATCCTCACGAATTATATCTAGTGCTTGCTGACCATCTTCTGCCGAGACAACATCAAAACCAGCTTTTTTTAAATTGTAAGTTAGTAGGGTTTGTAATGATGGTTCATCATCAACAACTAAGACTTTTGTCATAATTAAACTCCCATATCATATATTAACTATAAGTTTACCACGAAAATCAACTCTTTTGCGGCTTCGCATTAATATAAAATATATACTTTCTTTTCAAAAGAATGAGCATTCATTTATAAAGAAGCTATTGTGTTAATTTTTGTGCATGTTGTTTACTCAAAAGTTTAATCACCATCATACCACCAACTAGTAGCATTCCTAATAGAAATAGCGTCCAAGGTCCCATTATTGAGACACCGTATCCTAATGAAATCGTAATTAATGGTGCAAATAAATCAGTGGCAAAAAATGAAATACCAAATACTCGTCCTAAATAAGCTGGCTCACTAGCCTGTTGTCTAACCGTATTAATTTTGATGACAAATGACGAACGTGCAAATCCATATAGAATAACTAATAAAATAAATACCCATAATTGCTGTAGGAATGTCGTCAAAATAAAGGCAATTCCAAGAACATAAAAATCACGATACATCGAACTCATCGTATTATATTGCGGAAATTTAGCAAGTAAGATACTTACTAGAACACCTGCAATAGCTGCCAAAGTTAAGGCTGTCGAATAACTAGTAGCCGTACCATGGTAATTATGTTGAATCAAATATGGCATTGCCAAAATAAATCCTTCAAAGAAGAAATTAGTCCAAATCGTCAATAACATTGACTCAAATAGTTTAGGAGATTTTTGTACATATTTAAACCCAGCAATTAAGCTTTGCCAAAATGGTTCTGATTCTTCATTATTGTCTTTGTGTTCAGGAATATATTTAATTGCCAAATTGAATAAGACCGTGATTAATAACATCAATCCTAAAATCTGCAAAAATGTACGCAAGTCAATCCACTTAAAGTGTAACAAAAGACCACCAACTAATGGGCCCAATGCTTGACCCGTTGAAAAGGCGGCACTTGCCCAAGCATTAAAACTAGCCAAAGACTTTTTGTTGATAACATTAGGTAAAATTGCTCTAGTGGCTGGATACGAATATGAAACATCAACATTTAGAATAAAAGTCAGAATAAATAAAATCCATATCTGTGGTTTTGCTGGATCAATCAAAAACGACAAAGTAAGTGCCCCGATTGCCCCAAGCGAATCGGCAAAAAGCAAAACTTTTTTACGATTAAACCGATCTAAAATTGAGCCAACGAAAATATCATTGACGACATAAACAACAAAACCAAAACCCGTTAATAGTCCTAAAATTTGTGCATTACCGTAGCTGGCAACTAAAAACCAATTAAGCCCAAATCGATAAACACCATCACCAAAAACAGACGCAAAATTAGATGCTAATAACGGAAAACTAAAATTTGCTAATTTAGACTGCTTTTCTACCATCTATTGTCCCCTTTCATTTACCTCATTTAACCCATGATAATTACTCTTTTATTTAAAAAGAGTGGTTTTAACCATGCTTACATAGTTAAACCACTCTATTATTGTTAGTTTATTGCTTAATCCATGAAATCACGTAATTGCTTTGAACGTGATGGATGGCGCAACTTACGTAACGCTTTTGCTTCAATTTGACGAATTCGTTCGCGCGTCACCCCGAATACTTTACCAACTTCTTCAAGGGTACGAGTACGGCCATCTTCTAGACCGAAACGTAGACGCAAAACGTTTTCTTCACGATCAGTCAGTGTATCTAGTACTGATTCTAATTGTTCCTTTAACATTTGGTATGCGGCTGAATCAGCTGGTGATACGGCTTCATTATCTTCAATAAAGTCACCCAAATGTGAATCATCCTCTTCACCAATTGGTGTTTCCAATGAAACAGGCTCTTGTGCAATTTTCAAGATATCACGAACTTTTTCAGTTGCAACATCCATCTCAGCACCAATTTCTTCGGGTGTTGGTTCACGACCCAAATCTTGTAACAAGTTACGTTGGATACGAATTAACTTATTAATTGTTTCCACCATGTGAACTGGGATACGAATCGTACGTGCTTGATCAGCAATCGCACGAGTAATTGCCTGACGAATCCACCACGTTGCATAGGTTGAGAATTTAAATCCTTTACGGTAGTCGAACTTTTCGACAGCCTTCATCAAGCCCATGTTTCCTTCTTGAATTAAATCAAGGAATTGCATACCACGACCAACGTAACGCTTAGCAATTGAAACAACCAAACGCAAATTGGCTTCAGCTAGTTCCTGCTTTGCTGTTTCGTCACCATTTTCAATTCTTTCGGCCAATGAAACCTCTTCATCACCAGTCAACAATGATACACGACCAATTTCCTTTAAGTACATGCGTACCGGATCATTAATCTTCATACCAGTTGGTGCATCTGCTGCTTGTTTAAGTTCCTTGGCTGATAACTTAGTCTTTTTGTTTTCCAAAGCTCGGGCAGTTGGTTCACCATGTTCATCAACGATAGAAATACCAGCTGATTCAACTTGATCGTACAAATCATCAATTTGATCTGCATTCAAAGCCATTGGTTTAACAACTGCTTTTTGTAAATCAACTTCCTTGATTTGCTTATCTTTTTTAAACTCTTTAATGATGCCTTTAACCGCTTTGTCAAAATCTGCTTTGTTAAATGCAGTATTTTTACTCTCTGTTTTCTTTGCAGCCATTATAAACTCCTTAGTTCTTGTTGTTCTTGTTTTGCTTTTGTTTTAATGCCGCCATATATGCCACACTTAACTGTGCCACCCGTGCATGATCTTTAACCTGGTTGGCTTCTTTAATATCTCGTGAAAGCTGTCGTATTTTTTCTTCCAATGGTGCTTCATTATTAATGAGATTAATATATTCAGAAACTTGATCACGATCACTAAATAATTGTGAATCAATATCTGACATCGAAGCTAAAATACGAGTTAATTCTGGTTTTTGCACATAATCCATAAATGCTGCCATATCATTGATTGGCTCCTGCTGATTTTCTTGGCGATATGCCATCGCAATCATATACAAAGTCTCATAAGAAACGTCGCGAAACGAAAAGCCAACATAATTAGTGACTTGTAACCACACATCATTATCACGCAACATCCATGCAAACAATATCTTCTCAGCTTTTTCAACACGTGATTCATGCCGTTTAACAGTCACATTACTCGTGTTGTTGAAACTTTGTTTGCTATTAGACTTGTATGTGGTTGTTTGCTGCGCTTGTCGTTGTAAAAGTAACGGCCTAATTTGATCCTGTAATGATTCATAACTTAAATCAAATTCATTAGACAACTGATTTAAACAACGTTCTCGAACCACAGGTTCTTGAACCGTTGCAATAACCGCAAGGGCATCACTAATATAAGCAAAAAATTCTGATTGATTATTTAAATTACGATCAGTTTGTAAATACCGTAAGTTAAATGCGACAGGATCTTCAATATTATGCAATAATACTTGATTAAATGTTTCAGCACCATTAGCGCGTAAATACTCATCCGGATCTTGATTATCTGGAATATGAATAACCTGTGCTGACAGTTTACCATGCTGGGCAATTAAATCTAAAGCACGCTTAGTAGCCTTTTGGCCAGCCATATCTGAATCATATGTGATACTAATTTTATCAGCCATACGTGATAACCGTCGTACTTGTTCAGTCGTCAATGATGTTCCCATCGAAGCAACCCCATTGCGGATACCAGCTTGGAATGCTGCGATAACATCCATAAACCCTTCAAACAAAATAACTGTTTTTTGTTTCTTAATTGTATCCTTAGCCAAATCTAAATTAAATAATTCGGCTGATTTATTAAACAAAGGGCTTTCTGGTGAATTAATATATTTTGGTTCATCATCATCACTGGTTAATTTACGTCCTGAAAAAGCAATCGGATTTCCAGCACTATCACGAATCGTAAACAATACACGATTTGCAAATCGATCATGTAAACTACCATCAGACCATTCAACAAAAAGTTCTGACTTACGTAACAATTGATAATCAATATTTTGTGTTTGGAAATAATCGTACAAAATATTTCCTTCAGGTGCATAACCTAACATGAAAGCATCAATTGTTGCTTCATCTAAACCACGTGAAGTCAAATAAGCAAGCGCTTGTTCACCAGAAGCTGTATTAACGAGCAAATGATGGTATAACTTAGCCGCTTCTACATATAAATCACGCAAAGCTTTTGTTTCTGAATCAACGGGGGCATCTTTTTGATTATCTAAATAAGATTCATCTAAATCAATTCCTGCTTGTGGTGCAATTTTTACAACGGCTTGTGGGAATGATATGTTTTCAATCTCCATTAAGAAGCTAAAAACATTACCACCACGTCCACACGAAAAACAATGAAAGATTTGTTTCTCTTCATTAACTGAGAACGATGGTGTTCGTTCCTCATGAAAAGGACATTTACCAAACAAATTGCGTCCTTGTTTTTTTAACTGCACATACGGTGAAACGACATCGACAATATTGACACGTTCACGCACTTCTTCAACGAGGTGCTGCGGAATTTTCGCCATAATATCTCACCTCCGCTTCAATCAAAATGAACTTTTCTAGCTCTTATAATTATACGCCTGAATATTTAATATGCAAGCATCTTGTCAACCCCTATGAAATGTTAGAAAACTTGTTATGATAAGGTTCTTAACTTTCTAGTAAGATATTATGTAAACTTGACAATGAAGGGCCACTTCGCCTTTTAAGACCTTAACTTTGGCCTCGGCAGCGGCTAATTCGATTTGTTTCTTGTCTAAATGCATTGCTAATTTCTTTGATACCATGTGTAATCTCCCTTAAAAAATTATTTTAATTTCTTAATTCTAGGGTTATCGTAACGATATTTTATAGTCCTTAGGGAAAAGTGAACCATTTCATACAAAAAATATTTATCCAAAAAATAAGTACGCTACAAGTTAGATATATGTCCAACTTGTAGCGTACTTAAAGTTTTATTTTTAATTTTTACTTAATCTAATAAATATTTTAAATAAATTTCATATAGGTGAATTAAAAAACGCTTACCTTCCAAAGAATGGTGCAACACTGAAAACACCTTCAATCCATTGACTTCGGTGCAACTTTTTTAACAGTATCCGACCGTCTTCCGATAATGAACCATTAATAGATAACACTCGTAGCGCCTTAATCAAATCTAATATTTCTTTATATTGATTTTTACCATTAATTCTATTAATTGTATCACCTATAACATTTTTTTCCTCTTCATTTACATTTCGGTGTTTCTCTAAAAAATTTAATAGAAATTGTTTTTTGTCATCTTTAAACATATTATCTACCTCAAAAATTGCCCAGATGCCCATCTACCAATAGTCTGTGACCAATTATTAAAAACCACATTAATTGTATGCTGCGTTGATGAGGTTATCTGAAGCACTTTCCATTCTTTTGTGTCTTTATTATAAAAAAATGCATATGGTTCAGCAGTATATTTATATTCCCATTTCCCAGCAGCTCCTGTAGTAGCACCATTTGCAACTTGTGAACGGTCTTGTAATACGTTTACATTATCATCAGCTAATATAGGATTATTAGTTGCCAAAAGCAACGTCATACCACAAGTAGCTACTAACATACCAGCATAGATGAACGTATCTTCATTTAACTAACTATGTAACAAAGGTAACATTTTGAAACTTTTTTGTAAAATAACCTGTCTATATTACGTTCCCCAGCCCCCGTAAGCGGGGATCAAAGCAGGTTTACGCCTGCCACCACCTGATGTCACTGGGCCTGCCTTATGTGCCTATCATTTATAGCATGACAGCAGTTAGTCCTAAGTCGCTAGCGACTAAGGACAACTAGGACCAAGCACAAGGGTAAATAGCACGGCTGCGCCGCCCTTGTGCTCGGTCCCGCTATCTGCTAAAGATTTCCCGTCACAACGACAAACCCAGCAACAACAGGCGGTTGCTGGCAGAAAAAATTTTCGTCACACCTAGTCAGTATTAAAGGAGTTTTAATATGTCTCAAAATTTAACCGATTTTTCATTAGCGTTTTTAGCAGAACGTGGTTTCCGACCCACACCGCTACCTTTTGCAAACGACAATTTTGATGATATTGATTTATCAACTGCAGAAATTGATAACTTAATAACCGCTTTACAATTAGCAAAAGCGCACCATGAACAAGTAACCATTCGTTTAAGTAATGCCGACTATCAAAATGATGTCAAAAATCTAAAAACATTTCTTAAATACACTGAACAAGGAGAACAAGCATGACCAAAACTTATTATGATGATTTTACAAAACTACCCATTGCTAAAAGGGCGCAAGCTATGGCAGATATAACCTACGGTTATCAAGAAACCAAAGTCCCTAAAGAACACTACAAAAAAGCTTTAGGCACTGGCTATGAAAAAATGGTGTCGGCAAACGTCAGTGTGAGACTGGTTGAAACGATTTACAACATGCTGATTGGCCTACAAAAGGAAAGCCCCCGGCTATTCTTTCAAGCCTTAGTTTTAATTGATACCGGCGTTAAGCCCAGTACTATGTCAGCTAGTCAGTATCAAGCGTTATCCGTTGCCACTGATGAATTTGAGCAAACAAAAAAGGCGCATATGTTAAATGAACAAACTGAACTGAACCCCAAAAATTGTTAGTTTAATTTTATAACTATTTCGATTACCAAAAGTGCAGAGTACTTATACAAATTTAATAATTTAACTCGAAAATAACCTAAAACATATTTATATGGAAATATAAATATATACTTCATTTTGATATATTTTTTATAAATTTATATTTTATTGCAATAATTTATGATAAAAATTAATTTAAATATATTTATGGATACCCAACAAGTATCACTTTACCTCATATTATCTAGCCATTCCATTTGTGAATGTGCATTATATGCGTCTCCTGCCATTTGACGTAGCGGAATTAAAATATCAACATACTGATTCAACCGCATAAATTGCTATGCGACTTCATGTGGGGTCTCCGTAATAACTTGCACTACATCCTGAGGTAACTCCTGTTCACGCAACACATCACGAATAACTGTCGCAATTTGCATATTATTATGTATTGCTTCTTTACCACCACGTAAAATAACGGCATTCCCGGATTTAAAACACAGTACCGCTGAATCAACCGTGACATTTGGGCGTGCTTCATAAATAATGCCCACAACGCCCAATGGCACTCACTTTTGACTAATTTCTAATCCTGCTTGTGTTGTCCAACCGCGTTCAATATTCCCCAACGGATCTGGTAAATTAGCAACCTGTCGAACACCTGCTGCAATCCCCGCAACTCTATCTGCATTTAACGTCAAACGATCAACAAACTTATCTGCTAGTCCTGTCGTATCTGCTAAATCAGCCTGATTAGCAATCAAAATCTTCGTCGTTTGGGTCTCCAATGCATCCGCAATTGCCAGCACGCTTGATTTTTAGCGGCTGTTGATAATTGTGCTAACTGTTGTGCAGCCTGCTGTGCTTTTTTCCCAATTTCAATCAATAATTCTGTCATTATTGATGTACCTCATTGGCGTCATCAGGAATAAATAAGGTTCCCAATTCTTCACCGTTCATAATATTAAAAATAATTGATGGATTAGCCCCATTTGCCAAAACCATCATTTGATTATGTGCTAAAATATTAGCAGCTGCTTTCAACTTTGTCGTCATACCACCTGTACCGAACACTGATCCTGCACCACCTGCTTTTTTAGCGAATCAACTTTCACTTGATGCAATTCCTTAATTAATTTCTCATCTGGGTCTTTATGAGGATTACTCGTATAGAAACCATCAATATCTGATAACATAATCAACAAATCTGCGTGAGAATGAATCGCAACGATTGCAGACAGTTGATCATTATCACCAAAAGTTGTTCGATGATCCAATTCATCAACAGCAACCGTATCATTCTCATTAACAACGGGAATGACTCCCCATTCTAGCAATTGTTTCATCGCTTTATGAACATATTCACAACTTTGTGGGTAATCTAACACATCATGCGTTAACAATACTTGACTAATTTTTTGACCATATGCAGCAAAACGTTGCTGATAAACCGTCATTAATTCACTTTGTCCAATGGAAGCTAAAGCTTATTGCTTTTGAATCTGCTCTGGTCGCTTTTGCAAACCCAATTGACCCATTCCAGTGCCAATCGCTCCGAACTAACTAAAATCACTTGTTTGCCTTCGTTGACTAAGCCAGCTAGGGTATAACTCAACTAATCAATTGCCTGCAAATTTACCGTTCGCATGCATCAAAGAACTCGTACCAATCTTCACAACAATCCGTGAAACATGTGTCATCTGGCGGGCTGACTCCATATAACTCGCCTCCATTTCTCATTAAGTTTTACCTTAAGTGTGCAATAGTCCACGAAAATAATATAGCAATAAATAAACATCGCTCATGTTATATTACTTAACACAATTGGTTTCGTGCTACTTTCTTCGCGTTATAATAACGCTATAATTTAAAGGCGAAAGGATTGATAACATGAACTTAGAAACGTTGATAACAAAACATCCCCAAATCAAAGATTTAATCAATGAACAGCCAATTTTTTGGCGCAACCCAGATTATGCTCAGCAGGCTGATCTCCCTTTTTCAAAATCAGATATTTTTGATGCCGTTGCTCGTCTAGACCGCTTTGCACCTTACTTAGCGACTGTCTTCCCGGAAACGGCTGAAACAAACGGCATGATTGAATCTCCCTTGATTTTATTAAATAACATGCAAAAAACTTGGAATCATCAAAACCATCAGCTTGCTGGTCATTTGTATCTAAAAGCTGATAGCCAATTACCAATCTCCGGCTCAATCAAATCTCGCGGGGGTATCTATGAAGTACTAAAATTTGCCGAAGAAATCGCAATGACTCATGGTAACTTAGCTTACATGGATGATTATCGTATTTTAGCTTCTGATGAATATCGCCAGTTATTTGCTGATTACGGTGTTATCGTGGCTTCAACAGGTAATCTTGCACTAAGCGTTGGCATTGTTGCTGCCACTTTCGGCTTTAAAACAACCGTCTACATGTCACATGATGCTCGTCAATGGAAAAAAGATAAATTACGTGAAAATGGTGTCACTGTCAAAGAATTCAACACGAATTTCTCAGAAGTCATCCCGAAAGCACGTGCTGATGCTGCGCTTGATCCAAATAGCCATTTTGTAGATGATGAGGGTTCAAGCGATTTATTCTTAGGCTATGCTGTTGCAGCTGTTCGCTTACAAAAACAGCTAAAGAATCAGCACACTGCAGTTGATTCAGACCATCCGGTCATCGTTTATCTGCCAGCAGGTGTTGGTGGTAGTCCAAGTGGCGTGACCTTTGGGTTAAAAACAATCTTAGGTCCTGATGTGCACGCCATCTTCTGTGAACCAACACATGTTCCTTCTGTCACCCTTGGTATGATGACAAAATTAAATGACCAGATTTCAGTCTATGACATCGGTCTAGATGGTTTAACCGCTGCCGATGGTCTGGCAGTTGGCCGTCCATCACGCGTTGCTGGTAAGGTCATGCGGACATTGCTATTTGGTAGCGTCACCTTCCCTGACAATGATATTTATCGATATGTCACACAATTAGAAGATACACAGCATATCACTGTTGAACCTTCAGCGGCTGCCGGTTTTACAGGTATTGCACCAACTATTAAAAATATACCCGCATTCAATACAGCCAATGCAACTCATATCGTTTGGGCAACCGGGGGAAGTATGATGCCACAAAGTGAGCGCGATGACAATTATGCTAAAGGGAAGCAACTTTTAAATCAGTCAAAAGGCGTTCTTATTTAACAATTTCTAAACACAAAAACGATCGAAATCCGTTACCAGATGTCGATCGTTTTTTATTAGCCAAATTATCCGTGCGATGATCACTCCGCGAATTCTCCCTCCTGAGCTGGTTTCTCTTTCTTCAATATAAACACCGTAATAAGTGTCACACAAGCGACTAATGCAGCTAAGCCGAAATATGTCGTATAGAAGCCTTACACTATCATACAAATCACCTGCAATTGTCGAGAAAATAAACACCGATATTTGTTTTGCAAAATTAAATGCCAAGGAGTAAATCGTGGCATACAATCTTAAATCAAATGCGCCAGCAATGTACTTCAAGTGGCATCTCAAATGATGCAAGCAGACGAACAAATGTTAAGAACCAGAAATTAGGTGCAATTGCACTCAATGTAATCCGTAAGAAAGTTAGAACATCATAAGCAATCAGTCCATTCTTAGCACCAATTTTATTAATGATCCATGGCATTGGAATCATTAATAAGGCTTCTAAAGCAATTTGTATTGTAAGCAAACGACTATATGCCACAGTTCCAGCAGCAGCACTAGTAAAGAATGTTTGATAAAATACTGGGAACTGCTGATCAAACACATCGTAAATAGCTGATGTTCCCATAAAGAAAATACTTAAAATCAAGAAATTTTTAATTTTAAAAATGGATAAAATTATTTTAACATTTAAAGGTGCTGAACTTGCGCCTTCTACTGCATCTTTATTAGCAAAGTTAATACGATCACCAAAAATTACCAGACAAGTTAAAATGATCCCAGCAAGTAAACATATCCAGAAAACCAAGAATGAATTTTTAACAAACACCAAGCCAGCAACGAATGATGCTAATGCACCTCCAATTGAACCTCCCATACGGGCATGACCATACTCAAAGCCATTAGCTAAACTTGCACGTTCAACATAAGATTCAATAACTGACACCAGTGCCCAAAAAACTCCAAAAATGCTTTTTTGATGTATTTTGCGTTTGATCCATAATCTATACCTTCTTTTTATTAAAGAGAAATTAATCAACATTAAATGGGGTTGGTTTGCCAAATACTGGAAATCCTTTGTCACCCCAAGTAAATGGTTGCACCAGTGTATGACGATTTGAATCATATAATGGATTCCCTTTTATATCTAAGTAATTACGTACGTGATATACTAACAAATCAGTTTTATCATCTTCTGCAACGGTAAAAGAATTATGTCCCAGACCATATAAACCATTATCAATATCGGATTGAAAGATTGCATGATCAAGTTTATGCCACTTATTTGCATCTAAAATAAGCTCCTATAGTGATGTTATCACACGAATAAAAATTG
Source organism: Weissella sp. ESL1139 (assembly GCF_058506735.1). Classification (NCBI taxonomy): domain Bacteria; kingdom Bacillati; phylum Bacillota; class Bacilli; order Lactobacillales; family Lactobacillaceae; genus Weissella; species Weissella sp. ESL1139. The sequence goes on from NZ_CP196375.1 coordinate 890,873, forward strand.
TGCGTAAATACAGTATAGGAGCCATCGTTATTTAAATGATTATTTAGCAACCAACGAATTGGCATTTGTCTTTGATTTTTCTAATATAGAAATTTAGCTAACAATATTTTAAAAGTTTTGCCATCTTAATAATAAAAAATCCTATGTGCTAATTAAGAGGCGCTTGTCACTTGGTATTCAAACACTAAGGCTAAAATTTGGGGATTTTTCATAGCTATGGTATAACTTATTTGTAAACGAAAAGCCCTGTGCTTCCAACACGAGGCCCAGGTTACTTCAACGGTGACTGACTTAAATAATTTATTTAAACCGCCAAACTCGTCAAAGTAAGGGGCGGTTTTTATTATGTCTTACTTCTTGTTATAGTTGTCGATATATGTCAACAACGCTAACAAAAAGCTCGCGAACAATATCACTAAATATACATTGCGTCGTGAACAGACATTTTTTGGCTGATCCTCCTTTCGTTAGATTCTGGTGTCCATGAATGACATTCATAGGCATCATCTTCTTCCTAATGGAAAGTCGGCCACCGCCTTTAACCTGTAACATTAATAATTTTTAAAACTAATTTCTACTAATTTAACATAGCCACTTAGTAATTAATGGATTAATCACTAGGATTAGTTGGTTCTAACCACACCCTTTGTGTAGCAACATTTTCCAAAAATGTTTCATTGTGTTCAACAATTAACATCGTCGGTTTAATCAATTGAATCACTTCTTCTAATTGTTCTTGATTAAAAATATCTAGATAATTTAACGGCTCATCCCAAATGAATAATGCTGCTGGGGTTGCTAACGATTTAGCTAATTCAACACGTTTCTTTTGACCCATACTCATATCTTCAATACGCGTACTAAAAACCTGTCTTGGTAATCCTAGTTTATGCAAATTATGTAATAACTCTTCATAAGTAATATGATTTTGCAATGCAAAATCCTGCAAAGTACCAGTATTATCATCATAATTTTGACGGACATAACTGATATTAATGCCGTTAGCTATCATTAATTGCCCACTAATTTGTCCTTCAAAATTACCAAAAAGATGATGAATAATTGATGACTTACCCGCCCCATTATCTCCTTCAATAGCTAGGCGGTCACCCCTATTTAATTCAAATGTTAATGGTTTGAACAAGGGTTGGTTATCATAACCCAATTGCAGATTTTTCGCTGTCAAAATTAATTTATGATGTGTTGTTTGATAATTCAGAGTTAGTGAGTCAACATATTCAATTTCTTTTAACAAATTTTCTTTTTCTGTAATTTTCTGATTCATGTGTTTAACTAAGGTTTTCGAACGTTTCATGGTTCGTGCAGCTCGTGCCCCAATAGCCCCAGTATCAAAAATTGCCCCACTACCTTTTACATGACGGTTACCGTATTTATCATGTTCACGGCCGTATGACCATTCCGCTTTTTCAGCAGCTGTCTGTCTTAAACGCCCAATTTCATGCTGTAATTTATTATTTTGGACTTGTTCATAATTATCACGCATACTTTTCTGCGTTTCATACACAGAAAAATTGCCTTTATATAGCACTAATTGTTTCTTTTCAATTGTGATAATATGATCAACAACCGCATCCACAAAAGCACGATCATGACTAACCAAGATAAAACCTTGTTTCTTTGCTTTTAAATATTCAGCAACTTGATGACGTGCTTTTTGATCCAGATGATTTGTTGGCTCATCAATTAACGGAATATTACCTTCACGACTAAATAGCAAAGCTAAAAGCACTTTAGTTTGTTCCCCGCCAGATAAACTGGCAAACGGTCGCTACAAAATATCTTCATTAACTTGCAGTAATTGTAATTCTTTTTCAACCCGCCATAATTCAACTTCACCAGTTTCAGTAATGGCATTATAAGTTAATTGCTGACTATCTTGAATAGTTATCGGAAAATAATCAAACTTTTCCTGTGATAAAATTGTTCCTTGATAGGTATATTTACCCATTATTAACTTTAATAAAGTAGTTTTCCCGCGACCATTACGCCCAATTAATCCTAGTTTCCACGTGGTATCCAATATTAAATTGACGTTATCAAATAAATAACTTGGCTGATTTTCAAAACCAAAAGTAACATTTTTTATTTTGATATTTCCCATATTAATGACCTCACTTAACGACTTTAAGTGATAAAAATGGGCGCAAAAAAACCGTCCCAAAAAATACATATCACCAAAAAAGTTCACAAACCACCCCTATACATAAATAAAGTGGCCTAATATTTTTCTTGTGATATTAATTCTTCAATGGACAGTTCCTCAATTCGTTAATTATTAGCTAATATAATAGCATGCTTAATCATTATTGTATCATAAAAGAATACCTAAAACACGATATTATCAGTGTTTGAGGCGCTTTTTATATTGATTAACTAGTTATTATATATAGCATTATTTTTTCTATGCTACTTACCAAACTCCGTAAATAACTGCTTATAAATTTCAATAAAATCCAAGTATTGTGACTTTGGCACAAATTCATTATCTTGATGTGGCGTATTATTTCCTGGCCCATACATTACAAAATCAAATCCTATTGGTTGGTCAATGATTAATTGACTGGCATCAGTTCCACCAGGAACCCCTTCAGCAATAATATCACCAGATTTGTATTCTTCAATTCCTACTGCCTTAGTCTCTGCAACCAATTCCTTTATTTCATCATCAGACATTTTGTCATTAGAAACAAACGGTGCTGCTATACGTTGAATATCCTTCATCAGCTTAGAATCACTGTTACCACTAATAGCTGTAACATCCATACCTACTGTAACGGAGATATCACCTGTCCCTGAATCATTATATGTTTTAACAATGTCTTGCAACTTTTCCCAGAGCTTAGCATTATCAAACTCTGGAATTGTCCGAATATTAATGTCAGCTTGAGCAAAAGACGGAATCGCGTTAACCTGATTACCACCCGTAATTGTATCAATATTAATAACCGTATCACCAAGCACATCATCCTTAACGTCTGCTGTTACAGTTTTGATACCTGACTTAATTTTTTGCAAAACATTAATCAAATGTTCTACAGCATTATTACCAAGATACGGCATTGAACTATGAGCAGCTTTTCCGGCTGATTTTACAACAACATTCAACTCACCTTTATTTGCATAAATAACACGGTAACTGCCTGATGGTTCTGCAATCAACAAAGCATCAACATTATTCATATATCCTTGATCTTTAAGCGATTTTGCGCCAGGCATACCAACCTCTTCACCAGCAGTAGCTAGCAACCGAATTGTGCCAGGAATTTTTGCATCACTTTCTTTTAATTCCAGCATAGCAATTACCATTGCTGCCAAACCAGCTTTCATATCCGTTGCACCACGTCCATAAAGATTGCCATCCTTTTCTGTTAACGTAAATGGATTTGTATCCCAATGATCAGCATCAACCGCAACAACATCCATATGACCAGAAATTGCCAGTACTGGCTTACCTGTTCCAAGTTCAGCGACGAAATTAGCACGTGTGTTCGAATCACCTAAAGGTAAAATTTTATTTTTAATACCTGCTTCATCAAACAATTTTTTCAAATAAACTGCAACATCTTTTTCATAATCATTCACAGATTGAATTGCAATAATGTCTTTTAAAATTGATAACTTTTGTTCTTCTCGCATCTCAAATTCCCCCAATAAATTTTTCTGTACTTTACTTAAGGTAAATTACGACAATTAGTTTATGGCAAACTTAACATCTTGCTATACGAATATAAAAGTCTTGAGCAGTTTCAAAGTATTATGCACTTTTTCTCATTTTGCTAACCAAACAATTTTATTATGTACTTGTCACTTTTAAGAAATTTCATATAAACTTGATAGTAATTAAATTGACTAGAAAGGATGGTCAGCAGTTAAATTTTTTAACCTGCAACCAATGAATAAACTATGACATCAATAAGTAAAGTCATCGATGTTGGTGCTTTGGCAGGACAAATGTTGATTGAATCAGGCGCAGAAATGTGGCGTGTTGAAGACACGATTAAACATATTATTAATCATAATTCAGTAGTCGAAACCGAAGCATTCACTAGTTTAACTGGTGTGCTAGTCAACCTACAAGATGATTCATCAGCAACTCGTTTTGTTCAAGTCGCTAAGCGTGGTATCAATATGAATAAAATTCATGTTATTAATCATCTATCCCGTCAATATTCTGAAAACGTGATTGACATTAATGAACTAAATCAACGTCTGCTTGAACTTAATAAATCAAAAAGCCTGTATCCCCTATGGCTACAAACATTAGGTGCTGGTTTAGAAAGTGCTTTTTTGATGATTACATTTACACAAAAATATGATTGGTTTGATTTACCAATCACATTTATCGCTGGTGCATTAGGTTACATTGTCGCTTGGTTTGTCAGTGAACACGTTAGAATTCGTTTTATGAGTGAATTTTTAGGTGCTTTAGCCGTTGGTATAACTGTTCTAACAGGTGTCCATCTACACCTTGGTATTAGCATATCCAATATTATTATTGGTGCGATTATGCCATTAGTACCTGGTGTGCCGATGACAACTGCACTACGCGACATATTTGAGGGAAACCTACTGTCGGGTATCGAACGCATGATTGAGTCACTAATTATAATTAGCGCCATTGCGTTTGGAATTGGTGTCGTCCTACGCTATGCATAGACTATATATTAACTTTTAGAGGTAACAAAGTATGACATTTTTTCATTTTATAATTCAATTTATCTTTAGTTATCTAGGCACTTTCACTTTTGGACTATTCATCAACGTACCTCCAAAAATGTTAAATGATGCTAGTTTACTTGGTGGTTTAGGCTGGATCACTTACTGGGTAATTTTTAAACTAGGTGATGGTTCAATTCTTGGTAATTTTATAGGTGCCCTTGTCGTTGGATTAGGTGGTATTGTTTTTTCTATTCGTAAAAAAGCACCTAGTACTATTTTCAGTATTCCTGGCTTAGTACCCTTAGTTCCTGGTGCTAGTGCCTATCAAGCCTTAACGTCATTTGTTAATCAACAGCCTGTAGAAGCATTAACACAAACCATCCATGTTACTATGGTTACAGGCGCCATTGCTTTAGGGTACGTGACTTCACAAATGATTTCTGAATTTGTTTATAAAAAGCGACCCAAAAAATCATAAACTTTTTCAGAGGAGATAAAAAACGGCAAGTTGACGATTGGAATAAGATAAGTTTAATTAAGCACTCACGCCACCTTAAATGGCCATATTCCTAAATTTTTTGGTGATATGGCCATTTTTTCTGATCGTCGAATAAAATTAACATAATCACTTCTTGCTTTGATTCTACTTATATTATTTTCTGGTGTTCATGAATAACAGTCGTAGGTAATTAACCTCTTTCAACTAGAAATTCGTCCACCACTTTAAGAAAAGCCGTCCTTTCATGAAAAACAAACCTAATCTTGTCATTGCATTCACAGATAATGCTAAAATAATTTTAGGTAGTCTGTCCATTATGATTATTCAAATTTTTTGATCAAGTATGTCAATCAATCTTCTTACTAAAATTGTCTACATATTATTAACAGATTTCCTTAGTAATCTTTCTTTTGAAGACAGGTAGGAAAACATGAAAAAGAAAATTATAATTACAATACTAGTCAGCAGCATTCTAATTATTTGCCTAGTCATTGGCAGCATAATAGGCATAAATCATTACCTAGATAAAGCAGAAAATCATCAACATAAAGTAATGATTAATTATGTCAAAAAATATCACACCCTTATCGAAGATGAGCTACGCGAATCTGATAAAAATAATTTCATAACAAAAATCACTATTAATTATAAAACCGTTGAACACAATCCCATGGGTGGCATCGATGTTGAGGGCTATGTCAACAATGATAAATCTTTGGAGTTTAGTGGTGGCATAGATAAATATACAGTTGAAAACAAAACACGAATGGAATCTACTGGGTTAGTTATTTCACGTAAATTAGATAAAAAATTAGGAAATGAATAGATTTATAAAAATACTCCGCAAGAATGTGCATGGTTCATATTCTTGCGGAGTGTTCATATTCTTTCACCTAGCTATTATAGTTTCTTATTATCTTTAATAAAATTACGACATCTTACCTAAAATCAAAAAAGCATTATCAACTTGTTTAAAGCCAACTTTCGGATAGTACTGCAAAGCACTTGGTTCAGTTCATGGCATAATTTTTGCATTTCATGCCTTTTTCTAGTTGGTTGGTTCGTCCTTATTGGTGTTGGTGACATTCTAATACAGACAGCAGTCGTCATGCTCATTTTTTCAAGCGTTAGTTTTCTAACACCGCCACCATTGACGTTTATAATATTAGGTATTTCATTGTTAATTGGTAATCCTCTATATTCAGCTTCAACCATATCAGCGCATTTGATACTAGCCTTGGGTGTTTTTATGATGATTGCTTTTACTGTCATTACCATAATGAAAGAATATAAATATATTTTAGTACCATTTGTTGGTTTTAAAAATCAATCATTAAGCAGCTTCCAACTAATTGAACCATCACGCCGTTTGATGAATGGCCATCATTGGGAAGTATTTGTCATACATTTAATTTTTTTCTGGTGGATTTTACTCACTTTGATTACCTTTGGACTTGCTGGATTTTATACAATTCCATATATGAAACTAACTTTGGCTGGGTATTTTGATAACTTAAGCCATGAACGGTTTACATAAGACAATAAACGCCATAAATCTATTTTGACTTATGGCGTTTATTTTTATAACATTATCAATTTTGCTTGCCTATTTGAAATTTTTGATTTAAAAATTTAAAGACCGCAATCATGCCGGTTTGAATCATTAAATTAATGACTAGCAGAATTTCAACTGTTACTTTCCAATAAACATTAATTGGTTTAGTTGACACACCAGCACCATCAGTGTAAATATAATTATCTGCTTTAATTAACATATATAGCCATATACCAGTGAAACATAAAGCTACCCAACGCATGATACCAAATCGGTAAGGTTTAGTTTGTTTGAAAACAAATGGTATTGTTAATGAATAAAACGGTATGATAAACAACAAGCCGTAAAGACCTAAAGTAACTAATAATACCAAAGCATAATTACCTGACTTTAAATATAAATAAACCATTTCCTTAAAACCGCAAATTAATGACAGCACTAACATGACTATGCTAAATATCAACATACTTCTTTTAAATGATTGATTCTCAATAATAAGGGATCGTTTATAAACTAATTTTTGTAGCAATTTAGCCAGGCTGTTACTGAGCAACCAAACAATTACACCTGTTAATAGACCTGCCAAAATATGTGGCCAAGCGTACATAATCATTTGCATAATTCCACTTACTTGTTGCATACTTATCTCCTTGAAATACGTTAAAAAACCACCAAATTCTGTTAGAATTCAGCAGCTCAATATATTTATTCAACTAAACTTTTTTCTAATTGAAGTTACCAGTAAAATCTTTTTGCAGTTGTTCAAATGCATAATTTGATTCAGATGTATCAACTGTCCACTTCTTACCATCTTTGACCAACTTAATATCTTGACTATCACTTTCACGAATCGGCATCTCATTTATAACCTCTGGAAACTTCTTAACGAGAGATTCTTTAACAGCGCGATCAACATCACTATAAGACATATCACCATTCGCATTTTCTGATTCATCAATTTGTCGATGAGCTTCAGTTATCACTGCTGATAAATCAGTTAACTTAACCACAGTTGGTGTAACCGTAATTTCTGCCGTAGTCGGTGTAGCTGTCTTAATATCATATGTGACTGAGCCCTTTTTATTATTTAAATCTTGAATTTGTTTAACCATATTAGTTGCTGCCTCATCGGCAATTGTATTATTAAAGGCGCGTGTTTCGAGAAAATCACGAGCAGCGTTTCGATAAGCAACTTGTTCGTCTTGTAATTTATTATTCAACAATTTATCAAAGTTACCATTATCATCTGTTTTATTTAAGAAAACACTATCAACATAACTAGTCATCGCTTTTTGTGAATCTTGTGTATGATCTTCGTACTTATTAGTGTTTACCTTAACTTTGGTCGTTGGCATCTTTTTAGAACCTGATGCAACTGGAGAGACTTGTAAGGTATACTTTTTGTCCTTAGCTACTGGGAAAACAACGTAACCAGTCGTCACATCTTTTTTCCCAAGTTTTTCCAAATTCATAGTCGAGAAATCATCCCCACTACCGTAAACATGAACTGATTTAATAGTCTCACCACTTTTATCTTTAAGCTTAATGTCATTACTCATCAAACTATGTTTGGGACCATTATTTTTAATACGCAAATTCAAAGCTAAATATGCTTTGCCCTTGGATAAAACTTTTTGATCATCGGGAATAATGTATTCACCACTTTTAATTGTTACAGCATCCCCATTTGCAAGTGCTGATTTTTTCTGAGCGGCAACACTACTTGTACCTGTTCCTATTACCATTCCTACTGTCATAAAGCTCAAAACAATCATACTTAATTTGCTATATTTTTTCATAATAAACACATCCTTTTTATTAAAGTTAAATCTGTCAATTTAAAAAATCCATTCATCATTTAATAAAAATATCGTTCTAATTGTAATGTAATAATATAATTAAATTATAACAAATTTATTATAAATACTCTTGTATGAACAACTTATTTGCCAATAAAAAAGTTCCCAAAAACTAGTATGAAAGATATACAACATTCAAATGTTGCTATTAGTCTTTTGGAAACTTCACTGATATTAAATTTTTAATATGCTAAATGTCGTTCTAACATATTTTGTGCAATGGTTAGCAACCAACAGAAGAACCAGTATAACACCGCTATCATGATATAAATTGACATATAATCTTGATCAGCACCTGCGACAATCTGAGCACGCATAAACATCTCACTTACCGTAATCATCGCTGCTAAAGACGTTCCTTTAAACAAATCTAGTAAAATATTCCCCAGTGCTGGAATCGAAATGCGAAACACTTGTGGAAAGATAACTTTACTAATGACTTTGCGATAAGGTAGTCCCAACGAATAGGCCGCATCCCACTGACCTTGACCGACTGCTAAAAATGAAGACCGAAAAACCTCTGATACAAAGGCGCTACTTCCTAATGTAAAAGCAATCACTGCAGCTGGGAAAGCCGCTGTTTCAAAGCCAAAGTAAATAACAAACAAGATTACCAACATTGGCACACCACGCATAAATGAAACGAACCCACGTGACAACCAACTGAATAATTTAATATTGCCTAGTCGTGCTAGCGTCAAAAGTAAACCCAGAAATAAGGCTAATGCAAAACTGATTACCGTTAGGCCTAATGAAATTGGAAACCCTGACAAAATAGAGGGAATTGCCGAAATAGCGACTGGTGCATCAAAGAAATTTGGTATTGAAAGATAATCTAAAAACGACATTGCCATCAACATTCCTTAATCCTTAATTGTAAAGTTCTTAGAAATGTGAACATTTGGCTTCTTAGTGACGTCAGCACCATAGAACTTTTCAGAAATCTCCTTCAAAGTACCATCTTTCTTAAGTGATGCCAAAGCCTTGTTGACTTTCTTCACTAATTTAGTATTGTCTTTCTTCATCAAGATACCAACACCTGATCCATCATCCTTGGTCTTAAAGTACATATCCTTCTTAATCTTAAGCTCATGATCCTTATCACTTGCCTTTAGGGCTAACTTTTGTAGATAATAATCATTCATAATCAAGTCGGTACGACCATTTTTAACGTCACGCATATATACATCGTTTGAAACGTTATTATAGTTAACAGTTTCAGCACCTAATTGCTTGGCCAAACGTTGGTAACTGGTACCTGACTCACCAGCTGCTTTTTTACCCTTAAGATCCTTCCAAGAATTGATACCTGAATTATCTTTCTTACGAACAACCATACTGTTAAATGAATGCTTATATGGTGTTGATAACGTATACTCTTGCTTACGCTTTGGGGAAATACCAAAATCATTGGCTGCCATATCTGCTTTACCAGTCTTAACAGCCGTCAATTGACCATCCACACTTAATTGCTTGAATTCTACTTTACGGTTCATCTTCTTAGCAACAGCACGAACAATTTCAACATCATAACCGGTTAATTTCTTTGACTTTGAATCATGATATGATGTTGGATAAAGTGTTCCAGAAGTTGCGACAACTAATGGCGACTTATCTTCTGAACTACCATTAACTGATTGCCCATAGCTCGTTAAACATACCCCACCAACTGCTGCGATACCTAAAATCCAACCAACCTTTTTATTAATCATGTCTATTACTCCTTAACAAATATACACCTTAACAAATAAAATATTTTCTAGTTTCAGTATAGTTTTATGTAAGCGCTTTATCAACCGATAATACAGGGTTTTAGCGTTATTAGTGTACCTGATTTGGGACAGATTTTTAGTCAGATTGTTTCCAAAAATAGAGGCCAAAACATATGTGTTCTAACCTCTCTAAATGCCTATTAAAATGTACACATCAACGTATTCCAAAGAGTTGCATTCTCAATATAATCGTTGTCTTTAAAGAGTCTTACATAGTCAATTTGCTACTATCTTAGCGTATCAATTAAATTCTTCTGTGCAGCTAGTCGAGCAGGTAAAATTCCAAAGACAATACCAACACTTGAAGAAATACCAACAGCTAATATAAATGAGCCAACAGAAACAACCGGATGAAATGGCAAAACAACTACCAATAACTTAACAATACTCCAACCTAATATAAAACCTATTAAACCACCTGCTAAAGTCAATGTGATAGCTTCTAATAGGAATTGCGTCATAATATTGGCTGGTTTCCCACCTATGGCCAGTCGGACACCAATTTCTTGTGTTCGCTCTGATACCGAAATATACATCATGTTCATAACGCCAATACCAGCTATGAATAACGAAATGGCCGCAATTGCACTAACAAAATAGGTTAGTGCATTAAACATTTTTTTAATTTTCCTAAGTTCTTTACCAATATCAACATAAGTATATGTTCCCTCATGACGATGTTGACCGTTCTTTTTTAGAAATGTCTTGATACTATTTGCAGTTTTCTTTACATTCACATCCTGTTTCAATATTATCTGTAACGAATCCCCACTTTGAGAACTATTAGATGTCATAAACACTACTTTCGGTAGAATCACATTTACGTTATTATCTAGTAGATTATCTTTTGGATGTTTAAATGTACCGATAATTTCATATGTTTGATTCGATAAATTTATACTCGTCCCTATTGCATTATGACTATTGCCATATTCCTTTTTGGCTAAATTAGCATCAAGTAATGCTTTTGTTTGGCCATTCATATTATCAGATATTGATATATTCTTACCGTCAACAATCTCGTATTTTTGAGAAGCACCTCTAACCAAACCAATACTAAATAAGTGCTCACGATTACCTAAATTACCATTCAAATTAATTGGTGCGCCTAAATTTGAATGATCAATTTTGATGTTTGCAATACTTTGCTTAAAATTATCCTTAATTAAATTAATGTCAACTTGATCAAAGCCTTGCGTATCAACGTTAACACCGTTGTTCGGATAATAATCCATTTCAATGGTCGTATTACCATCAGCCGTTAACTTAAATTGTGACAACATCTTATCTTTTAAACCATTTCCTAATGCCATGATTGTAATAACTGAACTAACACCAATAATAATGCCAATCATCGTTAAAACACTCCTTTTAGGATTTGTTTTTAATGATTGCCATGCCGTTTTCACTAATTCCCAGAAAATCATGAATTTATCACCTTTTCATCAGATATTATTTCGCCATCTAAAATTTTAATTAATCGATTCGCTTGTTGGCCAATCTTTTCATCATGCGTAACCATAACAACTGTTGTATTCTCTTCTTTATTTAACATCTTGAATATTGCCATAATTTCTGATGACGTTTTACTATCAAGTGCACCAGTTGGCTCATCTGCAATCAAAAATTTGGGTTTAGAAATAATTGCCCTTGCAATAGATACACGCTGTTGTTGACCACCGGAAAGATTTTTGGGCAACTTTTTTTCAATACCTTCAAGGCCAACTTGACGCAAAACTTCAACAACTCGTTTTTGGATGTTTTTTCTTTTAGCACCTGCATATAAAAGTGGTAAACCAACATTTTCTTGGACAGTTAAATTATTGATTAATTTAAAATTCTGAAAGATAAAACCGACAGTCTGATTACGCAATTCAGCAAACTTCTTTCGTTTGTAATTGTGAATCGGTAATTCATCATAAAAATAATGGCCATCAAACTCATCATCTAAAAAGCCAATCACATTAATTAATGTTGATTTACCAGAACCTGATTGCCCCATTATAGTAACAAATTCTCCGGCCATAATTTCTAAATTAATATCATGTAGAATTGATACTTGCTCATTCCCTTGTTGGTAGCATTTATTAATGCCAACTAACTTAATTATTGACATTAATCTTTTCTCCATCATACAATTTTTTATCGGGGTTAATAATTATTCGTTGGCCCAACCGTAGACCTGATTCAACTTTATAATGACCATTTTCTTTTTTGCCATTAATTCGGTTAAAACACACTTGATGTTGTTTATTAATTACAAACACACCCTGATTTTGAATGCTAGACATTGGAATAACAAGATTATTTTGTTTTACCATTGCCCTAGCTGTTTGTCCATTTATAAATTTACCTTTAATTAGGTGCTGTAAATTCATATTTTGCTTCATTTGCTTTACTTGCTGAAGCTGGTTGAGCTGAAATAAAATCAATATTAGTTTTGCACTTTTCATGAGATGCTAATGCAGTCACGTTTAGTTCGGTATTATGTTGTACTCGTGAATAGTCATATTCTGAAACTTGAGCCGTAAATTTTAAATTATTTGAATACACCCTCAATGCTGGTTTACCGTTGTTCCCATAAGTAACTTTCAAGGTACCAGCAAAAGGCGCAACGACACTCACATGTAATTTACTTTGTAATCGTTGTTGTTTTATTCGTGATGCTACTAAATTTGCATTTAAATCATCATAGTTTGTTTGAGCTACATTTAATTGTTGTTTCGTTTCCAAATTATCACTATCTAGCTGCTTTTTTAGATCATCTAACTCGTGTTTAGCAATGACCACTTTTTGTTGCTGTTTGCTAATATCTCGATTAATATCATCAATACGATGTTGCGTTTCTTCACTGTGCATCGTTATCAATTGTTGACCTTCGTTAACATGTGCCCCATTCTCGACAAACACTTGTTTAACTTTACCTGTTGGTAATGCTATTTTTTGTTGCTTCGTTGCTTGAATCTTCCCAGTAATAACAAACGGTGCCCCTGTCTTAACCGTGCCTATTTTATATGACCTTTGTGCATCTTTAGTATTATTTTTACTGAAAATAATACCTACCAGACCAATTAAAACTACTAACAAAATAGCTATAAGCATTATCTTATTTTTACGTGCCATATTTCTTTCCTTATTTAGTTTAGTGATTGTTCTAAACAAATGAACTCTAAATAGGATTATAGCAAAGAAATTTTTGAAAACTTAATCTTAATAAACTTAAATTTTAACGTGAATTAAAAACTCCGTGCTGATCACACGGAGTTAAAATGTAAAATATTTAATTATACTAACTAAGGATTAAACCATCGCATTTTCCCAGCCAGCTTGCGTATCAACATCTACCTTACGAGCTGCCTCTTCTAACTGCTCCATCTCTTCGACTGACAATTTATGTGTAGCCGCTCTTTCCTCAGATTCAATATACTTTGCTTTAGTAACACCAACAATTGGCAATGTTCCCTTTTGAATCGCCCAAATCGTTGCTACTTCAGCAATTGAAAGTTGTTGTTTATCACCAATTTCACGCATAACATTTGTTAATTGTTCGATTTGTGGTAAAAACTTGTTATAACTGGTAGCACGATCACTACCTTCTGGCAATGGATTTTCTGTATTGTACTTACCAGTTAAAGCACCTTGCTCCAACACCATGTATGAGAAAAAGGTAATATCATTATCCTGACAATACTTTAAAATACCTGCGTCTTCAGAAGAACGATACAACAAACTATAATGGTTTTGCACAGCATCTAATTTAATGCCTTCAGCACCTAGTATTTCTTGGGCACGTTTAATTTGTTCTAGGTTATAGTTAGAAACACCAACATGCTTGACCTTACCACTTTTCACTAATGGAATTAAAACGGGTGTCCACTTTTCAACATCAGCTGGATTATGAATCCAATACATATCGACGTAGTTTGTATGCAAACGTTCAAGACTACCTGCTAACATATCTTCTGCTGGATGCTCACCTCCATTTTCCAATTGTGGTGTAAATTTTGTTGATAGTAAGTACTGATCACGAGGATAATCTGCCAACAAATTTCCTAAAATCTGCTCAGAATTACCAACACCATAAGCATAAGCTGTATCCCATAGATTAAATCCTTTGGCCATGGCTTCTTTAACTACTGGCTTTAAAGCCGCTTCGTCTAAATTATTACCAAAGACCTGATCGCCACCGTTACCACCGATTCCCCAAGACCAAGTTCCTAACGCAATTTGAGGTTTATTTAATTCTGTCATTACAATTCCTCCTATCCTATTCTTTCAAACTCGTAGTTATTGCATTTTCGCAAACTTATATAACTTAACGAGGTGAAATTTTAACTGTTGCGCTAACCGGCCCTGACTCTAACATAGGTGCTAGATATGGACTATCCGCATACTTTGTTTGATAAGCTTCGCTAACTTTTTTATCTAATTCTGAATCACCAGCAGCGCTTTCAAAAACTGCTTCAAATTTCTCACCAGCTAATTTAATTTTACCAGCATTTTGAGTAATAGCTGATTGATACCAACGGGAATTCTTACCATTGTAGGCACGACTATACAAATTACCATCTACTACTACTGACCAAATCCAAGTTGGCGTACCGTAAGTTTTTCCATCACTGTAAAAAGGTGAAACATGCATATCATCTGCTGTTGAAAACTTTGCTAATTGATCTTTTGTCCATTGCTTTGCCATTTTCTTAAACTCCCTTTTTAGTTGATAAAATACTTCTGTACTTCACCTTCTATTATAAAAAGAATTGTGATACATGTTAAATGTTTCGTTTTAGTCATTTATAAATATTATTTTACAATAACCTTGACCTAAGCTATATTAAAATCAAAACAGAGCTATCAATATTATAGGAGGGTGATTAACCATGAAAGAACTCTATTTAATGCGACATGGTCAGACATTATTTAATCAATTACATCGCATTCAAGGTGCTAGCGATTCACCACTCACTCAGCAAGGTATTAACGATGCCAAAGAAGTTGGCCGTTATTTTAAAGAACATGATTTAAAATTTGATCATGCGTATGCGTCTACCCAAGAACGTGCCTCAGATACGCTTGAAAATATTGTTTCACAACCATATACCAGAGTCAAAGGTATAAAAGAATGGAATTTTGGTGTGTTTGAAGGTCAAAGTGAACAACTAAACCCACAAGATGATTCTGAACGCCATTCATATGGTGATTTTTTCCTACAATTTGGTGGTGAATCAGATTTACAAGTACAGAAAAGAATGAACCGCACACTAACTAAAATTATGGAAAAGCCTGATCATAATCGTGTCCTCGCGGTTAGTCATGGTGGAGCTTGTTTTATGTTTTTACAAAAATGGTTACCGTATGAAGAAATACAAGAACGAGTCACAAACTTCCATAATTGTTGTATTCTAAAATTCACCTATTCATCAAATACTGGTTTTACTTTCATCAAAACGATAAATGTTAAAGACCTATAAAGTACAAAATCGTCGAGACAAAGACCGTTATCTTTATCTCGACGATTTTTTATTTATGACAATTACAATTATAGAAAAGGATTAAAGAATTGCCCATATTCTTTCCTACTACGCCAATTATTTAACAACTAAGACATCAACTTCTGAATGCCCAACAATATAACTAGTATGTGATCCCTGTAGCATTTTTTCAACTGCATTAGCACCCGTACTACCAACCACAATCAAGTCACTCTCTAATTCTTCTGGTAAAGTCTTAGCTAAACTAGTTTTGACATTACCGATAATGGTATCTGCAAAGACATCAACTTCTTCGTCTTCATTAGCTGCTTTATCTAGATATACAACGACTTTTTCGTGCGCTTGCTTTGCTAAATCTTGATAAAAATCCTCGCTAACACCAAATGATGAATCCATACCACGATCACGGTTAATTACCCAAGCAACATGTAAATCTGCGCTCAAATTTTTTGCTAATAAAAAGGCAACTTCAAATGCACGATCAGCTTGTTCAGAACCATCTACACCAACTAAGATATGTTTATAGGTCATAACGATACTCCTTTTTTAGAATTTTAGATCAGCATGACGCTTACCATAACTAAAGTATATAACTAATCCGATTGCTAACCAAACTAAGAAACGTAACCATGTCTCCCAATTCAAACCGGCAATCAAAACAATACAGAAGGCAATAGCAATCAATGGTGTAAATGGTACCCAAGGCGCCTTGAAACCACGGTGCAAATCAGGCTTAGTACGACGCATAATCATGACACCAGCTGATACTAAAATAAAGGCAGTTAAGGTTCCAATATTAACCAATTCTGACAAAATATTTAAGTTAATAAAGCCACCTGCTAGAGCGGTAATAATGCCAAAGAACCAAGTTCCCTTAAATGGTGTTTGGTGCTTTTCATCAACATGACCAAAGAATTCTGGGAACAAACCATCACGAGACATTGAATAACTAATACGTGATTGTCCATAAAGTTGAACCAAAATAACTGTTGTCATACCAAAGATGGCTCCTAAACTAACAATCACTGATAGCCAAGTTTGACCAGTCTTTGCTAAAACAGCTAGGATTGGTGCGTTCAAATAATTCTCAAACACATTATACTTAACAACACCAGTCATAATCAAAGTCATGAGAATGTAAAGCACTGTAGAAATTACCAAAGAATACAAAATTCCTCTTGGCAATGTTTTACTAGGATTTATGGTTTCCTCAGCACTTGATGAAACGGAATCAAACCCAATAAACGAGAAGAAAACAATGGAAGCAGCTGGAATAATACCAGTTGCAACCCCATCCGTGTGAGAATACAAACCAAATGGACTAAATGGATGCCAATTTCCTGGCTTGATAAACCAAACCGTGCAAACAATGAACAAGATGATAACAGCTAATTTAATGATTACCATCGTATCGTTAACACGCTTGGTTTGTGTAATACCAATTGAGATAATCCAAGTAATAACTAATACAATGACAAAGGCTGGTAAGTTAAAGTACGTGGTAACACCAGGTGTCGTTCCAGCAGCAGCTGTCAGCGCTGTCGGTATATGAATCCCCATATTATCAAGCAAATTAACAAAATAACCAGACCAACCAACGGAAACTGTTGCCGCACCTAAGGCGTATTCAAGAATTAAATCCCACCCCATGATAAACGCAATAATTTCACCAAATGCGATATATGAATACGTATAAGCAGATCCAGCAACTGGAGCCATTGATGCGAATTCAGCGTAACACAAACCAGCAAACCCACAACAGATAGCAGCTATCAAAAATGAAACCGACAAAGCCGGCCCAGCTGTTAACGCTCCTTTACCAGTTAGAACAAAAATTCCAGTACCGATGATCGCCCCAATTCCTAAGAAGGTTAAATCCCAAGTACGTAACGTTCTCTTTAACGGGGAGGCATTTTTAGTCAGCTCGTTAACGTCTTTCTTTCGAAATAATGATGACATACCCTTTCTCCTTTTCTAATTGAATTTTAATGAGTTTACCACCATAAAAATATTTTGTAAAACTAAAAGTGAATTTTATTCAATTAAATTCAATTAAAGTTCGTGTTTTAGTTTGGATATGAAAACGTTTACTATATTATAGTACCCTATTAAATCATTTAAAATAAATTAAAAACAATATAATAATTATTCATATAGAATTGTCAAAAAATATTTAATTTTTTTCAGCCATATTTTAGTATCTATCAAAATTGTGCTATTTTGAATTTTTGTTTTACGATTCTTTGAGCATAAATTAGTTTTCGATTAGAATAAGATTGGATGTTTTATAATTAACATGTAAGGAAAGCTAACGAATTTTGTTAAAATGGACATAAGATTGGGGTAAAATGATAGTTTTTACGACATAATAAAAGTCTCAAAAGTAACCACCTTTGAGACATGCGATTTATTTTGAAAAAATTTGTTTATACAACGAAACAATTTTACCAACCAATAAAGCCGATAAAATAGTACCTTCACGAATACCAATCAGAGAATGAAATACTAGTAGAGAAATTATTAAAGCTATAATAACCATGCTCACATCAACCCAGATTTTAGTAACGGGAAATGACTTTTTAGTCCCAATAGCAATTGCCTTTGCTAACCCTTCTCCTGGTAAAATAATTGAATGAGATGAAACCTCACAAAAAACACCAAAAGCTAAAATAATAACACTGAGCAATGTTAATAATAATTTAAATAGATAATTATCTGGCTTAATAAAAGAAAAGACAAACATAAAAAAATTTATAAAGAAACCGAATAAGCAGCCAGGAATAACTTGTAAAATATTGATCCAAGAAAATTTTTCTTTCAAAAAAATAGGCTCAATCGCAACAATTAAAAACATAAATATAATTGTCCACGTGCCAATGGATATTGGGAAAATAAAGCTTAAAACGTTAGGGATACTTGCAATTGGGGATGTCCCCAATTCGGCTATTTTTGATAATGCTACACCCGCTGCCATAAAAATTAATCCAATAATAAGTATAACGATGTTTTTTAACGTAAACGCCTGTTTTAAAGGGTTTTGAGGTATTTCATTTTTCAACATCAGTCTATAATCTCCTTCGAAACAATATAAATAAACAATGCTATTGTACAATAATTTATCCTATAACAATTGCTAAATTATTATATATAACAGCACAATTAACACTTTTATAGCTTGTGTTAAAGTTAACTCAAAGGTATAAAATGACGATAATCATAAATGTTAGGAGAAAACATTTGAATATTAAAGAAGCAAGTCAAATTAGCGGCATTTCTGCCGATACAATTCGCTATTATGAAAGAATCGGCATTGTGCCACCGATTAAACGAAATGAAAATGGTATTCGTAATTTTGATGAAGAAGATTTAAAGTGGCTATCATTTAGTCGATCAATGCGTAATGCAGGTGTTTCGATTGAATCATTAATTGAATACATTAAATTATTTAGTTTAGGAGATAAATCCATTAACGCTCGTATCAGTCTATTGCAAGAGCAGAGCAACAAATTAGCCAATAAAATCGATGAATTATTCCAATCTAAAAAAAGACTTGATTATAAAATTAGTAGTTATCAAAACCATTTATTAAAAGCGGAACAAAGTTTACGCCCCTTTGATAAGCATGAAACTTAACCTGACAAATATAGGAGAAAAATTAACATGAAAAATATATTAATTATTGGTGCAACTGGTACTGTTGGCAAAGCAACCCGACAAAAACTATTACAAAATACTGATTTTCATCTGACTTTATTTGCTAGAAGTGCTGATCATATCAAAACAATACCCGAACGTGAAACAACCATTAGCTGCTGATGTTAACAATTAAGCGGATTTGATGCAAGCAATGACTAATCAAGATATTATTTTTGTCTCTTTGAGTGGTAATTTACCAAGTCTTATTAAAAATATCATCAATGCCATATCTAAGCTTAATTTACAACGAATTATTTTTATCGCTTCGATGGGCATCTATAATGAAATACCAGCCGAAATTGGTATACATGGTAATTTAAAGTTTAATCCCATGTTGTCTACCTATCGTGGAGCTGCAGATTTAATTGAAAATTCAACTTTAGACTACACTATCGTTAGGCCAGGTTGGTTTGATCATGGTGACGAGAATTATGAAACAACCACCAAAAGTCAACCATTTGGTGGCCATGATGTTGCCATTAATAGTATTGCTGATTTTGTTACCAAATTAATGATTAATGATGATTTTGGTCATAGAGAAAACTTTGGTATAAATCGACCCCTATCCTAAAATCATTGCCATATAAAGGCTATAAAAATAAAATAAGTTTCGGCAGTTAACATATCATTTAACTGTCGCTTTTTTATAGTTTAAAATTTTCCGAATAAATTAAAATTAAGTGATATTTATAAATGCTGATAAATCAATTGACAGAGAAGTTATATGTGACTATTATTAAAAACAAAATATTTGTACAAGAAAGAAGGTAGCCAGATATGCAAAACTTTAACGAACGGCAAATTACTGCTAACATTATCAAGGGTTCTCTAGGCAACATGATTGAATGGTTCGATTGGTATATCTATGCATCATTCACTGTTTACTTCGCCCCATCCTTTTTTCCAAGTACAAATCAGACAGCAGAACTCCTAAGTGCAGCTGGTGTTTTTGCGGTTGGCTTCTTAATGCGGCCATTAGGAAGTTTCATCATGGGAAAGTTCGCTGACATTCGTGGTCGTCGCGCCGCCTTATCTGTATCAGTTACGATTATGGCTACTTGCTCATTAATTATTGCTGTGATTCCAAATTATAACACAATTGGTATCTTTGCCCCCATCGGCTTGGTGCTAGTCCGAATGATTCAAGGACTCTCACTAGGTGGTGAATATGGTATTTCTGCTACTTATTTATCAGAAATGGCATCACCAGAACGAAGAGGTTACTATGCTTCTTTTCAATATGTGACTCTAATTAGTGGTCAACTCGCCGCTCTGGCAATTCAAGGAGTGTTACAATTCTTTCTTAGTGAATCACAACTTCAAACGTGGGGGTGGCGTATTCCTTTTGTGATTGGGGCATTAGGCGCAATTTTAGTTATGTATCTGCGACTATCAATGGATGAAACACAACAATTTGAAAATGCCAACCAAGAAGATAGCAAAGAATCACGTGGTTCATTCCAAAAATTAATGCAATATCCTGGTCCAGTATTTACTGTTATTGGTTTGACATTCGGGGGTACCATTGCTTTTTACACGTATACTACTTACATGCAAAAATATATGATCAATACGCTAGGATTACCAAATCAAATTGTTACGACAATTAATTTCGTTGCGCTATTCATCTTTATGGCTATTCAACCACTATTTGGCACTATCTCAGATAAAATCGGTCGTAAACCCCTCCTATATTGGTTTGGTATTATGGGAACACTGTTAACAGTCCCAATTTTTATTGGGTTAAAATACGTTTCAAGTCCAGTTATGGTCTTTTTGCTTATGCTAGCCGGTTTATTAATTGTTAGTGGCTACACATCAATTAACGCCATTGTTAAAGCAGAAATGTTTCCAACTGAAATCAGAGCATTAGGAGTTGGATTACCATATGGATTAACTGTTGCCATTTTCGGTGGTACTGTTGAATATATTGCACTATGGACCAAAAGTATTGGTCACGAGAATATCTTCTTCTTTTACGTTTCTTTTGCCATTCTAGTAAGCTTAATAGTTTATGTGCGTATGCTAGAAACTTCCAAAAACTCACAGCTATAAAATTAATTTATATTGACTAAATGCATAAACAAGGCACCACTTAACTTTTTAGTTTTCAGTGGTGCCTTGTTTATTGTATTTAAAAATGACGCTATTGTTTATTTGTTTTATCAAAAACTGGGAAGGCATTTGCATCCCCATAACTGTCAATTTGATTAGCTTGCTTTAATATCTGCATATCTTCAAAACTAATTTCAAAGTCCAATTTTGTATTATCAATGATATGGCTTGGTGTCACTGACTTAGGTAGTGGTAATAACCCTAATTGTAAACAATATTGTATACATAATTGAGCCACACCCACTTGGTATTTATCAGCCATTTTTGTTAATTCGGGCTTATTTAAAATAGCACCATGAGCTACTGGTGAATAAGCCTCTACCAAAATATCATTTTGCTGACAATATTTAATTAAATCAAATGGTGTATTTGAAACATGTGTTAATACTTGATTTACCATTGGCTTAATGCGGCCATTTTTCACAATATTATCTACATCCGCTTGTTCAAAGTTTGAAACACCAATTGCTCTAATTTTACCAGCATCATAGGCTTCTTCTAAAGCTTGCCATGCGGCCAAATTACCCGCAAAATAATGTTCACCATTACGAAAATCATCCCAAGGTTGTGGTGCACGAATAATCATCATATCCAAATAATCCAAACCTAAGTCCTGCAATGATTGATCAATGGTCCTTTTAGCTTCATTGTAGTTTTTGATTTCTGCAGCTAATTTCGTTGTCACGAAGATATCCTCACGAGGTACTGATGATTCACGAAGTCCCTCACCAACACCTTTCTCGTTACCATATGTTTCAGCTGTATCAATATGTCGATAACCCGCATCAAGAGCTGCCTTCACTGGTTCTTTAACTTGATCATTATCAACTAGCCATGTACCAAAACCTAACTTAGGTATTTTAACTCCATTTGCTAATGTATACGTCTCTGTTAAACTGTCATCGTTAACCTCACTTTAGTTTGTTAATTGATTATATTCGTCATCCGTTACCGATTCTAACCACTCAGAATCACCGGTTGTAATCGCTAAGTGACTAAACCATGGATTCTTAGTTGCCCCATGCCAATGCTTAATCCCATCATGGGCAATCACAACATCTCCTGGATTTAGTAATTGTGCTGATTTCCCTGCTTCTTGATACCATCCTTGACCACCCGTCACTAATAATATTTGACTTCCATCATGATGAATATGCCAATTATTACGACAACCTGGTTCAAAAGTAACATTACCAACTGGCACACTCACGTCATCACCTGGTGTTACCAATGAATTATTATAACTTTGACCGATAAAATATTGTGAAAAAGCATCATTCGTAGGTCCAGTATCAAATACCCCAGGTTGTTCAATTTCTTTAGTCATTTTATTATCCCCCTAACAGTTAATCTGTTACATGCCAAATGTCTTTAGCACGATTAAATGCAGACCATGCTTTTGGCCAACCGACATAAAAAGCAAGATGTGTAATTTCGGCAGCTATCTCTTCATGTGTAATACCATTATTTTTACCAATCTGTAGGTGCGTCGCTAATTGTTCAGTGTTTCCCATTGCAATTAATGCAGCAATCGTCACTAATGAACGATCATGGGCACTTAACTCATCTTCTTTACTCCATACTTCACCAAATAATACGTCATCATTAAGATGTGCAAATTGAGGTGCAAACTCACCTAATTGCTCTTGACCAGCTGTTTGTTTCTTTGCCATGAAAATAACCCCCAATCTAAATTTCATATGACACCATAAGTCTAATACCTAAAGTTCACTTTAAGTCAATAAACTTTATAATTATTTCAAAATCAAATAAATCTGTATAATAATTATTAAAGTCAACTATAAGGAGTTTTGCAAATGACTATTGACAAACATTATAATATTGGTGAATTTAGTCAACTAACTGGCTTACCAACATCTACTCTTCGCTACTATGAACATGAGCACTTAATCAAACCAAATCGTGCATCAAATGGTCATCGATACTATACAAAAGATGACATTGATTGGTTACGTTTTTTGAATCATTTAAAAGGAACTGGTATGAGTATTGCTGATTTGAAAAACTATATTTTTTTGCGTGAACAAGGGGATGAAACTATTCCCCAACGATTAGCGTTACTCAAAGAAACCAAAGCAAACTTTTTAGAACAATTTAAAGAAATTCAACAACATCTACAAATTTTAAACGACAAGATTAACTGGTATGAAGCTAAAGAAGCCGGTGTTATTTCAGATTCCGAAAAGTTTAAGACGTATCTTGAAAAATTAGGTCATGAAAATTATTAATATTTAATTTTGTAATTCTGTGTCTGACTTGATAACTTTTAACAAATAAGGCATACCAATAATCATAATTGACAACCATATAATACCTGCTAATAAGTAAATAATCGAACCATTAGTTGTTTGCTCAAAAATAAATGTAAATACTAATGTGCCAATTGGCATAATAATTGTACAAGCCGTTGTCATAATTGTCGTTACTCGTCCCAAAATATGTGTCGGTGTTGTTTTTCGAATGTTAACTTGTGTTGTTATATTTAACATGGCAACGCCAAATCCACCTATAAACATAATGATAGAACCGAGTATCCCAATTAGATTAACGTTTTTTGTTTCAATTAATAATATTCCCAACAACATAAAGTAGAAACTACAAATGAATAATGGGGTAACAATTTTAAATTTTTCTCCCTTATTATCTGGCCAAAAGTTCAGCAATAAGGCTGCAATGATACCTCCGATTGCGTTAAAGGTATCCAAAACACCAATCAAATTATTGCCTAATTTTAATTGTGTATTAATAATATATGGTAAACCAATATTGATTGCAGAAAAAATGAAATTTAAAAATACAGCGACAAGAATTAGTGTTTTAATTAATGGACGTTTGAATATATAAATTATTCCCGCTTGAAATGTTTTTAATGAAGACTTCTCTTCACTCACATTTTCAACTTGGATTCCTTCATCATAATAAAAATGCATCGTTGTCACAATTAATATCGATAATAACAATGCTCCCATTGATAGCCAGACAAAAATTTGAAATCCGAAAACAGCATATAATCCAACTCCTAATGTAGGCGCTAAAATATTTGATAGTGAGTTGGCACCACTTGTTAATGAACTTAGTTGATGTATTTTCCCATCATTAACTAATTCATGAACAGATGCAGCATACGCTGTACTAGAAAAGACAGTTGCAATGGTGTTCACTGTGACAAAAACGATCACTGGAATAAATTTGAACATACCCGTGAAATGGTTAATTGTAAAGACTAAAAATAACAATAGTATTATCCGAGTCAACATGCTTGTAATAATAATTTGTTTATGTGGTAATCGATCCGTTAAGTTACCTATGGGTACCATAAATAGCAAACTAATAACAGGTCCAATAGCCAATTCAACACCAAAACTTAATGCTGAATGCGTTTGATTCAATAGCATAAGTCCAAGACCATAGGTAAACATATTACTACTTAGCGAACTGATAAAATTAGTTAATACGTCTTTAAAAATTTGTTTGTTTGAAGCTTGTGTACTAATTGTCATTTTTATCTCCTTTTGTAACTTGTAATTTAACTTTATCAACAAATTGAGAGATAATATGATTAATCAGGTTGCAAATATGCAACATACTAATAGGAGAAAAATATGAATAAACTTGGCCCTACTATTAAAAAAATACGTATTATTAAAGGGTTATCCCAAAAACAGGTGTATGCAAATATTATTTCACGTTCATTTGCAAATAGATTCGAAAATGGTACTAATGATATCCAAGCTGAAAAATTTTTAATTATTCTCGATAATCTAGGGATTTCACCATCTGAGTTTCAGTATATAAATAATGATTATGCTTTGCCAACCACAGAGCAATTATTAGCTAAAATAGATTACTTATATGAAACACATGCATTCAAAACCCTATCAAATTGGCTGCAACAAAATAAAGAATCTCACAATGTTCGAATACAGATTGTCAGTGGTTATGCGGAAATACTATTAGCTTCTTATAGTTATCACCATTTTCCATTATCAAAAAACATTAAAATATTAATGTACCATTTGTTAAACGAAAAAAATTGGACCCTTCAAGAAATTAAGATGATTAAAATTTTAATTCCAATTATTGGAACTCACGAACAATTTAATATTGATGTTGAAACAATTACCAAACTTATTGAAGAAAACTGTCAAAATTATCTAACAAAATACGCAGATCCCTTTCAAATTTCTAATGAATTAATCAACTACTATGGTGTTGTTCTACAAAATTATTTAAATACTAAAAATTATCGAGACGCATATAATTTTCGGGACAAATTTAACTTGGATGAACTTTTTTTAGATTGGAACGGACATGTTTCTCAACTACTATGGTTAGCTATTTGGGACTTATATTTCGGTGATTTTAAAACAGGCAAAGAAACTATTACTAAAATAATTAACTTTAAATCAATGTTCAAAAAAAGTTTTTCATTGAATATTGACGCAATATTCAAAGTTCGTTTAGCTGATTCAAAAGCTTATCGTGCAGCAACACAAAATGGTTAAATTAAGGTATATAAAAATCATGGACTTCGGTACGGTGTTAATCGTATCAAAGTCCATGATTTATTTTATTAATTCACCTTAATTTGATTTAACATAACATTAACTTGCTTGATTCTATTAGCCTTTTGGTTAATATAACTTAACAATTGTTCATTATTGACGTATTGGTTCATTTCATCACCGTTTGAATGGATAATAAAACTGCGAAAATCAACACCATTTTGATTAATTTTAAAATAGTTAGGTGGTAAGTTTTTTTCTGCATCCGTAATATCTTTATTCGGCCAAACCAATTTACGACCATCGGCCAAATCATCAATTTGCCAACCAACTGATTTGTCAGAAAGCTCTTGCCAGCGCTCAATTGATGTCCTGTTTATCCCATAATAAATAATGGCAGCATAGTACAATTTCTTATTATTATGCAATTGTTCTATATTAAATTTATAGACAACATTAATTGGTTTTTTCGCTTTTTTGACGTTAAAGTGTTAGATTTTAATAACTGTTTCCCACTTTTATGTCTTAAGGTGTTTTTACTAATCAATATTAGCTGAGGATTATGACCACTTTCATTCATTAAATAATAACTTGTATATGAACGATACTTTATTTTTGTACTATCATATTCTGGCACAATAACTGTTCTATTTTGTAGCTGTCCTTTTGAATTTGCAAGTAATGGTGTTTTATCATCAATACCAACTTCACGAAGCTTGATATAATATTGATTTTTAGTATGTGGTTTAGCAGAAATAGCAATATCCGAATTACCTTGTGTTGCATTTTTAATGTATTTTTGGACCTCTTGTGGCGTTTTTTACACTTTTTGATTTATTTCAAAAAAGTCATTTATAACCTGTTCATACTTTTCCTTTTTGATTATGACGATAAAAAACGAAACTAATCACAGAAATGCAAGCCAAACATAATATTATGAATACGTAAATTTTATAATGTCGTCTCATTGTATTTCTCCGATTGTTATAAATTCTACCGTATGATAATTTATAAATACGAAGAAATACATTTTAAAATTATTTCATACACAAAAATTAGGTTGAGAAGATAGAAACTCTCTCAACCCAATTTGACTTTGTGCAACTAATTTAACACCTGTGCATCGCCCACAACTTTTACTTTAACCTTTGTCGTATCTCCTGGAGCATAAGATAATGGAACCTCTGAAACCTCCACGACCTCTAACGTATCCGACAATGCGCCAGCACTAACCGCACGTTCTGAGGCAAGTTTAGTAGCATCATCCAAAGCTTCTTTTCTTGGAATTTCAACATACTGATACATCTTTTCGAACTCGCCACCTATTTGAGCAATCGTAGCACCGATTGCGTTTGCGACACCACCGAATTCATTTGTGTGTGTATGAGCAACTCCCTCTAAATCTTTAGGCGAAATAATTGATCCACCACCCACAAGAATAAGATTAACATCTTCAGAACTTGTCTTCATTTGATCAATACCATCTTCGATAGTGAGTTTAATAAAATTCACTGCCTTTTCAGCATCTTCTTTCGTTATATCAGATACTAAACTAGCATCACCAACTTCTGCCATACCTAGGCGAACTGCAATATCTGTTGCAGTTGTTACGTTACCACCAAACACTTTAGCTTTTTCTGTAATTTGGTAACCAACACTATCTGGTCCAACCGTTATCGACCCATCTTCATGTTGATGAACAATACTACCACCACCAATACCAACTGAGAAAATATCGGGCATTCTAAAATTAGTTTCAACACCACCAACTACAACTGCCTTAGATGATTCTCGAGGGAAGCCATTAACTAACGCACCAATATCCGATGTTGTACCACCAATATCCAGTACTAACGCATTCTTTTGATTAGAAAGATAAGCAGCTCCTCTAATACTATTTGTTGGCCCACTACCAATTGTAAGAATAGGATACTGTTCAGCGTAGTCTAGAGCCATCAATGTCCCATCATTTTGACATAAATACTTATTGGCATCTGCAATATTCTCTGACAATAACGCCTTTGCAAAGCCAGTTGTCACCTTTTTAATCACTTTAAATAATGCTGTATTTAAAATAGTAGCATTTTCACGTCCAATCAAGCCAACTGATCCAATTTCCGCTGACTTTGAAACCGGAAAATCTTGACCATAAATTTCCTGAATGAAATCAATAACTTTTTGTTCTTGATCATCATTAATTGAAGAAAATACACCAACAACAGCAATGCCATCAACTTTGCCTTGCCAATCTTTTAACACTTCACGAACTTCATCCTCATTAAATGGTGATAGAATGTCACCGTTGAACTCATAACCACCATGTACCAAAGCATAAGTACCAGACAAAGTTTGAACAATATCCTCTGGCCATTCGGTATACGGTATTATTGAAGCAGTTGCAGGATACCCAATTCTTAAGACACCAACCTGACCCAGATTTTTTCTTTCGACAATCGCATTCGTAGCTTGTGTAGTCCCTAGCATTGCTTGACTGATTTTAGTAGGATCTACTTGACTATCTTCAATAACGGTATGGATAGCTGTACCAATACCTTCTTGAATATCATCAGTTGTATGCGTTTTTGTATAAGCAATAACATCCAATTTTTCATTTAAAATAGCAGCATCCGTATTGGTACCACCAACATCAATCCCTAATTTATACATTAATTATTGCACCGATCCTTTCTGTTCTTGGTAATTGGCATATCGCTCTTCAATTGGTACATAATCGACATCATATTTGAAATAACGTGGCCCTACCAAATCAATGCCATCTTTAGTTCGCCATTTTTCATTGGCAGGTAAACCAACGACATGAACACGCTTACCATAACGAGCTTCCTCATTAGTAACAGGTTGTAAAGTATCAGCATCAATCATCATTATTAAATCGGGTGCTGTTGCTAAAACATAATCATCAACTTTCATAATAATGTTTTCGTTCTGGAATGAAATTTTACCTGTCTCATCAGCATCTTCACCTAAACCTTGAATAGTTGTTGTTCCATAATTAAAACCACCTTCAGTGACATGGGAAATGTCAACGATTTTACCACTCATCAAACGATAACCCTTAGTCAAAGATAGCAACGTTTTTAACGCTTCATCAATAGAGCTAAAATCATTAGCATTTTGAATCAATTCGCCAATTTCTTGACAGAAAGTCATGATATTAACAACACCAGCTTCTCCTAATTCTTTAGCAGTCATGCCATCACTAGCACTTGTAGAAGATGCTCCCATCTGTACGGTAATATTTCGACCAATTTTTTCAGCCCATACAGAATCCACAGTATTCACTAATGATGTATTACCACGTTCATCAGTTAGTACCATTGGTGTTACTGGATGACCAGCTAAAACAAAAGTAGACATCTGTAACTCTGGAAATGCTCGTCCCATACCATCAACATCCAATACAGGTAATCCCATCTTAGCTGCAGCTACAATCGGCATCATTGAATTAATACCACCAGCTTCTACTGGAAAAGTGCCATAAATTTTTTTACCAGCATATTGTTCAAACATTGAAAATGAACGTTCAAATTCACTACCATTTGGAAACTTTTCCATCGCAACAGCAGGTGCACCAATCATTGATGCAGAAACAAAAAAAGCCTCGTCTGGTACTTCATCAGGTGATAGTAATGTCACCGGACCATGTTCTTTCACAGCAGAAATAGCCATCATCTTCCCAATATATGGATTGCCACCTCCACCTGATCCTAGTAAGGCTGCACCAATTGCAATTTGTTTGATTTCTTTGACACCAATTTGACGACTCATTTATATTTTCTCCCCTTCTTTTTTATGCATTAGTATTTTTTGAAGCCTTTTTATCAAATAATTTCATACCGACAAAATAAAATACTGCTGCCATTATTAAAACATTAATTGATTGGATTCCCCAATCAATGACGTAACCCAAAACAACACTTGCTATCCACGATATTATCGTGACAACCGGAAATTTATCAGTATCACTAGGCAACTCACCAGCTTTTCTACTCTGATCTAATTCTTTTCTGCTTCGCTTTAAAATCCAATAATCAACAAACATAATTGATGCTACTGGTGGGAAAACAGCTCCTAACACGGTTAGAAAAGATGAAAACTTATCGATCAAGCCGATAACTGATAAAAAGGTTCCAATACAACCAGCAACGATGGTGATCCAAGCACGATTAAAATTCACGTGAAAAACTTGTTTAAAGAAGTTCACGATATCCAAACTTGCAGAATAAAGATTAACGTCATTAACTTTAACTGTTGATAAAATGACTAATAAGATACCCAAAACACCTGACAATTGATAAATAATCGGCATAATATCTGATGTTCCAACAGCATGGACCATTAAAATTCCAATAACATTCACACCTAATTCACCAATAATTGTTCCAATGACTGAAACCCAAAAAACATCAATACCATTTTTAGTTCGCCGTGTCATATCAGGCATTATAATGGCACCAACAATAAAGTTACCTGTCACCATTGTAATACCAGCGCTCAATGACATGGTGGCACCTGGTGCAGCCATTGTAACCAACCCAGTTAAAGTGTGTCCTTGCAACATATTATATGTAGCAATCCCCATCACAATAACAAAGGCAGGTACAGAAATATTAGTAGTCCAACTTAATCCTTTAAATCCAAATATTACCGAGAAAGTAACAACCAAACCTGTGATTGTAGCAATTAATTTATAATTAGGATTACCCGGTAATAACGACACAATCCCTTGTGCAAACACTGAATTCTGAATACCAAACCAACCTATCAAACTTACTGCAAAGGCTAATCCAACAACTGCCGAGCCGATTGTACCAAATCCTGCCCATTTAGAAAGTAAACTTGTCGCTAATCCTTCACGTTGACCAGCTAAACCAAGGCCAAAACCAATAAATTGCAGAACAACACTACCAAGCACCGTGGATAAAACAGCATCTCGAAAAGTCATACCAAATCCCAATTCCGCTCCTAGCATAAATTGACTTAGAGCAACGAAACCACCAATTTGAACCATTAAAACTTTCCACATCGGATCACGTTTATTCATAGGTATTCTACTAGTAGAATAATCATCAAATACTTCGGATTTCTCATTATTTTCCATATGAATCATGATCTCCTTAAATTAGAATATATTCATCAAATTTTAATAAATATCAATTTTTCATCATTTTAGTTTAAACTTTTAAAATTGTAAACCGTAATTTTTTAAGTATTAAAATCATATAATTTCACTAAATATATCTTTTATTAATTATTTGTATTATTTTTTATTAAAATAATTTGACAATGTCCATAAATAAATACGGTTATATTAAATATAATTTTTCCTATATTTAGTACTAAATATGTTAGATGATCATGATTAATATGTTAAGCTAATAATATAAATATATGAGGAGGCAGTACAGATGGATACAGCTTATGATAGAAAATCTGTTCGTAAACAGATTAAAAAGCAAGCTAAATCAGCCCTACACCGAGACATATGGGGCAACATTGCCTTAGAAGCCCCTATACTAATCTTGGCTTATTTACAGTTTTTTATTTCCTACATGTCTGATGGTTCTCGTAGCACAGCTAGTTTCATTTTCTTGCTTATGGCAATTATTATTGGATTAATATTAACCATTTATGCAACTTATGTGCAATCGTTTCAATCATTGAAACAAATGCAATCAGATGAAGAAGTAGCACAGCCAACAAAATCTTGGTTTAAAACCTATTTAAAGCAACCTTGGCAAAGAACCATTTGGTTAAGCGTCTGGATGTTATTCATTTTCACAATTGGTTGGATTGTCCTTGTAATTATTGGAGACATACTAACACAAACATCGTTCCTATTCATGATTATTGCCAGTTTAAATTATATGGAGCCACCAGCATTTGCCTACGTACTATTAGTATTTGGTCTTATTTTGATGATTGGCTTCTTTGTGGTCGGTATTATGAAATGGTATAAATACATTATCGTACCTTTCGTTGGATACGATAATCCTTCATTAAAGGGATTCCAACTAATTGCTGAATCACGTAAGCTAATGCGCGGTCGTCGTTGGGAACTATTCGTCATGCAACTAAGTTTTTTCTGGTGGATATTACTTTCTATGGTTACACTTGGTTTGGCTAGTTTTTATACAGCACCTTATATGGCACTAACTTTGGCTGGTTATTTTGATGTTCTAAAAACTGAACAAGAAAAACAAGAACAGGCAGAGGTAGCAACAGAAGCTCCTGTTAATTCAAAAGAACCAATTGTATTAATACCTAATAAATTAGATTAAATGTTATAAAAAGCGGAAGTATCAAAATAACTGATACTTCCGCTTTTAATTTGTTGTGTTAAATTTATCTATTTAACAATTTCACAGAACTCCACAATGACGCCATCAGGCCCTTGCACATTGAAAAACTTAATTCCCTTTTCCCAGAATGGACGTGTTTGTACCTCAGTATCAATTAAATCAAAGCCTTCTTTTTTAGCTTCAGATAAAGATTTAGCTGCATCTGTGACATCCAAAGAGATATGATTTATCGCACCTGGTTTACCGACAATTTCATCCCCAGTCCATGACTCAATTACTAAATTTTCACGCTGCATAAAGATCACATTGCCAACTGGAAAATCACCGATTTTTTTAAATCCTAATTTTGTCCAAAATGCTTCTGATTCAGCTAACGAAGATGCTGGAATTCCCACGTGTTGTAATCCTGAAAGATAATCTGTTAATACCATTATATTTCCTCCATCAATGTATAAATATTGTGTTAATTTAATTGTAAACGTTTACACAATCGATGACAATCTTTTGAATATCTAAATAAAAAACACCCGATGATATATTAATCATCGGATGTTTCATAACCTTTACATTTAAATTTAATGAACGTATATTGTAAAAATAGTTATAATACCAAAAAATATACCTGGTACATTTGAAATAATTAGTGGCCAATCACGGTAACGTTTAAGCCATCCATACCCGGTCCATAACACAGCATCAAGCATCATTGTTAATGGTTGACTTAGTGGTACTGGGTTCCCGGATAAATTACTTTGAATTTCAGAAATATAAGATACATACATTAGCACACACATAATTGTTGCCAATTCACTTATTATTCTTACAATTCTAACTCGTCTATTTGAATCAATAAAGCGCCGTCTATCACTAGATTTATCGGTTTCGCTGTTCATTTTCCCGTTTATATCCTCCTAGAGATAAAATAATACTCGCCTTTTATAATAAACGCATTTAAATAATATGCAAGGGTTAATTTAATATAATCAGTATAATGATATTTTCACTATATTAATAAAAAAATAGTCAGAAATACCGGAATACCATCCTCATTTCTAACTATTTGATCTTTATATATTAATGCCAAGCCTCTTTAATTGCTGACAAAGTAACATCTGCCGTTGTTGCAAAGTTAATGTCTGCTTCTGCCAGAACATCCTTGCTACCAACACCAATACTGGTCTCACCAGAACCGTTAATACTCTTTATACCAGCTGCTGAATCTTCTATTCCAATAACCTGTTCAGGATTTAAATTCAAAACTTTAGCAGCTGCAGCAAAGATTGCAGGATTCGGCTTACCTGCTGTCACTGATGCCGGATCAACTACTGCTTCAAAATAATCGGTCAATCCAAGTCTTTCAATAATGAATGGTGCATTCTTTGATGCTGAAGCAACACTCATTTGATAACCATTTTGTTTTAGTTCGGCTAAAAATTCAGACATACCAGGCAAAATATCGTCCGGTGTTAACGTTGAAATTAGCTCACGATATTGGGTATTCTTTTTTGTTGCTAACGCTTCACGAGCGGCTTGATCGTATTCATCATCAAAGCCTCCTGCTGAAATAATTAGTGCCAAACTACCCATACGATCGATACCCTTTAGATTTTCGGCTAATTCAGGTGTCCATGTTGTCCCAACTTCATCCGCAATTTGATGCCAAGCAATCGTGTGAAACTTAGCTGTGTCAGCTAGCACACCATCCATGTCAAACGCAAAACCTTTAATTGTACTAAAATCACTCATCTGTAATTACGCCTCCTCAATGACTTGTTGTTGATTAGGTTGTAGATGCAATGTTTGATTATAAACGATAACATCCATTTCACAATCCGCTGAAATCGTTACTTTACCAGGTACTATATCTAGTGTAAGTAAGCCAGATTTGAATTGTTGTTTAAACGCTAAACGATGCCAACTCGTTGGTAAATCAGGCTTAATCACAACCGCACCATCACGTAATGACACACCACCAAATTCGTTTTGGATGACTTCAAGAGTTTCACCCATCACACCAATGTGAATACCTTCTGCCGTTGTACCACCTTGAATATCATAATAATCAGATCCAATAGCTGTCGTTAGGTATTCTAAAGCTTCTTCCTTGTTATTAAGGGTAATATCAATACCGGCAAAAACAGGTCGTGAAGTCGTCGAACCATGAACAGTTCTAGCAAGATAGTAATCTTTGTTAATCTGCAACCAATTTTGAGGTACTGTGTATCCTAATTGTTCAATTAATTTCAGAACATGCGTTGCTCCTAAATTGTAAATTAACATTAGGAAATCAGCTTGTTTTGCGACTTGATAATCATCTGGTGACAAACCTTCAGCCTTCATCAAGCGATCAATACGATGAATATCCTCATATTTAGCACGATAAGCTTCAAAATCAACAGGCTTCAAATTAAAGTAACCTGCATATTGAGCAATAACACCCTCATCATTAATTTCTAATGCCAATTTGTGTGAAACTTCCGCTGCTTTAGCTAACAATGTTTGATCAATGTTTGGTAATTTTTCATTTGCACCTAACGCTTGCAACCAATTTAGTGACCAAGTCAACATTAGGTTAGTATATGCATTATCTTTGATACCACCATTTTCGGCATCGGGATAAGCTTCGTGGAACTCATCTGGTCCCATAACTCCTGCAATATGATAGCGACCATCCTCTTCTAAAGTAGCTTTGTTAAGCCAAAACTTTGAAGTCTCTACCACAACGTCTAAGCCACCTTCTGCAAGAATACTTTCGTCACCAGTTAATTGTACGTAAATCCATAGATTATAAACAATAGCTAATGAAACGTGTCGTTGCAATCGCGAATTATCTGAATTCCACTCATTATTCACTGTGTTCAAATGAATAACTTGTGCTTGTTCATCCCCATACATACCTGATTGCCATGGATACATAGCGCCAGCTTCACCTTCTGATTGGGCATTTAACTGTGCACCATGTAAACGATTAAGACGATACTTTAAAATGTCACGTGCAGTTTCAGGTTCGTTAGCTGCCAAATATGGTATGACAAATATCTCATCCCAGAAAATATGACCACGATAACCTTCACCAGTTAGGCCACGTGAACCAACTGAAGCATCTAGATATTGATTAGCATTATGTTGTGCTGATTGATACATGTGGAAAACATTCATTCGAATCATTCGTTGCATATCTGGATCATCACTGTCCAAAACTATGTCAGCGTGTGACCATACATCTTGCCAATACTTTTGCGAATCCGCTTGAATATTACTAAATGTCGTTGTTAATTGTTGATCAACAACTTGCTCAGGACCATCTTCTTCATAACTCGTTGCAATTCCTATTACACGATCAATTTGAATAGTGTGTGTTGGTGTTAATGAAAATTCAGCACTCGCAATAACTTGTTGATTATCCGTTAATGTCACAAAGTCTGCATCATTACTACTTGTTTTAGCACCAACAACCAATTTAATATTAGATTGTCTTGTTTGGGCAACCAATTTATCTTTAATTAAAGCAATTACCTCAAACTCTTTTGAATCAAAATCACGGTAACGTTTAACATTCTTATTTTCAACCGATCCATCAATAATCGCTTGTACTTTCACATTAGCTGTGAAATCACCACTAATTGATATATTGACACCAATTTGATGCATTTTATATGGATTAACCACTTTTACGGTTTTAAGAGTTAAATTACCCTTAGCTGTTGGTAAAATAAACTCTTCAGTTAAACTTCCAGTATCAAAATGTAGGATTGATTCACGAGTAATGGGATTGAATACCACCAATTCATCATCTACAAATATTTTAATCAGCTGTGGATTTGGTAAGTTTACCAAATCCTCATTGACGACATCACGACCTGCTACTGGCGTTGTTGTTTGATTAAAAACACCAGCAACATACAATCCTGGATAATGATCATCACTATATGATGTCATCACTGGTGCGCCACGCCAACCTAGGTATCCATTACCTAACGTCAATAGTGATTCTTCACCGTATGACCGTGATTCTGTTGTTACGTTGTTATATTTTAATTGCCAATCGTTTGGATTCATTAAGTTGTCCTCTCGTTTGAATTAATCGTTAACGGCATCCTTGAAAACATTCTTCTTTTCAGCTTGCTTAGCATTTTCAACATCAGAGTCTTTAAAGCCCCAGAAGTAAACAGCCACAAATGATACAACCGTTGTAACAACCGCAGCAAGCAAGAAGTACCAGATATTATTAGGGTTTGTCTTTGAAAAGAATGAAGGGAAACCAATCCATGAACCAGTAAAGCCGAACATATCGACCTTGAAAATTCCTGCAATCAAACCACCAACGGCACCACCAATATTGGCCATCCAGAATACACGTCCGTACTTTAGATTAATACCATACATTGCGGGTTCAGTAACACCAGCAAATCCTGAAAGAGCTCCAGCCATAGCTAAACTCTTAACATTTGTAATCTTTGACTTAGCCCAAACACCTAATGCACCAGCACCTTGCGCGATCATTGTAAAGTTAATTAATCCATTCAATACTGAGTGTCCTGTTTGTGCAATATCATTAGAAATAAGTGGCACAATCATCCAGTGCAAACCGAAAATAACTAGTACTTGATATAGTCCACCGATAATAGCACCAGCAATTGCTTGATTTAGCGTTACAATCCAATTAATGAATGCTGCTAATCCTGATGAAATCAAAGTAATCACAGGACCAACAACGACTAAGACAACTGTTGAAACAATAAATAGTGTAAATAGTGGTTGGAAAATTGAACGTAAACTTAGCGGCAATACTTTCTTAAACCAATTTCCAACTGGTCGAGCCAACCATGCAGCAAAAATAATTGGGAAAATTGAATAGGTGTATGATGGAATGTGAATTGGCAAACCAAAGAAGTTTGCATTCATCGTCACACCAAGGAATTCAACGAAATTTTTAGACGTCTTAGCACCTATATCAACCATAGTTGGATGTACTAAAACACCAGCAATTGCTGCAACAATAATCGGATCAGATTTCAACTGCTTAGCTGCAGTATATCCGACTAGAATTGGTAGGAAGTAGAAGGTTGAATCACCCATTGTATTAACAATTTGATACGTAGTTGATGATTCATCAATCCAACCCAAATTAAACGTAAATAGCGTTAAGAACCCTTTTAGAATTCCAGAAGCAGCCAATAGACCAATGATTGGCATCATCGAACCAGTAATGGTACCAATTAACAATTGGAAACCATACTTAATTGTGCCGAAAAATCCTCTTGGTTCTTTATTACCACCTTGATTACCACCAGTTGCATCAACTGCGGCTTCAGTTGCTTCTTCATCGACAACATCATCCCCTAATTGCTCAACAACTTTGTCATAAACATCTTCTACAGCTTGACCAATAACGACTTGATATTGACCAAGTTGTGAATTATAAACTGCACCTGCAACGCCATCTAACTCTTGAATAGCAGCTGTATCGGCCTTATCAACATCATTTAAATAAAATCGTAACCGTGTAATACAGTGAATAACTTTATTAACATTTTCTTTACCACCAACTTCAGTGATAATGTCCTTTGCTAATGCATCATAATCTTGTTTTGCCATTATTTTTCCTCCATTATCTAATCGATGGCAATCGCTTGACCAACTTGGTCACCAGCGGCAACACTGCCTACATTTACTTTTAATTTTTCTAACTTATCTGCAGAATTGGTAATTAATACCATCGTTGTTGTTGATAATTGCGCATCTTTAATGCTTTGCCAATCAACAATAGATAAAACATCACCACCTGATACGATATCGCCAACTTTTACTTTTGGTGTAAAAGGGGTGCCATTTAAAGACACTGTATCAATACCGATATGAACTAAAATTTCTAAACCATCAGCACGTTTCATACCAACAGCATGTCCTTGTTGTAACGTTACTTCACCAGCAACTGGTGAAACAATATCGCCACCACTAGGTTCAACTGCAAAACCATCGCCCATCATCTTGCCGGCAAAAACCGGATCAGAAACGTCAGTTATTTCAATTAAATTACCTGACACAGGCGCATACAAATTAGCATCATTTGCAACTTCTTTCTTCTTACCAAATCCAAACATTAATTAAACCCTCCTATTTATGACGTCTAGCAAATTCAACACTAGTAAAACGATCAGCCCGATGCCGTGATTCCGTATATGATAATATTCGGTTATCAGCTAGTCGTGTTTCACTACGAATAACGACCATCGGCATATGCTCATCAATATGTAAAAGTTGTCTATCTTGCACCCCACTTTTCTCAACAGTCATACGTTTAACAGCATAATCAATTTGTAATCCCAATTGGTTCTCAAAATAATCAAATAATGATTTTTTAGCAGCTTCATATGGAATATCGGCCACAATATCTTGATTAACGTAGTCATAATCTAAAACAGTTGGTTCATTGATTACACGCCGCCGTTCGACCAAAGTTGCCAATATTGAGGAGTCCTTTGACGTTAATATTTCAGGTACTTCAATATTAGACTTTATAGAAATGACATCATTACGAACTTCTAAGTTAGCCTGTGCCATCATTTCACGATAACTTTCAAGCGTTGAAACAGGGAACACGAAATGCTTGTGATTTAAAACAATAG
Source organism: Weissella sp. ESL1139 (assembly GCF_058506735.1). Taxonomy (NCBI): domain Bacteria; kingdom Bacillati; phylum Bacillota; class Bacilli; order Lactobacillales; family Lactobacillaceae; genus Weissella; species Weissella sp. ESL1139. The sequence continues at coordinate 930,019 of NZ_CP196375.1, forward strand.
AACCTTTACCCGGTAAACGTTGCACATAACCATCATCAGCTAATGCTTTTACTGCTTTACGAACCGTTTCACGCGATACTTGATAACGCAGAACAAGTTGACCATCACTTGGTAGATAATCACCAGGTACATATACTTGATGATGTAAATCTTGTAGCAAATCTTGATAAATCTTTTTATACTTATCCATCTATGTTCCCCCTTTCGACAATTTAATTCTACCCGATTATGAAATCGCTTTCAATGTTGATGTACCGGCTTTCACGCCACTCGACTAGTCAGGTTATGAGTAACGCTTATTCTATTAGGGTTTCCAAACTAGTCAGGTTTTTTGATTTTCACAACCTACTGGGCACAATAATAAATTAACATGTACACAATACATAAGTTGACGGCTTTTTTAGCATAATTAAAAAGAAAAAATTGACTTATACGATCTAATTAAAAAACGCCCAGTTGATTTACCATCAACTGGACGAGATATCATATTTAATTTTATACTGTCACGCCTTGATATAAAGAAACAGGCAAGATAAATTCACTTTCATCAATTTGTTCATTCGAATTATTAAGGCGTCGCATAAGCATTTCGACTAACATAGTAACAATATCATCTAAAGGTTGCACAATTGTTGTTAAATGTGAAAAATAAGTCCTAATAAAATTAGTGCCATCATAACCAATTACTTTTAATGAGTCAGGTACCTTAATATTAAGCATTTGAGCAACTTGTAAAACAAGAATTGCCGTTAAATCATCACTACAGACAATGCCATCAGCCTCTCTTTTTTCCAGAAATCTTTTAATTGATGCTTGTTTAATCATTGGGGTTTCATCAAAAAATATCGGAAATACATGACTTTCTAATCCCAATTTTGCCATTTGTTGTCGATATCCCTGCAACCGTTTATCAGTTGGATTACCTTTTTGATTAGGATTTCCCATAAAGTAAATATTACGTGCACCAGCTTCATACAAGGTCTTGGTAGCCAAAATACCACCTTGTAAATTATCACTACTAATGGTTGGCATTTTATCAACATAGTGTCGATCAAAAGAAATGATTGGCAAATTAGTGTTCTGATACTCTGTAATACCTAAATTATGTGCACCCGTAATAATACCGTCCACTTGGTTAGCAGCCAGCATTCTTAAATAATCGCGTTCTTTTTCAACATCATCGGCTGAATTACAAAGAATAACTTTATATCCTTTTGCGAACAATCTTTTTTCTAAACTTTCAATTAATTCAGCAAAAAAAGGATTGGTTATGCTCGGAAAGATAAGACCGATTATTCTCGTTTTTTTCCCCTTTAACGAACGCGCTAATGAGTTAGGTTGATACTGTAACTTTTCCATCGCATCAAACACTTTTTGTTTTGTTTGTTCACTTAAGTAACCATGGTTATTAATAACTCGTGATACAGTCGTTGGTGATACACCTGCTTCTTCAGCAACATCTGATAGTTTTGGTTTCACAATGATACGTCCTTTACACAGAAATAACTTCTATCATTATTGTACCAAAAAAATATTCATTACATACTCTTAAGTGCTAGATAACGACCTGAATAATTAATTTGCTGTTCATCAGCAAAAGCAATTGTGGTTTGATTCTCAGGTGCAAAATAACGTAAAGTCATCACTTTTTGGCCACCATTAATGAAAATTTCACAAACTGAATGATCAACAAAAATGTCCAGATGCAGGTCTTCATTATCATTTAATGAAATCTGACGTTGTTCACCATATTCAGTCGCAAATCGTTCACCAACTTGAGAACGGTCGACTTCTAAATAACTGTTAGACTTTGTATTAAACCTAAGTTGTAGCGCGTGGTCAGGGGTCCCATCGCTTATTAGTAATAAATTACCCATTTGATTAGCAGCTATGTCTAACTGCACTTCGTATTGTTGCCCAGCTGATTGTACTAATTCAGATTGATGACCGGTTAATTCTTTTTCGTAATCGATCAAGCTAGTCATATTAGTAACTGGTACTTGATAAAGCTCACCATCTACAACTTTTAGTTGTTTTACAATACTTAAGCAGTGCGCCCAGTTCTCTTTATCAGTTGGATATTCAATTTCAGGTAAGCCTACCCAACTAATTAAATAAGCATGCCCATCTGGTGCATTAAATGCTTGACTTGCATAAACATCAAAACCATCATCCAGTTGATACATTTGGTTATTTTGCGCCTTAAAAACACCATTTTCAAAGTCAAAATCATCACTGATTGCATAAACATTCGGATAAATATTTTCCGTCTTTAATACTTCTTGTGGCAAGCCTTGCGGACAAAAAATGAGCACCTTATGGCCATCAACTGTCACTAAATTAGGACACTCAACCATGTATCCTAAAGCACTTAGATTGTGCTTAACTGGCCCCTTATTATGCCAATTTTCTAAGTCATTCGATTGATATAATAATACTTCACCTTGTAATGTTTGTTTATCTTGGGCGCCAATTAAGGCATAATATTGACCATTTGCCTTAATTAATTGCGGATCTCTAAAATGATCTGTTACATTGTCAGGCTCCGTAATTAAAGGCTTGGATAATTTAGTGATATGGTTTTCTTTATCCATCCAGGCACCATTTTGATAACTTGTTCGATGCCAATCTTTATCACGAACATTACCTGTGTACATTATAAATAATTGGTTATTAATCACTTGTGCTGAGCCAGAATAAGCCCCTTGTGCATCAAACTGATTGCCTGGTAACAATGCAACACCTAGATTCTCCCAATGTACCAAATCATCAGATACACAATGCACCCATGATTTAAGACCATGAACGGCACCAAATGGAAAAGCTTGATAAAAAATATGCCATTGACCGTTAAAAAAGGAAAAACCATTGGGATCATTTAATAACCCTGATTTTGGGCTAATATGAAAGCCAGGTTTAAATCTAGAAGTAGCTGCCTGCTCCTCTAATTCATTAATTGTTTTTGCCGAATAACTTGTATACTCACGGTATCGTTGTTCTCTAGTCCATGTCATTTTGAGATTCTCCTTTATAGTGACAGTAAACTATCTCTTTTAAACTATCACTTATAAAGTAATTTAATTAGCTTTAAATGTCAAACGTTTGACATAGCAACTACGTACTTTTAAAAAAGGATTATCAAAAACTGTAAGAAATTTCTGCTAAACGTTTGACATATTTTGAAAATACGATATTCTATATATGTAGCATATAAAGAAAACGTTTTCATAAATCTTTAAGGAGTAAGAAAAATGGATCATAAGAAAGTTGCAAAAGAAATTGTCGACGCCGTCGGTAAAGATAATTTTGCCGCTGCTGCCCATTGTGCAACACGTTTACGTTTAGTTATTAAAGATGAGGATAAAATTAACCAAGATGCATTAGATAACAATGATGATGTTAAAGGAACATTTAAAACAAATGGTCAATATCAAATCATCATTGGACCTGGTGACGTTAATAATGTTTATGATGAATTAATTCAAATTGCGAATGTTTCACCTGTATCAACTGATGAACTAAAAGACTTGGCACAAGACAATAAGAAATTTAATCCAATAATGGCATTTATTAAGCTATTATCAGATATTTTCGTACCAATCATCCCAGCCTTAGTTGCGGGTGGTCTATTAATGGCCTTAAATAACTTCCTAACTTCGGAAGGATTATTTGGACCGAAAGCCCTAGTTGAAACTGTTCCAGCAATTAAAGGCCTTTCTGCCATGATTCAAGTCATGTCAGCTGCCCCATTTATTTTTATGCCAATCTTAGTTGGTATTTCAGCCGCTAAACGATTTGGTGCTAATCAATACTTAGGTGCTGCGCTAGCCATGATCATGGTGTCTCCTGATTTGGTTGCTAACCATTCTTGGGACATTTTCGGACTTGCTGTTTCACAAAACAATTACTACTATCAAGTAATTCCTGTGCTAGCATCAGTTTATATTTTGTCTGTTATTGAGAAATACTTACACAAGAAGTTACCATCTGCCGTTGACTTTACGTTTACACCATTAATTTCTTTGATGGTAACAGGATTCTTAACCTTCGTCGTTGTTGGTCCTGTAATGCGGTTGCTTTCTGACGGTATCACTAATGGTATTGTTTACATCTATGGTGCACTAGGCTTTGTTGGTACGGGTATTTTTGGTTTGCTTTATTCACCAATTGTTCTAACCGGACTACATCAAAGTTTCCCAGCTATTGAAACACAGTTAATTACCGCCTTTACACAAAACCATACTGGTTATGGTGATTTCATTTTCGTTGTTGCTTCAATGGCCAACGTAGCACAAGGTGCTGCAACATTTGGTGTATTTGCTTTGACAAAGAACAAGAAGATGAAAGGTTTGAGCTCATCTGCAACGGTCTCAGCTTTGCTAGGAATTACTGAGCCTGCCCTATTCGGAGTTAATCTAAAATATAAGTTCCCATTCTTCTGTGCTTTAATTGGTTCTGGTGTCGCTGCCGCATTGGCAGGATTCTTACATGTTGTCGCTGTTTCTTTGGGATCAGCCGGATTCCTTGGCTTCTTGTCAATTGATGCTTCATCTATTCCATTCTATCTACTTTGTGAGGTTGTTTCATTTATCATTGCCTTTACACTAACTTACTTATACGGTAAGAAAAACAGTGCTAAAATGGACGCGCTTGACGGCGTGGGTGGTCAAGTAGTCAGTGCTAATGCATCTGAATCAACTAACACAATTCCAGCAACGAACGTTGAAGATACTGACAAAGTTGTGATGGCACCCGTTTCAGGTGTCGCAACTGACCTTAGTGATGTTAATGATGATGTCTTTTCATCTAAGTTAATGGGTGAAGGTGGTGCAATCGTTCCAACTGATGGTAACATCTATTCACCACTTGCTGGTACACTATCAGTTGTTTATGAAACAAAGCATGCTTATGGTATTAAAGGTGATAATGGTGTTGAAGTGCTTATTCACTTAGGTATTGATACAGTTAATCTAAAGGGTGAGTTCTTTACTACCAACGTTGAACAAGGTCAACATATTAATGTTGGTGATAAATTAGGTAGCTTTGATATTGAAAAGATTGCTGCTGCCGGCTATGACACAACCGTTATCATGGCAGTTACAAACACTAATGACTTCAAGAATGTTGCTCGTCTGGGTAATGGTGATATCGAAAATGGTGATCAATTCGTAATTGTTACGCCTTAATACATTATCTATTAAACCAACATAATAAAAGCAGGTACTACAAAACATCTATATTAGATGCTGTTAGCAGTACCTGCTTTTTTATCTTATGATTTTATTTATCTTCCCACAAGTATTTCGCATCCATAACTGGATCTTGTGAAGTCAAAATCTTAGGACCATCATTTGTTATCGCTAAGGTATGTTCATATTGCGCTGATAAACTATTGTCAGCTGAAACATAATACTCCCAACCGGTTTCAGGGACAATTTCTGTTTTAATACCCCAATCACCACCGGCATTAACCATTGGTTCAATCGTAATAACCATACCAGCCTTTAAACGTAATCCTTTATGAGGCACACCATAATGGAAAACATCTGGCTTTTCATGCATAGTTGGGCCGATACCGTGACCAATTAAATCACGAACATCCCCCATATGATTTTGGTTTTCGACATAGTCTTGGATAGCAAAGCCAATATCACCTAGACGATTACCAACCTGTGCTTGGTCAATACCAAGATACAAGGCAGTGCGCGTAACATCCATCAAGCGATCAATTTCAGGTGTGCTTTCACCAACAACGTATGTCCATGCTGAATCACTCTCATAACCATGCCAGTTAACACAAAAATCAACTGTCACAATATCATGATTTTTTAACTTCAATCCCTTACGTGGCGTTGCATGAGCTACTTCATCATTAATACTAATACATGTTGCATACTTATATCCCTCAAAGCCTTTTTCTGAAGGGGTTGCATCATGATCTAATATATATTGGTTAACAATTTCCTCAATTTCCCATGTATCCATACCAACATGTATTCTGTCACGTAATGCTAGATGCGCACCGGCTAAAATTTTACCAGAATGTGCCATTCCCGATATTTCTCGGTCTGATTTTAATGTAATCAATTTACTCTCCTTAAATATTTATTTAATAATTTTAGTTAATGGGCTTGATTGGCCATCAATGATTTTAACAATTTCTTGACTAAAAACACGTCTTTTAACGGGGCGATATTTTTTTAAGAAAGTCATTTTAAAACCATGAATAGCTATATTCAATAAGACGCCTGGCACCCAATTAACCAAACGATATCTATCATAAACCATTCCCGGATAAACCGCTATAAACTGATTATCCAACTTTTTACCGCCATAATCAATCACTTCATGCTTAGCTTCCATATAATCTCTTAAGATACGTGGTGCATTATTAGCTGCGATAAAAATGAAGGTTGTTGGCTTGGCCTGTTCTTTAATTTGATCAATCACACGTTTAGCAGGTTCAATACTATTTTTTAAGTATGTCGTTTGCTTCTTTTTATTGGGTAAGAAAATACCCACACAATCAACAACAACATCGGTATCAGCAATAATATTTTGCCATTCACCATCACGACTAAAATCAGCGGCTACATAAGATACCGATTTTACTAATCCCTGCTTACCTTTCGAACCTGAACGTGATAAACTAACCAATTCAAAATTATTATTATTACGTTTTAAAGCTGCTAAAATTGCTTGTCCAAGATAACCAGTACCACCCATTATCGTTATTTTCATGATACTTCTCCCTTTTAAAGCCTTATTTGTGTCAATCTAATTGATAAGCTTACATCTTATTGATACTATTATTTTCTCACATATAACCAATAAAAAACACTATCCGCAATATATGCTTTGGCGAATAGTGTCTTTATTCAGGAGCCCCTGAAATTATTTAATGTTTAACAGCGTACTTAAAGTTAAATGGTGCACCAGTTGGATTAGCAATAACACCCTTAACCTTTGGATTCATCATTGACGCAGTTGAACGGTAATAAAGTGGTGCAACACCAGCTTCTTTTTCAAGAATTTGTTCAGCATCCTTAAAGTCATCATACTGAGCCTTCTTGTTGTTGGCATTCTTCACTTCTGCACTATCCAAAGCAGCATCATAATCTGAATTCTTCCACTTACCATAGTTATATGAATTGTCACTCTTGTACAAATCTAAGAATGATGATGCATCTGGGTAATCAGCTAACCAACCAAAGTTTAGCATTTGGAAGTCACCATCAGTACTTAGCTTCAAACGTTGCTTCTTTGGTACTGTTTTGATTGAAACGTCCATACCCTTAAGATTTTGTTCTAATTGTTCTTGCAAGAATTGGGCTACACGCTTTGAAGTGTCATCATCATCTGTCAACAATTGGACAGACATATCTGACTTGCCTTCTTCTTTCAAACCTTCCTTAAATAGCTTAGCTGCCTTCTTCTTGTCGAACTTAACAGCACCCTTCACTTCAGCATCAGTTGCAAAGTCCTTGTTATTATTTGGATTCTTTACCAAGCCCTTAGGTGTATAAGTCGATGCTGGAATAGCTGATCCAGTCACAATCTTATCTGACAAGGTATCACGATTGATAGCATAAGAAATGGCCTGACGAATCTTTGTATTCTTAAATTCAGGAACCTTTTCTTGATTCATCTGCAATGCCTGCGTAGCACCAGTCTTAATCTCTTCATAACCCTTCTTGTTCTTTGAAGCCTTAACTTGATCAGGTGAAAGTGGCGTAAAGTCTAACTTCTTTCCTTGATACAAATTATAACCAGTATTTTGATCTTTAATTGTTTGAACAGCGATCTTCTTAGTCTTAACTTTCTTGGCATCAAAATACTTATTGTTCTTTACATATGAGTACTTGTTGTTTGATCCGTTCCAACCCTTAAACTTATATGGTCCAGCTGATAAGTACGTCTTAGCTGATGTACCAAATTTGCTACCCTTATCTTCAACGAACTTCTTATTCTGTGGAAAGAATACTGGCATTGTAATTTCCTGTAAAAAATATGAAGAAGGAGACTCTAATGTAACCTTCAAAGTATGATCATCAACTGCTTCAATTCCTAAATCAGACGGTTGTTTGTCACCATCCTGAATGGCCTTAGCGTTTTTCACACTGTCCATTAAATAGGCATATTCTGACGCAGTCTTAGGATCAACTGAACGTTGCCAACCATAAACGAAATCCTTAGCTGTCAACGGATCACCATTTTCCCACTTCAAACCTGAACGTAAGTGGAATGTATATGTAATACCATCTTCTGACTTTGTATAACTTTTGGCAGCTTCATTCTCTAACTTGTTTTTCTTACCAAACTGTACCAGTGGTAGACTAGTTGCACCCAATGCATCGGCTGAAACTGTATCTGTTGATTTTGAGGGGTCCATTGTTGGCAATGCCGCAACTTCAGACCAATTAATAGTTTTACCTGTTGACGCTGCTGAAGCCGTTACTGATGGTAACGCAATACTTCCAACCATTGTAACAGAGGCAGCTAATGCAGAAATTCTTCCAAACTTTTTCATAACCTTCACCTTTATATTTCCCGTTTATTAGTTGGTTATTATATTAGCATGGTTCTCTCATTTTGTCTAATCTTTTTTTAATGTTATTTTTAGATGAAAAATAGAGCCAAGCTACTAACTTGACTCTATAATTTCGATTACTGGGACTACATTGTCCACTTAATCTTTTTTGTTAAGAAAATTTTTGAATGAATTCAATAACAACTTCATTAAATTCATTATAGAATTCTAAGTGTGGAATATGACCCGCACCTTCAAAGACATGTACTGCTGATTCTGATACCTGTTGTAGATCACGTGCAGCTTGTGCATGTGCCATTGGATACAAAGGTGACTTCGAACCAGCTAAAAACAAATGCGGTATTTGCTCATTAGCTACAACATCACGCCAATCTTGTACAACACCATCGATCATCAATGGTCGATTTTTTGGGAAATTAAATGGTTCGTACCCACTTGAAACTTGCTTTTTTAAACTCGTTTCAATAGGTTGACGTATCAGTTTAGTTGCTGGAAAATCATCCGCAATTTTGCCAATCTTCGCAAAAGAAGAATCAGCAACACCATACTGCCAGCCATCTTCATTCAACATCTTTGGCGTCTGGTCTTCTGTAACAATTACATTGACTTGTTTATCACCAAATAGTGAAATATATTGACTAGCAACCATTGCACCCATTGAATGGCCAACCAAACTAAAACTATCAATGCCTAAGTAGCCCAATAAATCATGTAAATCTTTAGCTAACCGAGAGATTCGTAAGCCTTTGTCTGTTTTTTCACTTTGACCATGATTACGATATTCAAAACGTAGAACACGAAAACCAGCTTGTTTAAAGGCATCAACTTGTGCTGCCCAAGTTGTAATCATGCTGGTATAACCACCCAAAAATACAACTACTGGCTGATCATAACCACCCTCGAATTGATAATGCAATTTTACATTGTCATTTGTTTTAAAGAAAGACATTGCTTACCTACCTCTATCTAGTTATTTTTATCTATTATACATGAATACCTAAGCCATCGGCTACTTCAGCAGCATCCATAATTGCTTCACCCAAAGTTGGATGTGGATGAATTGTTAATGAAATGTCCTCTGAAGTCAAACCATTTTCAATCGCTAATGATAGCTCAGAAATCAAATCTGAAGCTGATGGACCAACAATTTGAGCACCTAGCATAGCGCCACTGTCCTTATCCGTAATCAAGCGGATGAAACCGACGCCAGCATCCATGGCCAAAGCACGTCCATTAGCAGCAAATGGGAACTTGCTGATTTTGGCATTCAAGCTCTTTTCCTTAACGGAATCAGGCGTCTCACCAGTTGAGGCCAACTCATATTGTGTATATGCTACTGCTGGCAATGAGTAGTGCAAGTCGTGTGAGTTATCAGCACCACTAATTGCTGCAGCGGCAACCTTACCTTCAAAGCTAGCCTTGTGAGCCAAAGCTGGGCCAGCCACAATGTCTCCAATAGCATAAATATGAGAAACACTTGTCTTCATTTGATTATCAACTTCTACTAGACCGTGATCGCCGACCTTAACATCAGTATTGTTCAATCCTAATGTATCAGTATTAGCACGGCGTCCAACAGAAACTAATAAGTAATCACCGGTAACGGTTTGTTCCTTACCATCAACTTCATAAGTCAAAGTAACATCGTCATCAGTTTGTGTTGCCCCTTTGGCTGTAGCTGAAGTAAAGATCTCGCCACCATGCTTCTTAAAGTCATTCAAAACTGGCTTCGTCATTTCCTTATCAAAGCCATTTAAGGTGTGGTCCAATCCTTCTACGATTGTAACCTTTGAACCTAAGTTTGAATAAGCACCACCAAGTTCAGAACCAATAACACCACCACCAACGATGATTAAGTGTTCTGGAACTTCTGGCAAACTCAAAACACCAGTTGAATCAACAATTCGACCACCAAACTTCAAGCTAGGAATCTCAACTGGACGTGATCCAGTTGCAATAATCGCATTTTCAAAACGCAATAATTGATGTCCATCTTCTTGTACAACATTTAATGTTTCATTGTCATTAAATGTTGCTTCACCTTTGATGATTTGTACATGATGCTTCTTCAACAACATGCCAACACCACCTGTTAATTGTTCAACAACTTTATGTTGCTTCCAATCTTGTGTCTTAGACCAGTCTAACTTACCAGTCATTGACAAACCAAATGGATTTTCTTCTTGGCTGTCCCGATAATGGTGACCAACATTAATTAACGCCTTTGATGGGATACATCCAATATTTAAACAAACTCCACCAATATTGTCACGTTCAATCAATGTTACATCTTGACCTAATTCAGCTGCACGAATAGCGGCAACATATCCACCAGGTCCTGAACCAATGATAACTGTACCAACATCAGTTGCTTCTGCACCAACAACCATTTTCTATACCTCCATCAACATAAAGCTTGGATCAGCCAACAATTGCTTGAAGTAATTCATTGATTGTTGACCTAGCATACCATCAATCAAACGGTGATCATAGCTTAGTGACAACTTCATGTTTTGACCAACAGCTAATTCACCATTCTCATCAACGATTGGTTCCTTAAGAATTGAGCCAAGACCAAGGATAGCTGATTCCTTACCATTGATAATTGGTGTGAACCATGTTCCACGAGCAGATCCTAAGTTAGAAATCGTAATCGTTGCACCTTGCATTTGAGCTGGCTTAATTGTTCCTTCACGAACAGCAGATGCCAAATCAGCAATTTCAGTTGCAATTGCCATAATTGACTTGCTCTCTGCGTGAGCAACTACTGGAACGTACAATCCTGATGGTGCATTAACAGCAACACCAACGTTAACTGTATCATGGTAAATGATTTCATTAGTGTCCATGTCAATTGAAGCATTAAGCTCAGGGAACTTCTTACCCATAGCAGCTAATGCCTTAACTGCATATGCCAAGTATGTCAACTTGATACCTTGCTCCTTAGCTGGTTCCTTAAATTGTGCACGGTGTGCCACTAACTTAGAAACTTCAACACTATCAAAGTTTGTAACAGTTGGAATAGTAGAGTTTTGTACTGACATTGCCTTAGCAATTGCCTTACGTACACCAGACATCGGTTGACGACCTGACTTGGTATCAGCAGGTTCTGCCTTTGGAGCTGGTCCAGCAGGTGCTTCTGGTGCTGGCTTTGGTGGTTCTGGAGCAGCTGGAGCAGCAGGTGCTTCTGGAGCAGGTGCGCCAGTAAATCCAGTAACATCACTCATAGTAATATGACCATGACGTCCAGTTGCAGGAACTTGATTTAGATCAATTTGGTTCTCGAATGCATAGTGACGTACTGATGGCATTGCCAAAATTTGACCATTTGTTGCAACAACATTGCCAGCAACACCTTCATCAGGTGCTGGAGCTGGAGCAGCAGATGCTTCTTCAGCTGGTTTTGGTGCCTCTTCTTCTGCTGGAGCAGCAGGTGCTGCATCTGCACCAGCTGCGCTACCTGATCCGTCTCCATCGAACTCAATCAATGGCTCACCAACTTCAACAGTTGTATCAGGTTCAACGAACAACTTTGTAACAGTTCCAGCATATGGTGACAAGATTTCTTGTACTAATTTATCATTTTGTACTTCAGCGACTGAATCATCAACAGCCACGGTATCACCAACTTTAACTAACCAATTAGTAATATCACCTTCGGCCATTCCTTCACCAATGTCAGGCATCTTAAAAATCTCAGTCATAGTTTACAACCTCCTTGGCCTTATCAACAATATCATCGGCCTTAATCATCCAATCATTTTCAGCTTGAGCAAATGGATAAACTGTATCAGGTGCTGCAACTCGACCAATTGGTGCCTTCAAGCTTAAGATGAAACGTTCTGAAATTTCAGACATAACATCTGAAGCAACACCAGCCATACGTTGTGCTTCTTGAACAACAACTACACGACCTGTCTTCTTAACTGATTCACCGATTGTTTCAATATCAATTGGTGATACAGTACGTAAGTCGACAACTTCAGCTTCAATACCATCTTTAGCTAATTCATCTGCAGCCTTCAATGAAAGTGGTACCGCACCACCATAAGAAATGATTGTAATATCAGATCCTTCACGAGCAACAGCAGCCTTGTCCAAAGGTGTTGTGTAGTACCCATCTGCAACTTCACCCTTCATTGAACGATAAAGGTGTAGGTTTTCCAAGAATACAACTGGATCATCTGATTCAATTGAACTTAGCAACAATCCCTTAGCATCAGCTGGGTTAGCAGGCATTACAACACGTAGTCCTGGTACTTGAGCAACAATTCCTTCCAAGTTATCGGCGTGCATTTCAGGTGTCTTAGTACCACCACCATATGGTGAGCGAACAACGATTGGCATTGTACGAGTACCATTGAAACGGTAACGAGCACGTGACATTTGACCAGCAATTGAATCCATTACCTCAAATAGGAAACCAAAGAATTGAATCTCCATAATAGGACGGTATCCAGTAGTTGCCAAACCAATTGCTAAACCACCAATTCCTGACTCTGCTAATGGTGTATTGAATACACGATCTTCACTGTACTTTGCTTGCAATCCATCAGTTGCACGGAACACACCACCATTTTCACCAACATCTTCACCAAAAATTAGGGTGTCTTCGTCTTTCTCCAAAGCTAAATCTAAAGCATCCTGAATTGCTGCAATATATGTTTTCTTAGCCATAATTACTTACCCTCGCTCTCGAAGTGCTCAATTTGTTCTTGCATAGCTTGTCCTGGAACTTCCAATGTGTTCTTTAGGAAGTCAGAAATCTTTTGCTTTTCAACGTTATCGGCAATCTTAATTTGCTCATCAATATAACTATCTACTTCAGCAATGTAATCTTCTTCTTGCTTCTCGTCCCATACACCCTTTTCGGTCATGAACTTACGCATACGAATCAATGGTTCCTTCTTCCACCACTCAGCAATGTCTTCCTTTGTACGATAACGTAATGGATCATCACCAGCAGTTGAATGTGGCTCCAAACGGTTAGTCAATGTTTCAATCAAAACTGGACCATTGCCTGCTGAAGCCCAAGCACGTGCTTCTTTAGCAGCTAAGTACATTGCCAATGGATCGTTTCCATCTACAACAAGACTTGGAATTCCTGAACCCCAACCCTTAGCAGCCAAATGTGGTGCAGCAGTTTGCAACTCACGAGGAGTTGAAATAGCATAACCATTGTTTTGAACAAAGAATACGGCATTTGCCTTGTATGCTGAAGCAAAGTTAACACCTTCGTAGAAATCACCTTGTGAAGTTCCACCATCTCCAGTGTAGGCATATGCCACAGCATCTGACTTACGCTTCTTTAATCCCAAAGCAACACCTGCTGCTTCAACATATTGAGCACCAATGATGATTTGTGGCATCCAAGAGTTAACTGGCTCACCATCTTCAGTAGTAAACTCGTTACCCTTAGCATGTCCACGTGACCAAAGAATAGCCTTCCAAACAGGCCAACCCTTGTCAACAATCTCAGGGATATCACGGTATCCTGGGAACAACCAATCTTCCTTACCAAAGGCATAAGCTGATGCCATTTGTGAAGCTTCTTGTCCAGCAGTTGGTGCGAAGAAACCGAAACGACCTTGCTTTGCTAACTTGGTTGAACGAATATCTAGCTGACGGCTAAACAACATCCGCTTCATAATTTCAACCAAATCTTCATCTGTTAATTCTGAACGCTTGTAAGCAGCCTTATCCAACAACTTTCCATCATTATCCAATAACTTCAATGTTGGAAAGAAGTCTTCTTGCGCTTGCAACTGTCCATCAAAATCTAAAACCTTCTTGTTTGCATCTGCGATACTTGCCATTGCATGTAGCCCCTTTCTACTTATCACTGTCGCCAGTAAACAATACCGCTAACTCTTCGTTGGTAATACCACCAAAGTATTGGCCGTCTGTATTTTCATTCAAAACTTTAAGAATTGCTTCTGGTGAGAATACTTGTCCAATGAACTTGTCCTTGATTTCACGCCAATCACGAACACCTAGGAAGTCCCCAGTAAAATCAATATCTTGGATTTTACCTTCCTTAACATCCGCCTTGACATCAATACTTCCGCCATCATATTTAGCATGATTTACGAAATCAAACGCTGGGCTCTTACCATAATTCCATTCCCATGTTGAGAAACGCTCATCACGCCAACGCTTAATGTCGGCAATTTGTTCATCAGTAAGTACTAATTCGCCATCCTTACCTTGATCAGATAAGTAATAACGAAGTGCATCCATGAAGCCTTCTAAAGTTTGACCTTCAGGCGCATAATTCTTAATATTACCAACGCGTGCGCGTACTGACTTAGCAGCCTTTGATATAAACTTTTCATCAGCAACGTTCAATGAACGCACCATAGCTTCCACATCAGTGTCCCACATCAATGTACCATGGTGCATCAAATAACCACCAACATACCGCTGAGCGTTACCAGAAACCTTTTTACCATCAACTTCTAAGTCGTTACGACCTGTAATTTTAGCATCTATACCAATTGAATGTAGTGCGTCATACATGGGCTCCACGAATTGCTTGAAGTTCACTTGACTACTACTCTCAACAGGTACAAAGAACGTGAAACAAATGTTTCCTAAGTCATGATATACGGCACCGCCACCAGACATACGACGGACAACTTGTACACCTTCTTTATCCACATATTCCTGGTTAACTTCACCAAATGTGTTTTGATTCTGCCCAACAATTACAGCCTTTTTGTTTTGCCATAATGTGAAGACTGGCTCATCTGGTTTTAAGTTATAAAGCAACCAGCTGTCCATCGCAATATTCTGATAGGCGTCAGTACCTAAATAATTAATGTATCTCATGACAACGTTCCCCCTTTTATTTAGAAAGCGCTTACAACTTTCTACACGATTATTATAGCACTTATGTTTAAACAAATAAAAATTCTCATTAAGTTTAAATATTTTTACAAATATCATACATTAAATTCAGTTATATTGACTATGTTAATTCAAATAAAATAAAAATGTCGTAGCAATACATATTTCTATGCTTTTACTACGACATTTTTAATATATTTTGTTATAAATTTAGTGTCCCGTATGTGCAACTACATACTTTTAATGATTACGTAAATACGTTATTGCGTCATTAAACGTTTTAACTGGCACTATTTTCATATGGGGTGCATACTTTTTACCAGTCTTAACTGCTTCTTGATAGTTTGTTTGACCATCAACCTCATATTTTAGATTTTGCTTGGTCGGTTTAATGTATGGTGCAAAGAAAATTTTAGCTCCTGATTCGTGAGCAACAATAACTTTTTTATCTATACCGCCTATTTCACCAACCCGACCTGCTTTATCAATCGTACCAGTTCCAGCTATTTTGCGACCATTAGCTAAATTTTCATCTGCTAATGCATCATACATCTCAAGGGCAAACATCAAACCACCTGACGGTCCACCAATTTCACCCATATTAGCTGTGATTTTACGTGGGGATTTAACATCAACTGAGTCTGTTAAACTAATACCCATCCCCGGCAGATTTTTAGTACCAGCGAGTGCTACAGACTTACCAGTTGCTTGCTTAACTTGCTTCTTATGCTTATACGTAATTTTTAATTTCGTACCAACTTTATGCGATCGGATATACTTTTGAAAACCTTTGGCCGACTTAAAGTTTTTATTATCCACAGCTGTAACGGTGTCGCCAACTTTCAAATGTTTCTTAAAATTAGAATTATTTTGAACTGACATCACATAAATCCCATTGAAAGTTCGTTCATAGGGTACTTTAGCAGCTTTATATGCCGTCGCTTTAGCTTCATTAACAGCAGAATCCATATAAATTTTGTTTATTTTTTTACTATCCGATGCACTAGAACCACCGTTTGCTTCACGACCAGTCATTAATGAAGCAGTTGGGTTTAAGGCTGCAATAATAGCCCCAAGTCCATTAACCTGAGACAAATAGACTGCTGTAATCATATATTGCCCGTCAACCTTAGGCTTCTTACCGTCAACTTTAATATATGATTTTAAATTATCAGCTTCTCCTGGTGTTTCTGAATATAAAGGTAGTGGAAAAAATAAACCAATTACTATGATAATCAGGCTAACTAACCCAATTATCTTTAATCGTTTTTTTGCTTTATTAACTTTCTTTTCTGCCATACTTATTTACCTAACTTTTTAATTAAAGCCTCCTGCACAACAGTTGGTACATACGCAGAAATATCAGTACCTGTACTGGCGATTTCTTTTAACAATGAACTTGATAAAAATTGATGTTCTGGTTTTGCTAATAAAAATACCGTTTCTGCTGAACCAAGTTGTGCATTCATCTGTGCAATATCTCGTTCATATAAATAATCTTTTTCATTACGTAAGCCACGAATTAATAGGTCAGCGTTGACATCACGCATAAATGAGACTGTTAAACCTGACATCTCAACAACGCGTACATTAGTCATATCATGCGTTGCTTGCTGTATTAATGTCATTTTCTCATTGGCATCAAACAAATAATTTTTACTCAAATTAGTGCCGACACCAATGATCACCTCATCAAATAAATTTGAAGCACGCAAAACGATATCTAAATGACCATTTGTAAATGGATCAAAACTTCCCGGAAATAATGCTTTAACCATTGCCTGACTCCTTTACATAACGATAGACAGTAATCACTGTGATACCATATTCCTTTTGTTTAATTAATTCAAACCCAGGTAAATCATCTTGTAAATTAGCAATCTGATCAGTTTCAGCAATAATCAAAGCATCATCAGCGATTAATTGGGCTGACTGTAATGCTTCCAAATCTTTAACAATTGTTTGTTTAGCATAAGGTGGATCAAAATATAAAACATTAAATGGTAAGCCACCTTTTAAACGTTGGATAGCATTTTCAGCTGTACTTTTGATTACCTTGAATTGTTCCGGATGTTTGGTAATTGCAATATTATCTTTGATTGTTTTAATAGCGGCATACTGTCGATCAACTAAAACGGCTTCTGCAACACCACGTGACACACCCTCAATGCTTAAACCACCTGAGCCAGCATATAAGTCTAATGAGCGGCCACCATCAAAATATGGGCCAACTATATTAAACAATGCTTCTTTTACTTTATCAGTTGTTGGCCGCGTTGCATCACCAGGGACTGCCTTTAATGGCCGGCCACCAAAATCACCACTCACAATTCGCATTATAGTTCCTCTTCATCTACTGGTTCATCACCTAATTCATTTGGATCAATTGTTAATTCAAATAAGTCGCCTTCACTACCAACCGTTGTATCAACTTCAGGCCAATGTGAAACGTCTACCGAAGAAACAAAACCTAATCGTTCGATTAACTTGATCTTTGATTCAATGTCATCTTCATCCATATAAATCACGGCATATTTCATTTTTTCTGAAATATAATTAACTATACCAAAACGTCGTAGCTGACGAGCTTGTCGCACATTTTTCAAATACACAATCACACTCCGCCTTGGCTTTACTGTAAATGCCATTTTAGTGCTTCCTTTCTATTCTGTTGCCGCTTGTCTCGGCTTTGATTTTACCAATAATACTTAATGCAATCCCAAAAGTTAACCCCCATGAAAGTAACGAAGAGCCTCCATAAGAAATCATCGGGAATGTCACTCCAGTAATTGGTAAGATACCAACAGCACCACCCAAATTAATTAAAATTTGAACTAATACATACGTTGCAATACCATACAAAACCAGGCGCTGTTCAATATACCGCGCACGAAGTCCCATAACAATTAAACGCCATATAATAACTGTAAAAACAAGCAAGACAAGCAAAATTGTGATTGCACCCAACTCTTCACCAACAACAGCCATAATAAAGTCTGTATTAGGTTCTGGTAGATAACCTGTTTTTTGAATACTATTTCCTAGGCCACGACCAAACATACCACCATTACTAATTGCATAATAAGAATTAATTAATTGGTGACCTGCATCTCCAGCCGACCAAGGATTAATGTATGCTTCAAAACGTGCCAATTGATACTGTAAAAATGGTAATTTTTCTAATACTGGTATTGAAAATGGAATGGCAACATAGACACCAATAACCAGACCAACAAGTATAAGCAGCGCTGCCGGTCTTATACCTGACATAGTCAACATAATCAAGAGTATCAACAATAAAATAACCAGACCACCAAAATCGGGCATCAGAAAAGCACATATCATTCCCAGCACAGGAATTATAAAATCCCACCATTTAATTTTAGGAAACCAGGCTTTGGGTTTCGGCTGTTTTCTTGTGAAGCGGTGTGCAAGATATAAGATCATACTAATCTTAAACCCTTCAATTGGCTGAATTCCAAAAGAACCAATATAAATCCATCCTTTAGCTCCTGAAACGACCGGACCAGCCACCAAGGCATAAAGCATTAGAAATAAGAAAAAAATGTTTAATCCTGCAATGGCTCGTGTCACATATTTAGACTGCCAATTAATTCTGAGCACGTATATAATCAGCATCACAACTACACTTAATACAGCAAAAAAAGCTTGCTTTTTTAAATAGCTGAATGCTGAACCCGTCGCCATATTAGTACTTGCTGTATATACCATGGCCACTCCAAAAATCATGATTGCAATAATTGGAATTAACAACCACAAATCCAAATGGCGGAACCTCTTTTTTATTCGGCTGAACCAGCCGTTCTCATTTACCTCATCTTCAGATGGATGGATTCTTGTTGCTTCCATGTTAATAAGCTCCTCTTTTATAAATAGCTTTTCCTATTTTATCACATCTAATAATGGACTAACCTTATTCATTAATAGATATTGCCATTTATTATTAATAAATTACAATAAAAAAGTTGCCACCCATATATAAAACCGGATAACAACTTTTCTATTTATTAACTTAAATTAGCCTTGTTGTGACATCTTACGACGCTTAGCAAACTTTTCACGTTCGCTCGTATTCAAAATTTGCTTACGAATACGCACGTTTTCAGGTGTTACTTCAGCATATTCATCATCATCCAAGAATTCTAGTGATTCTTCAAGCGTCATATCACGCGGCGTCTTGATAGAAGCAGTTTGGTCCTTATTTGACGAACGCACATTAGTTTGGTTCTTAGCCTTAGTAACATTGACAGAAATGTCATTGTCACGGCTATTCATACCAACAACCATACCTTCATAAATTTCATCACCAGGATGGATAAACATTGTTCCACGATCTTCAACACCCATAATAGCATATGCTGTTGCTTGACCTTGATTGATTGAAACAAGTGTTCCATTACGACGACCAGGATTCCAATTCTTAACAATTGGTCCATATGTCTCGTAAGTGTGGTTGTAAATACCATATCCACGTGTCAATGACATAAATTCAGTTGAGTAACCAATCAAACCACGCGATGGTACAAGGAAATCCATACGTGTTGTACCAGTACCAGTTGGCTCCATGTTACGCATCTCACCCTTACGTAGGTTCAATGACTCAATGACAGCTCCTGAGTATTCGTCAGGTGTGTCAACTTGCACAGCTTCAAATGGTTCAGATTGAACACCATCAACATCCTTGATAATAACTTGTGGACGTGAAACTTGTAACTCGAAGCCTTCACGACGCAAATTCTCAATCAAGATTGATAGGTGCAACTCACCACGTCCAGAAACTAACCAGG
Organism: Weissella sp. ESL1139; assembly: GCF_058506735.1. NCBI lineage: Bacteria > Bacillati > Bacillota > Bacilli > Lactobacillales > Lactobacillaceae > Weissella > Weissella sp. ESL1139. The sequence continues at coordinate 950,227 of NZ_CP196375.1, forward strand.
CACCAGCTTCTTCAGTTGGTTCAACACGCAATGAAACGTCAGTGTGCAACTCACGGTTCAAACGGTCTTCGATTTGACGAGCAGTAACAAACTTACCTTCACGTCCAGCAAATGGTGAATCATTTGTACGGAAAGTCATTTGCAATGTTGGCTCATCAATGTGTAGTAACGGAAGAGCTTCTCCATGAACAGGGTCAACAACTGTCTCACCAACAGAAATATCTTCCATACCTGAGACGGCAATCAAATCACCAGCTTCAGCTTCATCAATTTCGATACGATCCAAACCAATATAACCAAATAACTTTGTAACACGGAAGTTACGTGTTGAGCCATCAGCCTTCATAACAGCAACTGAGTCCCCAACCTTAATCTTTCCATTGAACACACGGCCAATACCAATACGTCCAACGAAGTCGTTGTAATCCAAAAGTGAAACTTGGAATTGCAATGGCTTATCTGAAGTATCTTCTGGGGCTGGAATTGTCTTAAAGACAGTCTCAAAAATTGGTGCCATAGTGTGTTCTTGTGACTCAATATCTGGGTCATATGATGATGTTCCATTCATAGCTGAAGCATAAACAACTGGGAAGTCCAATTGTTCCTCATCAGCACCAAGCTCAATGAACAAGTCCAAAACTTCATCAACAACTTCTGATGGACGAGCACCAGGACGATCAACCTTGTTAACAACAACGATTGGTGTCAAGTTTTGCTCAAAGGCCTTTTTTAGCACAAAACGTGTTTGTGGCATTGTTCCTTCAAAAGCATCAACAACAAGCAAAACACCATCAACCATACCCATGATACGTTCAACTTCACCACCGAAGTCCGCGTGTCCTGGTGTGTCCATGATATTAATTTGCTTATCACCAACTTTAACAGCTGTGTTCTTTGACAAGATAGTAATACCGCGCTCTTTTTCAATATCATTGGTATCCAATGCACGGTCGCCTAATTCGGTACGCAAGTCAAGCGTATCAGACTGCTTCAATAATTCGTTAACCAACGTTGTCTTTCCGTGATCGACGTGGGCAATAATTGCAATATTGCGGATGTTTTCGCGTTTTGCCAAAATTTTCTTCTCCTTGACGAATACGTCACTTTTTTCCTAATCGGTGTAACTAACAAAAATCATATACGTACATATTAAGCATTTTTGTTAAAAATTGTCATAATATCATGATATGTTTTTTCTGTTGCTACAAGTACTGAATTTGATACTAACATATTTATAGGTTGTCCGTCAATTGTTCCAACCTCTAATCCCAAAGATTTTGCTAGCGCAACACCTGCCGCAAAATCCCATGGTCGCATCCGACTCATATAAGCTACTGCCTTACCGGTCAAAACATGTAAATATGAGATACCGGCAGAGCCATAAACACGATAACCAATTGCTGATTTAGCTAATTCAGGGAAACCAGGCTCCTCATATAACAAACGAGCACCAGATAAAATAACCAAGCCATCAGCTAAACCAATATCTGAAGCCGGTGACAATTTTTTATCATTATGATAAACACCAAATTCTGGACCACCATGCACAACATCATGTTGCGCAATATCCATGATCCAAGCCATAACTGGTTTCCCATCTTCGTACACTGCAACCATGGTTGCAAATTCAGCTTGTTGTTTAACAAAATTCATTGTGCCATCAATTGGGTCAACAAACCAAATTCTTCCTGAAGTTGATTTGACAGCATCGCCAAATCCTTCTTCACCTAAAATTTTTGCATCCGGATCAAAACTGCGGATATGTTGCACATAGTATTGTTCAACTTCACGGTCAACGTTAGTTACCAAATCTCGATGGCCAGATTTAGTATCTACTTGCATACGTTGATGAACCCGTTGCATAACAAGATGTCTTATCTCTTCTAACCATTTTAAAACTGTCGTATCCAACTTTTGTAATTGTGTCTGATTCATGACGCTAGTCCTCCATCTTAATACGTTGACTAGTGGTTTGACGAGCGGCCCTGATTGTTCGATAAATACTGTAACCAGAACTTTGTTCAAATTCACGACCAATCTTTTTTTCTTCGCTTTTACTTGGCACTACTGTTTTAAAAGATGTATAAGCCGCTAATAAATCTTGTCGTGATGTACCAGTTTCATAAGCATTAGCGACTGCCGAATATAAATTACTAGCAGCAATGATATCCTCGGTATTCCAACCCGGTAAAATGGGATAAGTAAAGTTTTTATCAGATTGTTTCATATAGCTTACCCCAAATAACGTGTGTTTTCAGTTTGCTCCCATGGATTCTCATGATTAATATGATCATAATATAAAGAACCATGTAAATGATCAATTTCATGTTGAAATACAATTGCTGGATAACCTTCTAGACGTAGCTCTTGTTGCTCACCATCTTCATCTTGGAATTTAACTGTAATTCTGTATGAACGAGTAACATAACCAGGTAAATCATCATCAACTGATAAGCAACCCTCACCCATTGATAGCGCACCTTGTTTCACTGATTGACGTGTAATAACAGGATTATAAATTGTACCTTTGAAGTAATATTCATCATCATTTTCAACTTTTTCTTGTAAGTCTTCGACATCAGCCGCTGGAATCAAAATTGAAGCAAATTGTTTTGAAACACCTACTTGTGGTGCGGCTAAGCCGACACCTGGGCGTAACCCATATTTTTCGTTTTCTTTTTCATTTTGACTAATGACTAAATATTCCATCATGTTTTTTGAGACTTCTTTTACTTCTTCAGACAAAGGAAACTCAACTTTCGTTGCTCGCTCACGTAAAACTTTATCACCATCACGTACAATTTCGTTCATTAAATACATCTTTTGAATCTCCTGTTTTTATTTATTTTCATTATATCAAACTCTACACTGGTTGATTTAGCTTTCGTAAATCCCGAATATATGCTGCAGTTTCTTCATTAACAACATGTGCAATATCAACATGTAACTCTGGTACTCGTGCATCATACCAAGTATCGGTGACTAATAAAGCCATCTCCTTTGGATCAGCACTTTGCAAATTATTTTTTTCAGCATATTCTCTGAGTGCATTGTTAATTGCCTGTCTAACCACCACAACTTCTTGTAAATCAGATACGGGTAACACAAATTCAAATGCCATCACCTCGTGTCCCCAGATATTAGCGACCAAAGTTGAAGAAATTTGCCGATCTGATACTAGGTACAAAGCATCTTTCAAATCCCTTAATGCATAAGTCACAGCATGATTAACTACTTGTTGTGAGGCAATAATTTGCCGTTCTGTTAGACGTCGCCCATAACGTCGATAAATCGTCACAGCAATAATAATGAAGACAATTATCAATAAAAGCCACAGAAACCACATAATATCCTCCGCTAACCAAAATGTTCATTATTTAATCCTATTATTTAGTTTACCCGAATTTAATAAAAAAAACGATTAAATAAACCGTTATAAAATATAATTTAAGATTTCTAGATTTAGCATTATACCATTCAAGAAAGTTATGATACTTAAAATAGACTCATTTATAATTGAACATACAAGATTTTTGGCTTAATGTAAATACTAATTTCACAGTTAGTAGCAGATAACGTAAATTTCTGCTAAACTTACTCTATAAGAAAATTCGGAATAAAAATTAAGGAGATACTTTATAACTATGATTTTTAAAGTTTATTATCAACCTACTACATTTCAAAGCCCAGAACGTGAAAACACAAAATCACTATATCTAGATGCTGTTGATTTACCTGCAGCTCGTTTGGCTGTTGAATCAAACACACCTTATAATGTTGAGCATATTGAACAACTATCAGAAAAGGCCCTTGCTTATGAGCAACAAAGCCCTAATTTCAAACTAACGGAGTTTTAATTTATGACGAATGATTTTACTATTCGGCCTGATGAAACAGCAGTTTATGCTTTAGGTGGTTTGGGAGAAATCGGAAAAAATACGTATGGTATTGAATATGGCGATGAGATTATCGTTGTTGATGCCGGTGTTAAATTTCCAGAAGATGAATTATTAGGAATTGATTACGTAATTCCTGATTACACTTACCTCAAAAAGAATAAAGATAAGATTAAAGCTTTGGTTATCACCCATGGTCACGAAGACCATATTGGTGCCATCCATTTCTTCTTAAATGCTGTTAATGTACCAGTTTATGCAGGGCCACTTGCAGTTGCATTGATCAAAAATAAACTGGACGAACATGGGCTTTTGAACAGCACAGAGCTTCATGAAATTGATGAAGATACAGTTTTACAATTTGATAAAATGAGCGTGGAATTCTTCCGCACAACTCATTCAATTCCAGACACTTATGGTGTTGCTGTTCACACCCCTTCTGGAACTATCGTTGAAACTGGTGATTTTAAATTTGATTTAACACCAACCACGAAACAAGCACCTAATTTACAAAAAATGGCTCGTATTGGTTCAGAAGGTGTTCTATTGTTAATGTCAGATTCAACGAATGCTGAACGCCCAGAATTTTCAAAGTCAGAACGTTGGGTTGGTAAGACAATTGATAAACTATTCAATGAAATAGATGGTCGTATTATCTTTGCAACATTCGCTTCAAATATGTCACGTATCCAAATGGCAACCCATGCTGCTCTTGAACATGGCCGTAAAATTGCAATTTTTGGTCGTTCAATGGAGAGTGCTGTTAATAACGGTCTAGCACTAGGTTATTTAGACATTCCTGAAGATATGTTAGTTGATGCACATGAAATCAACCGCCTACCTCCTGAAGAAGTCTTAATTATGTCAACAGGTTCGCAAGGTGAGCCAATGGCTGCCCTGGCCCGTATCGCTAATGGTACGCACCGACAAATTTCAATCCAACCTAATGATACCGTCATCTTTTCAAGTTCACCAATTCCTGGTAACACGCAATCTGTTAATCGTGTTATCAACGAACTCGAAGAAGCTGGCGCCAATGTCATTCACGGTAAGATTAACAATATTCACGCTTCTGGTCACGGTGGTCAAGAAGAGCAAAAGTTAATGTTGTCACTAATGAAACCAAAGTTTTTCATGCCTATTCACGGTGAATATCGTATGTTAAAGGTTCATGAAGGTTTGGGCCACGATGTTGGTGTACCAGAAGATAATACTTTCGTACTAGACAATGGTGACGTATTAGCTGTCTCACCTGAGCAGGCGCATGTTGTTGGCCATATTCCAGCACAAGACACGTATGTAGATGGTAACGGAATTGGTGATATTGGAACGGCCGTGCTACGTGATCGTCAAATGTTATCTGAAGATGGTCTAGTAGTTGTTGTTGCAACGATAGACTTGAAGAACAAGGAAATCACTGCTGGTCCAGATATTCTCTCACGTGGATTTATTTATATGCGTGAATCTGAAGAACTAATCAATGAAGGCCGCAAAGTTATTTTCCATGCAATTCTGTCAGCAATGCATGAACCAAAAGCAAGTGAACATAGTATCCGCAATGCTGTTGTTTCGCAATTGCAGCGTTTCTTGTTTGAACAAACAAAACGGCGTCCTTTGATTCTACCTATGTTTATTATGATTTAAATAACAAGCAAAAAGCCACTTGGTAAAGATTATCAGTCAGATAATCAGCCAGGTGGCTTTTTCATATTGTATTAAAGATAAAACGTATACGTTTGCGAACTTAACAACAAATCATAAGTTTGCGCAACAGATACTTCTCCATCCAAATGATTATACTCAAGTACTTTGGTACATAAGCTTAACGTCTTAGTTTTTACATGGTGAACTTCCGGATAACGATAATGGTGTCCACGTAATAATGATCCCAACAACCAGATCAAACGTAATAAATTACGTGGTTTATCAACAAGAATTGCATCTAACAAGCCATCATCTGGTTGTGCATCAGGTAAAATTTTAATGCCACCACCAAAATATGGATGATTAGAAATTGTAACAAGATAACCAATTGGTGACGTCAATTTCGTACCATCATCACAGGTCATTGTAATGTTAAAGGCATCTTGTCTAGCTAGACTTTTAAAAACAGCCAGTAGATAACTAAAGCCACCCAAATGAAGTTTATTCAACCATTTTTTAGTTTGTGATTCATTAGCATAATTGACTGTGGTTGCATCAATACCAATGCCAACATTATTTATAAAATACTGTACCTTATTTGTCTGATTATCAACATATTGACCAATGTCAATTGTCGTCGCTTTATTTGCAACCACAGCCTGATGAATTTTTTTAAAAGCTAAAATTACATCATCTACCAAACCGTGGGCACGAGCAAAATCATTTCCTGAGCCGGCTGATATATACCCAATCGGCGTATTAATACCAGTACTCATCAAACCATTAAGCGCCTCATGCAATGTACCATCACCCCCAACAACAATAACTTGCCGTTCGTCATTGGGAACCTTATTAATAATCTGCTGCTGAATATCATGTGCTTTTTTGGAAAAATACACTTCATAAGAAAATGATTGTTCATTTAAAAACTCTTGCAATCTCGTCCATTTATCACGTGCTAACCCGCTGCCTGCGACTGGATTTACCAAAAAACTATACTTCATGTTAATAATTCCTCATTGCTTGTAACATGCGTTGTATTAATTTTTATTGGCCTGCCAATATTTGGCTTTATACGCATCGCGTTCTTTTTTCTCGTCAGCATAAACATCAGCATGTTTCCGATAAAATTGTTGATGTTCTTCTTCGGCATCCCAAAAAACACCAGCTTTTTCAATCTTTGTCACAATCGGATCCGTACCAAAGATTCCTGAATCAATCAAAGCTTGTTTAGATTTCTCAGCAACTGCTTGCTGATCATTTGAATTTACAAATATAACCGGACGATAATTATCACCACGATCTTGGAATTGTCCCATCGCATCAGTTGGATCAGCTGTTTGCCAATATAAAGTAACCAAGTCTTCATAACTTACAATATCGTTATCAAACCATACCTTCACTGCCTCGGTATGCCCAGTTTTATGTGCTTTTACCTCATAATAAGTTGGATTTTCTTTAAAACCACCTGTATATCCAGAACGAACCTTTTTAATACCTGGTAATGTTTCAAAAGGTTCCACCATACACCAAAAGCAACCACCTGCAAATATTGCTGTTTCTTCTGCCATCACAAATTCTCCTTACTTTAATTTAATATCCCATGCTGCTTTTTCAGCTGAACCATATAAATTATGCATATGTTTCTTAGTCTTATCTGTCTGATAAGCTTTAACAACTTGCTTGTATAATTTATTATTCTTCTGATCTTTACGAGCCACAATAATATTGATATAGCCTTTATTCGCCTTGTTAACCGGCTCAGTATATAAAGCTTTATCAATATCTAGCTTTGCATCTAAGGCATAATTCGTATTAACAACGCCGGCATCAACGCCCTTCAATGCTGAAGCTGTTTGTTCAGAATTAACTTCCTTTATCTTAAACTTTTTCTTATTAGTTGTAACGTCTGACACACCAGGTACTTTTTCAGAATGGTCGTACTTTATTAATTTAGCGTCCTCTAAAACATCTAAAGCACGTTTTTCGTTTGAACCATCATTTGGAACAATAATCGTACCACCCTTAGGCAAGTCCTTCAAATTATGATACTTTTCAGAATACATTCGAATTGGTGTCACATACGTTTTTCCAATTGATGTTAATTTATTATCGAGATGTTTATTTTGCTCATTAAAATAATCTATCGTTTGCATGGCATTCAAGTCAATTGACTTATCAACCAACGCTTGATTAGGCTTTACATAATCAGTAAATACTTTTAACTTAACATTAATATTGTACTTCTTAGCTGCATCTTTTTTAACATATTGCCAAAGTTGACGATCGGAATCACCTACCAAGCCAACTGTCACATTTTTATTAGCTGTATCAGCAGAAACAACTGGAATTCCGATTGTTGTCCCAACAGCTGCCACAGTAACTAAACTAAACGCACCAACCCAAAATTTATTCATATGTCCCCTCATCTACACAAAAAGCCGTTCCTAGCATTAAAGCTAGAAACGACTAATCGTGTTACCATTCTATTTTTTTCAATCAATTACTCAAAAGAAACTCCAAACGTGCAAGCAGCGGACGAAATGATGCCTTACTTATACGTGTGTTTGATAACGGAAACCAACCGTATATTACTTATAAACTTGTTACTCATAATATCCAATCACAGGCCATTTTCCACGATAATCTGCATACTATGTTTCACCATCCCATAGCTCTCTACGATGCAAGTTATCATATACTTTCCTGATCACTTTGTTTAACTTTATATTTTATATGATAATTTATTCTTTTTTAACAGTCAACACTTTATGATGATAATAAAAAAGCCATGAAGATAAATTAATATCTTCATGGTTTATAACCTTATTAATTGTTATGCCATTCTTTCACTATCATGACCGAACCAGTAATTGCTCCTAGTCCCATCATAATCTGAGCGAATAACGATTTGTCTGCCATCACCGTTGCACTTATTGCAATTACAATTAATAGTACAACGATGTAGATACAGGCATCTTCAATTTGTTCGGTTAACATATACTATATGACTTCCTTACTTGAACCAAGAATCAACCTTAGATTGATTATTCTTAATCCAGTCATTTGCGGCCTTCTTTGCTGACTTACCGTTTTGGATATCAAGCATAACCTTACCCATGTCATCCTTAGACCACTTAAACTTCTTAAGTACCTTGTATGCATTAGGCTTGTCTTCCTTCAATCCCTTACGAGTCATCGTATTAATTGTCTCAGAACCACCAAATGACTTCTTAGGATCATCCAAGTACTTCAAATCATACTTTTGGAACATCCAGTGTGGCTCCCAACCAGTAATAACAATATCTTGCTTAGCCTTAATAGCCTTACCTAGGGCAACAGCCATGGCACCAGATGATGAAGGTGTTACTTGCCAACCTTTACTATTCAAACCATAGTCTTTAATGGCCTTTTCAGCAGAACTAGTTACACCAGCTCCAGGCTCAATGGCAGTAACCTTCTTATCAGCTTGATCTTGCAAATCAGCAATTGAGTTAACATCCATATACTTAGGAACAACAAGACCGGTCTTGGCACCCTTTAGATTAGGACCAATCAAATCTATATCGCTCTTATACTTCTTGTATTGGGCCTTGTGAGTTAATGGCAACCAAGCAGATACAGATGCATCAGCTTGACCATTAGAAATTGACTTCCACATGATTGAATTATCCAATGGCGTCAAATCAACGTCATAACCATGTTGACGCATAGCTTGAGCTAACACATTACTTGAAGCAACCTCAGAATCCCATTGTACGTATACCAACTTGATTGATTCTTTTTGTGAATCTGATGAAGCAAATGAATTTACTGCACCACCACCAATCATAGCTAAGGCAACAACCAGAGCTGTCCAGCCCTTCCAGTGATGCTTTGGCTTAGGTGAATCAGCTTTGTCAGCTGGTGTACGGTTAAGTTGTTGCGTGAAACGATCAATAACAATAGCCAAAACTACCAATGATAGACCATTAACGAAACCTTTACCAATATCAGCGTTTTGTACGGCTGAAAGAACACCACGTCCTAGTCCAGGAGCACCAATCATTGAAGCAATAACAACCATTGACAATGCTAACATCAATGTTTGATTAATACCTGAGAAAATTGTTCCTTGAGCTAATGGTAACTCAACCTTAAATAGCTTTTGCTTTCCAGTTGAACCAAATGAATCAGCAGCTTCAACCAAATCCGTTGGTACCTGACGGATACCAAGGTTTGACATACGAACTGTTGGTGGCAATGAGAAAATAACTGAGGCAAACACACCTGGAACCACACCGATACCGAAGAAGGCAACGGCTGGAATCAAATAAACGAAAGCAGGCATTGTTTGCATAAAGTCCAAGATTGGTTGAATAATCTTGTTCACAGTTTCATTCTTAGCCATCCAAATTCCTAATGGAACACCAATAATAACAGAAATCAAACTGGAAATAATAACTAATGTGAACGTACTCATCAAATCAGACCATAAGTTCTGATTTTCAACAATGATTAAACCAACAAATGTAAATAGTGGAATACCCCACTTTTTACCAAACATTAAGATGGCAAAAATAGTCATACCAATGATAAATAGCCATACCGGAATTGCCGATAAGCCACTCGTCATCGAATTCATAATAAAGTTTCCACCACTCTGAATGGCATCAAACAAACCACCTAAATGATCTGTTAGCCAATCAACACCCTTATCAACCCAAGGTCCTAAAGGAATCTTAGGAAATAGGTCTGCTAAAACGAACATACTATACCTCCTCCTTTGACGTTAATTCAGCCGTATCGGATTCAGCTTGTTCTTTTACAACATCTTTTGCTGCACTACCATCATCACTTAGCTCACCATCTTCAGCTAGTGCTTGAAGAACACGTCCACGAATTAACGTTCCACGCAAACGATTGTTTTCATCAACCACGGCCAATGGGGTTGGAGAGTCATAAATTAATGGCATAATGTCCATTACTAACATATCAGGTGCTACTGTTGGAATTTGTGTAGCAACATCAGCCAATGACAAGCCTTCGGTACGAGCCCGAATAGCGTCCTCACTAGTAATAAAGCCACGGAATTGACGCTTACGATCAACAGCAATCAAACCAGAAACTTCTTCAGTACGCATCTTCTTCAATGCAACGTTAGGTCCATCAACCTCAATGTTTGTAAAGAATGGTGGAATCATAATGTTTTCAGCCGTCAAAACCTTTGAACGATCAACATCTTCAACGAAGGCACGTACATAATCATCAGCTGGTTGTGTAACGATTTCTTCACCAGTACCAACTTGAACAACTTCCCCATCCTTCATGATGGCAATACGATCGCCAATACGCAATGCCTCATTCAAATCGTGGGAAATAAAGATAATTGTTTTTTGATATTGTTCTTGCAAATCCAATAATTCATCTTGCATATCACGACGAATCAATGGGTCAAGTGCTGAGAACGCCTCATCCATTAGTAGGATTTCAGGGTCATTAGCCAATGCACGAGCAAGACCAACACGTTGTTGCATACCACCAGATAACTGATTTGGATATTGATCCTTAAATGCTAACAAGTTGGCATTTTCAAGTGCCTTTTCAGCTTTCTTACGACGTTCCGCCTTTGGTACACCTTGGACTTCCAAACCATACTCAGTATTTTGCAAAATCGTACGATGTGGGAAAAGTCCGAAACTTTGGAATACCATGCTCATCTTCTTACGACGAACTTCAAGTAACTTTTCTTTATTAAGTTTAGATATATCATCATCATCAACAAAGATTTTTCCTGATGTAGGTTCGATTAAACGATTTAACAATCGAATTAATGTTGACTTACCAGAACCAGAAAGTCCCATGATAACGAAAATCTCACCCTCTTCAACAGACAAGTTAGCATCATAGACACCAACTGTTGAACCTGTCTTCTTTAAGATATCAGTTTTTGATTCGTGTTGTTCAACCAATTCTAAGGCTGGCTTAACACGTTTTCCGAAAATCTTAGTCAGGTGTTCAATTTTTACCTTTGACATATATATTTTCTCCTCCTACTTGTTCGAAAGTTTTTAAAGCTCTCGCTAAGTGACAATTCTATTTTAAACATAAAGTTGTCACTTTGGTCAAATAAAGATTACTATACCAATTGACGTTTGAACTCTATAAGTACTATTGTATCAGCCATAAAAACAGATACCGATTTGTTTTAAAAATATCTTAAATCTCCAAATTATTTTAATGTATGGTATGCTAAGGGCATACGACTAACTTTAGGAGGACATTATGCCAGCAATTAAACAACCCCGGTATCGCATAATTGCTTTAAGGATTGCTGAACAAATCAGTAGCGGTAAGCTACAAGTTGGTGAAAAAATTCACGCTCGTTCAACTCTGGCTACTAATTTTGGCGTTTCATCTGAAACCGCTCGTCGCGCTATCAGTATCTTAGAAGACTTAGATATTGTAGAAACACATCATGGCAGTGGTGCAATTGTCATTTCACGTGACAAAGCACAGGACTTTATTAATTCTGAAAGTGATGCACAAAATCTGCAAAATCTGCAAAATGATTTAACAACTAAGATAGCTGAACAACAGAATGGTTTGATGCAACTCACACAATCTTTAAACGCTTTTATAGAGCAAACACAATATTACAAAAAATCTAATCCTTTTACCCCTTACGAGTTAAAACTTGTTAATGATTCACCAATATTTAACCAAACAATCAGTGAGCTAAATTTTTGGCATCGGACTGGTACAACACTTGTTGGTATTCTTCACGAAAACCATTTAACTTTGTCTCCCGGCCCATACGCAAAAATTTATCAAAACGACACGCTTTACTTCGTAGGTAACGAGAACAGCTTCCAAAATGTCTACAATTTATTTTATGAATAATTGTTTACTTATCAATTACTACTAGCATAGCATTATTTTAACATATTAAAGAAATCAACTGCATCTTCAGGTTTCAAAATAAAAATTGCTGAACAAGATTTAAATCTTGTTCAGCAATTTTTTATCCTTCAAATGCACTTGTCAATGGTGGTACAACTTGCTTCTTACGTGACACAACGCCAGGTAATGAAGCACGACCATCAGTTAGTGTAACACCAAAGGCTGCAGCAACTTTATCTTGATTCTCACCCAATACCAAAATATCAGAATCTGAATCTAGAATATTTGTAACAACGAAAATAAATGTATCATAGTTATCACTTGCTAATTCATCAGAAATTGCTGCAACAATTTCATCACGACGAGCAAAAACATCTTCAACATCGACTGTGTTTACTTGTCCAATACGAATGGTTTGACCAGCTAATTCAAATGACTTAGCATCTCCATCAATTAAGTCTTTAGCAGTCTTAGTTGATAGATCAGTACCAGCCTTTAGCATTTCTAAACCATAAGCTTCATAATCATCCAAACCAGCAATCTTTGCTAAACCTTCTAATGCTGGCTTATCCATTGATGTTGTGGTTGGGCTCTTTAGCAAAAGCGTATCAGAAATAATTGCTGATAGCATCATACCGGCAATTTCTACTGGAATTTCAATACCTGCAGTCTGGTATTCGTAATAAAGAACAGTTGCAACTGACCCTAATGGCTTATTAATGAACCATAGTGGTGCTGCTGAAGTAAAGTTAATTTTGTGATGATCATACACACCAGCAACAGTAACATCAGCCAAGTTAGCAACTGATTGACTGGCTTCGTTGTGGTCAACTAAAATTACTTCTTCAGTATCAGCAGTTTCAATCACACGTGGTGCTGCGACCTTAAAGTAATTTAATGCGTATTCTGTTTCAGCATTAGGTGTTCCCAATGCAACAGCTTCAGTATCTAAATTATATGCCTTATTCAAGAAATATGATGCAGAAATTGCAGATGCAATTGTATCTGTATCAGGGTTTTGGTGTCCAAAAACCAATGTCTTAGCCATCAGATAATTCTCCATTTCATTATTGTTTATCATATTCATGATACACCATTTTTAATATTGATACATCTTGAATATTTTAATTAACGACTTTACTTGTATTATACAACCGCATGTTAATTGGTTGTCCATCAGTTGCTGTATCTATAATAAAGCTTCCGTTACTATAACGTTGACTTAAACTATGATCCGTTGGCAAAACATCAAACTGTTTGCCGTGATCAGTATCAATTGATAACGCCTTAGGATTCTTTAAATCAACAACCATAGCTGCCACAATTTCATGTGAATCTTTCTTCAATTCCCGCATAATTGCAACACCCTTACGAGCACGACTTGTAACAGGAATCTCAGTGACTGCCATCCACTTAAAGGCACCACGTTGCGTAATAATCGCCAAACCTTGATTATCAGTAGTTGAAGCCATACTGATAACTTCATCATCTTCGGCAAGGTTCATAGATTTCACGCCAGCTGTTCGATTACCTGAGGTAGGTATTTCAGCAATATCGTAACGTAGTCCCATTGCTTTTCTCGAAGTCAAAATCACTGTGCGATTAGCACTATCTCCGATTTGTAAATGTTCTAAGCCAATGATATTTGCAGAGTCATCTTTTAGCTTCATGTAAATCATACTGCGCTTTTTATAAGTGCTACGTGGAGATAAATCAGCAAAGTTAAATTGCTTAATATAACCATCACTTGTTGCTGTTAACCAGCTGCCTGTTAATGCATCTAAGTCTGCCACAACCTCAACATAAATAACTTCCTCATCTGCCAAAAAGCCATTAATTGACTGTGACAAATGTTCACCAGCTTCTTTCCATTTAAACTCTGGTAGTTCATGAATAGGTCGATAAATAACATGACCTTTATTCGTAAAGATGAACATATGCTGCAATGTGTTTACATGGGCAATATATACAGCACTATCATCTTCACGTAATCCGTTATCATCCCCAGATGCCTTATGTGAACGCAAAGATGCACGTTTAACGTATCCCATCTTTGAAACTAAGACTGCCACATCTTCATCAGCAACCGTCACCGTTGCATCATAAGTTAATTCTTGCACTTCGGTTTCAATTTCAGTCAAACGTGGCGTACTGTAATTTTTCTTAATTGCTTTCAGTTCCTGACGCAATTCTTGACGTAGTACTCTAGGTTCCGAAAGAATTGCATTAAAATGCTCAATTTGTGTTGAAAGCTCTTCAAACTCAGCCTGTAATTGGGTAACGTCGGTATTTGTCAAACGGTACAACTGCAAAGTCACAATTGCTTCAGCTTGTTCAAAGGTGAAATCAAACTGGTCAACCAAGTTTTGTTTGGCATCTTTACGGTCCTTTGAACCACGAATTGTCTTGATGACTTCATCTAAAATCGAAAGAGCTTTTATTAGACCCGTTACAATATGTTGTCGCTCTTGCGCTTTACGCAAATCATAAGTTGTTCGCTTTGTGATAATGTCAACTTGATGATCCAAAAATGCTTGCAAAGCTGTTTTTAGACCAACACGTTCTGGTCGTAAATTATGGATAGCAACCATATTGAAATTATAAGTAACTTGTAAATCAGTTTTTTTCAATAAGTAAGCCAAAATACCATTAACATTGGCATCTTTGCTTAATTCAATTGCAATTGACAAACCATCTCGATCAGATTCATCACGTACTTCAACGATACCTGATACATCCTTATTAACGCGAATTTCATCAATTTTCTTAACTAAATTAGCTTTATTTACTTCGTAAGGAATTTCACTTACTTGTATTTGTGATTTACCACCTTTTAGTTGGACGATTTCTGTCTTTGAACGAACAACAATTCGACCACGGCCATTTTTATAAGCTGATTTAATACCATCAACACCTTGAATAATGCCACCAGTTGGGAAATCTGGACCTTTAACAAAGCCCATTAAATCTTCCAAAGATGCTTTTGGGTGTGACAATAAATAAATCAATGCATCAATCACTTCGCCTAAGTTATGAGGTGGAATATCCGTTGCGTAACCGGCTGATATACCAGTTGCACCATTTACTAATAAATTAGGAAAATGCGCTGGTAAGACAGTTGGTTCATACTCCGTATCATCGAAATTTAGTACCATATCAACCGTTTCTTTGTCCAAATCTCTTAGCATCTCACCCGCTAACTTTGACAAGCGTGCCTCGGTGTAACGCATTGCCGCAGCTGGATCATTATCAATTGAGCCATTATTACCGTGCATCTCAATTAGCGGAGCTCGTAACTTCCAATCTTGTGACATACGTACAAGCGCCTCATAAATTGATGAGTCACCGTGTGGATGGAAATTACCCATAACGTTTCCAACTGATTTGGCTGACTTACGAAACTGCTTATCATAAGTATTACCATCTTTATTCATCGCATACAAAATACGACGTTGGACTGGCTTTAAGCCGTCACGAATATCTGGCAAAGCACGTTCTTGAATAATATATTTTGAGTATCGTCCGAAACGATCACCCATTACCGCTTCAAGGCTTAATTCTTGAATATTTCCAGATTTTGCCATTAAACTTTACTCCTTTTTGTCTTGCCAACTTTCAATAATTGGCGCAACAAATTCTTGATTTTGAGTACTTGCTTCATCTGCCTGTTCGGCTTCGTCAAGCAATGTATCACCCTCTTCAACCAAATCAAAGGCAACATTACTCTCAATCCACTTACGTCTTGGCTCAACTTTATCACCCATCAAGGTTGTCACACGTTTTTCTGCCAACATGCCATCATCAATTTTGACACGAATAAGTGTTCGTTGCGTTGGATCCATGGTTGTTGCCCACAGTTGTTCAGCATTCATTTCACCTAAACCTTTAAACCGCTGTAAAGTGTACCCCCGACCTATCTTTTGCTCAGCTTCTTCTAGTTCTGCATCAGTCCAAGCATACTCAATCTGTTGCTTTTTCCCTTTACCACGACGCAACATGTACAACGGTGGTAATGCAATATAAACTTTACCAGCATCAATTAGTGGACGCATATATTTATAGAAGAATGTTAGCAACAATGTTTGAATGTGCGCCCCATCATCATCCGCATCAGTCATAATAATGATCTTATCGTAATGCGCATCATCAACATTAAACTCAGGGCCAACACCAGCCCCAATCGTGTAAATGATTGTTGCAATCTCTTCATTTTTCATGATATCGGCAAGCTTAGCTTTTTCAGTATTTAATACCTTACCGCGCAATGGCAAGATTGCTTGGAATTTACGATTACGTCCTTGCTTAGCAGAACCACCAGCAGAATCACCCTCTACTAAAAATAGTTCATTTTGATTAGCATTTTTAGATTGAGCAGGTGTTAGTTTACCCGATAATAGACGATCAGTTTTACCTTTTTTCTTACCAGTTCTCGCTTCATCACGAGCTTTACGTGCTGCCTCACGAGCTTCACGTGCTCGTAATGATTTACGAATTAAGCTTTGTGAGAACTCACCATTTTCCATTAAATAAAAGCCTAACTGTTCAGTAATAATATTATCAACAATTGTACGAGCTTCTGGCGTTCCCAATTTTTCTTTCGTTTGGCCTTCAAACTGTAAAATATCTTCTGGTATGCGTAGAGAAATGACTGCAGAAAGTCCTTCACGAACATCCGATCCCTCTAAGTTTTTATCCTTATCTTTCAAAAGATTAACTTTTCTTGCATACTCATTAAATGCCTTTGTCCATGCTGATCTTAACCCAGCTTCATGGGTACCACCATCTGGCGTACGCACATTATTAACAAATGACATGGTTGTTTCTGAAAAGCCGTCATTATATTGCGCGGCTACTTCAACTTCAACCCCTTGAGCGGTACCATCAAAGTACATAATATCGCCTAGTGTGTCTTTGTCTTCATTTAAATAAGTTACAAACGCTTTAATACCTTCTGGATAATGATAAACTTCAGTTTGTTCCTGACCAACGCGTTCATCAGTTAAAGTAATTTTTACATCTCGTAATAAAAACGCTGATTCGCGTAACCGCTCAGCTAACGTATTAAAATTATAAATTGTCGTTGAGAAGATACTTGGATCTGGTTTAAATGTAATGGTTGTACCAGATTTTTCTTTTGTTTTACCGATTTTTTTCAACGTGCCATCTGGATGGCCACCATCAATAAAGTGTTCTTGATATTTTGCACCATCACGAACAATCGTAACGGTTAAATCACTAGATAGTGCATTAACCACAGAAGAACCCACACCGTGCAAGCCACCAGACGTTTTATAACCACCCTGGCCAAATTTACCACCAGCATGCAAAACCGTTAAAATAACTTCGGGCGTCGGCTTACCAGATGAATGCATACCAACTGGCATACCACGACCATGATCTACAACCGTTACGGCATTATTCTCATGAATCGTCACGTTAATTTCATCCCCATAACCTGCCAATGCCTCATCAACAGCGTTATCAAAGATTTCATATACAAGATGGTGTAGTCCTTTACCATCTGTAGAACCAATATACATCCCCGGTCGTTTTCGAACAGCTTCAAGCCCTTCTAAAACTGTAATGGAATCATCCGAATAATCGTTTTTCTTTACCATGGATGTTTTCCTTTCATTTATGTTAAGTCGCGTTTAAATGCGTTTCAAAGTTCATAATATCCCAAAACTAGTCCCTGGCGCAACACTATTAAAAAAATTTAAAGTTCCAAAGTCGAGAAACATGCTAAAATAGATAACGTTTTGTTATAGGTTATAATCATAAAAATAATAGGAAATATATAAGGAGATATCGTTGTGACGATTTTTCATTTTATCATTAGTTTTGCGTTAGCATATTTATTTGGTTCCATTCCGACTGGCTATTGGATTGGTAAAATCTTTTATAAGAAAGATATTTTAAATTTAGGTTCAGGTAATATTGGTACGACCAACACTTTTCGTACTTTAGGTGTTGTCCCTGGTGTTATCACCCTGATTATTGATTTATGTAAAGGTATTTTAGGTGCCTCAATGGCGGTCATTTGGGGACCTGCGCCACATTGGTCATACATGGTAGTTGGTTTAGGTGCTATTTTGGGTCACACCTTCTCAATGTGGATTGGCTTTAAAGGTGGTAAAGCAGTTGCAACATCTGTTGGGGTTCTTTTGTTATATAGTCCCTCAATGTTTGCCGCTGCTGTGATTGCCTTTATTTCATCAATTATTCTTACAAGCATGGTTTCAGTTGGATCACTGCTAGGTTTCACAGTTGTAACTGTATTATCTATATTCTGGTTACATGATTGGTTACTTTCAACAATTGCCTTAGTTTTGACTATCTTTGTCTTCTACCGGCATCGTGGCAACATCCAGCGTATCTTTAATGGCACTGAATCCAAAGTTCCTTTTGGATTAATATACTGGTTTACAAAAAAATAACTATTAAAAAGCAAAAAGCTCTCAATTGAAAGGTATTTAATCATCTATGCCTTAAAATTGAGAGCTTTTATTATAATTTTTTAAAAGAATGATAATGAATATGAACCAGTGAATGTTTGCGCTGGAGCCAATTCATTAATCGCATATTTGTGATTAATAATACCATCAGCATCAACTGTATCAGCAACACCCCACCATGGCTCTAAGCAAATAAATGGGGCTTCTTTACCATACGGCGTCCAAATACCAACATACTTTGCATCTTGGATGTGCATTGTAACACCATGTGACTCATTCAGCTTCGCTAAAACAAGTGATACTGGATTACCATCTAATCGTAAGATAATCGCATCATTTTTATAATCATCACGTCGTAAACGTAGCGGAATATCTGTGTTAAAGGTCGTATCCAAATTATTATCTAAATATGGTCCGACTAACTTTGAACGATTGTAAATCCGATTTGGCTCAATATTAACGTAATAATCAGTAAATTTTTCATTTTCCTCTAGCGGTACTCTGAAACCTGGATGACCACCAACAGAAAAGTAAATTTCATGCGTATCCGTATTTGTAACAACGTACGTAACACCCAATGTATCCTGCTCAGTCAATCGATAAATAATATCTAATTGAAAATGGAATGGATAAATTGATTGGGTTTCTTCACTATCAACTAAACGTAAACGTGCATAGTCAGAAGTTTTTTCAACTAGATCAAACTCATTATCACGAGCAAAACCGTGTTGCGTCATGAAATACGTCTTATCGCGATATTTATACCGATCACCTTTAAGACGCCCCACGATAGGGAACAAATTTGGCGCATGTCGTCCCCAAAAATTAGGATCAGCCGTCCACATATATTCTAAGCCGGATTCACGATTCGTAACACTTGTGATTTCTGCCCCTAATTCAGAAATTACTACGCTTAGATTTTCATTTTCTAATTTTACTGACATAAGCCCTCCACAATCTTCGCATCTTTACAATAATCATACCAAATAAAATTGGTAAATACCAATTTTATTAATCGTCAGATTGTTCTGAAGCTCTAGGAAAAAAATTGCGGTAACTTTGTTGCAAAGCATCTGTTGTCACGTGGGTATAAATCTGCGTTGTACTTAAACTACTGTGACCCAGTAATTGTTGTACGGTACGTAAATCAGCTTGATTATTTAGTAAATCCGTTGCAAATGTATGTCGAAACATATGTGCTGTGACATCTTGTGTTAAACCAGCTTGTTTACCAATTTGTTTCAGAATATACTCAACGCCAGCCGTTGTTAAGCCATTTCCACGTTGATTTAAAAACAAATAATCATTGGCTGCCTTTTGTTTTTCAGCTAGAATAGGCCGACTATTTGCCAAATATTCATTTAGGGCGTCTAATGCATAGTGTCCAAATGGGACAACCCGCATTTTATTTCCCTTTCCAGTAATCGTCACCACACATGCTTGCCGGTCAACCGTCTGTAACGTCATACCGACAATTTCAGAAACACGCGCACCTGTCCCATATAACATTTCTAATAATAACCAATTACGAACACCTAATGTTGAATGATCCTGCATAACAACATCAAACATACTATTTAATTCCTGATGATAAAAATATCTTGGCAAATGCTGACCAAATTTTTGTAATGTTATGCCAATAAACGGATTTTCATCTACGATTTCATTATTAATCAAGAAACGATAAAAACTCCGTAATGAGCTAACTTTCCGGGCAATCGTCCGCGCATCATCACCTTTTTCATATAAATCAGATAAAAACACTCGTACATCAAAAGTAGTTATCTTACTTAAATCAATTTCTGAGTCAGGTTGTGTGCCAGCTAGAAAAGTAAGAAATTCTGTTAAATCGCTTTTATAAGCTTTTTGAGTTTCAACAGAATATTGTCTTTCAATACGTAAATAATCTAAAAAAAGTTGTTTAGCATTTTCTGTGTCTTTTGAAACCATGATGACTCCTTTAACTTAACAGATGCAATTGCTTAATTATTTTTGACTTCTTCTTTTTCGCCCTTTTCGTCTTTTTCATCTTCTTTAGGCGTTGTGCCATCAGGTAGAGTGTGTTCATTTGGCTTATCCCATGAAACAAAATCACATTCAGGATAGCGTGAACAACCATAGAATTTGCGACCACGTTTTGTCTTACGTTCAACAATTTGACCGGTCTTACACTTAGGGCACAATAGGCCAATTTCTTCTACAATCGTTTGCGTATTACGACAATCTGGGAAACGTGAACAAGCGTGGAACTTACCATATCTACCTAATTTAGTTAGCATAGGTGCACCACAAATATCACAGTCATAACCAGCTAATTCATCTTTTAGAACAACCTTTTCCATTTCCTTTTCAGCTACTTCTAATTCCTTAGAAAATGGTGTAAAGAAGTCGTCCACTACCTTAACCCAGTATTTCTTACCAGCTTCAACACTATCCAAATCTGCTTCAACTTGCGCAGTAAATTTAATATTAGTAATATCTGGGAAAAATTCTTGTACTGTATTTTGAACCAATTCACCTAACTCAGTTGGCACAAATTTCTTGTTGTCTAACCGCACATATGCACGCCGTTGAATAGTTTCAATTGTTGCCGCATACGTCGATGGTCGTCCAACCCCATTCTCTTCAAGTGCTCGAACCAGCGTTGCTTCGGTATAACGTGCTGGTGGCTGGGTAAAGTGTTGTTCTGGTGACATGGTTACCATATCAACTTCGTCGCCTTCAGTAAGCTTTGGTAATTTATTGTCTTTATTTTTAGCAGCTGGATAAGCTTTTGTAAATCCAGCAAATTTAGTCTGTGAACCATTTGCTTTAAACGTCACACCATTTTGCTCGATTGTTACTGCCATGGTAGCTAAAATTTCTGGTGCCATTTGACTAGCAACGAAACGTGACCAAATTAATTGATACAATTTAAATTGATCATTAGTTAATTTGTCCTTAACTGATGCTGGCGTTCTGAATACTGAAGTAGGTCGAATTGCCTCATGGGCATCTTGAGCACCTTCTTGTTGCTTACCCTTAACTGGTTTAGTAGCAAGGTAATCTTTACCATATTCTTCATCGATAAATGTTGTTGCTTCTGCTTTAGCCGTATTAGACAAACGAGTTGAATCAGTACGCATATAAGTTATCAAACCAACCGTACCATTTTTGCCACCCAAATTAATTCCTTCATACAATTGTTGGGCAGCCATCATTGTTTTACGAGTTTTGAAATTCAGTTGCGTATTAGCCGCTTGTTGCATGGTTGATGTCGTAAATGGTGGTTGTGGATTACGCTTACGATCTTTAGTTGAAACTTGAACCACGTTAAATGGTTGCTTCTTATCAATTTTAGTTAGCACATCTTGGACAGCATTATTATCTGGCAAAGTTGTTTTTTTACCATCAAGACCATAGAAAGTAGACTTAAATTTTGTCCGTCCCTTTTTAAACATTGTATCTAATGACCAATATTCATCAGGCTCAAAAGCTTGAATTTCTTGTTCACGTTTAATAACAAGACCTAGCGCAATTGATTGCACACGTCCAGCAGACAAACCTTTTTTAACTTTCTTCCATAGAATAGGTGATAATGAATAACCCACCAAACGATCTAAAATGCGGCGCGCTTGTTGTGCGTCAACTAAATCCATATCGATTTTACGTGGATGTTTAAAAGCTTCTTTAACAGCATCCTTGGTAATCTCATTAAAAACAACGCGATTATCACTAGCTTCAGAATCTAAATCCAGAATATATGATAAATGCCAAGCAATTGCTTCTCCTTCACGGTCCGGGTCGGAAGCCAAATAGACATGTTTAGCAGCCTTTGCTTCTTTCTTTAAGGATTTAATAACATCCCCTTTACCACGAATATTGATATACTTTGGTTGATAATTATTTTCAATATCGACCCCCATCGTTGATTTCGGTAAGTCACGAATATGACCCACACTAGCGACGACTTTATAAGTTTTACCTAGATATTTTTCAATTGTCTTCGCCTTAGATGGTGACTCCACAATAACTAAATTTTTCTTTTGTTTAGCTTTGCTTTTCGCTCGAGTCTTGGTTTTAGTTTTTGTAGCTTTCGCCGCACGCGTCTTTTTTTCTTTATCAGCAGTTGTTGAAACCATTTGCGTGCACCTCTTTTCTTGCAATTTATTTTTATTTTCTAATTAGTCTTTATACCTAACAGTATTGTACTATACACTATCAACCTAAATTTTGCCAAATACTCATTGATTAATCTTTTAACAAATCAGTAAAAATTTGCAAACTCTAATACAATTTGTTCCGGTGTCAATATTGGCGTAGCACCAGCCAAAATTAACTCATTGGTACCTTGCGAAGTACCTGTATCAATGCGTCCAGGTAATGCCATAACACTTCTATTTTGTTCAAGAGCCAGCATTGCTGTTATCAACGATCCCGAACGTTTTTGCGCTTCAATCACCAAACAAACTTGACATAGACCAGCAATAATTCGATTCCGTTCCGGAAAATGTTCTCGTTTTGGTCCTTCCCAAGGCAAGTATTCAGATAATAATAACCCATTTTCAGCTACTTGTTGTTGTAAAAAGTCTGAACGTTTAGGATAAACAAAATTTAAGCCAGTGCCAATTACCCCAATCGTATTGCCACCATTATGTAACGTATATCGATGCGTCCATTCATCAATACCTAAAGCCAAACCAGATACGGTTGTTAACCCAGCATCGACCAAATACGGCAACCAACTTTGTAAAATCTTTTTACCATATATTGTCGCTTGGCGTGCGCCTACAATAGCTACTAATGGTTGCTTTAATAATGCCAGATTTCCTTGATAAAACAAACAAACCGGCGCATCAACACATTCTAATAAATACTTCGGATATTCCTCATCACAGATTGTAATAAAAGAAAATTTTTGTACTATTTTAAATTGGTGAACCCAATTTTTCTGATAAAACCAGGTATAAATAACATTTTGCTTTTGCAAACTAAGTCGACTTAATTTAACTACTATATTAATAGAAACACTATCCATTTTATGCATACTTATATACTGCCAAATTCGATAACGGCCCTTTATTGTTAAACCAGGAACCAATAATAACCACAATAAAAAATCACGTTGTTTCATGTAACCACCTCAATAAAAGAGACGCTCACCAACGTGATTTGTCTATTATTATAAATGTTTTTTGACAGGTGCAAATGTTCGCCGATGAATGGGGGTTACACCTAAAGTTTTTAAGCCATTTAAATGCTCAGTAGTACCATAACCCGCATTACGTTCAAAACCATAACCCGGATACATTTCAGCATACTGGCGCATTAAATCATCACGATAATTTTTAGCTAAAATTGAAGCTGCACCAATTGAAATACTACGATCATCGCCCTTAATTAATTTTTCTTGTGGTAAATCCAAATCAACGGTCATCGCATCAATTAACAAACCATCAACTGGTGTTTTTAACCCTTCAATAGCTTTTTTCATCGCAACACGTGACGCTTCGTAAATATTTAGTTGATCAATTTGCTCTGCCGCAACCACGCCAAAAGCAAAATCGACTACTTGTTCACGCAATTCATGATCAATCGCCAGCCGTGTTTTTTCACTTAACTGTTTGGAATCATGAACAATGGGCATATTGAATGAACCATCAATCACAGCAGCAGCAGCTACTACAGGGCCAGCCAACGGTCCACGACCAACTTCATCAACGCCAGCTACACGTAATCCTTGTTGCCATGCTTCTTTTTCAAAAGATAACCGTTGTTCAAAGGCTGCTTGCTGTTTAATCATTTTCGCTTGCTGCTTTTGGTACTGTTCTAACAATTTTTTTACACCAACACGCTCGTCTTGTTGCCAACGTTCAAAATCAACAGTTGTTGGTTGATTTTTTAAAGCGTTTTTAATATCAGCAATTGTCTCCCTACTCGTCATCAGTAACTTCACCAATATTATCAGTAGGTAATTCTAGCGTATAACGTCCTAACTTACCTCGTCTTAATTCTAATAACAAGCGCTCAGATGCGCGGTCATAATCATCTTTAAAGCCTAATTTTTCCGTAATTGTCAACAAAATATCAACATCAGACATCTCATCCCAAATTGTTGGCTTCAAATGATATCGCGATGTAATTGCATCTGGGTTATAGTCTCTAAAAAACTTTAAGGCAGCTAATGCAATATCGTCTAAGTTTATTAGTTGATCCTTAATCGCACCCGTCATCGCCAAATGTTGGCCAACCCGTTGATCAGTAAATTTAGGCCAGAGAACACCTGGTGTATCAAGCAATTCCAAATTCGTTGGGGTTTTCAACCACTGTAATTTTTTAGTGACACCAGGTCGATCGCCAGTAATAGCAACATTTTTGGTCACAAGGTGGTTCAATAACGTTGATTTCCCAACATTAGGTATACCAGCTACTAAAGCTCGGATAGCTTTGTCTTGAACACCTTTTTCTGCTAGATTGGCCCATTTATCAGCTAACACTGAACGGGCTGCTTTGGTAATAAGCTGGGGTGTTTTATGACCACGTGTATCCAATGACACAACAGTTAAACCTTGATTTTCAAAATAACTACGCCAGATTTTAGTTCTTTCAGGGTCCGCCAAATCAGTTTTTGTCATAATCAATAAACGTGGCTTATCTCCTAAAATTTCATTCAATTCTGGATTACGTGATGACATCGGGATACGTGCATCTACCAACTCAAAAACAATATCAACATGTTTTAAATTTTCTCGCATTAAACGAAATGCTTTGGCCATATGACCTGGAAACCATTGTATGATTTGCGACATTTTAAACTCCTATCATAATAACTACTCTTCTGATGCCTGATATTGAGACCATGCTTGATCAAAAATAGACATACTGTGCAAATATGAGGCATTTTCTTCTAAATATCGTGATACTAAATCAAAATTATCCGTATGTTTCGGAAATTGTGTATCATAAAATGCTGCATTGGCGAAATTTTCAACTTCATCACTTGTTACTGGATTTCGTTGTGTCATTAACCATTGAAAAAATGACCGTCTCATTAATCTGAAAATCCTCCTTTGAATACGAATTTATCGTTTTTTGGATCAATTTGTACTGCTTTAGCACGTACACCTTGCACTTTCGGTGCCTTTCCTAAATCAATTAATATCGTTTGCTTTTGTGCATCTAATGTTAACCAATTGGGTAAATCTAACCTTTTACCAAGATAATTCATAACAAACTTTACAGGTAATGGTAACTGCCCAACTGCAACCGAATCAGCGTGTAATAATATACCACCATTTTTAGTAACTTCCGGTGTCATTTTCATACCAAAATCAACCGACTGACCAAATAATTTATAAGTACCATACACCATCATACCCTGCTTTTGCATTTCAAAACGAAATTGCTTACGCAATGATGGATCAGCATTAATATATTTTTCAACCAGTGCATTTAATTCTTTACGACTAATGCTAACCTGAAAAGAAGCTTGACCAATTTCCGGCTGCGTATCAGTTACATGCTTATGACTTTGTGGTATATACAACATAGCAATACTAACAATCACTATGACAAGTAAAGTTCCTAAAACACCTTTGAAAATACCTTGTTTACGCGCCTTTCGAACCAACGCATCAGTATTTGATCGTATATTTTTTTGTCTCATTTACTTTTCCAACCATTCTTGTTTACTGTTTGACATTTTCTTAACTAATAATTGACTCATTTTATCATACCCGACATCATTAGGATGATAATGATCTTTTGCTGTAATGTATTCATTACGTTCTTTATTAATTTTTGACTGCAACGTTTTCGTCACCACGCGATTATTCAAAGAACCTCGATTAGCTTGTTTTGCTGACTCTCGTAATTTTTCACGCTCTTTTTTAGTTGTGTACTGGCCATACGTTAATGTCTTAAATGTAGATACATAATACACTTGAGCATCAGCTGAAGCTAAATTAGCATTGATATCATTATATATTCGAACATCTGCATTCAAGTCATCACGGTTAGCTAAATATACATATAGCGGGTTGTAATTACCAAATAGATAAATTGGTGCTTGATCATTATGTTTTTTCACAAACTTAATCAGCGACGTCAAATTTTCAGTATAATTTGGCATTTCTTTAGCAACATGATCAGTAACATCTTGCTCAGATTTCGCAAAAAGTGCTTTAAATAATGTTTGCTGTAGATCGTTGCCACCAACTGTCATCGTAATAACGTCGGCTTTTTTTATTTTTTTAATTGCTTTGGGATCTTGCTTAACACGCGTTAATATTTGATCAGATCGGTCACCCGCTTTACCATAGTTAGCTGTTTTAACCTTAACATTATATTTATCATGTAATTTGTCAGCCGTACGTTTAGTATAGCCTTGTTGATCAGTTGTATCACCAATTCCTTCAGTTAAAGAATCGCCGATTGCAACAAAATTAATCGACTTTTTATCGGCTGCCTGAACCGTTGATGTATTTACTAGAAATAACGTTGCAACTGCCGCTAAGCATAAAGAAATTTTTTTGTACATCTCGACGACTCCTTTCTATAAAGAATAACTTAATTTCCTATTTTACCATATTTCTAAAAAACACGAAAAATAGCGAGGCTAACTAGCCTCGCTATTTATTCATATTCAAATCAATTAATTTAACTGATAACTAAATCCAATTGCCCCTTCACCTGTATGCGTTGCAACAATTGGTGTTGTTTGTTGTAATACGATATCAATATCAGGGAACATTGCTTTTAGTTGTTCACCCAATTCTTTTCTTTTTTCTGGAATACCAGCTGTTGAAATACCGATTGCATGCACACCATTAGGAACTGATTGTAAGTAATCAGTAATCTTTTTAATATATGCCTTAGTTGATTTAACACCGCGACCCTTAGTTTCAACATTGATATCACCTGCAACAACATGCGCACCAACACGAATATTTAGCATACCCGCAATTAAACCTGCTGTCTTTGACAATCGACCACCGGCAACCAGATTATCTAACTTAGAAACCATGACATATTGTTCAGTCTTAGCCTTAACTGCTTCAATCTCCGCAAGTACTTCATCACGCGTTGCACCACTAGCAGCCTTTTCAGCAGCAGCCAACACAACTAAACCAAGTGAACGATCAATCAAATCCGAATCAACAACAGTGACATCCCCATCAACCATTCTAGCTGCTTGTCTTGCTGCATCAACAGATCCAGATAATCCCTTCGTTAAATGAATTGAAATAACTGATGAACCATCTGCAACCAATGGTTCATAGACTTCAGTAAAGACACCTAAAGCAGGTTGTGATGTTTTAGGTAAATCCTTAGCTGCTGCCATTTTATCCATAAACTCTACTGGTGTAATCGTGATACCATCTTGATATGTCACACCATCAATAATAATCGTTAATGGAATTGTTGTAATTTGATATTTTTCAACCTCTTCAGGCAATAACATTGCCGTTGAGTCAGTTACTATTTTTACTTGGGCCATACCTATTAATTCCCCGTTTTCTCTAATTCAATATACTTAAAATTATCGCATTTTTAATCTATTTTTTCAATTAACTGATATACAAAAACTGATAATCTAGTTTCTATAACTAAATAAAAACCATGATTATCAAAAACACCATATTTTATATTGGTACAACATCATTTGTTCATCAAAGTGAATCTGGGTCGCGTAACCAAGCCAATGCAAGCGCACCCTTTCCAAGGTGTGCACCAATTACTGGTCCAATGTATGAATATTCGATTAACATATCTGGATATTCTTTTTGTAGCTTGTCATGCCATGCTTGTCCTGCTTCCTCATCATTACCTTGAATGACGATTGCTCGCAAAGGATAATCAGCTTTTTCTTTGGCCTCAGCAAATATCTTTTCAGCACGGATCATGGCTTTCTTCATTGAGCGCACTTTTTCAAATGGCACAATATGATTAGTCTCATTGTCAAAAGTCAACAATGGCTTAATTTTCAACATTGTACCAATAAAAGCTGAAGCATTTGACAAACGACCACCACGCACTAAGTTTTGTAAATCATCAACAATAAAGCACTCATCAACTGTTGCTGATAATTTATCTAACGTACTGATAATTTCATCAATATTTTGACCCGCATTGGCCATTTGGGCTGCCTTCATGACCATGTGACCCATTAATCGGACGGTAATTTTTGAATCATAACCGTAGATTTTAAAATCATCAACCATATCCTTTAAGCCCGCAACCGTGCTAACCGTTCCTGAAATGGTAGATGCTAAATTAATGACAATGGCGCCATCGTATCCTTCTGCTTTTAGTGATTCAAATAATGTTAACCAATCACCTACTGCTGGTTGAGAAGTTGTTGGAAATTCTGATGAATTCATTAATTTATCATAAAATTCTTCAGTAGTGATATCGACACCTTCATGGTAAGTCACACCGTCAATAATTACTGGAATTGAAACAACTTTTATATTATATTTATCAATTTCTTCCTGACTCAAATATGCCGTTGAATCAGTAACGACTGCAAGTTTCATTTAATTAAATCCTTTCAAAGCCATTTAACGTTATTTACGTTAATTAACGTATAGGCACATACATAAACTATAATAAATAAATGCTAAAATAATGCTGTTTTGTGTATGTAATGACTTAGTACTCGGTAAATCATACCATAATTAACAAACAATTTCAGATTAGTTCTAGTACTATTCAGCTAAAGCGGTTTCTTTATCGATTGGTTGAGACGATTTAATAAAATTTGTAGCATATTTTTTTCTTCATCTGACCACAACTGAAAAGCTCTTTGCTGAAATTTCTCATAATGTTCATTAATTGTTTTTAGAACATCAGTGCCATCTAGCGTTAATTCATAACGCAATTGTCGATTATTATGACTAATAGATTCACTCATAATCAATGACTTTTTATTTAGTGCATGTAACTGTCGTGATAAAGTTGAATGATCTAACCCTGTTTCACTAGATAATTTATCTTGTGTATCAATTTTATCCGCTAACAAATTAAGTAGCTTCCATTCTGCAATGGTCACGCCACCTTCTTTAGTTATTGTTTTTAAAACAATCTTATATTGTTCTTCTACTTCTTTAAGAGCTTCAAAAATGGTTTTCATCTTACTATCTCCAAATTAATTACGTCATGGTTTAATATTACGATAAGGCAATAATTTTCGAACCATGCAATTCATCTACACCTAATTTTTGTGCAACATCAATCACATTATTATAAGTAATACCACCACCAGGCATTATAACCAAATTTTTGGGTGCCATCTTAATAATTTCTTGTAAATGGGTCAGTGTCTCATCAATTTTCTTATCTAATTGGCCACCATGTGTCAAGACACGAATAACACCGTATTGATTCAACCACCGCAACGCTTGCTCTTGGTAGTGATAATCAATTGCATCAAACGCCATGTGATAAACAACTTTCATTGGTTTTGCTGCTTCTATTAATTTAACCATATTTCTTTTAGCTAATCTAGCATTACCATCAACAACACCAAAAATCACAATTTTAACACCCAAACTCTTAAACAAAAGAATTGACTTACGCATGTCTTCAATTTCAGCGTTATTATAATTAAAATCACCCGCTCGTGGTCGTATCATCACCACTAAATCAACGTTAGCCTTTTGGGCAATCTGAACAGCTGTAACCACGGTTTTCCAATCTGGTGTTAAACCACCAACCTCTAAGTGAGCATTTAATTCCACTCGATTCACACCACTTGCAATTGCTGCTTTCATGGTTTTAATATCACCCAATGCAATTTCTTTTTTCATCATGATGCCTCGCTATAACGTTTCATTTTTTATTATATATCTTGTCTACTATAAGATACTAAAAAAGGCCGACTAATACACGTGATTAGTCTGACCCTTAATATTTTATTATTTATTTTGACGTAATTTTTGGACCATTTGACTATCAGGTGTTACTGCCATCGTTGTTTGACCTTCAAAAATCACAAAACCAGGTTTTGCTCCATTTGGTTTTCTAAGTCGCCGAACTGGTAGATAGTCTACTGGCACATTTGCTGAATCACGCGCTTTAGAGAAGTAGGCAGCTAACATAGCCCCTTCATATAAAGTTTCTTCTGCGGGTTCACTATCATGAATAATCACGTGAGAACCAGGAATATCCTTAGTGTGTAGCCAAATATCTGATTTACGGGCCGTTTTCATTGATAAACGCTCATTTTGTAAGTTATTTTTACCAACTTCAATTAAAGTCCCATCACTAGCATAAAACTTTTCCGGTTGGCTAACCTTAGTTTTTTGTCGCTTTTTATTTTGAACACGCAAATAACCTTCTTGAGTCAATTCATCTCGAATCTCAGCAATATCCTTAGGGGATGCAATATCAATTTGCGCTAACAAAGTTTCAAAATAATCAATTTCCTTTTGTGCCAAAGCAATTTGTGAATTTAAATACTTTACTGAGTTTTTTAACTTATTATACTTAGTAAAATATTTTTGCGCGTTTTGTGATGGCCCAATTTGATTAGATAATGGAATAGTCAGCATTTCATTATTATCATAATAATTTGGCAACTCAATTTCTGTCATACCACGTTTAATTTGTGACATATAAGTAGTCAATAACTCACCCTTAACACGGAATTCATCGGCATGATCTGCATTGACCAACTCATGTTGTTGCTTCTTTATTTTATTTTTGTTCTTTTTTAGCTCATTGCGAACCGTTCTTAAAACAATTGCTGCTTGCTGTTGCACACGATCATGTTCAGACTTTTCGGAAAAATATGAGTCCAACAATTCACTTAAATTATCAAAGTTAACTTTGTTGCCCACTAAAGTTTCCCATTTAAAGGGCGCAAAAGCAATATTTTTTTCAGTTGAAACTAATTGTGGTTCAGGTTGATCAAACTGATTTAACCAATTTTGTGCCAGGTTTAAAGCATTTCCTGAATGTTGTAAAACCGTTGCCAATTCGTTGGCAGAATCACGAGCAAACCCCTGAAAATGATGCTGAATCTCTTTAGCTAAGTCGTTGACTTTAGGATTATCCAAAATAATATTGGCTAACCCATCCAAACTTTTGAATGGATTAATGACATTTTGTTTTGGCGGCAAAATGTAAGTACCACCTGGCATCAATGTTCGCACACGATTCTGATCAGCTGGGACATGCTTTATTAATTCAATAATTCTTTGTGTCTCTTCATCAACCAAAAACAAATTAGAATGACGTCCCATCATTTCAAGAATTAAAGTTGTTTGCTCCTCATCACCTAATTCATCACGACCAGACGTAACAAATCGAATGATACGGTCATTTTCAACTTGCTCAACACGGATTAAGCGTGAACCCTCTAAATGTTTACGCAACATCATCGCAAAATTGGGTGCTGTCTGTGGATTAATATACTTAATACGTGAAATTTGGGCACGTGCAAAAGATGGATGTGCACTTAATAAGACTGGATAATTTTGCCGATTATGCCGAATAACTAAGAAAATTTCATTTTCATAAGGTTGATGAATTTTCATGATGCGACCACCAGCTAACGTTTCATTCAATTCTTTAACCATTGCATGTGTAAAAAGTCCATCAAATGACATATTCGCTATTTACCCTCCTTCTGTAAAAACAATCGTGATTGTCGTTCATCTTCTGCTAATTGTGCAACGAGTTCTTCTGCATTAGCAAACTTCACCTCACCACGTAAAAAGTGATACCACTTTATTTTGACATTTTCACCATATACAGACCGATGAAAATCAAACAAGTTAATTTCAACTGTTTTGGGACGGTTATCACCAAAGGTTACGTTGTAACCAATTGACGCCATCCCCGCAAACCAATCATCCCCAATTGCTAATTCAACAACATAAATTCCCACACCGGGTAATCTTTCCCCTGGTGTAGTCTCAATATTAGCAGTTGGATAACCCAGTTCACGACCTCTAGCCTCGCCGTGCACAATGACACCAGTCGTTTCGTATGGTCGGCTCAGTAATTTACGTGCCTCATCTAAATCACCAGTATCAATTAAATGACGTGTTAATGTTGAAGCACTCTCTTGACCATCGATATTAACTTGTTGTACTTCAATAACATCAAAACGCTCTGCAGCATATATTGGCAAGTGCGCCATATCAGCGTCAGCATTTTTAGCGCCATAAG
The DNA here is from genome assembly GCF_058506735.1 of Weissella sp. ESL1139. Classification (NCBI taxonomy): domain Bacteria; kingdom Bacillati; phylum Bacillota; class Bacilli; order Lactobacillales; family Lactobacillaceae; genus Weissella; species Weissella sp. ESL1139. Next base: position 983,261 of record NZ_CP196375.1, read on the forward strand.
TGTGGTCAAAACCAGCTACAACTGCAACTGCATGCAAATCAACCATATACTGGTCAACAAAATCTTGTGGCGATAACTGTGAAAATTCTGATGTAAAGCTTACAACATAGGTAATATCAACACCCAAAGATGCCAATATTTCCAATTTTTTAGGTAAGGTTGTTAAATAAGTAAGTGGTTGTTTATAAGTTTTAAATGCCACCGATGGATGGTGATCATATGTCAAAACAGCTAATTTTGTGCCACGCTTTTTTGCTTCCGTAGCCGCCTTTTCTATAACGGTACGGTGACCGGCATGTACACCATCAAAAAAGCCCATTGCTAAGACAATCGGTTCTTTTTTGATTTGGTCCGCTTTATATGGATGATGTAAATAAATAACTTCCATCACTAAGACCTTCTTTTCTTTGTATTCAATATATTAATCATAACATAAGATAATATTGCCCTTATTACTCAATTGAAAAAGTTCGATAAGCACGATATTGATTCTTATCCGCACGCCAATGAAAAACTGATTTTACTTCACCTTGATAAGTTAGAACAATCTTGTCTTGTACGGGTTCACATAGACTAGCTGGTTGACCAATTCCATGCTTTATTTGATCCCACTGAATGTCAGTCAATGCAACATGTGGGAATTTGGTTACAGCAGTTGCAATAGGCATTAACCAATCACCCAATTCACCCTCTGTTTGCATGCGTTCCGCTATATCATGTAGACTATGAGCATTTTCAAGCTTATACCCTCCAGCCGCTTCACGAGTTAATTGACTCATGACTGCCGGTACACCTAATTGTTTTCCTAAATCAACAGCTAATGTACGAATATACGTCCCCTTTGAAACTTTCGCAATAAACTTAAAAGTTTGAGTCTGTTCACTCTCATCAAAAACTATCTCAGAAGTTAACTCAAATTGGTAAATAGTGGCATGGCGTTCTGGCCGTTCAACACTTTCACCAGCACGAGCATAATCGTACAATCGACGGCCATTTACTTTAACCGCCGAATACATTGGTGGAATTTGAATAATATCACCTGTCAATTTTGCCATACCCTGTTTAATGTCAGCAACTGTAAATGGCTTATCTAAAGGTTGTGTTTCCACAACTTCGCCATCTAAATCTTCAGTGGTTGTTGCAAAGCCTAAAGTAATCGAACCAGTATAAGTTTTGCCGGCTTCTTGTAAAAACTCAATAGTCTTAGTTGCTTTACCTAATGCAATCGGTAAAACACCGTCTACATTTGGATCTAGTGTGCCAGCGTGACCAATTTTCTTCATATTTAAAATACGTCGCAACTTAGAAACCACATCATGTGAGGTCATCCCTGTTTCTTTATAGATTGGTAAAATGCCATCCATGTTATTCTCCTTAAAAAGCTATATGTATATTAAAGGGTCTCCCATACCACAGCATGTAGCAAAGAAAGACCCTTTTAATAATTATTTTAATGATTAGTCAAGTTATCCTAACTTAATCTTCATTTTGGTGCAATTGACGAATCAAGTCATCAATTTTATTACCATATTGTATAGAATCATCTTTAACAAACGTCAATTCAGGTGTTTTATAAATACGCAATCGTGAACCCAATTCTTTACGAATTAGTCCAGTAGCTGCATCAAGTCCTTCAGCTGCTTTTTTATTAACTGAAGCTAATTCAGACAATACACTATAAAAAACCTTGGCTTGTTGCAAATCACCAGTAACTTCTACACCCGTGACAGTTACACCTTCAATCCGTGGATCACGAATTCGCTTAAGCAACAAATCATTAACTTCACGTTGAATTTCCTGTTCTAAACGACCAACTCGAAAATTTTGTTGTGCCATATTAATTTCCTCCCATCAATATTGCGATTGCAATAAGGATTAACGTGGAATTTCAACCATTTCGTAAGCTTCGATTACATCGCCAACCTTTTCATCATTGTACTTCTCGATAGTCAAACCGAAATCGTAACCGTTCTTAACTTCTTTAACATCATCCTTGTAACGACGCAATGAACCAATCTTACCATCAAAAATAACAATACCATCACGAATCAAGCGAACTGAGGCTTCACGGGTAATCTTACCAGACATTACCATACCACCCACGATGGTTCCAACCTTAGATACCTTGAACAATTCACGAACTTCTGCAGTTCCAACAACTTTTTCTTCAAACTCTGGGTCCAACTGTCCCTTCATAGCAGCTTCAATCTCATCAATAGCATTATAGATAACACTGTGTAGACGAATCTCAACTTTGTCTGAATCAGCTTGTTGCTTTGCTTGTGGCGTTGGACGAACATTAAATCCGATAATGATGGCACCTGATGCTTCAGCAAGGGTCACATCTGATTCGTTGATAGCACCAACAGCCGTATGAATAATATCAACCTTAACACCTTCAACATCAATCTTACGGAATGAACCAGCCAAAGCTTCAACAGAACCTTGGACATCAGCCTTGATAATAACTGGGACTGACTTCATTTGCTTTTCAGCCATCTTACTAAATAGGTCTGAAACTGAAACAATGTTGTTTCGGTTACGCTCAGCGATAACAGCACGCTTAGCACGTTCTTCACCCGCTGCACGAGCTGTCTTTTCATCTTCAAAGACAACAAAACGATCACCAGCAGATGGCACATCATTCAAACCAGTAATTTCGACCGGTGTAGATGGCAAAGCTTCCTTAACACGACGGCCACGATCATTAGTCATCGTACGAACACGCCCATAAGTATTACCAACAACGATAGGATCACCAACATGCATCGTTCCTTGTTGAACTAGCACAGTTGCAACTGTTCCACGACCCTTATCCAATCGAGCTTCAACAACTGATCCGGCGGCACGCTTATTAGGGTTAGCCTTTAACTCCAAAACATCAGCTGTCAACAAAATCATTTCAAGTAACTCATCAATATTTTGACCAAATTTAGCCGAAATATTAACAAAGATTGTGTCACCACCAAATGATTCGGGAATTAATTCATATTGCATCAATTGATTAATAACATTGTCTGGATTTGCACCCGGCTTATCAATCTTATTAACAGCAACAATAATTGGTGTACCTGCAGCCTTAGCGTGATTAATAGCTTCAACTGTTTGTGGCATAACACCATCGTCAGCGGCAACAACCAAGACCGTAATATCAGTAATATCAGCTCCACGGGCACGCATTGCAGTAAAGGCCGCGTGACCTGGTGTATCCAAGAATGTTACCAAACGGTCATTTAACTTTGTCTGGTAAGCACCAATATGCTGCGTAATACCACCAGCTTCACCTTCTGTAACGTGTGAATTACGTAGGTAATCAAGCAATGTTGTCTTACCATGATCAACGTGTCCCATGATAGTAACAACAGGGGCACGAGGCTCCATGTTCTCTTGGTCATCATCGTCATCTTCAAAGAACTTATCCAAATCAGCAATATCAACTTCAACTTTTTGCTCAGCTTCAATACCGTAATCAGCTGCTAACAATTCAATTGTATCGGCATCCAATGATTGGTTTTGATTAACCATCACACCTAGCATAAACAATTTCTTGATAATTTCAGTTGCGTCACGATGGATTAATTTTGCAATGTCTTGCACGTTCATACCAACTGAGTAAACCAATGTTTCTGGTAATGGTTGGTCCTTACGAACAGTTGGTGCTGGGCGATGCTCATTATTATTGCGCTTACGACCAGGTCCCTTTTTACCACGACGATTGTTGTTACGGTTATTACCATTGTTGTTAAAACGACGATTCTTATTTTGAGAATTGCGGTTGTTATTATTGTTACGACCACCATTATTTTGTTGAGAATTGTTCGTTTTATTGTGTGAAGCACGATTATCCTCACGCTTATCATTCTTTTTTAGGTTGCTTTCTTTATGAGAAACCTTTGGCTCATTATTTGATTGAGCTTTTGCTGCCGGCTTGTGGTTATTACCCTGCTTTTTTTTGGCAGCATTTGTTAGTGTCTTAACCGTCTTATCATCCAATGTAGACATATGATTTTTGACTGGTATATTGGCACCGTTAGCAATTGATACTAAATCCTTTGATGAAATATTTAAATCTTTTGCCAACTCATAAACTCGCTTGGTCATATAATTTCCTCCTAATTATCTAAGTATTCTCGCATTTTTTTGGCAAATCCTTGGTCAGCGACGGCAATAACCGTTCGTGCTAATCCTGTTGCATCACCTAATTCTTGGCGTGTAAATGCTGTTGAAAATGGAACTTTATAACTTTCTGTTTTATCTGTGAATTTCTTTTTACTGGATTCACCACCATCAGCGGCAAAAAATACTAAACTTGCTTTACCAGAACGAACTGCACTTAAAACTAAGTCTTCACCAGTTATTAATTTTCCGGCGCGTCTAGCAAGACCTAATAAGTTTAATAATTTTTGTCTATTTTGCATCACCAAATAACTCCTTACGTGCTGCTTGATGGTCAACATAAGCAATTAAATCGTCATAAAACTGGTCATCAAGTTTCGTTTCGAATACTTTGTCAAAAATACGCTTTTTCTTTGCAGTTTCTGCCACTTCAACTGAGAGAGAGATGTACGCACCACGTCCATTTGCTCGATTTGATGGATCCAAAGTTACTTCACCTTCTGGTGTGCGCACAATACGAACTAGTTCCTTTTTTGGTACCATTTCCCCAGTAACAATATCTTTACGCATTGGAATTTTACGTGGTTTCATAAACGGTATCTCCTATTCTTCAGAATCGTTGTCTGAATCAAACTCAGTCATATCTTCATCATTATCATCTGCAACATCATCAAACATTGATTGTTCATTCATTGCTGCAATAACTTCATCACGAGCTGATTCTGGTTTAATATCAATCTTAAAGCCAGTTAAGCGGGCTGCCAAACGAGCATTTTGTCCACGCTTACCAATTGCTAATGATAATTGATAATCTGGCACAAGAACTGTTGCAGCACGGTCATTATTATTATCGAAGATAACTTCGACAACTTCAGCGGGATTCAAAGAATTTTTAATGAATTCTGCTGGATCTTCAGTCCATTCAACAATATCCATGTTTTCACCAGATAATTCAGTAACAATTGATTGCACACGAGCACCGCTTTGTCCAACCATTGTACCAACAGCATCTAAGTTTTCATTGTGTGAATAAACGGCAATCTTTGAACGATCACCAGCTTCACGAGCAATTGATTTGATTTCAACAGTTCCATCAAATACTTCAGGCACTTCAGCTTCGAATAAACGCTTAACCAAATCTGGATGAGTACGTGAAACGAACACCTGTGGTCCCTTCTTTTCATTCTGAACCTGTGAAACCAAAACCTTGATTTTATCACCCATTTGGTAAGACTCACTAGGCATTTGATCATTTGGCTTCATAGCAGCCATTTGATTACCTGGCAAAATAATGTATAGATAACGTGAATCTTCACGCTCTACTTCTCCAGTAATAATTTCATCTTCATAACCAACAAAATTATCATAAACTGCACCACGTTCTGCTTCGCGAACTTTTTGCATGATAATTTGCTTAGCAGTTTGAGCTGCTAAACGACCGAAATCTTTTGGGGTTACCTCAAACTTAATTTCATCACCAATTTCATAAGCCTTATTAATTTCAAGCGCTTCTGGTAATGTAATTTGTTCATAAGGTTCATCAATTTCATCGACAACTGTCTTTATTGCATAAACTTTGATGTTTCCTTTTTTACTATCAAATTGTACTTCAACATTTTGGGATTCATCATAATTTTTTTCATAAGCTTTCTTCAAAGCTTCTTCAAGGGCCTCAATTAAAACGTCAGCTTTAATCCCTTTCTCTTCTTCTAATGCATCAAGAGCTGATACTAATTCCTTACTCATTTTGTTTCTCCGTATTTTTAAAAATCATTTGATTGTTTTGCTTGGGCAACCGCACGTCGGGGCACAACAAATTCAACATCATCATCACTGGTAATTACTAAATTTTCTTCTGTTACTTGTGTTAGTTCACCCGAAAACTCTTTTTTACCATCTATTTTTTGATAAGTTGATACATGCACCAATTTATTCAGTGCCCAATCATAATCTTCATCACTGACTAATACACGATCTTGACTGATAGCAAGTTTAGCAGTTTTAACATTTACAAACGGTATCTCAATTAATTGATGTTTACCTTTTAATAATACATCCAATGTTAATTGCATGTCTTTAAATGCAACTAATTGACCCGTGAACATTTTAGAATCAGAAATTGCATCATATAATTCAATTTCAACAAACTTGCCAACTGCCCATATAAAGTTTTGCGGCTCTTTCAATTCACGATCCGCACCCGGTGATGAAACATCTAGAAGGTATGCTTGTGGGAATGGATCAGGTGTAATACTATCCAATTGTTCACTAATAATTTCAGTGAGCATCACCAAATCATCCATGTTAACTTCACCCTCAACGCGGTCTATAAGGACACGAAGGACAAAATCACTGTCCTGCTTTTCATACAGAACATCCCATAAATCAAAGCCTTTTGTTTCCAACACAGGTTTTAAAATTGCGTGAACGTCCTCTACAACTTTCGCCATTCTAAACCTCCCTTCACTTAACATTTCTAATCGATTTAATAAACTCCTTAAAAAAATGAGCGGCCAAGACATAAATCTGGCCACTCAATTAAGAGCATATTCATTAACATATTTAATAGTAGCATAAAACTATCATCTAAGCAAGTAATAGCATTGCTACTCCTATTAGTGCATCATGAATTTATCAATAAACAGCTTAGCAACATTAAAATAAATAATAACCGATGTTAAATCAGATAATGTTGAAATGAAAGGTCCTGAAGCAACAGCTGGATCAACACCAATTTTATCCATAATCATTGGTATAAAAGCACCCGCAACATTGGCGACTAAAATGGCTACGCCCATTGCTATACCAACAGCAATACCTAGTAGTAAATTATGTTTCCAAACTAAAATAACAAGGAAAATCGTAATACCAGCTACAACACCAATCATTAAACCAATTAATATTTCAATCATTAACGATTTAAAAATTGATTTCTTTTCTTTTAATGCAATTCCACGCACAGCTACGGCCAAAGATTGCGTACCTGCATTTCCAGCAGTTCCCGTAATTAACGAAATAAACACAGCTAAAACTGCTGTTTGGGAAACTAAATAATTATAACCGTCAATAACAGATGCGGTTCCCATTCCTAAAAAAATCAAACCAACTAGCCAAGGTAATCGCTTTAATGCTGACTTTAATGGATTATCTTCCAAAGTAACAACGTCAACACCAGCTAGTCGTGAATAATCTTCAGCAGCTTCGGCATCAATAACGTCAACAATATCGTCAACCGTAATCATACCAATCATTTGTTTTTTGGCAACTACTGGCAATGAAACAAAATTATAATCAGCCATAACTTTGGCAACATCTTCTTGATCATCTTCAGGACCAACCGTAATTAAGTTAGTGTCCATCACTTCAGAAATTTTCGCCGCATCTGGCCAAATAATTAATGATTTCAATGAAATAACACCAACTAAAGTGTCATTATCATCCAATACATAAATATAATTAATTTGCTCAGCTTCTTGTGCTGCTTTTTTGACACTAACCATTGCTTGGCCAATAGTCAAATTTTGATTAATTGAGATAAACTCAGTACTCATCAGAGAACCAGCAGTATCATCATCATATTTCAATAAGCGTTTAATTTCATCAGCACTGTCTTTAGGCATCAAAGACAAGTACATGGCCAATTCTTTGGCATCAATTTCTGATAACAAATCAACGGCATTGTCGGTATACATATTAGCCAACATGGTTGCTGCATAATGCGGTGACATTTCTGATAAAAGATCTTCAAATTCAACACTTTCAGGCTCTATTTCATCAAATATATCGGCTAATTCTAAGGGCGTTAACCATTCAATGATTTGATGGCGTAACTGTGATGTTAATGAAACATAAAAAATAGCTTGATCATATGTGTGTAATTCATCAAAGCTGTCTAAAAACGCCCCTTTTTCATTGTTTTCGATATAAAAAACTAAATGGTGGGCTTGTTCTGACAATTCATCACGCATATCTTCTGTTATTTCTTGCAATGTTTCCTTCATATTTTCCCCACAATATAACTAACTTATAATTTATCGATATCTTCATTCGACATATTTTGCAACAAAACAGCTTTAAAATCATCAGGTATTGGCGATTTAACATGTCGCTTCATTTCAATAAATGGATCATAAAATTCAAGCCAATAAGCATGTAATGCTTGTCTAGAAATTCCTCTATCCATTGGACCATCATAAATTTCATCCCCAATTAGTGGATGACCAATATATTTGAAATGTACCCGGATTTGGTGCGTGCGTCCAGTGTGTAACTGTACTTTAACCAATGTCTGATTATCCATACGTTTTACAACCCAATACTCAGTCTGTGACGGACGACCATCTTCACGTACTTCTCGTCGAATAAAATCATCATCCATTCTACCAATCGGTGCATCGATAAACCCGTGATCATCCGCTAAAACACCATCTACAATTGCATAATAACGCTTGTCTACTGTATGAGTTTGTAATTGTTTATCTAACAAACCATGTGCAAAACGGTGCTTAGCTAGCAAAGAAACACCTGAAGTAAATCTATCTAATCTAGTCACAACATGTGGTACTAAATCCTCAGCACCTTGGGCAATTAAATAGCCTTTCACTCGATTTACCATGGTCGTTTCACGGTCTGCTTTACCTGGCACAGACGTAATACCAGCTTCTTTATCTACTAACAACCAATTTTCATCTTCATATAGAATTGTAATTGGTAAATTAGAAGCTGCAACGACCGCATTAGATGTTTCGGGTGGCATATTAACTTCAACCAAATCACCTGGTTGCACATCATCCAATGTTCGCACCGGCTTTTGATTCAATAATACTTGACCACCACCACGTTTAATGATTGAAAACATACGATGTGATACACCACGTTTTGCTAAAAAGTTTTTTATGCGCAATGTTTCATCACTTTGATTTTGCCAACTAAAATGGGCCAATTTATCTTACCTCCGTACCAATAAAGCTGGCCTGAACACGGTGCCAAAAATGCATGTGTCGATATTCAGCGAATTGGATTTTTTGATCTGCAACCTTGAATGAAATCCAATCAATGTTAGAAGAAATTTTATTTAAATGATCATAGCTAAACGTAACTGCTGAACCATCGTTTTCTAATTGAATTTTGATAATTTCATGGTTACCAATAATTAATGGTGACCCTAGCGTTCTGAACACGCGACTATTAATAGAAGCAATTTCTGCTAATTGGATAGCTTGCAGACTTGGATGCATAACTGCACCACCAATTGCCTTATTATATGCCGTTGAACCAGTTGGTGTTGAAGCCGTCAAGCCATCACCACGAAAACGTTCAAAAAGTTCATTTTGAATGTAAACATCAGCTACCAACGTTCCCAAGGGTCGCTTGATAGCTGCCTCATTTAAAGCCAATACCTCTTCTTCATGACCATCTGTATAATGAATGGTTGCACTTAAAAGTGGATATTTAACTGTTTTAGCAGTTGTTTTCTGATTGACTAAACTTTCAACTAGTTCATCTAATTCAAAATATTGCCAATCGGCATAAAAACCTAGATGACCTGTGTGGACACCAATAAATCGAATTTTATCTAATTGATCTGTATAGTGATGGAAAGCACCAAGTAAGGTACCATCACCACCAACTGTTATAACCACTTCCGGATTATCATCATCAAATATTATCTTTCCTTCACCATGTACAGTTAGCTTTTCCTTTAATAACGAAACAACTGCTCGTGAGTGTGGTACGTTATTACTATATACAGAAATTCTCATATAGTAGTCCATCCTTTATTATTAACTATCTTTTGGTTTATCTAATGTATCTGCAAGGCCATTGTGCAATTCTGAAAATAGTCTATCTACTTCCATACTTAATTCCGCTGCATGTTTTAACTTTGCTTTCATTTCATCAGTATACTCACCATCAAATTTATAATTGATAGCATGCTCAATGGTTGCCCATACGTTCATTTGCATTGTCCGAACTTGTATTTCCGCCAACACCTTTTTTTCACCGCTGATTAATTGGACAGGATATTCAATGACAATGTGGTACGAACGATAGCCTGATGGCTTTTCATTCGTCACATAGTCACGTTCTTCTAAAATAACCATATCCTTGCGTTTACGTAATAAATCAACAACTTTGTAAATATCTTCTGTAAATTGCGTCATGATACGAACACCAGCTAAATCTTCCATATCTTGTTCAATACGATCCATGCTAATATGACGCCGAACAAGTTTTTCTTCGATGGCTGGAATTTCTTTGACACGCCCTGTTACGAACTCAATGGGTGTGTGAATACCAGCTATTTCAAAGTCAGAACGCATACCGCGCAACTTTACTTTTAATTCATTTACTGTTTGAACATACGGCTGTAGCAGTTGTTCCCATTCCTCACGTGTCATTTAAAATCCCCCAAATCATGTGCTTTGTGTTCTTTGCCACATTGTTAAATCACGCTATAAGCAAAAAAATTGTCGTACCAAGTACAAAATTATATAATCTAATCAGCTTGATATAACAAATACCACAACGCTTTAATTTTACAATTAGAATGAAGTTCTTGCCAGTATTATTTATAATCCATTTGATAATTGATATCAAACACTATTAGTAATTTTTGTTATAGCAAGAAAAATCATATAGACACACTATTAAGAATAGCGTACCATTGTCTGGTATGTAAAAAATGTTTTTGGAGGTTGTCACTTGTTATGTTAGAAGTGTACCACTTCGTAACCCCACTTTCAGAGGATAGTATCAGTTCAGAAAAAAAAGTTATTAATTACATTAAACAAACTTCACAATCTGTTTCATACCGAATGATACCAGTTGTTACGATGCAATCAGTTAGAGATACTTATCAAGAATTAAATGCTAATCATAAATTAAGTATAGATTATACCACTGTGGCTAATAGTCTATCACAACTTGCATTAGATACTAAAGCTGTTCAGTCACAAGGAAAAAAGGCTGCTAGAACCTTCTATTCAAAGATGCAAGAGGTATTATTATCAAATAAGGCTTACTCTAAGTCTTTAGTACTCGCAACGTTATCTAAATTAAATTTAGATACTAATCTATTTTTAGAAGATTACAATACGACAGCTACAATTGCTGCATTAAAATCTGATCAGAATATGGCTGCTTCTATGGCTGTCACAGATTATCCAACCCTGATTGTATATAATTCAGTTCAAGATGATTTTGCTTTTAAAACTTCAGATTTTTCAGCTAATGGCTTAACAAATATTTTTAATCAAGCTATTCAATCTAATACATTTAACTCTAATTTGCGCTTGGTCGATTATGAAGAAGGTAGCAATTAAATAATCTAAAAAAGCGAGACTGAGAATTTTATCTCAACCTCGCTTTTTTGTGTAGTACATTTTATCTATCAAACTCAAATGCTAAATCTGGCACTGGTTTCATATCTCTTGTATAAAATTGTACGCGGAACTTATCTGGTTCAACTGATAAGATAGCATACGTTCCCTTCAGGTATGCATAAGGACCTTTAGGCAAAGAAATTGAGCCTGGATTGATAAATAACTTACCATCAATCATTTCAGCCCCTAGTTTATGAGTATGTCCTGAAGTAACAATTTCAGCATCTTTGTTTGAAACAGCTTCTCTTAAATGATTTAATGACATTTCTGTATGGAATAAATGACCGTGCGTTTGATAAATCTTTATCGTATTATCCTCATAATCCCGATCATCTGGGAACATTGGATCACTATCCATATTACCAATTACTGGTAATAATGTATCAAATAATTCATCTGAACGATTTAACTCAGAATCACCATTGTAAAACATTGCTTTAACACTACCTTTGTAATGATTTACAAAGTCTACTAAAATTTGACGATCACCGTGCGTATCAGAAACAATTAAATAATCCATTATTAGTCCTCCCACCATTCTTTAAATTCCGTGATAAACTTACGTAAAGCATTACCACGATGTGACACTTTATTTTTTTCTGCCGGGGTCATTTCAGCAAAGCTTTTTTCTAAAGGATCATAATAAAACAATGGATCATACCCAAAATCGTTATCACCTTGAAAATGTGTTAAAATATGACCATCAACTGCCCCATCTACGACAATCTTTTTACCAGAAGGCTTCAAGCCAACAATGACTGTATGAAATGTTGCTTGACGATCTGCATAACTAACATCAGTAAGTTCAGATAGTAGTTTCTTATTGTTTGCCAAATCGTTATGATCACCGGCATATCTAGCAGAATGAACACCTGGCGCACCACCTAAGGCATTAACACTTAACCCAGAATCATCTGCTACAACTGGCAAATTATAAAACTGTGTGATTGTTTGTGCTTTAATCATTGCATTTTCTTCAAAAGTAGCACCATTTTCATTAATTACCGGCACATTGTCCAAGTCATTCAATGAAATCACTTCTACGCCGAAAGGTGCTAAAAATTCACGAAATTCACGAATTTTACCATCATTTTTTGAAGCAAAAATAAGTTTTGCCATTTTATCCCCCTCTATTCATTTTCCAATAGTAACTGATTATTTTCAATATTTAAATGTTGTACATTCAATTCAGATAATTCTAACCAATTTTCGGCTAATTGTGTGAAAGTTTGGACACTACCTGTTGTATAATACTCGTCCGATTGATATGCGTGAACCGTTTTTTCATGTTGCATATTTTTGTCCGTTAAGATTTTAGATACAACCCCAACAGCAGCGGCACCTGCATCAACTAGTTGAATGTTCGGACCAACAGCTTTTTGAATATATGAGGCCAATAATGGGAAATGCGTACAACCTAATACTAGTGTATCAATATTTTGATTCTTAATAGGTAATAACAATTCATTGACTATTTTTTGGACCGTATCTGGATTCTTAACTGGTTGTTCAGCAATTTCAACTAATTTTGGTGCTGCCAACTGGTATACATCATTATTACCATTAGTACTTTTCAAGCCATTATAATAGGCCATTGAGTTGACAGTGCCTTGGGTTGCCAAGACACCAATTTCATGCGTTTTTGTAGCTTTAGAAGCTGTCTCAACACCTGGTTGAATCACCCCAATTACAGGTATATCCAAACCGTTGACTAAGTCAGGCAAAGCAGCTGCTGTTGCAGTATTACATGCTATAACTAATAATTTAATGTTTCTTGCCATTAAAAAATTAACTAACTGCCAAGTAAATTTTTTAACTTCTTCTGGTTCTCTAGGTCCATATGGCATTCGTGCGGTATCACCAACATAGTAAACCTGTTCATTCGGCAATTTTTCTAGTGCTTCTTTTACAACAGATAAACCACCTATACCAGAATCTATATACCCTATTGCTCGGTTATCCATTGTTATCACTTCTTTCAAAATTTATTTATTTTTTAGTGCAAAATCTAACAATTTTGCGGGCGTTTCAAAAACATAATCAGCTTGATTATCAAAAACGGTCTTATCACGTACTCCCCACGCTGCCATACCAAATTTGATACCGGCATTATGAGCTGCTTGCATATCATGAATTGAATCACCAATATACATAGCTGTTTGCTTTTCTGACTGTAAGTCTTTTAGTGATTTAAGTATTGGATCTGCAGCTGGTTTCATATTAGGTGTTTGCCCAGCAAAAACAAAATCTTGAAAGTATTGTGCGAAACCAAACTGTGCCGTATTCGTTGTAAACTCTTCTTCTGTATTAGATGTAACAATTCCTAATGTAAAATCATTTAATTGTAAACTTACCAACATATCGTCTATACCATCAAAGACCTTAACTTCATGCCAAAAATCACGATAATGATTTTGCCATTCTAGCTGCATTTCTTCGGGATTAGGCGCGTCCATTTTAATTAAACCATCTAATGAAGGTAATCCAAAAACTTTATATACTTCTTCATATGACTTCTCAATGCCTCTATCTTTAAACGTTTGAATGAGCGATTGCATGTACATTGCTTCTGTACTTAATAAAGTACCGTCAACATCAAATATAATTGTTTTCATAATGCCCCCAAATAATCTATACTCTCAATTATATAACACTAATAAATTTCATGCATCTGACTAGATATAACAATAGTACTTTTAAATAAAAAAAATCTCTAAAATCCACTTTTAAGAATTTTAGAGATCTTATAACCAAGCGGATGACGGGAATCGAACCCGCATTTCCAGCTTGGAAGGCTGGGGCACTAGCCATTGTACTACATCCGCATGTTATTAATCGCGGCGGGGGGAATCGAACCCTCGACCTCCCGGGTATGAACCGGACGCTCTAGCCAGCTGAGCTACACCGCGAATATAAAAATCGGGACGACAGGATTCGAACCTGCGACCCCCTGGTCCCAAACCAGGTGCTCTACCAAACTGAGCTACGTCCCGAGTAAATAACAACTATTCAATTGTTAATGCACCTAGAAGGATTTGAACCTTCAACCTTCTGATTCGTAGTCAGACACTCTATCCAGTTGCGCTATAGGTGCAATATAAATATTTCAATGGGTCGTCTGGGGCTCGAACCCAGGACCCATGGATTAAAAGTCCACTGCTCTGCCAACTGAGCTAACGACCCAATGGACGTTACAGGGATCGAACCTGTGACCCCCTGCTTGTAAGGCAGGTGCTCTCCCAGCTGAGCTAAACGTCCATGTTGCATCGCGACGTCCTATCCTCGCAGGAGGCGATCCTCCAACTACTTTTGGCGCTACTGAGCTTAACTGCTGTGTTCGGTATGGGAACAGGTGTGACCTCAGTGCCATCATCACGACACGTATTTATTGAGTGAACTTAGTTCTCTCAAAACTGAATCATAATTAAATTTTCTTGCCTTACACCACCTGCTACTTGGTTAAGTCCTCGAACCATTAGTACTAGTCCGCTCCATACGTCACCGTACTACCACTTCTAGCCTATCTACCTTATCATCTATAAGGGGTCTTACTTCATTACTGAATGGGAAATCTCATCTCGAGGCGAGTTTCACACTTAGATGCTTTCAGCGTTTACCTCATCCGTACATAGCTACTCAGCGATGCTCCTGGCGGAACAACTGATACACCAGTGGTACGTCCACCCCGGTCCTCTCGTACTAAGGGCAGCTCCTCTCAAATTTCCTACGCCCGCGACGGATAGGGACCGAACTGTCTCACGACGTTCTGAACCCAGCTCGCGTACCGCTTTAATGGGCGAACAGCCCAACCCTTGGGACCGACTACAGCCCCAGGATGCGATGAGCCGACATCGAGGTGCCAAACCTCCCCGTCGATGTGGACTCTTGGGGGAGATAAGCCTGTTATCCCCAGGGTAGCTTTTGTCCGTTGAGCGATGGCCCTTCCATGCGGAACCACCGGATCACTAAGCCCTACTTTCGTACCTGCTCGACTGGTAAGTCTCACAGTCAAGCTCCCTTGTGCCTTTACACTCTGCGAATGATTTCCAACCATTCTGAGGGAACCTTTGGGCGCCTCCGTTACTCTTTGGGAGGCGACCGCCCCAGTCAAACTGCCTGCCAGACACTGTCTTCCACCACGCTTAGTGGTGTGAGTTAGAGTGTTCATACAACGAGGGTAGTATCCCACGTGTGCCTCCATCGAAACTAGCGTCCCGATTTCTACGGCTCCTACCTATGCTGTACAAGCTGCACAAACACTCAATATCAAGCTACAGTAAAGCTCCATGGGGTCTTTCCGTCCTGTCGCGGGTAACCCGCATCTTCACGGGTCTTTAAATTTCACCGAGTCTCTCGTTGAGACAGCGCCCAGATCGTTACGCCTTTCGTGCGGGTCGGAACTTACCCGACAAGGAATTTCGCTACCTTAGGACCGTTATAGTTACGGCCGCCGTTTACTGGGGCTTCAATTCGTACCTTCGCCGAAGCTAAGCACTCCTTTTAACCTTCCAGCACCGGGCAGGCGTCAGCCCCTATACGTCATCTTACGATTTTGCAGAAACCTGTGTTTTTGATAAACAGTCGCCTGGGCCTATTCACTGCGGCTCAGCTTGCGCTGAGCACCCCTTCTCCCGAAGTTACGGGGTCATTTTGCCGAGTTCCTTAACGAGAGTTCACTCGCTCACCTTAGGATGCTCTCCTCGACTACCTGTGTCGGTTTGCGGTACGGGCAGGTAAACACTAACTAGAAGCTTTTCTCGGCAGCGTGACATCACAGACTTCCCTACTTTATTTCGGTCCTCATCACAACTTGTCCTATAAGAAGCAAGCATTTAACTCACCTCAAGACTTATTGCTTGACCCAGCATTTCCAATCGCTGGGATCTGTTAGCCTTCTGCGTCCCTCCATTGTTCAAACATGTTCACCTGGTACAGGAATCTCAACCTGTTAGCCATCGACTACGCCTTTCGGCCTCGCCTTAGGTCCCGACTAACCCTGGGAGGACGAGCCTTCCCCAGGAAACCTTAGTCATACGGTGGACAGGATTCTCACCTGTCTTTCGCTACTCATACCGGCATTCTCACTTCTAAGCGCTCCACCAGTCCTCACGGTCTGACTTCACTGCCCTTAGAACGCTCTCCTATCGCGCCACTTACGTGGCACCCGTAGTTTCGGTGGTGTGTTTAGCCCCGGTACATTTTCGGCGCAGAATCACTCGACTAGTGAGCTATTACGCACTCTTTAAATGGTGGCTGCTTCTGAGCCAACATCCTAGTTGTCTATGCAACTTCACATCCTTTTCCACTTAACACACACTTAGGGACCTTAACTGACGATCTGGGCTGTTCCCCTTTCGACAATGGATCTTATCACTCACTGTCTGACTCCCGGACATACGTGATTGGCATTCGGAGTTTATCTTAATTTAGTAACCCGAGATGGGCCCCGCATCAAAACAGTGCTCTACCTCCAACACGCTATCTTCCGAGGCTAGCCCTAAAGCTATTTCGGAGAGAACCAGCTATCTCCAAGTTCGATTGGAATTTCACCGCTACCCACACCTCATCCCAACATTTTTCAACATGTACGGGTTCGGGCCTCCAGTGCGTTTTACCACACCTTCACCCTGGACATGGGTAGGTCACCTGGTTTCGGGTCTACAACAACATACTTAAGCGCCCATTTCAGACTCGCTTTCGCTACGGCTCCGGTCTTTCCACCTTAACCTCGCATGGTATCGTAACTCGCCGGTTCATTCTACAAAAGGCACGCTATCACCCATTAACGGGCTCTAACTTGTTGTAGGCACATGGTTTCAGGAACTTTTTCACTCCCCTTCCGGGGTGCTTTTCACCTTTCCCTCACGGTACTGGTTCACTATCGGTCACTAGAGAGTATTTAGCCTTACGAGATGGTCCTCGCAGTTTCCGACCGGATTTCACGTGTCCGGCCGTACTCAGGATCCTACACGGGAGTTTGCTTACTTTCACATACGGGGCTATCACCCTGTTTCGCTCAGTTTCCCAACTGATTCTGTTAATAAACAAATTTGTAACTCCACAACGGTAGTCCTACAACCCCAGAGTGCAAGCATTCTGGTTTGGGCTACTCCGCGTTCGCTCGCCGCTACTAACGGAATCGATTTTTCTTTCTGCTCCTGTTGCTAATGAGATGTTTCAGTTCACAACGTCTACCTTCGTTTAGCTATGTATTGACTAAACGATAACTTGCATAACAAGCTGGGTTCCCCCATTCGGAAATCCCCGGATCAAAGCTTACTTACAGCTCCCCGAGGCATATCGGTGTTAGTCCCGTCCTTCATCGGCTTCTAGTGCCAAGGCATTCACCATGCGCCCTTAATAACTTAACCGATCAACTTTCGTTGATGATTTCGTTTGAGTATTGTGACTCAATGGTCACAAGCGATTTTAAACTTATTTAAAAAACTCAAAAAATTACGCGGTGTATTTTTTCGGCTCAATTTTATTGATACTATCAATATAAATGAATTTAAAAATTTACAATTATGATTCAGTTTTCAAAGAACTAATAAACAACCCGTAGGTTGTTATGGAGAATATCGGGATCGAACCGATGACCTCCTGCTTGCAAAGCAGGCGCTCTCCCAGCTGAGCTAATTCCCCATGTTTGAATGTTAACCACTCAAAACTAAATATCGTTTCGTATAAAATATGTAGGTTCCGATTTTCCTTAGAAAGGAGGTGATCCAGCCGCAGGTTCTCCTACGGCTACCTTGTTACGACTTCACCCTAATCATCTGTCCCACCTTAGACGGCTGGCTCCTAAAAGGTTACCCCACCGGCTTTGGGTGTTACAAACTCTCATGGTGTGACGGGCGGTGTGTACAAGACCCGGGAACGTATTCACCGCGGCGTGCTGATCCGCGATTACTAGCGATTCCGACTTCATGTAGGCGAGTTGCAGCCTACAATCCGAACTGAGACATACTTTAAGAGATTAGCGTACCCTCGCGGGTTAGCGGCTCGTTGTATATGCCATTGTAGCACGTGTGTAGCCCAGGTCATAAGGGGCATGATGATTTGGCGTCATCCCCACCTTCCTCCGGTTTGTCACCGGCAGTCTCACTAGAGTGCCCAACTGAATGCTGGCAACTAATAATAAGGGTTGCGCTCGTTGCGGGACTTAACCCAACATCTCACGACACGAGCTGACGACAACCATGCACCACCTGTCACCTTGTCCCCGAAGGGAACACACTATTTCTAGTGTTTGCAAGGGATGTCAAGACCTGGTAAGGTTCTTCGCGTTGCTTCGAATTAAACCACATGCTCCACCGCTTGTGCGGGTCCCCGTCAATTCCTTTGAGTTTCAACCTTGCGGTCGTACTCCCCAGGCGGAGTGCTTAATGCGTTAGCTGCGACACTCAAGGGCGGAAACCCTCGAACATCTAGCACTCATCGTTTACGGTGTGGACTACCAGGGTATCTAATCCTGTTTGCTACCCACACTTTCGAGCCTCAACGTCAGTTACAGTCCAGAAAGCCGCCTTCGCCACTGGTGTTCTTCCATATATCTACGCATTTCACCGCTACACATGGAGTTCCACTTTCCTCTACTGCACTCAAGTTATCCAGTTTCCAAAGCAACTCCTCAGTTGAGCTGAGGGCTTTCACTTCAGACTTAAATAACCGTCTGCGCTCGCTTTACGCCCAATAAATCCGGATAACGCTTGGAACATACGTATTACCGCGGCTGCTGGCACGTATTTAGCCGTTCCTTTCTGGTAAGATACCGTCACACACTGAACAGTTACTCTCAGTGCCGTTCTTCTCTTATAACAGTGTTTTACGAGCCGAAACCCTTCATCACACACGCGGCGTTGCTCCATCAGGCTTGCGCCCATTGTGGAAGATTCCCTACTGCTGCCTCCCGTAGGAGTATGGGCCGTGTCTCAGTCCCATTGTGGCCGATCAGTCTCTCAACTCGGCTACGCATCATCGCCTTGGTAAGCCATTACCTTACCAACTAGCTAATGCACCGCGGGTCCATCTCTTAGTGATAGCAGAACCATCTTTCAACCAACAACCATGCGGTTGTTGGTACTATACGGTATTAGCACTTGTTTCCAAATGTTATCCCCTGCTAAGAGGTAGGTTACCCACGTGTTACTCACCCGTTCGCCACTCTTTGAAATCAAAAATCAAATCAGAGCAAGCTCGTCATATCAATTTACACAAAGCGTTCGACTTGCATGTATTAGGCACGCCGCCAGCGTTCATCCTGAGCCAGGATCAAACTCTCATTTTAAAAGTTTGAGTATAACTCAATGTTTGTTATTTGTTTAACAGAAGTTAAACGAATTTATTAGCGAATTGACTTCGCAAATGTTTTTGTATCAAGCAAAGTGCTTGATAACCCTACACATTTGTTCTATCGAAACGATATTCAGTTTTCAATGATCAACATTTATTGCCTCGCTGACAACTTAGTATATATTACAGAACTTTGCGAAGCTTGTCAATATATTTTTAATCAATATATAAATTATATTTCGTTAAATTTATATGATTCGATTGCCAACTCAATATATGGTACACACTTAATTTATAAAAGTCAATATTTTATTTATGAAACATTGTACCTGAAAAAACAGTGCTTTATTAATATACCGCTACCAACACCTAACGTCAATAGTTTTCCGTGTGATTATTTTTGCAAACAAAAAAGCTACCAGTTTAACCAACTGATAGCTCTAATAAAATACTATTAATCTAGATGTTTAGCCAAAATAGCTTCAAGTTGATGTGCTGGTGTAAAACCAGTCAAGCGTTCAACTACTTCACCATCTTTTTTAACTAACAACGTTGGAATTGCCATAATGCCAAATTCTTGAGCTGTTGCAGGATTCTCATCAACATCCATCTTAGTAAATTTCACATTATCCATCTTTTCAGATACTGTTTCTACAACAGGTGATTGCATACGACATGGACCACACCAAGTAGCCCAAAAGTCAGTTAATGTCACTCCTGAATCAGTTTCTGATGCAAAGTTATTATCAGTAATATCTACTACAGCCATTTAAAACATCTCCATTCTTCCTAATTTATTGTAAGTATAAACCAATATCATATTTTTGTCGACAAACATCATCTAGTTAAACTCAACATATGTTGCACCTTGATCTGGACCAGTAAATTTAAATGATTGTACTTGTCGGTTTGAACGTAAATATTCTTGCACACCTTTTCTAATGGCACCGGTACCTTTACCATGAATAATCTCTACTGAAGAAAGATTATTTAACAATGCTTGGTCAATAAAACGATCTAATTCTGCCATTGCTGGTTCATAACGAACACCTCTTAAATCAAGTTTTGCCGATGCTTCAGCCCGATTTCTTGCCTTATTAGTATTAACACGGCTCTTCTTATTTCGCTTAACAGATTTTTTCTCTTCTTTTACTGATGTACCCTGCTGTTTCTCAAGTTCATCACCACTCAAAACCATCTTCAAAATTCCCATTTGAACTTCAAATTTACCGTCTTTTAACACACGGACAATCGTTCCTTGTTGACCATACTCACGTACTAACACAGTATCACCGACTGATAACTTTTCCTGCTTAGCACGCTTAGCTTTACGTAATATACGATTATTAGCTGCTGATGGCTCTTCATGCATAGCATTCAAAGCACCCTTAGCATCAATAATCTTATTCTCTTTAATACTTGCACCATCTCGAGCCATTTTGTGTAAGTCATCAACAATTTTATCAGTCTTTTTACGCGTAACTGACACAATATGATTAGCTTCTTTTTTAGCATCTTCGACAATTTTAGCTCTTTGATCATCGATTGAAGCCAACTTACCTTCATATTCATTTTTAAGTTTCTTGTTTTCAATAACTTTTTGAGTTAGTTCTACTTGCTGTGTCAAAACAGCATTACGACGTGAAACCAAATCAGCAATCATATCATTTAACTCTTGTGAATCTTCACTTGTTAATGAGGCAGCATTATTAATAATCGTATCACTTAAACCAAGACGCTTAGCTATTTCAAGGGCATTTGATTGTCCTGGTACACCAATCATAAACTTATACGTTGGTCGTAATGTTTCAATATCAAATTCCATAGAAGCATTAATCGTGTCAGAACGATTGAACCCATAAACTTTTAACTCTGGGTAATGAGTTGTTACAACCGAATAAGCACCAACTTCACCAACAGCATCTAACACAGCCATCGCTAATGCCGCACCTTCTTGCGGATCAGTTCCAGCACCAAGTTCATCAAACAAGACTAATGAATCTTTGTCCATATGATTTAAAATATCAATAATATTCACCATATGTGATGAGAATGTTGACAATGATTGCTCAATTGATTGTTCATCACCAATATCTGCAAAAATTTCCTTAAATAAACCAACCGTCGAATACTCCGCTACGGGAATAAAAATTCCTGATTGAGCCATTAACTGTAATAATCCCAATGTCTTCAAAGTAATCGTTTTACCACCAGTGTTTGGGCCAGTCACAATAATTGCCGAATAATCTTCACCAATAATGATGTCATTCGGTACAACCTTATTAGGATCTAATAAAGGATGACGTGCTTTCAGTAGGCGCACATTATTTTCAGGACTAAATTCCGGTTCAATGGCTTTAATTTCAACCGCATACCGTGCCTTGGCATTTGCAAAATCTAAGTGGCCTAATACAGCAGCATTATTTTGAATATTATCGGCCTCAGGCTCAAGCATAGATGATAACTCAATTAACACTCGCTCTTCTTCTTGGCGTTCTTTAAGATAGTATTCACGCAAACGGTTATTCATATCAACAACATCAGCAGGTTCAATATAAAGCGTTTGTCCAGTTTGGGATTGGTCATGCACAACCCCGCCAAATTTTTGACGATACGTTGCCTTTACTGGCACAACATAACGATCATTGCGAATCGTGATAATTGGTTCTGATAGATATTGAGCTGTTTTACCACGGGTATAATCTTGCATTTTTTGACGAATCGCATTCTCAGTTCCAGTAATACCCTGCCGAATACGATGTAATTCAGGAGAAGCCTCATCTGTCAAGCGGCCATCCCCATCAATTGCTGTATTTACGCGCCGTGTTAACCCTGGTAATAACACTAACCGATTATAATACTCAGCCAACGCCAATAGTTCTTCACCCCGATCAGCCACTAAGTTTTCGAAAAAGGTTCTAATCTGACCAGTTGTAAACAATACGCGACCAACTTGTGCCAACTCTGTACCACTTAAAGCAGCATTGATACGCAAGCGTTGCATATGTGGCTTAACATCCGCTAATTTAGGAATATTAATACCACCCTGCCAACGTAAAACTTTTGCTGCATCTGAAGTTTCAGCTAGCCATTTCTGCATAACTTGGGCATCAGTTGTTGGCATCAATGCAGATAACTCATTTTGACCAGCAGCAGTTGACAAAAAAGGCAGGATTTGTGCCTTCACTCTGCCATACTCAAGTGTTTTAAAAATTTTATCATTCATTACTCTTAACTACCTACTTCCATTTTCCTGACTTATTTACATCAACCACCAATCATAAACAGCCTCTGAAAGATATGGCGTATTATTCAATATTGATTGCGCTAAAGTAGAATTAGCCATATTGTCGGTATACCATGTTATATCTAAAGTTTGCGTTAATTGTAAAACAAAAAAGATTTCAACGTAAACGATGAGACCAAAAATAATTAAGCCACCAACTCTATTTAAAGTACTTAAAATTGGTACCTTATTAATAAAACGTAAACTACGTTCGATTGCTTTAACAATTGACATACCAATTAACACAATTATCATAAATGCAATACCTGATGCTAAAAACTGACCTGGTTGATTAATTGCATTATTTGGAACTTGTGATGCCGTCCATTGTACTGACCAACCATTTACAAAAATGTTGTATAACCAGCTACCAAATTTGTGGGCTAACAATATAGCAAGTGCATACACAATAATACGGCCAACTAACATCGTCAAACTCCGTACCATTCCTAAACGATAACCATGTATCATGGATAAGATTAATAATCCAACAATAATCCAAGAAAAAACATTCATTATTTCTGTTGATCCTTTTCAATTTGCATATTTAATTGATCAGAAATTGCGTTAATTGCTAATAAAGTTAGTAATTGCTTATCATCTAATTTAGGTGCCGCAGTTTGAATTTTTTCTAACTGGGCATTAGCTAAATCAAAAACCGCCTTCATGTGTGCTTGTGATTCGTTTCCTGTCACAGTAATATCGTTTCCTAAAATATTTCCTTTAAAACGTGTTTTCTCAGCCATATTACCAGCCTCCATTAATTTATTCGTTAATATACAGTATATCAAAAATATAATACGTATTCAGCCTGACTCACTACAATAAAAATAAAAACAGGCTCCTAGTTGCCTAGTGCCTGTTAATATTCTATTCAAAGTCAGCTGGATCAAAATCACTACCATCCAAAATGCGCGCCTCTAACCAATCCCAAATATTATCTTTACCATATTTAGTTTCGGCAGAGAAAATTTCGAAATCAGATACTTCCTCGTTAAATTGTAAACCACGTTTGATATCAGCTTCAACTTTATTCCACTTACCACGAGAAACTTTATCAGCTTTAGTTGCAACAACCAGCACTGGTAAACCAATATCATCAGAGATTAACCAATTATACATTTCAATATCTTCTCTTGATGGCTCATGACGTGCATCTACGAGTTGTACAATTCCTTTTAAAGGTTGTCTTTTTTCTAGATATTCGCCTATCATAATTGCAAACTCTTCACGCACCTTTTTTGAAACTTTCGCATAACCGTAACCAGGTACATCCACAAAAAAAACTTGATTTTCTACCTTATAAAAATTCAAAGTTTGGGTTTTACCTGGTTGAGCCGATGTACGTGCAAAAGCTTTGCGATTAATCAAAACATTTGTTAATGACGATTTACCAACATTCGATCGACCAACAAATGCAATTTCAGGCAAGCCATCCGTTGGGTATTGGGCTTCTCGAACTGCTGACATCACCATTTCAACTTGGTGAACTTCCATCATCTTACCCCGCTTGTTCTGTTACTAATTCTGGATTTTCATGTTGCAAAACAACGCCTTCGGTAATCACGACACCGGTAATGTCATCTCTTGAAGGTACTTCAAACATAATATCACGCATAACTTCTTCAATAATTGAACGTAATCCACGTGCACCCGTTTCTCGTTCAATAGCCAAATGAGCCATTGCTCGTAAAGCACCTTCTGTGAACTTCAAATCTACTTCTTCCAAAGCAAACAACGCTTGATATTGCTTAACCAAAGCATTCTTTGGTTCCGTCAAAATGCGAACCAAATCTTCTTCTTTTAATTCTTCCAATGCGGTCAAAATTGGCAAACGGCCAATAAATTCAGGAATTAAACCAAAATTCATTAAATCTTCAGGCAAAACTTGTTGCATGATTGATTTATCTGAAGCCTTTAATTCTTGCGACTTTGCATCAGTTCCAAAACCAATTACCTTAGCACCCAAGCGCTCTTTAACCATTTGTTCAATACCAGCAAATGCACCACCAACAATAAACAAAATATTTGTTGTATCAATTTGAATAAATTCTTGGTTAGGATGCTTACGTCCTCCTTGAGGCGGCACATTAGCAATTGTACCTTCTAACATCTTCAACAAAGCTTGTTGAACACCTTCTCCAGAAACATCACGTGTAATTGAAACGTTTTCTGCTTTTTTGGCAATTTTATCAATCTCATCGATGTAAATAATACCAGTTTCAGCACGTTCAACATCGTAATCAGCTGCTTGCAATAGTTTCAAAAGAATATTTTCAACATCTTCACCAACATATCCAGCTTCAGTTAAGGTCGTTGCATCAGCAATAGCAAATGGCACATTTAGTAACTTGGCCATTGATTGCGCAATGTAAGTCTTTCCTGATCCAGTTGGACCAATAACAGCAATATTTGATTTTTGAAGATCAACACCTTCAATACCAGTATCACCAGTTAGCTTAGCGTTCACTCGCTTATAATGATTATACACAGCCACAGCTAATGTATGTTTAGCATCATCCTGGCCAATGACATATTCATTCAAATTATCAACAATTTCACGAGGTGTCTTAAGCGTTAAAGTACGTGACATTGCATCTTGTTGCATATCTTCATTGATAATTTCTTGCGCTAACGCAACACATTCATTACAGATATACACACCTGGTCCTGCAATTAATTTTTTTACTTCTGTGGAAGGCTTACCACAAAATGAACAGTACGCAATACCATTCGAGCCGTCAGTTGTATTAAACACTGTCCAACCTCCTATATTCTTAGTCATTAGATTATACAATAAACATTGTATCAAACTTACATGTCAGGCAAAAGACAAAATAAGGCTGGGACAGTATTCTGTCTCAGCCTTATTTTCTAAAAATGCATCAATGAACGCATGCTTTTTTAGATTTAATTATCATATTACCTGTTTAGGCTTCAACTGCTGAATCAACAATCAAGTCAACAACTGATTTGATAGCAATATCATGTGACAACATATCATCTGACAAAGCATTGCGAACAGCTTCTTCTTCCATGTTGTAAGCTTCAGCCAATGACTTTACTTCGGCTGCGATATCTTCATCTGAAGGCTTAATGTCTTCAGCCTTAACAATAGCTTCCAATACCAAGTTAGTCTTTACACGACGGTCAGCACCTTTTTCATATTGCTTGTGAAGATCATCTTCAGTTGTACCAGTGATTTGGAAGTACAAGTCAGGTGAAATACCTTGTTGTTGCATTGAAGCAAACATTTGGTTCATTTGACGGTGAACATCTTCATCAATCATTGCTGCAGGGATTTCATCTCCAACAACCTTGGCATTGTCAACAGCAGCAGCAACGGCAGCATCTTCCTTAGCTTCCTTAGCAGCAGCTTCTTTTTGATCTGCCAAACGTGCCTTAACTTTGTCAGTTAATTCAGCAAGTGTTTCGACTTCTTCATCAACGTCCTTTGCAAATTCATCATCAAGTTCAGGAACTTCCTTTGACTTAACTTCATGAACTGTTACTTCAAACAAAGCTTCTTTACCAGCCAAGTCAGTTGCTTGGTAGTTATCAGGGAAAGTAACATGTACATCGACCTTGTCGTCTGCCTTAGCACCAACTAATTGTTCTTCAAAGCCAGGAATAAATGAGTTTGAACCCAATTCTAGTGAGTAGTTGTCAGCTTTTCCACCATCAAAATGAACACCATCAACAGAACCGTCAAAATCGATAACAACAGTATCACCGTTCTTAGCAGCTTCATCAACTAGAACCAATTCAGATTGACCTTGTTGCATCTTAGCAAGTTCTTCATCAACATCGGCATCAGAAACTGATGTATCAGATGCTGGTACTTCAACACCCTTATATTGACCAAGTTCGATTTCTGGGGCCAATTCAACTTCAGCAGTCAAAACCCAAGCTTCACCCTTGTTCATTGATTCTGCTTCGATCTTTGGTTGACCAACAGTCGTTACGTCTGCTTCTGCAACAGCATCAC
The DNA here is from genome assembly GCF_058506735.1 of Weissella sp. ESL1139. Taxonomy (NCBI): domain Bacteria; kingdom Bacillati; phylum Bacillota; class Bacilli; order Lactobacillales; family Lactobacillaceae; genus Weissella; species Weissella sp. ESL1139. The sequence continues at coordinate 1,010,331 of NZ_CP196375.1, forward strand.
CATAAACATCTGGCAAAACTTTGTTCAAAGCATCTTGATATAATGATTCTTCACCATACATTTGGAAGAATACCTGCTTAGGCATCTTTCCCTTACGGAAACCAGGAACATTGATTTGCTTCTTTACTTCGTTAAAAGCTTCATCAATTCCCTTTTCGTATACGTCAACTGGAACTTCGAATTTGATTGTTCCCTTGTTGCCTTCACCCTTAGTGAAAACTGCATTTGCCATGTTTATTCCTCCAATAGTCGCTAGACATTTTGCTTACGACATAAATTATCTTTATATACCTAAATAGTATATCCGAAACACATTATTTTGACAATAAAATATTCTCTATACTAAAAGCATTCCATTAATGATTATAAAGGATTTTATATTAAAATTCAAAAAAAGAGTTATCACATCAAAGATGAAATAACTCTTTTTTAGTTATGAAGCTATAAATAAATTATAGACTAAAATTAGTCTTTAATATCTGAAACAGTTCCGGCACCAACAGTACGGCCACCTTCACGAACAGTAAACTTCAATCCCTTTTCAATGGCAACTGGTGCGATCAATTCAACGTCGAATGTCACGTTATCACCAGGCATAACCATCTCAACACCTTCAGGCAATTCAACTACACCAGTAACATCAGTTGTGTGGAAGTAGAATTGTGGACGGTAGTTAGTAAAGAATGGTGTGTGACGTCCACCTTCTTCTTTGGTCAAAACATATACTTCGGCCAAGAAGTTAGTGTGAGTTTGAATTGAACCAGGCTTAGCCAAAACTTGACCACGCTCGATTTCCTTACGGTCAACACCACGCAACAATGCACCAATGTTATCACCAGCTTCACCTTGTTGCATAGTCTTACGGAACATCTCGATACCAGTAACAACTGTCTTACGAACATCTTCCTTCAAACCAACAATTTCAACTTCGTCATTCAACTTGATAGTTCCACGGTCAATACGACCTGAAGCAACAGTTCCACGACCAGTGATTGTAAATACATCTTCAACTGGCATCAAGAATGGCTTATCAGTGTCACGAACTGGTGTTGGAATGTATGAGTCAACAGTATCCATCAACTCTTCAATTACCTTAACTTGTTCTGGATCACCTTCCAAGGCCTTCAATGCTGAACCACGAAGAACTGGAATATCATCACCAGGGAAATCGTACTCTGATAACAATTCACGAACTTCCATCTCAACAAGGTCAACCAATTCGTCATCATCAACAAGATCAGTCTTGTTCAAGAATACTACAAGGTAGTCAACACCAACTTGGCGAGCCAACAAGATGTGCTCACGAGTTTGTGGCATAGGACCATCAGTTGCAGCAACAACCAAGATAGCACCGTCCATTTGGGCAGCACCAGTGATCATGTTCTTAACGTAGTCCGCGTGACCTGGGGCATCGATGTGGGCATAGTGACGCTTTTCCGTCTCGTACTCGATGTGAGCAGTGTTAATCGTGATTCCACGTTCACGCTCTTCAGGAGCAGCGTCGATTGATGCGAAGTCTTCTTGCTTAGCCAATCCCTTTTCAGATAGTACCTTTGAGATTGCGGCAGTCAAAGTAGTCTTACCGTGGTCAACGTGTCCAATAGTTCCAATATTAACGTGCGGCTTAGTGCGCTCGTAATTTTCCTTAGCCAAAAGCTTGTCCTCCTATTATTCGCATGTTGATTAAAATCAACCGTATTGCTTAGTACTAAGTATACTACACATACCAAATAACTTAAACAATAAGATGCGAAAATCTTTTTAATTCTCTTTATGAGACTGAAATTATTATATATAAATTACTCATTTTTGTAAATAATTTTTCCTTATTTTTCTCTATAATAAGGGATTTTTTTCAATTAAAAAAATTTATTAAAGATTTTTGTAATTTTTTACGCCAATATTCTTGTTCACCAGGTTCTGATGGCATTGGTAAGGAAAAAGTTTCTGAAATTAATCCTGCTACCCAACTTGTTGCGTCTGCTACCACCAATTCTAATTCTGGATAGGCCATCATTAACAAGAGCTTCGCTTGTTCATTCAAACCATGAACCATATCTGTACCTAGCTGTTTTTCATACAAACTTAAGGCCGCAATAACAGCCTGATATGTTGAATCTGATGAAATATCTTGTAGCTTTGCTGGCACTACTTTGGTAACCTCACCCTTAATGTTTAAAAACGATACAGTTTCTACAAAATTAATCCGCCTAAGCTGATCAAGCACCGTTACCCGTGACATTTGCGTTAAGAAAGGATCAATTAATATAAACTTAGCCCCAGTGACATACTCATCACGTGGCAATTTATTAGCTGACATTAACCTTTTCTGTTGGTCTGCGACATCACCATCACTGAGATGATAAAAATGGCGTGCAATGGTCTTAATGGTTTGCTCTTGCGTTGTCCGGTAATCATCTTCCGCAGTTTTAATCATTTGTTTAAATGTTCGTTGCCACTCTGTCGGTAACCACCTCAATACTTCCCATGCATGTAAAAAATAATGATTATTCAATGTAAGATTTAAGTACATTTGCGCATCTTGCTTATCATTCAAATAACTGTCAACAAACTCATCTGCGTATATTTGGGCTTCCTGATATTGATTTTGAGCGACCAACACAGTGACCAAAAGATGATTAACTTGTATTGTTTGTCGCATTTGATATGCCATTGTTAAATCAGTTAATGCTTTATCAAGATCATTATCATTAATCGCATTTTTTGCTCTAGTTACTAAATCCGTATATGACAAATTGTTATCCAAAAATTCTGTCATTTCTTAATCCCTTTCTCAGTCGTAAAACAAAGGAATTCTCATTCATTTAACGATGTTAAACAAACAAGAATTCCTTTATTGTACGCATCAAACTGATGCCTTATTTACTTGACTTTAGCACTTTCGTTGTGTTCAACTTGCTTTTTTGAGCCATTATTCTTTTTTGATCGACGGTTATGATTCGCTTTGTGACTCGAATGGTTATTGGCAGTCTTATGATGTTGCGTATTATCAGACTTCTTATTATTATTTTGCTTCTTTGCCTTCTTAACGTTAGTCGTTTTATTTTTATTACTCCGTTTGGCTGAAGTACGACGACGGCGACCATTTTGGTTGGCTTCCATAATAACTGGTAAAATAACAGGCTTACGTCTTGTTTTTTCATACAAGAATTTTCCTAAGGCATCACGAACAGAATTCTTTAGATTTCCCCAGTCAAATTCTTTGGCATTTTTCACGCCATCTGATACCGTTTTTTCAACCAATTCTGCCGCTTCATTCATCAAATCACGTGATGCTTTTACATAAACAAAACCACGTGAATCAATTTTTGCAGGCGCAATAACTTTCTTTTTCTTACGATCGATAGTTATGACTGCAATGAAAACCCCGTCTTCAGATAAAATACGACGATCATTCAAAACAATTGAACCAATATCACCAACACCAGATCCATCAATCATAGTTGAAGTAACTTGAATTGATCCACCTAGATAGAAATTCTCACCATTCCAGCGTAGTCGATCACCCTTGGCAAGTAAAAATGTATGATCATCATCATAACCAAGTTGTTGTGCAGCATTGTATGCTTCATTTAATACACGATACTCACCTTGTATTGGTATAACATTTTGTGGCTTTAACAAATTAATCAATAGCTGAAAATCATTCTTTGAAGCATGACCTGATGATTTTTTATCTGCTGATATTTGTTTAACCGTTGCTCCAGCTCTAAATAGCATATCACGTGTTTTAGCAACATAACCTTCCATAGCTGTTGAAGGCGTCGTTGTAATGAAAACCAAATCATTAGGTTGAATTTTAATATTACGATCGTCGCCATGAGCAATTCTCTGTAAATGCCGGATTGGCTCTCCCATCCGACCGGTTTCCAAAATGACGGTTTCTTCAGCTGGTAATTTGCTTAAGTTTTTCAAGGAAACAAACATTTCATTTTCAGGAATTGGTAATATTAGCTTTTTCAAGCGCAACGCTGTCCTAACGACACGTTCCAAATCATTTCCTGAGATAATAACTTTACGACCAACTTTATATGCCGCATCAATCACTTGTTGAATTCTCTGAATATTTGACGCAACTGCAGCTACAATAATCCGACCCGTTTTATGCAAATAGAAGTTTTCTAAAATGTAGTCACCTAACTCAGATTCATGATCCGGTGTACCAATATTAGCTGTTCCAGCTGCATCGGCCAACAAAGCTACAACACCTTTTTGACCAATTTCAGCTAACCGTTGTAAGTCCATTTGGTAATATGGTAAGGCAGTTGTATCGAATTTAAAATCACCTGTATAGACAACCTGACCAACTTCAGTTTCAATAACAATCCCCAATGATTCAGGAATCGTATGGGTTGTTTCGAAAAATGATACGGTCACATCACCAAATCGAACTTCAGAATTGCCTCTTACAATATGATAGTCATCATAATCTTTCAACCGAGGTTCATTATGAATTGCTAGTTTTGCTAGTTCAATTGTCAATTCTGAACCAAATATTGGTACTCGCAAATCAGCTAACAAATATGGCAAAGCACCAATTGCATCGGCGTGTCCATGTGTTAAAAACACTCCTGCCACATTATCTGCATGCTCAACCAAATATGCATAATCAGGGACGACAACGTCCACCCCTAGTAAATCACTCTCAGGGTATTTTAACCCCGCATCTAAAATAAATATTTCGTCATTAACCGTTACAGCGTACATGTTCATTCCATTTTCACGCACGCCACCAAACGGCATAATATCTAATGTAATTGCCATAATTTTCCTATTCTCGTTTTATTTCACGGGTTATAATTTTATACCCAACGTTTAAATGTTTAATACAATACTACCACATAAGCGGATAGTAGAAAACAGGTAAGTCATTGTCACCTTATAGCAAACTGCCTTTGACCTATTAATTAAATAAATCAATACATTATAAATAACAAAAAAGACTAGTAGTAATTTACTACTAGTCTTTTTAAACACTGTTTAATTTGTAATATAAAATTACTTCTTCAACAATGAAGCCAAACGTGACTTGTCACGTGAAGCCTTATTCTTAGCAATCAAGCCCTTTGAAGCGGCACGATCGATAGCTGATGAAGCTGAAGCAAACAACTCTTCTAAGTTATCTGCGCCTTCTTCAGCAGCATTGCGGAACTTCTTAACTTCAGTACGGTATGCACTAAGTTGTGTGATGTTACGCTCGCGTTGCACCTTGTTCAAGCGGGCACGTTGGATTGATGACTCAATAATTGGCATCGCTTTTCCCTCCGATGATAAATGTCAAATACAAACGTGATTAATATAATTAATATTAACGACGCAAACCAAGCTTTTGGATTAACTCACGGTAACGTTGTACATCATTGTTACGTAGGTAACGTAGCAAGTTACGACGGTGACCGATTTTCTTCATCAAGCCACGTTGTGAGTGAAAGTCATGCTTGTGCTCTGACATGTGTCCGTTTAATTCGTTGATGTCAGCAGTTAATACTGCGACTTGAACTTCAACTGAACCTGTATCACCTTCGTGACGAGCGAACTCCTTGATGATTTCATTTTTGCGTTCTGCAGAAATAGCCATTGTTGGATATCCACCTTTCATAAATATATTAGTCGCCTTGAACAACGTATGACGACGGTGAACCGCCAAACATAGTAAAAGGTCATGTGCTTAAAGCACTTTTAAATATTAGCAAACTTTTCATCATTGTGCAAGCTTTTTATTTAGCCATCTCATGTTTGTACTTTAATATAAATAATTCAAATAATAATTCTGGATTTCGACTAGTCGATTTCAACTGCTCTTCCATATTTTCAAGTCCCAAGTATGCGTTCGCCAAACGCGCATAATTAAACTTTCGCACAATCTGTCGTGCTAATTTTACACGATAGGGATGTACTTTTAAGGTTGAAGCAGTTCCTTTTTCACTTTTATCGCTTGCTTTAACCTGTAACAATAGTCTAAATTGCCCAATTAAAGCCCCATGTAATCTTAATGGTTCTTCCCCACTTACCAATAACTCATGATACAAACTAACAGCCTGGGTCAGCTGTCCTTTAAGTAGACAGTCAATTAAATCAAATATATTTTCAGTCAATGTATGTGTGACAACATCGTTAACATCTTGCGTTTCAATTTTTTTAGACGACATTGTATATAACATTAATTTATCAAGTTCTGCCATCATTTGCGTTAACGATGAATTTGTTAATCGCATTAAAGTTTGTTGCGCATCATTTGAAATTTGAAAACCAGCTTGGTTTAATTTTTGTTGCACAAATTGATTAATTTCTTTCTCACTCATATTTACAAATGATAAATAACTTGTTTGCTCTTTAATGAGTTTCGTTACTTTTTTACGATTGTCTAATTTTTCATAAGGTGCAAAAATCACTAGTACCGTTTGTGGTTCTGGCTTTTTCAAATAATCAATTAAATCTTCAACATGATGCTCTATATTATTTTTAACGCGTTCACCTGTTAAAAAATACGGATTATCTATAATAACCACTCGTCGATCACCGAAAAAAGGTACTGATCTAGCATCGTCAATCGCAACGCTTAATGGTATTTCAGTTAAGTCAAACTGTGCCAAATTAAGGGTACGGTCCTCTGGTTGAATAACCGTTACAAATTGTTGCCTAACTAAATCAAGTAAGTATTGATCTGCACCTTGTACAAAATATATAGGTTGTAAATTACCAGTCTGAATATCCTGACTGACATCTGCTAAGGTCACATTCACAACAATATCCCCTCTCATTTTTACTCTTCATTATAAGATAACATTTCTACTATCAAATGCCCATATATTTTTAGCGCAAAAATGACTTAAGTTTATAGTGATTAAACATCCCCCATTTCACTTGAATCATACCTGATTCAGCAGTGTTATATACCGCTATATGATAGTCCTTAGCCGTATTTAGTGTCTCTAAATTAGGATGGTGATATCGATTATTCAGACCTGCTGATACAATACCTATTTTTGGTCGTACCTTACGAACAAATTTAACATCAGTACTTGTTTTTGAACCATGATGACCAAATTTTAAAATATCTACTCTTGGTAATTGGAAATGTCGAATAATGTTACGTTCGCCACTTTTTGACAAATCACCAGTCATTAATAAATTTAAAGGTTTGTAATTAACATATAAGCTAATGGAATCATCGTTTTCCCCTTTACCCGCTTTCATCGGATGGCAAACCAACATATTTTTTGTTAATTTTTTGCCAGCAATTACTGGCATTATACGTATTCCTTTTTTTACATGTTTCTCAATATTTTTTGTAAATGTACTGTGCTTTTCCATACCTGCTGGCACATAAATATTTTTAACATGGACAAGATTAAGAACCTGCGGCAAATTACCAATATGATCAAAATCTTTATGAGTTAAAACTAGATATTTCACCTGTTTGATCGCATGTCCTTTTAAGAAGTGGTCTAACTCTTCAGCTTGATAATTTGTTAATGACTGCTTTACTTTTTTGCCATTGTCTTGAAATCCTTGAAATTGACCACCAACATCTACCACAGTGACTTCATTATGCTTGGGTCGTAAAATAGTAGCATCCCCTTGACCAACATCAAAAAAAGTTATAAAACCGCCAGGTGCAAAACGTGGGTAACCCCACATTATTAAATATAAAAAACAAATAAAAATAGTAACCACTTTTTTGTTCAAAATTAACCAAAATAGTGTTAATAACATCACGATGACACATAGTACTAAAGGTGGTCGTCCAAATAACAGTTCACCGGGAATACTTTCACCACATTTAATTAACTGTTGTGTCCAATGGATTAATAACTCACAAAAATCTCTAAGCAAAGTCATGTGCATTAATTCAGCTAGCACACCAATTATGATTGCTGGTATTATTATCCAGCCAAAGATAGGTACAATACATAGATTGGCGATTAAACTAATTGGGTGCCAACTAAACGTATGCCACAATAAAATGGGTAAGATTAAAAAAGATAACCAAATACTTTGATACCAAGCCGGTCGATTCATGACCCACAATAAACCAAATGTTAATAAATACGATAACTGACCACCTAGATTATGTAACACTCCTGGTTCAATTAACAAACCACCAATCAAAGATAATCCCCACGCATCTTTACTATCAATTGTCACCCATTTCAATTCGCGCCAGGCTTGAATGATTCCTAAAAGAATGGGTCTGACCAGTGATTGCACACCACCAGCAAAAAGCCAAAGAATGATTAATACAACCTGGATAATGACTAATGAATGTTCTTTTTGCATATGGCAACGTTTTGTTACACATCGCCACATTTTAAATAAACCAACAACTTGAAAGCCAGATATACTAAATAAATGCATTAATCCTAAGAGTTGAATACCCTCATTTTCTAAATAGAAACCAGGACGCGTATATCCTAATAACAGAGTTTCACCATAATCGCGTAATCCATCTGGTAATTGTTCAAACCACGATACTAAACGATAATGATAAGTACGAACTGACCACTTTAATAATTGTAAAAAATTGTTTGGCTTAGCGTAACCAATGATTTCGACCTTTTCTATATAATATCGATGCACAATCCCCCGACTTTGCCAGTAAGCTTGTTGATCAAACGAAAACTCATTTCGTGCTTTTTTTAGACGCTCACTAGTACCAACCACCCGTACTAAAATTGCTTTAGGCTTATGCTTCTTAAAATCAATGTTTTCTTTTTGAATATCAAAGAAAATCCGCACTTTTTCTCCATCTGATAATTCAGCAACTCCCGTAATTTTATGATCTTTTTGCTGCACATCGTCTGGATGAATCACTAAATATGAATTTACCTTACCTACTGGTTGATTAATAAGCTGATTAATCTTAAATTGCCAGCCTAAAAAATATATGACGCCACTAACAATAATTAGTGTACTTAAAAACGGTTTAGAAAATTTGAAATACAATAAGACTAAAAACCAAACTAACATTGGTAATAGCCACCAACATTGAAACAATAATACGAGGTTTACAATTGCTAAACATATACCACTTACTAATAAATAACCAGACATTATATTGTTACTAATGGTTTCAACTTGGCAAATGTTTTTTCACCAATACCACTAACCTCTTGTAAATCCGTAATATTTTTAAAGCCACCTAGTTTATTACGTTCATTAATAATATCCTGTGCCCTTTTTTGACCAATACCTGGTAAATTCTGTAGTTCTGCAATATCAGCCGTATTTAAATTAATTTTATCGCTGTTTTCATTTGCATCCCCTTGCACTGAATTATCTTCTTCATGACTCATCTTATTTCCAGGTAGTGGATATTCTGACGGTTGCTGTTCATCCCCGACCGGTATATATAATACCTGACCATTTTTAAGTGATGCAGCAAAATTAATCCGTATCCGATTAACACTTGATAAAACACCGCCAGCCTTATCTAGCACATCAGCAACGATGGGCTCTTGCGGAAAATAATAAACACCCGGCCTATGAACACCGCCCTTAACGTCTATTACTATCTGTCGTTGATTATTTGTTTCAGTTTGTTTATTTTTTAACTGGGTTGATCCAATTGTCTTCTTTTGATTAGCAGTTACTGAAGAAATATCCTTGGTTGTAACCGTAGATGTACTTTGAGCCATTTGCCACCAAATAAATAGACCAATACCAAACAATATTAAGCAAGCACTAAACCATAACTGATTTCGATAACGAAAGTACAAGGCTTTTAATTGAATCATAGCTCACCTCTTTTTATCAATAAAGACGTGATAACTATAAAAGTGTACAAAAAATCCTTGGTGACTTTGTAGCATATCTGCGTAAAGTCATCAAGGATTTTATAAACAACTATTGTAATTTAGAATCATTAAAAATTGTATTCATGACTTCTTCGACCATATCGTACTCTTCATCAGTTTCAAGTGGTTGTAACATACCTTCTTCAGCATCTTTATCATAAATAAATGGCACAACGTCCATATCTTCACCTTCAGCTACATTAACAGGTTCCAAAATAATGTAAGAACGTGCAAAATCTTTTGAATCAAACGAAAACAATTCCTTAAATTCACGTTCTGAACCATCATGATCAGTTAAAATATAAATTTCTTCTTCAGCCATCTTATTTCTCCTATTATAAAAAATAAGGACGTCTATCCATGATTATTAGGATAGACGTCCTTAACTCACACATTAATCTTCTTGTTCATCTAAAAACTGATTAAGGTGTTCTTCAACCATTGACCATTCAGCATCATCTTCGATTGGTGTTAAACCACCTTCAGTTGATTCCTTGGTCTCTTCTGGATCAAAAATATAAGCAAGCATTTCTACTTCTTCATCTTCTCCTGAACCGGCTGGGTAAAGAATAATGTATGATTTACCATATTCTTCAGACTTGAAAGTAAATAATACCTCAAATAATTGTTCGTCACCATTATCATCCACTAATGTAATAATGTCTTGATCTTCATCCATATTGTTCACCTCCTACTTTACTAAAGGACCTTTACGATCCAAGTAATTTTGTAAAATCAAACCAGCAGCCAACTTATCAATCACTTTTTTACGTTTCCTACGTGATGTATCAGCCTCTTCAATCAACATACGCTCTGCTTCAACTGTGGTTAATCTTTCATCTTGAAAATCAACTGGTAAACCAAAAGTTTCTTCTAATAGGTCACCATAAGCTTTTGAAGCATCCACACGTGGGCCTAACGTATTGTTCATATTTTTAGGTAAGCCTAATACAAAACCTGTTGGCTCGTACTTAGCAACCAGTTCCTTCATTCGGTCAATACCAAATTCTTTTTCATCTTCATTTATTCGGATAATTTCCACACCTTGGGCGGTCCAACCAAATTGATCAGATACAGCAACCCCAACGGTTCGTGAGCCAACATCCAAACCTAGAATACGTCCCATATTGACCTCTTTCTACAAAACTAATTTCTACTTCTCTAAATAATCAGTTACTAATGCTTCGATAATTTCATCACGTTCAAACTTACGAATTAAATTACGAGCATCATTAACACGTGGAATATAAGCGGGATCATTTGAAATTAAATAACCAACAATTTGGTTAATTGGATTATAACCCTTTGATTCCAACGCTGCATATACCACTTCTAACATTTTTCGAACATCATGTGATTCATCATTACCAAAATTAAATACAGCTGTATTATCTAATGAACTCATTATAAACAACCTCCTTGTGAGGTTTCCCTCTTGTGAATAACTTATTATTTTGTTTGTAACCACTCTGTCGCAGCTTTAAAAGCATCCGCAATACCAGCTGGATTTTTACCACCAGCCTGAGCCATATCAGGGCGACCGCCACCGCCACCGCCAATGGCAGGTGCGATTGCTTTGACCAAATCACCAGCTTTAATACCCTTTGCAATTGCTTCAGGTGCAACTGCAACTAGCAAATTAACTTTCTCGCCTAGATTAGCAGCCAATACTAGAACATCAGATGGTGTACTTTGCTTCCAATTATCAGCAGTTGAACGTAAGGCATCCATTGATTCAACAGCCATTTCAGTTGCAATTATTGTGTAACCATTAACTTGCTTTGGATTAGCGAAAGCCGCATTAGCTTCTTGATTAGCCAATTTTTGCTCCAATGATGAAACTTGACGCTCTGCCTCTTTCAATGAAGTTTGCAAACCTTCAATCTTTTCGTTAATTTCTGATAATTGTGGTGCCTTAACTTGTGCAGCAGCCTTTGTTAACCATTCATCATGTAACTTGAATAGTTTCATGGCACCTTCACCAGTAACAGCTTCAATACGACGTACACCTGCTCCAGTACCTTGCTCACTAACAATCTTAAACATACCCAATTCGGCAGTACTATTTGCATGCGTACCACCATCAAACTCGGCATTGTAATCACCAATTGAAACAACACGAACTGTTTCACCATACTTTTCAGTAAACACAGCGACGGCACCAAGCTTCTTAGCAGATTCAATATCAGTTTCAACCCAAGTTACTGGCAAGTTTTCAATAATTTTTTCATTAATAATGTCTTCAATTTCTTGTAACTTTTCTGGTGAAACTGAACCATTGTAAGTGAAATCATAACGCAAACCATCAGATGTCACAAGTGAACCAGCTTGTGTTGTATGCTCACCTAGAACATTACGCAAAGTTTGATCCAACAAATGAGTTGCAGTGTGGTTTTTTGATACTGCTGTATGATATGCACGATCAACATCTAACTTGTAGTTTTGACCAACAGTCATTGGGGCCAAAACAGTTAATGTATGTAAATGCTGACCATTTGGTGCATTTTGAACATCCGTTACTTTGGCAACGACTTGACCATCTTCGTCATAAATATTACCCAAGTCAGCTACTTGACCACCCATTTCAGCATAAAATGGTGTTTTAGAGAAGATTGATTGCGCCTCACCTGTTGAGACAGTATCTGCAAGTTCATTGTCAACAATCAAATTAGCTAATGTCGCTGCATCAACAGTCAATTCAGTCCATCCAACGTATTCAGATTCAGTATCCAAACTCGTTAATAGTTCATTTTGAACCCCCATTGAAGCCTTGTTTGAACGAGCAGCACGTGCACGATCCTGTTGTGCTTTCATCTCGCTATCAAAGCCATCACGATCTACGGTTAGACCTTCATCAGTCGCATATTCATCTGTTAATTCATATGGGAAACCATAAGTATCATATAACTTGAACGCAACTGAACCATCAATAACACCATTATCAGCTTTAGCTGACACAATAACATCATCTAATAATGATAGACCATCTGACAAAGTCTTATTGAAACGAACTTCTTCAGCTTCAACAATTGAGGCAATATAATCACTATTCTCTGAAATTTCAGGATAGTAAGATACCATAATTTCACCAACAACCGGTACCAAATCCTTCAAGAATACCTTATCAATACCTAATTTACGACCGTGTAGGACAGCTCGTCTTAACAAGCGCCGAATAATATAGCCACGACCTTCATTTGAAGGTAGTGCTCCATCTCCAATGGCGAAAGTGACAGCACGAATATGATCAGCAATGACCTTAAATGAAACATCCTTTTCATCACTGTCACCATACTTACACTGACCTGATATTTCTTCAGTTTTATGAATAAGTGGCAAGAACAAGTCAGTTTCAAAATTTGTCTTAGCGTGTTGGAAGACTGATACAACTCGTTCTAATCCCATTCCCGTATCAATGTTTTTACTAGGAAGTTCTGGATAGTCTTTGTTATTAGTTAAACCAGGTAAATGGTTAAATTGTGAAAATACTAAATTCCAAATTTCAAGATAGCGTTCATTTTCACCACCAGGATAATTTTCGGATTCATCAGGATCATTAAATTCTTCACCACGATCGTAGAAAATTTCAGAATCTGGTCCTGAAGGTCCTTCACCGATATCCCAGAAGTTGTCTGGTTCATCGTAAAGATGATCCTTTGGCAAGCCAACCTTATTAAGCCAAATATCCTTGGCCTCATTGTCATCAGGATATACAGTCACATATAATTTGTCTGGTTCCATACCAAACCATTCAGGGCTGGTTAACAATTCCCATGCCCAAGGAATAACTTCTTTTTTAAAGTAATCACCAATTGAAAAGTTACCCATCATTTCAAACAAAGTATGGTGGCGTGCTGTATGACCAACATTTTCAATATCATTTGTTCGAATTGACTTTTGCGCATTTGTAATACGGCGATTGTCGGGCACAACCGTACCATCAAAATACTTTTTTAAAGTTGCAACACCTGAATTAATCCATAACAAAGTTGGATCATCTTTTGGAATCAATGATTGTGAAGGTTCAATTTTATGTCCTTTGCTCTCAAAGAAACGTAGGAACATACTGCGAACTTCAGCCGATGATAATTCTTTCATCTGTAATGTAAGCCTCATTTCAAAAAAATATTAATAAAAAACAGACCCTCATTGCAATAACAGAGACGCTAAAACGCGGTACCACTCTGATTGCAATGACAGTCTGTATCATTACCTCTTAAGTTGCTGATATCGCTAGCAAGCGGTCTACTTTCGTAAACAAATTCTATCGGTAGCTTTAGATAATTTTTAGCGTTGCTTCCATCTAACACAACGTTTCTATTTGCTCTAAGAAAAAATCTAACATGTCCTTGGGGATATTATAGCATATCCCCGGCTAATTATTACAATTTTTTATTAAGCTTAAAATATTATCACTTCTTGTGTGATTTCTTCTTTGCTTTTTTAGCCGCACGTAAAGATTCGCGTTCTGCTACACGCTTTTTATACTTCTCATCGCGGGCAATATTATTCTTAATTTGACGCTTATAGCCAGGCTTAACATTTTTCTTCTTCTTTTTAACCATACCAATCATTGTTGGATCAAGTTTTGCAATTGATTTAGAACGTTGACGACGGCGACGACGATCATAACCTGGTTTCAATTCACCATGACTAAATGTCATTGGTTCAAATTTAACACCCATATTTTCAACCATCTGAACACGGTCTTCTTCGTCAGGATTGTAAATTGTAATTGCTGTTCCTGACATACCATTACGCCCCGTACGACCAACACGATGAATAAAGAATTCTAACTCAGTTGGAATACCATCATTGATAATCAATGAAACACCGGGGATATCAATACCACGTGCTGCCAAATCAGTTGCCACAACATATTGATAATCTAAATGATGAATTTGTTGCATCGTACGTTTACGTTCACGTGGTTGAATACCACCATGAATTTCAGCAACTTTAAGTCCACGACTACGCAAACTCTTCGTTAATTCGCTAGCCCTTTTCTTGGTATTTGTAAATACTAGAGCCAAATAAGGATTACCCATTGTCAATAAATTATAGACTAGTGTATCTTTCGTCTCACCTTTAGTACCAACTAAAATATTTTTAATTGTTGGTGCAATTACAGTTTCAGACGGAATTTCCTCAATCACTGGATTCGTCATATACTTTTTCAAAAATGGTTGTAATTTTTGTGGAATAGTTGCTGAAAAGACTAACATTTTTAGTTCTTCTGGCATCGCACTTGCAATCGCATCAACATCAGCCAAAAATCCCATATCTAGCGTCATATCGGCTTCATCCACTACCAATGTATTAGCTGTATGAATATCCAATGAACTTGTTGTATATAAATCCTTGATACGACCTGGTGTACCAATGACAATTTGTGGTTGTTTATGCTCTAATTGATGGATTTGGCGTGTTTTATCCATACCACCAACGTAAAGTCCAATCCATGGTTCTTTATCATCATCAAATTTTGTTGCCATTTGTTTTGCAGCATCATAAATTTGTTGTGCTAATTCACGTGAAGGAGTTGTAATAACAGCTTGAACCTTGTCATCTTCGGCATCATATTTTTGAAAAATCGGAATCAAGAACGTATGGGTTTTTCCTGAGCCTGTTTGTGATTGTCCGACAACCGAGCGACCCTGTATAATTGTTGGAATTAAACGTTCTTGTACTTTTGTAGGTTCAGTAAAATGTAAATCATTTAATGCTTGGTTTATTTCCGGACGTAAATTATAATCAGTAAATTTCGCCATTATTTATGTGTTTGCTCCTTTAATAAATTATTTGCTTCGTTAACGATATCATTAATTTCATCAAGATTTTTTGCCGTTGCACCCGCAGCCAATTCATGACCACCACCACCATGACGCTTAGCAATTTCATTAATCGTAATATTACGAGAACGTAATCTCACTCTGAAATAGCCGTCATCTTGCTGTTCAAATACTGCCCATGCTTTTACTGTATTAACTTTCCCTAATAGCGGTACAATAAACGCAGTTCCAAAGTCACCTAAATCAAAATGTTCAACGATTTCATTAGTTAAAATAATGTAGTTAAACCCATATTTGGTTGTTGTCATATGTTCATAGACATATCCTGAGGCTTTAGCTGCCGGCAACGAAATTGTATCCATTTTTTGATTGATTGCAACCCAATCAAATTTAAACTTCATCAATTCTGCAACAATTTGCATCGTTCCAGAACTGGTACCATATAAGAATCGTCCTGTATCGCCAACAATACCTGCATATAGGTAAGCAGCACCTTTGTTAGAAAGCTTTAATTCATCAGCGAATTCTTGATAGAATGCAAAAATCATTGCAGACGTTGAAGAAGCTTCTTCAATAACCCATGTGTAATCACCATAAGGTTCATCATTTGGGTGGTGATCAATTTTCACCAATACTTTACCATAATCAAAACGACGATCATCAACACGTGGTGAGTTAGCTGTATCAGTCACAATAACTAACGCATCGTCGTATAGACTGTCTGGTATTTTATCCATTTTGCCCATCCAGTTCATACTTGGAACCGGCTTACCGACAACATGAACTTCTTTTTCAGGAAATGATGTTTTAATTAATTCTGCTAATCCAAATTGTGAGCCAAATGCATCTGGGTCAGGACGTTGGTGACGGTGGATAATAATGGTTTGCGCAGCTTTTATTTGCGCTAAAATTGCAGTTTGCGCTGTCATATATAAATCTCTATTCTTTTTAAAAGTTTGTATTAATTTCACATTAGTATTAATGATAAATATGAAACGGCAATATATGTAAGTATATCAGAAAAATTGCATATCTTGCTACTGATATATGTCTAATACGATGTTCTCAAATGATAATGTGGCCAAATTAGTCATTGTTAAACCCAATAAACGAATTGGTTTTTGATAACCGCCAAGTTCTTCAAAAATATTTTGTGCGACTTCATAAATTTCATGAGCATCATTAGCAAAAAAATCAACATTAGTCTCACGTCTCGTTTCCGTTTTAAAATCATTATCTCGCAATTTTAAGACTAAAGTTTTGCCATGAAGACTGGTCTTCACTAATGTATCAGTCAATTGCTGTGATAAATCTTTTAATTCATCTAAAACAGCCTGTTCGTTATCTAAAAACGGTCCATAGGTACGCTCTTTCCCTAACGACTTTCGCTCTCTTTGCCAGACAACCGGTCGATCGTCAATACCACGAATACGTTCATAAAAAATATAACCACTTTTACCAAAGAGATTTGCTAAATCACTCTGTGATGTATTATACAAGTCTTGACCAGTATTTATGCCTAATTCGCGCATATGTTCAGCCGTTTTTTTACCAACACCTCGAATATCTTCAATTGGTAGTACATCTAAAAATGCTCTAATATCATTTTCATTTACGACTGTAAAACCACTGGGTTTATTATGCTCAGAGGCTAATTTAGCCAAAAATTTATTAAACGATACCCCTACTGAACTTGTCAGACTTAGTTCTTCATAAATCACTTGTTGTATTTCATGTGCCAAAGCGACCGACTTTTGATGATTCGTACTCATTTCGGTAATATCCAAATACGCCTCATCAAAAGCAATCGGTTCAATCTTCTTCGTATAACGTTTAAAAATCTGATGTAATTGATGCGAAACAGCTCGATACTTTTGGAAATTTGGTGTCACAAAAACCCCTTCAGGAGCTAATTTCAACGCTTCAGCAGCACTCATTGCAGAATGTATGCCTAATTTTCGAGCTACATAATTTGCAGTCGCGACAACACCACGACCACCTGTTTGACGTGGATCTCGTGCTAAGATTAGTGGCACTGTGCGATAAGTTGGGTTATCGCGCATTTCTATTTGCGCATAAAATGCATCCATATCAATATGTAAAATTCGCCGATTAGTATTTAAATGTATTGGCATTTCCAATAAATCTGTCATTGGGTACCTCACTTTTTTAACTTATCAATCTAAATTTTTATTTAAAAAAACTTTAGGAAGCAAACTATCTAACACTAGTTTACTTCCTAAAGTCTCTAATTCATATCATTAATGACATTATTTTTCATCATTGTCTGATGTATTTTCTTCAATTGCTTCTTGCTTTGGCTCTTCTTCTTTAGGTGCATCCTCAGTTGTTACAGGTGCTGCAGTGTTAGCACTTTCTTTAACAACTTGGCGAATAGCAGATAACTCAAATACCAAAATAATTCCTTCAGCATCCAACTCAAATGTACGAGCTTCTTTGTTCACTGAAGAAACTTTACCGTGTAATCCACCAATTGTCACAATATCTGCACCAGGTTGTACGTTGTTAATCATTGCTTGGCGCTTCTTTTGTGCCTTTTGTTGTGGACGAATCATAATAAAGTACATTGCAGCGATAAAAACAATTAAAATTAAAATATTTGCATTCATAATAAATTTTACTCCTTAAATATAATACATAGTCTGACTAGAATAAGCGGGCATTTGGTTTAAAATAGCCATACTTACTTAGTGTTTCTTCACGGAACTCTAATAAACGATCTTCTGCGATTGCTTGCCGCATATCTTCCATTAACTTTAATAAGTAACGTAAATTGTGTACTGACGCAATTGTTTGTCCATACAGTTCATTAGTCTTAAATAAGTGATGGAGATAAGCTTTTGTGAAATGCTGTGACCCATAATCTTCAGTTTCTGAATCAATCAAAGAAAAATCATCCTTATATTTTGCATTCTTAATAACCACACGACCATTCGATGTCAGTAGCGTTCCTTTACGACCGATACGTGTTGGTAACACACAATCGAACATATCAATACCTCGAATCGAAGCATCAATCAAAGAATCTGGCGCTGCAACCCCCATTAAATAACGTGGTTTATTTTCTGGTAAAAACGGTACAGTGAAATCTAACACACGATTCATTTCTTTTTTAGACTCACCAACTGATAAACCACCAATGGCATAACCAGGCAAATCTAGAGAAACTAAGTCTTGAGCAGACTGCTTTCTCAATTCATGAAAACCAGCACCCTGAACTATTCCAAATAATGCTTGATCATCTGGTCGCTTGTGCGCACGTTGTGCACGATCGGCCCAACGAGATGTGCGTTCAACAGATTTCTTCACATAATCATATGTTTCAAAATATGGAATTGCTTCATCTAGTTGCATCATAACATCTGAACCCAGATTGTTCTGAATACGCATAGCCACTTCTGGTGACAAAAACATCTTATCACCATTTAGGTGGTTTCTAAAGGTAACACCCTCTTCAGTAATGCTGTTATGATCCGATAATGACCATACCTGAAAACCACCAGAGTCAGTTAAGATAGGTCCGTCCCAATTCATAAATTTATGAAGACCACCTGCCTGTGCAATTAATTCATCACCAGGTCTTAACCACAAATGATATGTATTTGACAAGATAAATTGTGAGTTAATCTCTTTTAATTCACGTGGTGATACACCTTTAACGGTTGCTTGTGTACCAACAGGCATAAACATTGGTGTCATTACTTCTCCATGAGGAGTCGTAATTTTACCCAACCGTGCACCAGTATGTTTTTCGACATGAAGTAATTCATACTTCACCGGATAATCCGACATATCATATATCCTTTCGTTTATTAGTTTAAAATTGATAAGCACTATTATCATAAGTAAACTAGTATCCATTATATCAGAAACAGTAGATTCGTACTGTTCAAATTTTAAATATCAGTGTAAAGGAAAGAGGCCACCTAATAAGGCAACCTCTTCATTTTACAATTTGATTTAAAACATCTCTAAATGGACGTTACAGGGATCGAACCTGTGACCCCCTGCTTGTAAGGCAGGTGCTCTCCCAGCTGAGCTAAACGTCCATGTTGCATCGCGACGTCCTATCCTCGCAGGAGGCGATCCTCCAACTACTTTTGGCGCTACTGAGCTTAACTGCTGTGTTCGGTATGGGAACAGGTGTGACCTCAGTGCCATCATCACGACACGTATTTATTGAGTGAACTTAGTTCTCTCAAAACTGAATCATAATTAAATTTTCTTGCCTTACACCACTTGCTACTTGGTTAAGTCCTCGAACCATTAGTACTAGTCCGCTCCATACGTCACCGTACTACCACTTCTAGCCTATCTACCTTATCATCTATAAGGGGTCTTACTTCATTACTGAATGGGAAATCTCATCTCGAGGCGAGTTTCACACTTAGATGCTTTCAGCGTTTACCTCATCCGTACATAGCTACTCAGCGATGCTCCTGGCGGAACAACTGATACACCAGTGGTACGTCCACCCCGGTCCTCTCGTACTAAGGGCAGCTCCTCTCAAATTTCCTACGCCCGCGACGGATAGGGACCGAACTGTCTCACGACGTTCTGAACCCAGCTCGCGTACCGCTTTAATGGGCGAACAGCCCAACCCTTGGGACCGACTACAGCCCCAGGATGCGATGAGCCGACATCGAGGTGCCAAACCTCCCCGTCGATGTGGACTCTTGGGGGAGATAAGCCTGTTATCCCCAGGGTAGCTTTTGTCCGTTGAGCGATGGCCCTTCCATGCGGAACCACCGGATCACTAAGCCCTACTTTCGTACCTGCTCGACTGGTAAGTCTCACAGTCAAGCTCCCTTGTGCCTTTACACTCTGCGAATGATTTCCAACCATTCTGAGGGAACCTTTGGGCGCCTCCGTTACTCTTTGGGAGGCGACCGCCCCAGTCAAACTGCCTGCCAGACACTGTCTTCCACCACGCTTAGTGGTGTGAGTTAGAGTGTTCATACAACGAGGGTAGTATCCCACGTGTGCCTCCATCGAAACTAGCGTCCCGATTTCTACGGCTCCTACCTATGCTGTACAAGCTGCACAAACACTCAATATCAAGCTACAGTAAAGCTCCATGGGGTCTTTCCGTCCTGTCGCGGGTAACCCGCATCTTCACGGGTCTTTAAATTTCACCGAGTCTCTCGTTGAGACAGCGCCCAGATCGTTACGCCTTTCGTGCGGGTCGGAACTTACCCGACAAGGAATTTCGCTACCTTAGGACCGTTATAGTTACGGCCGCCGTTTACTGGGGCTTCAATTCGTACCTTCGCCGAAGCTAAGCACTCCTTTTAACCTTCCAGCACCGGGCAGGCGTCAGCCCCTATACGTCATCTTACGATTTTGCAGAAACCTGTGTTTTTGATAAACAGTCGCCTGGGCCTATTCACTGCGGCTCAGCTTGCGCTGAGCACCCCTTCTCCCGAAGTTACGGGGTCATTTTGCCGAGTTCCTTAACGAGAGTTCACTCGCTCACCTTAGGATGCTCTCCTCGACTACCTGTGTCGGTTTGCGGTACGGGCAGGTAAACACTAACTAGAAGCTTTTCTCGGCAGCGTGACATCACAGACTTCCCTACTTTATTTCGGTCCTCATCACAACTTGTCCTATAAGAAGCAAGCATTTAACTCACCTCAAGACTTATTGCTTGACCCAGCATTTCCAATCGCTGGGATCTGTTAGCCTTCTGCGTCCCTCCATTGTTCAAACATGTTCACCTGGTACAGGAATCTCAACCTATTAGCCATCGACTACGCCTTTCGGCCTCGCCTTAGGTCCCGACTAACCCTGGGAGGACGAGCCTTCCCCAGGAAACCTTAGTCATACGGTGGACAGGATTCTCACCTGTCTTTCGCTACTCATACCGGCATTCTCACTTCTAAGCGCTCCACCAGTCCTCACGGTCTGACTTCACTGCCGTTAGAACGCTCTCCTATCGCGCCACTTACGTGGCACCCGTAGTTTCGGTGGTGTGTTTAGCCCCGGTACATTTTCGGCGCAGAATCACTCGACTAGTGAGCTATTACGCACTCTTTAAATGGTGGCTGCTTCTGAGCCAACATCCTAGTTGTCTATGCAACTTCACATCCTTTTCCACTTAACACACACTTAGGGACCTTAACTGACGATCTGGGCTGTTCCCCTTTCGACAATGGATCTTATCACTCACTGTCTGACTCCAGGACATACGTGATTGGCATTCGGAGTTTATCTTAATTTAGTAACCCGAGATGGGCCCCGCATCAAAACAGTGCTCTACCTCCAACACGCTATCTTCCGAGGCTAGCCCTAAAGCTATTTCGGAGAGAACCAGCTATCTCCAAGTTCGATTGGAATTTCACCGCTACCCACACCTCATCCCAACATTTTTCAACATGTACGGGTTCGGGCCTCCAGTGCGTTTTACCACACCTTCACCCTGGACATGGGTAGGTCACCTGGTTTCGGGTCTACAACAACATACTTAAGCGCCCATTTCAGACTCGCTTTCGCTACGGCTCCGGTCTTTCCACCTTAACCTCGCATGGTATCGTAACTCGCCGGTTCATTCTACAAAAGGCACGCTATCACCCATTAACGGGCTCTAACTTGTTGTAGGCACATGGTTTCAGGAACTTTTTCACTCCCCTTCCGGGGTGCTTTTCACCTTTCCCTCACGGTACTGGTTCACTATCGGTCACTAGAGAGTATTTAGCCTTACGAGATGGTCCTCGCAGTTTCCGACCGGATTTCACGTGTCCGGCCGTACTCAGGATCCTACACGGGAGTTTGCTTACTTTCACATACGGGGCTATCACCCTGTTTCGCTCAGTTTCCCAACTGATTCTGTTAATAAACAAATTTGTAACTCCACAACGGTAGTCCTACAACCCCAGAGTGCAAGCATTCTGGTTTGGGCTACTCCGCGTTCGCTCGCCGCTACTAACGGAATCGATTTTTCTTTCTGCTCCTGTTGCTAATGAGATGTTTCAGTTCACAACGTCTACCTTCGTTTAGCTATGTATTGACTAAACGATAACTTGCATAACAAGCTGGGTTCCCCCATTCGGAAATCCCCGGATCAAAGCTTACTTACAGCTCCCCGAGGCATATCGGTGTTAGTCCCGTCCTTCATCGGCTTCTAGTGCCAAGGCATTCACCATGCGCCCTTAATAACTTAACCGATCAACTTTCGTTGATGATTTCGTTTGAGTATTGTGACTCAATGGTCACAAGCGATTTTAAACTTATTTAAAAAACTCAAAAAATTACGCGGTGTATTTTTTCGGCTCAATTTTATTGATACTATCAATATAAATGAATTTAAAAATTTACAATTATGATTCAGTTTTCAAAGAACTAATAAACAACCCGTAGGTTGTTATGGAGAATATCGGGATCGAACCGATGACCTCCTGCTTGCAAAGCAGGCGCTCTCCCAGCTGAGCTAATTCCCCATGTTTGAATGTTAACCACTCAAAACTAAATATCGTTTCGTATAAAATATGTAGGTTCCGATTTTCCTTAGAAAGGAGGTGATCCAGCCGCAGGTTCTCCTACGGCTACCTTGTTACGACTTCACCCTAATCATCTGTCCCACCTTAGACGGCTGGCTCCTAAAAGGTTACCCCACCGGCTTTGGGTGTTACAAACTCTCATGGTGTGACGGGCGGTGTGTACAAGACCCGGGAACGTATTCACCGCGGCGTGCTGATCCGCGATTACTAGCGATTCCGACTTCATGTAGGCGAGTTGCAGCCTACAATCCGAACTGAGACATACTTTAAGAGATTAGCGTACCCTCGCGGGTTAGCGGCTCGTTGTATATGCCATTGTAGCACGTGTGTAGCCCAGGTCATAAGGGGCATGATGATTTGGCGTCATCCCCACCTTCCTCCGGTTTGTCACCGGCAGTCTCACTAGAGTGCCCAACTGAATGCTGGCAACTAATAATAAGGGTTGCGCTCGTTGCGGGACTTAACCCAACATCTCACGACACGAGCTGACGACAACCATGCACCACCTGTCACCTTGTCCCCGAAGGGAACACACTATTTCTAGTGTTTGCAAGGGATGTCAAGACCTGGTAAGGTTCTTCGCGTTGCTTCGAATTAAACCACATGCTCCACCGCTTGTGCGGGTCCCCGTCAATTCCTTTGAGTTTCAACCTTGCGGTCGTACTCCCCAGGCGGAGTGCTTAATGCGTTAGCTGCGACACTCAAGGGCGGAAACCCTCGAACATCTAGCACTCATCGTTTACGGTGTGGACTACCAGGGTATCTAATCCTGTTTGCTACCCACACTTTCGAGCCTCAACGTCAGTTACAGTCCAGAAAGCCGCCTTCGCCACTGGTGTTCTTCCATATATCTACGCATTTCACCGCTACACATGGAGTTCCACTTTCCTCTACTGCACTCAAGTTATCCAGTTTCCAAAGCAACTCCTCAGTTGAGCTGAGGGCTTTCACTTCAGACTTAAATAACCGTCTGCGCTCGCTTTACGCCCAATAAATCCGGATAACGCTTGGAACATACGTATTACCGCGGCTGCTGGCACGTATTTAGCCGTTCCTTTCTGGTAAGATACCGTCACACACTGAACAGTTACTCTCAGTGCCGTTCTTCTCTTATAACAGTGTTTTACGAGCCGAAACCCTTCATCACACACGCGGCGTTGCTCCATCAGGCTTGCGCCCATTGTGGAAGATTCCCTACTGCTGCCTCCCGTAGGAGTATGGGCCGTGTCTCAGTCCCATTGTGGCCGATCAGTCTCTCAACTCGGCTACGCATCATCGCCTTGGTAAGCCATTACCTTACCAACTAGCTAATGCACCGCGGGTCCATCTCTTAGTGATAGCAGAACCATCTTTCAACCAACAACCATGCGGTTGTTGGTATTATACGGTATTAGCACTTGTTTCCAAATGTTATCCCCTGCTAAAAGGTAGGTTACCCACGTGTTACTCACCCGTTCGCCACTCTTTGAAATCAAAAATCAAATCAGAGCAAGCTCGTCATATCAATTTGCACAAAGCGTTCGACTTGCATGTATTAGGCACGCCGCCAGCGTTCATCCTGAGCCAGGATCAAACTCTCATTTTAAAAGTTTGAGTATAACTCAATATTTGTTATTTGTTTAACAAAAGTTAAACGAATTTATTAGCGAATTGACTTCGCAAATGTTTTTGTATCAAGCAAATTGCTTGATAACCCTACACATTTGTTCTATCGAAACGATATTCAGTTTTCAATGATCAACATTTTACATTTCTGAAGCAATGTAAAGCGGATGACGGGAATCGAACCCGCATTTCCAGCTTGGAAGGCTGGGGCACTAGCCATTGTACTACATCCGCAAGTGTTTATCTGTCACCAACAATATTTATAATACACATTATTAATAACAAAGTCAACACTTTCTGTACAATTAATTCACATTTATTTTAGTGATGAATAAACATTGCATCACCAAAACTGAAGAAACGATACTTTTCAGCAACCGCATGCTTATAAGCATTCAAAATATTATCACGACCTGTAAAGGCAGCAACTAACATCACTAACGTTGATTTAGGTAAATGGAAATTAGTAATAAATGCATCAACGACTTTCCATTCAAATCCAGGTTTAATAAAAATATCCGTCCACCCTGAATCTTCGTGTAGTTCACCATCAAACTTAGCCCCAATCGTTTCTAAAGTTCGAATTGAAGTTGTCCCAGTTGCTACAATACGACCACCGTTAGCTCGAACTTCATTCAAAGTTTGAGCAGCTTCTTCACTTAATTGATAAAACTCAGAATGCATTTTATGGTCATCAATATTATCTTCCTCAACTGGTCTAAATGTTCCTAGCCCCACGTGCAATGTTAATTCAACTAGTTTAATCCCTTTAGCTTCAACCTTAGCTAATAATTCTGGTGTCCAGTGTAAACCAGCCGTTGGCGCAGCTGCCGAACCATTGACTTTTGAATAAACCGTTTGATAACGTTCTTGATCCTCTAGCTTTTCTTTAATATATGGTGGTAATGGCATTTCGCCCAGCTCTTCTAGTATTTCTAAGAAAATACCATCGTAGTGGAATTTAATCATACGGCCACCGTGTTCTAGCTCTTCAACCACCTCAGCAGTAAGACGACCATCACCAAATACAATTTTTTGTCCAACGGGATATTTTCTAGCCGGCTTAACTAATGTTTCCCACACATCATCTTGATCTTGACGAAGTAATAGTACTTCGACATGCCCACCAGTTTCAGGGCGTTCACCGTATAAACGGGCTGGCAACACACGTGAATTATTCATGACTAGCGCATCCCCTGGATTCAAATAATCTATAATGTCATAAAAATGACGATCATGTAATTCACCAGTATCCGCATTCATCTCCAACAATCTTGAACCATCGCGTTTCTCTAAAGGAGTTTGAGCAATTAGTTCGTGTGGCAAATCATAATCAAAATCGTTTAAACTTGTAAATTTCTCTGTCATTTATCTTTAACTCCTTTTATCGTTTCGTATCTGGTAATGGTAAATTGAGGTGTTGGTATGCAGCCAAAGTTACAACACGTCCCCGAGGCGTCCGTTGTAAATAACCAATTTGTAATAAATATGGTTCATAAACTGATTCAATCGTATCAACCTCTTCACCAATATTAGCAGCAATCGTATTTACCCCAACTGGTCCACCTTGATAAAATTCAATCATTGTCTGTAAAATCTTATGATCAACTTCATCCAAGCCCATATCGTCAATTTGCAATAACTTCAGTGAAAAATTAACCATCTCATCATCAATAACTTGTTGTCCTTTGACCGTTGAAAAGTCACGCACTCGCCGCAATAAACGGTTAGCAATACGTGGCGTACCACGTGAACGCCGGGCTAATTCAATCGCACCTTCATCAGCAATTTCAATATTAAAAATATCAGCCGACCGTTTAACAATTTGTGCTAATTCTTCATTCGTATAATAAGCCATATGCTCAACAATACCAAAACGATCTCGTAAAGGTTGTGAAAGCATGCCGGCTCGAGTGGTTGCACCAATTAAAGTAAAGGGTGGTAATGGAAAATGGATTGGATGTGCTGTTGGCCCTTCACCAGCAATAATGTCCACATAAAAATCTTCCATTGCTGAATAAAGCATCTCTTCAACTTGTTTAGGCAACCGATGAATTTCATCAATAAATAAAACATCCCCAGGTGCTAATTCATTTAACAACGCTAGTAAATCACCCGATTTTTCAATTGCTGGTCCTGACGTTGTACGCAAACCAACTGACATTTCGTTCGCAACAACCATCGCCAATGTTGTTTTACCTAATCCGGGCGGACCATACAACAACATATGATCTAATGGTTCGGAGCGTTGTTTGGCTGCTTCAATATAGACATGTAATCTTTCTTTTAAGTCCTCTTGACCAATATATTGTTGCAAAGTAGTCGGACGTAGCGATTGTTCAACTAATTCTTCACCATCATCAGTGGACATATCGTGTAAAAAATCTTCCGCCATTTAAGTCCTCCTTACTGCAATAATTTCAACCCAGCACTAACATATTCTGCGGTTGTTAATTCACTTGCCTTACCTAATTCTTTTTCAACACGTTTGATATCTTTTTTAGCATAACCTAGTGCTTCTAAAGCTAGTAAAGCATCCGCTAACTGTTCATTTTGTACTGCGCTTTTTGCCGGTGTAGCAACATTGTCCACACCCACTGCAAAATCAGATAACTTATTTTGTAAGTCCAAAACAATTTGTTGCGCTGTTTTTTTACCAATGCCAGGAAATTTAGTCAAAAAGCTCACATCATTCGTTGTAATAGCATTAACCAAACCAGTATGATCACTATTTGCTAAAATTGCTAAAGCTGACTTTGGCCCAATTCCAGAAACATTTAATAATTTTTGGAACAAATCTTTTTCTTGCTTATTAAAAAAGCCATACAAAGTGTGCTCATTTTCACGAATAATTTGTTCAACATAAACTGTCACATTACTATCCAGAGAAAATGCATAAGGATTCGCAACCGAAACGCGATAACCAATACCTTGTATTTCAATAACAATATAATTTGGGGAAATATCAGTAATTTTCCCAGTTAAGTATTCGTACATTTTTTTCTCCAGTCCCAAAAGTCGTTATTTATTATTATAACAGAAAAAAAGTACCACTAAATTGATAAATAAATGGATTAGTTTGTATAATTGTGAAATTTCGTACAACAAAATTCACAATTTATTCATAATTTCTAGGTACTATATAAATATCGACTTAAGGTTATAGAAAACGCATATAAATCTTAGTCGTTTCGCCCCCTCATAAGGCGAAGAGTTTTTACTTATTAGTAAATACTCACTTAACATATCTCTTATTAAACCTATAACAAAAAGGAGTTAGTTTCGGCTAACTCCTTTTTGTTTTGTCTAAATAAAAGTCGTAATTCAATACAGTGCAGGAAAAAGATAAAACGAGTAGAATAAAGACCTATAAGAATCCAATTTATAGGAGAACTATATGTTAAAAGAAAAATTAGCACAGTTGCCAACTTGGCGGCGTAATCTTTTCGTCCTCTGGTTTGGTGTCTTTATGACGGGAGTCGGCTTTAGTGAGGTAATGCCCTTCCTCTCCCTATATGTTGATAGTTTAGGAGATTTCACAAAAAATCAGTTAACATTTTATAGTGGTATTACTTTTTCAATCACGTTCCTAATGACTGCTTTAATTTCACCATTTTGGGGAAAGCTTGCCGACAGTCGTGGACGTAAATTAATGTTATTGCGCGCTTCACTAGGAATGGCCATTGTCTTTATTTTAATGGGTGCTGCTCAAAATATTTGGCAATTAATATTTCTACGCGCATTACAAGGTCTATGTGGTGGCTTTATTTCTAATTCCAATGCCATGATTGCTACCCAAACACCCAAAGAAAAATCCGGTTATGCCTTAGGTACCCTAGTAACCGGTGTGACCGGGGGCCAACTGATTGGTCCGTTCATTGGTGGTGTTTTGGCATCTTTAGTTAGTTATCGCTTATCATTTATTATTACGGGTATTATTTTTATATTAGTTTTCTTATTGGTGATTACACTAGTTAAGGAAGAATTTACGCCCGTTGCAAAGGGAAAATCTTTATCACGTAAAGAAGTGTTTAAGCAACTTTCTTACCCTAAATTAACAGTTGGTTTGTTCCTAACAACTTTTATCATCCAAATAGTTAACCAATCAATTAGTCCAATAATCGCATTATTTGTTCGCGAACTAAACAATGGCGCTAGTAGCACCACACTTTGGGCCGGGTTAGTTGCCGCCATGCCTGGAATTGCAACAATGCTGGCAGCACCCCGTTTTGGTCAATTAGGTGATCGGATTGGAACGCACCGTATTATGCTCATTGGTTTTACCTTAGCATTTATTTTTATGTTACCAACTGGTTTTGTAACAGCCGTCTGGCAACTAGCAATTCTGAGATTTATGATTGGAATTTCTGATGCAACAATGCTACCAGCTGTTCAAACCTTACTAACGAAGACAACCCCAGCTGAAGTAACTTCACGTATTTTTGCTTACAACCAATCTTTCCAATCACTTGGATCTGTTGTTGGACCAATTATGGGAACAGTCGTTGCGATGTTCTTTGATTATAGCGGTATCTTTATTGCAAGTGCCCTCTTAATAGTTGTTAATGCTTGTCTCTTTTTCTATCGTACAAAATCATTAAAAGGTGATAAAAATCTCAATTTATAAAACTTAAAGTCTTACGCTAAATACCCCGTAATGACTAGCCAAGTTGCTGATCATTACGGGGTATTTATATTTAAAATGATTGCGTATTTTAATCAGTGTTGATACGTCGCATCATGTGGTACAAAATTAATAGCGCAAATTGCAATGAGCCAAAAGATATAACAAATACCAAACTATGCATCGAAATAGATGTTGAAAGCAAGACCAAAACTTTATGCGGATCGCTAATTAATTCCCACGAATTAATACGTAAAAAGCGTCCCAGATAAATCCCGTACGCTGATACAAACGACAAAATCACATAAAATGCGAAAGTCCAAGCAGGTGGTAGCTTACCACAATACACCCGCCCAATCATGTGAGCTGATGATAAGCCAAATAACAACCCCATTACAACGCCAACCGCTAAAATAGCATAATTAAAAAATTGTGTTTCAGTCATTAAGCCGGTTCCAATTGAAGATAAATGGCTAAAATCAGTCACCATATACATCGCATTTGGAAAGAAAACCAACCACACAATCGTCAAAACTATCTTTAAAAAAGCGTGCTTATTTTGATTATTGATATATCTAATTACTAAAGCTAAGTCAAACGGAATTAACGCTAAAAATAAGTTCCAAATCAAGAAATTATAATTAGTTGGCACAAACCAAATGACTAAAAGCAAACTCAAAACAACTAAGTGTACTCTTAGAATATCCTTTTTCATGTTTTCTTCCAATACTTTTAATTAACTACAACATTTCATTATAGACGTCTCACTGTAAAAAAGGCTTAAACCTTATTTTAACGTCTCGGTTTTTGCACTAACATGCTGTTGATAAGGCACTTCAAACCAATTAATATCACCAACAGAAATCTCCACCTTACCTGCCAGTTCATCAATAACTGCACTTTTAAAAGCATCCATATCTTCATCGGCAATTGCAACTTTAACCGTTACTTCATCCGTATAAACCGTATCTAAAATTTCATATTCATGCTGATTTAACCAGTAAACAAGTGGTTCGTATTGACTATAAGAAACTTGTAAAGTTACCTCGTGACGCTGAATTGATTCAACGAGTCCACTTGCTTCAACACCTCCAACAACAGTCCCCGCATATGCACGTACTAATCCGCCCGCACCTAATTTAATACCACCAAAATATCTAGTGACCACCACGGCGACATCACGAATAGCATTATTTTTAAGAACTTCTAACATGGGCACACCTGCTGTACCGGCTGGTTCTCCATTATCAGAATAACGTTGCACTTCATTACGATTACCAAGCATGTATGCCCAAACATTATGTGTAGCTTTGCGATGCTCCGTGCTAATGTCATCAATAAATGCTTTTGCCTGCTCTTCATTAGCAACCCGGGCAATATTGACAATAAAGCGTGATTTTTTAATCGTTTGTTCCCACGTAATCTTATTATCAGCAATTGTTATATATTTGCCTAATTCGCTCACATGTTCAACCTGGTTTCCTGCCATATTTTTACTTCTCCTTGCATCATGATAAAAAAGCCCATTTTCGAAATATTATCAAAAATGAGCATTTTATACAGTTTTAACTTAACTAATCTTCATATTCAAATTGGAAGTCCAAAATTTGCACGGTATCACCATTTTGGGCACCAGCTTCATGTAAGGCTTCATCAACCCCCATAAATCTAATCTGACGGGCAAAACGCATTAATGATTCAGTGTAATTAGTATTTGTACGCTTAAATAAGCGCTCAATTTCATTACCTGACAAAATCCAAACACCGTCTTCATCGCGACTCAATTCAAATGGTGCTTCACGATCTTCAAATTCATAATTAGCTTGATCAGCATCTTCTTCACTCATACCCTTAGGTAAGAATGCAGGTGTTTCATCTAATAGGTCCGCTGTTCGGCGCAAAAGTGGTTCTATACCATCACGTGATAATGATGAAATTGGCATAATCTCCAAATTCTCTGGCACATTATCATCATTTCGTAATTGATCTTCAAACATCTCCAGTGCTGTTTGCGCATCTGGCATATCCATCTTAGTTGGCACAATAATTTGTGGGCGTTCCAACAAAGCTGGGTCATATGCAGCTAATTCTTTATTAATTTTCAAATAATTATCATATGGATCTTGCTCTGGATCAACACCAGACATATCAATCATATGCAAAATAACACGTGTTCGTTCCACGTGACGTAAGAATTGAATACCTAAACCGACACCTTCTGAGGCACCTTCAATCAACCCAGGCAAATCAGCCATGACAAAATCACGACCATCCTCTAAACGAACCATCCCCAAATTAGGAACCAAAGTTGTAAAGTGATAAGCGGCTACTTTAGGCTTTGCAGCTGTCACTACTGATAACAACGTTGATTTTCCAACAGATGGGAAACCGACAAGACCAACATCAGCTAATACTTTAAGTTCCAAAGCAATGTCTAGTTCTTCACCCGGTTCACCATTTTCAGCGATTTCTGGTGCTGGATTTTTAGAAGACGCAAACCGAATATTACCACGACCACCACGGCCACCTTGAGCAATTACTAAACGTTGACCTTTTTCAGTCAAATCACCAATAACTTGGCCCGTTTCAACATTCGTAATCGTCGTTCCCTGTGGGACACGAATAACTAAATCGTCAGCTGAACGACCAGTCATTCCCTTAGTAGCACCATTGCCACCTACTTGAGCTTTAAAATGACGCTTATAACGGAAATCCATTAGTGTACGAAGTCCTTCATCGACTTCCATGACAACTGAACCACCATGACCACCGTCACCACCAAATGGGCCACCCATATTAATATATTTTTCATGACGGAAAGAAACAGCTCCGTCACCACCTTTTCCTGCTTTAACAAAAATCTTTACTTGGTCGACAAACGCCATCGTTTATGACCTCACTTTCTTTTTAGCTCTTTAGCCAACTGTAAACTGTCGCATTTCATTTTACAGCACTTTCTCATGTTTGACTACCATTAGTCATCATGATGTTGCATGGCTGTTAATGATATTTTGATATTATTAGCAACTTTTTCTGATATACCTAGTTTTTTTAAATCCTCAATTGAGGCTTGAGCCATCTTATTCATTGAACCATACTTAGTCAATAACTTTTGACGCGTTTTCGGACCAACGCCCGCAATGCCATCTAACCTTGAACCGAGTGAACTTTTAGAATGTAATTGACGATGAAAAGTAATCACAAACCGGTGCACTTCATCTTGAATACGCTGCAATAAATAAAATCCCTGCGAATTAGGGTCAAGATGGACATGATCAGCACCTTCCTCCTTTAACAAGTCGGCTGTTTTGTGCTTTTCATTTTTAACCATAGCTGCAACCGGTATTGCTAAACCTAATTCATCTTCAATCACTTCTTTAGCGGCATTTAATTGAATGACCCCGCCGTCCATCAAAATTAAATCTGGTAAATCTGCGTGCTCTTTTAATAACCGTGTATAACGACGCCGAATGACTTCCATCGTTTCGGCGCGTTCATCAGCATGTTGCACACTTTTTGTTTTATATTTACGATACTTATTCTTATTAGGCACACCATCTTCAAAGACAACCATGGCGGATACCATATCCGCTCCTTGAATATGCGAATGGTCAAATGCCTCAATACGGTTAATTTTTTCAATACCTAAAGCATCTGCTATTTCCTGCATAGCACCCGTTGTTTTTGACTCATTCATCTCTAACAAGCGGAATTTTTCATCTAACACAATTTTGGCATTCTTACGTGCTAAATCTAATAAGGCTTTCTTTTCACCACGTTGCGGTGTGCGTACTGGAGTATCAAGTACTGCTGCAATAGATTCTGTATCAACACCATCTGGTACCAAAATTTCTTTTGGCAATACTGAATTTCGTCGATTATAAAACTGGAGTATGAAACGTGCGAGCTCTTCTTCAGGCGAATCAATAATCGCAAACAAGCGCTTTTCACGCTTCATTAAACGAGATTGCCTAATAAAGAAGATTTGTACTGATAGCCAACCTTTGTCCATATAAAAATTAAATATATCGCGTGGTGTCCCATCACGTGATATAATCTTTTGTTTCTCAACAGTTGCTTCAATAAATTTTAACTGATCACGTAAATCTGCAGCTCGTTCATAAGCCATTGATGCAGCCGCTTCAGCCATTTTTTTTTGCAGCATCTTACGAACATCTTTCGTATCACCATCCAAAAAACGTTTAATCCGCTTAATTTGCGCAGTGTATTCTTCCTCAGGCACCTCTTTATAACAAGCGCCCAGGCATTGACCAATATTTGCGTACAAACATGGTCGACCTTGATAACCATTACAGCGTCTTAGTGGATAGACTTTTTGCAAAAAATGTAGTGTCTCCTGAGCAGCATAAACATTCGGATAAGGACCAAAATAATTGGCACCATCCGAAGCAACTTCATTGGCTAACAATATTTGTGGATCACGTTCATTCGTAATTTTAATATAGGGATAACCAGTTCCCCGCTTTAATCGAATATTATAGTACGGTTGGTATTTTTGAATCAGCGTGATTTCTAGTAACAATGATTCTTTTTCTGAACTAGTAACAATAAAATCAAAATCAGCAATATTTGCGACTAATTGTTCAGTTTTACCTGTATGTTCACTTTTAAAATATGAACGCACTCTATTTTTTAAATTTTTTGCTTTACCCACATAAATGATTTTGCCGTTCTTATCTTTCATTTGATAAGATCCTGGTAAATCAGGTAACAGCATTAACTTTTGTTCAATATGTTTTGTTGTCATTTAGTGGCCTTTCCTTTTTTTGCTGGTAAAATCCTCACAGACACCACTATATTTCATTTGACTAATTATGAAGCAAACATGCTATAATTAGGCTAACTATTAATTAGGAGGTTCTTTTTCATGCCATTACAAACAAAAAGAAATGATGAATTAAGTCGTCAAGTAGACGAAGTATTCGACATCCCTGATTTGAACGACAAGGATAAAGATCGTTTTCTTGGAAAAAACAATCAAGAAGAACATTAACAATAATTATTTTAAAGAGGTTGGAACATCATTGTTCTGACCTCTTTTCATTTTAATTTCCTTATTTATCATAACAACCCCGTACCATTTTCTCAATAGCACAGGGTTGCATCATATAACTACATTTTATTTTTAACAAAAAGACCTTTTAAACTAAATAAGGCTGCCTTACCGATATTACCATCGTTATAGGTTAATACGTTTTGCTTGTATACTCGCAACCCGTATCGTGCCAACAAAACCAATGCGATTAGTTCAATCAACAAAGCAATTAGCGCTTCAGTCATACTAGCATATTGTAACCCTAATCGTGCCGGCATCAAAGTTTGGGAAATAAATGGTATATAAGATAAGACATTAATAAATGTATTATGTGGTTGTCCGCTTAAGACAAACGTCAAAATATAACCAACCATGGCTAAATAAGTTACCGGCGAAACGGCTTGTTGGACTTGACTTAGATCATTTACCATTGCTGAAACAATGGCTGTTAGAATCATGTACAAGAAAATACCTACTAGTGCTAATAATCCGGCCATGATAGCAAATTTAATATCAACACCAACCAACAGCTTTTTAATCATTTCAATATACTGATTATCACTAAAGAAAATAGCAGTTACGCCACCAACCACAACATAGACCAAGCCATGCGTGATGGCTAAAGCCGCAACTCCTAATAATTTACCAAAGAATTGAATCCCTGGCGAAGTGACAGCAAGTAGAATTTCCATAATACGTGATGATTTTTCGTTGGCAATTTCTTGTGAAATGATACCAACATACGCCGTTAAAAAGATAAAGATGAAAATACCTAACGCTGCTGACAACATTTGATTAGCTTGATTTGTCGCAACACCACCCTGTGACGATTTACCATCATTATGATAAATACTAGTTTTAAGCTTTGGATCACTCACTAAACTATTTAATTGCGCTGATGTTAGGTGTAACTTTTTAGCCTGTGCCAACATATGATACTGATTAAGCGTAGATCGCAAAGCATCTTCAGAAAGATTTTCAGCATCAGCTGACATTTTCAGTTGATAACCTTCCTCAGTCGTTTCTAAATAACCATCCACTTTGTCTGCTTTCAACGATTTTTGTGCCTGTGCTTTTGAAGGTACATTTTGATACTTGGCACCAATAGCCTCGTTTTGTTTTAAACTTTT
This sequence comes from Weissella sp. ESL1139, assembly GCF_058506735.1. Taxonomy (NCBI): domain Bacteria; kingdom Bacillati; phylum Bacillota; class Bacilli; order Lactobacillales; family Lactobacillaceae; genus Weissella; species Weissella sp. ESL1139. The sequence continues at coordinate 1,045,873 of NZ_CP196375.1, forward strand.
GGTTAATGCCTGATTATTGATAACGGCAACTGTTGGTGAAGTGTGACTTTGAGTTGCATTAATCACAAATGTAATCCCAAAAATAACTAATACAATCAATAAAGGTGCTAAAACAATTGACCAAAAGCCAAATGTTTTAAACCGATTAACATACGTTTGTTTAGCAACTAAAAATAATTGATGCTTATTCATAAGTCACCTCTTTCTCAGTTACTTTACGTCTAAATATTTCATCCAAGGTTGGCGGTTGTTGTGAGAAAACCGGTACATAACCATCTTTAGCAACTAACTGAAAAACGGCCTTACCTGCATCAGGATCGTCTAATTTAATATGACGACCAGCACCTTCTGGTTGAATTTTACCAACACCGGGAATCGCATATAATTGTTCATCACTAACTGGTGATTCTAGATATAACTCACTCCGTCCAAATGATTCACGAATGCTGTTTAACTCACCACTTAAGACTGTTTTACCATGTTTCAGCATAATTAATTCATCAGATAACTGTTCAACCCCACTCATATTATGCGAACTAAAAATAATATGAGCACCATTTTGCTTAAGTCGGTCAATCTCATCCATCATTAATTGTGCATTAACTGGATCCAAGCCAGTAAAAGGTTCGTCTAAAATCAATAATGAAGGTTCAGTAATAACTGTCGCAATTAATTGTACTTTTTGGGCGTTTCCTTTTGATAGGCTTTGCACCTTATCAGATATTTTGCCGACCACGTCTAGCTTACTCATCCATTGTTTTAAACGTTGTTTCGCATCTGCTTTTTTCATACCATGCAATTGCGCAAAATAAACCACTTGTTGTTCAATGGTCATTTTTTGATATAAGCCACGCTCTTCGGGTAAGAAACCAATATTTTGTTTATCTTTATTTGTAATTTCATGCCCATTCCAGCTAATACTACCTTGCGTTGGTGGGATAAAATCTAGCATCATTCGAAATGTTGTTGTTTTACCAGCACCATTTTGACCAATCAATCCCATCACATGACCTGGCTTTAGAATCATGTTCATATCATCAACTGCAAGGGTATCACCAAACTTTTTAGTCAAATTTTGTAATTCAATCATTGCAAACTCCTGTCTTAACTTAACAGTCAATGTTTATAGGTTACCACACTTATTACTAACTTTTTAATACTTTAAACAAATAGACTGGAACATTTAAGTTCCAGTCTATTTGTTAGTTAGCGAAAACTATTGCGCATTGCGCTTAAATCGGTCCATCATTTCTGGAGTGAATTTCAATTCACGTGGTTTAGAACCATTTGATGGTCCAATTAATCCACGATCTTCCAACGCATCAATAATGCGACCAGCACGATTGTAACCCATACCAAAATGACGTTGGATTGATGAAGTTGAAGCACCACCAGCTCGTAATATGAACTCGAGTACTTCATCCCATTTTTCATCTAACTCATCACTTCCTGAACCATGACCACCACCGTCCAAGGCTTGAACTTCGGCATCTGAAACAGTCATTGATTCATCATATTGCGCACTACCCTGTTGCTTAATGAAATCAGTTAATGCTTCAACATCTTCATCAGAAATAAACGCACCTTGCACACGTTGTGGGCCATTTGAACCAATTGGCGCAAATAGCATATCACCACGACCAAGGAGCTTTTCAGCACCATTACTATCCAGAATGGTACGTGAATCCACTCCTGATGAAACCGCAAAGGCCATTCGTGAAGGTACATTAGCTTTAATTAATCCGGTAATAATATCAACAGATGGACGCTGTGTTGCAACAATCATATGAATGCCGGCCGCACGTCCTAACTGTGCAATGCGAACAATCGCATTTTCAACATCACCAGATACAGAAGAAGTCATCATCAAATCAGCCAACTCATCAATAATCACAACCAAATATGGTAGCTTCTGCGTAACTTCCCCTTTTTGCGAAGCATCACGTTTCGTGACTAATTTATTATAGCCTTCAATGTTGCGCACACCTTCCTGTGCTAACAACTTGAAACGCCGATCCATTTCAGCCACAACTTTCTTTAAGCCAAGTGCCGCCTTTTTAGGATCAGAAACAACTGGCGTAATTAAGTGTGGAATATCATTGTAAACTGATAATTCAACTTTCTTTGGATCAACTAACATTAACCGTACTTGTGAAGGTTTGGCTTGCAATAAGATTGAAGCCAAAATGCCATTAATCGCCACTGATTTTCCAGATCCAGTTGATCCAGCAATTAGTAGATGAGGCATCTTAGTCAAATCGACCTTAACAACTCCACTCGTAACACCACGACCAATTGGTACAATCAACGGCTTATCCGTATCAATACCAGCTTCTTCAACCATATCACGGAAACCAACCGTTGCCTGTTGGTCATTAGCCACTTCAATTCCAACAACATTTTTTCCTGGAATTGGCGCTTCAATACGTAACGATTTAGCAGCCAAAGCTAGTGCTAAGTCATCTGTTAGATTTTGAATCTTTGAAACTTTCACACCAACGGCTGGTTTAATTTCATATTGGGTAACCGTTGGACCTAGCACAACCTTTTCAACTGATGCATTTATCTTAAAACTCTGCAAAGTTTCGTGTAAGATACGTGCCTTTTCACTTAGCGCATCACGTTCTTTAGATTGATCAGTTGAGCCAATGTGTTGTAATAAATCAGTCGTTGGTAAACGATAATCCTTATCATCAATCATTGTACCTAAACCACTTGCATCAACATCAGGTGTTGGTTCAGTTTGTGTTGATGGTGTAACATGACGATTTTCTTGGTGTGTTTTGGCAGCCGAAACCGCTTTTTGTTGGGTTGGTTCATGAAGCATATCGACATGTGAAAATGATGATTCAGCCGTATTCACCTGATCAAAATTAGGTTCAGGTCCATAATCTTCTTCAGAAACATTTTCACCATAGACAATTGGTTCCACCGGATCAGCTGATTGCACCACACTTTGTGAATCAAAGCGTGACTGACTACTACTATAAGTAGGTGCTGGTTGCTCCTGTCGCTTTGTCTGATTTTGCGACTTGGTCTGATTCTGTTTTAGGGTTTGCCATTCATCTTTTTGTAGTAAGGCTGGGTCGACTGCCACACTTGCCTGCTTTTCTGGTTGTGAGTCAGGGGCAACAATCTCTGGTACCACAAATTGTGTTACTGCTGCTTCTTGATTCTTGTCAGATTCAGCTTCATCACTTGACTTTTTATTAAAATCAACTTTACCTGACGAAGTAGCTTCAGGCTCTGGTTGCTTAGCCTTTTTATCACGAGGGCTAAAAGGATCTTCATTAAAGAAATCCTTCATCGCCTCTTGTTGACGCTCTTTTTGATTACTACGGAACGTTTGAATTGATTCACTAACCTTTTCGTGAGCAGTGGTTGCTTGTGTTTGGACCAAGTCTCCTGCACCTTCTGCCAAAGTAAAGAAATTATCAAATACACTACGTAATGGCAACTTGAACATAATTACTAGACCAACCAATAACAAAATAATGGCAATAAACCATGAACCAAAATTCCCCGTTGCTACAAAGATATATTTATATAAAAATGCCCCAATGACACCACCACCGACTGGTGTCGTCACCGCATGATTATTTAAATCTTGATTAATCAATGTTTGGATTGTGGCAACATAATCACTATGTACATCCATGCGATTAAATAATAAAATCGATCCCATCAAAAGAATACCAACATAAAACAATGTAAATCCAATATAATGGTGCCCTTTAATCCGAGGCGGCCAAACACCATATGCCATCACAACTAAAAATGGTATTAATAAGACGATTAACAAAAATTGATATGAACCGCCAACAATTAGGCGAACTAAATTAGCTATTAATTTACCAACCAAACCAACTTTAAAAATTGCTAAGACAGATAAAATAACGGCAATTAATCCTGAAAACTGTGGTAGTCGTTTAATAAACCAATCTAATGTATCATTGCTCTGCTTCTTTTTACGATTAGTTGTTTTTCGTGGACGTCCTTTAGTTGTCTTTTTCCTAGCTGTACTCTTTTTATATGCCATATGAACCTCCTTTCTTAAAGATTAAATACCAGTATTTACAGTTTATTTAAGTTTATCGTAATCATAATCATGAGTTAAATCAAGATTTGGGAAGTTTTGTTGACGCAAAGCCTCATAAATAATGATTGATGCTGTATTTGATAAATTCAGTGAACGAATATGATCATCATTTTGTGGAATACGCAAAGCTTGATCAGGATGCTCTTTCATAAATGGCTCAGGCAAACCAGTAGTTTCCTTACCAAACAAAAAGTAATAGTCATGATCTGGATTCGTATAATCTGCTTGATGGTATGAACGTTTAGCAAATTTTGAAATCAAAAATAATTCATCCGTTTCTTTTAACGTTGCCATAAAAGCAGGTAAGTTCTTGTGAACGGTAATATCAACATTGTCCCAATAATCTAAACCGGCACGCTTTACGTGTTTATCATCTAATTTAAATCCTAATGGTTCAATCAAGTCCAATTTTGCATTAGTACCTGTTGCAGTTCTCGCAATATTACCTGTATTGGCTGGCATTAATGGTTCAAATAAAACAATGTGATTGGTACTCATAAAATAAATTCTCCTCTTCTTAGGTCATTTTAACCTATAACGTGATTAATGCATACAAAAACAAGTATAGCACGGTCTACAATGAACTTGCGCTATACTTGTTAAAATTTTCAATGTTTTAATACTAAGCGTCTTCTTTAAACAAGCCTGAACTCTCTTGCCACCAACTGTAAAAGCGTGAAACTAATACTTTTAGAATTGCATATCCCGGTACACCAAAAATAACGCCGAGAATACCAAAGATATTACCAGCTGACAAAAGTACTAACAAAACCGTAACCGGATGAATTTTTAGTGAAGATCCCAATAATTTAGGTGACACAACACGACCCTCCAGCGTTTGTTCAATCATAAAGACAATTAATACAGAAACAAGCATCATTGGTGAGATAAAAATACCAACAACGATTGGCGGTACCATTGATAAGAATGAACCTAAGAATGGGATAACATTTAGTAGCCCAGCGATAATTGCAATTAACCAACCATACGGCAAACCAATAATGGTATAACCAATGGCAAACATAATCATCACTGCAAAAGCCACTGAAATTTGACCACGAATGTAGTTTGAAATTTGCTTACTAATTTCCTTCAAAGTTGTTAAAAATGATGCCCGTACTTTTACTGGTATATATTGTGCCATATAATTTGGCATTTTATGACCATCTTTAAGCAAATAAAATAGTACAAATGGAAATGTTACAATCGCAATGACAACCGAAGATACGGTTCCCAAAACTGATGAAACCCCATGTAAACCTTTTTTAGCATATTCACCAGAAGAATTTGCTAGCCAATCGGAAATTTCATCATTAGTCGTATTAAACCATTTATTAATATTATGGAAATTTTTATTAGCTGTAACTTGATCAACCATCCGTACAATTTTATGCCAATATGTTGGCCATTGATTAATCAAGTCCATAACCTGACTACTAATCCATGGAATAAATACGGCCAATCCCCATACGATTAATAGCGCTAAAACAATAAATTGAATGGCTATAATTAATGTTCTAGATACATTAAAGCGGCGTTCAGCCCAGTCAACCATTGGATTAAGCAAGAAATAAAATACACCTGCTATTACAATTGGTGCCCCAACTGCCCTGAAAAATTTGCCAATTGGTTCAAACACGAATGAAATTTTATTCAACATGAACACAATTAGTAGAAATAATAAGATGACTAACATCGTTGAAACGACTTTATTATCTAAAATCCAACGATGAAAGTTTGTTTGACCTTTAGGCTTTTCTTCCATATTTTGCACTCCTTCACCGTTACAAAAAAACACCCTTCAAGGGCCATATATTTGCATATATAACTATTCGGGTGTTAATCATTTATGCATATTAGTCGACAAACAAGACACGAATTGCTTCAGGGACAGCAAAGTCTTTTTGCACAAGTGCTAACTTTCCTGATTCACTATCACGCGTATAAACTGAAACATTGTCCGTATTTTGGTTAGCTGCAATCAAGTAATCTTCTTCTGGATTTAAGGCAAAGTCACGTGGGAAATCACCCTCTGTTGAAATCCATTGAATGTGCTCCACGGCAGCCCCATCATCTTTAACTGCAAAAACAGCGATTGAATTATGGCCACGATTTGAAGTGTAAATAAAGCGACCATCTTTTGATAGATAAATGGCTGCACCACCATTATGAGCATCCCAATCTGATGGAATCATCAAAATTGTTTGCAATAACGTAAATGAACCATCTTCATTATACTTTAGAACTGATAACTCTGAAGATAATTCACCCAATAAGTAAGCGTACTTACCATCAGGACTAAAACGAATATGACGAGGGCCAAATCCTGCTTCAGTTTCAAAAGTAGCAACCAACGTTAGCTTACCTTCATCCGTCACATCAAACGTTAACACCTTATCAGCACCTAAGTCAGCAATCACAACGCGATTATCTGGCGTTAAGTTACTAAAGTGAACGTGAGTCGCCTCTTGTTCTGGACGTGGTCCCTTTCCTTCAGATTGATAAGTATCAACCAAAGTCAAGTTACCGTCTTGATCAATCTTATAAACGTCTAACGTTCCCTTATGGTAGTTTCCTGTATAAACCAATTGGCGTTCTTCATCAACAGCAACATAAGCTGGTGAGGCACCCTCAGTTAGAACTTCCTGTTGTAGCGTTGCTTGACCGTCGGTATAGTCATAAACTGCAATACCACCTTGACCATCAGCTTTATCAACAGCATAAAGTTTGTGTGCCTTACTTAATGCCAAATAAGTTGGTGAACCAACTTCAGCTACTAACTTTGTATTAGCTAATTTGCCCGCTTCAGTATCAAAATCTGCTGAGTAAATACCCTTTGAAACTCGCTTGGTATACGTTCCAAATAAAATATGTTCTAATACCATTAATTTGCCCGCTTTCTTTAATATCAATTTTTAAAATCGCTTTCATTATATCATAATTTACAAAAACAATTAAACCGGCTCACCTTTATGCAAATAAAAAAGGCCACGACAAAATTTGTCGTAGTCCTTTAAAGGAAATTGTCAAACAACGTTACTTTGATTTAACATCCAAAGCCATAAAGTTTGCAACTTTATCTGCTAATGCAGAAATATTTTGCAAACTTGCTAAGCGATTTGCTTTAACGGCTTCATCATCGACCATAACCATGGTCTCATCAAAGAAGGCAGCAATAGCTGGTTGTAGGCTTAGCAAAGCTTGTAGTAAACCATCTGTTGTATAGTCGGTTGCAGCTAATTTTGTTGTTTTCTGGTGCAATTGACTTTCAGCTTCATTTTCAAATAAGGCTTCATCAACTTTTGCATCAGTTGGGTTCTTAGTCGTCAAACGCATAACACGCGTCAATGATTCAACACCCTCACGGAAGTTTGCATCATCAAGATGTGCTAACAAGGCATCTGCTGATGCAAACATTTGTGTTGTATCAGTTAAACTACCTGTCGTAACAGCATTGATTACATCATAACGAACTTTTTGATCTTGCAAAGCTTTAACAACACGGTCTGTTAAGAATGAAATAACATCGCTAACAACATTTGTTAAGTTATCTGCAACTTCTTCAGGCAAACCAAAGTGGTTATCATTAGCCATAACTTCTTTAATTAAGTCATCTAAGATAACATCGATTGGCAAATGCCAGTCGTTGGCATGCAAAATATTAACAACTCCTGAAGCAGCACGACGTAATGCATATGGATCATTTGAACCAGATGGAATCATACCACCGGCAAAGAATGACAATAAGCTATCTAACTTATCAGCCAAAGCTAATACCTTACCCAAGTCTGAGTCTGGCAATTCACCGTCAGCAGAAATTGGCATGTAATGCTCACGAATAGCTTGTGCCACTGATGGTTCTTCACCGAATAGCAAAGCGTACTTCTCACCCATTACACCTTGAAGTTCATCAAATTCACCGACCATTCCTGTCATCAAATCAAACTTATAAATTTCAGCAGCACGTGCTAATTGCGTTTGTTGATCATCACTTAATGAAACATGTTTACCAATAATGGCTGCCAATGCCTTAGTACGTTGAGTATGGCTAGCAACTGAGCCTAACTTGGCATGAAATGAAACAACAGCTAATTTGTTATTATAGAAGTTAATATCATGCTTTTGGTCTTCATGATAGAAGAATTTAGCATCTTCCAAACGTGCGACCAAAACCTTTTCATTTCCTGCAATCACATTTTCTAGGTTTTCAGCATTACCATTACGAACTGAAACAAAGTATGGTAATAATACACCTTTTCCATCAATCACGTGGAAGAAACGTTGGTGTTCACGCATTGAAGTAATCAACACTTCATCAGGCAATTCCAAATACTCTGGATCAAACTTGCCCACAAAAGCTGTTGGATATTCAACAATGTTGTTAACTTCTTCTAATAAATCAGCATCTTTTTCAACGTGCCAATTATTTTCAGCTGCTAATGCGTCAATTTGCGCAACAATCTTAGCCTTACGTGCATCAGCATCAGCTTGAACGTAGACTTTCGCTAGATCATCCTCATAATCAACAGCGGTCGCGATTTCAACTGTTTGACCTAAGAAACGGTGACCGCGAGTTTCACGACCAGACTTAACATCTAAAATATCAAATGGTATAACGACATCATCTAACAATGCCACAATCCAACGAATTGGACGCACATATTCAAATGTATGACGTGCCCACTTCATAGTGGTTGCAAAGGTCATGCTAGTAATAACATCTTTGATACCTGTTAATACGTCAGCAGCTGGCTTACCAGCTTCAAACTTTGTGACATAAATGTACTCATTACCCTTAAATTCTTTAAAAGTAATATCATCAGTTGTCAAACCTTGTCCACGCACAAATCCCTGTGCCGCACGTGAGTAATTACCTTCCTTATCAAAGGCGGCTTTTTTAGCAGGTCCTTTAACTTCTTTAGTTAAATCATCGGCTTTATCAGCAACTTCTGAAATCAAAATTGCCAAGCGACGAGGTGTTGAAAATGGTTTGATATCGCCATATTGTAAACGATTATCCTTCATAAATGCTGCCGCACGTTCAACTAATTGATTAATAGCTGGTGTAACCAAGTGTGCTGGCATTTCTTCCAAACCTATTTCTAGTAAAAAGTTTGCCATGTTAGTTCTCCTCCTCATCAGCTGGCAAATACTTTGCCCGCAAAGCTTCATCCTTTAACAATGGGAAGCCAAGTTTCTTACGTTCATCAATGAAAGCACGAGCAACTGAACGTGCCATGTTACGAATACGTGAAAGATACTTAGCACGTTCTGTAACTGATACTGTTCCCCGTGCATCTAACAAATTAAAGGTATGTGATGACTTTAAAATATAGTCATATGCTGGGTGAACTAAACCATCAGCTAATAACTTCTTTGCCTCAGCTTCATATTCATTAAAGTGACGTAACAACATTTCTGAATCTGATTTTTCAAATGAATAAACAGAATGCTCGTATTCTGGTTCCTTAAAGATATCACCATACAAAACACCATTTCCCCATTCAAGATCATAAACAGTTGGTACATCTTGAATGTATGATGCTAGTCGTTCCAAGCCATAGGTGATTTCTGAAGTCACAGCATCAACTTGAATACCACCAACTTGTTGGAAATAAGTAAATTGTGTTACTTCCATGCCATCAAGCCAGATTTCCCAACCAATACCAGCAGCGCCCATTGAAGGATTTTCCCAGTTATCTTCAACAAATCGAATATCATGAGCTAATGGATCAATCCCTAAAGCTTTTAACGAATTTAAGTATAATTCTTGAATATTATCTGGTGATGGCTTCATAACCACTTGGAATTGGTGGTGTTGATACAAACGATTTGGATTATCTCCATAACGACCATCAGCAGGACGACGTGAAGGTTCAACGTAGGCTGCATGCCATGGTTCTGGTCCATTAGCACGTAGGAAAGTGTATGGACTCATTGTACCGGCACCCTTTTCCGTATCATAAGCCTCCATTAACATGGCACCTTGATCGGCCCAAAACTTTTGCAACGTCAAAATAATATCTTGCACACTCATTTTTGCGCTCATTGTGACAATTTCCTTTCTCTTAACCGGGCAAAAACACAAAAAAGCCCTACATCAACAATATAAAAATCGTTAATGTAGGGACGATAATATCGCGGTTCCACCCTACTTCTAGTATTACTACTAGCAGCTTTTTTCATTTAGTTTATTAACTAATGATGCCCCTTAATTAACATTAGACCATTCTCACATTATCAATGGTTTGCTGTGCTAATGATAAATTAATTCCTTCATTAGTATTCGTAAGCTTTACAATTTATAAGTTTAGCACGCCTTACTAACTTGTCAATATTCATAACAGCTTAAACCGCTTTTTAATGCCAAAATTAAAAAAGCATCCTTTTACAATACAAAAAGAATGCTCATTAGTTTATTCTAAAAACTTTAATTGCTGATGTTCTTCAAACAACTGACCAATTGACAACAACAATTTGTCTTGACCCTTAGCAGCTTCAAATTGCACGCCCAATGGTAACCCATTTTCAGAAACATAAGTTGGCAAACTAATTGCAGGTTCACCAGAAACATTAGCTAGCTGTGTAAATGGTGTTTTTGTCAAACCGTGTAGCCAAGCATTATAAATCAACTCAATCTGATCTTTATGCGCTAATTTATCAATATCACGTAATTGCGTTACATACTCTGGTAGATAAGCTGGATCACTATTTAATGATGCTGTTTCGGCTGTCGTTGGCGTCAAATACAATGGATACTTTTCATGGAAAGCAGACATCTGTTGATCAACCAAATCGTTTTCTGCTGCTACTTCTGCTAACATCGAATCAGGTTGTTTTTTATCTGCCTGATACAAAGCCCAAGTCATTGGTGAAACATCATCAAAGTCCATATCTTGTCCAGTCTTTTCTTTGATCATATCATTAGCACCTGTACCAGTTGGTGTCGACTCAGTATAGTAAGTCATCATTAACTTTTTACCATCAACGGGGGCATCTTTTTCTACTACCGTATATCCTTGATCACGCAAAAAGGCAACCGTCTCCATGACGGCATTAACAGCGTCCTCACTAACTGATGTACCAACAGGTGATTTGATTGAATAGGCAATTGGATATTGCTTCAAATCATTAGGTGCCACTTTAACCAATTCATGACGGTTCTCTTCATTAATCATGCCATCAAAGTAACTTTGTAAATCTCCAATATGCTTAGCATTAGCAAAGTTTACCGATGACGGTACCGTATCATCCCCCACAATAACACCTTGTGTTGGCTTCAAACCAATAACCCCTGTCCAAGATGCTGGTATTCGTAACGAACCACCGGCATCATTACCAGTCGTTAATGGCACAATGCTTTTAGCTAAACTTGCAACGCCGCCACCAGAAGAACCACCAGTATTGTAGTCAAGATTCCATGGGTTATGTGCATCACCATAAAGCATTGATTTTGTAACATTTGTTAAGCCAAGCTCTGGATAATTTGTTTGACCGATAATAATAAATCCCAATGAACGTACTCGTTTAACATAATCTGACGTCTCTGTTGCGAGCTTACCCTTAAGTGGGACTAAGCCACGTGTATTAGATTCACCAGCTAGTTGTTGACCAAGTCCCTTGATTAGGATTGGCACACCATAGAATGGTTGACCAGTATCTTGCAAAGCTGCTGCTTCTCTTAGCGCTTGTTGTTCACGCAAAGAAATAATCGCATTTAATGCCAGATTTTCTTTTTTTACTAAAGCTACCGCATGTTTAACTAATTGGCGACTAGTAACTTTGCCATCACGAACCAACTGTGCTAATTCACTTGCTGAAGCTTTACGATACCGTTCAGCAGAAATCGGCAAATCATCCCCTTCATCAGGTTGCTCAACTGCATTATCCTGTGCTGCTTTTAGTTGTTTTATTAAAAAGATACTACCAAGTACGGTCACTCCTAATAAAGCAGGTAAAATTAGGCGACGTGCACGACCATTATGTGTTTGACTCATTAAGATGCCTCCCCCTTAATAACGCAGAAATAATCATAGATATTAAACATCGACTTCACTTTTAGTGTAAGCGTTCCCAAAACATTAATCAACTAACAACCCATACTAGGTTGTAGTATCCAAAAAAGAAGTAATCTCAATAATATTGAAATTACTTCTAAAATACTTGCCGTCATTTATCATCTGTATGCAAATCTCGTTTTATCATGCGATTTTGCCAACTAGCTAACTGTTGAATGAATGACTTAGCTCGCAAATGAACCCCAACCTGATCATCATATAATTTATCCATAATACGTGCCATTTCTTGTTTAGTATATGGTTTTAGGTTCAATGACCCCAATTGTCTTAAGTCAATTGCTGTTAACTTAGACAACACACGTACAGCACGATTATCAGCATGCATACGATATGGATCAGCTTCCCAATGCTGTTGACAAAGTGTGCCATTATACTTTTCAGAAAAGTCTAATGGTAAATCACGACGACCACATATGGCACACTGCCCCCATGTTAATTGAATACCGAATACTGGTAATAATTGCAATTCAAAATAGTTGGCAATCCCTTGTGGATCCAGCCCTTTTTGTAGTTTTGTAACAGCCTCCGCTACTAAATCGTACCATTTTGTAATGGGCTGATTATCAACAAACGCAGCATCAATTAAGCCAAGAATATACGTCATATACGCATTTAAAACGATATCGGTCATTAAAAATGCAGTTGGTTTGGTTTCTTTAACATCATTAATAAAACTAAGACCGTGCGTATTAATGACGCCTTCAAATGTTGCCATACTTAAAGGTTGCATTTCAGCTGAAAATTGATAACTTTTACTCTTACCAAAGCGCACATAAAACATGCACTTACCAGCTTGCCGGGTTAGCATCTTAACAATTAAATCTTTTTCCTTATGGTCTCGCTGATATATCACAATTGCGTCAAAAACTTCTGTCATTTAATCACCTGTATTAATAGTTTAAGCAAAAGGGGGTTGCGACATAAAAGTCCAACCCCCTTTTCCTTAACTAAATATCTGAATCTTCTTTATAACCATATGATTGCAAAGCTTGTGGCTTATCACGCCAACGGTCTTCCACTTTAACCCATGTTTCAAGGAAAATCTTATCACCCAACAAACGTTCAATGTCCTTACGAGCACGAATTCCGATTTGCTTAATCATTGAACCTTGTTTACCAATGACAATATTCTTTTGACTTGGACGTTCAACAACAATCGTTGCTTGAACGTGCAAATGTTGATCATCTTCGCGTTCAATTTTATCAATAACAACAGCTACAGAGTGTGGCACTTCCTGTCTTGTCAATTCCAAAACTTTTTCACGAATCAATTCACTCATAATAAAGCGCTCAGGGTGATCAGTAATTTGATCAGCTGGGTAATATTGTGGGCCAGCTGACAAATGATCCATAGTAAATTGCAAAAGCTCTGGTACCCCTTCACCTGTTAAAGCAGATACTGGGAAAATTTCTGCAAAATCCATTTGAGCATTATAATCAGCAATTTGTGTCAAAATTTCAGCACGGTTAATCAAATCAACCTTATTGATAATTAGATAAACTGGTGTATTTGACTCTTTTAAGCGATGGATAATAAAATCATCCCCCACACCACGTTCTTGATCAGCATTAACTAACATCCAGACCATATCAGCTTCACGCAAAGCTGACATTGCCGTCTTAACCATGAAGTCACCTAACGCATTATGAGGCTTATGAATACCTGGTGTATCCATAAATACCATTTGTCCCTCATTTGTCGTATAAATACCATGAATTTTATTACGAGTTGTTTGGGCTTTAGGTGACATAATGGCAATTTTTTCACCAATCATCTTATTCATAAGGGTTGATTTACCAACATTTGGGCGCCCAACTAGTGCAATAAAACCAGACTTAAACTCTTCTTCGCTCATTAATATTCTCTCTATCTTTTTATTTTATCTAAATACCATTTGTAAGTTTGGTAATAAGTATGGTTGAAAAATTAGGACACCAATCACAACTGCAAATGCCGCTGCTGCCAATACGCTTCCTGACGCAACATCTTTAGCCACCTTAGCTAATGGATCATATTTTTCACCCACAATTAAATCAACAATTGCCTCAACAATTGTATTCAAAAATTCGGCACTGATCACTGTAAAGACGGCCACTGAAATCCACAACCAATCAGAACGACCTAAATCCACATAAATACCGACAATTAAAACAACACACGCCGCAAAAACATGAAAACGCATATTTCGCTCACGTACTAATAACTCCCCAATTCCAGCCAAAGAATGACCTAAAGCCTGAAAGAAATGAGAATTTTTTTCAACTTGTTTTTGTTTATTATCTTTTGAGTCCATAACTATCTAAAATTTCTCGTTGTAAATCAAACATGATTTTTTCATCTTCTTCACTACGCATGTGGTCATAACCATTAAGGTGCAAGAAACCATGCACTACTAAAAAGCCTAACTCACGTTCATAAGAATGTTCCAAATACTCAGCTTGTTCACCAATTTTATCAACTGAAACAATAATATCACCAATATTCTTAGCAATATCTTCGTCCATTTCTTCATCCATTAACAATGGTAAATCATCACCATCATCTTCAATGGCAAATGAAATAACATCTGTTGGTTTGTCTAAACCACGATACTCACGATTGTATCGTTGAATTTCATCATTGTTGACAAACGTAACTGACATTTCTGTATTATCAGGCAATGAAATATATTTACCTGCATAATCCAAAACGTTATTTACTAACTCAATTTGTTCCTCAGGAACACCTGGTTTTGATTGATCAATTATTGCTAAATCCATGTTTAATCCTTTGTAGTTGTATCTTTTGCTGTTTGCTTCTTTGCGTCATATTCATCATAAGCATTAATAATCGCTCCCACAACCGGATGACGAACAACATCATCAGCGCTGAAATTAACAAACGCAATATGATTAACATCCCCTAGTATGTGTTGTGCTTGTACTAAGCCTGAACGTGTTTTATTAGGCAGATCAATTTGTGAAATATCACCATTTACCAACATTGTTGACCCAAAGCCTAACCTTGTCAAAAACATCTTCATTTGCTGCGGTGTTGTATTTTGCGCTTCATCCAAAATAATAAATGCATTATCCAAAGTACGACCACGCATATAAGCCAACGGTGCAATTTCTATTGTTTCACGATCCATTAATCGCTCAGTATGCTCTTTACCTAAAATAGCATATAGCGCATCATAAATTGGTCGCAAGTATGGATCAACTTTTTCCTTTAAATCACCAGGCAAAAAGCCAAGACTTTCACCGGCTTCAACAGCTGGACGTGTAATGATAATACGTTCAACATCACCACGTTTAAGCGCTGCGACAGCCATAACAACAGCCAAATATGTTTTTCCAGTTCCAGCTGGACCAATTCCAAAAGTCACATCGTTTTGGCGGATTGCATGAATATAACGACGTTGTCCATAATTTTTCACCCTAACAGGTCGACCTTTAGCATCACGTAACAATGTTTCAGTATACATATCTTCAAAATATTCAATTGTACCGCGCTTTGCCATATTAATAGCGGAAATGATGTCAGCTGAACTAATTTTAACTCCGCGTTTTATTAGAGAAGTTAACGCAACAATTACCGCTTGTGCTTGCGTAACATTTTCATCAAGACCTTTTATCGTTAATTGACTGCCCAATACGGATAAATTAACAGTGAGTCCTTCTTCTATCAACCCTAGATTACTATCTTGAGGTCCTACCAAACCAATTTCTTGTTCTGCATTTTCAAAATAATAATTTTTTTCAACTTGATCTGTCAACCGCTAATTTCCTCACATTTCAAAAATTTGATTAGTACATCTACATTATACGCTAATCATCTATGTATCGGGGAAAACCCCGTGTTTAAATTATAGTAAAGACTGAACCTTTTGGCTAACCATTTTACCATCAGCCTTACCTTTAACCTTTGGCATCAAGGCACCCATAACTTTTCCCATGTCAGCTTTACTAGTTGCACCAACTTCAGCAATCGTTTCCTTCACAATTTTCTCGACTTCATCTTCTGATAATTGTTCAGGCATATATTTATTTAAAACATCAATTTGCTTTTGAATACCAGCTGCCAAATCATCACGATCAGCTTCTTTATATGAAGTCATTTCTTCAACACGTTGTTTCATTTCGCGTGACAAAACGGTCATTTCATCTTCTGGTGTCAAATCATGCCCAACATTAATTTGTTCGTTTGACAAAGCTGACTTAACCATACGAATAACACTTAAGGTTTCCTTGTCTTTGGCTTTCATTGCAGCTTTCATGTCTTCTGTTAATTGTGCTATTAGTGTCATCATTCCACTCCTGTTTTTTATTTATTATAACATCAAAAACAAAAACCGGACTATCTACTAGGATAGTCCGGTATAGGTCGTTTTACCGACCCTTCTTGTTCTTGCGCTTACGTGCGGCCTCAGCCTTCAACTTACGTTGTACTGATGGCTTAATGTAAAATTCACGCTTACGGTATTCTTGTAGAGTACCGTCCTTTGATACACCACGCTTAAAGCGACGGAGAGCATCATCAAGAGACTCATTCTTACGAACAACAGTCTTTGCCATAATGTTTACCCTCCCTTCACGTGTGAAGATTTCAACTTATATTTAATATATGTCGCACACTTTGTTCTTTACTATCTTACCAAAAATAGAATAATTGTCAATATTTTCTTTAAATTTGTAGCTATAACTTTGGCTCATAAAAGCCACCAAAGATACGTTCAACACGCCAAAGTGAAGCCCATGCGGATGGATCAGCTCTAAAAATAGCTTCGTGTAATTCGTATTGCTCATACATCGAAATAACCGTAAACAAAATTTCTTTATTATGATGGTTATAACCACCCTCAGCATGGTGAACAATGGTAATCCCACGATGCAATCCGTCTTGAATTTCTTCAATAACTGCATCAGGGTTTTCAGTCACAATCATCACCTGCATTTTTTGCTGTCTTGTATAAACAAGATCAATGACACGTGCATTAACGACTAAACCAATCCCAGTAAATAGCGCATATTGCACGCCGAACATCATACCAGATGCAACTAGAATAAAGAAATTAAACGTTAAATTAACAGCACCCATTTTTGCGCCAGTTTTACGCCGTACCATGATACCAATAACATCTAACCCACCAGTTGAAAGGCCATTACGCAATGCAAACCCAGTACCAAAACCATTCACGGCCCCACCAAAAATTGCCATTGCTAGTGGGTCTTCGGTCCATAATTGCTTTGGTTGTTGAATCCAATTCATTGCAATTGCAGCTAGAAGAATTGCTAATCCTGTAAAAAGAGTAAATCGTTTACCAATTTTAAAATAAGCAAGCAATAATAATGGCATATTCAAAATCACTAACCAAATCCCTACCGGAATACTAATATTGAAAACCCGGCTTATCAAGGTATTTAACAATTGCGCTAATCCTGTAAAGCCGGAAGAATAGATATGTCCCGGTGTCCAAAAGAAGTTCAAGGCTACTGCTGAAGCCAATGCGTAAATCATGGCACTTCCAGCACGTGTTGAATATTGATGATGGTTTAAATACTGTTTTATCTGGTCCATTATTCCTTTTCTTTCATTTTATGCTACAACTAAGTTTATCTTTGTTATTAATACGATAGACAAGTATATCAAAATAAAAAAATAACACAACAAAAAATTGCCTTACAAATATAACAATTTCGTAAGACAATTTAAGGATTATTTTTTATTCTTCAGCCATATTAGGAGCTGTCACGTCAGCATAAACTGGGGCGGTCAACTTCAAATCACCAACAACTTGTGCTTCAGCAACAGGTGTAGGTGCTTCAGTCATTGGCTCAGTTGCCTTAGAATTCTTAGGGAACGCAATAACTTCACGAATGTTATCTTGACCAGCCAACAACATTGCCAAACGATCAAGTCCCAATGCAATTCCACCCATTGGTGGGAAACCATATTCCATACCCTCAAGTAAGAAACCAAATGCTTCATGAGCAGCTTCCTTGGTAAATCCTAATGCAGAAAGCATCTTTTCTTGAACTGACATTTGATGAATACGAATTGATCCTGAACCCAGTTCGTAACCATTTAATACCAAATCATATGACTGTGCGTGTGCTTTATGAGCACCTTCAGTTGTCTCCAGTAATGGCAAGTCTTCTTCATTTGGCATCGTAAATGGATGGTGAGCTGCAATCCAACGCTTTTCTTCTGGTTGGTAATCGAATAGTGGCCAGTTAACAATCCAAGCAAATGCCCATTGACTTTCATCAATTAAATCAAGTTCTTCAGCTGTACGACGACGTAGTGCATCTAGTGTTGCGGCAACAACATTTTCATTATCAGCAGCAAATAGCAACAAGTCACCAGCTTTAGCACCCGTTTCGGCTAACAAAGCTTCTTCTTTTGTCTTTAAGAATTTTGCGATTGGTCCAGTGATACCATCTTCATTGACCTTCAACCAAGCAAGGCCCTTGGCGCCAAAACGCGTCACATATTGTGCCATTTTATCAATATCTTTACGTGAATAGTGATCGGCACCACCTGGGACAACAATTGTCTTGACTTGACCGCCATTTGCAATGGCATTTGCAAAGACACCAAATTCTGAATCAGCCATTAATGATGATAAATCTTGTAGTTCCATGCCAAAACGCATATCAGGTTTATCTGTTCCAAAACGACGCATTGAATCAGCATAGTCTAACACTGGAATATTAGCTGTATCTAAATCATAATCAACTGTTTTCTTCATAATTGCAGCAACCCATTCAGAAACTAAAGCCATAATTTCGTCTTGATTCATAAATGACATTTCAACGTCTAATTGCGTAAATTCTGGTTGACGATCACCACGCAAATCCTCGTCACGGAAAGCACGTGCAACTTGATAGTAGCGATCAAAGCCAGCACCCATCAACAATTGCTTAAATAGTTGTGGTGATTGTGGTAAGGCATAAAAAGAACCTGGATAAACACGTGAAGGTACCAAGTAATCACGCGCACCTTCTGGCGTTGACTTAGCTAAATATGGTGTCTCAATGTCAATAAAACCATGGTCATCTAAGAATTCATGAGTTGCAGCTGTAATTTTTGAACGGATTCGTAAATTACGTTGCATTTCAGGACGGCGCAAATCCAAATAACGGTACTTCAAGCGTAGTTCGTCTGACACGTTAATATCATCTTCAATGTAGAATGGCGTTGTTTTTGACTCTGACAAAATCTTAGCATCCGTCACTTGGACTTCGATTTTACCTGAACGTAAATTATCATTAACAGCTCCTTCACCACGTGATTTAACCGTTCCAACGACTTCGATGACATATTCTGTACGCATATCCTCAGCAACTTTTAGGGCATCTGCATTAAATTCGTTAGAAAAAGCTAACTGCACAATACCTTCACGGTCGCGCAAGTCAACGAAGATTAAGCCACCTAAATCACGGCGCTTTTGTACCCATCCTTGTAAGGTAACTGTTTGTTCTAAATAGTTTTCGTCAATTAATCCCGCATAATTTGTACGTTTCATTTTATTCCCCGTCCTCTTCATCATTCATATATTCCGGCAAGTTTGTATACAACTCAGCTAGTTTCAAAGTTGTTTCTTTACCAGTCTTCATATCTTTAAAATTAGCACTTTGGTCTGCCAATTCACGCTCACCAATTGTAATCATATAACGTGCTTGTAAACGATTAGCTGACTTAAATTGGGCTTTTAACTTACGATTCTCATAGTCACGATCAGCACTGTATCCAAATGAACGAATTGCTTGAATCATTTGCATGGCAGCGACATCAGTACCCTCACCTTGATTGGCAACATATACATCTAATGTACTTGTTGTTGGTAGTGGTGCATTTTCTGATTCTAGTAGCAGCATCAAACGTTCAAGACCAATCCCAAAACCAACACCAGCCATTTCAGGACCACCAAACTGTGAAACTAAGCCATTGTAACGACCACCACCAGTGATTGTCGACCAACCGTGGCCCAAGGCCTTAGCTTGTGTCATAACTTCAAAAATTGTGTGGTTATAATAATCTAATCCACGCACAACAGTAGCATCAACTTCATAGTCAATTCCTAACGCATCAAGATATTGTTGGACTTTTTCCCAATGTTGTTGTGCATCTTCAGTTAGGTAATCCAAAATTGATGGTGCATTTGCAACAATTTCTTGATCCTTGTCATCTTTTGAATCAAGTACACGCAATGGATTCTTTTCTAAACGTTCTTGTGAATCATGTGATAATTCATCAAAGTGTGGCTTCAAAAAGTTAATCAAGGCTTGACGATAATTTTCACGTGATTCTTGATCACCTAATGAATTAATCTTAACTTTCAAATTGGCGATACCTAATGTTTGGAAGAAGTCAACAGCCATCGCAATTACTTCAGCATCAAGGGCTGGTGATTCTGAACCCAAAGCTTCCACACCAATTTGATGGAATTGGCGCATACGACCAGCTTGTGGTCGCTCATAACGGAACATTGGACCAATGTAGAATAACTTATATGGCTTAGCATGTTCAGGTCCATATAGCTTATTTTCAACAAAAGCACGAACGACACCTGCAGTTCCCTCGGGACGTAATGCAATATGGCGATCACCCTTGTCTTTAAAATCATACATTTCTTTTGTCACAACATCTGACGTATCACCGGCTGAACGTGCAAAAATATCAAAATTTTCAAAAATTGGTGTGCGCACTTCTGCATATTGATAATCACTAAACAACAAACGTGCTGTTTCTTCAACATAATGCCATTTAGCTGAATCACCTGGTAATAAATCAGCTGTTCCCTTAGGCTTTTGGAATAATTGTTTTGCCATCTTTTCTTCTCCCATCATTTATAAAAAATAAAAAACGCCCCTAACGATATACAAATATCGTCAAGGGCGCTCACATCAAGCACGGTACCACCTTGGTTTTGGCTAAAACCGTAACGTGGTTCAACGCACAATCACTGTGACCTTAAAAGTGTCCCCTCAATTATCACAACACGGACTTACACCTGACTCCGCTCGCTTAGCTTGTTCCGATTGAGTTTGCTTTCTCATTGGTTTTATTTCAAAATATTATACTTTATTATCTTATAGTTCTAAAATGCCGTCAAGTTAGATTTATTGTGCTTTTTTGACACGCTCTGTCAAATAATTCTGTATACCAACTGGTACAGCTTTAGCAACTTTATTTTGGTATATTGGCGACTTAATATATCTGAAGTCCTTTTTGTTATTCATATATCCACTTTCCAGCAAGATTGCCGGTACCGTATTATCACGAATAACTAAGAAATCACCATACTCAACACCCTTGTTAACCAATGGCAAATTCATCGCTTTATTAACATTCTTCGCCAGAGCATATGACCCATTATTTGGGTGATAATAGTAGGTTGTATATCCAGTTGATTGATTCTTTACAGGAGCAGAATCAAAATGGAATGATAAAAATAAGTCAGCATGATTATCTTCAGCTACTTTTGGAATTTTAGCTAAATAAACTAATTTATCTGTATTTCGTGTCATTATAACTCGGGCACCTTGTTTTTCAAGTTGCTTTTTAACACGTTTGGCTAACTGTAACGTATATGTTTTTTCGTATTTTTTATTAATTGATAACGAACCAACATCACTGCCACCATGACCGGCATCAAGGACAATCGTTGCTTCAGATAGTGGTGTGACCTTTTTAAGTGGTTCTTTTCGTTTTAATAACCAACCGGCTACCCATCCGGTTGACTCATCGTCACGTCGGACTTGATACCAGCCTTCTTTTTTTTCAATAATTTGTAGATGTTCACCCTTTTTTAAAACTGACAAAGGTTTACCATCAATACCATATTGCTGGCGAAGGGTTAAATTAGGAATTTGAACTGTTATTTGTTGTTTATGTAACATCACAATGGTCAATGAAATGGCTGTTGTTAACATGACAATCACGATTATAAGTGGTGCCCAAAACTTCATTAACCATTGCTTCAATACTTGAATTACTTTTTTCACGATTGAACCTCATGTTTTGCTTATATGACCATAATTTTACCCTTTTTTCTAAAAAATAGCGATGCTCAGGTAACAAAAAAATAGCCATTATCTAAATAACAGCTATTTTCCTAATTAAAATGTTTTTCCTGTCCAAATATTAGCAGGTAATTTGTCAAAGTCATATGTGCTAAGTTCTGCAACATCAGTAATAAAAGCATGCGCTGGTGCCGAAATCATCAAATTAATAGCACCTTCCTTTTCCTTTACCAAAATAACAGGTTTATGCATGGCTTCTGAATAACCAATTTCCCATGCTGTACCGGGATCTACATAATCATTATCATAATCAATGACTGCCACAACTACCTCAGCAGAATCCAAATGTTCTTTGTCACCCTTATAAATAGCCGTTGCCCATTCCTGTGAACCAAATTCAAATTCGTCATGAACTTCAGTTCGTGGGCTAAAGAATTCCACCACTGTTTCATTCTTAGTCAAGGCTTTCTCTAATCGTTCAATACGATTGATTTGTTCATCGTCAAAAAATGGACCAGCTAAATATACGCGCTTCATAAATTTATCCTCGTTTATATCATGATATTCTTAACACATGATAATTTTATCGAATAAATAACGAACAATCAATTAAATTTTGAATTATATTTGAATAATTTAAGAACTTAATTAATGAAACATCCGTTTTAATTACAAATATACTGACGTTGTTCGTTTTCTATTCCACTCAACACAAATTGTGCTGGATCCTTTTTAGTATCTAATTCACGATTATCAGCACCCTTTAACTGATTATTGAAAATTTCTTCATATTCTGGAATTGTAACTTGATGACGCTCTGCAAGCAAATCTGGTATTTGCTCATGCACTAGACCACTTTTGAAATGAGGACGTAACGTCAATGAATAGAATTCTCCTTCAGCCCCTGAACCGTATGAGAACATACCAATCCGATCCCCAGCTTGCAAAGTGGTTGAGTTGTCCAATAATGAATATAAACTCAAGTACAATGAGCCTGTATATAAATTACCAATGCGCTTATTATAAACGCGGCTAGCTTCAAATTCAGTCATCAATTGTGCTTGCTTAGCTTCACTAGCTTCGGGCAAAACATCACGTAAAGCCTTTAATCCCATTTTGGTAAATGGCAAATGGAAGGCAAGTGCTTTGAAATCATTTATCGTGCGTTTATTTTTTTGCTTATAACGTGACCAAACAGCTTTGAAAAAATCTTGATAAATGTTAGATGAATATTTACCATCAACACGTGCTGTGTCAGCATATACTGGCCGCCAAAAATCCATCACATCACGTGATAAATATTGACTATCTTGATTAATTTCGGCAATTGCTGGGTTAGCTGAAACCAACATGGTCATGGCCCCACCACCCTGGGTTACTTCACCACTGGTACGTAAACCATAACGAGCAATATCTGAGGCAACAACTAGCACTTTTTCTTGGGGATGCAACGTCACATAATCACGTGCTTGCATCAACGCAAATGTTCCTGCATAACAGGCTTGCTTCATTTCAATCGTTCTAGCATATGGATTAATTCCCAACAATCTTTGCAAATAAACAGCACCTGACTTTGAGTTATCAATACCAGATTCTGTTGCAAATAAAATCATCGTAATGGCTTTACGATCAGAAGCCGTTAACATCTCATCAGCTGCATTAGCTGCCATTGTAACCACATCTTGAGTTGGTGGAATTACAGCTTGTTGCGTTTGCCCGATACCAATTAAGTACTTATCTGGTTCTTCATCACGCACATTTGCCAATTCGACCATATCAATATATTGATTTGGTGAAAAGAAACTCATTTTATCAATTCCAATAACTGTCATTTTAATACCTGCTATCTATTCATTCACTGCTTTACTAATTTTTTGTATAATTTCGCGAGCTACCGCTAATTTACTTTGTAACGGTAGTGTTTCCGGTTCTTTGTTTCTAGTCAAAATGGTTACTTGATTGGTATCATAACCAAAACCAACTTGATTTTTTGAAACGTCATTGGCAACCAACATGTCAGCGTTTTTCTTTACTAGCTTGTTTTGTGCATACTCTAAGAGATGCTGTGTCTCAGCTGCAAAGCCGACTAAATATTGATTTGTCTTTATTGAACCTAATTGAGCTAAAATATCAGGATTTTCAACCAACGTCAACGTTAATTGACCTGAATCTTGTTTTTTAATTTTATTTATTGCTGTTTCAGCCATACGGTAATCAGAAACAGCTGCAGCCATAATCATCACGTCTGCTTGTGGCAAAGCTGCCATCATTTGTTCTGACAACTCTTGGGCTGACTGAATATGAATTGTCTCAATACCAACTGGATCTGGTAAGGTCGTTGTTGCTGAAACTAGCGTAACATGAGCCCCTTGTTCAGCTGCTGCTTGCGCTAAGGCGTATCCCATCTTACCGGATGATCGATTTGAAATATACCTAACCGGATCAATGGGTTCAACTGTACCTCCTGCAGAAATCACAACGTGTTTATTTTTTAAAACACCTTGCTTTTGATATAACGCTAACTCACTATATGCTAAGATATCGGCGGGTTCAGGTAATCTACCCTTCCCGGTGTATCCTTCCGCTAAAAAGCCATCAGCTGGCTCAATGACAATATCACCGTCGGCTTTAAGTTGCGCTAAATTCCTTTGTGCTGCGTGCTGGAAATACATATTTTCATTCATTGCTGGTACAACAATTAATGGTGCGTGTCGAGCAGCTAGTACCGTACTAGCGGCGTCATCCGCAATACCATTAGTTATCTTAGCAATGAGATTTGCAGTTGCTGGAACTACAAAAAAATAATCAGCCCAATCTGCTAACGCAATATGGTCAATCGTTGAACTGGTTTGTTCAGCAAATAAATCAGTTAAAACTGGTTCATTAGTTAAAACAGCTAAAGTTTTAGGTGTGATAAATTCAGTTGCTGCCTGGGTCATCACAACTTTAACCTGCGCATTGGCTTTAATTAGTAAACGCGCAAAAGTTGCCGCTTTGTAAGCCGCAATGCCCCCACTAATTACCAAAACAATATTTTTTCCTGAAAACATTTACTGTTCTCCTTATATTCAAAAATCACAACAGAATAAGTTTACCACTTTTGTTCACTTTATTTTATACCCGTCATTTTAACGATATTCCATATTAATAGCAATATTTCTGTTCTTTTCTCAAATAAAGTATTGCATCTATTTAATTCATCTGGTATATTAATAAACGTTGTTGAAACACAACTTTTATTTAAATCATGGCTCATTGGTCAAGCGGTTAAGACTTCGGTTTTTCACACCGACATCCAGGGTTCGACTCCCTGATGAGCTATTAGTTTCGACTAACATTTTATATTTATGGCTCATTGGTCAAGCGGTTAAGACTTCGGTTTTTCACACCGACATCCAGGGTTCGACTCCCTGATGAGCTATTAGCTTCGGCTAACATTTTTATATTTATGGCTCATTGGTCAAGCGGTTAAGACTTCGGTTTTTCACACCGACATCCAGGGTTCGACTCCCTGATGAGCTATTCATTTAAGAGCTAAGGACTTGTAGGTTCTTAGTTTTTTTATGCTTGAAAGACATATTAAATACCAGTATAATAAATTATTGTTATGGAGCTATGGCAGAGTGGTAATGCAGCGGACTCGAAATCCGCCGAACCGGTGTTGAGCCGGCGCACGGGTTCAAATCCCGTTGGCTCCTTATTAGGTTTTAGCAAATGCCTTTATAAGTGCTGTAATCGTTGTTGTGTCAATGTTTCTTGACCACTTCATTTTTTGGCAAATTATGCCCTTTTTGACTTTTTAGTCATTTATTTGACCCTGTACCAATTAGGTACACTTGTGTTTGCTTATGGCTTTATCTTACCAAATTTTCTTGGCAAAGCACACACTTTTCTACTATTATAATGTCCCTCTTCATTTGGGCACAAAAAAAGACCTTACCCAGTTATTTGAGTAAGGTCAATTTTTTTTACTTATTTAACAGCGCATCGGCATTGTACCAAATCACGCCATATCGTCCTTCAACGATACCCGCACCATTTGAACTAGTGTCATACTGGTCAATTGTGCCATGGTCATAACCAGTCATGAACTTAACTTGGTCACCAACTCTTGTGGCTTGGTAGTTACCACGGGTCACATTATCCAACATGGCAAGTGGGATACCGTTGGTTGTCCAATTAGCATCCTTACCACCAGCCATGTCGTAATTGATGGCTTGCCACATGCCGTTTACATAAGCAATTTTGTCAACACGGAAGCTCTTATAAGCCGTGAACCTGTTACCAGCATTTTTAAACTGATTGATTGCTGAGGTATCTGCCTTACTGGTTACCGTCTGACTTGGGGTCACATTTGGCACAACAGCCGTCTTATCAGTACCCGCTGTAAAGAAATCGTCGTACAATACTGAAACGTCAAATCGACCCAATGAGCTCGCAAAGGTTTGGTTTGAACTCCACTGATAAGCGTGTTCCGTGCTCCAGAGCCCCATTGCCTTTGAGGTATCATACAAATATTGTGCTGGCCAAGCCTTTTCACCTGCTGGGCTCACAACGATACCAGAAGCACCTGTATAAGTCGTGGAACGATACCCACCATAACGGGCAACTTCATTTTCAAATGCCGTTGCAACTGGTTGCATGGCTGAGCCCATTGACAGCTGATTTTGGTTCTCAATATCGACCGCCAATACAGCCCCAACAGGTAAGCCATCCGACTTTGCCATGTTGACAGCGTAATCCGCCTCTTGAATAGCACCAGCAACCGTTGTCGCATGTAAATAGTGATAACCGTTGATGTATAAGCCGGCTTGTTCAGCTGAAGCAATGTTACCCTTTGCCGTGTAATCGTGGTAGCCAACACCCTCACTGATTTTGGTTGTGACAGCTTTCATACCGTATGTGTTTCGCATGTAAGTGAACTCTGGGGCAGTCATTTGCCCATTGTGGTTGGAAACGTCCACCATATCAATACGGGGCGTACTTGCTGAGGCAGTCCCAGCTGAGATGTACCCAATACCAGCAACCGCCAAAAAAGCACCTGCTGTAACAAGTGCCCGCTTTAAAATTTTCATGTTATTTGAGTCCTCTCTTCATCTGCGTTACTGCCCATTCGATGGCGTCGTCAATTTGCTTAGCGGTAAACAGATGTGCCTTATCCAATTTCATCAACTGCTCAGTAATCAATTTGACCGCTTGTGCTTTCTGCTCTGCACCCCCAGAGAACTCGTCTTCTGCCCACACAACTGCTTTATAAGCCATATTGAGCAATTGGGTGGTTGGTGTGTTGCCCTTGTAATGTGCCACCAGTAGCCCAATGACCAACATTAAAAGCGCTGGAGCAATACCCGACTGCCACAACGCTTGTCCGAAACTGATTAAATTATTACTCATGCTCCCTCTCTTCGTGTAATTCTTGTGCTTCCTCGACGAATGATTTACCAGCTGTTTCTTTTATCGGCAAATTGTGCACATGTATGGCAATTACTTCCCCCGTGCCGTTACCCCCAAGCTTACGATAGCTGTTGTACAGATAATCGAAGTTGTTCAGCTCATCGATGGTGATACTCTGCTTCGTGAGCAAATTATTACCCAATACGTCTAACTTATTATGCAAGTCAGCAACCTCTGCCGACTTTAGTGCATCCAACTCCGCTTGTAAGGCAACATGCTGTTCGTGATACGTATCAATCAGGGGCTGATTTGCCTCATCAATTAATTTGGTTAAGCGGTCTTGCTTGTGCTGTTGCCACATCTTAAACAATGGTTTGATAAATGGTAACCCACAGGCTAAAGAAATGATGGTCAGTACCGCAATCGCCTCATTTAAACCATCCATGTGACCCCTTACTTGGCTTCTGTGCCATCGTCCTCAGTTGCTTCTGCATTATCTGCTGTTTCAGTACTTGCCTTAAGTTCAGCCAAAAATGCGTCTGTTTCGCTCCAGACACGGTCTTGGAAGTCCCTTAAAGCTTGGCGGAACTCGGTTGTATGGTCAACAAACACTTGTTCTTGTCCATATGAGATACTGTAACTGATACTTGAAGCACCAAGGGCATCAATTGAGCCCGTGAAACGCACGTAAGTTGTTGATGAGTCCGTATCATCAGTCCTTAATTCGGCACGCAATTCGATTGTCTTTTCAATATCCATTGTTATTTATCCTCGTTTTCCTTGGCTTGTAATTGTTGTTGTAATTCAGCATTTTCAGCTTGTGCCGTCGCAAGCTTAACTTGCAACGTGGCAATTTCCACGGCTAAATTACTGATTATTTTGTCCTTCATTCCTTAACTCCTTTACTTCGTCTGACAGCTCCTGCACTGCCTTGTATAAGATACTCGTGTAGTCATAAAGTGAAACAGCGTTCTCATCTTCGGTTAACATGCGTGGGTCAGCCTCATCGGAAATAACACCGATTTCTTGCTTATCGTTCTTCACGTATGTCCGCACCTTCGTGTTATTAACAATATCAAGGGCGCAATCGGTGAAGGGCTGGATATCGCTTTTAGCTGAACGTGAACTCATGGCGTTGAAACTTGAAGCCCGCATTGGGTAATACGCTTGTAAATCACGACTGGTAACACGCACTTCGCCCCCTTGGTAAGGCGACAAGTACAACATCTTTGAGCCACCATCTTCGTCAATGGCAAGAATTTGGTTGTACTTCAAACGAATACCCAACCCATGCCCCTTATCGGTCGGATTACCATAATAATTCAATGAGCCCTTCATATTTGCTGAGATATGAGAGTCATTGTTACCCAATAACTCCAGTTGGGCACGGTCGTTTGTGCTGTCGTAAAAACCTTTTGCCGATAACTGTAAATGGTTATCTTGCTTGTTGATGACACGACCGGTATCAGTCGTCCCAAGATGACCCGTGTCACCATACAACACTTTCGCATTCAACGTATTGATGTTCGCCGTGATGAAGTTGGCAATATTTCCCGACAATTTAGCAACATCCAAATTGATGATTTGAGCACTACCAACTGAAGCATTACCCATTTGCGCCTGACTGATTGAAGCGTTCTTGATAACAGAGGCATCAATAAATGCTTTACCATTAATCGTGGTATCAGTGTTGATGACCAACTTTTTACCTTGAATGACTGTACCAGAGGTGTCCCCATTGATACCTGAAATAATGCGACCTGCATTATCTGCGATACCCAGCGCCCAATTGTCTTTTGCAAGTTTCAAAACGGTTTGTGTATTCATACCTGAGTAAGAACCAGGCATATAATCTTGTGCTTTTGCGGTAAAAGTCAGCATTGGCTTAGATAAGTAAGCATTCGTGCCCTCTCGACACTGGAACGAAATTCGTACATATTTGGCTTCCTTAGGTACTGCCACATTATCGAATGTCCTGTGCGTCCACACATTGGTGTTCCCATTCCAGTACTTCAAGACATTTAAATCAGTGTCGATGGTGTTATGGTTGGCATCTTTGAAAATCAGCCATAAACTGGTGTAATTCGTGTTGGTAACCGTACGGACGTCCCATGACATTGAAATCACTGTACTGTCATTGTTACCTGGTACGGCAACATCTTGCTCAAAGTATGAATACCATTTTGTTGTGTCATTACCTGCATCAGCTGGGACATTAACACCAACCACCGTATTGCCCTTGTAAAGATAACTGCGGTAGAAGTTGTAATTCTTCCCATTTGCGCCGTTGTTGGCTACATTCCACCCCTCTAAGTCGGGGCTGAAATCGGAGTTAAATAGCTGATTGGGCGTTGACACACTTGCCAATACCGCACTTGCCGATTGCTCAATTGCCGACTTGTAACCACTGGTGACACTGCTTACTTGTGTGCCGACATAATCACGTAATTGGGTGTTAAGTGTACTATCGCCGTTTTTGCGGTCATTAACCTCTTTGGTGATTTGGTTAGTAGTCTGCGTTGATGTGGTAGTGATGTCGTTCTTAACGTCCGTGATTTGGTCTTTAAACAGATTCGTCAACTGCACCCGAGTGGACTCAACCAAGTTGTTATTGTTATAAACACCAGCCGTGTATGAGCCAATTGTTGAACCAAATACAAGCATTGGCTGGAAGAAATAAGCATTCGTGCCCTCTCGTGTTTCAAAACGAACATCAACTTGTTTGGCATCAATTGGGATAGAAATGTTTTCCCATTTCATCACGTTGTACTGATTTAAGTTGGTATCGTTCCAGTTACCCATGGTGTTCTGATTTAATGAAGCTCCGTTTGCATCCTGCCAAATTAACCAGATATGACAATATTGAGCCATCTTACGAGTATTAACTCGCCAAGATAGGGACATCACATCAGTACTCAATCGGGTACTTGGTAACTGAACCGTTTGTGATAACCTCGCAAATGTACTATCAGGCGCATTTGTCGTATCAAACCCAATACCATGCGAACCGTATGAAACATATGACCGATATGGCGCTCTACTACCCGTATCAGCTTGTACATTCCAGCCTTCTAAATCTGGTGTAAATTCACTGTTATTGAACTGGTTGACTTGCCCCATATCATTGAGTTGGTCAGTCACGTTCTTAATTTGTGACTTAAAACTTTGCTCCGTCTGCTCATTAAGTGACGTGTACTCCTTGGTAACGCTGGTAATCTGCGTTGATACTAAATCTTTAAGACTTACTTCAAGATTTTTGTCGCCAGTCTTACGGTCAGCGATTTCAGTGGTAACCTGCTTAGCCGT
Organism: Weissella sp. ESL1139; assembly: GCF_058506735.1. NCBI lineage: Bacteria > Bacillati > Bacillota > Bacilli > Lactobacillales > Lactobacillaceae > Weissella > Weissella sp. ESL1139. The sequence goes on from NZ_CP196375.1 coordinate 1,076,761, forward strand.
TTGCGTTTGCTGGGTCTGCAAGTCCTTAATGTCACCATCATTCGAAGTAACTTGCGTTTGTACCCCCTGTGCTGTGGTAATAGCAGTCGTGGCATCCTTTTGCGCCTTATTAGCCTTATCCGTTGCAGAAATAGCTAACGTCTGCCCATCGCTTGCTAAATCTCGCACTGCTTTAAGACCAGTATCGGGGTCATTCACGACTTCGGTAATACCGTCAATATCCTGCGATACTGCTGTTATTTTAGTCGTGTTATCACCAATTAGCTTATCAGCTCGGGCTTCTGCATCGGTCACCAGCTTGGTCGCTTTAGCCTCGATACGTTGCCTATCCTCGGTTGCCTCTGCCAGTTTCGCACTGGTATCGGTGTCAATCTGCTGAATTTGCTTATCGAGGTCATCACGTTCAGTCTTAGCATCTGCCAGCTCTTTATCATACTTTGTGCGGAACTCCTGATACTCTTTTGCCTGCTTGTCATTCAAGTCGTCAGCATATGCTTGGGCTTTTGCAATGGCATCATCAACGGCTTTGGCAATCATTTCTTCCGTTTTGGTTGATACCAACTCCACCCATTCGCCATCTTTGAAGACCATGATGTAAGTGGCATCACCGACTTGCTTAAACCATAAATCACCCTCTTTGGGGTGGCTGGGTTCGTTTGTTTGGTAATAATTCGTGTTCTTACCGTTTGAACTGATAATTGCCGTGGTGGCATCTTGCCGTATCTTATTGATTTGGCTTTCTAATGCATTAAATTGGTTCGCATTGGCATCGGTAAATGATGTCTTACTTGTCCCCACAACAATGCTGGTTACTCGTTCAGTCATGGGGTCGAAATGTAACTCATTAACGACTGCTTGCACATTGATACCAAATTCAGGGACATAAACGGTCACCGTATCCGTTAATTCAATGGCTTCAAGGTCTCTGAACTCCGCTTGATAATTTGAACTGTCCCGCAGGCTGGTCACATCAATTTCAACAGTGACGGCTGGTAAATCAACCCCCGTATTTGCTGATTGTGTGAACCAATTCTTGGCTTTGGCATCAATTTTTGCCTTAATCGAGTCATCTGTTTCATTTTCTTCAATGGTAACTTGTTCACCCATGTCGACATGTTGTAAATAAATGTTGGGGTAATTACCCAAGTTCTTACTGTCGACATAATCACCAGCAATGAAATAATCATCACCATCACCCGACTTGGTAACTGTTGGGATAATACGAGTGACGACATTACTCATATCAACCGTGTAAGTTAAGCCGTTGATGTTCTTGCCCAGTCTGAAGCTGGTAAAGTTATCACGCCCACGCCTCGAAAGCATGGATACTGTACGGTTATCACGTTTAAGCTCACCACCCCATATCTGTAAGATTGAGCCCTCTGTCCCAGCAATGGCTTCCATGGGGTTCACGTATTGCAGTGTGCTATCACCCTCATGCTGTAAATCAGAGATGAAAGTGAACATGTGTGGTACGACAGTAGCTTCCTGCAAGTGCGTCATGGCATTTTGCCCATTACCCTGTAAATGGACTTTCTTAACCATGTTGTGGGTTAAATCATACGTGATATGGTCGGCTTCAATCTTAATTGAGTAACCAGCAATATCCAACTCGGTATTTACGATACGGAACGCTTGGGCATCATCATTTTGATTGGGTTTGGCCAGAATGATACGACCAACTTCAATATCTTTATACCGCTTGCCAGATACGGGGTAACTTGCGGTTAAGGTGAACAACCCATTGCGTTGCTCTTGTACATCTGCCTCATATAACTCAGGCAGTGCCCCCAGTCCGTTATCATAAAAATCAACCTCATCCGACTTGTATAAAATCGGTATCATATCGTGCGCCACCTCGTTTCAATTGTTGCGGAACCATTACTTAATTGCACCGTGTTATTACCTGCCTTCAGAACTGGATAAGCCCCCACACTGATTAAGTTATTATCATTCACATACGTGCTCCCCTCGATGTGATAAGCGTCTTGTAAATCAGCATCAATAATGATATTTGACTGCACATTCTTCATGCTCAGCTTCTTACCATTGACCGTTAGTACCGTCTCCCCTTTGACAGTAATGGTAATAATTGGCTTACTGGGGTAATTCGTTGGGTTGTTAATCGTCACACTGTCCCCCGCTGGTACTGCGATATTACCCGTTGACTTCAAGTACTTGTAAGGCGCCACATTAAGCGTTATGGTGAGTTCCCGATACCCAGCTGAATAACTGGGGCGGGTCATCTTAGAAGCCTCTGTGCGGGCAACCTGGTATGTATAATCGGGGTCTGAATACATGATGAAATCTTCATACTTCCCAGTATCGAGGTGTGCCATGAACTTACGAATATTGGCTTCAGCACTTGCTCCCTCAAACCCAAGTGTTAAATCAATTTGACGATTGTTATAAGCCCCATCATCAAATAAAAGAGCCCTGTCAATACCAACAGGGCTTGTGTTTTGCGTAATACGTTTTTCGGGTATTGTCGCAATGGGGTAATTTAAAATTTTTGCGTTTAATTGGTCACTCGTCAACTGGTGACCTAATACGAAACTTCCGACTTCCAATATCTCTTGTCCTTTCTTAACCGAACGCCCTCTTCTTAGCGTTGGTCTTACGTGTGATACCATCTTCAACAGCTTTTTGTATCTTCTGTAAAGTCGTTGGGGTCACATCGGCATTAACGTTAATGTTAATCTCATAAGTGTCCCCGCCAGCGTTACCTTGTACAGCTGATAACAGTTGTTGCAATAGGCTGTTCTGGTCGTTTTGCCCATTAATGCGGGTATTCGCCTCTGCCAGCAATTCGTTAGCTCGTGAGTGCTTCTCAGCTGATAAAGGTATAACCATTTCAGGCATATTCTTTTCAGCTACCTCATACAAGCCGTGGGTCGAGATGATACCGCCATTTTCATAACCGTGACCATTTCCCAAAAATGACAGGCTTGAGCCATAACGGTGCTTTGCATAATTCAAACCAGCCAGCAAATTATCATAACCATTCATGATATTATTGTGACCAGCTAAGGCATAAGCGCTAAACGTGGTTGGCTTAACTTGCATCAAACCAGTGGCACGTCCATCAGCCAAACCATCAGTGCCCCCAATTGCCTTAGGGTTTCCACCAGACTCGGTATTGATTTGACGCAATACTCTTTGCACCATTGAGCTTGATGTTGACAAGTTTAACTTTGACAATGCTTTCTTGACATCATCAGACCATGACTGGACGTTACCATCGACCCCACCCGACTCACTGTCGTTAAGAGGGGCGATAAATTTCTTAATCCAGTTGAACATGCCACCAGTTTGCTTTTTAATGAGCTTTGCCAGTGGGCTATTGGTCTTAACAGCAGGGGTATTTGACCCACCGCTTAAGCCAAAGTCCAAGAAAGTTGTGGCTCCTGATGCGTTACGATTGCGGTACGTGTGATAAGCATGGTTGTTGTTCCAGTTATATTCTTCACCAGAAATCTTATTACCCTGCACACCTGTGACCATAGCGACGTGATTACCAAATTCAGAACCGGCACCATATACGGCAACAGAACCAACCTTTGGCTTGCTCATATGCCTGACAGGGGCATTTACCCAATCACGTCCATCACCTAAGTGACTGAATTTGCTTGATGAGACCCCTAAGTTAGCAAGGCGACTCGCTACGAAACTGACACATTCTTTAAAAAAATAGCCAAACGGGTCAGAACCACTGTCAGCCCCTCGGTTCTTCCAACGGTAGTCATTACCTTTGAAACCACCATCAGCACCTGCTTCAGAAGCCTCATTTGCCATTGCCCATAAGGTCTTCCACCAGCTTTTGGCTTGGTTCTTTGATTTCTTAAAGAAACCAGCTCCGATATCAGTGAAGATACCAGGTAACCCTTTGGCTTGTGGGTTAAATTTGCCCTCTAAGGTCTTAACAGGATGAGCGACCGCATTGGTGATAAACTTAAACATCTCAGTGAATTTCTTAACACCATTCTTAAGTCCTGACCATGCGTTACCTGCGATACGTCCAACACCACCAGCCAAGTTCTTAATACTTGACCACCAGCCGGTACCACCTGCAAAGTGAACTGGTTTCATGCCCATTAACATCGCTGTTTCTGAGGCTGACAAGACTTCTGTACCTGGTGCCAAGATGCGTTGTGTGTTACGACCCTCAACTAGCTCAGAAGCACCATTTGGGTGTACCAACATTTCTTGGTTATTGGTCTCAGGCGAGTCATTCCCATCGTTTAGAACTGCCAGTGTTGGCTTATCGATTGCTTTACGGGCTTGGTTCAACACACCTGTACCAGTTGCAAAGTGTACTGTTGGAATATGACCAATCGCATGTTTTGAGCCACCAAAATCATGTATCAAGCCGTTGATACCATCAATACCTTTGTTAGGCAATTTGATGACCGCATTAATACCGTCCTTGGCAAGGGTCTTCATGCCGTCCCACATCTTTTTAAAGCCCTTTTTAATAGCTGACCATGTGTTACTGAACGAGTTCTTTATTTTGTTAAGCACGTTATCAAATGTGTTCTTGATACTCCAAATAGCATCATGTCCAATTCGCTTCATGCTGTTCCAAGTGTTGCTAAAGAATTTACTTATCGCACCCCATGAGCGGTTCCATGTACGGCTGATACTGCTTAGCATGCTTGACATGGTCTTTTTCAACCAGTTAGCCATGTTGGTGAAGACCTTTTTAATGCCGTTCCAGACCTTGCTGAAGACTTTAGAAATAGCGTTCCATGCCGTTGTCCAAAGTTTCTTTAAGGTATTCAGTACATTGGTAAAGTTCTTTTTGAAGTTGTTCAAATACCAAATAAATAACTTCTGCATGCCTTTCCATATCTTACTGAAGACACTGGTTATGAGGTTCCATGCAGTCGTCCATGTTTTCTTAAGTCCGTTAAGCCATGTGCTCCATGCCTTAGCAATAGCATTCATGAAGCTGTGCCATGCTTTATTCAGACTATTTTTAAACTTGTTCCAACTGCTGGTTATCCCGTTCCATGCATTCTTAAACCACTTAACAACGCTACCTGCAAATTCTTTTGCTGATTTGACCAGACTATTAACGAAATTGCGGAACTTTTTGTTATGCTTGTACAACTCGGTAAAGGCAACGACAACCGCTGTTATTGCTGTTACCAACAAAATTAACGGGTTCGCCTTTAAGAAATTGAATGCCAGCTTAATACCCTTACCTGTGGCTTTAGCCGTCTTGACCAGTCCAGTCATGGCTAACTTAGCCCCTTTGGTAACGATTGAGGCAGTAAACTTCAACCCTCGCTTAATACCTCGCCCAGTCGCTTTAACAGCAGTGCCTAATGCAGAAAAGGTTGCTTTGGCTCCCTTGGTAATAATTGAGGCTGTAAACTTCAACCCTCGCTTAATACCTCGCCCAGTCGCTTTAACTGCATCTGAGAGCTTCTCTAAGCCCTTGTGTGCAATGCCGTCACTGTCCTTAAAGGAATCATACATACCCTTGGTAGCCTTGCTCATAGCGCCCATCATGGCGATTGGTGCCGTGAGCTTGTTAGCTATCATGAAACCAGCAATAAAGGTACCTGCAACTTTTGGATGTTCCGCCATCAATTTAATGATTGGTGTGGTTATCGTGGCAAAGGCTTGCAATGCTGACCCCAGTACCTTAATCGTATCGGCTGACTTTTCTTTAAAGTTACTGAAGAACTCTTTAATATCAGTCTTGTGAGTCTTCGTCCATTTACCCAACTGTTGCACCGATTTGGTTAAGCCTTGTAAGACACCGTCCAATACCTTACCAGCATCCAACTTATTGCCACCAAATGCTTCGGTGATATCACTTAATGTCTGCGTTAAGGCTTTACCAAGCTTACCAAATTCTTTGGTAGTATTTTTATCCGTGACCCATGTCGAAATCGAACTGACAAGCGGGTTCTTCATCTTGTAAAATGGTTTCTCAATCTCACCTATCAGCTTAGGCATGGTTGAGGTAATAGTACGGGTCATACCTGGAATAGTTGCCCCAAAATTCTTAGTGGCTTCCTTATTCTTTTTAGCGGTATCTTCCAGTACTTTATTCATCGTCTCTGATGAAATCTTACCCTGACTAATCATGTCGTTTAATTGCTTCATGGTTAGACTGGAGTTGTGTGTGACGTCTTTTTCATAATCAAGTAAGGCAGGCTTTAAGGCTGGGAACACATTAGTGAAACTCATGAAATCCTGAGCCGATACTTTACCGTTAGCCATCATCTGCGACCATTGCTGACCAAAATTCTGGATAGCGTCATCGGAAGCACCAAAGGCATCTTGTAATGTCAAGGTTGCTTTTGATAAGGCAAGTACATGGTCTTTGTTCTTGTCGACAGCGTAAAACTGGGAAGCCAACCCGTTAACCATCTCAGCCGAATTCTGGGCAGAGGTTGCCAACTCGTTAATACCCTTAACCATCGACTTGGCACCGCTATCGCTACCAGCCAAGGTTTTCCATTGGGCATTCATCTTGTCCTGCTGTTCCAGATATTCATTACCTGATTTAACAGCGTCACCGATGTGCATGGTCATGCTCGTCCATGCAGAACTTGCTACATTCGATAAAATTGAGGCAGTAAAGACTGCCTTGAAGATAGAATGGGTCTTGGTGGCTTGCTTATTAGTACCCTTGATTTTCTCCGTTAATCTAACAAACGGGTTGGGACTGGTACGCCTTAACTCTGAGTTCAATTCTGAGACATCATGCTTATTCTCAGCCAGCTCTTTACCTGTACGGTTTAATGCCGTGCGTTGCTTACTTAGAGCTGTCTCAGAAGCGTCACCTGCTTCCGTCATACGCTTTAACTCAGCTGATTGCTTTTCATACAGCTCAGTTTGTTGCTTAATGGTTTTATTTAAACCATCTCGCTTAACTTCGTTGGCTTCATACTGCTTACCCTCAGCTTTTAAGCGTTCAACATTTGAATCCAGCTCTTGGCTGTTCTGCTTAATTTCCTTGTTGAGCGAGTTAATACCCGACTCTTGCAGTTCGTAAGCTCGCTTTGCCTTTTCTTGCTGACCGACCAAACTTGTTAATTTGCGTTCTGCCTTAGCAATATCTGAACCATACTGGTCATACAGCTTTGAGCCCGACTCAGTTGCACGGTCGACTTTACTTTGTGCATCACGTAAGGCATTAAGGACGCTCTCTTGCTTTTCAACAGTTGCCGACAGTCCTTTATACTTGGCCTCTGAGGCACCAACCTCATCACCAGAGCGCTTTAACTGGGACTCCATTTGATGCCATTCGTTGGTAGCACCTTTAACCGCATGTTCCAATTTATTAATTGACTCGACGGCACTGGTTTCGTCAATCGTAATCTTCGAGGCTTGTATCTCATCAACTTGTTTTTTCGCCAATTGTTAACCCCCTTTCACCCCATGTATTGCCTTGCTAACTCTGCAGGGTCGACCATCTTGTTATTTTCATCTGCTGATAGAACCGCCATGAGCTCTTCATAATCAGTGTCATCAATATCATCAAGTGACCAATGCAATTGTTGTAAGGCATCTTTTTCGAATAACCGCATATCCATCAGGCGGTTATTGTACGTAATTATTCGTTCTCTTGGGCTACTGCTAAACCCTCGCCAGTGGTCTCTTCAAGAGTCGCTGTAATATCCTTGTCTGACATACCCATAATGCGCATCGCAACGTATTGCGCAATATTGATAACCTCTTGTTGTTCCAAGTCTTCAAGGGTATCAATTTGCTTATCTGATAAATGCAGTGTGCTGGTTAAATATTCGATTAATTCGTCTAACATCTCGGTCATGGCATCGAATACTTCCAGACCCTCATGGTCTTCGGTTACTGTTTCCATTTCCGCCATTGATTTTTGGAATGCGTATGTTTTCTTCAAGTTCTTAACTGAGCCCTTAACTTCAAATGGCTTCTTTGCAAGTTGTTCTACTTTGATATTCATAATTATTTTTTCCTTTGTTTTTTGACATAAAAAAAGAGGAAGCCAGTAAGCTATTTACTGACCTCCCCCGAGGTATTGGGCTTCTCACCCCATTCGAATTGGCTTATTGAGCGTCAATTGTTGCTTCCTTAACCTTTGGAGTAACGTTTGTGACCTTAGGCTTTGGGGTTACTCGCTGAATAACCACCAAATACTTCGGCTAACATATCTTCTTTCTTAAATGAGTCATCGCCAGAATAGAAGATTTTAATACCTTGTCCGTTCCAGTCGTCATTACCAAATGATTGATAAGTCAATGAGTCATCAACACGTACTTCAGTATTGGTGTCTGTTTGCAAATTCAATGCTGTCTCAATCATTTGACCATTTGAGAAGCCATAGAAGTATGAGTTTTGGCGGTCAAGAGAGCTTGACTCAACAATTAAAGCTACTCTTGGCAAGTCCAAACTTTGCACATAACCTCCCTTACCATCGCTGACACGTCCTAATACCTTAGCCTTGATGTCCCAAGGCAAGTTGTTCCAGACACCTGCAACAGATGGGAATGACTTTGATTTCGTCGTATCTTGTTGCCCGTCATCACCATATACCGCTTGTCCAGCAGTAGCGATATTGGTAATGTTTGCTGACTTAGTACCTAAGTCTTTTGAATTTGAGATGTAAAGCCCTGAGTCTGATAACCCTGCTTCACCTGAAATAATTTTATTTGTATCCTTGTCGATTAAAGCCAGATACGTATGTTTTAGTCCAACTTGTGCCATGTAATTTTATTTTCCTTCCTATTTAAAAGGGGTTAAGCTGTGTAGCCTAACTCCTCCAATGTCATTATTTTGTTAATTGATATCACTTTGATTGTTTGTTGTGTCTCAGTATTTGACAAGTCAAGGTATCGTGGTTGGCTGTAACCAATCGTCCACCCTGCTTTTTCTAATGCTTTCATCAGCTTTATTTCCACCAGCAACATATCTTCTGTCAGGTCTGTGCCATAAAACAGTTGCACATCTGCACCAACTCGCACAGCATTAAACGTCATATCACCCGTTTCGTCTATATCTGACTGGGTCTCTTTGATTAAGATTTGTGTGGTTGCGTAATCATTGATGTGCTCTTCAGGTATGCTGTCCGTAAATACTTGAAAATTGGGAAAAGTCTGTGAGACCACGTTTTGTATGCTATTCACTGGTGTCATTTACTCTTCCTTTCGATGATTTTCTTGTAAGCCTGAGCTTCTGCATTCAACATTTTTTCTTTAACTTGTGGGTCATTGCGTAATTTATTAATGGCCTTATCACCATTAATCGCAACTTCACCAGGATGCTTATAGTTGTACCCTGCCTTTGAGTACATGGGAAATCGGGTACCATTCTCGATAAAGTTGGCAATGTATGCCTTCTCTTTTTCAAACCCGACTATTGAACTACCGTCCTTACGACCATCCACATTGGTATCCTGTGAAATAACACTATCCGCCAAGTGGGGGTTTTCGCCAGTGATGCGGTTACGATAATGGTTATCGTGGTACATCTTTTCCAACTCATCAGCGAATACATCAGCACCTGCTTTTGTAACCTTCGCTTGGTCTTTTAACTCCAAGTCGGTTGTGATTGCTTTGGCATCGTCAACAATGTTTTGTAACGCTTGTTCAAAGGATACTTTTACCATCGCTATGCCCTCCGTTTCAAGGTAATGAAGTCATACGTTATCACGGCATTAGCATCATCTGAACTGTAATTAATCACGTCGTACTTGGTATCGCTAATCTTTGCCATTAGATATTCAGCAACGGCTGGATTATGTCGTACAGCAATCAAAAAAGAATGCTCCAACTCTGTCCCAGTTAGTTGGTACTGCTGGTTAAAGGTACGTTTCTTAGGGGCATACCATAAAGTTACCTTGGGTACAAACTCTTTTGAAGTTGCCCCAGTATGTTCATTCTTAACCGACTCAACTGCGCCCAGTGTCACCTTTTTGTTAAAATCAGAGGGTTTAAACATGCTGAACCCCCTTTATATCAACAATGCCAGTGATTTGCTGAAGCAGTATCATTTGACCATGGCTGTATCCATCTGAAAAAGCTCTATCGTAATAAAGCGATGTGGCAACTGAACTCACTAACCGATTGAATTGAGGTGCGACCGCCAGTACATCATCAGCCGATAACCCTGAGCCAATTGCGTTAGTAAGTAGCGACACGGTGTCAGTAATCAACGTGTGTAACGTGGTCAACTCCTCATCCGTCTTATCAATATGCAACTCATCAGCCAATTGGTCGGCGGTAATTAATGCCATGATTGGTCACACCCCTTTCTTTATTCAGTTGGCTTTGCGGTTACTGTAACAGCGACAGTTGCTGTCTTAGAACCGTCCTTGGTTGTAACAACCACATTGACCGTACCAGCCTTAACACCAGTGATATTACCGTTGTTATCGACTGTGGCTGTTTCAGCATTGCCTGATTTCCAAGTAACCGTCTTATCTGTTGCATTTGCTGGGGCAACCGTTGCCTTAACGGCGACTGAGGCACCCTCTTCAACTGAGACCTCATTTGCATCAACTGATACACCTGTGACATTAACCACTGGTGTCTTAACCGTCACATTTGCGGTTGCTTTCTTAGCTTGGTCACGTGTGACAACATTAATGGCAACCGTACCAGCCTTAACGGCAGTTACCTTACCTGTCTTAGCCTCAACTGTTGCAATCGTGTCATCTGCTGAGCTAAATGTAATGGCTTGGTCAGTGGCATCTGTTGGGGCAACGGTTGCTTTAAGCGTTGCTGAAGCACCTACATCAAGCGTTAAGGCTGTCTTATCAAGTGAGACCCCTGTAACTGCTTGTGCTAACGTTTTGAAATCGGGTACGGGTGTACCTTCTGTTTCACCTGCATAAGCCACCGCATAACCGGTATAAGTTGTGTTGGGTGCTAACCCTGCGATTGTGATAGGTGAGTCAACACCAGATTGAACTGCCTTACCATCTTTTAATAAATCGAACTTTGACATTGACCCTCCCTATTCTGCATCAATTTGTGCTTCCTTAACCTTAGCGGTTACTTTCTTAACGGCTGGTTTAGCCTTTACTCGCTTGAAAAGTCAAGAACTTTCCGGCGTGTGTGTCTGCTGATTGGAAGTCGGCACGTAATGCAACAGCAAGCTTCTTACCAAACAAGTCATCATCTTGCCACTCAACTGAGACATCTGAGCGCAATGCTTCAATAACAAAGGCTTTGATATCTCCAACGAATGCCTTAGCTTCACCAGCTTCACCCAGAACATCATCAGGTACAACGACTACTGGAGCACCCAACAATGCCTTACCTGATGGAGCTGTAATTGAGTCTTGTAACAAGTAACGTCCGTCAGCGTCCTTTAACTTATCAATTTCAGCAAAGAATGTCTCTGAAACGGCAAACATACGGTTGTAATTTGATAAGTCGTGGTTAAAGGCGTCCTTAATGTCGTCCACACCTGCAACAGCTACGGCTGGGGCTTTTTGTAGCACTTCACCAATCTTATATTGCTCAGTTAATGCCTTAGCTTCTGCGACATATGTTGATACGACCCCTTCAATTTCAGGCGCATCTTGCAACATTTCCATTGATACAGGCAATACACCACGATATGTCTTTGCCTTATAGTCAACCTCTTGTAAACTCAAGTTTGCAATTTCTGGGTTTTCAGCCAACTCTTCAGCAGTAGCTAAACGGGCTGTGTTCTTTGCCAACACTGGTAGCACGCCGACACCAGTTGATACAGCTACCCGATTAACATATGATGCCAATTGCGTTGGGTCGGTTGGTACCTTTTGAATGTCCAAAATTTGCTTTGGAATAATAACGCCACCCTCGGCAGTTGTTAAACCATCACGGACTTCGCCAGACTTTAAGAATGCTTCGAATGCATCTAAGTTATCACCAATTTTTACTTGCATGTTTTCCATATCTCCATTAAATTCTGAACGCTTTTCCTCTTTAGCGTCCTGCTTATCTGCTGAGTTAATTTCTTCAGCGTCCTCAGGGGCATCATCGTCTGCAATGTCACCACCGTCGTCGATAGGGGTGTCATCAACAATATCACCCTCATCATCATCATCACGCTTTTCTTCGTCTTTATCTGCTGTTTGAGGGGTCTCCGAGGCTCCCTCAGGCGTTTTATCACCATCATCAGCTTCTTGGTCGACCGGTAAGTTAAGTGCCTCTGTGAGCGTGTTAATTTGCTCTGACAGGGTCTTAATATCGGCTTCCAGTTCTTTTACTGCATCCATGCCAGCTTGTACATCGGCGATATCTGTATTTTCGTCTTCAGCACCAGCACGAACCTCTTCAATCTTTGAAGCTAACACTGATTTCTTACCAGCCAAGGCTTCGTTTAATTGGTCAAGTTTTGCCATTGGTTTCCTTTCGTTAAATAAAAGAGGGCATCGGTTAAATGTCCTCGTACGTCTGTAAGGCAATTAATACCTTTTGTTTCAATTGTTGGGTCTTGGTAAATTCTTTAAAACTGCGAGTTACTTCGACACTGGTGCCATCATATGCGGGCACTGATACAATTGATATTTCTCGCATCGTGGCAATTTTTGATATAACTCGGGTTGGCTTACCATTTAGTTGCTTCCAATGCTCACCGCCTGGGGCGACAGTAAATCGAAATGACAACCCTTTAAGATTGCCGTTCTTGATTTGCGTGTACACATCGTGCCCCACTGTCGTATCAGGTATCTGAAGTATGAAATGCAAGCCAGTATGGTCAATCGTCAGTTTTAACGTACCTGCGTCAACTCGTCCAAGTACGTCAGCAAAATCATGGTTAAATAATGCCAGTGTCTTACTCGTATCAACATCATCAAGGGCACCCGCTTGGATAACTTCCGTAAATGGTAAGTTGGTACTGGGTGTGTCCCAAACAATCGCATAACCTGCAACTTCACCAATAAAACCCGCTTGTTGTGATGAGCGTATCTCAGCATTATCAAGGGCAACGGCTCTATATTCTGTCTCCATTAAATAAGCCCCCTCTTTTGTAATAGCTGGTGAGCCTCATCAGTTGATACGATACCTTCATGCACCAAGTTAATAAGGTTGGTAATTGACTTTTTGCCTGAGTAATCAGTAATTGACTGCATGTCAAGATTGATACCACCACCCAGCTTGTAATTAAGTTCTGCCAAAAGGGGTTCAATATATCGATTTAACCCATTAACGTATAGAGCTGAAATCATATCCAGTGAACTTTGTTGGTCACCTTGCCCATTAAGATATGAGTCAGGCACCCCGAATACTTTAGCGATTTGCGTGCGACCCCAGTCAATACTGGTTAGGTACTTCGCCACATCTGCATTAATTGATACGGTACTAAAAGAGGCGGTCTCATCAAGAATAATGGTGCGACCAATATTATCACCTGAGTTGGCACTTTCGAATTTTTTGCGAACCGACTCTTTAGTTTCCTCGGACATTTGCCCTGCTTCTGGTAGCTTAAGTAACCCAGTGGGTGCAATAGCGTTTGTCATCGTTGCCAGACTGAGCTTATTAGCCTCTGATTGGCGTTGTAACTCGGGCGTTAAGGACTCAAGTGGTGAATGTCCCAGTAAGCTATCAATGTAATTCGTACCATATGCCATGATGCGAGTATGAATAATGTCTTGCTGATTAAATACACCAGTGATATTAGTATCGTTAATGTGATAGGTAATAATCTTGGTCACATCATCTTGATTAATTGTGACATTGGCTGGGTTAACAGGTAACAATGCGACTGGTATACCCTTTTCACGCTTGATAACTGCGATTGCATTACCTGATAGCAACAGGTTCAGTAAATATGTTTGCCAGAAGCTGTAACTGGGTACGTCTTTGCTGGGGTTATTTAACAGCTGTATCATTGGGGAATTACCTTGAAATTTTGCACCCGCAATATCAGCACTGATAAGGCTGGTTACGGCATATAAATCGCTGTTTTTTAAGGCAACACTTGCATCAATTAAATGATTGGGTGTGGCTGTCCCATTGGTAATAATAAAGGGTAAAGTTGAACCCGCTGAGATACTTGTGCGAGTTTCCTCAACGCCAAATAAATTTGAAAATAAGCTCATTATTGGTCACCCTTAAGCTTATTAACTTCCTGAATTGCTTGCCCAAATAGTAGGCCGACAAAGATAAGTGATAATCCTGTGACGATTAAGCCGGCAATCAATGCCCAGAAATAAAAGGCAACATTAAAAGCAATCAGTCCCGCCATGAATAACGTAAATGGTAATAACTTCATCAACATTTGTTAGCTCTCCTTTCTTTTAATATTTAAATGCTTTGTTCTCTCAGTAGTAATAACGTGGTTGCATACTAACTTTTTGAACAGTGTGTACAACAAATTGATTTTATGGTATAAAAAAAAGAGCCCTCAGTTAAGAGAACTCAATTAATTATTTTTGATGGTACACGTCATCACGCTTACTTGTCTTAACCACAAGTACTTTAAACTTTTTATCCTGAATATCAGCAATAATACGGTACTTACCAACTCGGTAACGCCACAATGTTTGTAACTCACCTTCAAGGGCTTTGCCTAAGCGTCTTGGGTTATCTGTACCTTTAATGTTTTCTTGTAGATATTTAACAATTCTTCGTTGAACTTGCTGGTCTAACTTCAAAAATTCTTTGTAAGCTTTTTTGTCAAACTCCCAATAATACATTATCCGAATACCTGCTTAATAACTTCATCAGCTGGTACTGTTTCATTATTTTCGTTTAACACTGCAATTGCGTCCTTATAGTCTTGCTCATCTTGTACACGTTCTGCCAACGTCTCACGAATATAATCAGCTGTTGTTATACCTTCGAAGTCCGCTGATTTAGCTATCGCATCACGTAAATTATCATCAATACGAACAGATAAAGTTGCCATACCTATCACCTCACTTTACTTGATGTGTTAATTATAACACACGTGATTACAATTGTAATCAGTTAAAATGTGATGTTCTTGTAATACTCGTCAATTTGCTCGGCACTCATACCATCAAACATTGATTTCTTTTTTGGTGGTTCAATATTCGAAAAGTTGTCAAACCAATACATCCCCTCATACAGGGCATCAATTAGTGAGTCAACAACGTCAATCTTGGCAGTATTTTTGTTCTTGTCAATTTTATATCCTGACACGTTACCGACTGTAATCGCATTCGATAGCCCAATCGCCATAACCTCATCATCAAACGTGGTTATTTGACCCCTGATGATGCCGTCACGTAAGAACTTGGTTGGCTCATACAGCTGAGGTATCGTCTGCTTAACTGGAATACTCATTATCTCGGGGAATACCTCGTCAAGTTTTTCAATAAAAGACTTGCTGTTCCACGCATCGTACAATAATGCTTGCACATTTAACTGGTGCAATTCAATGAACTCATTGAGCCACCAGAAAACTTGTTCTTGGTTTACCTGCCCGAATGGGTCGGTACTGATGGTACTAAAGCCCAGCTCTTGGGAATGCTCATAATTGATACCATCCTGCTTTGATTTGTTAGTGATACTGCCAGCTTTTTCCCACGGTATGAAATAATGCCCGTACAGGTGGTACTTGTGGACGCCATCATCGTCAGTATAAGGAAAAACAAACCCCACTGAAAAATCGTCATTGGTTGCTGAGAAGTCCAGTCCGATAAATACTTCCCGACCATCAATATCAAAGTCATCTGCTGAGATAACTGTTTGTTCAATCTGCTGAGCAGTAAGAAAGGCGTCATCTTTGGCATTCACAAAGCGGTTCATGTTCTTGGTGATAAAGTCATTGATTTTACCCGTCGCCCTTAACTCATCACGTTCAGCAAGTAGCTTACTGGTGGCTGATTGGCGCATCTCTGGTAACTCAAACAATGGGTTGCTTTTTATCCATGTTGCGGGGTCGTCAACCTCGTCATTATCGTCTTGTTGCCAAAACAGGAACAGAATGTTGTCAATATCGGTATAATGCTCCTCTTCGAATAGCTTGCTGAACCGCTTGTAATCTTGGTACATGGGACTCCGCAAGTCGACCCCTGCCGTTGAGATAAACACGATTTGGGAATAAGGCATAAAGGCTTGCCCTGATGTAATTGAATTAATAAAAGCACGGTCTTGAAATAGATGGTACTCGTCAACAATGGCATAAGAAAAGTGGCCGACTCCATCACTCGGTGCTGATTGTCCTGATAGCTTACGCATCAAGGTGGCTTGTGAGGGTATAACCATCTGCATTTTATTATCCTCGACTTTAAGCCGTTTTTGGACTGCTGAGAATCTGTCTTTTTTTAATGCTTGCCATTGACTGCGCATATAACTGTATAGGGCTTCTGCGTGGCTGGTATCAGCAGAAGCAACTGCCAATTGACGGTTATGCGTTGGCTTACCAAACAGGAAATTATAAAGTGCCAGAACTGCCATAATAGCGGTCTTCCCATTCGCCCTTGCCATCGAGATAACTGCACGGTCAAACCTTTTTGCACCCGCTTGACGTGGGTCAACCCAACCCTCCAACAGTCCAACAATGAATTGTTGATAAGGTGCCAACACAAAGGGCTCATTTGTGTTTAAATCACGCAATAATGACCCAAATTGGATAACTGCCATTGCTCGCTTTTGGTTGTATTCATAAGGGAAATCATCATCCGTCCACTGCCGTTTTAAGTCCAGCAGTTGCCGATAACAAGCCCGTTGAATTAAGTCACCAGCCACTTTATCGCCTGATAAGACAGCTCTGGAGTAAGTAACTGTTGGGTCATCTGGGTACTTATCGAATACATCGTCAAATTTGGTTAAATCAATTGCTGATAAGTCCATTACTTACCTCCGAATTGAGCCATGATATCCTTGAAATCTTCTGACCCATCGTCTGTCATGGTGTCGACCAGATTTGACCTTGACTGCGGTGTTAGTCCTATTTCCCCACCAAGGGTTTTCATTTTTTGCATGTTATCAGATAGGACGTCAACACTGGGATTTTTGTACATTCGCCCGCTGTCCGTTGTATAGGTGGCACCATGTTCTTTGATATCATCATATGACTTCCTGAGTAGCTGGTAGGCAATGCAGTAGGCTTCTAAACTCGTGCGGTCGATTGATGTGACAAGTCCGGACTTGTTTAATTGTGGTACAAGTACGTGCCAGAGCCTCGAGGCTTCACCTGATAAATGCCTTGGGGCAGTTTCCTGTAACTTATCAACCTTATCATTGACTTCGTGTAATTGCTCCGTGTGTTGTCGTTGCTCAGAACGTTCTGAGTTGATATTTGCTTTGGTTTTTCTTGGCATGGGTTTGCTCTCTTTCTTATTTTTTATTTGGGTACAAAAAAAGACCCCTGCGGTAGCCATTGGGGGAAATGGTACCAACAAGAGTCAGTTTTTATTTTTAATGTTATTGTCAATCAGATAGGAGGTCAAATGACATGGGAAATGGTAAGTAAGCAAAGTCAGCACTTTTTAGCACCCATTGCCGTCAAGATATCGTTTAAGACTGCCTTTATATCAACGTTTCCGCCTCAAAGCAAGGGGGCAAAAGGCACTTTGACCAAATTGTAAACGTATTTTTTGAAAATCGTTCCAATTCGTTGTGCTAGTTATCCTCTTAAAACGTTGACAGGGCGGGGTTTGTAAGACTTTTATGAGAATGATGTTTCACAAGATTATTTTGAAGTGGGTGTCAAATTGCGTCGACTTTGCAACGGCTTATTCGTTAGCTGTTTGGCTCACCATTTCCCTTACACCTTAATAACGTAACCCGATACTAACTTTTGACATGGTACCTGTTAAATCCCATCATGACAGGCTTATGACTGCCTTTGGTCTCGGTTGCTTATGGCTTACTGACATGCCTTACCTGCTTACCACCAGTCCTTAACCCATCATGCCTTACCTGCTTATGGCTTAGTACCTGCATGGCTTAGTACCTTAGACCATCATGCATTACTCGCCCAATCGTTCCTTGATGACCTTGCGCCACCAGTCCTTACTGAGGTGACGTAACACATCGCTCTTACCTTCCTTAATCATCTTGCGTTCAATGGTCGACTTGATTTGATGCTCTCGTCTGCTGAGTAACCAAAGGTTGTCATGGTCATACCATTCGTCAGGTGGTAACAGACTCCGCTTAACAACGTGGTCGACTTGGGTATCATTGTCGCCAAGTACCTTACCTGTTATGGCTGACTGGTAACCATCTCTCTTTCTGATGTAGTTGGCGGTGTGTACCCATCGTTTGCCATGATAGAAAGCCACGTCTGCTTCTGACCTGGTCTCATTGTAGCGCTGTTGTGATACCTGATTATCATGTCTCTCTCGCATGGTGCCCTTGATGTTATCTTGTAACTCTCGCTGGTAATGCTCCCTTTGTTTCATATTTGCAATCTCATGAATGGAACAGAACTTCTTGTCGACTGGGATTAGCTCATGGCAGTTGAGCCAATTACATCGATGCATTTTCATCAGCATACCTCCTTAACAATAACGCAGTGGAAAATCTTTACCATCGACTTCGCATTTAAGCGTCTTCCTGATATCACCATTTGTCACCTTGGGTTCATCATTTAAAATGAGCTTGTCACCCTCGAAGCGTGTGCTGGTTGGGGTCTGGGTTATCTTACCAATTAATTGACCATTGCCATCGGTTGCTGTGATGGTGGTCGTGTCGCCCTTGGTGGTTATCGATAAAGTGCCACCGGTTTGCTTTGTTACTTGCTTCGGTTCAGCTGGTGCAGTTCGTGAATCTGTATAAGCCATGTTGTCGGCCATGCTCTGGGTGAGTTGTGACCTCATTTCAGTTCTTAACTGATTGACCTCATCGGTAATACTGTGGTTCAATTCATCTTTCATTGTGGTTAACTCTTCATGGATTTTCGCATTGTACTTATCAAGTTCCCTCGATGCATTAACTTGGACTTGGGCAAGTTGTGATACTGTGACTTTTGGTTCCATCATCTGGTACTTCCTTTCATACTTAAACCACCCGATGTTATTCGGATGGCTCTGTTGCTGTTGTTGTTAAATTAATTCGTTCAATTTGTTGATAAACCTGTATGCCTCTTTTCGTGAGGCTTGTGTTGAAAAGCCGTATTTGAGTAAGATACCTTGGTACTTCACGGCGTCCCATGCTGGGTAAAAAAATGGGTTCTCAATCGATTGTTGCAACCAGTTAATAATCCAGTCATTTGGTGCTTCCTCGTCGACCATCTGCAAGAATGTGACTGCCATGGCTTTGTTTTCTTCGGCTTGGATTTGAGAGTCGGATTTCAATAACCCATCCAGCTTTTTGCGGGCATTGCCTTCCTTGGCGGTTTTAACCCATTGTTTCATCTGCTTGTTGAAGTAGCTGGTCGTCCAATTGTGGCGTTGTTTGAATACCCCTTCTCCCTCTGTAAGTACCTCGACAAGGTACTTGGCTGTTGTCTTTTGGAATGCCATTGGTATTACAGTTAATGCCCTTTGCACCTCACCTTCTGAATATGAAGTTGTTGCCACGTGGTTACTCGTTTGATTGTCGACAATGCTGTTACCATTCCCATCTTCATCAGCCACAAAGAGCTTCATTTCAGCATTAGATGCCTTGTGGTTGGCTCTGATAAGGTCTTTTTTTGCGTAATTAATGCTTGCCCGTTGCTTACCTGTTAGCACCATTGTGGCATCATCCAAGTTATGCCTGTGCATGGTTATCTCTGTAATCAGCAGTTGCTGGGCATCTGGTAGCTTGATGTGAAGCTGAGATGATAAATCTCGTGCTGTCACTTTAAAGGTCTCGCTGTTGATGATGTTGCTGATTGCTTGCTCATTAAATTGTGTGGTCATTGCCCTGCTACCCCTTGTTGTCTGGCTGTATTTGTGTTATGGTGTATTTTTGGAAATTTACGCCATTCTTTCGTGTGTTAAAAAATAAAATTGGTGTTACTTGTGGTGGTCATGATGGGTCGCCTCATATTGTTGGTAAAAGACCTGCTCAAGCACGAATGCCAATACCAATAGTAGGACACCGGCTACCCAATCGCCGTTACTGCCGAAAAGAAACAATCCAGCAAAGCCTGCCAACACACCCACCAGAAATATTTGAAATTCGGTCATATCCATTAGTCTGCCTCCTGTTCTTTATTTCTCATTGCATCCTCAACGTTAATATCAGGGACGACTTGCGAGACGTCAATTTGATTTTTCCACTGCCCCGACCGCTTATCCTTAAACAACTTCAGGTCTCCAATCAGTAACAGGCTCACACTTGCCTCATGAGCTGCCTCGAAGAGCTCTGGCTCAATGAATGACGTGAACTCAATAATCACCTTACCCCGATTGCCAACGCCCTCAATACTACCCAGACTCATGGTATTACCCTTACTTGTGTCGAACTGAGTCAACTGGGTAATTGTTCCTGATAAGGCGATAAAGTTAACGCCACCGTTGTTCTTGAATGTCTCAATTGCGTGTTCTGTTGCTGGGTTTGTTTCGAACATAAATATTTCCCCTTTTTAATTGATGCCCTCGCTGTATTTGGGCTGCTGGCTCTTACTGTTATTTGGTCGCTGATTAATGACGACTTGTGACCGTGTACAAGTTGTGTGGCTCGTATGGGTTATCGATTGAGCTGTCCTTCATCAACACCTTATACTTGCCTTCTTGTTTTACCAAGAAGTTATTTGCTACTGCTCGATGCAGTGACCATGTGTGGTCTTGACCATTAACTCTGGTTTTGAAGTTCTTGTTCGTTGGATACTTTGGGTTTGCGATTGAGGTCTTAACTTCAACCTTTTCACCCCTCTTGTTAATGTGATAAATGTGGGCATCGGCGGTAATGCTATAGCCTGCCAACACATTGCCTCTGTCATCCAAAAGAGGCACCTTGCCTTGTGCGATACGGTCGTTAAGGTATTGTTGGTTGGCAATATCAGTGGCATTATCACGTCCATCAAAGAAACGAGATACGTTATCGCTGTTGGTCGTCATCATCAGATTATCAATGTGGTTATTCGCCTTATTGTGGTCGATATGATGGATGACTGATTTATTCATCTTAGCCGACCATTCACCACTGTTAAATGAATAATAAACAAGGCGATGCAAGCCGATACTGACCGTCTTGTAATGCTTTGTAGTTCGCAAGGTGATGTAATAGTAGCCGTCTTTGCCTTTGGTAATTTTAACGGGGTGCCTATCAGCCCATGCAACTGCACCATCCTCCTTAACAATTAGGGTGCTATCAAGTACCCCCATTGGTGTAATTGTTACCCGTGCGACACGTTGACCATCTTCTTCCCTGATGGGGTTAACGATTGTTGTGAAGTTTTTGATTAATTGCTTGTCTAATGTTGTCATTTTATTACCTCCATGGTATTGACTGGTTCTGATTTGGTTGCTGATTAATTGGGTATTTTTTACCCTTACGCTTTACAATATACATCGGATGAAAAAAAGTTGTTTACCCCTTACCCCTCTAATGCCTTAACGACATTTTTCTTTGCCATTTTGTTGTATTTTTCAACAAATTTTCTTACTGACATGTTCTTAACATCATTCTTAACTTCTTTAAGTTGCTTAACTTCTTTAAGTTGCTCATCTGATAGTCCATTAAGCCAAACCTGTACCTTGCCTTTTCCTTGGTGCTTAGCCCCATTAACTTCAGAGATATGCTTGTCGTAAATCAAGCTGGCGTAATTGGGCTTGAAGCCATTCTTTAATGCTTGGTTGGCATCGAAATTCTTGAACTTCAATACAAGTTGCTCTTTCGTGTAAGGCACTGATGTGACATTGTAGTCCGACAACTCTTCCTTGGTTGCGGTATCAGGTTGCACGACCTCGAATACTTTGAGATACATTTCGTAAATTTGGTCAAGGTCTAACTTTCCTGACATCTGGTAGAGACGATTGAATAACTCTTGTACTGCAACATCAGCAACACGATGTTGCAATCTTTGGGTTGCACTGATTGGGTGAATATCGAATTGCTTGCGCATCTCATCCGTGTTACCCACTAACTGAGTAGCGTTGCGACTTCTTGTAATTGTGGTGAAGATTTGGTTTGATGAGTAAAAATGTTGTACCTTGCCTGCTGGTATTGTTTTATCACCGAAATAATACACGGCATCATCAACTGTTGCCCCTTGTGATACATTCACAACGACATAGGCTGTGAACTCAAGGTTCTTTTTATCCACGTTGGCTGGCAATTCAGTCAGGAATGGATACTTCTGCTTTAATTTATCTTGGTCATGGTGTAATGGGTTAAGGTAAACCTTTGTACCATTTGCCTCTTTGACAAAGGGGAAGATTGTACCGTAATCGTCTGGATAAGCCTGATTGACGTACTCATTAACCTCAGCACCCTGCTTGTGAGTTGGGGTAATGATTAAACTGTAATTCTTAACTGCTTCAATGACTGGCTCTGAATAATCTTGGTCATCATCCTTCGCTGAGTGGTCAATTGCCTTACTGAACAGGTAATCAACATACTCGGCGTCATACCCTTGGAAGCCCAACTTGTTAAGTCTGTAATTCTTAAGCATGACTTCGAATTTAACACTGCTTTCCAAGCGCCAGTTCTTCGGTGCAGTCAACTCACTGAACGTCACGTTATCATAAGCTTCAGCAACCCAATCCCACACGTTACCTGGGACGTTTAAGCGCAATAACTCTTCAATCATTGAATTGCCTTTGATGGCGTCCAGTTGCTTCGCATCACCATAAGCCGTAATGCTGATATTTGGTAAAAAGTAGGTGTCCCAGAAGAGCGCTTTTAACGTCGGAATATTAATCATTGACATCTCATCAATCAACACGACATCTTCGCCTGAGTAGCCATATAGGACGTGGATGTTATACCGCAACTTGTGCAATGCGTTGATTTTTGTCTGAGTAGCTAAGGGGCGTTGATACTCCTCTTTCAGCAACTCATCAATTTTCGACACAAGATTATCCTTTGCTGTACGTGTTGGCACAATAATAATCACGCTCTTTAATTGTAAGATGGCATCAATACCGTCATTGATTAATCGGGTACTCTTTCCTGTTCCTGGAGCTCCTGCGACTACCTTTAATTCTGTCATTTTATTACCTTCCTTTTGTCTGATTGGATGTATTATTTTTGCCTTCCTATAAGAATATACATCGAAAAAGTTAATTATTTGTATTTTCATTACTTATGGTGTTTTCCACCTGATATTCAGGGGTTGACTTTATTTCTGAACGTGATATCATATCATTATTGATATGATGGTCAGAGTTTACCCAATTTCCTGAAAATGAGTTAAAAATATTAGGGGCAATGTTGACGCCCCTGACTGTTATTACCATTATAACGCAACCAAATAACTTTTTGTGGAGTCTGAACACGCTTGAGGTTTGGACTCTTTTTTAATTATATGGCCAAGCAAACATTTCTTCAATACTATTAAAAAAGTTCTTGAATATTCCCCATATTGTCTTACTTTGTGAATGATTGCACGTATCGGCATTGACCAACTCGACTTTTTCGCAATTCTGCACGCCAAATGACAAAAGTACCACAAACGTTGATATATCAATGTTTCTAGCACGTAAACTGCACGCAAATTAAAGTGTAACACTTCCATCTCAGTATAAAGTAACAGGGTACAATTGTATCACCCAATAAGTACAGCATTTCACAAGCTCCGAGGAAGGGTCATAGACCCTGACAGAGCTTAACCCATTGCTGTTGGTTCGTGCCCTCCCTGAAGTAATCTGCTAACAGGTGGAACACCTGCCGAAGTCATTTCTGATAAGGGCACAGTTAAAGGGGTGTACCCCAAGGCTACCAGGTAAGTGACGACCGCAGGGAGGAGAGTGGAGCGAAGCGTAACGGTAAGCGCGACCAAAGGGAGTAAGACAAACAGGTTGTGGGTTTGGAAGAGGAGTGGTTTTCTCCTCTTACTAAGCCACATAAGGGTTAAGGGGTGTTAACCCCTTATCAGGGAAGGAGCTTTAGCGACTGGGGCTGAAAGCCCTACTTACTTGTTTTAAACCTGATAAACTTAATCCTTATTCTTACCCTGTTAACCCCAAGTCTTTTTTACCTGGTGGGTTACTGGGTTACGTATCGGGCTAAAGCCCTCAACTCCACCCCAAGGAACTTATCAGACATGTTCCCCTGTTTTCTTACCTGGTATGAGGCTTTCAGCCTCTGACAGCAAAAACCGCTGTCATTCACTGATAAGGGTTAACACCCTTAACTCATTGCGTGGACTAAGTTTGAGAAAACCACTCAAACTTCTTACCACGCTTCCAAACATGTCTTGATTCTTTCAGAATCGCTTACCGTTTCGCTTCGCTCCACTCTCGTCGCTTCGCTCCTCACGTACCTGGTAGCCTTCCTGGTCTTTTACCGAACTTATCTGATGTGGCTGGCTTCGCTTACGCTCGCTAACAGCCAACTCCCTGGTATTTCTTCAGATACTTATGGTATTGGCTGGTTACGTTACGGCTTCGCCTCCACTCCACAACAGCCCTATCAGCTACCACCGGTATTTCTTAAGGCTATTCCCGATACAGCTGGTTACGTTTCAGGCTAAAGCCCTCCACTTCACAACAGCTCATCAGGTATTCCCATCAGATTTAAAGTATTTCCTTCAGATATCCAAAAAATTGTTTAATGTTTTTCCCCTGTCTGACGTGCAGTCTGCAATGCTTAAAGTCGCTTGGCGTGCGGATTTGCGTGCTGTCAGGGGATGTTTTTAGGCTAAATATGCAAGAAAAAAGCCATGCCCACTCATGAGCACAGCCCTAACTTTTATTATTTATTCAATCAGATGTTTAATCTTCAATATCGCTAAATTTGTCGTAAAGAACTTTACCATCCTTCACCTTCAAGAGCTCTGAACTTCCATCTCGTGAATCTATTATTATAAATGTGCTTCCTTTACTTCTATCATCGTTACTTTTATCTTCAACTTCAGGTATAACTGTATTTCGCCAAGAGTAAATAAAGGAGGTCCTAACACTATCGTAGGTATCATATTCGTCACTGTTTGACTCTAAAACTTCTTGCCATTCCGTTCCATCTTTAATAACCAGCTTAAAAACATCTTTTTTTGGCTTATAGCTAACATGGAACTTAGAATGGTTCGTTAACTCAGACGCATAATCTTTCTTATCCAAAACAATTCTATCATGTCTAACTGAAATACCCACGCTTATAAAGAATACAATAATGAGACCAATTACAACCATAAAGCTAATACGGTTATTTTTCCTCTCAGCATCATTTTTTTCAACTTGTTTAGCCGTTTCTACTGCTTGTGGGTCAGGTTCTGGCTCCTGAGTCACATCATCACCGCTCAAAGTGCTATCCAATATGAACTTTTTTTGTCTCTCAAAGTCCTCATTACTAATTAACCCATTATCCAATAATTCCTTTAATCGCTTAATGTCATCAAATTTTCCCATAACGCACCTGTACTTATTATCTTAGTAATACCATGGAAAGATGAAGTAGTTATTTCCCTGTTGTCCACTTCCAGTTACTACTGCACCCATCAACATCCCAAATACTGCGCACCCAATGCTTACAATCATTATGATGGTACCTTTTTGTTTAGAACCCTCAATCTTACTAAGCAGGTAACCAAATATCACACCAGCCATTCCAAAAAGAACAGGTATAAATCCAATTGATACCAAAGCAGACCCTACCCCAAGCACCGTGTATAATTGTTCATGATTTTCTGAAGAAGCAGTTGGATTATTTTTTTCAATTTTCTCCTGCTCTGCTTTTTTATTAAGCGTTTTTTGAAAATTTATTTCCATTGCCTGTTCGTTCAGCGCCCTTTTTTTCAGTACATTGTAATCTTCCTCATTGATTAACCCTTCATCAAGCATTTGCTTATAGCTCTTCATCTTTTGTACAATGTCTTCTTCCCCATTGCTCATAACTAAACTCCTTAATTACTTAAAAATTTGATAACCCAAAAAACATCCAATTATAAATACCACTACCACAGAAAAAGCAATCCATAATATTTGCTTCATATTGCCCTTATTCGTTCTTTCAAGCCTACTTATAGACTCCTCTGTAGTTTCAGACGAAGGTATATCTTCAGACTTGTCGCTATCATTCTCAGTATCTTTTAAACTTCTCTCGGTACCTTCAGCCGCTCCATCTACAGTATCATTATTGTTTCTTTGGTCAGTTTCAGACTCTGTAGTATTCTCAATTAATTTTTCGGCACCTTTGTCATCCACAGTGTCATTTCTGTCCACTTGGGCAACTTTAGACTCTGTACTATTCACGCCTAATTCTTCTGTACCCTTGTCATCTACCTCTTCAATACTCTGTTTAGGTTTAATAGGAATACCAAGTATTCGAGACTTTTGTATCTCATATTCTTCCTCAGTAACTAATCCTTCATCTAATAATTCTTTTAGTGACTTCAAATCATCATACTTCATCGATTAATTCCCCTTTTTCTGTAGTTTTATTATAATTGATTGTTTCTTATTAAGGTTGATACTAACAATAATTTTCTCATAATTAATAATACCTTAAAATTTAGTCTGATTTACACCTTTTATTTAAGGTTGTTTTATAATTAACCTATCAATTGAAGTGGAGATTTAAAAAAATGAGTAGGAAGAAAGTTATTAAATTAATTTGTTTGCTTGTTGTAATACTAGGTATTGGAGTAGCATCAGGAGCAGTCATTGCTTCCCAACAAAAAACATCTACTCATATACAAGCTAAAAAAGATAAAAAAACTACTAAGAAAACAAATAAGCACGTTGATAAGAAAGCTACTAAGAAATCATCTTCAAGTTCAAATACAAATGACAGTAGCAGTAAGTTTGATAAACTACCTCAGAAAACACAACTTGCTTTGCTAGTTAATCATTACTCATTGTCTTATAAGACGACCCCCGTTACTAGCGGTGTGCATTACCTTCCATATATGGGTGTTAAAGATAAGATTATTATTACTAACGATGGTGGCGCAGGTAATATCTTAGAGCACTCTTTCATGGTGACTGATAACCAGGATGGTACATTCACCTTTTCAAGTGTGGAGTCATCCGCAGAAACGATGGCTTATATGGGAGCAAAGAATAGTTATTGGAAAAATTATGCTAAGACATCAAAATCAGCATTGATGTCAGAATACAATAAGTCAACAAGCACGATTGACAAACTTAGCTCATTAATCGATTTATCTCATTCATCGGAGGATTTCCAAACACTACCTGCTAGCCAAGTTACAATGCCTGAAAATGGTGAGCAAGGCGATAATGCATACAGTAGTAGCGACTCTAGCTATGATGACTCAGAGGATGCTGACTCAGAGAATGACGACTCTACAGCAGACGATGATGATGATTATTATTATAATAAGGCTCGTGAGCCTAATGCTGATTATAACCTTCCCGATGGTACCCACATTCACAATGACGACCAAGGCAACAGTTACACAGATGATGGTCAAATCATCGGTAAAGGTGATTAACCTATAATAAAGTATTAAAAAACGGTTTACCATTTAGCTATGGCAGGCCGCTTTTTATATGTCATCATTGATAACACCTATACACTTTGATATTTAATCAAATACTGTCTCACAGTGCTATTTAAAGCCTCTCATGTGCTCTGTGACACGTTTTATTACTATTCCAGCATAATTCACCATTAGTCACAAATAACGCTATATGTGCCTCTCACAAGCTAACGCAACATCATGTATTTAACCAGCAATCACTGCTTTATCAGAAGTAACAAACATCTCTTTCCCAAAACGTCTTTTAAACGTCCTATTTTGCCTTCTAAGCCATTTAAATCATCTTCATGAGTAATTACACGTTTACTTGATAAATGCTTTATATGAAGCTCTCACGTGCCAAATAAAGCACAAATCAATCGGAAAGTTATAATTTAATAAAATTGTAATAATGATGTTTAAGCCTATTCTGACGCATAAAACCGCTTGTCAAGGACTTTTTTTAGCAATTTAAAGTTTAACTTAATCGGATGAGTAGTTTATACTGAACATTGTCAGTTAAGCCCCCAAGCCTTTTCAAAATAAGAAAGGGAGTGGTTGCATGCTAAATAAATGTTTGACTCTTTCAGAAGGGTTAGGTATTCCGTGAGTTTTCTCATGTCAATACTTGTTGATGTTGTGGCTCTGCTAATTGTAGAGACATTAAAGGCATTGGTTGCCTTATACT
The DNA here is from genome assembly GCF_058506735.1 of Weissella sp. ESL1139. Classification (NCBI taxonomy): domain Bacteria; kingdom Bacillati; phylum Bacillota; class Bacilli; order Lactobacillales; family Lactobacillaceae; genus Weissella; species Weissella sp. ESL1139. Next base: position 1,104,872 of record NZ_CP196375.1, read on the forward strand.
TCAACCGACGTAAGTAGTTTAGTCCGTGTAATGGCATAAAAAAAAATACTCTGGTCACCATCCAAAGTTTACCAGAGTATCATATTTAGCTTTTACACTGTTGACTTAGTGCTTAACTGATTGTCAGGTGTAAGGGCATTAACTGATTTGAGCCTTTGGTAGTCGGGCATGACTACTAAGGGTTCTTTTTTGTAAATCAGCTAACATGTTTTTGTTTGAGGTTTTAAAGTTGCTCGAACCCCTACTAAATTCCTCTTTGTACCAAAGTACAGTACATTTGTTCTTTACTTTGGTACACATAGAGTGTAACACAATTCACCCAATTTGGCTGTAATTAATTGCGCAAATACTTGCTCAACTTGGTAAAAAGCCTTGTTATACCTGCTTTTACCGATGTTATTAATTGTGCAACTTATTGACAGCTTTTTCAATACCCTTACCCGCTAACTGGTCCGCAATCTGTAAAACTTCATCGTCATTGACGTGCGTGTACACGTCCATGGTGATTTCAACATTGGAGTGACCCAGTTGCTTTTGAACCAGTTTAGGCGAGATGCCTGCTTTAACAGCCTCGGTCGTGTACTGATGGCGCAAGGCATGCAACCCACCAATATCAGGTACCCCAGCCTCTTTCATGGCTTTCTTGAACCACTTGTAAGGTCGATTGAAGGACATGTATTTGTCTTCATCTCCTGTTGTGAAAAGTATGCGGGGGTTCAACTCACGGGACTTGATGTAATCTCGCAAACGGCTGGCTGTATCTTGGTCAATGCCAATCACACGATTACTGTCTTTTGTCTTCGTCGACCCCAGATAAACCCCGTCCTGACCGTATTTCAGCGCCTTGTTAATTTGGATGGTACGCCGGTTAAAATCAATATCTTTAACGGTCAGTGCCCCGATTTCTTGCCTTCTCATTCCAGTTTTGGTCAATAAAATAAGGTAGACCGATTGCTGTTTGTGAGTGTACCACAGGTCATTATACAGGTAGTCCAGCCACTGCTGGTATTCGGTATCTGACCACGTCTGCTTCTCCTTAGCCGGCTTCCTGTGAGGCATGGTGACTTTGCTAAATGGGGTCTCTTTGAGGTAACCCATGTGCACAGCATAATCGAACAATGCTCGTAACTGTCCCGCATTTTTAACAAAAGAGACCCACTTGTTTGCCCCCTTGTTAAGCCACTTTTGCACATCTTGGCTGGTCACCATAGACAAGTCTTGGTTGCCAAATAATGGCTTTATATCACGCTTCCAAAAGCCGTTGGTCTTATAAAGGGAGCTCTTGGTAACCCCACCTGCAATGTATTGGTCAAGCCACTCGTCATGGAGTTGATTAACCGTCATACCAGTTGCGTCGGGTAATTCGTCCATGTCATTTAACAGCATTCGCTGGACAAGTTCCGCCTCCTTTTTGGTTGTAAAACCTGAGAGACGTTGCCGACCTGTTTTCGTATAAACATCAATTGTCCATGATTTTCCTGCATGTCGAATTGCCATAATTATCCACTCTCCTGTGGTGAAATTTAAGCGTGCACGAGGTATACCAATTGGGGGGTGTAAAAATTTTGGTCAAATTGAGGGGGTTCATTACCTACCGGAAGCGCCAGAAACGTTGTTATACCGGTGTTGAGCCGGCGCACGGGTTCAAATCCCGTTGGCTCCTTATTAGGTTTTAGCAAATGCCTAGAAATCAACGTTTTACATGATATGGAAAAGTTTAAGTACACTAGTAATACACTGCGAAAGTCGTTTAAATCTGTTGGATACCATTGAAATTTGACAACAGGTGTATTGTAGAACCCAAATAAAAGAGGACTACCAACCGTGTAAATATGTCGCTGTTCATTCTTTGGATAGCGTTTTTATTTTGCCTTTTTTATTAGGAATATGACTGTATAATACCAACAATAAATTAAAAAACGCCGACAAGTCTTGAAGACTAGTCAGCGCTATCTAAAAATGTTTTCAAACCCCGATCTGTATTGTCTCACACAAACTTACAGTTTTTGATTTAACACTTATTTTATTTTTGGCTATCTACCCTATTCCATAGATATCTTGAACTTTCTATTTCTTGTTGTGAAAATGAATATTGTTTCATTTTACCAAAGTACTTATAAATTGCCCACTCATACCAATGGTTGATATATAATTTTAACATCCACTTTCGCCTTTCCTTTTGTGACACATTTGTGACATTTCTTATTTCATATTATAATTCATATAAATCGCATTGATAGAAAATAATGAGGTAAATGCACAAATGACCAATAATGTGATAAATAAACCAATTACTAGACAATCTCAAGTAAATCAAACGAAAACAGAATTTTTGACAGCTTTAATCAAGTTACTACAGACAAATAATATAACAAATTTACACGTATCAGATTTAACAACGGCAGCTGGCTACTCACGACGCACCTTTTATCGCCATTTTAGTTCTTTAGAGGATGTTTTAAAGAACCATACGAATTATTTAATTCTTATCCTATTTAAAAACTTATACCATCTCGATTTAAGTCAATCCCACTTTCAAGAATTTGTACAAGAATTCTTTTCATACTGGAAAAACCAAAAATTATTTTTAAAGATTTTACATGACCAAAATATGTTTTATTTATTACAACAAGCATGTTTTGAAAATATTGACAAAAGTAAGTTATCTACACTATTACATGATAACGAAAATTTTGATTTCATTATTTACTTTGCGCTATCAGGTATGTTTTCGCTATTAAAAAAATGGGTTGATGATAACTTTCAAAAATCCATTGATGACATGAAACAGATTGCCAGAGATATTCAAAAGTACATAAATTAGAAATATTTCCCAAAAATCGAATTATAACCAAAAAGGACTAACTATAGAAAAGTTTTCTTTCATACAGTTAGTCATTTTTAAATTTATTCTCCATGCTCTTTATCACTTAAAACATGGTCAGCATGTTCAAATGTTTCATTAATAACGTCCAAAATATGAGGATCAGTTAATCGATAATAGCTATATTTCCCCTCACGTTGACTGTTAACTAATTGATGTTTTCGTAATAAAGCTAAATTATGAGAAACAACAGACTGTTCCACTTCCAAAATTTCACTCAATTCTTTGACACTCATTTCTTGTTGTTCTAATAAAGAAAGCATTTGAATTCTAATTTGATTACTCAACAATTTCATAATACTCGTCATTTCATTCAGATACTTTTTATCCATCATGCTAATCACTCCTTAAAAATAAGACATTAAATGATTAATTAGACCACTATCCCAAAATATATATAATCCAACCAGGGTATAGCAACATTTCATTAACATTTCACCATATCGATTCATTAAACCAGTGACTAATTTGCTGTCAGAAACCAATCTAACTAAAAATACTACTAAAACAGTTAAACAACCAGTAATCAAGATTATGGCTAGTAAATTTTGCATAGTTTGTCCAAACATTACTGGTAAAAATATTGCCAAAACACAACCTGAACAAACTGATAAATACGTTATTAAAACTGTAATGATTGCACTACTTTGTTTCTTCTGTTCTGATTTTTCATCATTGTCATGTATAGCCATATAGATAGGTAATATACCTAATACACCTAATAACCATTCAGGTATAAACGTTGCTAATGATTGACTAATAATATAGCTCATTACAAGTAATATCATAACACCACTTAAATAGCCTAAAATTACCTGACTGATGTGGTACCTTTTCAATAAAAATAACAAAATAAAGAAAAAATCAAAATTAACGCCCCAAAAAGATAACAATAAAACACTTAAATTCATTTCGCTTTCCGCCTTCATACATGTCATTTATAACATATGTTATATATTAACATGTTTCATGGATTAAAAAAGTGTTCCTCAATCATGAGCAACACTTTTTAATCAATTAATCTCCGAAATTATGAAAATCATCAATGCTAACATTAAACCTAGCCATTGTATTTTTTGATTTCAAAAGATCTTCACGTGTGAAAGCATATTTTTTATTCTTAGCTAAATGCTTTGGTATTGGGCCTAGGAAAGCCATCCAATAATTAAAGATAATCCAGATAAACGCAATTAACAAATCCCACCAGCTATACAAACTAGAAATATCAACTGTGGTTAAATACCAAACTGAGATGACACCCAAACATACTGCAGTAAATAAACCTGGATTATAAAAACCCTTTAAACCAATAGGAAATACAATAACGTGACCTAATAATTCAACAAAGGCAAAAATAACAGCGGCTAGCATTGTCCAATGCCATTGTGGTGTGAACATTGATAATAAATATACTGCAACGGCAAACCAATTATTACCCCACATTGAATTCGTCTGATTTAATATCCACTTAGAGACATCTGCATCAACCGCATGTCCTTCTACTTTTAAACCGCCCCAGGCAAAGCCACCTGGCAAACCAAATTCCTCAAAGAAATGTAAATGAATAAAAATCATAGCAAGCAACAAGACCGTCATTTGATGATTCCATTGTCCCATACCTAAAATCAGCGCAAATATGCCCGCAATATAAACACTAAATAAATACCAATGATTGATTATATATTTCATATTAACCATCCCCTCCTCTTTAGATGACATACACCTTATTATATAGTAATGATTAATAAAGCATCACCGATTAGGGCTTTAAATGCACAATTGATTGATATTGTGACATATATGCTTCCGTTCAAACTTTCATTATTTATCTATTAGTACTTAACCATGCGTATCAAATGAAAAATTTCTAAATAATCACATTCCTATATTTGCGTACCATTTAAAATAAAAAATTGGGTAACAGCCATAAAATATGACTGCTACCCAATTTTCATTTTACCATCCTATATGATGACGACCTGCTGGTTCACTCAACACACCTTTTTTATAATCCGTAAATACATCATGGATAATATCAAAAGCTCGTTGTAAATCAGCCTCTTTAATAACTAGTGGTGGCTGAAAGCGTAACGTATAGCCACGTAATGAAATCATTAGTACCCCACGTTTGAACAAATTATAAATAATCGTATTTGTTGCTCTTTCATCACCCAAACCAGTTTCAGGATCAACAATATCAATACCGCCATTTAGACCATACAATCGAACATCACCAATAAAATCAAAGGCTTCCTTTTGTTGATTAAAGAAATCTTTAGCTACTTCGCCTAATTTAGCAGAACGTTCAACTAGGCCTTCAGATTTAATAACATCCAAAGTTGCTAAAGCAGCTGCAGAACTAACAACATTTCCGGCTGTTGTATACACATTAGCTGGCGCATCAAGACTTTGCATAATCTCACGTCGTCCTAGTACAGCACTCAAAGGTAATCCAGATGCCATTGACTTCCCCATTGAAATTAAGTCAGGTTGTAAACCAAAGCGCTCAAATGACCAGAACTTACCAGTTCGACCATAACCTTGATTAACCTCATCAACAGCTAACAAGATACCATTTTCATGAGCAAATTCAGCAACTTTCTGCCAATAACCAGCTGGTGGTGCCATAATACCACCATCCCCCTGGATAGCTTCAATCATAATGACCGCTGTTTCTTCAGCCGGCAAATAATTTTCAAATGGCTCTTTGAATTCTGCAAACATGCGATCAACAAAGTCTTCATCACTTTCACCAGGCAACTGCTTGTCAGCTGATGGAAATGGTACTTTAAAGAATCCTGGCATTAATGGTCCCATTTTACGATTCATATTTAAGCTAACTGCTGATGCCGACATAGAACCGTATGTTGACCCATGATATGCACCCATAAATGACACAACATTTGGCCGTCCAGTATAAGCACGCGCAAACTTAATGACGGCATCATTAGCATCTGATCCAGAATTACCAAAAATAACCTGCCAGTCATCAGAATTACCTGGTGCTAATTTAACCAATTCTCCCGCTAAGCTAGATTCTGTTGAAGTGGCAAAATAAGCTGCCGTATAATGGACTAATTTCTCAGCTTGTTGCTGAATAGCAGCAACAACCTTGGGATGTGCATGACCTGTATTAGTAGCACTTGCACTCGCCAACAAGTCAATATACTCATTACCAGCGACATCTTTTAAAATAGCGCCTTTTCCGGAATCAATCACAACATCAAAATAATATACACGACCAGCACCAGCAAAATTCTTTTCTTCTTTATTCAGAACTTCATTATTTTCGACCATAGTTATTTTCAATCCCCCTTTTCCTTAAAAATAACGTTAATCTTTAGCTTGCTTTCTTAATACTGAATGGTTTGCACCATAAGTGAAATAAACAATAATTCCCACAATAAACCAAATTAACGCATAAACCTTAGCTTCAACACTAAGTCCCCAGAATACCCATACGGACAAAATTGCACCAATTGCAGGTGTTACAGGATAACCAGGCATTTTAAATCCAGCTTCAGGTAAGTCTTTACCTTCACGCTTATGCAATGCGTACATTGCTAATGACACAAAGATAAATGCAATCAATGTTCCTGCTGAAATCAACTCAGACAAAAATGAGAATGGGAAGAATGAACCAACAAGAAGGGCAATGATTGTTAAGATAAGCAAACCACGGTTAGGTAGTCCTTTATCTTCACTAACTTTACCCAACCACTTTGGTAACATACCATCACGACCGAATGAGTAAAGTAGTCGTGACCCAGCCATCATCATTCCAATCAAAGCTGTTACCATTCCAACAACCGCGATTGTTGATGTAACAGCTGCAACAATCGGATGTCCAGCTTCACGTAATGCCCAACCAACTGGTTCAGCATTGTCAACATATGCGGTATACTTAAACATTCCAACCAAAACAATTGAAACGGCAACGAACAAAATTACCGCAATAATCAATGAACCTAAAATACCACGAGGCATTGTCTTCTGTGGGTTAACAGCTTCAGCTGAATTTGAGGCAATCGAATCAAACCCAACATACGCTAAGAAGATTCCGGATACACCAGCCCAAATTCCTTGGAAACCACCCATTGTAGCGCCATGTGGATCATATGCTGGCACAAATGGTGAGTAGTTTTCTGGATGAATAGCTGTTAAACCAACAAAAATAAATAGTAAAATTGCAAAGACTTTCACAACAACCAGAATAACTTCAATACGTGATGCTTCATGCACACCACGAGATAATAGCAACGCAACTAATCCGATGGCAATAAAGGCAACAATATCAATCACCCCACCTTTTGGACCACTAACAGATGAAGACCAACCAAATAATGTGTGCGTATCTAATGCCCCGGACAAGGAAGCCGGTAAAGTAACACCAACTTGGGTTAACAAACCTCTAAAATTGGCTGATAAACCAGATCCAACAAAGGCCACAGCAATAATATATTCTGCTAACAGTGCCCAACCAGCAATCCAACCGAATCCTTCACCAAATAGTACGTTAATCCAAGAATAAGCCGAACCGGCCACTGGCAATGTTGAAGCCATCTCGGCATATGCTAATGCCACAAAACCAGCAACAACTGCCGCTAACAAAAATGAAAAGACAACACCCGGGCCAGCATATTTAGCTGCCACAACACCCGGTAAGGTAAAAATAGCTGTTGAAACAATTGTTCCAACTCCTAATGCCAAGAAATCCTTTGTATGCAAGATACGTGGCATTTCTGAATCTTTACTGATATATGTTGACGCGTCCTCTCGCGCCATAAACTTTGACCATAGCCCCATATATTCTTCTCCTATCCTAAGATAACTTTAATAACTATGAACATGAACTATTACAATTCTAAAAAGTAATAACAAAACAACAAAAATAGTTAAATAATGACTACTCTATCCTCTATAATTTCTTCAATAAATTTTATATACGATAATAAAAATAACCATTCCAAAACCAATTATTATCCATAATACCGCGTCAGTGACAAAAGTCAATAATTTTCTAATTTTCTTATCATTTATTACACAGAAAAGCCCATGAATACAGCCTAAAAAACATTACAAAAAATCAATCCAACTAAAAAAGCAGGTAAGAAAAATATAAAATTCTTATCTGCTCATAAATTTATTTGTTATCAAAAAGATTGTCTATTACTCCAATCTTAACAAAAAATCTAATTAATTTAATTCCTTTGTTGAACCGCGGTCAACATAACCGTGTGGCAAAATAATATTATTCATCGCAAGGTCTTCGCGATTCATTAATTTTGTTAACATACGCATTGCAACCGCACCAATATCATAAATTGGTTGTGTAACAGATGATAATTGTGGTCGTGTAATTAAAGTAACCTTTGAATCATTACTTGTAATAATTTCAAAGTCATCTGGCACCTTAACCCCAATATCAGTTAAGCCATTAATTAACCCAGCTGCCATTTCATCATTAGCTACCACTGCTGCTGTTGCGGCTGAATCTTTGATTGTATTAGCCAATTGGTAACCTGATTGATAACCATAATCACCCTGGAAAGTCAATTGTTCATTATATGAAATTTCAGCAGCTGCCAAAGCATCTTGATAACCAGGCAAACGTTGTTCTTTATTCATATAATGATCTAAATCACCCGTCACAAAGGCAATATTTTGATGACCACCCTTAATTAAACGAGCCGTTGCATCATTCATCGCTGAACGATACTCAATATTAACTGAAGGTTGTTCTGAATATTCATCAAGTAAGCCGGCCAATACAACTGGTACATCAGCCTTTTTAAATTCTTCTCGGATAGCATCATTAATGATATTACCCATAAAGATAATCCCATCAACTTGCTTGCCCAACAAGTTCTCCATTACTTGAACTTCTTTTACATTTGATTCATCAGAATTTGCCAAAATGATTTGATAGTGATACATTGCCGCAATATCATCAATACCACGTGCTAACTCAGCAAAATAATGATTAGTAACATCTGGAATCACAACACCAATCGTTGTTGTCCGGCGTGATGCTAAACCACGGGCAACTGCATTTGGGCGATATCCCAAACGTTCAATCACTGCATTAACCTTTTCTTTTGTTTCAGATTTAACATTTGCATTACCATTTACAACACGTGATACAGTGGCCATAGACACCTTGGCTTCACGAGCGACATCATAAATTGTTACTGTTTGTTTATCCATTACTATTCTCCTACAAATACAAATATTTACTTAAGTTCTTAATTGGTTAAAACGATTTTTAAATCTATTTTATTAAATTTATGAACTCACGTGCTCAAATGAAACCGTTTACACTGTGATTGTAACATGTTTTCATAATTTGTTTCATCATTTAATAATAATTTCACACAATGACTAATTGTAACATATCTTTTCTTCATTGATAGGCAATTTTTAAAAATGAGCGTACAATTGACCATATAATTATTTAAAGGAGAATTTTTTAATGACTGATAAACTTTCATCAATCCAAAGTTGGCTTGAAGAACAACAACTAGATGTCGCTTACTTCTCAGACTTTCATTCAATTGATTATTTAACTGGATTTAGTTCTGATCCAATCGAACGTGTTTTAGCTTTATTTGTGTTCCCACAAGATGAACCATTCATCTTTGCACCAGCACTTGAAGTTGAAGCTGTTAAGAGCACTGGTTGGCAACACCCTGTTTATGGTTACCAAGATCAAGAAAATCCTTGGGAATTAATTAGCAAGCATTTGCATGAACACACAACGCACACAGAAAAGTGGGCTGTCGAAAAGGATCAATTAACACTTAACCGTGCTTCATTTATTCAAACTGCTGTTCCTGAGGCAAAGTTCATTGGTAATCTATCACCATTAATGACAGAAATGCATCTTATTAAAACACCTGATGAAATTGTTAAACTACACAAGGCTGGTGATGATGCTGATCGTGCTTTTGAATTTGCCTTTAATGCTTTGCAAGAAGGCGTTTCTGAACTTCAAGTAATGGCAAAACTAGAATATGATCTTAAGTCATCTGGTGTTGCTGGTATGTCATTTGAGACCCTAGTACAATTCGGTGCTCATGCTGCTGAACCACATGGAGATACTAGCAACAATACCCTAAAGTCAGGTGACCTAGCACTATTTGATTTAGGAACCATTTATGATGGTTACGTATCTGATGCCACTCGTACAGTTGCTTTCCAATGTGTTAGCGATCATCAACGTGATGTTTACAACGTTGTATTAGAAGCCCAATTAACTGCGCAAAACGCAGCTAAGCCTGGTATGACTGCTGGTGAATTAGATGGTATTGCACGTGATGTCATTGCCAAGGCTGGTTATGGTGAATACTTTGTTCACCGTTTGGGTCACGGTATGGGTTCATCTGTTCACGAATCTATCCAAATTGCACAAGGTAATGAACTTGTACTGCAACCTGGTATGTCATTCTCAATTGAACCCGGTATCTATATCCCTGGTGATTTAGGTATTCGTATTGAAGATTCTGTTATCATGACAGAAAATGGTGTTGATCCTTACACACATTCATCAAAGGATCTTCGTATAATTGACTAAAATATAAGATTTTACAATAAAAGCACTAGCTCATATTTTGAGCTAGTGCTTTTTAGTTTAATTAACTTTACTTTTCTTCAGTGTCAGATAATCCCTTTGCCCCAGTCTCTGATAAACCAAGGTTTGGATCTAATACTTCAGGTTCAACTTTTTCTTCAGTTAATTCTTCAAAAGATTCTGAATCAACAGCATCATCAGTTGGTGATAATACAATATCTTCTTCCTCTTCTGGTTCACTATGTAAGTTGCTTACTTTTTCTTGAGCAGATGAAATTAAATCATCGGCCTTACCACGCAACTCAGCTGACTTATCTTCAGCAGAAGCCTTTAAATCAGCTACCTTTGAATCAAAGGCATAACTTTTATCTGATACAAAGTCATCGGCCTTATCACGTACAGAAGCCACTGCATCAGTAGCAGCATAGCCATAATCAACAGCCTTATCACGTACATTTGCAACTGTTTCATTAACCTTAGCCTTTAAATCAGCTTGTTGTTCTACTGTTAACATTTTATAGTAGCCATATCCTGCTGCTGCTACGATACCACCAAAGATCGTTCCTGCTAAAAATCCCTTTGTTTTTGACATAATCTGATCCTCCTATTATATTAACTATTCTGATTTTTTAGCTGCTTTTTTATTCTTATGGTTCTTGCGTGCAGTATTAGCAGCAAAAACAGCTGATGCAACCTTAGACGTATTAGAATGGCCTGAATTCTTTACCTTACTTGCTAAATTACTTGTTGCTGTATTTAACTCAGATACTGATGTTCCCAAATCAGCAATTGCTTGGAAAGCTGGGTCAATCGTTGATACCTTACCATTCACATCCGTTAACAACGTATCAGCGTTAGCTAAAATATCATTAGCGCTGCGAGCGATAACATCAACATCCTTGGTAATCACACCCAACGTTTGCGTCAACTTGACTAAGAATAATCCAATAAATAGAACTAATAATAATACAGCTACTGCTAATATTATTAGAGCAATTTGTCCACCTGACATATCTTCCCTCCTTGTTTATAAATTTCATTTTACATTTTTATTGCGCCACTGGCAATTACCATATGCTAATAATTCAGTAAATTTGATTTTATACAATATACAATAAACCTTGAAAATATTTATTTATCCAATGATAATTCATTGACCAATTCTTCAAATTCATCTAACCGTTGCTCAAATACTTTAAACGTCTCTTGCAAATAAGTTGGCTTAGTCATATCCACACCGGCCTTCTTCATGACATCAATCGGAAAGGCTGAAGCACCTGCCTTTAGGTAATCCTTATAAGCATCCACAGCAGCCTCACCACCGTGAAGAATTTTATCTGCTAATGCCGTTGCTGCCGCAAATCCAGTACTATATTGGAATACATAATAATTATAGTAGAAGTGCGGAATGCGTTCCCATTCATGCGCAATTTCTTCATCAAATGTTAGTGCGGGACCATAATAACGCTTATTTAGTTCACCATAGGCTTCATTCAACAAATCAGCCGTTAATGGTGTCCCTGCAGCATCCGTTTCGTGCATCCATTGCTCAAACTCAGCAAATTGTGTTTGTCGGAACAAAGTTCCTTTAACACCATCCAAATATTGATTTAGGATATAGGCTTTTAACTTTTTGTCATCAACCGTACGCAATAGATAATCAGTCAATAGATTTTCATTAGTTGTTGATGCAATTTCAGCCAAGAAAATTGGATAGTCTCCATATTGATAAGGTTGATTCTTACGAGTTAAATATGAATGTACTGAATGTCCCATCTCGTGAACCAATGTACTCAAATTATTTAGGTTATCAACCCAATTTAGCAGAATATAAGGGTTAGTGTCATAAGCACCACCTGAGTATGCCCCTGAACGCTTTCCTTTATTTTCAATGACATCAATCCAACGATTATCAAAAGCTTTTTGCACAATTTCAAGGTAGTCTTCACCCAAAGGTGCTAGTGCTTTTAACGCTTCTGCCTGAGCACTTGGGTAATCAATGTCATAATCAGGTTCACCTAGAATTGGCGTATATAAATCATAAGAATGTAATTCTGATAGCCCAAGAAGACGCTTACGTAATGCCATATAACGATGCAACAAAGGCAAGGCATTATTTACTTCTGTAACCAGTGTATCATAAACAATTTCTGGCACATTATTAGCAGCCAAAGCAGCTTGACGAGCTGAATCATAATGATGCACATTTGCTAAATAATTATGACCTTTAACATGACTACCAATTAATGATGCAAAAGTATTATCCAAGGCCATATATGATGCATAAAAAGTTTTAAAAGCATTTCGACGTACTTCAGGATTAACTGATTCTAACAATCGTGAATATACACCATCTGACAGTGTTTCTAACTCACCATCATCATTTTCAACAGCATCAAAAGTGATATCAGCGTTATCTAACATACCAAAAGTCCGTTCAGAAGCACCGAAAACATCCCCAGCTGCTGCCAAAAGCTTTTCTTGGTCTTCAGATAAAACATGACCTCTTTGTGTCAAAATATCTTCAAAGTAATGAGTGTATTCTTTTAAGCGTGGTTCTTCATCAAAATAAGCTGATAATTGCTCTTCAGAAAGTGACAATACTGCTGGATCAAAGAATGCAATTGCAGCTGATACTTTTGCAGCTAGTGACTCAGCTTTATTAATCAATCCTTGATAAAAACCATTTGCAGTATCTTGATCAGACTTCATTGATGCATAAACATATAATGTTTCCAAATCACGCATAAGGCCTAGACCATATTGCAAAGCATTATATAGTTCCTTACCTGAATTAATCACAGTTTCTGCAAAAAAATCAGCACTTGTTAATCTTTCGGTCAATTCATCGTATGCGCTTTGCCATTCATCATCACTTGCAAAGATTTTTGATAAATCCCATGTAGCTGATTCTGGTAAATCTTCACGCAAAGGTAATTCTTTTGCCATAATTTTTCCTCATTTCAGTCTAATATATGGTTCATTTTAACATACTTCTCCCACTTCTTCAGACGAAATCAAAAGATAAAAGTCATACTTGTTTGTATTTTTTAGGTAAGTTAGCCAATTTTTCTTGATAAGTCGAAAACCACACCAAAGGCTTAGTTAAACTAACAACATCCGCTGATAAGGTTATAACCTGTGCTTGCTTCAAATCCATTAATAAATAATACAACCACAATTTTTGCACCACTTTTAATGAAAGACTACCAAATTGTTGCCAGTCATTATTTGAGAAAAGCGTCATTATTTCATTAAAAGTACAATCTTTATCCTCTAACGCAAGTAAAATATGACTAATTATTTGCCATTGTGGTATTTTCAAACCGCCAGGTAATGGATAAACAGGATGACATATCCACGGAATTCCGACTACAATGCGGTTTATTGGATATAATTTATTTTGTAATTCCCGAACGGCTGGATTAGCCTGTAAGACCTTTTGTTGAAGTTTTAATAATTGCTGTGGTTGGTTATTAATATACCGCCGCTCCATAACATGCGTTTTACCATCCATTTGCCACCAAGTTTGCCAAATAAGCCCGCCAGTTATTGGCCAAAAAGCAATCTGTAACTGCCTTTTATATATTGTTGCAAACTTAGCATAAGTTCTTGCTTGGATTTTCTTCTTACGATACGTATCTCCTAGAATCCAAATGACTTTTAAGTCCAACTGTTGATAACCATACGTACGTTCTTTTATTTTTTGTGTTGTGATTGGGGCACATTGAAACTCAACCACAAGCCATTTTGAGCCTTTCCTAACCATTAAGTCTGGTCGTTGTTTAATCTTAGCAAGCCATGGTTCTAACAAAACCTCATCATAATGAGACGATAAAAATGTGAACAAATCTAACTTTCCTTGTAGATGCATGGTCGTCTCTCCCTCAGTCGCTACTGAACATGCAGCGCCTTTTGTGTGTGCAAAATGCGGTAAATTAATTTGTCCTTTTTTTAAGCACACATCACTTGCACATCCTGGACAATAATACTGACCATTAGATAAAGCCTGATCAGCTCGGATTAACTCTCCGCTATTTTTTACTTTAGCAATAAACATTGTCCTACCTCTCTATCTAATAAAGACGGCATATCTCAAAGTTTGTCCACAAAAAATATCCTTTAATGATTGCGACTTCATAATTGCCCAATCGTTAAAGGATATCTTATTTGTTTATTTAATTTTAACTAACCAAAATAGCTAACAACATTCTTAATTGCATCATTCTTAAAAATAACCTGACCATGTTCAACAAGAACATCAGCAGATATGTCAGAAATCTGTGCAAATTCTTGACTCATAGCTGTTACATCTGCCATTGTATATTGATACTCAAGATATTGGCCATCAATATGCACAATATAGTAAAACTTTTCTTGATACTTTATTAACGTTGTATCAACAATGAATTCTTGTTTTTGCATATTCAACGAAAATTGAATAACATTTTCAAAATCATCAAATTGCAAAACCAATTCTCTATCTAACTGTGGTGCAGAAACTGATTGTGTCATATCAACTTCTTGATTAGCTTCGCTCACTTCTTTTTCATTATTAGGTTTATTTACCGATGGTTTTGGTGCTTCGTGCGTTTCTGAACTATCATCATCTAACAATGCATCAAGTACATCATCAGAAACATCGTCATTTGAGTCAGTAACATCACGTTTACCGAGAACTGAATTAAGCATTCCTTCCATCACTGATTTATCATCAATATTTTTAGAAATAAATAACTCTAACCCATTTCGATTAGGCAAAACTTGGAACGTTACTGCTTCATTATTTTCAAAATCACCTTCAATATCAATTTCTTCTAAAATACTATAAAAGAACTCTTCGATCTTATCTTGGTTGCCCAGCAAATCAACAATTGAGATATCCCGCTCTGCTAAATCATCATTTGTTACCACAACGCGAATTGTATCATCATTTATTCGTTCCATCTCCATAATGGGCACCCCTTTCTTCCCAATAAAATTCTAATAATATGGGAGTTTTCCTTCTAAAACATTATAGCAAACTCTATGCGCTTTTAGTCGATTACATCAGAAAAAAGTTGATGTAAAACGACACATCAACTTTACTATAAATTATTATCATATATCATAAAACACGATTCACTACAAATCAACCATTGCAGTGACACGCGCTAACTCTGCCTGGCGCATCTCATGAGGTAAGAAGCGACGAATTTCGTCTTCATTATAACCAACTTGCATACGCTTTTCATCTATAATCAATGGACGCTTTAACAGCGCTGGTTCTTCATGTAATAGATCAATCAAATAACTTAATGACATGTCATCAAGTTTAACATTCAGTTTTGTAAACAATTTTGAGCGTGTTGAGATAATCTCTTCCGTACCGTCCTCAGTCATACGTAAAATATTTTTGATTTCATTTCGTGTTAACGGCTCTTTAAAAATGTTTCGCTCTTCATATGAAATACCATTTTCTTTCAGCCATGCACGTGCTTTTCGGCATGAGGTACAACTAGGTGATGTATATAACGTTACCATAATGGCCTCCTCTCGGCACTACAATGATTCAACTATTCCTTTATATGATACATTATAACTTTATCAACCCTAACATGTAACCCTTTTTTGTCAAATTTTTGTAATAAATTAAAAAAATCTCATTAATTAGCGTTAAATTACTGAAAATACTGTTATTTATCCCCTACACCCGCTTCAATCAACAATTGTTCCAATTGCCCAATCAAACTATACATTTGCTTTTCTGTTTGCAGCTGTGTGTTATTTTCGGAACGTTGCGTGCTAATGGCTGTTGCAACCACTTCACTTAAGTGTTGCTGCATTTTTTGTAACTGCATAATTGCATCTATTTCTTCATCAAGAATAGCTTGGCGTTTATGACCACGACGACTATTTTTTTGCTTAAACAGCGTTAATGTTAATACAAATTGATTTTCAAAAGATATTAATATCGTATAAACATTGATATTGATCTCATTAATTAACAATTGATTACTCTCATAAAATGCCTTTATGTAGTCAGCTTGTTGCGACACAATTTGATTAGTGTCATCTAAATTTGCCAGCCGATTATTAAGTAACTGTTGAAAGTGCTGCAGTTCTTTTATTTTCGCGTCATCCTCTGAAATATCTGCATCTTTAAATGCATTGGGTAATTCTCTTTTTTCAATATCACGCATCTTCATAGCAATACCAGCTTGATACATACTGAACTCTCGCTGGAATTGATCGTTTTTATGATAGATGCTATCTAATAACTCATTATCATCGATAAGTTGCTTTTGATAAAATTGTAATTTTTGACTGATTTCGGCAATATCTATACTAATTTCTTGATATGTCTGAATGATATTTTCTTGAATAGTTTGGTCCTTTTTCAAAATTTTGGTAAAGAAAGGCGTTTTACCAGGAATTAATTCATTCGCATCAATTTTTTGCAAAACTAGTTGCAATAAGATTAACACATCATTTATTTTAGTCCACGTATCATGTTCTTGATTTTGGTTTGAAATACGTTGATAAAATTGTAAAACTCGTGCTTGCGTTTCAGTAGCGTATCCATTAACTGCTTCTTTTTCGTCTGCATCTAAAGTATGGGCTAATGCCAGTGCCTTCACACGTTCTTTTGAGGACAAATTTTTATAATTTTCTTTTGCAATTTGACCTTGTAAAACTTGTTTATGCATAACCTTTTCTACTCCCCACACCTACATATGAATATACCTTTATCTAACAACATTTACCAACTGATGACTGAATATTTATTTTTTATGAGTATTCGGGTGCTCTTCAGCAAAAATATATTCAGCGCGTTCTTCTTGATGCTCCAAATCAGCCAAGTGCCGACGTGACCAGCGATATAAAATTAGAACCAAAATCATTATACCAATCGCAATTGATTGGATTAAAATGCCGATTGTATCATCATGATAGACTAATAGATTACGTAACATTGCTGTAATTCCAATATACATAAAATTTTGTAATGAAATATGATTTTGCAAAAAATACTCTTTCGTTAATACCACAAACTCAAAAAACAAAAATGTTTCTAAAACTAATTGTGTCACTTCATAAAAATTATCTGAAAAATTAGATTGCCAAAGCATTTCAACTAACAACCAGACATCCCTTAAAAAGAAACCAAACATAATGATACCTAAAAGTAGCATACCAAGACCCAAAATGACATTGTACACCCTTTCAAGATATTTATATTCCATAGAATAACCCCCAATATTTGTTATCTTTATAATAGCAAAGGCAATTAATTAGTGCTACTACAATCAAAAGTAAGCATCATGCATTGTACTATTATGGCTTAAAATAAAAGCTCTAAATAGTCTCTACCAAGACCTTTAGAGCTCCATGTATTATCAATTCACTACCTAAACACTTTGTTTTGAGAAAGCGGCAAAGCTTAGTTGCTTCTTTCTAAAATTATATTGGCTACTTTCATAACGATGATAAGGGAAATCAGAAGATGATTCCCAATCTGTCCAATTCTTTTTAACTTGCCAGGTTGATAAAATAGAAATTTCATGGGCATTATCAGTTCGTTGTAAAATGTATGAACTGATAAAACCTGGCGTCTCTAAATCAAACGTGTCTGAATTGTAACGAAGAATAAAATTATCTCGTTCCATATCATTAAGCGTAATTGTCGTAAAATTCATCCAACCACGTAATTCTTCGGTAGCGCCGTGACTTGAAATGATTTCATAGCTAACTGGCATAGCGAAGATCGATTTTTTATCCGTTGTCTTCTCCAACAATTCATATCGTTGCCGATCAGCATCATCCTGCATTAAGAGTAATTCACGCTGTAAATTCTCATTCTTAAGATTCTGTAAAACTGCTCGTGATCCAAATGTTTCATGTAAATACTCTGTCATACTAAAATCTCCCTATTTTGTGCGACGTGCGACGTAAACCAATACCAAAACATTGACGAACCTAACTAACTACCTAAAGCAATACTAATTAAACCAAGTGCGGCAATGCCGTTATTTAACATATGCAAAGCCATTGAATATTGAATCTGCTTTGTTTTTTTGTAGACAATTGCTAAAGCAACTCCCATTAAAGAATATTGTAACAGGGCAAACCATTGGAAATCCTGAAAAACATGGAAAAATCCAAATAAAATTCCAGAAATAACAACATTTAACCACCATGGACCATCCTTGAAAAAATAATTAAGAACAATCCCACGGAAAATTAACTCTTCAACTAATGGTGCAATGAATACTGCCAAAACGACTACAAAAACTAACGCTGAGCCCCCACGACCCGCCATTTCTTCTAATGCGACTTGATTACTAGCTGTCGTTGTTTGACTAGAAAATATTTTTTGCAAGATGACGGTAATCATGCCTGCACCCAATATCATCATGTACCCATAACCGATCCAAAGCAATTTATCTGCTCGAAATGGATGTAAACCTGTTTTAGGAGATTGTTTTCGAACTGCATAAAGCAAAATTTTAACACTAATATATGTCAAAATAAATGCCACAACCACCATCGTAATGGTACCTAACGGATTATTGCGATCGACATATAGCCACTTTGTAACACCTACTTTACTATAGGTACTGCCTAATTGAATAACAAAATCTAAAATAATACCCACAATTAACCAGATTACACCCATGATCATGATGCCGATATTTTCAATCTTCTTCATCTTTATCTTTATCCTCCTTCTTCTTAGGTTGCAAGGCTAAAGACAAAACAGTCATAAATCCGGTTCCTAAAATAAATAGCAAAACTAAACCGCCACCTGTTAACCAAAGTGACCACTTAGCTACCTTAGCGAACCAGAAAAAACAAATAAATATAATTGTTAAAATTAAACTTGCGCCAATTTGAATTACGAATCGCATTTAATTACTTACCTGCCAATACGTATTGATTGAGCACCTCAGCAATAGCACCTTCATTATTCGTACGCTTTGTTACCACATCAGCAACATTTTTAACAGCTGTAATACCATTTGCCACACTAATCGCTAATCCAGCAGCCTCTAGCATCTTTAAATCATTGTTGTTATCACCAATGGCCATAATTTCATCTTTGGTAATACCCAATTTTTGACCCAATAATAACGAGGCTGTACCTTTATCAACACCTTTGCGATTAAATTCAACATATCGATCAGACGAATAAGTTGCCTCAACGCTATCAACACCAACTTTGGCAATTACGGCATCGTGGATTTCTTGACGTACCTGTGCATCCTGATGTTCAAAAATAACCTTCATGATTGGCTGTTCGTCATCTAAAAATGATAAATCGTCACTTGTTAGTGCTTCATATTCAACACCACGAGTCGCCAAATAAAGTTTATCAGTATCGCTAACATTATAAATAAACAATTTATCAACTGTATAGACATGGACATCCACTAAATCATTAATCAAACCTGCTACAAATATTTCTTTTGCTAAAGGCAATGGCATCTCCTGTGTTGCAATAAGCTTATTATCTTTATTTTCAACAATAGCTGACCCATTATATGAGATAACATATTGGTCAGCATGATTAAATAATTCCAATTTCTTTAGCATATTTTGTACAGATTCAAATGAACGGCCAGTATTCGGAACAAAT
Source organism: Weissella sp. ESL1139 (assembly GCF_058506735.1). NCBI lineage: Bacteria > Bacillati > Bacillota > Bacilli > Lactobacillales > Lactobacillaceae > Weissella > Weissella sp. ESL1139. Next base: position 1,124,945 of record NZ_CP196375.1, read on the forward strand.
TTAAATCCTTGCGCAACTGCACTTTTTACTGCTGCGACATTTTCTTCATGAATTGAGCCATCATCATTTAGAAACGTTTCATCCAAATCTGATACTAACATTTTGTATGTCATTGGCTTTCCCCTTTATTTATTCTTATTGTGTATATTTTAACAGAAATATTTGCTTAACTAATAATTATATTTGTAATAGCATACTAGTTTAAGAATTTTTAGTATTTGATTGATATTTTTTGACTTCATCAATAACATATGTCACTATTGGAAGAAGTTTAATAAAGGAGATAGTTTTTTATGCGTGGTTTTGTTAATGAGTTCCGTGATTTTATTATGCGCGGTAACGTAATGGACTTAGCAGTCGCTTTCATTATGGGGGCTGCCTTCCAAGGTGTTGTTCAAGCAGTTGTTGATGATTTAATCATGCCATTGATTGGTATTATTACCGGTTCAATTTCATTTTCAAATATTGTTTGGCATGTTGGATCAGCCAATATTAAAGTCGGTTCATTCATCGGTACATTGGTTACTTTCCTATTGACTAGTTTAGCTGTTTTCTTGATGATTAAGGGAATTCGTAAAGCCCAATCTTTGACTAAGAAAGATGACGAAGAAGAAGAAATCCCAGAAACCGAATTAGAAGTTTTGCAAGAAATTCGCGATGCCTTAGCTGATAAAAAAGATTAGCATTGCACACTAATAGAAATTTTATTTTTTAAAAAAATGCCCTTAACAGTAGTGCTGTAGCTGTAAGGGTGTTTTTTTAATTTTGTCAAGACGTTGAATTTATTAATTATATTGGCTAATATAGTTATCAGCTGGTAAGCTCACTCATGTACTTTATAAGTTGAGTATTTAGAGAAAATAAATATAATCCTGAAGGAAGAAGGACTACCATGGTGATTATCACAGCTGGTATGATCGGTGTTGGGAAAACAACACTAACTGATTTGATTGCAAAACATCTTAACACGCAGGCTTTTTTTGAACCCGTTGGTGAAAACCCCGTGTTGCCTCTATATTATGCGAACCCAAAACAATATGGATTCCTATTACAAATTTACTTTTTAAACAAGCGTTTTGCGATGATAAAGAAGGCTTTATCAGACGATAACAACGTTTTGGACCGTTCAATCTACGAAGATGCTCTATTTACACAAGAGAATCACCGTGAAGGTAATATTTCTGATGCTGAGTTAAAAGTTTATATGACGCTATTGGATAATATGATGACGGAAATTCAAACGATGAAAAAGGGACGTCCTGATTTAATGGTTTATGCCTACGCTGATTTTGATACGATTTTGTATCGTATCAAGAAGCGTGGTCGTGATTATGAACAATTCGAAGACAATGATGAATTACGTCAATACTATTTCAAAATGTGGTCAGCATATCAAAAATGGTATGAAGACTATGATGCATCCCCTAAGATGAAGATTGATCTTCAAAAATATGATTTGGAAGATGAAGAGAGTCGACGAATTGTCTTAGAACAAATCGATGATCGTTTAGCAACATTATCTAAATAATAATTATTCACTAAAAAAGACGAAGAACAAACGTTCCTCGTCTTTTTGTTGTATTTCAAAAATATTATTTAAAATTATACGACCCAACAAAGTCTGGTGCAATTTCAGCATCAGTCAATGATGCCGTTTGAACCTGTTGTCCCGGTTGTGATGCTGTCACATATTGACCGTTACCTGTATAAATTGCCACTTGCCATGGTGCACCTTGGCCACCCCAGAAGAGCAAGTCTCCTGGTTGTGCCGTTTGACTAACTTCTGCACTAGAGTGTACTTCTGATGCCTTAACATGGGCCTTTTGCGCCACAGTATACATTGGCATATTTACACCAGCATCATGATATGCTTTAGCAACCAAACCAGATGAATCTAATCCAGCAGTGGTTTTACCACCCCAAGCATATGGAATCTGTTGGTCAGCATAATCCGTAGCAGCTGACACAATAGCTGCACGTTGTTCAGCTGTTAAATTAGCAACTGTCTTCGTTTGGCTAACCATTTTTGATGCATCATCATTCGTTGATGTTGTAGCCACACTCTGATCTTGCGTTGCCACATCATCCAATGAATTTAACACAACATCTCCATTAGTCATTGTAGTTGCTTGCTTATCTGACTGTGTTGACTTTGCTGACTCAAGTGGTGTAACTGTAGTCGTGCTCTTAGCTGATACGCCTTGTGTTGAAACTGAAGCATCACTATATGTTTGTGACTGAACAGAAGCGTCAGGTGCTAAAGATTGATCTGATACAACACTACTATCAGTATAAGGTACAGTATCAGCAGCACTACTATCAACTACTGGAGCCTCAGATTCAGCAGGAGCGCTTTGAGCCACACTACCACCATTTGGAATGTTAAGTGATTGTCCAATACTTAGCATGGTTGTATCAGCATCTGGATTAGCAGCTTGTAAATCAGCTACTGAAACACCATTCATCGCTGCTACAGTTGCCAATGTATCCCCATCTTTAATGGCATAAGTCCCCATATCATCTGAACTAGTACCATTATCATTAGCTTCAGAAACAACTGCATCCTCAGCTGGCGTACTTGGTTGATCAATATCAGACTCATCAGTAGTCGAGTCATCATAGTATGAAGCTACTTTATCAGAACTTTCATCTTCAACATCTGATTCACTAATGGCATCTGTCATTGCTTTAGAAGCAACATTGTTAATGTTACTCTTAGGGGCTTTAGTTTTCTTTGTATCATCTTTAAACGTGGCTAACTTTGAATCTTTATGACTTTTACCACGAAGAATGTCTGACTTCATTGTAACTTGGCTAGACTTTTCATGAATAAAGTCTGCTACATTTGAAAATTGTCCAATTTGTTGCTTGTTAGATGTAACATCTACTGCATCTTTAACTGCTGCCTTAACATCAGGTATTTGTGTTGTTGCAATTACACCAGCTGCACCGGCAATACCTGTGAAAAGCAATTTAGTTGAAGCCTTTACCATAGGTTCAACTCCTCTCAACTTATTTTTTAAAGGTCAACCTAAATACACATTCCCCAATCATACTTAAATCTCACTTAATATTTATATAATACCTTATATTTCTTTAAATTTTTAGGGGAACATACGTTCTTTTTTATTATACAAAAAAAGAAATTAAAATAAAGCTGACTTATTTATCAGATACACTGATTAAACAACATCATTTTAATTCCTTAGATATTTATTTATAATTTAAATTGATTCTTCGTCTAATGGGAAAAGTCTAGTTGCTTTAACGGCACGTTGCCATCCCCGATAAGCTTTTTGCACCTGTTGTTGATGCGCCAATATTGGATCTTTCACTTCTAAATTATTCCCCACCGGCAAACTAGTTTGATCTGCCCAGAAACCAACGCCTAATCCTGCAAGATATGCCGCACCTAAGGCCGTTGTTTCAAGCTGGGTAGGTCTTTTAACTGGCTTGTTTATTAAATCAGCCTGGAACTGGTGTATATAATCATTTGCAGCTGCCCCACCATCAATCACTAAACTTGCGACTTCAAGGCCAGTATCATCTTGCATTGCTTCTAACACATCACGCGTTTGATAAGCAATCGACTCTAGCGTTGCACGAACAAAATCTCCTTTAGTCGTCGCGCGCGTTAAACCAAACATTGCACCACGCGCATTTTGATCCCAGTAAGGTGCACCTAGGCCGGTAAAAGCTGGCACTAAGTACACTGGAGCAATATGTTGCTCACGAGCTAGTGAAGCAATTTCAGCTGTTTCCTTAGCATTATCAATAATCTCAAGACCATCTTTAAGCCATTGAATAGCCGCACCGGCAATAAACACGGAACCTTCCAACGCGTATGTAACTTCACCATTAATACTATAGGCAATCGTTGTTAATAAGCCATTTGTCGACCGAGAAATATCATGACCAGTATTCATGACAATAAATGATCCTGTGCCGTATGTGTTTTTAACATCACCCTTTTTAAAGGCTTGATGACCAATAAGCGCTGCTTGTTGATCACCAGCAATACCTGATATTGGCACCTGTAATCCAAAGAACACATAATCAGCAGTATAACCAAATACACCGGCTGAATCACGGACTTCAGGCAATAACGCTGCTGGAATATTAAATTCAGCCAATAAATCAGTATCCCATTCTTTAGTATGGATATTAAACAACATGGTACGTGAAGCATTTGAATAATCAGTTGCATGGACTTGGCCATTTGTTAAATTATACAAAAGCCAGGTATCAACAGTTCCAAACAATAATTCACCTTTTTCAGCTCGTTCACGAGCACCAGGCACATTATCTAATAACCACATGATTTTAGTTGCTGAAAAATATGCATCTATCCATAAACCAGTTTTTTCATAGATGTAATTCGTAAGACCTTTTTCTTGTAAGCTTTCAGCAATTTTATCACTTTGCTTTGATTGCCAAACGATAGCTGGTGCAATTGGCTCACCAGTTATGCGGTCCCAAATGATGGTTGTTTCACGTTGATTAGTCAAACCAATACTGGCAACTTTATAAGGCGGAATATTAGCTTGAATAACAACTTGTGCCATAACTTGACGAGCATCATCCCAAATTTGCATCGCATCGTGTTCAACCCAACCAGGATTGTTAAAAATCTGTGGCAATTCTTTTTGCGCCTTAGCCACCACCTGGCCATTTTCATCAAACAAGATTGCTCTTGTACTTGTTGTCCCTTGATCAAGCGCCATTATATATTGATCAGTCATCTGTTTCCTAGCTCCCACTCTTATTCTTAATATGATTTGATACAAAAAAAGATGGAACTAAATCCGTTCCATCTCTATCATACGAGATTATTTTTCAGAACGTAAAACGCCACCGTCCATATAACGATCAGGTTGCATCTCATTAACAACCACCTTAATATCTTGACGTGGTACACCAATATGCGTTTCAATTGCGTCTGTGACATCTGTCATCATCGCCTTCAACTGCTCATCACTGCGTCCTGCAACTAAATCAATATGAACTAATGGCATCTTTATTTCCTCACTTATTTTTCTTCACTATTTAAATTAATTTTATCAGCTTCTTCGTCGATATTCAACGCGTCTGTAATTTGAGCTTTAGCGGCAACACGTTCACGTTTAATTTGTGATTGTAAATCTTCATTCCAAAAATTATTTGATACATCAACCGTACTAACAATATTCACAAATGCATTGGCATCGATCGATTTGACTAAATTCTGCATTTCAGTCAACTCATAACGTGAAAGAACCATCATCAATGTTGTATTAGGTTCTTGTGTAAAAGCTCCTCTTGATGGTAATACGGTAATACCGCGTACCAAAGCTTCTTGTAAACCTTGGATAACTTCATCAGGATGTGTGGTAACAATAAACGCTGTTAACTTTTGATGACGAGTATGAATAGTATCTACCATGACTGACGTTGCATAAATACCAATAATTGTGTACATCGCATTTTGCCAACCAATGAATGAACCAGCAACCACAACGATAAAGACATTGATAAACATATTGATAGAACCAATTGACTTACCAGTCGTTTTTTGAACAATCATGGCAACAATGTCCATTCCACCAGTTGAAAAACCAACTTTAAAGGTCAAACCAATCGAAATACCTAACAACAAACCACCAAACAAACCAGCTAAGATTGGTTCGTGAAATACTAATGTTGTTTTAGGTAAAACAATTTGCATAAATGAAGCCGCAAAATTATTTAAAAAAGACAAGATTGTAAATTCTCGTCCGGCATAGATCCATCCAGCAATTGCCAAAGGAATATTACTTGCCATTATTATTGCTCCAACTTCAACGTGAAGACCAAAAACTGAATCAAAAAATAAACTAATTAACTGAGCCACACCATTAAACCCACCTGAAAAGATGTTATTTGGAATAAAAAAGTTATTCATTGAAATTGCTACTAAAACTGCTGTAATAACAAATACAACTGCCTTAATACCATATTCACGTACCCGTGCCGTTACCACAATCTACGCCTCCTATCTTAAACAAAAAATCATTTTACTATTATTACACAAATTAGGTGAAAATAACACACTACAATTTAATATTTAGGTTTTACTATATAATTATTAACCCAAAGCATAAAAATAGTGGACACATAAAAATTTTTATATGTCCACTATAGTAATTTATTACTTAAAACTACTAATATATTGGCGATTCTTATCATCATCGAAATCTTTTTCAGACTTGGCAATGACAATCGATGCTGTTGAATTACCCACAACATTAACCACGGTACGACCCATATCAACCAAACGATCAACACCGGCAATAAAGGCTAATCCTTGAGCAGGTACCCCAATAGTTGATACAGTGGCCAACAAAACAACAAAAGAAGCCCCTGGCACACCAGCCATTCCTTTAGACGTAATCATCAACACAACCACAAGGGTAACTTGTTGTGCCAATGACAAGTGAATACCATAAGCTTGTGCCATGAACAATGCACCAATTGCTTGATAAATTGCAGAACCATCTAAATTAAACGTATAACCCGTTGGGACAACGAATGAGACAATTCCTTGACTCACACCAAACTTTTCCATTTTGCTTACAATACGTGGTAAAGTCGCTTCAGATGAAGCTGTTGTAAAAGCTAAAACAATTTCATCTCGTAAGACTCTAAACAAATCAAATACATTCAAATGATAAATTTTTAGAACAATCCCTAAAATGACCACAATAAAGAACAGCATAGCCAAGTAGGCCACAAAAATAAAGTACCCGAGTGATTGTAAGGACTTTAATCCCATTTGTGCGACTGTTGAGCCAATTAACGCACCAACACCAATAGGTGCTAGGCTCATAACCCAATTGGTTACTTTGAACATCACTTCAGCAACCGCATCTAGTAAATCAATAATAACTTGTCCTTTAGGACCAATCGCTGCCGTTCCTAACCCAAAGAATACCGAAAATAAAATAACTTGGAGCATTTTATTATTCGATAACGAAGAAAAAATATTAGTCGGCACAATATCCATAATGGTGTCCCAAAGGCTACCTGTACCAGCCGATTTTGCCGTTGATAAGTAATTACTAATATTACTTGCCTGTAAATTATGAATGTTAACATGAGCACCCGGTTCAAATACATTTCCAGCAATCATTCCTAGAATTATGGCAATTGTTGATAAAATTTCAAAATAAATAAGGGTTTTTAAACCAATGCGCCCTAATTTACGCATATCACCCATTTTGGCAATGCCGACAGTTAAACTTGAAATAACAATTGGTAATACAATCATTTGAATTAAGCCAATAAACATGGTTCCAATATTTTGCATTGCTGTAATTGCCATCTTGTTTTTGAAAAAGATCACCCCTAAAATTACACCAACTATTAAACCAATAACTATTTGCCAGCCTAAGCTCAACCTATGTTTTTGACTACCTTTATTGTTAACGGTACTCATATTATCCCCCCTTAAACTATTTTTTATTCAAAAAAGCCAACCTCTCGACTAAGAGGTTGGCTTTTTACTAACAGTTTACCCTTGTTAGCGGCGTGCTTCTTGAATACGAGCAGCCTTACCGTGCAATGCACGCAAGTAGTACAACTTAGCGCGACGTACACGACCATGACGAATTACTTCGATTTTATCAACACGTGGTGAGTGCAATGGGAATGTACGTTCCACACCAACACCACTTGACATCTTACGAACAGTGTATGTAGCTTGGATACCCGTACCCTTACGCTTGATAACAACACCTTCGAAGATTTGGATACGCTCACGTGAACCTTCAACGATACGTGCGTGAACACGAACTGAATCTCCGGCACGGAACTCTGGAATATCTGTACGCAATTGGTCAGCGACCAACTTCTCTAACAAAGCGTTTTGACGCATAATTAATTCTCCTCTTCGATAATCATTCCACCACCTGGCCAGCGGATTACCGGGTTTTATTTAGTACTCTTGAGCACCAAAAATTATAATATCACAATACAAGCTACTTCACAAGTTATTTATTTACATTATCCCGTTCTTCTTGAATCACTTCATTTAGTAACTTTCGTTCATCTGATGTAAATTCATAATTTTTCAACAAATCAGGTCGTCGTTGATACGTTCGCCGAATTGCTTCTTTATGTTTCCATGTCGCAATATTTGCATGGTGACCAGATAGCAAAACTTTTGGTACAGTTAGGCCTCTAAAGTCGGCTGGACGCGTATACTGGGGGTATTCTAATAACCCCGTTGAAAAAGATTCATCCACTGCTGAACGATCATCGCCAAGCGCTTCATCTAATAAACGCACGGTTGCATCTACGACAACCATGGCACCTAACTCACCACCAGTTAAAACAAAATCACCAAGTGAAATTTCATCATCTACCAATGTCCGAATGCGCTCATCATATCCCTCATAATGACCAGCAATAATCGTTAAATGCTCTTCTTTAGCTAGTTCTTCTGCCATTGGTTGATCAAAAGTCTTACCAGCTGGATCCATCAAAATAACACGACCACGATTACCAGCTTCCCTTTCAACTGCGTCCATCGCATCAAATAGTGGCTGTGGCATCAATAACATGCCCTGGCCACCACCATAAATTTCATCATCTACTTTGTTATGCTTGTTAGTCGTATAATCTCTGAAATCAGTGACATTAAAATCGACTAACCCACGCTCAACCGTTTTACCGATAATAGATTCACGCATTGGTGCAAACATATTAGGAAATAGACTCAATACATCAATTCGCATATTTAAATTTCCTCTAACAAATTAACTTTAGCAATCCCCTGATCTAGATCAACTGCTGTTACAACATCTTCAATAAAGGGTAACAAAAGATTTTCTTGACCTTTGCGCTGCACAACCCAAACATCATTTGCGGGCAATGGCATAATCTCAGTTACTGTCCCAATAACCTGTTGGGAATCATTATCCATAATTTTTAAACCGATAATATCATGGTAATAATATTCATCATTGGGCAACGTTTGTGGTAATTCATCAGCAACCAATAATTCGCTATCTTTATACTGCTCGACATCATTAATATTTTGCATATTCACAAAGCTCAATAAAACAAATTGCTTATGTTCGCGTACGGTTGCAATTTGAACTTCAACATTATCAGGCTTCACAGCAATAATTAATTTACCACCCTTTTGGAAGCGTTCCATGGGAAAATCAGTTGTGGGTACAACTCGCACTTCACCTCGAATGCCATGCGTATTAACTATTTTACCAACTTTATACAAAGTCATGTTTTCTTCCCTTTTCATTTAAATAATATTAATTGTAGTATACCAGTAAAATAAAATTAACTAAACAGGCAATAAATATTATTCTTTACTAACAAAAAAAGAATCCATCAAATGGATTCCTTTTTTAGTTATCAAATTACTTTGAGTACTTTGCGTTATGGTACTTTTCCATAATGCCGGCATTTGACAACAAGTTCTTAACAGTATCTGATGGTTGTGCACCATTGTTCAACCATGACAAAACTAGTTCTTCGTCTAGCTTTACTTCTGATGGTTGTACTAGTGGGTTGTAAGTTCCCACTGTTTCAATAAAGCGACCATCACGTGGTGAACGTGAGTCTGCAACAACGATACGATATACAGGGTGCTTCTTTGAACCCATGCGCTTCAAGCGAATTTTAACTGCCATATTTTTATATTTCCTCCAGTCGTTTTCTACAATTAATACTATAACAGACTATCCAACTGGTGTAAAGTGTTTTCCCTTTACACTTTGTAATTAACGTCGCTTTTTCTTGTTTTTCCGCATTTTACGGGCCATTTGCTTCATCGCAACGTTAGCCATCTTACCCTTCATGCCACCACCAGGGAAGCCAGCACCACCATTGCCGCCACCCATAGCGTTCATCATTTGCTCCATACCAGCCATGTCACCATTCATGACACCAGACATCATCTTTCTCATTTGATTAAATTGCTTAACCATACGATTAACTTCAACCACTGGTCGTCCAGCTCCCGCAGCCAAACGACGCTTACGAGATGGATTTAATACATCTGGATTTTCACGCTCTTCGGGGGTCATTGACATCACAATAGCTTTAAGATGAGCCATATCTTTTGGATCGATTTTAGCATTCTTTAAGGCTGGATTATTAGCCATCCCTGGAATCATCTTCATGATATCTTCCATAGGTCCCATATTTTGTAACTGATCCATTTGATCAATAAAATCGTTGAAATCAAAAGTATTTGATTTCATTTTTTCCATTGTCTCGGCAGCTTGCTTTTCGTCATAATCTTTTTGGGCTTTTTCGATCAAAGTCATCATGTCACCCATACCAAGAATACGACTAGCCATACGATCTGGATAGAAAATATCCAAATCTGTCATCTTTTCACCTTGACCAACATATTTAATTGGCTTACCAGTTACAGCACGAATTGATAAAGCAGCTCCACCACGTGTGTCACCATCTAACTTAGTTAGGACCACACCAGTAATATCAAGACGATCATTAAATCCTTCGGCTGTTTCAACAGCGTTTTGTCCAGTCATCGCATCGACGACCAACATAATTTCATCAGGATGTGCAATATCTTTGATATCAGCTAATTCTTGCATTAACTCTTCGTCAATTTGCAAACGACCAGCCGCATCAATAAAGACATAATCTGACTTTAATTCGGCTGCTTTTTCCATTCCAGCTTGCACAATATCACGTGGATTAACGTCTGTCCCTTGTTCAAAAACAGGCACATCAATTTGTTCACCCAGTGACTTTAATTGTTCAATAGCGGCTGGACGATAAACGTCGGCTGCAATCATCAATGGTCGAGCATTTTGTTCATCTTTTAGCTTTAAGGCTAATTTCCCAGCTGTTGTCGTTTTACCAGCACCTTGTAGACCAACCATCATAATAACCGTTGGAATCTTTGGTGATTTATTCAATGGCGCAGCTGACTCCCCCATCATGGTCGTCAACTCATCATTAACAATAGATACAATTTGTTGGGCAGGGTTTAAGCCATCCAAAACCTTTGCACCAGCCGCTTTTTCACGCACACTACGTACAAAGTCTTTAACAACTTTAAAATTAACATCGGCTTCTAGCAATGCTAAACGAATCTCACGCATTGTCTCGCGTAAATCCGCATCGGTAACTTTCCCTTTACGTCGTAAACCACTTAAAGCTTTTTGTAGTCGATCTGTTAAACCTTCAAAGGCCATAATTTTACTCCTCTTCTAATGTTACTAATTGTGATGCTAAACGAATCAAACTATCATCATCAGAATAATTTTTTTGAATATACGCATTTAAATTATCAGCTGCACGAAGTCTATTTTGGTAATCATCATAAAGATGTAACTTATCTTCGTAGTTTTCTAGTAGCTGCGTACTCCTCTTGATATTATCATAGACTGCTTGGCGGGAAACCTGAAACTCTTCAGCAATCTCGCCTAAAGAATAATCATCTGCATAGTACAATTGTAAATAATTATTTTGTTTAGTAGTTAATAATGGTTCATAAAAATCGCATAGCATATTTAAACGCATACTCTTTTCTAATTCCATAACACTTACTCCGTTAATAAACTACCAAATAGACTCTTAACGAAATCATTAGCTTCAAATGGCTGGATATCAGTAACCTTTTCGCCTAATCCAACCCACTTAACAGGCAAATGTAATTCGTTACGAATTGGTAAAATAATTCCACCTTTGGCTGTTCCATCAAGCTTAGTCAAGATAATTCCGGTAACATCGGTTGAATCTTTAAACAACTTAGCTTGCTGAACCGCATTTTGACCAGTGGTTGCATCCAAAGCTAACAAAACTTCTTGTGGCTCATTAGGCAATTCACGCGTAATAACACGCTTCATTTTCGCTAACTCTTGCATCAAGTTAACGTTATTTTGAAGACGACCAGCTGTATCCACAAATAGAATATCTGCATCTGTATCAATTGCTGTTTTAACACCATCAAAAACAACTGAAGCTGGATCAGCCTTAGCTGCACCTGTTACAACTGGCACATCATTACGTTCACCCCAAGCCACTAATTGTTCGGTAGCACCAGCTCTAAAGGTATCTGCTGCTGCCAAAACAACTTTTTTACCTTCATTTTTATAATAAGATGATAGCTTACCAATTGTCGTTGTCTTACCAACACCATTTACGCCGACAAGTAAAATAACAGTTGGACCTTCAGACGCAAAATGCATTGAAGCATCTTCATTGATTCCTTGGCTACGGTACAAATCAACCAACTTATCAACAATGACTTCTGATACTTCTTGCTTACTCTTGGCATTCTGCAACTTAACTTCATCACGAAGTTCATCAGTTAATTGAACAGCTGTTTGAGCACCAACATCCGCACCAATTAAAGTTTCTTCTAAATCATCAAAGAAATCTTCATCAACTGAACGGAAGTTAGCCATAAATGAATTCCAACGTTCTGACCAAGTTTTCTTGGTCTTAGTCAACCCACTATCCAGCTTTTCACTAGCATCTTTCGTTTCTGTTTCTGTTTCTGTTTCTGTTTCTGTTTCTGTTTCTGTTTCTGTTTCTGTTTCTGTTTCTGTTTCTGTTTCTGTTTCTGTTTCTGTTTCTGTTTCTGTTTCTGTTTCTGTTTCTGTTTCTGTTTCTGTAATATCGGCTGTTGGCATAACAATGTCAATTGCTTCACCTGGTGTTGGTTGCAAAACCTCAACTTTCACAATTTCCACTGGTGGCAAACCATTTTCCCAGCTTTGCGGATAAATGACCTCCACTTCAACGGTGTCTGCTGCTGGCTTCTTTTTAAAAAAATCAAATAATCCCATTTTTTCCCCTTTAATTTTCTATGAGCGTTTCATCTAAATCAGTCAAACTAACTGATACCATAGTCGAAACTCCTGGCTCTTGCATAGTAACCCCGTACAAAACATCAGCTTGTGTCATTGTCCCTTTACGATGCGTAATGACAATAAACTGTGTCTGTTGGTTAACTTCATGCAAATAGTTCGCAAAGCGGTCAACATTGGCTTCGTCCAACGCAGCTTCAGTTTCATCCAAAATTGCAAATGGCACTGGTCGAACAGCTAAGATTGCAAATAATAAACTAATTGCAGTTAATGCCTTTTCACCACCAGAAAGTAAACTCATTTGTTGGAATTTCTTGCCAGGTGGCTGTGCCTCAATATCAATACCACTTGTTAACAAATTATCAGGATTTGTTAAGACTAATGATGCTTGACCACCACCAAACATTTTCACAAAAATTTTCGTAAATTGTGCTGCTATAGCATCGAATGTCTGCTTAAACCGTGTTTTCACTTCTTCGTCCATTTCAGACATTGTTTCTTGCAAATTATCTTTGGCAGCAATCAAATCATTTTGCTGTTGTGTCAAAAAGTCATATCGTTCTTTGACTTCTTGATACTCTTCAATTGCATGTAGATTTACGTGACCAATTTCATCGAGACCTTGCTGCAATAGTTTCAACTTCGTTCGAATCGTCTGCACATCCATATCAAGTAATTCAGACTTCGCAAACTCAAACGATGTGTCATAGGTTTCTTCTAGCGTTCTCTCATTAGTATTAATTAATGATTTTAGTTCACCTAAACGTCCGTTAAGTTCAGACATAGTCGTCATGATATGATTAACTGTATCTTGAATTAAATTCAAATCATCATTTAAAGTATCAACTTGTTGTTGCACTGATTGCAAATCAATTTTAATCTGCGTTAAAGTTTGCTCACTAGCTTTTTTATCAGTTTGTTGTGCTGCAATTTGTTGATGTAAACGCTCTTGGACGTCATCTTTATCTTGGGTTAAATCCTCTAACTGATGTTGAATAGCCGTAATCTGATTTTCTTCAGTTGTTTTTCTTTCCAATAAATCTTTTGCTTGTCGCTCTAATGATGATAGAAGTGCTTCAGATTTAGCTAAGGCTGTTTTATCAGCATTAATAGCTTTATCAGCCTGACTAATTTTTGCTTGTAACTGATCTTGTTCTTGCAAAACATTATCTAATTTTTGTTGCAATTGCTGTTGTTGCACTGTTAACTCAGTAATTGATTGTTCATTTTGATCGATGCTTTCCTGGGTACTTTTATTATCATCCGCTAGTCGATAATCATATTGTAACGCAGCTTGCTCTTTCTGCACTTGTTCCAAGTTTGCTTGCGCAAATTGTAAATCAGCTTTTTTGGCTTGCATTTGTTTATTCTGTGATAACAATTGCTGCTGTTGCTGATTAAACTCAGTCGTTGCTACCTCTAAATCATGATCAATTTGCTTAAGTTGCTGTTCAAATGTTAGGACTTTTTGATGCACTTCTTTTTCTTGTTGTACCAATTTATCAATTTCTGATTTCTGTGAAAGTAAACCATTACCATGTTGGCGATTAGCACCACCAGTCATTGAACCACCTGCATTCATCACTTGACCATCTAAAGTCACTAACCGCACACGATGCTGTAATTGCTTAGCTATGCCAATCGCAGCATCCATATTTGTGACAATGACAGTTGTCCCTAATAGATTAGCAATAATATTTTTATAAGCACTATCTATGCTCACCAGTTCAGTTGCAACACCAACTACCCCATTCAATCGAGCGATCGTTGTTAATTGATAATCACCTAAATGTCGTGCCTTAACAGTTGATTGCGGCAAAAAAGTTACCCGACCTAAGCGATGTTTTGCCAAATAACTAATAGCTGATTTTGCAGCTTGTTCATCAGTCACAACAACATGTTGTAAAGCTGAACCTAATGCTGTCTCAATCGCAATTTTGTACTCATCTTTAACCGTGATTAAATTAGCAATAACTCCTTGAATACCAGTAAACTGGTCCTGTGCCTTCATCAAGTTCTTAACACCTTGATAAAAGCCGTCATAGTTTTCAGCAACATGCTGTAATGATTGCAAACGTGTACTTACCCGTTGTTCCTGTGTCATTTCAGCAAACCATGCTTCTCGAACATCGTGTCGTTGCTTTTCTAATTGTTGACCATTGCTTTTAGTAGTTTCAAAAGCCTTTTGAGCCAACTCACTTTCTTGCGCAACCTTTTCTGTGGCAGTGATTTCAGTATTAACTTTATCCTGCGCGTCCTGTAAACGTCGCTTTAATTGTTCAGCACGTTGGCGCAAACGCAATGATTCTGCATCGCTACGTTCCGTCTCCTGAGCTAAGTAATTTTTTTGATTTTTAGCACTTGTTAATGCCTGCATAGTTGCAATTAAATCTTGACGAACTTGCTCAATTTCCTGGTTAAGCTCATCCAGTTTTGTCTGTGGATGCGTTGCTGTGGCATCAGCAATCTGATGTTGATATTGTTGCTGTTCTGCTTTTTGCTCTGCAAGCTCTTGTAAACATTCTTGATAGTGCGTATCAATTTCTGTTAAATGATCGTTGACTGTCTGCAAACGTTCATTCAAATTCTTAGTTGTCTCAGAACGATTTTTATAACGTTCAACTTGTAAGTTTTGCTCACCTGTTAGTTTCTCAATTTGTTGCGTTTGTTTTAACAATGCCGCCTGCGAACTCTGCTGTTGTGCATTTAATTTAGTCTGTTGCTTTCTAGCATCTTCCAGCGCTTGCTTTTTATCTTGGACAACTTTGGTTTGCTCGTTATAATCAGCTTGACTTTGGTCAATTTTTTTAGTTAACTGTTCTTTTTCTTGATACCAATCTAATAATTCTAGCACTAACCGTGATTGATCTAACTTGTCATATGAAGCTTTTGTTTTAATGTAATCTTCTGCTTTACCAGCTTCTTTAGCTAATGGATCTAGACGTCCTTGCAACTCATATAAAATATCAGCAACTCGTGTTAAATTATCATGAACATCAACTAACTCTTTTTGAGCCTTATCTTTATTTTGTTTATATTTATAAACCCCAGCGACATCTTCAATAATGCTACGGCGTTCGATTGGCTTTTCACTAAAAATACTCTCTACTCGTCCTTGAGAGATAATCGAAAAACTTTCTCGGCCCAATCCAGAATCCATAAACAATTCATGAACATCCTTCAATCTGACATTGACACCATTTATTTGATAATTAGAATCACCATTGCGATAAAGCTGCCGTGTAATCGTAATTTCTGTATATTCCGAATGTAAATAATGATCAGTATTATCAAATACAATCGACACCTCAGCACGATTCAATGGTGAACGTTGTGAAGTACCACCAAAGATAACGTCAGCCATTTTATCACCGCGTAATCCCTTCGCTGATTGTTCACCCATAACCCAACGAATAGCTTCAATTATATTTGACTTACCTGATCCATTGGGCCCAATAACCCCGGTAATTCCTGGCATAAATTCAATTTTGGTTCGTTCAGCAAACGACTTAAAGCCAGTTATCTCCAAAGTTTTTAATTTCATTTTATATTCCTAATCGTTCTTTAAAGATTGGTAAGCTTTACGTGCAGCCATCTTTTCTGCATCTTTGGTAGACTTACCAGTACCAATTGCTAACGGTTCGTTATCAACAGCTACTTGTACTGTAAAAATTTGCTCATTATTTGAAATAGCTTGTTCATCTAATTTAAGGTATGTAATCTTAACAGAACCATCACGTTGCAAATATTCTTGTAGCTTTGACTTATAATCAATGAATTGATCGTAAAAGCCTTGGTCAATTTTTACAAACATAATATCTTCTAAGAAACGCATTACCGTCTCTTGTCCTTGATCCAAGAACAAGGCACCAATAAAGGCTTCCCAGATATCTTCTAATAATGAATCACGGTTACGAGCACCTGATAATTCTTCACCGCGACCTAATTGTACATAGCGGTCTAGATGCAACTCACGTGACAAAGCTGCGAATGATTTTGTCTGGACCATTGAAATTCTCAACTCTGTCAATCGACCTTCATCCCAATTTGGAAAGCGTTTAAATAAATAAACGGCTGTAGATTGTTGCATAACCGCATCACCAAGGAATTCAAGACGTTGATAATCATTACCCACATATCCTGGATGTTCATTAATATAATTTGCTTGTGTTAATGCTTCTTCTAGTAACTTAGTATCATTAAAATGAATATGATGATCAGCTTCTAAATCTTCTTGTAGTTGTTTAAACATAATCCTACCTTCTTTTGTATATACACTTCTTTATTATACCAGAACACAATATTTCTTTATGCTTTTTATGCCAAATTTGGCAAAAAATGAGGACTGCTTTATCCACAGTCCTCATCATTTCTTATTTACTTAGTACGTGAAGCAATGTAATCAACTGTATTGTTAACAGTAATTAACTTTTCAGCATCTTCATCTGAAATTTCAGCACCAAACTCATCTTCCATTTCCAATACTAATTCAACGAAATCAATTGAATCTGCATCAATATCTTTTGTAAAATTTGTTTCACCCGTAATTTTAGCTGGATCTAATTCAAAGTGATCTGCTACTAATGTCACTACCTTATCAAAAATTTCTTGTCGTTCCATAATTATCTAACTTCCTCTTCTAAAAAATTATGCTTTTAAATCATTAACAAGCTTTTATTTAGCTGATTTTGACAAATCAGACTTATGCTCAGCTACAAAGGCCTCGGTCTTTGCTACTAAGTTTGTTTCCAACATCGTATGAATTTGCTTCATCGTATTAGCAACAGCACTTGGTCCGGCTGAACCATGGGTCTTAACAACAGGTGCTTTAACACCGATAACAACCGCACCACCATGTTGTGAATAATCCAGTTGTGATTGAATGCCCTTCATAGCTGGTTTCAACATTAAACCACCTAGTTTGGTCTTCATACTACCACCTAATATTGTATGCTTTAATAAGCGCAACATTGCCAAAGCTGTTCCTTCAGTTGCTTTCAATGCAGCATTACCTGAAAAGCCATCAGCCACTACGACATCAGCTGGTCCTTGTAATAAGTCACGAGATTCAACATTACCCACAAAGTTAACATACTTTTGTTCAGAACCATGCTTTAGTAATTGATGTGCTTCTTTGTGAACAGGATCACCCTTATCTTCTTCAGTACCATTGTTCAACAAACCAACACGTGGTTCATTAAAGCCAAGAACTTCTTTGGCATAAAATGAACCCAAAATACCATACTGATATAGATGAGTTGGACGATTTTCAGCATTAGCACCAACATCCATCATTGCAAAGGCATCGTTTGGGCCATCCAATGCTGGCAAAACTGTCAACAATGCCGGCCGATCAATACCTCTAATACGACCTACTGTAAAAATACCAACGGCTAATAAGGCACCAGTATTTCCAGCAGAAAAAATCGCATCAGCCTCACTATCTTTAACGGCTTGCGCTGCCATTACTAATGAACTTTGCTTCTTCTGACGAATGGCTTTAACAGGTTCTTCACCCATTTCCACTATTTCATCAGACTGTACTAAAGTTAGACGCGTTGTATCTTTTACTAATGGCTTTACTTTATCTAATTGGCCATACAATAAAAATTCAGTATCAGGCATATTATCTCGTGCCTGTTCAATACCTGCTACAATCGCTTCAGGGGCATTATCGCCACCCATTGCATCCACAGCAATCTTATACATAATTAACTCCCTTACGGATTTACTTAAAATTTCATTAATTGCAATACTATAAAATGTAACACATTTTATCAAATTGGTAAAAACTTAAATTTGAATTTAATCAAAATTACGAAAACGGCTCATGGTTTCAGACAACATTTCTGCTAATGATGCCATTCCTGGAGATTTATCCCAGTCTGGTTGACTAACAATTTCAATTGCTTCTTCCTGTGCAATATTCATCATGGTTAAGTCAGCAACTGGATCACCGACTCTAAATTCTGGCACACCTGATTGACGATTACCTAACACATCGCCAGCGCCACGCAATTCAAGATCCTTTTGTGCCAATACAAAGCCATCAGTTGTTGCCACCATGGCTTCCATACGGTCAATACCATACTGGGTCTTAGGATCACTAACCAAAAACGTATATGCTTGTCTTGAACCACGACCAACACGACCACGTAATTGATGTAATTGTGACAAACCAAATCGATCAGCATCTAAAATCATCATAATTGTTGCATTTGGCACATCTACCCCGACTTCAATCACGGTTGTTGCGACCAGCACTTGAAATTCATTAGCCTTAAAGGCTGTCATAATTGCATCTTTTTCATCATTAGATAAGCGACCGTGTAATAAACCGACTTTATATTCTGATGCAAAATATGCCGACAATTCTTCATACATGGCTTGTGCGTTTTGAACATCCAGCGTCTCAGATTCTTCAATTAATGGCGTCACAACATATGCCTGTACACCACTAGCGAGTTGTTTCTTAATAAAATTAATCGCCTTATCAAACTGATTATGCCGCAACCAATATGTTTTTGTTTGTTTTCGGCCAGCTGGTAATTGATCAATAATCGACACATCCATCTCGCCATATGCTGTAATCGCTAAGGTTCTTGGAATTGGCGTTGCGGTCATTGCTAATATATCAGGATTCATCCCAACGTTTCGCAAAGTCGCTCTTTGTTGCACCCCAAAGCGATGTTGCTCATCAATCACAGCTAATCCCAAATTATGAAAGGCGACATCTGGTTGAATTAGCGCATGGGTTCCAATAATAATATCAATATCGCCATCTACTAAGTCAGCCAATATTTGACGACGCGCAGCTACTTTCGTTGAACCAGTTAGTAATTCAACACGTACCTCATTTGGATCAAAAAAATTGCCAATGGTTTGGGCATGTTGTTGCGCTAAAATTTCAGTTGGCGCCATTAATGTGGCTTGCATCCCCGCTGTAATAGCCGCATACATGGCCAGAACCGCAACGATCGTTTTACCAGAGCCAACGTCACCTTGCAACAGTCGGTTCATATGAACTGGGCGTCGCATATCACGCACGATTTCGTTAACAACCTTTTTTTGGGCATCTGTTAATTCAAATGGTAATGTCGCAATAAACGCTTTTAATTGGTCATTATCATATTTAACTGATCGTCCCTGATTATGACGATCCATCTGCTTAATAACCTGCAGACGCATTTGAAAGACAAAAAATTCCATAAAAGAAGCTGTTCGTCGTGCCGCTGCCGCAACTTGCTCATTTTCTGGTGTATGCATACCAAAAATGGTATCATGATAATTCATTAATTGATAGCGTCGCCGAATATCAGCAGGAATAATTTCCTGGTCTAATGAATCTTTATACTTTCCTAATGCTTGAAAAATTAAGTCTTTAATCGTACCGGCTTTAATTTCCTTAGATGATGGATAAATAGCTTCTAATTCATCTTCACTATTTTTTGGAATCATTTTAATAGCTGATAAACTTTGATGCGTTTTACTATATGTACCGTAAATCGCGATTTCATGACCGATTTCAATATTTTTACCAAGCCATGGTTGATTAAAAAAAGATACTTGAATAGTATCATTTTCGACCGTTAATCTAAAATTTAAACGCGTCTTTTTGTAGCCCATCCGGCTAATGACAGGGGCTGATGTGACAACACCTTTAAAAGTTACTTTTTCACCATCAAGAGTTTGTGAAGGTAATTTTTGTGCCAAATCATTATAACGCCGCGGATAATACGTTAATAAATCGGCTATTGTAAACACGCCCAATTTATTTAACGCTTGTTCTCTTTTCGGACCAACACCTGACAATTCCGCAATACTATCTAGCAAACTAGGCATATATCTCTCCTATCATCTATAAATTAACAAAAGGTCTTTAGCAACTAATCACTAAAGACCTTTTCATAATTCTGACATGCTTTTATAGCTCACTCATGTCCATGTGCTAAATCACGTTAGAATTCTATTCAACTGAAATCAGAATTGGGTACAATGGTTGACCACCATCATGAATTTCAAACTCTAATTCATCATCAATTGATTGACCGACCTTTTGCAATGCTTCTGCATCCTCAACCGTCGCGTCTTGACCATAATAAATAGTTACTAGTTCTGATTCTTCGTCAGCCATTTTCTCAAGTAATTGAGCAGCTGCTTGATTAACGTCACCATCAGGGACTGCAACCACAATATCACCGTCTAACAAACCAATTGCATCGCCAGCTTGAATTGAAAGTCCGTTAATGGTTGTACTACGAACAGATGTCGTCACTGAACCAGACTTTACATCAGCGAGCGTTGCTGCCATTGCATCAGCATTTTCTTCAAGTGATTTCATTTGATCATAGCCTAATACTAGTGCTGTCAATCCTTGTTGAACCGTCTTAGTCTTAACAACTTTAACGGGTACATCAGCTAATGACATTGCTTGTTCAGCTGCCATAACAATATTACCATCATTAGGTAAAATAATAGCTGACTTGGCATGGCTATCAGTAACTGCCTTTAACAAATCTTGTGTTGAAGGGGCTTGTTCACTATCAATAATGGTGGTTGCACCAGTTGAAGCAAAGATTTCTTTGATACCTTCACCAGCAGCAGTTGTAATAACTGCAACGTCTGGTGCTTGCGTCTCATTTTCAGTGGCATCATCTTTTGCTTCAGCTTTTTGCTCAGCTGCAACCGTTGCAGCTTCAGCTTGTTGATCACGCATATTATCAACCTTAACTTTACGCAATGAACCAAAGTGAGTTCCCCAGTTAATAACATCACCTGGGTCTTCTGTATGAACATGCACTTTAACAACGTCATCGTCATTGATAACTAGTAGTGAATCACCTAATGCTGCTAAATGATCATAAAATGTATCATAATCAAATTTCTTATCATAAGTCGTACCCTTAGCAATATCAACCATGATTTCTGTACAGTAACCATATTTAATATCTTCAGGATTTAATTGACCTTGAACACCAGCATTATGCAATGACAAAACCATTGCATCTAAGTTAGCATTATCCAATTCTGTTGTGACTTCTTCACCAGACAAAACGGCATAAAAAGCACTTAGTACAATGACTAACCCTTGGCCACCTGAATCAACCACACCAACTTCTTTCAAAACTGGCAATAAATCTGGCGTCTTAGCCAAAGCTTTTTCAGCAGCTGCCAAAGCATCCGCCATCACTTGTGTCGCATCATCTGACTTTTTCGCTGTACGATTTGCAGCCGCTGCAGCCTCACGAATGACTGTTAAAATCGTTCCTTCAGTAGGCTTCATAACTGCTTTATAAGCTGTTTCAGCACCGCCCATTAGTGCGTCCGCCAAATCACGAGCTGATAAAGTTGCTTTATCATTAATCTTTGATGCAAAACCGCGGAATATTTGCGATAAGATAACTCCTGAATTACCACGAGCACCCATCAACAACCCCTTAGCAGTTGCTTGCGCTAATTGACCAAGATGGGTATTGTCTTCATTGCGCTCATATTCAGCACCACTTGCCATTGATAATGTCATATTTGTCCCAGTGTCACCATCAGGAACTGGAAATACATTTAATTTATTTATTTTTTCCGCATTATTTTTTAACGCATCCGCTGCTGCGTTAATCATTTTACCAAATTCAACATTGGTAATCGTTGTTACAACTTCCACCGTATTCAACTCCTTATACCCAGGCTAATCTCCCAGTATACGTACACCTTGTACTGTTACATTGACACTGCTAGCAACAATACCTAGCATCACATTTAGGTCATTTTTTACACGTGCTTGTACACTTTTAGAAATCTCGGAAATTTTCATGCCATACCCAACAATAATGTGAACATCTACTGTGACACCACCATCTTGTTGACGAACAACAACACCTTTTGAGAAGCTATCACCATTTAATATTTGATTCACACCGTCACGTAACGGATTCTGACTTGCCATACCGACAACACCATAATTATCGGTTACAGCTCCGGCTACGATTGTTGCAATTACGTCATTTTCAATTTCAATTGCACCTTGTACTGTTTGGATTTTTACTGTCATTAGAATGACCTCCATATTAAGCTAATGCTATTTTACCACATACTATGTATTAAAATTGCTGATTAATTAGCAACATTATGCTTATTAATAAAAAAAGCTATATAAAAGAAAAAAGCTACCAAACGGCAGCTTTATATTTCTTATACACGCTCAATAGAACCGTTCTTCAAACCAGCCTTCAAAGTACGAGCTGATAGGTACACCTTCTTAGGTGCTGAACCGTTAATCTTAACCGTTACTTTTTGCAAGTTTGGCTTCCAGCTACGACTACTTGAGTTAAGGGCGTGTGAACGTTGCTTACCGAAACGAGTACGCTTTCCATTTACTGCATCAACTGCCATATGTTTACCCTCCAATCTTAAGCTCTTTTATTCAGTGCTTTTATTTACTTGATTAATAATACCAAACCCTCACATAATAAGCAAGAGTTTTCTGTAAAGCATTTTTACTTTACACTTTATTACTGCTCTGCTGTTTGTCCAATCAAATCTTTACTTTGAATAACAGCAACAATACCGCTTTTAAATGAGAAATGATTTTCATTACCCACAAACTCATTTGATGAGAACGAAAATGGATTACCTGACCAATTTGATAAATGATATTTTTCATCATAAAGTGTCAAACCTGTTACCGGTGTTAACGGCATAAAACCAACATATTTCATAACAGGATCTTTAACAATTGTATGTTTACCAGGAAAGAAAAAATCAATTCGATTAATCCGGTCAATAATAGTAACTTTCTCAACGATATCTTTGAAACGAGGTTGTGTAAATATCCATATATTCGACAACAGTTGATCAATACGTCCCCCGGTAGCGCCATATATTTCAATTTGACTCGGATTATAATACTTTTGCACTAACGTTAATAACAATTCAGTATCTGTATCATCTTTCTCTGGTTTAACACTAACCAAATTAGGTAATTTACTAATAATTTCTTGACGTTCATCAGGCGTTACTGAATCAAAGTCACCTACTGTCAAAATGGGCGTTTGTCCCAACTCCAAAAGTCTTAATGAACCTCTGTCGGCTGCCGCCCAAGGTCCGTCTAACTCACCATTACGTAAATCATCAGGCCATTCAGAAATTGGACCACCAATCAATAAACGTATCCGTTCCATTAGTCAGTTGTAACATCCTTTAACTTGGCAATCTTTGCAGCCGGATCAACCTTGTCATACACATATGAACCAGCAACAGCAACAGTAGCCCCGGCATCATAAGCCATTTTTGTCGTCTTGTCATTAGCGCCACCATCGATTTCAATATCAAAATGGTAACCTTTATCAGCCTTAATTTTTGCTAATTCAGCAATCTTATCAATGGTTTCAGGCAAAAACTTTTGACCACCAAAGCCTGGGTTTACGGTCATTACCAACACCTGATCGACCATATGCAAAACTGGTTCAATCAATGCAACAGCTGTTCCTGGATTAATAACCACCTCGGCTTTGACACCATGTCCCTTAATTTGTTGTAGCGCACGATGAATATGATTAGTGGCTTCATAATGAACACCAATAATATCAGCACCGGCTTGGGCAAATTCGTCAATATAACGTTCAGGATCAACTGCCATTAGGTGCACATCCAATGTCATATTAGTGACTGGACGTAATGCTTTAACCCAGTTGGGTCCGTATGAAATTGATGGCACAAACATACCATCCATCACATCGATGTGTAAGTATTCTGCACCTGCATCTTCAACAAGCTTAACATCGCGTTCTAGATTCAAGTAATCTGCAGCAAGAATTGATGGTGCTACCTTAATTGTCATAACTTATTCCCTCTTTAATATATTCTTTAATGTTTTTTATCATGTTTATTATAAACCGGTCGCCGACCAGCAATCAAATCATAAAACAATTTATAGTTTTCGTAACGTGAAACCATGATTTCGCCATTTTCAACTGCTTCTTTAACAGCACATCCTGGTTCATTTAGATGGACACAACCTCTAAAACGACAATTAGCTGCGTATTCATTTAAATCACGAAAATACTGTCCTAAATCACGAGCCGGCATATCAAACACTTCAAATGAAGAAAAGCCTGGTGTATCAGCAACTAATCCACCATACAACGGTATCAAAGATACTTGTCGTGTCGTATGTTTACCACGACTTAAAGCTTGTGACACCTCACCAGTTTGTAAGTTTAATCCTGGCGAAAGATGGTTCAACAAGGTACTTTTCCCTGCACCAGTTTGTCCCATTAAAACTGTTAATTTATCCGCCAACATTGTTTTAACTTCATCTAAACTGTTATCATCAAAAACTTCTTCTGGCCAAATAACTTTGTAACCAATTTGGCGATATCCGGCAACCATATCACTAAAGGACGCTTTTTCTGCTGCTGATAATAAATCGGTTTTTGTAAAATAAATGACCGGCTCAATGTTTTTTTCTTCTAAAGCAACCAATTGTCGGTCTAACAAATTACTAGACCATTCCGGCATTTTAACAGCTGTTACAACAATCACCTGATCAACATTAGCGACTGGTGGTCGTACAATGCTATTTTTTCGTGAATCGATTGATAAAATGTAACCTTCATTAGGTGTTTCAGCACTAAAATCAACCCAATCACCTACTAATGGCTTTAACGACTTTTTACGAAAATTACCACGTGCGCGGGTACGAAATAATGTGCCGTCAGACGTTAACACATCATAAAAACCGGCTAATGCTAATTGGATTTGTCCATGGTACTCTGCCATCAATTCTCCTATCTAATTTCTTATTCATCATCGGAAGTTTCAGAACTTGATGACGGTGACGTTGCAGATGAGGCTTCACTACTTGCCTCACTTGAAGGTTCGGCTTCACTTGTAGAGCTCTCACGTGAAGATGAACTTGGCTGTTGTGTTGGTTGTTGCGGCTTATTAGCAGGAGCTGAAGGCCGCTTTGATGGTTTTTGTTGATCTGACTCACCTGGCTTTTGCGGTGCCTCATTAGTTGCTGGCGCACCCGTTGATAACGTAATTAGAATTGCCGTATTTTTAGCAACCTTCACACCGGGTGTGACTGATTGCGCCACAACTTTGCCTTTAGCAACGCTATCAGATGGAGTGCTATCAAAATTAACCATGACATCATTATTTTGTGCCCATGTTAGTACTGTATTTTGTGATTTACCAATGAAATTAGGTACTGTATGTTTCTTAGGTCCCTTAGAAACTTTGAAACGAACCTTTGTCTTACCAGGAACTACTCGATCTTCAGCATCAATATTTTGCTTCACAATGTATCCCTTTGGTACCGTGTCATCAGCAACCTTCTTTTGCGAAACTTTATAACCCTTATTGCGTAACTTATCACTAACAGAACTGTACTTTTCATTAACGTATTCACCAAAGCGCACCTTATTAGTACCCTTAGAAACGATTAGATTGATAACTGTATCAGTAGGAACTGTTTTACCACTCTTGGGATCAGTTTTCACAACTTTACCTTGTTCGATATCATCTGAATTAACTGTATCAACATCCCCAACTTTTAGACCGTCTTCTTTAATCGTCTTTTTAGCACTAGCTTGTGTCATACCAGTTACGTCAGACACATGCACCTTGTCTGGTTGCATTGAGCCGTACACAAAAAAACCAATTAACAAAACGATAACGACGATAATAGCGCCCCATATATAGCGTCGTTTTTTACGACCTTTCTTAGGCTTTTCGTTTTTTTCAGGTTCTTTAGGTGCCATAACTGGTGCTTCTTCTGCCGTTGTTTGTAGTTCGCTTGTTTTAGGCTCAACAAAGTTCGGACGCTGATCTGCCACTGCTTGAATATCAGCCAGCGGAATCACCTTGGTTGCTGTGTTATCTTCTTCAGCCACATCTGCGTCTTCCCAACGTGGTTCATTAATACGATTTGCTGACAAAGCTGTCGATAAATCTTCTGACATAGCTTCAGCAGATGCATAACGGCTCATCGGATTTTTGGCAGTTGCCTTAAAAATCACATTCTCTAATGCTTGTGGTACCCGTGGATCAACATCACGTACTGATGGCATCGGACTTTGTGTATGCTTAACCGCAATCGCAACCGCCGTTTCACCATCAAATGGTACATGTCCAGTAATCATTTCAAATAGGATAATTCCTAATGAATAAATATCACTGCGTGTTGAAGCACTTTCACCACGTACTTGTTCGGGAGCCATGTAATGAACTGAGCCAATTGCCGTATTGGTTTGCGTCATACCAAATGAACTCTGAGCCCGAGCAATACCAAAATCTGAAATTTTAGCTTCACCTTGATCACTGATCAAAATATTTTGTGGTTTCAAATCACGATGAATAATCCCCGCTTGATGGGCAACTGCAATACCAGCTAAAATATCCTGCATAATATCAATAATACGACTAACTGGAATTGGCCAATTTTTAGCAATATATTGCTTTAAATCCATTCCAACGACAAATTCGGTTACTAAATATTGTGAGCCACCTTCTTCACCGTAATCGTATACTTCAATAATATTTGGATGTAAAATCGACGATGTCGCAGCAATTTCATTACTGAAACGACGCCGTGTTTTTTCATCATCACGCATATCAAAGCGCATTAATTTCAATGAAACATCACGATCTAAAATAATATCATGAGCACGATAAACATTAGCCATCCCACCTTCACCAAGTGGTTCGATAATGCGGTAACGTTCTCCAATTAATTGATTTGGTCGCATTAATAAGCCTCACTTTCTTGATGACCAATGAGCACTGTAACATTATCCGAGCCACCAGCTTCATTTGTTTGTTCAATTAAATTAGTAACGGCATCGGAAATATTAGGCGCTGCTAGTACTGTTTTCAAAATTTCATCATCTCTAACATGTTTTGGCATACCATCAGTTGTCATCACAACATAATCATCAGCATAAATATTAATGATAAATAAATCTGCCTGGGCATCCTCAGTAACGCCCAATTGACGTGTAATTAAATGCCGACCTGGATGAGTAACAGCCTCATCCGGTGTAATAGCGCCTTCTTGCACTAATTCATTAGCTAAATTATGATCGGTTGTCAATTGACGCATTTGGTGTTGCCTAATAACGTATGCTCTTGAATCACCAATATTAGCAACAACCATTTCATTAGCCAAAAAGACTGCAATGACCAAAGTCGTTGCCATACCATTCAAGGTACGATAACGTTGCGCCGTTTTCACAATAGTCTCGTTTTCACTATTAATGCAATCAATTAGCCATTCTTTTGCATTTTCAGACGTTGTAATATTAGTCTTTTCCCATTGATTACCAATATGTGATACTGCCATCGTTGCCGCAACATCACCACCATTTTGTCCACCAACACCATCAGCTACAATTGCTAATTGCGCACCATTTTGATTAATGAAGACACTCACATAATCTTGATTATCAGTACGCATACGGCCAGTGTCAGATGCATAAGCTATTTTCATATTTAATCATCCCTTCATAGATACACTAATTGACCGTTATTGCTTAACTAATGTTGCAACAAAGAAACCATCAGAACCGAAATCATCTGGATATACATGTAGCATACCACGATTATCCAAACCATCTAAATCAAACACTGTCTTTGTAGGCACCAACTTAAAATCATGATGACTTGCTAAAAATTCATCGATTACATCTTCATTTTCAGATTTAAGAATGGTACATGTACCGTAAACCAGTCGACCACCTGACTTCAATTTACCAGCAACGGCATCCAAAATAGCACTTTGGATTTTTTGTAATTGGTAACTATCATCAATTGATTTCTCATATCTAATCTCTGGTTTACGTCGTAATAGGCCAAAACCTGAACATGGTGCATCAACCAAAATACGATCAAAAGCACCATCCGCAAATTTCTCATCAACTTTTCGTGCATCCAAAACTTGTGTAACAACCCGATCAGCAAGCTGTAAACGGTTAGCATTTTCTTGAATTAACTTTGCCTTGTGATCATGGATATCTAACGCTGTTACTTTACCACCTGCTTCAGCATTCAAATACGTTGCAATTTGCGTTGTTTTACCTCCAGGTGCAGCAGCTGCATCTAAGACTTGATCAGTAGGTGCAATATCTAAGCTAGGTACCATTAACATTGCTGATTCATCTTGTAACGTTAATAAGCCATCTTTAAACATTTGTGAACTTGCAACATGCCCGCCTGATACTAACAACGCATCTGGCGTAACTTGTGAAGGCTGCACACTAAATCCGGCTTGTTCTAATAACTGAGTCACTTCTTTTGTCGTTGTAACTGCTGTATTGATACGAACAGATTGCGCAGGTGCTTCATTAATGGCAGCAGCAATAGCAGCTGTTTTATCCAAACCTAATTGCTCCTGCAAAGTACGTAACAACCAAACTGGTAATGAAGCTTTAATTGATAGTTGTTCTACTGGATCTTGAATTTCTGTAAAATCTGAAACGCCTTGCCGTTGAATAGCATGCAAAACACCAGTCACAAATTTACGAATGCCATCATGACCACGTCGTTTAGCGATGTTGATTGCCTCGTCAAAAATTGCATGATCTGGAATTTTATCCAAATACTGCATTTGATAAATTGAAATCAACAATAATTCACGTACCCAAGCATCCAACTTTTGTGGCTGTTTTACAAACGGTGTAAGCCAATATTCAATAGTCAGCCGATGTTGAATCACGCCATAAACCATCGTAGTCATTAAATTCACGTCTTTTTCAGCCAATTGTGACTGTTTAATAATGCTATTTAACTGCAAATTTGAATAAGCTCCATTATGAACTTTTTCTAAAACACGAACAGCTAAAGCACGAGGATTTGTTTGCTCCCACGTCGCAATTTTTTGATTAGTTTTTTTACTCATTTGTAATTACGTGATCTCCCTCGGTAAATTTAGCATGGCCATTCAAATAAGCAGTAATTGCCATCTTAGGTTTGCCAGCTGGTTGAATTTTATCAATTGCAAGTACGGTACCATCCCCTGCTGCAATCCACAAATCATGTTTACTCTTTTTAACAACTGTTCCTGGCAAAGCTGAAACAGTTTCGTCAACAACATGGGCTTGATGGATTTTTGTACGGACACCATTAATATTAGTGTGCGCAATTGGGAAAGGACTTAAACCACGCACATGGTTGTAAACAACCTGGGCTGGTTTCTCAAAATCTAATACTTCTTCTTCTGGTTTAATATTTGGTGAAAAAGTAACTTCATCGGGATTTTGTGCGATTGGCGTTACTGTACCAGCAACCAATTTTGGTAAGGTTTCTAGTAACAAATCACGACCAACCAAGCTGAGTTTATCAAAGAGCATTCCCGTTGTATCTTCATTTAAAATTGGCAATTCTTTTTGTGCAATAATATCACCTGCATCCATGGCTTTTACCATGTACATAATCGTAACACCAGTTTTTTCATCGCCGTTCAAAACAGCATAATGAATTGGTGCACCACCACGATACTTAGGTAGCAATGACGCATGGACATTAATAGCACCTATTTTAGCAGCATGCAATAATTTTGTTGGCAAAAATTGTCCATAAGCTGCTGTAATAATAAAATCAGGCGCCAAATCAATAATTTGTTGCATTTCGTCTGATCCAGACAATTTTTCTGGTTGGAGAACCGGAATGTTTGCCTTAACAGCCACTTCTTTAACCGGTGTTGGTGTTAAGACATGTTTACGTCCAACTGGACGATCTGGTTGCGTTAAAACTGCTTTAACATCATAAGCAGAATCTTCAATTAAACTTTGTAGGATTGGGGCTGAAAAATCAGGTGTTCCCATAAAAACAATACTTGTCATGTTTATTATAAACTCCTCTACTGTATGTATGATAATACCATCATTTTCATAATGGTATTTTCGTCATTAAATAAAATTCGTTGGTTCACGGTCAATCATAATCGTCACCCCTTGTCGTTGTAACTCTTGTCCACATTGCATCAACTCGGTCAGTGCCTGCATAAGATTTTGATCATAACGATACTTAATAACTAATCGATAATAATATTTATTTTTAATTCGCACAATTGTACTAGGCGCAGGTCCAAGCATAATTGTTTCTTTATCAACAATTCCTTTTAACCAGTTTGCCGTTTCAAATGCTGTCTTAGCAGCTTGCTCTTCTTTTTCATGAGCAAACTTAATCTGCACCGTAAAATAATATGGTGTATATTTCCAAGCATAGCGAAGAGCCATTTCCTGTTTATAAAAAGTTTCATAGTCCTGATCTTTTGCCAATTGAATAGCATAGTGTTCTGGATTAAAGGTTTGCATAATAACTTCACCTGGCTTTTCGGCTCGCCCAGCTCGTCCTGATACTTGAGTGAGAAGTTGGAAAGTTCGTTCAGAAGCTCGAAAATCTGGCAAAGTTAGTGTTGTGTCAGCATTTAAAATACCAACTAACGTAATATTAGGAAAATCTAACCCTTTAGCAATCATCTGTGTTCCTAATAAAATATCTGCTTCATGATGACTAAAAGCGGTTAATAACTTATCAACCGAGCCTTTTTTACGTGTTGTATCAACATCCATACGTAAAACACGGGCTTGCGGTAAGATTTCGTTTAAATGTTCCGCTACTTTTTGTGTCCCAGTTCCAAACTGACGGATACGTGTTGATCCACAAACTTTGCAGCGACTTGGGATTGTTTCACTATAACCACAATAATGACACATTAATCGGCCAATGTCTTTGTGCACCGTTAAAGCGACATCACAATTCACACATCGAGGTGAGTAACCACAATCACGACAAATAACAAAGTTTGCATAACCACGGCGATTGAGCATCAACACAATTTGTTCTTGATTTGCCAACCGTTGCTGCATACTCGTTAATAATTGAGGTGAAACAATATCATCATCATTGTATTTCATTGACTCACGCATATCTACAATCTCAGTTGTCGGTAAAGCACTTTTCGTTGCACGTTTTGGCAATCTTAATAATTGATAAACGCCTTTATGGGCACGCGCGCGACTCTCTAATGAAGGAGTAGCAGAACCTAATACTAACGTCGCATCATAATAATTTGCCCGCCACTGTGCCACGTCACGTGCATGGTAACGCGGATTATCATCCTGCTTATATGATGCCTCATGTTCTTCATCAATGATAATTAGGCCAATGTTATCTAATGGAGCAAAAACAGCTGAACGAGCCCCTACAACCACATGGACCTCATGTCGTTGGACCCGTCGCCACTCATCGTACCGCTCGCCATCGGATAAACCTGAATGCATAACGGCTACATCATCACCAAAACGACTTTTAACCCGACGAACCATCTGCGGGGTCAAAGTAATTTCTGGCACCAACATTAACGCAGTTTTACCTTGAGCCAAGGTATGCGCAATTGACTGTAAGTACACTTCTGTCTTACCTGAACCAGTCACACCTTCTAACAAAAAAGTTTTGGTTTTTGCTGTTGTAATACTATTTGTAATCGCTAAATAAGCTGTTTGTTGCGCTTCATTTAACGTTAGTGGTTCGCTAGGTTGTACTGGTGTTTGTAACTTAGGAATACGATATGATTCCATTTGATCTTGTACTAGCCAGTCTTTATTTTCAGCTTGTTTAATAACAGCATAATCCAACTGATAGTGCTTAATGACTTCTTTAACAGGTACAAATTTAGGGGATGCTTGTATCAAGTACTTTAACAACCGTGCTTGTTTAACAGCTGCTGGTCGTAACTGTGCTAAGCGTTGCTGATAAAATGCTTTATTCTGTACTGGTTTTAAGACATTAACCATTTTAGCTTTCGCTCTATTTTTGACCAAATAACCAACTTCAATCACATGTTGTTTTTGCAATTTCATCAGTTGTGGTAACAATTCACGATCAACATTTTCGTTATCAAATGGCACTTCATGTCGATCCGCAAACAATAGTGCTATTTCTGGCCAATCTTCTAATTTTTCTGGTGCTAATAAGCGTAAGACTTTACCATATTTAGCTCGCATGACATTAGGAAGCATCGTTTGCAAGACACTAACTTGAAAGGCAAAGTTATAGTCGGCTACCCAAGCAGCCAATTGTAACAATTCTTCATTAAGGACTGGCGTCATTTCTACTACTTGAACAATGTCTTTTAATGTTTGCGGTTCTTCTATTTCTTGATTGGTTTCAACCACAAATCCTTGTACTAATCGATTTCCCTTACCAAAAGGAACAACTACGCGCATGCCACGTTGTAAGATATCCAATAAAACATCTGGTACATGATAAGTATAAGGTCGATTAGTTTGCATAGTTGGCACATCAACAATTACTTGTGCATACATCAATAGTTCCTCCTTTCTCCTTAGTAATTTTAGAAAAATAATCACATACTTCATTTTACCAGAATTACTAATATCATGTTCTGCTTATAGCAAAAATAAAAAGCCAGAACCTTTCAGTTCCAGCTCTAATTATTTATAAATTGTCTAATTACTTTGATTGCAAAGCTTGAACATCACGAGCAATCATCAACTCTTCGTTAGTAGCAACCTTCAAAACTGCTGCTGTTGAATCTTCAGTTGAGATAATAACTTCATCATCACGTGATTCATTCTTTGCTTCATCCAACTTGATACCCATGAAGCCCAAACGCTTAATGATTTCTTCACGTACGTTTGCAGCATTTTCACCAATACCAGCAGTAAATGTCAAAGCATCAACACCACCCAATTCAACATAGTATTGACCGATGTAACGAACAACACGATCAATGAAAATTTCAATTGCAAGTGCTGCATGGTCATTCGTGTCTTCAACTTGTTCCAAGTCACGCATATCTGATGAAATTGATGAAACTCCTAGCAAACCTGACTTCTTGTTCAAGATATCAAGCATTTCGTCATTTGATAGACCTTCACGGTTTTGAATGTAATATACAAGTGAAGGATCAACATCACCGGTACGAGTAGCCATCGCAACACCAGCTAATGGTGTGAATCCCATTGATGTATCGTATGACTTACCATCTTTGATTGCTGTAACTGAAGCACCAGCACCCAAGTGTAGCGTAATAAGCTTCAAATCTTCTAGCTTCTTACCTAACAAATCAGCCGTACGTTGTGCAACATAATAGTGTGAAGTTCCATGGGCACCATACTTACGAGCTCCGTACTTTGTGTAGTACTCATATGGTAGTGCATAAAGGTAATTCTTTTTTGGCATTGATTGATGGAAAGCTGTATCAAAGACAGCAACAGACAATGCATTAGGTAGCAACTTTTGGAATACACGAATTCCCAATGCTTCAGATGCATTATGCAAAGGTGCATAGTCTGCTAAACGCTCAATCTTGTTGATAACTTCATCATCAACAACAACTGACTTGTTAAACCATTCCCCACCTGCAACAATACGGTGACCAACACCGGTGATTTCTGACAAGTCTGCAATAACTTCATGTTCCTTCAATTGAGCAAGCAAAAGATTAATTGCAGCTTCATGATCTGCAATATCTTGTACTAATTCAAACTTTTCTCCATTATATTTCAAAGTAAAGATT
This sequence comes from Weissella sp. ESL1139, assembly GCF_058506735.1. Lineage (NCBI taxonomy): Bacteria > Bacillati > Bacillota > Bacilli > Lactobacillales > Lactobacillaceae > Weissella > Weissella sp. ESL1139. The sequence continues at coordinate 1,159,322 of NZ_CP196375.1, forward strand.
GCATCGCTCATTCCGATACGCTCAATTTGTCCTTTTGCAATCACTGTTTCTGCTGGCATCTCAAATAATTGAAACTTTAGTGATGATGATCCAGCATTAATCGCCATTGTCTTAGCCATGTACACTTATCTCCTCTTTCCTAACTAATCATAATTAACTTAAAACAGTATATCATAAAAAAATGATATTCGTTAATAAAAACGTTTACAAAGCCTATTAAACTAATGAATATACATTTGGTTAGCGGTCATCCAGGCTGTCAATTCAGTCACAAACTGCTTATTTTCTTTCTCTTCAGACAATGATGGTGCCTTTGCCAACATGACTGGCTTAGCTTGTTGCGCATTAGCGCCAGAACGTTGTAATACTAAGATTGCTTTCCCATTCTTAGGGTCTTTAAACAAGTTAGTTGGCAACTGTACAAAGGCCTGGAAGTAGACTTTATCTGTTTGTATATAACGTAACAAAGATTTACTCTGTTCACTTTCAAATAAATTAGTTGGTACAGCTAAAATCACTAAACCACCTGGTTTTACGGCAGCAACACTTTGTTCAATCAATAAATGATGCACAAATGTTAAGCCATCTGCCACACTCATTTCATAATTTTCTGGTGCTGATTTAGGGTAATAACCGATTGGTAAATCACCGACAACAACATCAGCATCAGCAGTCATTGTGGTTGCAACGCTATCGGCTAAATTAACATGCCAATCCTCATCTAATAATGCGGCCACACCACTAGCTACGGTGAGCATCGTATCATCATTTTCCCAACCAGAAATTTTTAGACTTTTACCTTTAGTCTGTAAAGCCTGACTAATCGTAACCATTAAGTTACCAGTCCCTAATGATAGATCCTTAAGGGTTACGTTATTTGTTTTTTCAACAAATGCATTCGTAATCATGGTAATCCACATACCAATTGCATCCGGGGTTACTTGATAATTAGCTTGTAAGCCATCTTGATGAATTGTACCAACTAATAGAAATTGCAATACTTGGCGTTTATCATTCTTACTTAACTCATCAAAATTGGCTGATTTTAAATCAGCCATAATACTTTGCTTTTGTTCATCAGTTAGTGCCGCAAAATCATCATCAGATTGGCCTAACATCAGCTCAAACAAGATAATTAAGGCGTCAATTGATGCGCCATCAATGAATGTCATTACTTTCTGTTGGGCAGCCTGTAAATATTTTACGCTGTTTTCAATCGCTTCATACATTTCAATTACCTCATCTTTCATACAGAGACTAGTTTAGCTAGTTTCGATGTAACTGACAAGGTACATTAACCACTTATTTTTTAGGTACCATGACAATTTGCTGTGGCGTTACTTTCAAAGCGTAATGAGTTTTAGTAATATAAACAATTCTAGGAATCTGTTGCGCTTTTTTATCGACGACTAGATTTTTAGTCTGACGCACATACCTGACTGCTTGATATTTATTTTGCCAATATTGATATTCTTGTTTTTGTAAAACTTGATAATGCACTTGGCTACCCAACCAAAATGTCATTACGGCTAATAAAGTACCACTTAAAATAACAATATGACATAATATAAAGCCCTGTCGTCGCTTAACCATTAATATATACTTCTTCCTTAAATTGCCGACTATTAGTAAATTGCAAAGTTATTTGATATAAATGTGCTCCCTCTTCTGTAAAATTAACTTCTTTGACATCTAGCAAATATGATACAAACTTACCATCAGAACGATATAAACACAGACAGCGCCCCCACAAACCTAAATAATAAAATTTGTCAGTTTTTGTATTATAAATACCTAATTTATTACTGTTTACTGATTTCACTTGATAATGCTGCGCATCACTTTCTAAACGCGTAATAAAACGATTCATCAAAATCTCTTGCACATCATTAGTTTGGTGCTGTTTAATCTTTTGTATACCATGAGATAGCACAACAAACGTCCCCAATAAACTACTAAAAATAGCCAGCGCTATGATACATTCAACTAATGTAAATCCCTGCCTTTTAACCATGCTTGTCGTTCCTGATAATATTTTTGTTTGACCAACAGAATATTTTGATCATTTTGCTGCCGTTGTTGGCGTACCATTTCCACAGTCATTAAAACAATCGTGACCATTCCCAACACAACCGAGGTACTAATTAATGATTCAACTAATAAAAATCCTTTACGTCGTAAAACGATAAGCCCCACCTCCTAATTGAAAAATTAAACTGCAACGCGTTTTGGTTTTAACATTTACAAAGCGAATCGTTCCAGCAGTTACTTGTGAGGGACGCCAATGAATTCGATTACTATAAGTAAGAACTTGCCAATCATCAGGCAATTGAATCGTTTGATCACCAACATAAATTGTGTCTTCATGACCACTAATATAAAAACCAAAACCTTGCCCTAAATATACTTGTTGCTGTTCTAGTAAATATTTTTGGCGAAATTCATTTTTTACCGACTCCCAAGTATGCAACCGTGATTGTGCTGGCAACATTGTACCAGGTATTGAAATTAACAAACAGATTGCTAATACAACCAACGTTTCAATTATTGTGACACCTTTACGCCTCATCATATTACTTCTCTTGAATAATCACCTTATCACCCTTAATCGCAAACTTTGCCCGTTCCATTTGTCGTACTTGTGATAAGGTTAAGTAACCACAATTCATCAACATTTCTAATGACAAAGTATGCCGTCCAGCTTCATCTTCAGTAATTCGATACACATTCACTTGATTTTGTAAGGTATTGTATAGTGCCTTTTGTTGCCGTTCTTCAGCTGATTTACGAATATGAAATACATTAGGATAAACTAACACAACTAATAACCCGATAATAAATAATGTCGTTACAACTTCAATCAATGTAAAACCCTTACGATTTGCACCCTTCTTTTTCATCATTGAATAATTCCTCCCATATTTTGATACATCGGTACAAGTGTTAAATAATACAAAGCAATCACAACAATTCCAATTACAGCAAAGCATAATGGCTGGATAAAGGTCATATATTTTTGAATCAATTCATCAAGCAATTGAAACTTTCGCTTAGCTAGCAATTGAAACTCTTCCCCTACTTTATATTGCGGTTGACCACGCATAAACAATAGTGTGCATTCTACTGGTAACAGTTCTAGGCTAACGATAAACTGATGCATTGTTTGACCATCGTTTAAAGCTTGCCAGGCTTTGTCTCCTATATAAGCAGTTAATTTAGAGTTCTTAGCTTGACGAGCCCGTGTGACAATTGTCGCTAATTCAACTCCACTAGTTAGCAATAAGCCCAATTGTAAACAGATATAATATTCAATGCTTAATTTTATAATGCGACCAATTATGGGACATCTCATTAATAATTTAATCCGTAAATACCAAGACTGTTTTTTAAACCATGCCATACCAATCATTATTGGTATTAGCAGACCAACTAACCAATAACCACTATTTTTGATATCCATTAATTTTAAATTAATGCCTAGTTGCTGTAACTCTGGCAGTAAAAATAGCACAAACCCCGCTAACATTATCGCTAGCAATATCATTAATACAATTGGATATAGTAATAACTGACGTAATTTCTGATATTGAATCAAACGCTCTCGTTCTCGTTTCCCTAACGCCTGTAGCAACGCTACCAAGCGGCCATGAACCATTGCAAACTCTAATTGCTGCCTTAACTCGGGTCGAACATATGGCGACATCACAGTGGCAAACGTTGACCCTGATTTTAAGTCAGCTACCATTTGTTCAACTTGTCCTTCTGGTAAATGGAGTAGTAATTTTACGATTTTTAAAGCATTTTCTAAATCATAGCCAACAGACAATAAATAGCTTAAATTCTCAAAAAAGTCTGCTTGTCGCTTACGTTGCCACCTTTTCTTGTTCTTCATGCCCCAACTCCACTAATAATTTATCTAATGCGGCACCACTCATGACTTCGAGCTGCACATATGGTCCAGATGCTTGATTAACCATTTTTTGATAACCCAAGCCACATAAAATTTGTTGCAAAATATCTGCCGGAATACCAAAAGCACGCAGGCGGTGCCATATACCAACTATCGACATGGCATGAACTGTACTCAAAATCAAATGACCACTCAAAGCTGCTTGCGCAACAATATGTGCCGTCTGCGCATCACGTATTTCTCCAACAATCATGACATCAGGATGGTGTCGCAATGCCAATTTCAAAAGTTGTTCATAACTCATATCAGCAGCTTCATTAACCTGTAATTGTAGAAATTTAGGTTCAACAAGTTCGACGGGATCTTCAATCGTTAAAACCATTTTATGTCGTAAGTGATTAGCAGCCATATGATACATGGTTGTGGTTTTTCCTGACCCCATTTGACCGGCTAATAAAATTAAACCTTGCTTATTTTGTAATAAATTAGTTAATTCAGTTACTTTATGCACTGGTTGCCAATTTAAAAAATCCTCTTTCATACTATAAATTAGCCGAATCACGACTGATTCACGATTCAAAAAATCAGCCACACTGGAAATACGTAAATATAATGATTGATTATCTAAAATATAATGCCAGCGCCCTAATTGAGGTCGTCGAATTTCACTAATATCCATACAAGCTGAAAATTTAATATGACGAATTAACGCCTCGCCCTGATTACAATCTAACTGACCCATATTTTTTAAGCCGCCTAATTCATAAGATACTATTTGAAAGCCCATTTGATTTGGCAAAATGTATATGTCACTCGCATGATTAGCAGCCGCCTTGGCTAGTAAATCGTAAAACGTTTGTTGAACTACCATGGTATTTTAACCTCCTAACACTTATAAAGACGTTGCCCGTTTAAAAATGTTCACAAAAAAAGTGCAAAAGCGACATTCACTTTTGCACTATTAACGCTGATAACTAATCAACTTTTATTAATTTAAGGCCAAGACCACGAAGTTTAGAATAAACAAAATTGATACAATCCATAAGATAACACTAATTTCGCTAAACTTACGCTTAACACTCTTAATCAAAACGAAGAAAATAAATCCGGCAGCAATACCGTATGAAATAGAATATGAGAAGGCCATAAAGGCAGCTGTAAAGAATGCTGGGATTGCAACTTCAATATCATCCCAATCAATCAATTTAAACTCATTCATCATCATAATTCCAACCACAACCAAGATAGGTGCAGTTGCAGCACCTGGAATAACATTAACCAAAGGCGCTGCAACAATTGATAGCAAGAAACCAATAGCCACAACAACAGCCGTTAATCCAGTACGACCACCAGCTTTAATCCCGATTGATGCTTCAATAAATGTTGTTGTATTTGAAGTACCAAAAATTCCAGCAAACATCGTTGCAAACGTATCAGCAACTAGGCCACGATCCATCTTTGACTTGAAACCCTTATTTTCATAGAACTCTTTTTGGTCAGCTGGTGAGAAAATACCCGTTGAAATACCAGTTCCAATAAATGTTCCAATGGCATCAAACAAACCAGATAGTCCCATAGAAAAGACCGTTAAAATAACAATCAAAATATCTTTAGGTGAGGTAAACATTGACCATAACCCATGTGAGCCCAATGCTTGTCCAAAAATAGAACCAAAATCATGGAACGTCGTTGAAAATGATGACAAACCTTCAATATGTGTATTTGTAACACCCATTGGAATTCCAATTAAAGTTGTTGCAAAAACAGAAATCAAAAAGGCACCAGGCACATTAGCAATAACCAACAAAACTAACAAAATTAAGCCAATTAATGCTAATAGAACTGAAGGCTCCGTAAAAGTTGTTAACTGTGGCGTTGTGCTACCACTACCTGTCAATGTTTCAATGACTTTCGCACCACCACCATTAAATGGCTTATTATTTAATGAAATAATGTCCTTACCATCAACTAAAAAGTTAATAAAACCAGCATTCTTCAATCCAATATACGCAATATACAATCCGATACCAGCAGCAATCGCATGCTTCAGTTGTACCGGGATTGACTTAACAATCAATGAACGGACTTTCGTAAGCGTAATAATAACATCAACTAACCCAACCAAGAACACCATTCCTAGTGCCTGTTGCCAAGTGTAACCTAGTCCGAAAACAATAGTGTAGGTAAACATGGCTTGCATTCCAATCGAAGGTGCTAATGCATAAGGTAAATTAGCAAATAACCCAGTAATTAACGTACCCGTTACGGCAGTTAAAATCGTTGCTAAAAATACTCCCTGACTAGGCATTCCCGTCAAAGCAAGTACTGACGGATTCAAAAAGATAATATAAGCCATTGCCACAAAGGTCGTAATACCAGCAATAATTTCGGTACGTATCGTTGTGTTGTTTTCCGATAGCTTAAAGAAACGCTCCAACATAATAAGTTCTTCTCCCTAAAAAATCATGTTAACGTTATTCGTCAACATGACCCAAGCGGTAAAAAATTAACTGTTGATTGATATTTATAACACAATTAAATAGTTTACGTTTGAGTCTGTGGCAAAACACGTTAACGACTCTATTCAAATAAGTTTAACGTTATCGCTAAATTTCAAATTAGTCAATCCATTTATAAAAAAAGAACTTGTTAAATACAAGTTCTTAATTATTTATTCAGCTGTAGTGAAGACTGCTTGAACATCTTCGTTGTCTTCCAGTTCAGCAACTAAGTTAGCTAATGATTCTTGCTTATCTTCTGGCACAGCCATTGGATTTTGCGCAATCATTGTAACTTCGTCGTTTGTTAACTTGTAACCCTTTTCTAGTAGCGCATCACGCACTTCTGGGAAAGCCTTTGGTTCTGTATAAATTTCAAATTGATCATCAAATGTCTTCATGTCATCTGCACCAGCATCTAACATATCTTCAAACAATTGATCTTCATCAATTTCATTATCTTCATCACGCTCAATTTCCATGTAACCCTTACGATCAAATTGGAATGAAACTGAACCTGACGTACCTAGCTCACCACCAAAGTGCTTAAATGAAGAACGTACTGATGAAGCTGTACGGTTAGTGTTATCTGTTAAAGCTTGCACCAAAACAGCAATTCCAGCTGGACCATATCCTTCATAAGTTAGCTCTTGGTAATTCGCACCATTGGTACCAGAAGCCTTATCCAATGCACGTTGGATGTTGTCCTTTGGCATGTTAGCTGCCTTAGCTTTATCAATTACCAAACGCAACCCAGAGTTTGATTCTGGATCAACACCACCTGATTTAGCTGCCGTATACAAATCACGAGCTAACTTTTGGAAAATCTTACCACGCTTCGCATCTTGGGCGTTCTTACGTCCTTGGATGTTATGCCATTTACTATGTCCTGACATTTCAGAAACCCCTTTTCTATCGAAAATATATCGATTTATTTTACCATATAAATTAAGTATTTGCCAATTCTTGATGATTATCTGGCATAAAATCATATGGTGTGACATCATTTAGACCAATATTAGGATCAATATTGCCTTGTTCAATCAACGCAGACGTTAATATAAAGTCCTTTGGTTTATTTACTTCAGTCAATACCTGTTTAGCCTTAGATGCTTCGCTATCAATGGCTGTTTCATCAAACAGTGAATCCTCGACTAATATTGTCTTTTCATCAAGTCTTTTATTATCAGGTGCTTGACCGTTTGCATACTGTAAAATACGCGCCTGCAAATTAGTTTGCCGATCTACGCCTAATGTTATGACAGCCGTTTGATACGCACTCAATTGTCCAATTAATACCAACGACTCGCTAGCACGCGTCAAACCTGTATATAGCAAGTTACGCTTTAGCATCCGTGAAAATGCGTCAACCAACGGCATGATAACTAATTTATACTCTGTACCTTGTGACTTATGAATGGTTGTTGCATAAGCTAGTGTGATATTTTGATAATTTTCACGCGTATAAGTAACTTCACCGGTATCAAAAGCCACTATCAACTGATCTTTATTATCCGTATTTGTCTTGTCTTTAGCTAACAAAATACCTGTAATATAGCCAATATCACCATTAAATACATTGTTTTCTGGATCATTAGCTGTTTGCATAACTTTATCGCCGACACGATAATTAAACACTTGATTATCCCGTTTGATATCAATTGACTTTGTACGATTAGTGACCGGATTGAAAATATTTTGGACAATCTCATTTAAGTTATTAACACCAGCTGCCGTGCGATACATAGGAGACAAGATTTGCATATCAGCAACTGAATGCCCCTTATCCTTCCAACTTTTCGCAATCTTTTCAATCAGCTTAGGCACATTATTCAAATTTGCAGGGAAAAATGAACGATCAATTTGCTGTTGCGTAAAATCAGCTGGTAGGCGACCATTTTTCACTTCATTTGCCAAAGAAATAATCGTTGAGCCTTTTCCTTGTCGGTGAATCGTTTCTAGTTCGCGATAATTCAACAAGCCACTAGCCAATAAATCATAAAATACACGACCAGGCCCTACTGATGGTAGTTGATCCTTATCACCGACCAAAATAATTTGCATATTCGCTTGAATAGCTGATAACAAAACAGCGAATAATTGTGTATCGACCATTGACATCTCATCAATAACCAGTAAATGACCGGTAATTTCTTCAACATCGACATCACTGATGTTCACTTCACGTCCAGTTATACCCAGTAAATGATGGATAGTTGTTGCCAACATCCCCGTTGACTCCTGCAACCGCTTAGCTGCTCGTCCAGTAGGTGCTGCCAAATGTATACTATCATCAATTTCATCAGTTTTTAAACCATCAGCTCTTAATAACTTCTTCAAAGTCGCAACCACGCCACTAATAATCGTCGTTTTACCGGTACCAGGTCCGCCAGTCAAAATGAATAATTGATTGGTTAACGCTGCGATAATGGCTTCTTTTTGTGTCGCATCATAATCAAAATCATTCGCTTCTTCTACTTCATTTAAAAATTTAACAACCTGTTTGCGATCATACGTTGTTTGACTGTGATGGGTTAAATTAATTAACCGTTCAGCAATTTGATTTTCTGCTTCATAAATTTCTTGAACATAAAAATAACTACCGTCTACAACAATAGTACCTTCACTCGTTAAGCCTAATAATGCCTTTTTAATCATGGCATCAGTCACATCAGCCGGCTGGCTTTTTGCTAATAACGCTTTGGTACTACTTAACAAATCAGGCAAAACCATATACGTATCACCTGAACTGAAAGTTTTATTATTAATTGTTGCAATAACTCCAGCTTTGATACGACGCTCATCTAAAACATCAATGCCTTGTTGCAAAGCGAATTGATCAATTCGTTTAAAAGAAACACCGTCAATATCAATAACTAACTGATAAGGATTATTTTTTAAAATAGCCAACGTATCTTTTTGATATTTCTGATAGATAGCTGTCGACAATGCCGAGCCGAAGCCAAAATCATTTAGGGCTATAATGGCACGCTCCATACCATCAGATTTCATTAATTGATCAACAATAACTTGTTGTATATCTTTTGAAACACCAATACCCTTTAAAATATCAGGCTTATCTAAAATTAATTCAATCGCATTAATGCCTAATTCATCAACAATTTTTGTGGCAGTGACTTTTCCAACACCGGGAAAACTGTCACTTGATAAATACTTCACTAAACCTGATGCTGTACTAGCGGCTTGACGATGGTAGTTATGGGCCATGAATTGTAGACCATAGCGGGGATGCTCTTTTAGCTGCCCTTTAAATTCATAACTCGCCCCAATTTGGATATCACCAAAACTACCTGTAATGGTTATTTCATCTTCATTAAAATCAAAATTTTTACTAACGATAGCAATTCGTAATACTTTATAAAAAGAATCTGACGCCGCAAACATAATATTTTGTACTTGCCCAGTCACACTTGGGGTAAGGTCCACTTCATCTTCTAAAATATCAGTCTGAATTGGATTCATTGTTTTGACTTCCTAACATAATTGTAATTAATTCATCAAGCCGTTTTGCATCTGATTCATACTGTTTTGAATCAATTTTTTTAGCTTGCTCTAACCAAGGATTAGCTTCTTCATCGTTGGCTTGTGCTATTACACCACGCCCGAAATTGGCACCATAATCTTGATCATCTACTGAAATTGCTTGATCAAACGCAGCAGTTGCCGCTGTTAAATCACCAAGACTTAACCAAACATTTCCCAATAAAACTTGGGCTTTAACATCTTGCTTATCCTGTTGCACCGCTGTTAATGCAAAGGCCAAACTTTGTTTAAACTTATTTTGGGCATAAAAACTTTGCGCTTGCATCAAAGTTGCATCATGTTTTAACTGTTCATCGGTAATCTTATCAAAAAAGGTTGCCGCACGCGCATAATCTGCTGCTGTGTAATAAACGTTACCAGTGGCATAGAACAATTCTTGTTGAGCTGCCGCATTATCTTTAAATAAAGTTAAGCTTTTCAAGGCTAACTCCTCGGCAGCTGCTAATTCATCCAAAACAGTTAACAATCCAATTAAATCCACATACGCCTGCCAATGGTTAGGATTTTTAGAAATATCTTGAACCAAAGCTTTTATATTTTGTTGAACTTCATCATCTACCTTTGACATTTGTTTTTCTCCATTTAATTAAATTGTATTTAATTCATCTGCCAATTCATTCAAATAACTGGTATCGTTACGCAATAATTCTGTGAAATTTTGACCGTCAGTTGTTTCTAAAATTGATGTACTCGTATTACCTAGCCCGCCACGATCACGCAAATGGTCAAGTGGGATGTTTAATAAACCACCCATACCCGTTGTTAAAGCAGCACCATGACTAAAGAAAATTAGATTAATATCTGAACCACCATATTGTGCCACTGCTGATTGAACCGCATCCCTAAAACGTTGTTGAACGGCTTCAAACGTTTCGGCACCTGGTACTAAACTTGCGTCAAATTTTTCAGGATGATGGCGTGATGCTTCATACATACCAGCCCAATCTTTTTTAACCTCACTAAAAGTCATGCCTTCCCATACACCAAAAGAAAACTCTTTTAATCCTTCTTTAACAGACAAAGCTGGCTTGTCTTCAAAGTATGCTAATGTCTGCTTGGCTGTATCAACAGAACGCTTAATTGGACTTGTAAAAGCATGTGCAAATTCAATGTGACTTAAATGCTTTCCTAACTGGGCAATTTGTTCAATTGACTCCGGTAATAAAGGTGAATCGCCGCCAGATCCTTGAAAACGTCCTTCAGCGTTCCAAGCCGTCTTCCCGTGGCGGATAAAATATAATTTCGTCATGCAGTGATTCTCCAATCTATTTTTTGCTTGTTACCTTCCATTATAGTAAAAAAAACGAGTAGAAACAAAAAGTTCTACTCGTTTAAAAACAATCTATTCTAATCCTTCTGTCAAAGCTTCAGGGAAGTTTTCACGCACAATTTGTGCTTCGTGAGCTGATAACATAGGGAAATCTTTATCTGTTCCTAAATCAGTGTGATACATACGATCACGAGGTGATACCTCACCCACAGCATGCTCAACCTTAATTAGGTAACCATTGTAGTTCTCAGCATCAGTTGGTGCATCAGCAGCCTTTTCTAAGTGTAACTGTGATACAAGCAACAATACTCGAATATCTTGCCCCAATGACGCAACCATATTTGCTTGCTCATCACTCAAGTACAATGTCAATGCAGCTTCAGCAGGTTTACCGATCATTTTAGCATTACGGGCCACTTCTAATGATTTATTCGTTGCATCACGCAATGACATAAATGCATCCCACTTAGCAAATAACTCGGTCGTATCACCCAAATCTTCAACTTCTGGCATATCAGTTAAATATGCAAAATCAGCCGTCTCATATGGTAGATACTCAAAAATTTCTTCTGCTGTATGTGGCAAAATTGGCAAGATTAACTTATCTAAATCAACCACAATCTTGTACAAAACAGTTTGCAATGAACGACGCAAATGACCGTTTGGTGCTTCAACGTACAAAATATCCTTGGCGAAATCAAGATAGAATGCTGACAAGTCCACATTGATAAAGTTAATTAATAACTTGTGTACTTGTTGGAAATCGTAAGCATCATAGGCATCCTTGAACTCACCTACTAGGTTATTAAAACGGGCGTAGAAGTATTGATCAACAGCTGTCATTTCGGCATAAGGTACAGCGTCCTCATTTGGATTAAAGTCAGTTGTATTTGCCAACAAGAAACGCATCGTGTTACGAATCTTACGATAAATTTCTGAAGTTTGTGACAAAATGTCCATTGATACACGCACATCAGCTGATGTGTCAACTGTTGAAACCCATAGACGAATAATTTCAGCACCCATTTGCTTAATAACTTCATTAGGTTCAATGGTGTTACCAATTGACTTAGACATCTTTTCACCATTACCGTCTAAAGTAAATCCTTGTGAGACAACTTCTTTGTACGGTGCTTTACCTGTAACGGCAACTGACGTGATTAATGATGAATTAAACCAACCACGGTATTGGTCAGATCCTTCCAAAACCATTGTTTCTGGGAACTCTAATTCTGGACGAGTTGCCATAACACCTTGATGTGATGAACCTGAATCAAACCAAACATCCATGATGTCGGTTTCTTTTGTAAACTCGCCATGAGGTGAATGTTCATTAGTATAACCTTCTGGTAGCAAGTCCTTTGCTTCACGTTCAAACCAAACAGTTGAGCCATGCTCAGCAACTAATTCAGCCACATGATTGATAACATCTTGATCAAGAATGGCTGTACCATCTTCAGCATAAAAGATTGGCAAAGGAACACCCCAGACACGTTGACGTGAAATGACCCAATCACCACGATCACGAATCATATTGTAAAGACGCTTCTTACCCCATTCAGGCTTAAATTTAACCTCATCTAGGGCATCCAAAATTTCTTGACGGAAACTATCAATTGAAGCAAACCATTGTGGTACAGCACGGAAAATAACCGGCTTCTTAGTCCGCCAATCAAATGGGTAGCTGTGTGTAATTGGTTCAGATTGAACCAAGGCATCAACATCACGTAACTTTTGCAAAGAAACTTCATTAGCATCTTCATAGAAGACACCGTCAAAATCTTCACCTGCTTCAGCAGTTAGATAACCACGATCATCAACGTTCATAACTGGCTTAATACCATAACGTTTACCAGTCATAAAGTCATCTTCACCAAATCCTGGCGCTGTGTGAACCAAACCAGTTCCAGTATCATCAGTGACATAATCTGCCAAAACAACCAAGATATCTCGGTCCATATATGGATGCTTCGTAACCATATATTCTAAATCTTTACCTTCAAATGTCGCCATAACAGTTGGTTCTTCCCAATCAAACTTTTCAGACAATGAGTTAAGTAATGATTCAGCAACCACGTACTTTTTAGCTGAATTCTTAGGTTGAACTTGTACGTACTTAAAATCAGGATGAACGGCCAAAGCTTGTGAAGCTGGCACAGTCCATGGCGTTGTTGTCCAGGCAACTAAATACGTGTTTTCATCAAGAAGGCCTTTACCATCCTTAATTTGCTCAGAAATAAAAGCTGACTCTGATGTAACATCATGATACTCAATCTCTGCCATTGCAAGAGCTGACTCTGAAGACCATGACCAAAAGACTGGTTTCTTACCACGATAAATCAAGTTACGATTAACCATGCTACCAAAGACACGGATTTGAGCTGCTTCAAAAGAAGGTTGCAAAGTCAAATAAGGATTATCCCAATCTGCTGAAACTCCCAAGCGCTTGAAATCAGCCATTTGCTTTTTAACTTGCTTATGTGCAAATTCATCAGCCATTTTACGCCAAATAACGGGGCCAACCTTCTTACGATCTTTACCCGCTTTGGTCAACTGTTGCTCAATTGGCAATCCATGTGTATCCCAACCAGGTACGTATGGTGCATAAAATCCATTCATTGACTTATAACGAACAATAATATCCTTTGAAATCTTGTTCATTGCGTGGCCAATATGAATATTTCCATTTGCATATGGAGGACCATCATGTAGCATGAATGATGGCTTGCCTTCATTCATTTTTTGACGACGTTCGTATACTTTATTTTCGAACCAAATATTTTCGCGTTGTAATTCTGTTTGTGGTAAATTACCGCGCATTGGAAACTTAGTCTTACCAAGATTTAAGGTCTTCTTGATTTTCATAATTAGTTCCTCTAACCTTTCTCAAAATATGTCTACTAAATCATTACTCTAATAAAAAACCCGCATCAGTCAAAATGACTAATGCGGGACGTTTTTAGCGTGGTACCACCCGAGTTCACAATTTAAAAATTTAAATTGCCTCTTTAATGTATGTGTACTAATTTTCTGCTGATAGATATAATCCGTTACTATCTTAGGCTTACACCATTTCCTAAGTCGCTGGTTAGAATAGACTATATTTTTTGGTCAGAAACTTTATGCTATATATAATAACTAATTACTTATCTTTATTCAAGAAATTTTCTGAATCTTCGCTATCTTCGGGGAAAATAACCACAGTTTCAGCTTCTTGATTATCAGTTGCAGGTTCTTCTTCAACTGATTCTTCTGAAACAGCGGCTGCTGATGGCTCTTGATAAGCAGCTGGTGTTTGGAATGAATTCCATTCATCAGATTGAACCATATCCAATTGTGCACGAAGCAAACCTTCAATCTTGGCTTTGAAGGCACCCATTTCTTGATCAAGGCCTTCTTTTTCAGCAACTAATGATTCATTCTTAGTTTGTGAATCCGTTAATAATGCATTTGCCTTGGCATTTGCTTCCATAACAATCTTCTGAGCTTCAGCTTGGGCTTGTTGCAACGCAGCTTCGGCCTCAGCCTCTGTTTGCTTCTTCAAACGATCTGCTGCTTCTTGCGCAATCAAAATTGAAGAATTAACAGATTGCTTCATTTCTTCAACTTGCTTAGCATTTGCATCAGCTTCAGCCAATTGTGTCTTTAATGTTTGATTTTCTTGTTGTAAAGCATCAAAATCATCCACAACGCGATCTAAAAAGTCAGAAACTTCTTGTTTGTCGTACCACTTATTACGACTAGTGGTAAATTCTTTTGCATGAATTTCTTGTGGGGTTAATGTCATGAGATTTCTCCAATCTATTTTTTAATTACCGCCAATGTTAAGCGCCATTTATCTTTTTTCGTTAAGCCATTGAGTTCATCTAATCTTAGCCGACCATAATGTCGAACAGAAATAATATCATTAACTGCTAACACATAATCTGGCTTGTTAATAGTCGCCCAATTCACTTTAATTAAATCATGTTCAATCATTTGTTTAGCATGGCTTCTAGAAATATTATACCCATTTGCAACGATACTATCTAGTCGTAAAGAACTAACAGTTGTATTTACGATTTCCCAGTCAGCAGTTATGGGAGTCATATCATCTTTAGTAATTTCTTCAAAGCGCACTTTTGTTTTACCAATATGATTTAAATGATTCAAAATAAAAGTTCCCATTGATTTAGTAGTAGTAAAATACCACTCATCGGACTCCCCTTTAATGATATCACCTATACTTTGTCGTGCAATACCATTATGCATAAAAGTGCCCAAAATAGTACTATGATGCAAGGTTGTAAACTTTTCAGGATATTTAATTTGAATTAACATCAATTCAAAATCATCCATCATTGGCTGGTAATAACTTGGTGCAATTAATAATCGTTTATTTTCTGCATTTTCATAACCACCAAATTCATACAACTTAATATTATCCTGTTGATTAACCAAAGTGGTTACAATATAAACTTCTCTTGGGTTCAAAAAATTCGTCAGAACTGGACTATATTCATCCAATACCTGACGAACCAAACCCTCCGCCATATTTAGAAACGTTGTTTCATTAGGGCGGAAATGTTGTGCTACATTATCAACCATAATTTTCTCTATATCATTGCTTGAGCAATAGCCTGCAATCCCATTTCAGCTGCTTGCAATAAAAGCAATCCAACTATCGGAGTTAGATCAAACATTCCAAGCGGCGGAATGAAACGGCGTAACGGGTTTATAACTAATCCGGCAATCTTTTCCAATAACTGGCCAAATGATGATTGTGATGCACCGGGTAACCAAGACATCAATACCCAAATCACAATCACAAATTCTAATGCACGAAGTAGTAAACTCAATAATCCAAAGATTGTTGCCATATTACCACCTGTTAATTAAATTGTTGACCAAGATTTTGCGAAATAGTACCTGAAATCTCAAAGTTGTGTGGTGTTGCTAAGAAAATACGTTCACCAACACGTTCAATAGTGCCATCGACAGCAAACGCTGTACCACCTAAGTAATCTAAAATTCGCTTACCTGTGTTTTCGTCAATTGATCCTAAATTGACAATAACTGCTTCGCCACCAAGTAATTGCGTCGCAATAGTTTGTGCATCAGCATATGTACGAGGCTCATATAAAGCAATTTTAGCTGGTTCATCTCTTGAGCCATCCATCTTAATAACATTTGCCCGACGTTCATTGGTTGGACGAGTGGCATTGTTATTTGTTGATTCGAAATTAGATTTTTGTTCTTCTTGACCATCTTCAGATTCTTCATCTTCGTAGTAGTAATTGTCATCACCACCAAAAATATAATCCTTAAACTTAAATGCCATAAACAGCCTCCTTACTTATCGCCACGCTTCATCCAATTAAAGTAAGCTGGACGTTCAATCTCGTCGTCTGCCGAACTTGGTTGAGCTGAAGAAGATGGTTGTGCAGGTTGTTGTTGAGGTGCTGCAGATTGAGCAGGTGCACTTTGTTGTGATTGACCTTGATCACTAGGTGTTCCCCAATCAGCAAATGGATCATTGTTAACCACTGGTTGTTGTGCTTGTGGTTGCTGTTGTGGTTGTTCAGCGTTCATTGATTGAAATGGACTAGCTTGCTGGTTTGATCCTAAATTAATTTCTGGACGAGGTGCCTCTGGACGATCAATACCTGTTGCAATAACTGTCACAACTAAGTCGCCATCCATTTCCATATCGATGGTTGTACCAAAGATAATATCAACATCTGTACCTGATGCTTGTGCAATTGTTTCTGAAGCTTCTTGTGCTTCAAACAATGACATATCAGCACCACCCTTAACAGATAGCAAAACATTAGTTGCACCTTCAATTTTAGCTTCCAACAATGGTGAAGCAATTGCCTTGCGAGTTGCTTCAGCAGCACGGTTCTCACCAGATGCTGAACCAATTCCCATTAGCGCAGTTCCTTGACCAGCCATTGCTGTCTTAACATCAGCAAAGTCCAAGTTAATAATTCCAGGCTTTGTGATTAAGTCTGAAATACCTGAAACACCTTGTAGCAACACATCATCGACCATCTTGAAGGCTTCCATAATTGGGGCCTTCTTATCAACAATTTGTAGCAAATTGTTATTAGCAATAACAATCAATGTATCAACGTTATCCTTTAGCTTTGCTAGTCCTTCAGCAGCTGACTTGCCACGACGAGGACCTTCAAAAGAAAATGGACGTGTGACAACACCAATTGTCAAAGCGCCAGAATCTTTAGCGATTTTAGCAATTACTGGTGCTGCTCCAGTTCCAGTTCCACCACCCATACCGGCAGTCACAAAGACCATATCGGCACCTTGTAGTGCTTCTGTTAACTCTTGTTCGCTTTCTTTAGCAGCAGCTTCTCCAACTTCTGGACGAGCACCAGCTCCTAATCCACGAGTAGCTTTTGAACCGATTTGAATCTTGTTTTCTGCTGAAGAACGCTCAAGAGCTTGTGCATCAGTATTGGCAACGATAAATTCGACACCTTCTACGCCATCAGTGACCATTTGGTTAACGGCGTTACCACCACCGCCACCGACTCCGATAACTTTAATTGTTGCACCATATTCTTGATTCGTGTCCATTTGAAAATCCATATTGAACTCCTTTTTTTATTAATCTATGAATTAGTCAAAGAAATCCGCAAAGAAAGCCTTAACGCGACTCTTCTTCTTAGGTTGTTCTTCATCAGTAAATTCAGTATTTTCAGCTTCTTCATTTTCAGGTTGTGAAACAGGCTTTTGCTCAACTTTAGGCTGACGCTTAGGTTGCTTAACTTTGGCTTGTGGCTTAGGTTTCTCAACTGAATTGTCATTCGTTAATTGCATCATACTGTTTGGTTGGCCTAACACCACTAATGGTAAGCCATACAAAGCTTGCTTAACAATTAACTGAATAGGTGTTTGCTGTGCAGCATAATGGATTAATGCCCATGCACCCGCATAACCCGGATGACGTAATCCAATATCATCTGGTGCAAACAACTTCGTTTGCACCTTATAATTTGCGTGAATAGCTTCGGGAATACCACGTAAAGCAGCACCACCCCCGGTAACTACAACACCACCAGGCATTTGGAAAGCGCCTACCATATCAAGTTTTTCACCAAGTTTACTCAAAATCTGAGCGACACGAGCTTCAATAATTTCTGCTAACAATTTTTCAGAAATTTGCTCAGGTTCCTCAGCACTAATCTTTTTAATTACTAATTGATTGTCTTCTTGTGCTAACTCTGAAAGTGCAAAACCAGAATCTAGTTTTAACATATCCGCGTCATGTAAGCCGACTTCAAGAACAGCACTAATATCACGAGAAATATTATCACTTCCAGCTGGGAAAGAAGACAAGAACTTTAACTGATTTTCATGGACAACAGTTGCTGTTGTTTGTCCAGCACCCATATCTAGTAAAATCGTACCAAATTCTTGTTGGCCATCATCTAACAAAGTTTTACTGTATGCTAGTGGTGCCAAAACAAAATCACGTAACTTTAATCCAGCCTTGCTGATTGCAAGACGTAGATTCCCCATCACATTGCGTGGTGCGGTATATGCAATACCATGCATAGCCAGACGCATCCCCACCATGTCATTAGGATCTTGAATACCATCAAAATCATCAACAACAAATTCAGTTGGAATTAATTCGACGACCTCACGATCTGCTGGTAATTGAATTTTTACCGCTTCTTGAACGGTGTTAGCAACATCCTCATATGAAATATGTTGACTATCTTTAACTGTCACAGTTCCTTTAACATGTTGAATTTGAATGTTACTTGCGGGTAAACTTGCAACTACTTCCGTAATTGGTTGCTCAGTTTGCTCATTTATTTGTGCTACTGCTTGACGAATATCAGTTGCTGTTGCATCAATATCAACAACAACACCCTTCTTGACACCGTGTGCAACAGAGCGACCAACCGCTACAATATTAGCTTGTTGGTCTCTAACATCTGCTGCTAGCACTTTAATGGTGTTAGTCCCCACATCAAGACCAACAATTAATCCATGGTTGGCCATCTTAATTCCTCCTTTGACTACCATACAAAAATGTTCATTTTTATAAACAATTCTTTAAGAATAATACCATACTTTAGGGGCATTCTTCCAGACCTGGGTTTAGTTTTATTGCTTATATGGTCTAAAATAAGCACCAACTTGCAAATCAGCTTGACCAGGTTTATCCAATTGTGCCACCATTCCTGGATAATACTTCATTTTTTTCGATAATTCATCCGCGCTAATTAACACTTCATTACCATCGTTCATATAAATCAATAAACGTTGATTATTTTGCTTATTAGGCGACCAGACAATTTCAGAAACCGCATGTCGTAACGGTGCTGACAACTTACCAAACTGTTCTAATGTTTGATGTAGTTGCTTAGCCGATGTAAAACCATCATACAATGGTAACCCACCAACTTGTTGATCACTTACCTCTTTATTTAACATATTACCATTTTCTAATATTGGATAATATTTATTACCAGCCTTAACGTAACCAACTTTAACAATTTCATCAATTTTAATTTGTAAAGTATTGTCTTCCTTTAATGTTAACTTCAAATGATTAATTTGCGGATTTCTATTTTTAGCCTCACGACTAAAATAATCGCTTTGATACAATGTCGTCAACAATGGCTGACCGGTCTGCAAACCAGCAGCCTTCAAAACTGCTTTATCTGATAACTCTTGTGCCCCAACTACTTCATACTTTTTAACTTGACTCGCAGGAGAAATTAAATAAATTAAACCAGCAGCAATAATAACTAAAACAATAATTGTTTTAATCGCACTACGTTCGTGCGGAAATAATCTTTTTGCCGGTTTTGGCTTTTTTACAGGTTGCTTTTGCTTTTTGCTGACATTTTCATCAGACGTTGATTGTTTTGGCTCATCAACAACCTCAGCCCTTTCCTCTTCTGATTGCTGATCAATTTTATCAGCTGGCTTTGCGTCTGGTTTCGATGACCCATCATCTTCAGATAATAAGTTATTTAAATGTGCTTGAATATCTGAAGAATTCGCATTATTTTTTTCATTATGCGGATTTTCATTTTTTTCAGTCATCGCAATCTCCTACAATCTTTCACGTAAGTTTACTTAATAACACTTTTAATTAAAGCAATAAACTGATCAGCTGCATCAGGAACACCCATCTTAGTTGCTGCATCAGCCATTACTTGACGCTTATCATCATTGGTCATCAATTGATCAATTGTTGCAAACAATGTTGTTCCTGATAATGAATCTTCCGTAATCATTTCAGCAGCACCAGCACTAGCTAAACTACGTGCATTCTTAGTTTGATGATCATTTGTCACATATGGACTTGGAATCAAAATCATTGGCTTACCAAGCGCTGTTTGCTCAGCCAAACTAGTTGCACCAGCACGACCAACAACTAATGAAACTCTTGGCATCAATTGTGGCATATTACTAATATATGGTACGACAGCAATATTTTGAGCTGGTGTAATATTTTTATCAGCCATTTGCTGTTTAACATCATCGTATCGTTTTGATCCAGTAACAAAGATGACTTGATATGTTTTACCAGCAAAATCTGCCAAGATAGATACAACCGAATTATTAATTTTAATAGCCCCTTGTGAACCACCAAAAATTAAAACAGTTGGTTTATTTGCTGATAGGCCAATTTTATCCCAATCAAAACTACCTTGACCATCAACTACTTCTTGAGCTCGTGGATTTCCCACCACAGTTGCTAAATTACCTTTAAATGCTGGCAAAGCAGCTGGGAAAGCAACACCTACCTTAGTTACTTTACGAGCCAAGAATTTGTTTGTTACCCCGACTACTGAATTTTGTTCATGAATAACCGTTGGCAATCCCATTTGCTGAGCTGCATATAGAACTGGTCCAGAAACATAACCACCTGTACCCACAACAACATCTGGCTTAAAGGCTTCTAAATATTTTTTAGCCTCACGAGTGGCCTTCAAAAATAAATAAATTGTTTTTATATTATCGAGTGACAATGAACGACGGAATCCTTGAACACGCAATGACTTAAATGCAAATCCTGCTTCAGGCACAATGTTTCCTTCAAGGCCGCGCTCGCTACCAATGTATAATACTTTAGTGTCTTTTTCTAATGCCATTAATCGCTTAACGGTAGCTAACGCTGGATAAATATGTCCCCCGGTACCACCACCAGATACTACAATTCGCATGTGTAAGCCTCCTTAGTTTTCTTCTTGTGAAAGTGCAACTTTTTTAACTGCATCTACAAACTTATTACCACGTGTTTCAAAATCAGGGAATTGGTCCCATGATGCCGCTGCTGGTGATAGTAAGATTACCTCACCAGACTGGCTAGCTTCAAATGCTGGTTCAACAGCACTTGGCGCATCTTCAGCATAAATAACTGGTATATTTAATTCTTGTCCAACTTTAGCTAGCTTGTCTTTAGTTTGTCCAAATACAATTAGCGTCTTGACATGTTGCTTTAACGATGGTAATAACCGCATTTGGTCATCACCACGATCTAATCCACCGGCTAGTAAAACAACTGGTTCTTTAAACCCAGATAAGGCCATTTCAGTTGCCTCAATATCGGTTGCTTTTGAATCATTATACACTTTTCGACCCGCAAAATTACCAATAAATTGTAAACGGTGTTCTACACCAGAAAAGTCGTGTAACGCTTGCACAATATCAGCAGTTGCTACCCGCATTAACTTACCAACTGCAATAGCTACTAATGCATTGTCAATATTGTGTTCACCAGGGACGCCTAATTCATCAGCTGCCATGATGCGCTCTTGTTGATAGTACATGACGCCATCCTTAAGATAAGCACCTGCTTCGCTATTACCATCTCGTGAAAATGGTACGACTTGCGCTTGTGTTTCTTTAGACAAGTTACGCCACTCTTCAGTATCAAAATTAACAACAAAATAATCATCAGCTGTTTGATGTTTTGTAATGTTCATTTTAGCAGCGATATAATTTGCGCGTGAACCATGGAAATCTAAATGTGATGAAAAAATATTAGTCAAAACAGCAATATGTGGCTTTGGTGCTGGCATGCCCATCAATTGGAACGATGATAATTCCGTTACCATAACATCTTGCTTAGCCATTTTAGGTGCAACTTCACTGACTGGCACACCAATATTACCAGCTACAACAATGTGCTTCGTATCATTAGCGTTCTTTCGTAAGACTGAAGCAATCATTTCAGTTGTCGTCGTTTTACCATTAGAGCCGGTTACTGCAATCCATTGATCAGAAATATATTTTTGGGCCAGTGCCACTTCAACAACAATTGGAATGTTGCGTTCCTTAGCAGCGGCTAAAATTGGAATCGTATAAGGAATACCTGGGTTTTTAACAATTAAATCAATATCCGTAAGTAAGTCTGCTGTTTGTTCAGTTGTAAACTGAACACCTTTTTGTGCTAATGCAACAACCTTAGCATCAGTCTTATCTAACTTAGGGTCTGACACAGTCACTTTTGCTGATTCATTTAATAATAAATTTGCAGCTGCTGCACCAGAACGGGCAAATCCAACAATTAATACATTTTTGTTCATCGTTTAAACCTCTTTTTAGATATGTATATGGGGAAATCCCCCATGAAATTTATGACGTGCTTAATGCCACCAAATAAGTAGATAAATGATTGCCATAACTAAGCCAACTCCCCAGAAGAAGAAATTAACTTGCCATTCATTCCAAGGCTTATCTGTATTACCTGTTAAGCCACCTTTTTCAAAACTATGATGAATCGGTGTCATTATGAAAATACGTTTGTTAAAGAAGTGGAAACTAGTTACTTGAATGATAACACTCAAAGTTTCAACCATGAATACAAATCCAATAATCAAAAGTGACCACTCATGATGTAATACCAAAGAATTCATCGCTAATCCAGCTCCTAATGCTAATGAACCAGTATCACCCATAAAGATAGTTGCTGGATAATGATTAAAGGCTAAGAAACCTAACAAGGCACCAATCATCAATGCGTCCAACAAGACCATGGTCATATCACCTTGGACAATTGCAATAATCAAGTAAGCAACATATGCGATAATAGCTGTTCCTGAAGCTAAGCCATCCAGTCCATCAGTCAAATTAGTGGCATTTGACCAACCGACTAACCAGAAAATTGTAAACAATGTATAAGCAATAACACTGTGCCATTCACCTAAGCCAAATGGCAGTGATAGGAAAAAGTCAAACTTACCAACTGCTAAGACAATCACACCCAAAATAGCTGCTGCAATTTCAGAAAATAGTTTTGGTAAGAAACGTAGTCCCTCATCACGATGATTAAATACCTTAATACTATCATCGAAAGCACCAACAATTGCAAAAACGATAATGGCGATTAAAGTTGCCCAACCAGTTGAGCTTGTATTCTTAGTAATTAAAGATAATATGATAAAACCAATCACGACAACTGGAATAAATGCTGCACCACCCATAGTAGGTGTTCCAGCTTTAGCAGCATGATCAGGCTCATGTTCTCCCGTTCGCATAACCAACTGCGCTACCTTGATTTTTTTAAACCAATCTCGTAACCGTGGTACTACCAATACCGTAACAATTAGACTAAATAATAGTCCTAGCAAAAAAGTCGACATTCGACTACTCCTCTCACTCACCTATATTCCTAATTTTCATTTGGCTTTTTAAATTCAACCGTAATGTTATGATATCCATCAGACAATGCCGTATCAGGTTCTAATGACTGTGTATCGACAAAGCCATTACCCTTAATGACTGCTTTGATATCAGCCATTGATGCCCAAGACAAAACATCACTTTTAGCCCAACCATGCATGTCAGGAACAGTAATATTCTTATCTGTGTTCAAAAAGACGCGTTGGCCAACAATAGAACTATCACCCGCTGTCAATGATTGTCTCTTTACAGTATCGCCATCACCCATCACAACTGGTGTTAAACGATTAGCCTTCATTTCTTGTTTAGCATCTGAAACTGTTCCACCAACCACTGTTGGCACTTTAACTTCTTGGTTATTGCTTACAACAACCTTGTTGTCATTTTCAGACATGTCTAACGCCTGTTCCATATTTTTCTTAAATACTTCTGACATATCTTTGGCGATATTGTCCGTATTTTGTTGGGGTTCCTTGGCAACAATGTACATCATATACCGTGGATTCTTAGATGGGGCCATCCCCATCCAAGAATGGATTTCTTTGCTACTATCACCAGGTGCAGAATAACCAAGTGATGTTGCTATTTGGGCCGTTCCTGATTTACCAGTAGTCCGCACGTTTGGAATAGCATAATCTTTTCCTAATCCATGTTGTGAATAGATAACATCTTCAAGTTGCTTACGGGTTGCCTTAGATGTTGCTTTACTAATTGGCTTAGAAACAACATTAGGTTTTGCTTGCGAAACAACCTTTTTATTATTAGGATTAACAATTTTCTCAATAATTTGAGGTTGTAACTCCTTACCATTATTAGCAATTGCTGAATATGCCTGCATCATCTGCAATGGCGTTACAGAAATACCTTGACCAAAGGCCGTATTTGCTTGCTCAATTGGATACTTGAACTGCATATTACCAACAGCTTCATCCTGAAAACCAGTCTTAGTAGACTTCAAAAGTTGGAATCGATTAATATACTTTTTCCAAGTTTTAGCCCCCATTTTCTGCTCGGTCAAAGCCATAGCAACGTTAGAAGATTCCGCAATTCCACGAGCAAAGGTAATATTTCCCCAACCTTCACCATCATTCCAATCAGTAACTTTTTTATTACCAATTTTAAGTGTTCCTGATTTATATGTTGCATCTGGATTCCAATTATCGGTATCAATTGCTGAAGCTAGTGTTAGTCCCTTTAGAACTGATCCTGGTTCAAAAGCCGTACCATATAACTGATTAGTCCATAAATCACCTAACCCTTCACCCGTTTTAGCATTAAAAGTAGGGCGTTGAGTGGTCGAAACAATTTTACCAGTTTTAGTATCCATCATGACAGCCAGTGCTGCCTTTGGCTTCATATCATCATATAGCTGCTGCATACTCTGCTCAAGCGTTGTTTGCAATTTCATGTTAATCGTCGTATAGACATCATAACCATTTTTAACAGCTAGGTTTTTCTTTGAAACACTGTGATCAGTAATATCTGTTGACGTTGTCTTAATACCATTACGCCCAGTTAACTTCTTATTCCACGATTGTTCAATTCCAGATACACCAGAGATGGTCTGTGAGTTACCATCACGTTCTTTCTTAGTAATACCAATCAAATCAGAAGCAAAGGTCCCATTAGGATATAATCTTGATTCACTACTCGTAAAAGTTAGTCCTGGAATATTTGCATTTTTCAATTGCTTATACTTTTGAACGCTTAAATTAATACCTTTTTCACCAAATTGAACTTGTTGCAATTTATCTTTACGGCCAGATTTAATAGAGTGCTTATAATCTTTTGCTTTACCACCCAAAATATCTGCTAACTTCTTGCTAACCTGTGTATCTTGTGATTTCTTAACATACATCGGTTTACCTTTAGAAGATTTTTGGCTTTTATCTAAAACAGCAGCCAATGTATAGGTCGTTGATGACTCAGCTAATGGATTACCAACTGAATCATAAATCTCACCACGTTTAGCAGGAATATCATTTTGGCTTTGATAAATTAATTGTGCTGCTTGATCTAGCTTGTGTCCTTTTACTTCTTTAGTAATCGCAATACTAGAAAAACGGACCCCTAACACAACCAACATACCAATCACCAATATAAGCAAAATTTTACCTGTATTGCGACTATTTTTATCCGCTTGGCTACGTTTTGGCATCCGTTGTTTTTTTACCATGCTACTTTACGTTCCTTATATTTTGATTTTTAAGTGTTAAACCATTTTTATCAGCGATATCATTTAATCTTTTAGGACTTGATAAATCACTAACTTGTTGCTTTAACGTATTATTTTTATTACGCACTTGTTCTAATTGAGCAGAAGTTGCTGACAACTGAGTATTAGTTGTGGTACTTTTGTTAGCCATAAAAATTACAACAAAAACTGTCATAATGACAGCCGTAACTAGCGCAGCTACCATGAACTTATCACCAGCATTCCACTTAGGTTTCTGGTACTTTATTTTAACAACTCTATTTTTTGATTTTGCATTAGTCCGTATTTTTTGTTGTGTCTCTGGTTTCCTAACAACATTCCCGTTGTAATCATTACGGTAGTTTGGCAATTCGTCCATGATAAATTTCCCCTGTTAATTCTTACTTGATTCTTTCAATAACCCGTAATTTAGCAGAATGTGCGCGGCGATTAATTGCTAATTCTTCTTCAGATGGCAAAATAGGTTTACGTACAACTAATTTAAAATTAGGTTGCATCTCTTCTGGAATTATTGGCAAGCCAGCAGGTAAATCTGCAATCGTTACTTTTTCTTTAAACATTGTTTTTACTAGACGATCTTCCAAAGAGTGGAATGTAATAACAGCAATACGTCCATTGACATTTAACATATCAAGCGCTTGTGTTAACGACTCTTCAACAGCGCCTAACTCGTCATTAACAGCAATTCTAATTGCTTGAAAAGTTCTTTTGGCTGGATGACCACCTTTACGCCGTGCTGCTGCTGGAATAGCATCCTTAATAATATCTACCAATTCGAAAGTTGTTTCAATTGGCTTAATTTCACGTGCATGTTCAATTTTACGTGCAATTTGTTTGGCAAATTTTTCTTCACCATACCGTGAAAAAATACGAAGTAAATCATGAAATGACCATTCATTAACAACTGTTCGTGCTGTTAATTCTTGTGACTGATCCATTCGCATATCAAGGGGCGCATCATAGTTATAAGAAAAGCCACGTTGACCATCATCAAATTGAGGCGATGACACACCTAAATCATAGACAATACCATCAAAAGAAGTCACATCATGCGCTAGCAATGCAGCATTCAAATTTCGAAAATTTGTTTGGATAAAATCAACTTTACCTGCTGCTAATTCATCAGCTAAATGTTCTTGATTATAAGTAATAGCTGTTTCATCTTGATCAAATGACCACAACTTACCAGTGGTTAATTTACTTGCTAATAGTTGTGAATGACCACCACCACCAAGTGTCGCATCTACATATGTACCCTCTGGTTTTACATCTAGCGCGTCAATTGCTTCTTTTAATAACACCGTTACATGTTTAAACTCTGTCATTGGTTTCCTTGTTCCCTTCAGACGTCTATGAACTAATTTTAAAATCCAAGTTCTTCCAATCCGTTTGCGATATCATCAAAATTCTCTGCTGTTTCATCTTCGTATGCTTGCCACTTCTCAGTGCTCCATAACTCAAAAATATCGTCACCCATACCAAAGACAGTCACATTTTTTTCAATTTTTGCATAACTACGTAACGTTTGTGAAAGATTAATACGTCCCTGTTTATCAAATTCAACTTCAATTGCACCGCCAAAAACAAAGCGCTTAAATTGACGTGCCTTTGAGTTTGTATCAGGTAGTGCATTGATTTTCTTTGAAAAGTCTTGCCATCCCTCAAGGGTATAGGCACGTAATGAATGATCCATCCAGCGGGTAATCACAAATGATTCACCCAACTGGCTCCTAAATTTTGCCGGAATGATTAGTCGATTTTTAGCATCTAATCCATGCTGAAATGTACCCATGAACATTGACTAATCCTCCTTTGCAAAATTTTGTGAGACATTTGAATTCAATTCACCAATTATTCAACAATTCAATACTCTTAATTTACCACAATATCCCACATTCAACCACCTTTCTCCACTATTCACCACCATCAATTTTTGCGAAATTAAGATGTTAAATATTGGTACACTGGGCTATACCAGTCTTTTTAACATATTCATTACAATTACACGTTTTTTTCAAAACAAATTGCTTTCTGAATTTACAAAAAAAGTGGTTGAGACATAACCGTCTCAACCACTCAAAAAATAATTATTATTAACTAGATAAAACACCTAATAAATTTGTGTGAACATTAATCTTTTTCATTATACTTCTTTAAAACCACCATCAACAGGAATTTGCTTATCTACATCTAATTCTTCTTCTTGACCACTTGTAAAAGCAAAGATTTCAATGATCAAATACAATACCGCCAAATAATAACCATAAAAGGCTGAATTAATTTCCAACCATACTGATACCAAATACACAATTGGCCAGACCAATAATAAGACCCAATTAGATCCTGTACGGCGTAAGAATGAACCCGCTAAGACACTAAATATCATATTAATGATAAACAATGACACGATTATTTTAAAATTAACCGTCAACGGCGTTTCATTAATAAGATAAGGAACTAAGAGTCCTAGAATTGGCATCCATATCCAAAAACGCCAATCAAAAGTTTTTTTAATTTTTTTCATCGCAAATCCTCTATATATTAGTTATTTAACTCCACAACATAACTTAAAACACTTAGTGCATACATCGGTGCTGTTTCTGCGCGTAAAATACGTGGACCTAAACCAGCTGGCACAAAGCCATCATTAACTAAATTGGTAATTTCATTAGGTGCTAAACCACCTTCTGGTCCAAACAAAAAACAAACAGCGTCATTTAGTTGCAACTTTTTTAGTTGCTGAACCAATTGACTAGTTTCGCCTTGCTTAGCACTCTCTTCCCACGCAACAATTTTGATTGTGTTTTCTGGCAATGATAATTCTGACAATTTATCTAAGTACGAAACTTCCGGAATTTTTAATCGATGTGATTGTTCAGCTGCAGCTGCCGCTATTTTATTGAGTCGTGCTACCTTTTTAGGAGCCTTCTGCCCCCAGTGAGCGACTGACCATTCGGTTTCAACAACAATAATATGATGTACCCCTAACTCCGTTGCTTTTTGCACAACTAGTTCAGGTTTATCACCTTTAGACAAGCCAATCACAATTGTTGTATCAACTGGCAATTCAACTGTTACCATTTTTTGTGATTCAATCGTCATCATCGCCTTACCATCAATGAAACTCGTTAATTTAGCAACCAGAATTTCTTGTCGATTTGGTAAGACAAATTCTGCCCGAGAACCTTCATGGCTACGCAAGACCGTTATAAAATGATGTTCAACTTCTTCGGGTAATTCAAATGTTTCACCACTGGGTGTCGTATTCAAAAAATACCTTTGCATTAATCATCCTCACTCTTAAATTTTGCAATAATACCATACCAATCACCCAATTTCATGGACTGTTCAACAACCAATCCATTAGCTTCTAAATCAGCAATCATCTTATCACGCTTATCGTAATAAATTCCTGACAATAATAAGTGTCCTTTAGGTTGCAAAATAGTTTTGACGTCAGGTATTAACATATCCAAAACTTCTGCCAACATATTAGCAATCACGATATCATACTTTTTGTCTGGTACGTCTTTTAATAAATCACTAACGATTAATTTCATATCAGCCGCTTGAGGATTTAAATCAACGTTACCTTGTGCTGATTTGACAGCCACATCATCAATATCAGTTCCTAAAATATCACCAGCCCCTAATAAACGAGCTGCAATACCAAGGACACCTGATCCGGTTCCAACATCAATAACTGTTTCACCACCACGAACAACTACTTCCAATGCTTGCATCATTAATTTGGTAGTTGGATGAGTACCAGTACCAAATGCCATTCCTGGATCTAATGTAATCACTTGTTCATCAATTTGTTCTGGTTGATAATCTTCCCATTTAGGAACAACTGTCATATGTCTAGTAACCCGTACTGGATGATAATACTTTTGCCACTCTGTCGCCCAATCAGCATCAGCAACTGGTTGCATCGTAACAATTCCCGGATGTGCATCTAACCCAAATGATGCCAGTTCATTGACGGCTGCTCTAATATTATCTATCAACGACGCAAAATCAAGATCATCTGCAAAGTAACCACTCACAGCAGCGCCACTTTCACGATGTTTAATCTCATCTTTTTTAAGCATAACGGTTGCATCAGCCGGCTGGTAATTATCAAGCTCAGCAGAATCATCAATTTCAATGCCTTCTGCACCACTTGTCATTAAGATATTACTAATTGCTTCAATTGATTCCGTCTGTGTTTCTACAATAATTTTTTGCCAACTCATGAACATTCCTCGTTTACATTAATTTAATTAAGAATACCACAAAAAAACAGTGCCGCCTACATAATAAACAACAATTAAAAACACCCACAATTATTGAAGGGTTATCCTCACTTTCATAACATTTAAGTCATGGATGAGTCATACTTTTCAAAAATCATGGATGTTTAATTTATTAGAAATTAGTCAATTGTAACAATTGTCATCAAGTTAGTTGTACCTGAAGTTGTTACAGGAATTCCAGCAGTAACAATGATTGTATCACCCTTACTTACAATTCCTGACTTAAGTGCTTCTGACTTTGCCATTGCTACCATAGCGTCAGTGTTGTCCATTGGCTCAGTAATTACTGTTTGGACACCCCAGTAAATGCTCAATAGACGTTGCACATTTTCAGTAAACGTTAATGCCAAAATATCAGTGTTAGGACGATACTTTGAAATCATCTTAGCAGTGTAACCTGAATTTGTAGCAGCAACGATAGCCTTAACGTTCAAATTACCAGCAGCAGTAGCCACAGCAGATGCAACTGATTCAGTAACATCAGTTGCGTCGAAGTGATCATCATGACGACCGTTCATTACCAATGAAGTTTCTGCTTTTTCATCAATACGAGCCATTGTCGCAACAGCTTCAACTGGGTAAGCACCATTAGCTGACTCACCAGATAGCATTGTTGCGTCAGTACCATCAAAGACTGCGTTAGCCACGTCAGATGCCTCAGCACGTGTAGGACGTGGATTCTCTTGCATTGAATCAAGCATATCAGTTGCAGTGATAACTGGCTTACCAGCAGCGTTCATCTTACGAATCAACATCTTTTGTACCAATGGCACATTTTCAGCTGGAATCTCAACACCCATGTCACCACGAGCAATCATCAAACCATCTGAAACAGCTAGAATTTCATCAAAGTTATCAATTCCTTCTTGTGACTCAATCTTTGGAAAAATCATAACTTCTTCGTGATTAGCTTCTGTAAGCAATTCACGGATTTCAAGTACATCAGCTGCCTTACGAACGAATGAAGCAGCGATAAATTGAATACCGTTCTTCAAACCGAAGCGAATATCATCAGCATCTTTTTCAGTGATACCTGGCAAGTTAATGGCAACACCTGGTGCATTAACTCCCTTACGTGACCCCAAAATACCATGATTTTGAACTTCAGTTACAAGTTCTTGGTTTGTATCATCTTTCTCAGTGATAACCATATCTAGCTTACCATCGTCAAACAAGATATGACCACCAACGTGAACATCATCATACAAACCTGGGTAAGTTACAGCAATCTTTTCTTTCGTTCCTTCAATTGAAGCATCCATTGAAATACGAACAACATCACCAATGTTAAATTCAATCTTACCTGGTTCTTGAACAGTGGTACGGATTTCTGCACCCTTTGTATCCAACAAGAAACCAACCGTCTTGCCTGTTGCTTTCTCAGCTTCATGGACAGCATTCATTCGTCCTAAGTGTTCCTCGTGATCACCATGTGAAAAGTTGAAACGGACAACATTTGCGCCTGATTCGATAATCTTAGTAATCGTCTCTACATCAGAGCTGGCTGGTCCAAGCGTTGAAACAATCTTGGTCTTCTTCATGATTAAAAATTTCTCCTTAGTAAAAAGATATTGGTATTTCTATCTGGAATTTATTGTACTATTTATCACTATCTTTGTATACAAATTCAAACTATCATTTGTTGCAATCATAGAACAGTTTAAGGTTCAAAAAATATTAAAACCTTTTGCAATAACAATTAAAGCGCTATCATCATTTACAATTTATTTTATGAATTTTTTTATATAAAAAAGATTAGAACACAATGTTCTAATCTCTTAATGTTTATTCAATTAATCTAATGGACGTGCATCTGTATCAAGATCCACTTCTTCCAACTTACGTAACTTTGTACGATGCTTGATTTTGTAACCGAAATACAAAACTAAGAATAATGGAATTGCCATATATGTCGTAATAATACCTGGCCAGTTCCAATCTAAGATTGATCCCTTAAATGATGCTGTATCCTGACCAATGACCACAATAATTGATAATGCCAAGGCAATTAGTGGACCCACTGGGAACCACTTAGCTTTATAACGCAACTTATTAACATCGCGTCCTTGTGCAACAAAGGCACGACGGAAACGATAATGTGAAATAGCAACACCAATCCAAGCAATGAAGCCGGTCAATCCAGATGCGGCAACTAGATAGTAGTACAAGCTTTGACCAAAAATTGACGTAACGTATGTAAACAAACCAACTGCAACCGTTGCTATAACAGCTGGTACAGGAATACCTGACTTTTTATTAACTTGTTTAAAAATCTTAGGTGCCATACCGTCAACGGCCATTGAGTAAAGCATACGAGTTGACGCATACAATCCAGAATTAGCTGATGAAACAACGGCTGTTAAGATAACCGCGTTCATAATTGAGGCTGCTCCAGCTAATCCAGCAGATTTAAATACTAACGTAAATGGTGATACAGCAATGTTAGTTTCACTTGAACGTAGTAAATTAGGATCCTTATAGTAAATAATCGCACCGATAATAAAGATTGATAGAATATAGAACAATAAAATGCGCCAGAAAATTTGCTTTACGGCTGCTGGAACAGACTTTTCAGGAGTTTCAGACTCACCAGCAGTGATACCAACCATCTCAGTTCCTTGGAATGAGAATCCAGCTACCATGAATACTGATAAAATACCGCCAAACCCACCAACAAAACCGTAGTGACCACCAGCAGATAAGTTATGCGCAACATCAGGTTGTTTAAAGACAATACCCAAAATTGTCATTAATCCAACTAATAGGAAAGCGACAACCGCAATAACTTTAATGGTTGCCATCCAAAATTCAGTTTCGGCATATGCCTTAGCTGATAATAGATTAATCGTTGTAATTAGTACCAAAACAATTGTTGACCAAATCCAACTTGGAACATCTGGTAACCAGAATCCCATTACGACACCAACTGTTGCTGCTTCAACGGCAACGGTAATCGCCCAATTAAACCAATAATTCCAACCCATAGCAAAACCAAATGCCGGATCTACAAAGCGATCAGCGTAAACTGAAAATGATCCAGAAACTGGCATATAGGTTGCCATTTCTCCTAGACTAGTCATTAAAAAGTAAACCATGACACCAATAACAGCATAGGCTGTTAAGGCACCAAATGGTCCAGCTTGTGAAATTGTTGCCCCAGAAGCAACAAATAGCCCTGTTCCGATTGTTCCTCCCAATGCAATCATTGAGAGATGCCGGGTTTTCATCGTCCTTTTTAGATGACCCGTCTCTTGTTGATTCTCAGCCATATTTCCTCCTTAAAAAGGCCTAACGCATCACAAAAACAAAAAAATCCTAGTTTACACGTCTATCGTATAAACTAGGAACTCATTAGTTTTTAGTATTGTCGATAGCTCTCCGCGACCGACTATTTTGTCGCGACAGTCTGTTCATTATTGATGAACACACCAACAGTAACTATCACCATAGTCACCATTTCGGCAATCGCCCCTTTTTTCTAACCTCAAAGCTCGTCAGCTCAGTTAGAATACTTTTGTTGATTGCAACCTCTATATATTATTTATTTGCAATAATGATATTACCCTATTCCCTTATATAATGTCAAGTAATTGTTTAATTTAACTGTCATAAAATAAAAGGAAGATTAAATATTTGGAACAAATATGTGTTTTATATACGTTCGTGTTAAAATTAAATAAAGAAAACAAGTAAGCATCTTGATTCATTAGGACGCAAAAAGGAGTATCGCTTATGATTATCGCTAAATCACGAACCCGTTTCCTAACGTTGGTGGTTAGTTTAATCCTTTTTATCATAGTATCTATCTTGGCATACCGTCATAGTGGCTTTTTACAATCATTTATGCAACTAGACCATACTATCTTTCAGACGGTTTTTTCAGACCGTTTTGAGTTACTGATAAAACCATTTTTCTTCTTCAGTCATGGTTTCGGAATGTTTTTAGCAATCTTTTTAATTGCTTTCTTTCTATGGGGATTTAAATTTAAAATTCCAGCCACTTGGATTTTAATCACTAGTATTGGTGGTTGGCTAATCATTAACATTGCTTCTTTACTATTTAAAAACAACATGAATGGTAATCAAATTTTATATCCTGCACGACCAA
The DNA here is from genome assembly GCF_058506735.1 of Weissella sp. ESL1139. Lineage (NCBI taxonomy): Bacteria > Bacillati > Bacillota > Bacilli > Lactobacillales > Lactobacillaceae > Weissella > Weissella sp. ESL1139. Next base: position 1,193,839 of record NZ_CP196375.1, read on the forward strand.
CCTTTTATATGACCTTATTAATTTCATTCTTCTTATTAATTATCGTTCCTGAGATTAACCGTAGTATGTTGCAATTTTTGTTCCAAATATTATTACTCTTAGGTTGGGTAGCAACCTTTATCGTAACGCTATTAACTCCCGGTTATAATCTAGCAGCTGCACTTGCTGGTTGGTTATTAGCATTAGTTTGGTTACAACTTGCCGAAAATGGTTACCGCGTCTATGCCCCAGAATTCTATCGTCGTAAAGGTTTTAGCAATTCTTGGTACTAGTTTAAATCCGCATGTAACTTGGCAATATTTATTAATATATTAAACACAAGGAGACTAGAACTCAAAATGCTCTAGTCTCCTTATTTGTTTTATTAGTAATATGATTTAACTTAACCCGGTAATCCGGCCATCATTATCAATATCAATATCAAGTGCAGCTGGATGTTTTGGTAAACCAGGCATCGTTAGCACTGATCCCGTCAACGCAACTAAAAAGCCGGCTCCCAATTTAGGAACAAATTCGCGAATGTGGATGACAAAATCCTTAGGTGCACCAATTTTTTTAACATCATCCGATAATGAATATTGAGTTTTAGCCATGATAACTGGTAATTTATCCCAACCATATTTTTTGAAATTCTGTAACTGTTTAGCAGCTTTATTTGAAAGTTCAATATCTTGACCACCGTAAATTTCTTGCACAATATGCTTAATCTTCACCATGGCATCATCTTCAGGTTGATAAAGTAGTTGATAATTCTTGTCTGAACTAGTGGCATTGATGACACCTTTTGCTAGATCTTGGGCACCATCCCCACCTTGTCCCCAAACATCAGCAACATACGCTGCAACACCAAACTTAGCAACATAACCCTTAACCATTGCTAACTCTTCATCAGTATCTGCCGTAAATTGATTAATTGCGACAACTACTGGCACACCATAACGCTGCATACTTGTTAAATGTTGTCCCAAATTATCAAGGCCTTGTTGTAAGGCAGTTAAGTTAGGGGTCGTCAAATTCTTCTTATCTTCACCACCATGCATTTTTAAAGCACGTACTGTCGCCACAATAACAATGGTATCAGGTGTCTTACCTAACAAGGGTACCTTGAAATCCAAAAACTTTTCCCCACCTAAGTCAGCACCAAAACCGGCTTCAGTCACAACGAAATCTGCTAAGTGTAAGGCAGATTTCGTTGCTAAAATTGAATTAGTTCCCTGGGCGATATTCGCGAATGGACCACCGTGAATCAATACTGGTGTATGTGCTAATGTCTGAACTAAATTAGGCTTAATAGCGTCTTTTAATAATGTCGTAATAGCACCTTCAACACCTAAATCAGCAACTGTAACGGGTTCTTTATCATAATTATAACCAATGACAATTCTTGCAATGCGTGCTTTCATATCAGCTAAATCTGTTGACAAGGTTAAAATAGCCATTAATTCTGATGCCACCGTAATATCAAAACCATCTTCACGAGGAACACCTGATGTTGGGCCACCCAGGCCAATCGTAATATGACGCAAAGCTCGATCATTAACGTCTAACGCCCGCTTCCAAAGCATACGGCGTGGATCCAAATTTAATGGATTACCCTGATACAAACTGTTATCAATTAAAGCAGCTAATGTATTATGTGCACTTGTTAAAGCATGAAAATCACCCGTAAAGTGCATATTTATATCTGCCATGGGTACGACTTGTGAATAACCACCACCAGTAGCGCCACCTTTCAGTCCCATCACGGGACCTAAAGAAGGTTCACGTAAGGCAACCATCGTGTTGTGTTGTTGTGATGCTAATGCATCTGCCAAACCAACTGTTACCGTTGATTTACCCTCACCTGCTGGTGTCGGATTAATTGACGTGACTAAAATTAGTTTACCTAACTCTTTTTGCTTTGTTTCATTATTCAGTTGAATTTTAGCCTTATCGCGACCATATGGTTCCCATTCTGACTCAGACAAGCCAATTTTATTGGCAATTTTTTCAATCGACCAAACCTCTGCTTCTTGTGCAATTTCAATATCTGTTTTCATCCATTATCCCCTATAATCATATTATTTTATACCCAATTATAGCATCTCGACTATTTAAATAACGCCTAATAAAGAACAAAAAGAAAAGAGACTGGCACTAAAATTCCAATCCCTTTTAACTTACCGTTAATTATTTATTGTCCTTACCAAAATATTTTTGTGATATCTTATCAAGCGTACCATCAGATTTCACTTCAGCTAAGGCTTCATTAACTTTCTTGATCAAGGTTACATCACCTTTACGCATACCAACACCATATGAATCAAGACCAAAGTTAGTATCCATCACACTAAAGGCTTGTGGATCTTTTTCGTGGGCAATATAGTAATTAGCATAATCAGCATCAATCAGTACGGCATTTAAACGACCTACTTGTAAATCATTCAACGCTTTATCAAAAGTATCATATGATTGGGCATCAGAACCAACCAATTTCTTTAATGAATTACCTTTTTCATTGTATGTTAGCAATCCTGAAGAACCAGTTTGTGCACCCAATTTCTTACCCTTCAAATCACTTAATTTATTAATTTGTTGATTCTTCATCGAAACAATCACTTGCTTATCATGGTGGTATGAATCAGAGAAAGCAACCTTTTTGGCGCGAGCAGGACTCTTCGTATAACCATTCCAAATCATATCAATATGGCCCGTCTTTAATTCCGTTTCTTTCATTGACCAATCAATGACTTGGAATTTAGGCTTTAAACCAATTTTTTTCAAGCTAGCTCTTGCTAAATCAACATCGAACCCAACTAGTTTACCATCTTTATTACGGAATCCCATTGGTACGAAGGTATCATCAATACCTACAACAACGGTTTTATCCGCTGTAACCTGTCGCCAAGTATCCTGACTATGCGAGGCACGATACCAAAAGAAACCTGCAATTAGCGCAATTACCAGTATAACAAGACCGTTACCGATAATCTGTCGACGCCAGTTTATCTTAGGCTTTATCATAGGCTACCCCCTCGTACAACATCTGTACTAAAGTCAAACGTTTGATCAGCTACCGCCTGAGCAAATGGCAAATCGTGGGTTACAATTAGCTGTGTAACACCTTGCTCTTTTAAGTCTTTTATCACTTTAATGACACGTTCAGTTGATTCGGAATCCAATCCTGATGTTGGTTCATCATAAGCTAAGATACCTGGTTTCATGGCTAACGCACGCGCGATAGCGACACGTTGTTTTTGACCACCTGATAATTGAAATGGATATTGTGTCATTTGTTCGGTTAGACCAAGATTCTGTAATAATACTTCGGCTTCACTCTCAGCCTGCTTTTTCGATTCTTTCTTTACCAATTGCGGTGCCAACGCAACATTTTGTTTAACTGTATAGTGTGGAAACAAATTAAAGTCTTGGAAAATCACCCCGACCTGCGCACCTTGACGATTACCAGTAATGTCTAATGTTTCATTATTTAATATTAATTCGCCTTGGTCTGCTGGTAGTAAACCTGCCAAGATTCGTAAAAAGGTTGTTTTTCCAATTCCAGATGGACCAACAATGCTTAAAACTTCAGCATCATTGATAGTCAAATCCATCTCTTTAAAGATTACTCGATCACCAAAAACTTTAGCTAAATTCTTTATTTCTAACATAATGTCCACCCCCTTAACGATAAAAGTTCATCTTTTTCTCGACATGACGTTGAATTAATGTTGCCAAAGCAATTAGGAACAAGTAAATAACGCCGACTAATAGATATGGTACTAGGGTTACATCACGTGATGCTGCAATGTTACCGGCACGCATTAGATCACCCAAACCAATGACGTAAACCAATGATGAGTCCTTTACTAAATTAACAACTTCATTTCCAACTGATGGCATCACGATTTTAGTAACTTGTGGTAAGATAATTTTCCACATCGTTTGAATTTTGCTTAATCCTAACACTTTGGCACCATCATATTGTCCATCAGGAATACTTTGAATACCACCACGAAAAATTTCAGCGAAATAGGCTGCATAATTAAGAATAAATGTAATAACAGCTGCTTCAAAGCGAGGTAAAGTCATAATATTAGCAAGGCTTAAGCCATAATAAACAAACACAATTTGCAGCAATAATGGGGTTCCACGCATGACCCATACGTACGTATTCATAACCCACTTTAGTAAATAAATATCTGAACGTAATGCCAGTGAAACTAACATGCCCAATGGTAGTGATCCAATCAAGGTTAACGCGAAAACGCCAATCGTAGTTTTTAATCCGCTTAATAAGCTTGGCAAAATTTGCATCATATAGTCCATACGTCGTCTCCTTAAAATAAAAAAGCCCTCAAGCAATTTACAAGAAATTGCTTGAGGACGAATAATCGTGGTTCCACCTCAGTTTAACTAATTATTACTAATTAGTACTCTGACCCCTGTACATATACAGGGATACATGGATAACGTCATGACACGGGAACGATTAAGCTCCAATAATCTTGGGTGTGGTTCATTTAGCATCTTCGTTACTTCCCAGCTTTAGCGTAACTCTCTTAGCAAAATAACTAAACTACTCTTCCAATCAAATTTTTATAATTACTGTTTACAATAATATAATTTAAAACAACCGATAAGTCAATCTTATCTTTTCATATTTCTTTGCGTACGTGAATCTAAAATGATTCGACCGTTCAAATCCTTTGGCGCAACGTCATATGAAGAAATATCTGGCTTCTTAGTTGCATTATACAAATACATGATAAACTCATATACCACAATCAACAACATCAAGTTAACAATAATTGTTGGGAACAAACGGAATATAATAAAATTAGGAATGCTCAAGTTAACTAAATTAATAATTCCAAATGCTGCGTAATCATAAACCATGTAAACGGTCGTTGAAACGAACCAAACTGCTAAAGATGAAAGCCAACTAAAATCTAAGAAACTCTGAATAAATTCAGCTAATTTCAAAATTAGTAAGAAACCGATTGTTGTTGGCCCGATAATGCCAGTATAAAAAATATCAATGATTAAGCCAGCAAAAAAAGCTATAAAATAAAGCCAGTGTGTCTTAATTTGCTTAGCATGACCAGTCATAACTGGCATCATAATGACAATTAAAGTTAACATTGGGGTTGCTGCCATTGGCTGTTTAAATAAAATTGGTGCCAAATATAATGATATGCCACCATCTAACATCACAGCAATTAGCACTAAAATAAAATGAACAAAAGTTGTATTAATATATTTAAGCATATTTATTCTCCGTTAATGTTACATAATTGGTAACTACATAATAGTAGCTTTTTTTCAACGTACTAGTCAACTAATTTACAAAAAATCCCTACCATATTTTTTTAAGACTGATAAACTGAATATAATATGGTTTATAAGGAGAATATAAATGGAAAAACTAGACTATTCAAACCAAGATAAATGGACACGCATTTCGGGTGATAAACAATCACCAATTGCCCTAACAGATGATAACGCCATTGACATTGATTTTGATACGACATTGTCATTTAATTATGAACATGACGCATCTTATGTCCGTGACACAGGTGCTGGAATTGAAGTTGGCTTATCAGGAAAGGCTAACATTGGTAATCGACCATTTACTTTAAAGCAATTCCATATTCACACTCCTAGCGAGCATACTGTTAATGATCAATCGTATGATGCCGAAATTCATTTTGTCCATGAAGCTAGCGATGGTCGCCTAGCAGTTGTTGCAACCCTTGTAAAAATTGGTGCCGCTAGTCAAACATATGATGCTGTCTTAAATCATATGAACCAATCAACAACTTTTGAAATTCCAGTTGATGATATTATGCCTGCTGACAAAGCGTATTACCATTATATTGGGTCACTAACAACACCACCATTAACAGAAAATGTTGAATGGTATGTGCTAAAGCAACCAGTCACCTTATCAGCAGAACAAATTGATAATTTGAAATCATTCTATGATCACAATAATCGAGATTTACAAGATTTAAATGGTCGTACAATTATTTCATCAAACTAACAAGTACAACGCATAATACTTAAATACCCCATAATCGCTAGACCTAAATATCTAACGATTATGGCTCTATACTTTTTAGCGTGAAAGTAAAAATTTCACGCTTTTATTTTGCTCTTTTTCACAATTAAAAAGACACCAATAAAAATACCGGCGTAAAATATAGTTGTCCACACAATAAGAAACGAGGTATTTATCGATGTCTATAAATGATTCTATCTTAAATTCAGTTGGTTTGACAGATAAAAATATCAATTTTTTAATTTCTAATGACGGTACTTTTAATGAGGTGGTTCCTAAAGGACATGATCATCACTTAGTATTGCGCTATCGTGCAAGTTTAAATACACTGCCTGAACGTTGCCCTAGCTGTGGTTGTCCCTTGTTAGATAACGTTTATTTAAATGGTAAAGATACAGCCGATTATCAATTACCCACAGCTAATGGTTTTGAACAAGTACTATCCGTTAAAAAACAGCGTTATCAATGTCGTAATTGCCTTAAAAGTTTAATCGCTCAATCATGTGATTTTATGCCACGTTCTAAGATTACACGTCCATTACTTTATCAAATTATCGATTTGGCTAAACGTGATATTTCTGAAAAGGAAATTGCACACATCTTACATTTATCTACTAGTAAAATTAATCGCTTAATGAATAATGCTGCTGAAGCCTATCAAACTAACTACGAGCGTGCTTTGCCTAGTGTCATTTGTGTTGATGAAATTCGTTACGCTAAAAACCAATTTAGTTTTGAAATGATTGATGGCCAGACCAGTGATTTAATTGAACTATTTTCCAAACGAACTGGTCCTAAAATTAAAAAGAACCTTTCCAATTACGCCCTAGCTAATCGAGAGAATGTTCAATTTGTTATCACCGACATGAATGCAAACTATCAAACACCTTTACGGACAATGTTTCCCAATGCTCAATTGATTATTGATCGTTTTCACATTATTCAACTGGCTTTAAAAGCTGTTCAAAGTACACGTATTAATTTACAACGTAGTTTAGATAACCATAAAAGTCGTATCTATAAACTGCTCAAAGCAAACTGGCGTTTCTTTATTACAGATGAAAATCGTTTAAACTTCCAACAGGCACGCTGGTTTAGAGGTATTAACGAATTTATGTACCCACAAGATGCATTACGATTAGTATTTGATATTTCTCCCAACTTCAAACAGACTTATGAAGTCTATCAAGCTGTTTTAAATTCCCAACGTCATCGTGCCTTTGAAGACTTTCAAACAATTTTAGAAAACTATCAATTTAACCATTCCGCAATGGATTCAGTTATTAGTAGTTACAAAAAGAATTTAAAAGGCATTAAAAATGCCTTCCTAAACAACTACTCAAATGGTCGTATGGAAGGCATCAATCGTCGTATTAAGCAAATTAATCGTACATCTTATGGCTTTCATAGTTTTAAAGCTTACGCTTTAAGAATTCGCTTTGAACTATTTAATCACCATGCATTACAAAATACTTTTAATTGCTTATTAATAAGCAAAAGGCCCATAAATCCGATGTAGTTAACATCAAATTTACGAGCCAATTTCACAAACTCAATTAGACAATTTCATGATTTTCACGCTATTTGCAATTGAGCCACGATTATGGGGTATTTCATTAACAGTAAGGCCAAATTCACACCATTTAGTTTAAGGAATTGCAACACTCACTACTGGAATATTATTAAAGTCAGTAGCAGGCTTAATATAGATTTTCTTTGATAATCCATAATTGTCGCTTCCTACTCGTTCAACTTTACCAACGTATAGACCTGATGGTGTAACACCACCAAGACCGCTTGTGGTAACTAAGTCACCCTTTTTAACTTTTACATCTGACGTAATTTGTCCCATGACAATTAAATTATCTGCCTGATTAAAATTGGTAATAATACCATCAACTGTTTCATTGGCACTATTTTGAACACGAATGGCAAAACGATCCGCCGTTTGATTATTATCTGATAGTAGTTCAACTTTAGCATTGGTTGTATTTACTTCCGTAATTCGACCAATTAAGCCACCAGAACCCATAACTGACAAACCTTTTTTTAAACCAGCATTAGTTCCCTTGTCCAAAATAAGCTGACTTTGCCAACTACTAGGTGAACGTGATGTAACCGTTGCGTTAACGACTTTATAATCAGTCAATGTATTATCAATCTTTAATTGATCTTTCAAAGCTCGATTTTCTTGTTGTAACACTTGTGATTGAACTTTCGTCTGTGCTAAATCATCTACTTTTTTAGTTAAACGCTCATTTTCTTCATACGTATTACCCAATTTTTCGATAGAATCATAGCCACCGTGAATTACCTTTAGCGGTGCATTTACCACATTTGAAGTCCAACCTGTCACATCCGATACAATTCGGGTTACTAAAGATGGTTCTTCTTGCGAATTGTGGGCCTTAGCACCTAATGTAATGACCCCAATTGTTAAAATGACAACAACGACACCAATCACTAAACGGCGTGATGTAAAGATATTTTTCATCTTAAACTTGCCCTTCGTTTCTCTCACTGCATGATAAATAGTAATTTCTACTACAATCTAATTCTAACATATAATAATAAACTACCCTGAAATACCCGGGTAGTTATACTATATTATAACTTTTAGCCTAATTATTCTTTAAAACATCAATAGACTTTAGCGCTTCACCAGTTCCAATAACAACTGCATCAAGTGGTTCAGGTGCAACAAATACTGGCACCTTAGTTGCTTCAGCAATTACCTCATCCAAATGAGCCAATTGCGCACCACCACCAGTCAACACAATCCCACGATCAATCACATCTGCAGCAATTTCAGGTGAAGTTTCTTCTAACGTTTCTTTAATAGCCACAATCACTTCAGCAATCACATCTTTGATTGCATCTGCAACATCACTTGCCTTTACTTCAATCGTCTTAGGTAATCCAGTCACTAAATCACGACCACGTGCACTGGCACTTTCCATATCTTCAGCAGCTTCTTGATCAGCTGAACCAACCGCCATCTTAAGACGTTCAGCAGTTTGCTCACCAATCAAAACAGAGTACTTTTGACGTACATAGGTCATGATAGCTTCATCTAATTTGTCACCAGCCATTCGAATTGAACGTGATGAGACAATACCACCCAAAGAAATAGTGGCAACATCAGTTGTACCACCACCCAAATCAACAACCATTGATCCAGTTGGCTCCATTACTGGCAAACCAGCACCAACAGCTGCCGCAAATGGTTCTTCAATCACATAAGCGTCACGTGCACCAGCTACTCGGGCAGCATCAATAACGGCACGGCGTTCAACAGCCGTAACACCTGATGGCACACCAATAGTTACATATGGCTTAGCACCACGTGTACCCAATGCCTTACCTAAGTAGTACTTAAGCATGGCAACGGTTGTTTCATAATCGGCAATAACACCATCACGCATTGGACGAATCGCCGTAATTGAACCAGGTGTTCGACCAAGCATTTCTTTAGCAGCTGTTCCTACCGCAACAACCTCATTTGTCTTTGTATTACGTGCAACAACTGAAGGTTCGCGTAGTACAATTCCTTTACCTTCAATATAGACTAGTGTATTAGCTGTTCCTAAGTCTATTCCAACATTTCGAGTTCCAAATGAAAACACAGCACTTTTCCCTTTTCTTTATTTATTTTGATAATTCAATTCTATTCATGTACTTTTTAACAAAGTACCATGCAATTTCTTATTAAGTTTATCACATGTTGTTGACCTTAGTCCATAAATCAATCAGTGTTTCTAGCTGAACTTTTGGCAATAAATTTTTACTACGATAACTGCGATAACCTTGTGGTGAAATCACCATAAAATCTAAAAAATGAAATTGCATTAATTGCCCACAGATAGCCATCTGATGCATCACGCTTTGATCAGCGGCCGAAGCATTTAGATTACCACTAGGATGATTATGACATAAAATAAATCCATAAGCATTACAAGCAACTAAATGTCGAAATACATCGCGGGGATGGATATTAACACTATCTAAAGTTCCCAATGCAACCTGATAAATATTAATTATAGTCATCTGCGTGGTCATTGCAATAACCCAACAACCTTCTTGTGGTGATTGTGCATAGCGTGTCACCAATAAATCGCCTAATTGCCGTACTGAAGTAATTTTAATTGTCATAACTCGCCTCCATTAATAAAGACGCACACAACCAAATTTTTATTCATCACAGTTTTATTTGTTAGCGTATAATATATAGTTGAATAATTTTATAAAGATGAGGTATGTACTACATGCGAGTTAGAAAATTTAGTCCCCTACAAATTCCAGCAAATAACGTTCCCAATACCGTTCGTTTTTACCGTGAAGTTTTTGATTTACCAACAGAATTCGGTATCAACGAATCACGTCATTTATACTTTAACCAACAATCAATTGTTTTCACTGAAGATCCCGATGCTGATCCCATTACAGTCCGAGTAGTCGTACGTGACCACAAAGACACGGTTATTAACCACTTTATTAACTATGAAGTAAAGCAAGCAAAGCCAGCTACAGAAAGTGAAGATGGCCGTCACATTATTTTCCACATCGATGATATTGATGGTAACCATATTGAAGTGATTGCGAATAAATAAGATAGTGTAACAAAAGCTGATTTGAATCCGGTATGTAACGTGATTTGCACTATTTTTGACCGTAGCAAAGCGAAGGACAAGAGTAGAGTAAATTGCGTTACATTGAGGATTTAGGCTTTTGGCGCACGTTTAAGATAGTGTAACAAAAGCTGATTTGAATTAGCTAAATAAATAAGACTGGGATGTTTACGACGTCCCAGTCTTATTTTAATTTATATGCTATTAACAGCTGCTTCCAATTCTGAAGCTATTTTTCACACTTAATCTCTTAACTTCTTTTGCCAAGCCTTAGACAATGAATAGCCAATTTCATACATGTTCTGCATTTGTAATTGATTAGCGATGTTCAAAGTTTCCTCAACAGCTGCCCATTGTTTATTAACCAATTGTGTTAATAAATTGGCCCACCATGAAAAACTCATTGCATTACGTGGTTGTTCAATCATCCACGCAGCTACCTCATCAAAGATTTCTTGCTGTAACTCAGATTCATTCAAAAGCATTACCAAAAATTGCGATGTCATCATATTTAGTAATTCCATAGTATGATGTGGCCATTTCTTTGCCCAAATCAATGCTAAATAATCAGCCGCTTGTCGCACTGGTAAATCAGTAATGACTGGTGCTAACAAAGCAACATCCATTTCTCGCCAAATTGTAACGGCTTCAAAGGAATCAATTAATATTTTTTTAGCAATTTGTGAATGCTCATTAGGAATTATTCTAGCATGCAATACATCAGCTAAACTTGCTACCCGTAAATAACCACGGGCCATTGTATTACGGAACAAATGATAGCCACGCCGACTAATATCCTTAATACCATCTACATCGTGCTTTTTATCAGCTTCCTGTAAAGCAATAATTAAGCCTTCAACCGTATCAAAGCTATTGACTAGTTCTGTATTAACTTCAGTTCCAGTTAATAGTAAATGACTCATTAATGAAATAAATCCTTCCGCAGGTAAATCATTTTCATCATTTAAATAACGATAATATCGATTACGACTAATACCAATGTTAGCCAACTCACGAACTGGAATGTCATTAGCCTGACGAATAGCATTAATTCGTTCACGATCAATTAAACTCATATGACTATCCCCACATTCCCTCAATATCTCTTACAACCTATACTATTGAGTTTACCATTTGCGCGATATCCATTCAACAAAGATTCGTTTAAAAGATGTGATTGGTATAGTTACCGACTAACCCAGCCAATTCCCAACACTAATACCGAACCATAATATAAATAAACCACCAACAAAGGTCATTAATGTCTTAATAATAAACAATGGTTGTTGACTTTCATGATGTTCGATCGCATTAGCAATATCAACAATGGGAGCTGAAAAAGTTGAAAAGCCACCCAAAATTCCTGGCGCTAAAAAGGTATGCAACCAATCTGGCATCAGGATTGATACAGTCATCCCCATAAAAAAGGCGGCTAATAAGTTAATGGTTAGTACCATTAATTCAGAAAAATTACTAAACCACTTTGTAGCAACTGACAATAAACCATAGCGCATCAATGAACCAATAGCTGCGCCAATACCCGTTAAAATTATTTCTGCCATGTTGCCACCACTTTATTTCCTATATATCGACTCAAAAATACCATCAAAACGCCACCGGCTACATTTAAAATTAGATAGCCTAGTGCACTAAATACTGATAAGTTAATCATATCTACTAGCGCGGTTGAGTAAGTTGTATACGCGCCCAAAATACCAACCATAATAAAATCTGATGTTACTTGCTTTAATTTAATCATATTACTAAACAAAACAACCAATAACGCTGAAATAAAAGTCCCACTTAGATTGACAATAACTGTTTGCCAAGGAAAGTCATTACTATGAAAAATTAACATCATACTAGCTCGTAAAATACCACCAATAAAACCACCAGCAGCAACTGCTAATATTTCAAATAAAATATTCTTTTTAGTCATGTTACTATCCCTTATCAATAACGATTAAAGTAATTTAATAAGTCCGTTACTGTTAAATTCTCCTTTTCACTGCCACTCACATCTAATGAAATTTTACCCTCTGACATGATAATTAAGCGATTACCATATTCTAAGGCATCTTCTAAGTGATGCGTAATCATTAATGCTGTCAATTTTTCCTCATAAATGCGTTTATCAGTTACTTGCATTAATTGCGCACTAGTTTTAGGATCCAAAGCCGCCGTATGCTCATCAAGTAGCAGCACTTCTGGTCGTAATTGTGTAGCCATTAAAAACGATAGTGCTTGTCGTTGACCACCAGAAAGATCACCAGCCGCCATATCGAGACGATCTGATAAGCCATTGCCCATGGTTGCCGTTACTTTCGCATATTCAGCTTTCTTAGCCTCAGTTAACCCACGATTCTTTAGACGACGTGGTAACCCACGACGTTCAGCTAAGAGCATATTTTCTAGCACTGTCATTCTTGGTGCTGTGCCTAATTTAGGATCTTGGAAAACACGCGCCAAGAAATGTGTGCGTTGCGCTTCACTAAGATTAGTAACATCTTGACCACCTAAATATATATGACCACTCGTTAACTTTAGTGAACCAGCTATAACATTAAATAACGTTGACTTACCAGCTCCGTTAGAACCCAATACAGTCACAAAGTCTTCCGCTAATAACGTTAAAGATACATCATCTAAAATTGTTTTTTCGCCTGGTTGACCTTGATTAACGACCACGGTCGCATGGTCTAATTGTAATTTTGTTTCTGTCATCTTTTATCATCCCCGCTTTAAAAACGTATTTAACCGTAATTTTGATCGTAAGCCAGGTAACATCAATGCTAAGCCAAGAATAATAGCACTAACTAATTTCAAATCATCAGCATTGAAACCGACATAAAGCACAATTACTAAGACAAATCGATACATAATTGAGCCAATAATAATTGTAATCAAACGTTCAGGCAATGTTAAGCTATCCGTAAAACTAACCTCACCAATAATAATCGATGCCAAGGCAACAACAATCGTTCCAACCCCCATGTTAACATCAGCGAAACCATTATTCTGAGCAACCAAAGCACCACCAAGACCAATTAACCCATTTGATACCATTAGTCCTAAAATCGTCATATTATCGGTATTGATTCCAAGCGAGCGTGCCATATTTGGATTATCACCAGTTACAATAAATGCTTGCCCTAATTCTGTTTTTAAAAATTGTGATAAACAAATAGTGATTAGAACAATAATGACAACACCAACCACAATTACCGGAAAGTTCTGTGGTAATCCTTTTAAGAAATCATATGTAAATAAATTGGTTTTACCTAATAATGAACGATTAGCTTGTCCCATAATTCGCAAATTCACTGAATAAGCAGCCGTCATTGTTAAAATACCGGCTAATAGAATTGGAATCTTTCCTTTAGTATATAACAAACCAGTAACTAATCCGGCTAAACTTCCTGCTAATGTGGCAATTAGCGTAGCAATTATCGGTGACACACCATTAGAAATTAGTGTTACAGCTGTAGCAGCTCCTAATGGAAAAGTACCTTCAACAGTCATATCAGCAACATCCAAGATTCGAAATGTTAAGTATAATCCAAACCCCAATGTCGCCCAAATTAAGCCTTGACCAATGGCTGATATTAAAATTCCCATAATGTCCTCACTTTACAAACTTTGCATGTTCATATTCTTTAGGTAACTGCAACCCTAACTTCTCCAACTGTGCGCGATTAATAATCAAATCACCTTTCTTTATAAATCCAACTGGTACGTCTTTTGGATCTTTTCCCTTCAAAATTTGAGCAACTTGCTTACCTGTCTTAATCCCTAATTTCTTTTGATTAATCGATTCAGCTGCTAAACCACCATCTTTTACCATCGTATCAACTGTTGGGAAGACTGGTACCTTAGCTGCGTTGGTACTGTCAATTAATGTTGGCATCGCACCAGCAATTGTATTATCAGTTGGCACAAAAACGGCATCCACTTGGTTATTCGCAACCATTTGCTTAGATGTTTGATTCAAATCATTAGATGAAGAAATTGTGTATGGCTTAACTGTCATACCGTCCTGTTTGGCTAAATCGATCATTTGTTTAGCTTGAATTGAAGCAGAATCATCAGAAGATGTATAAATAACTCCCAAATTTTTTAAATTCGGCACGAACGTTTTCATCATCTTTAATTGCGCTTGCAATGGCGCCTGATCAGAAACACCTGTCACATTACCACCAGGATGCTGATAGCTTTTTACCAATTTTGACTGAATTGGTGTTGTCGAGGCAGCAAAGACAACTGAATTATCAGTAATCGTATTAGCCAATGCAACAGCTGCAGGTGTAGCAATTCCAACTGAAACATCAGCGTTGGTATTTTCAAATTTTGAAGCCATCGTCTTTAAGTTAGACTGATCACCCTGCGCATTTTCATACAAAATTTTAATATTTTTACCTTTGTGATAACCTTCTTCAGCTAACCCTTTATAGATGCCCTTATTAATGTCATCCAATGCAGGATGCTTCATATACTGTAAAATAGCAACCTTTGGTGTTGCCTTATGCTGACTAGTTTGAACTGAATCATATACGCCTGCAAAAATTGTAAAAATAGTTAATACACTAATTGTGCCCAATATTTTTTTATTCATTTATCTATCCTCATGACTATTTGCTACACAAAAAAACACGAGCAGACACCACAGTATCTTCTCGTGTTTCACCATGAAAAGAACTGCACGTTAAGCCGCACAACTCTTTCCATCATTTCGGAAATTAGTTAGCACAGACTCAATACATCTGCTCCCTAAGGAACCCACGTACTGAACCTATGATTACCATAGTCCGTACGCGTTATCTGCGCCACCAACCATTAAATTGTAAAGTAAACTTACTCATAACTAATTACCACCTTGTATATCATTTTCATAATGATAGCACTTTATTTTTACTAATGCAATATGCCCTAATCAATATTATAATCATCATCTGACATCGCTTCAACTTGACCCAAACGGTAACCATTACCGACTTGTGAGAAGAAATCATGATTTGATGTTGTTGTTGAAATACCATTCATAACTATTGGATTTACATCTTCTGCCCCATCAGGGAACAATGGATCCTGACCCAAATTCATCAAAGCTTTATTTGCGTTATAACGCAAGAAAGTTAATACTGAGTCAGTCCAG
Organism: Weissella sp. ESL1139; assembly: GCF_058506735.1. Taxonomy (NCBI): domain Bacteria; kingdom Bacillati; phylum Bacillota; class Bacilli; order Lactobacillales; family Lactobacillaceae; genus Weissella; species Weissella sp. ESL1139. The sequence goes on from NZ_CP196375.1 coordinate 1,209,662, forward strand.
CCAATATCATCATACAGTAATTTCGTATATTTCTCTTCGTTGCTGTACAAATCCATCAATAAGTCGTACAACCACATTTTTAATTCATTTTGTTCTGCTTCATCTAGTTCATTAAAACCAAGTTGGAACTTATAACCAATATATGTGCCATGCACCGATTCATCACGCAAAATTAATTTGATAATTTCTGCAACGTTATTCATTTTATTGTGTCCCAAATACCAAAGTGGTGTATAAAAACCAGAATAGAACAAGAACGTTTCTAACAAAACAGAAGCAACCTTTCGTTGCAAAGGTGTTCCTTCTTGATAGACCTCATTAATTTTATTTGCTTTATATTGCAAAAACTCATTAGAATTTGTCCAATCAAAAATCTCTGCAATTTCAGCTGGCGTATGCAATGTTTCAAAAATTGAAGAGTAAGATTTTGCGTGCACTGATTCCATGAATTCAATATTATTCAATACTGCAGTTTCATGTTGCGTCCGAGCTGCCTTTTTCAATGATTCCATACCATCTTGTGACTGCAATGTATCCAACAAAGTTAGACCACCAAAAACATGACCGACTAGATAATGTTCTTCTTCGCTCATTTTACGCCAGTCATCTAAATCGTTTGATAATGGAATACGTGTATCAAGCCAAAACTGTTCAGTTAATTTTTCCCAAGTGGCTTTATCAATATTATCTTCAATTTCATTCCAATTAATAGCTTCGTATGATTCTGTCATTTATTTACCCTATTTTCCATCTGCCAATTACTCTAAATTGAGCAACTCTCGCATTCATTTACACCGAATTCTTCCATATCATCAGTATAAGTACGAATATAATAAATTGACTTAATACCCTTGCTATGAGCATACAAACGCAAAATATTCAAATCACGAGTGGTCATCTTGTCAGTATGGTTCTCTTTCCAATCATACAAACCTTCTGGCACAGTTGAACGCATAAACAATGTTAAGGCCATTCCCTGATCAATATGTTGTTGTGCAGTTGCATACACGTCAATGACACGGCGCATATCCATATTGTAAGCTGATTCATAGTATGGCAATGTATCAGTTCCCAAATATGGTGCTGGGTAGTAAATTTTACCAATCTTCTTTTCTTGACGTTCTTCAACACGATTAATAATTGGATGTAGTGATGCTGTTGCATCATTAACATACGAAATTGATCCGGTTGGGGCAATTGCCATACGATAAGCATTATATAAACCATATTGCTTAACGGATTCTGCCAAAGCAACCCAATCCTCTTGTGTTGGGAAATGATGAACTGAGAAGATTTCCTTCACTTTATCAGTTTTTGGTGACCAGTCTTGATTAATATACTTTTTAAAGTATGCACCAGTTGCATAATCTGACTTTTCAAATTCGTAAAAACTAGTTTGACGTTCCTTCGCCAACTTATTTGATGCAACTAAACTATAATAATTTAGCATCAAGAAGTAAGCATTGGTAAAGTCCAGTGCTTCTTCATCACCATAATACATATGATTCTTAGCAAAGAAAGCATGCAAGCCCATAGCACCTAATCCAATAGCATGGGTTTGTTGATTACCTAAACGTACTGATGGCACAATATCCAAATCCGTCTGATCAGAAACGAATGTCAAAGCACGAATCATGGCATCAACTGACTTTCCAAAGTCTTTAGTTGCCATCATATTAACAATATTTGTTGAACCTAAATTACATGAAACATCAGTTCCTAGTTGATCATAGGTTTGTTCATTATTAATTAGTGATGGTTTTTGAACTTGTAGAATTTCAGAACATAAGTTTGATGAAATTACTTTTCCAGCAATTGGATTAGCTTTATTGACTGTATCAATGTTAATAATGTAAGGATAACCTGATTCTTGTTGTAACTTTGAAATTTCAGTTTCCAAATCACGAGCACGAATCTTTTTCTTACGAATATCGTCATTTGCAACCATGGCGTCATATTCAGCCGTAATATCAACATAGTTAAAAGGTTCGCCATAAACCTTTTCTACATCGTATGGTGAAAATAGATACATATCTGCATCTGCTTTGATCAATTCATAGAACTTATCTGGTACTGTCAAACCAAGTGACAATGTCTTAACACGAACTTTTTCGTCAGCATTTTCTTTCTTGGTTGCCAGGAAGCTCATAATATCTGGATGGAACACTGACAAGTAAGTGACACCCGCTCCATTACGTTGCCCCATTTGGTTAGAATATGAAAATGAATCTTCCAATAACTTCATAACTGGTACAACACCAGAAGCAGCATTTTCAATACCCTTAATAGGTGCACCAGCTTCTCTTAGGTTCGACAAAACAATGCCGACACCACCGCCGATTTTTGATAATTGCAAAGCTGAATTAATAACACGACCAATCGCATTCATATCATCAGTTGCTTGCAAAATAAAGCATGATACTAATTCACCACGACGTGAACGACCCGCATTTAAGAATGAAGGTGTTGCTGGTTGATAACGTTGATGAATCATTTCATCAGCTAAGCTCATTGCTAAATCTTCATCCCCATTAGCATAGAACAACACGTTCATCACAACACGATCATTATAATTTTCAATATAATAATCACCATCGTTAGTTTTTAATGCATATTGTGCATAAAACTTATATGCAGCCATAAATGACTTAAAATGAAAATCTTGCGACTCTAAATACGCATATATTTTTTTAATAAACGTCATTGAATATTTGTTAACCATCTTTTGATCAACATAATCATGCTCAATTAAATAATCGAAACGTTCTTGAATTGTTTCAAAATGTAATGTATTAGGCAATACATTTTCTTTTATAAATGCCTCTAAGGCTTCTTTATCTTTTTGTAATTGGATACTATTATTTTTTGGGATATTCAATTGATTATTCAAATCAAAATAAGTAACCTTATCCAAATCTAGCGTTGCTAATGACATTATTCTTACCCCGTTGCCTACCTACTGTAAAGCGGAACCCCTTAATTTGGTTGCACCGACCTGTAAGTATATTTTTTAGTTGAATTACATTGCTTGGTTTAACTTAGCAAGCAAATCTGGTCGAAAACCATGTACTGGTTCCATATCGCCTGAAAAGACGACTGGTACTGATTGGTAACCCTTATCTTTCAAAAATGCTAATGCTTCTGGATCGTTCTCAACATTTTTTTCTGAGTAACTAATACCGTATTGTGTCAATGTCTTCTTTGTCATCATGCATTGGATGCAATTATTTTTTGTATATACTGTAACATTCTGCATATTTTCACCTAAACTTTCTGTTTTTATAAACCTAACGCTTTGTTAATATGAAATTGAGTATAAACTAATTAGGCACACATTTGCAAGGCATTAATTCGTTAAAAAAAGGCTTGACATAGGCTTTTGCGCAGTATAATAGCTTTTCTAGTGATTGTTACAAATAGATTAAATAATAACTATCCGTTAGTTATCTAATTGCTAATTTCAGTCTTTTTTTCTACACTTAATATTGTTCGTAAAAATAGGAGGATTTACTCATGCCAATTAAATTATTGTATATCTCTATTTCTGGCAATACACGGTCATTTGTCAAAAAATTAACTACTTTTGCTAATGAGCAAGGCCAATTAAATTTAGAACCTATTGAAATATCAGAAGCTTCACCAGATATTATTACAGATAGTCCTTTTTTTGTTCTTGTTCCAACTTATTTAGATGGTGGTAATGGCATTGGTAATGGCGTTATTGAAATAATGACTGATGTGTTACGTGAACAGTTAGAATTACCGGAAAATACAGCCAATTTAATTGGTATTATTGGTAGTGGTAATAAGAATTTCAATGCACAATATATTTTGACTGCACGTCGTTATGCCGTTGATTTTAATGCACCACTAATTGCTAATTATGAATTACGTGGCACAACAGCTGATGTGACACGTGTCTATAACGCAATTCAACAACGTCTTACCGAATATAACAAACAAACGAGATAGTTTATGCCAACAAAACATCCAAAATCCAAAAAAGTTTCTTTAACCAAACAAAAGCGACAAGAAACTTGGGATTCACTAACACCTGAACAACAAGCAGTTATTCAACAACACATTCGTTATCAGCAAACTTCCTTATTCATGAATTATGAATTAGTTGGTCATGGTCGTCATTGGACACTAACTGATTATCGTGAAAACACCAATTATAACACGCAACATGGGAAACAATTATATTGTGATTGTGGTCGTCGTTTAAAACATCAATATGTTCTTAAAAATGACTTAGGCGAAGAAATCAAACTGGGTATCACCCATTTTGCTGATCATATTGGTATTTCTGAAAAAGTTGCCCGTCAATTACAAGCTGAAATTCACCAGCTAAATTTTGGCTTAGATGAACTTCTCCAACGTATTCGGCGCCATGCTGGTTTAAATGATACAATGCGTAGTTGGTTTTTAAATAACCAAGAAACATTTCCAGAGGCTCCCACAGATACTGCAGAATTTATTGCATCTGGTTTACCGCCAGAGCGACATATTCAAGCTGACATTGTTCGAGCTTACAAAAAAGCACATTATATAAAAAAAGAACGACAGCTAAAAAGGAAACCCGTCAAACTTGATAAAAATACTTGGCGAGAGATTTTTCGTGATGTTTAACACTATTATGAGGAGAATTTTATGCCTACATTGTACACAGCTACCACAGACAACGTCACATACGCTTTGTTAGTTAATGAGGAACTTGGCTTAGTTTCCCAAGTATATCCGTTACAAGTTAACTCACAGCCACACACAACATGGTCAGATATGATGGCACTTCATACAAAACAAACGCAACTGCTTTCAAACCAAAACTACTGGTTATGGCCAATTGATCCAGCTACCAATCAATTTCCAACAGAAACACATCAACATACTAGATAAACAAAAAAACCGTATCTCAGCCGTTTGAACAAACTGTTCATAATCGACGAGATACGGTTTCTTTATTTTAGTGAACTAATCATCACACAAAGTGAGAATTAATTTTACCACCAACCATTAGCAGCACGGAATGAGATAGCATTGTCAACTGATCCATAACGTGATGTTGCATAGTTTAGCATTCCCTTAGTTTGTGTTTCAACTGATCCTTGTCCCCATGATTGGTTAGTTTGTCCCAAACCGTGGTATTGACCATTTGAAGCATTAACATTTCCACCTGATTCAGGCATTACAATTGATTGCCACATTGATGAAGTACCACCAGCTGCGATAAATTGATCATATGTTGAACCTGAAGCTGCTGAGCTAGTTGCAGCAGGTTGTTGTGCTGGTTGTGCAGGCTTTTGTGCAGGCTGTGCTGATTGTTGTTGTACTGGTGCTTTTTGTGCTGGTGCAACATTAGCTACAGAAACTTGTTGTGCTGGTTGTTGAACAGTTGCAGTTGCTGCAGGTGCAGCAGCTTGGTTTGCAGCTTGATCATCAAGCTCAATTTGATCACCAACAAAAATCAAGTTAGCGTTTGAAAGCTTGTTAGCATTCATAATACGATCTACTGATGTATCATGGCTCATAGCGATTGATGACAAAGTGTCACCTGACTTAACAGTATACGTATCAGCTGATACATCCGTGGCCATTGCAGCAGTTGCAACTCCAGCGACAGTTAATGCAGTTAGTACTTTTTTATTCATTATAATTAATCTCCTTGATGTTTACCTATATTGGCATTGACGCTTTCTATTAGTCCACTTCAACACAGGTCTTATCACTGCGTTGGGAACTCATGCTTAACAACAAATATTAGTTTACCAATATCATGGCTATTTTCGTTACAATGATGCGACATTGCGTTACACCTGTATCACAAACCCCGTTTCTAACAGAAATTTAGTTGTAACATCTACTTATGTTTAGTCTCAAACTACTGATACAACAGTATTTTCTAATAAAGATTAACCGGTTAATGAAATAACAATTTTTGCCTTATTATTTATACAAATTATTAATTAATCTTTTTTTTATTGCACAACCCACAAATCATTACGGAAATGTAACAGTGTTAAAGTTAATATAAAGATTTTTTATTTACTTTTAAGCATTAAAAAAGCAGATTAACTACTTAATTAATCTGCTTTTCCTTTATTTTATTAAAATAATTTCGCGGTCAACTAATTCATTAATGTAGAATCGATACATTTTTTCCAACTCTTCATACTTTTGATTATTAAAAATATTAACCAAAGCATTGCCACTTGGATTGACTGTCTTAATCTTTATCCCGGTTAAATCCTTATTGACTACCACTTTTAACTTAATTGCGTTATCTAAACCCTTTTCTGGTTCTAAAGAACGAATCATCACATGTGAGCCAGCATTATTCTTAACAAACCCTGTATCACCTAAAGCGTATTGCTTTAATTGCGGATTAAACTGATATATCTCTTTATCTCCTGGTACACTCACAGTAGTTTCAAATGCCATTCTATTCTCCTTCTACTATTGACTAATTTAGTTTTGTGCTTTGAAAAAATTAATTAGCACTTGTGCTGATTGCTTACCCGCTTCAACAATAAAGTCATCAAAAGTCATACCGGCTTCACCATTAGCGTTATCTGAAATAGCACGCACTACCGCAAATGGCACATCAAAATAGTGGGCGACTTGGGCAATTGAAGCACCTTCCATTTCAGCTGATTGCGCATTCTCAAAGTATTGTAGGATATTCTTCTTTTGAATGTCACTAGCAATAAATGAATCGCTTGTAACAATCAAGCCGTTAACCAAGCGTGCATCGGTCACTGTGTGGTATGCCTCCGTCAAACCAGCTGTTAACTCAGGATTAGCTTTAAAACGCGCTGGTTGTTGTGGTACTTGTCCATATTCATAACCAAAGGCACGTGCATCTGCATCGGCATATGCTAACTCGTCAGCAATGACAACATCCCCAATCCGTAAATCTGCGCCAATTGCACCTGCAGAACCAGAATTAATCACGGCATCAACACCAAAGTTTGTAATCAAAATTGTCGTTGTCAATGCTGAAGCGACCTTACCAATACCAGATTCTACAACAACAACATCAACTTTACCGATTTTACCATGATGAAATAGTTTACCGGCAATGGTTGATTGTTTCTCATCAACCATTGCTTCCACTAAAGCTGCCTTCTCTTCTGCCATTGCATTTATTACACCGTAACGCATTAATTAATTCTCCTCAATCTTAAATCTACTACAAAAAAATCAAAATAATATAGGTTAAAATAATTAACCCAATCAATACCACGATTGTTACATTCAAGCGATGCTTTAAACGTGTGGTTTTCCCATTCTTTGTTAATTTCCGTGTTTGTTCATCTAATTCATATCGCCCATGGCGTGTTAATCGATGTTCTTCACGTGTTAATAATGTTGGACCTTGTGATGATTGACCATAGTTACCCTCACTAGGTGTATCCACTTGAAACTGACCAGCATCCTGGCCCACTGTTTCGTTATCTTCACGCTTTTTTTTATTAAATAACATCTTGTTTACCCGTTATTGTAATGTACGCCAATATAAATATGCCATATTTGTTTTAGCATCTTTTAACTGACCACTATTAAACAATTCAGTTGCTTCGTCGTAATCAACATAAATCAAATCAATTTGTTCATCGTCATCTTGTGGTAATTCGTTTGCGACTGGTTCTAAATCAGTCGCAAAATACAATGTCATATATTCATCGGAAAAACCAATTGATGTATAAAAACTGGTAATTTTCTCAATTTTATTAGCTGATAAACGGGTTTCTTCATTTAACTCTCGATTCACAGCATCTAATGGCGCTTGATCACGATCATCTATCTTACCGGCAGGAATTTCTAATGTCATAGCCTTAACCGGTGCACGCCATTGCTTTTCCAAAATCATTTTATTGTCACTAGTTAAAGCTAAAATTGCAATCGCATCTGCATGATAAACAATATCGCGTTTTGTTTCACGTCCATCTGGTAAAACAACTGTCTGTTCAACCGCCCGTACAATATGACCATCATACTTTAGGCTTTCACTTATCACTTTTTCAGCAAACTTTTCGGTATTTTCTGATAGATTTACCATCCTATCTCATCCCTCCAATACTTAATCGACAACTTCAACAGCAGCAGCTTGTGGTCCCCTTACACCTTGAATAACGACCAGTGTAACTTCTTGTCCAACCTTCAAATCACGCACATGAGGTGTTTGAATAGCAGAGAAATGTACAAAAACGTCGTCTTCACCTTTTAATTCAATGAAACCATAACCTTTATCTGACTGCCAATTTTTTACATAACCACTGATTTTTTCCATTTACTTACTCCTTATTATCCCACGCTTGTTTCAATATAAGCATAAATTGCAATCCCAATTAAGACAACGTAACTTGCCATCGTACTAATACGCCACCATGTTAGCCAAAAACGTCGTGTTACAAAATTCTCACGAACAAAGCCTTGGTATAAAGCTAAGGCAATACCCCACATGACAAACATTAGGAACATGGGGATTAACATTGTGATGTGCCAAACTTCAAATGTTGTGGTAGCAATACTCCACCAAGCTATAACAACAGCTAAATCTGTTGCTTTTAAACTTTGTGGCCAATGATTTTGTAAAAGCGTTTGTTTCAAAACCGAAAGAATTAGCAAAGTGATTAATGCAATAAACACCGTTACTGGCCAGTTAAATAATGTCAGCATTACTGCCTCCTAAAATGTATTAATCTATTCATTATACCTTTAATTAGTTAGTCTGTGGTACGTTATCTGATTTTTTTGTTACAATAGACTAAATGAAAAATTAGAGGTGTACCATGCAAAAGAAAAACAAAAAGAAAAAGTCAACCATGCAAAAAGTCATTCAAACATTTGTTGTTTTCATGTTAATTCTATCATTCGCAAGTGTTTTTATCACATTATTGCAAGTTACTTTCTAAATAGAACCACTACAAAAAGAGACATTAGTTTAGTGATGTTATAGGATTTACCTATCATCACCACTACTAATGTCTCTTTTTTTCTATTAATTAATCATCAAAATTCCAAATACCAGCCACATGTAATTGATTTAATAATTGTTCTGAACTATTACCGTCGGCAAGTACATGACCTGTCTGAGGTAATAAATTATCAAAATGATACCTAGCAATTTGCCAATGTGGTTGAATTTGCCAGTGACGGTACAATAATGGTTCTTGTTTTTCCGAAATAGGCAAATAAACAGCTGCTTGCTCAAAAATAACATCAGTTAATTTTTGGCCGGTGATGGCACGCAAATGTTGACCAGCTACTGTCACATTAGTTGACGCATCATACAACACAGTTGTTTTTGACAAACCAGGAATCACATTGCGCAAATACAACGTACCATTATTTGACAACAAAAATGTAACATCATATGCACCAACATAGTCTAGCGCAGCGCCTAATTTTTCAGTCACATTCATAATCTCACTAACAACTTCGTCTGCAATATTTCCGACGGTCCAAGCACTAGTTAAGCCAGGTTCTAACAAATGAACTTGACGCAACGGGAACATAATGGTGTCATTATTTGAACTCCGCACAGCTGTCATCACAAATGATTGCGTATTTTCTAGCCATGGTTCGATTAATAATGTACTACCATCAATCATGGGTGCAACTAATCCTAAGTCCCACTCACCCCGTAAAATCACCTGATCATCAATGTTTTTATGCTTAAAAACAGGCTTTACAATCAGTGGATAACCTAATTTCGTGCCTGCCTGAGCTATTTCATCTAAAGAACTACCAGTTTCATAAGGTAAGATATTTAAAGATTCATTTTCATAAAATGCTTTAGCTAATGCATGGTCATCAGTAATCTCTAAAATTCGTGTTCCCTGTGGCACAACTTGATTTGCTAATTGATCAGTAATCTGTATCGGTAACCAGGCCGAAGTATATGTGATCATATCAGATAACGCCGTAAAACTTTCTAACTCATCATCGTTGTCTTCTTGACCCAAAAAACGATAATCCGCTTCTTTAAAAAGTACAGAGTCACTATAACTACTATAGCCAGCTACTTGATAGCCCATATTATGAGCAGCTTGTGCTAAATATCGGCTAGTAATGCCATCCCCAATGATACCTATAGTAGCCCCTGGTAGAATTTCAAAACTCATTTTATCTCACCCCTTTTTCAGTACAAATTTACTTATTATCATACTTATCTATGTGATAAGTTTCAATCATTTGAATTATTTTCGTCGCATATGCTGGGTCTGTTGCATAACCTCCGGAAACTAAGCCATTTGCAGCTGTCTTATAATCCGTTGCCTGCACAACAGTAGCATATCGTTGTGGATTATCAGTAGTACCATTAACTAATAATTTAGCATGTCCAACCATCGAATCTTGCCAACTATCATAAATTCGAAACGATGCATTTACTGTAACCCATTGATTATTTTCAAACTCCTTAGTCGATAAAGAAACACTTGGTTGACCAGATGATGCTTTTACCCCAAAGAAATTATTATATTTCTTTGATAATTCAGACTGGCCCCAATTTGACTCTAATGCTGCTTGCGCAATACTAATAGAAGACAACACACCATAATCTTTTTCAATTTGTTGTGCTTCAGGAGCTATTTTTTTAATAAACTCTTCATGTTCTAAAGTCACTGTCGACACCTCTTCAGTTGATTTGTCTTTATTTGAATTATTTACCCTTAAATCTGTCTGCCAAATTGCTAGACCTAATAAGCAAACCACACATATAAATACACGACCACGATTTAGTTTACCATTCTTCACAAAAAAATCTTGTATGCGCCACTTTTTCTTCCGCTTAGCCAGAAAATCACCCTCTTATTTATCAGTTAAATGTCCGTGATCTAATTCTAACAACGTCTTGAATCTAGGTTCTGTCTCCATTAATTGAGTTGGTGTACCTTGCATTGAAATCTCTCTATTTTCAATAAAGATTAGTTCATCTACTAATTCGATTCCTGTCAAATGATGCGTTACCCAAACAATTGTCCGATCAGCTAGAACATGAAAAATAGTATGCAAAACATTTAACTCGGTAATTGGATCCAAAGCAACTGTTGGTTCATCCAAAATAACAATTGGTGTATCCTGCAACAAAACACGAGCTAACGCAAATCGTTGCTTTTCACCACCAGAAAAGCGGTTTCCCATTTCTGTCATTGGCGTATTTAACCCTTCTGGTAAACTACCAACCAAATCAGCTAACGAAACTTGACGTAGCACTCGCCACAAATCTTCATCAGTTGCTTCCAGATTACCTAAACGTAAATTATTAGCAACTGAACTAGCAAAGATATAAGGCTGTTGATCTAATACTGAAATAATATTTGATCGTTGTTGCTGTAACGTGTTAACTTCATAGCCATTAATTGAAACAGACCCACTATTAGGTTGCTCATCTCCTAGGAGTAACTTCAAAAGCGTTGTCTTTCCTGCACCAGATTGTCCTAGAATAGCTAATTTTTTGCCACTTTCAATAGTTAAATCTAGGTCCTCTAACACTACCTTTTCATTATAACCAAAATTAACTTGATTAAACTTAATTTCCGGATTTGAAATTTCTGTTGTAACTTGTGGTACCTCTGCTTGCGACTCACTTTGGGCGCTTTCATCCATTTGGTTCAACCTTTGAATTGAATCTTGATAACGTGGCCATTCACCAATTCCGGTACTAATTGATGTTAATGAATCCTGAACAGGGAAAATAGCTAAGACAAAGGCAGCAATCCAATTAACACCAAAACTATCGTTACCAAAATGTTTTGTTGCAAAAACTAACAATATAACTGCAGTGGCACCAATGACAACAGCACCAAACATGTCACGCCACCAATTAAAGTGGGCTTGTTTCGTCTTAATTTCATTAATGGCATTAAAATCATTTTGTTGACGATCAAATAATTCATTTGTTCGACCAGACAAAATCCAATCTTGTAATCCCATTACAGAATCTGTCAAATCAGTATATAACTGTCCTTCTAATTGTTGCTGCTTAAAATCACGTGCACCATTAACGGCAATCGTCACAATTGGTGCCAAAATGGTAATCATACCAAGCATCACAAATACAGCTAGTGCAAATCCCCAATCAAAGACACCAACACCAATTGAAATTAAAATATAAGTAACAAGACCAATTACTGTTGGAAACAAAGTTCTAAGGTAGAAATTTTCGATTTTAAATAAATCATTGTCTAATACACCCAAGACTTCACCAGTTTGTGATTTGGCATAGACTGATTTTGTACCAACTTCAACCAATTCATACAATCGCTTACGGAATTTTGAAACAATTCGTAAAACCCAATTATGAGATACTAGGCGTTCAGCATATCGAAATGATGGCCGGCCAATTCCAAAAGCTCTAGTCAATACGATTGGTACATAAACCATCAAAATATTTTCTGGCATTTGTGCTGATCGTGAAATTAGATAACCAGATGTAAACATCAAGGCAGCACCACAAAAGATTGTCATAAAACCTAAAAACAAAATCAAAACAAGTAATTTTTTATATGATTTTAAATATGGGAAAACCCAAGTATCTTTTTTCATTAACGTTATTAACTTATTCATTATTTACTACCTCGCATTGCTGACTGCAAAGCAACAAAGTATCCTTGTTTTTTATTTAATTCAGACAAAGTACCTTGCTCGACTATCTTACCATCTTGCATAACCAAAATGAGGTCCATATCAGTCAACCAGTGTAAACGATGCGTTGCAAAAATCACTAGACGATCCTCAAAAAGTGGTAACATCGTTTCTTTCAACTTAATCTCAGTTTCAATATCCAAGTGTGCAGTTGGCTCATCCAATAATAGGACACGACGTTCTTGATCTAGCAATATACGTGCTAACCCAATTCGTTGTGTTTGACCACCAGAAGCTTGCACAGCTCCTTCACCAATCACAGTGTCCAGTCCCTGCTCAAGCGACTCATACCATTCATCAAGGCCAACGGCATTAATAGCATTAATCAAATCTTCGTCAGTCTTATCAGGTGCATAAAAAGCTAAATTCTGACGCAATGTGTCATGAAAAATATAGGGTTGTTGTGGCAAAACTTGTAACTGGGACTGCCAGTCTTCTTGTTGCAAGTGTGGTAGCTCTTGATTATTAATTTTGAAACTACCATCCCCTACTAGAAAACCACCTAATAAGTTAAGTAACGTTGATTTTCCTGAACCAGACGTTCCAACGATTGCAACTCTTTGATAGCCCTTCAACGATAAATTAATATCTGCTAAAGTATTTTGTTCAGCATTGGGATATTGATAGTTCAAATTAGCAACTTCTAAAACATCACTTGGTTGCCAACGTTGTTGCTGACTTTGATAAACATCTGTATCAGCAGCTGTTTCAGTTTCTAAAACGTCCATAATATCTGCAAAAGCATTCTTACCATTCAAAGTTGCATGATAGTCATTCGCAAAGTTACGGATTGGTTCAAAATATTCTGGTGCCAGTACTAAAATTGTTAAAGCTGGTAGTAATGGCATTGTACCGTTCATTAATCCTAACCCTAAAAATAGGGCTACGATGGCGATTGATAAGGTTGTAAAGAAATCAAGTGCGAACGTTGACAATATTGCAATCTTCAATGTACTTATTGTTGCTTTACGGTGATCTTCAGAAACATCATAAATGTTGTTAGCATATTCTTTTGCCAAACCAATTTGCTTTAAAGTTGTTAACCCACGTAATGAATCAACGAAGTGGTTTGAGAGACGATTGAAAGTATCATACTCACGATCCGCTTTGGCTTGCGCTGCATAACCTAAAATAATCATGAATAAGATAATTACCGGATAGATAATAAATAAGAAAAGGGCTTGTTTCCAATCAATAAAACAAATATATGCTAGAACAACCCAAGGAATAATCATCATATCAAACAATTTCACTAAAACTAATGTGAAATAATCATGTACTTGATCAATTCCCTCAACTGCGAGGGTTACTGATTTTCCCGTTCCTAAGTCACTAATTGTACTTGGTCCTAGATGTGCATATTGTTTTGTTAATTCACTTTGCAACATCCCTGTAGTGTGATTTGCAAATGGGGCCAAAGCATATTCTTTGCAAACACCCAAAAGCTGTCGAAATACGTAAACGCTTATAAAAACAATAATTACAATAAAAATTGAACTTAATGGATGTTTTTGCCAAACTTCAGTTAAAGCAATACTAAGTGCGCGACCTTGTCCAACAATCGTAATTGCTTGAATAAGTGTTAATAAACAAAGTAATCCTAAGGCCTTTTTGGCGCCAGGAAACTTAAATAATCGCGGATCTAACATGATATAATTCCTTCCTATCTGAAAATAAATAAAATATGTATAAAAAGGTTGGGACAACTACTGTTCCAACCTTTTTTAATGTATCAACGATAAACCTATTGATACTTAATTAATGGGACGTCTTTGCAACTCGAATACGGTCACTGAATACGTAAAAGCTCCAAATTTGGTAAGCTAACACAATTGGTAATGCCGTCAACGAGATAATCGTCATCCACTTTAACGTGTATGGTGAAGATGTTGCATTCTTCAAAAGAAGTGACATACCAGCTTCGTTACCAACGATAACACGTGGGAACAAACCAGTAAACAACAAGGCAACCAAGGCGATAATTACAAGACCTAACATAATAAATGCCCAAGTATTATTACGCTTTAATGTCGTTGTCCATGCTAATAAGGTCAAAACAACAATAAATGCTAATAGGATTAACGTCCATACCGGCTTCTTCGTAAAGAAATCAGTAAAGATAAATAGTGTAACCGCAAAAGCGACTTCGCCAACTAGAAGCACTGGATATAAGACCTTCAATTGCTTTTGAATACGATCATGTAATGCGCCTACTTCAATCTTCAAACGGGCGTAATTCAAACCGTGTACATAAGAAAGCAATGACAATGCAACTCCACCAATAACTGAAAAGACATTGAAGTAATCCCAGAAATTAGCTGACATATCACCATTTGCATTCAAAGGCATTCCTTGCACAACATCAGTAAATAGTAAACCAAACAAGAATGGTACTAACATTGATGTAATAGCTGAAATCGTAGTCCATAAGCCTCTAAACTTAGCTGTACGCATTTGTCCACGGAATTCGAAAGAAACACCACGATAAATTAAGCAAATCAAGATGGCAAAAAGAATCAAATAGAAACCTGAGAACAATGATGCATACCAGAAAGGCATAGCAGCAAACATGGCACCACCAGCGGCAATCAACCATACTTCGTTACCATCCCAATGAGGTCCGATAGATCTAATTAATGCATCTTCTTCAGCTTCATTCTTAGCCAAAGTCTTTAATGACATTCCAATACCGAAGTCAAACCCTTCCAAGAAGAAGAAACCGGCAAACAATACAGCAATCAAAACAAACCATAACATTTGATATCCTGTCATGTTTAGGCCTCCTTTCCGTTCGCAAATGCTTCAGGTGAGAATGGATCAACATTTTCATCAGTTTCTTTGTCATCCACTGACTCAGGGCCGGCAATCATAACACGACGAGAAAGCATAATCATAATCAATCCCAAAATCAAGAATGTTGAGAAGTACAAAATATTTGAGGTCAATAACGATGCTGCTGAAACATTAGGTGACACGGCATCTGCCATCGTTAGCACACCATATACAACCCAAGGAGCACGACCTAATTCGGTAATCAACCAACCTGATGTAATTGCCACATATGGTAAGAAGGTTGATAGCCCAAATATCCAAAGTACCCACTTATACTTCGAAATATCAATTTTTGACTTTTTACGTACTGCCCATAATGCTATTAATGCCAGCAAACCAAAGGCACCAGCAGAAACAGCCATAATACGGAAACTGTAGTAAAGCGTGTTATTTGGCAAATAATAGTTCATATCATGACCAAATTTCACGTCATATTTCTCATGTAATTCATCATTTAATTCATGCCAACCTTTACTACCACCAGTTAATGAATGGTGAGCCAAAAGTGACAACATATAAGGAATATCTAGTGACCACTTAACTTCATGGGTATCTGGGTCACTGACAGCGATAACTGACCATGGTGCTTGCTTGTCTTTACCACCAACGTTTTTATCAAGCGCTTCAGTCGCAGCAAACTTCATTGGTTGGTCATCTTGCAATGCCAATGAATGACGATCACCAGTGTATAGCAAACCAACTGTTCCAATTAAGGCAACAATGGCGCCGACTTTAACTGATTTCTTGAAAAAGTCTAATTCGTGATGAGGACGACGTAACAATGACCAAGCTGAAACACCAATAACGACAAACGAGCCAGCCATGAACGTCGCAAAAATAACGTGAGGGAATTCCAACCATAATTGATGATTTTGCAACAATGCTGGAAAATCAGTCAACACCGCACGGTCAAACTTATGATCAATTCTGAAGCCGACTGGATTTTGCATAAATGAATTTGCTGCTAAAATCCATAGGGCTGAAAATGCAGAACCTAAAGTTGTTAACCAAATAAACAATAGATGGAGTTTTTTATTAAAACGATCCCAACCAAATGTCCATAGGCCTAAGAACGTTGACTCCAAAAAGAATGCTACCAAAGCTTCAACGGCTAGAGCCGGACCAAAGATATCCCCTACATAACGTGAATATCTTGACCAATTCATACCAAATTGGAACTCTTGGATGATTCCAGTAACAACACCAACCGCAAAACTGAGCATAAATATTTTACCCCAGAATTTTGCCATTCGCTTGTACTGATCATCTTTTTTGATAACATATAACGTTTCCATTACTGAAACAACAATTCCTAGCCCAATTGACAATGGTACAAAGAAAAAGTGAAAAATCGTTGTCATTGCGAACTGGAAGCGTGCAAGATTCAAAATGGATAAACCTGCTACCAAGCTCATACAACTAACCTCCTACTCAATAATTAAATTTTTTAAGCGCAATAAGTGCTCATATACATTTTATTGTACCCATTTTAGAACTTTTTTACCACTTTAATTTACTAAATAAAGCTTAATTTGTGAATTTTTTTATAAAGAATTTTTCATAATTTGTTTGCAAAAAAAATATTTCTGAAAATCGCTTTTAATTAATAGACCTTTTCCGATATTTTGCTTAGAATAAAAGAAAAAATACTTTTTGGAGGACTGATTATGTCGACGAATTTATTAGCAATTTCACCTTTAACAGATGAAAATGTGAAGGTCTTAACCACTTATGATGTAAACGTTATTTTACCAGAAAATTTAGTACCCGAAGACTATGCTAATATCAATGTTATATATGGTTGGAATGCTGATTTAGCTGATAATATATTAGATACCCCCAACAATCAACTAAAATGGATACAAGCTTTCTCAGCTGGTGTTGATTATATGCCATTACAAAAATTTGCCGAAAATAATATCATACTGACAAACGCAAGTGGTCAGAGAGCTATTCCGATTGCGCAAAGTGTCCTTAGTTATATTTTTTACTTTGCTCGCGGGTTACATGAATATAGTAATCAAACGAGTTGGACACCCTTTACAGACCAGTTTACCCTCAAAACATTGCCAATTATCATTTTTGGTACTGGTAAAATTGGGCAACAAATCGCCAAATACTTGCATGCCTTTGACACACCTGTTTATGGTGTTAATACTTCAGGTCACGTTGTTGCAAATTTTGATCAAGTATTTGCAATAGATGACTTAGATAACTTACCTGAAGATATTGCTGTTGTAGTTGATACATTACCAGGGACACCTCAAACCAACGACTTTTTCAATCAAGAACATCTAGACTTATTTAATGACTTATTCTTATTTATCAATATTGGGCGTGGTTCAACCGTCAACGAAACGGATTTAATTGCTAAATTAAACAATGGTAGTATCCAACATGCTGCACTTGATGTTACCAATATTGAACCAATCCCTGAAGATTCTGTTCTGTGGCAACAAGATAATTTGCTCTTAACCCAACATACAACTTGGGCTGGTGGTTTGGAAAAATTATTTGATATTCTAATGCTTAATTTGCCTAATTTCGTTAATGATAAGCCATTGACATATAACGTCATTGATTACGATGCTGGATATTAATAATAACTATACATAAAGCGGCTGGGAAAAATATCCCAGCCGCTTTTTTGCCTAATCAGTAATTCTTTTATTATGAAAACTTATTATCTAAATATGCTTTAACATCATCTTGTAAATGACTATCTTTTGAAAATTCAGCAGCCGCGTATATTAACATTTGTGCATTTTGTTTTTCTTCCATTAACGATAACTGTTCACAGCACTTAACTCGCAACTTCTGTAATTTCACGATTTGATGGAATTGATCTTTTGCGGGTAAAACAGATAAAGCTTGTATAATCCGCTCATTAGCTTTTTGAGGATTTCCAATCGCTAAATATAAGGCACTTTGATGGTAATAGGTATGTGCAATGACATTACCTAACTCTGCTCGTAACGCTGGTCGATAACCTTGTATCAACCCACAGGCACGCTCATAACATTCTGATGCATAAACATACTCACCTTGTGCTGCCCAAGTAGCTCCCATTTCCGTATAGATTTCGATCATTAACTCCATTTGATGTTTCTCAGCATCACCTAGCGCAATTTGTAATAATTGCATAGCAACTGTAGTCTGTTTTTGTGCTAATGCAATCCTTGCCTTTAATAAATTAAATTCAGGTAATGCAAATGCAGGTAAGCGTCTGATTAATGATGTATTCTCCAGGCGATTAGCTGCTTGATCAACTTGATCAGTATCAATAAAATATCGAATAACTGTTAATGGTGTAACTGTTAATTCATTGATTTTCGCAACGTTAGCAACCCGTAATTGTAACCGGGCACACAATTGCTGTAACACTGTAATATTGGAAATTTCATCAGTTCGTTCAATCCTGGATAATAATGACTGATGACAAATTCCCTCGGCAACATCTGCCTGTGAAATTCCTAATTGCTCGCGACGACGTTTTAAACTACCTTTTAATAATTTCATTTCTTTGTTCTCCAAAGCTAAAATATATTTACTAGCATAAATGTTAATTAAATAATAAACAAGTCTTTTTATATTAAATTTTATTATTAAAACTTAGTTAAATGCATATTTTATGATATTTTTCATAATCAAAAACAACGTTACATCAATCTATGTAAAGGCATTTTTAGTGTTATCAATAACATCATATTTTTAAAATAATTTATTTTTACATATTTGTCTTGATGGTTTTGTATGGCGTGATTGATAAATATTACAAAATAAATTGACTAACTTTTAAATCAAAACAATAATAAAAGATTTATTAAATCAATATCTAGTTGAAACATCATTATAAAATTTCCTTTTAATGTTGTTATGATTATTCACTATATGTACACACTGCTTAGATCATGTATAAATTAAATACACCATCTTATAATGCTATTAACTGGCATTATCTATGTCTTAATGAAATTACCAAACTGAACATATTAAAGCGTTATAACGCATAGCTAAAACCTAAAATGAGGCTACAGTTATTAGAATCACATAAAACTCTTTACGATCTTCTAAATAGCTCAGCAATGACTTATTAAACACGCTATAGCACTTTAAAGGATAAATAGCTTTCTACAAACTTCTAGCCATAGTTTTTTTATCATTAATATACAAATAAATGTCATGCTATCCTACAAGATTACGCAACTACTAGGTTTTGTCATTTACATGCTGATTTAGTACCAATTAAGACAAAGACTTAAACACAAAAAAGCAGATTTCTATAATTAGAAATCTGCTTTTATAATTCATATTAAGTACGGAGACAGAGGGATTCGAACCCTCGCGCCAGTTTCCCGACCTACACCCTTAGCAGGGGCGCCTCTTCAGCCTCTTGAGTATGTCCCCATGTCAAAAATAATTATCTTTAACACAATGGGACTGAGAGGACTCGAACCTCCGACCTCACCCTTATCAGGGGTGCGCTCTAACCAGCTGAGCTACAGTCCCATACAACAAAAGCGGATGACGGGAATCGAACCCGCATTTCCAGCTTGGAAGGCTGGGGCACTAGCCATTGTACTACATCCGCATTACATTAAATATAATGCAAATGGCGCGGGGCGGAATCGAACCGTCGACACTACGAGCTTCAATCGTATGCTCTACCAACTGAGCTACCGCGCCAATAAAACGGTCACAACGGGATTCGAACCCGTGATCTTTCGCGTGACAGGCGAACGTCATAACCAACTAGACCATGCGACCAAAAATTAAATACGTATTTAATTTTAATTGCGGGTGTAGGATTTGAACCTACGACCTCCGGGTTATGGGCCCGACGAGCTACCAGACTGCTCTAACCCGCGATAATAAATATTATATACCACATAAATGGTAAAAGGAGAATGTGGGATTCGAACCCACGCGCCGGTTTCCCGACCTGACGGTTTTCAAGACCGTTCCCTTCAGCCAGACTTGGGTAATTCTCCATAAATACCTAAGGCCTAAATGGACCTTGTTGGACTCGAACCAACGACCGGACGGTTATGAGCCGTCTGCTCTAACCAACTGAGCTAAAGGTCCAAGTTATTTGAGCCAATCGCGGCGGGGGGAATCGAACCCTCGACCTCCCGGGTATGAACCGGACGCTCTAGCCAGCTGAGCTACACCGCGAACTATAACAAACTGTTATAATCGGGACGACAGGATTCGAACCTGCGACCCCCTGGTCCCAAACCAGGTGCTCTACCAAACTGAGCTACGTCCCGAACATGCTAACTAGCACTAATAAATAGCAAACTTAAATTTGCAATGCACCTAGAAGGATTCGAACCTTCAACCTTCTGATTCGTAGTCAGACACTCTATCCAGTTGCGCTATAGGTGCAAATAATATGCCGGCTACCGGGATCGAACCGGTACGATGTCTCCATCGCAGGATTTTAAGTCCTGTGCGTCTGCCTATTCCGCCAAGCCGGCAAAGCGAACAACGGGATTCGAACCCGCGACCTCCACCATGGCAAGGTGGCGTTCTACCAGCTGAACTATATTCGCATGATGCCGACTAAAGGGTTCGAACCTTCGACCTCCGCTTTACAAGAGCGATGCTCTACCAACTGAGCTAAGTCGGCAACAAAACACAAGTTGCCAGTTTGACGAAATAGTATTCATATTATTTAAGTGGGTCGTCTGGGGCTCGAACCCAGGACCCATGGATTAAAAGTCCACTGCTCTGCCAACTGAGCTAACGACCCAATGGACGTTACAGGGTTCGAACCTGTGACCCCCTGCTTGTAAGGCAGGTGCTCTCCCAGCTGAGCTAAACGTCCATTGATGCATCGCGATGTCCTATCCTCGCAGGAGGCGATCCTCCAACTACTTTTGGCGCTACTGAGCTTAACTGCTGTGTTCGGTATGGGAACAGGTGTGACCTCAGTGCCATCATCACGACACGATAGTTACTAAAAGCAACCACGAGATTAATTATCTCAAAACTGAATCATAATGTCAATAGATTTTTAAATAAATGCCTTACACCACTTGCTACTTGGTTAAGTCCTCGAACCATTAGTACTAGTCCGCTCCATACGTCACCGTACTACCACTTCTAGCCTATCTACCTTATCATCTATAAGGGGTCTTACTTCATTACTGAATGGGAAATCTCATCTCGAGGCGAGTTTCACACTTAGATGCTTTCAGCGTTTATCTCATCCGTACATAGCTACTCAGCGATGCTCCTGGCGGAACAACTGATACACCAGTGGTACGTCCACCCCGGTCCTCTCGTACTAAGGGCAGCTCCTCTCAAATTTCCTACGCCCGCGACGGATAGGGACCGAACTGTCTCACGACGTTCTGAACCCAGCTCGCGTACCGCTTTAATGGGCGAACAGCCCAACCCTTGGGACCGACTACAGCCCCAGGATGCGATGAGCCGACATCGAGGTGCCAAACCTCCCCGTCGATGTGGACTCTTGGGGGAGATAAGCCTGTTATCCCCAGGGTAGCTTTTGTCCGTTGAGCGATGGCCCTTCCATGCGGAACCACCGGATCACTAAGCCCTACTTTCGTACCTGCTCGACTGGTAAGTCTCACAGTCAAGCTCCCTTGTGCCTTTACACTCTGCGAATGATTTCCAACCATTCTGAGGGAACCTTTGGGCGCCTCCGTTACTCTTTGGGAGGCGACCGCCCCAGTCAAACTGCCTGCCAGACACTGTCTTCCACCACGCTTAGTGGTGTGAGTTAGAGTGTTCATACAACGAGGGTAGTATCCCACGTGTGCCTCCATCGAAACTAGCGTCCCGATTTCTACGGCTCCTACCTATGCTGTACAAGCTGCACAAACACTCAATATCAAGCTACAGTAAAGCTCCATGGGGTCTTTCCGTCCTGTCGCGGGTAACCCGCATCTTCACGGGTCTTTAAATTTCACCGAGTCTCTCGTTGAGACAGCGCCCAGATCGTTACGCCTTTCGTGCGGGTCGGAACTTACCCGACAAGGAATTTCGCTACCTTAGGACCGTTATAGTTACGGCCGCCGTTTACTGGGGCTTCAATTCGTACCTTCGCCGAAGCTAAGCACTCCTTTTAACCTTCCAGCACCGGGCAGGCGTCAGCCCCTATACGTCATCTTACGATTTTGCAGAAACCTGTGTTTTTGATAAACAGTCGCCTGGGCCTATTCACTGCGGCTCAGCTTGCGCTGAGCACCCCTTCTCCCGAAGTTACGGGGTCATTTTGCCGAGTTCCTTAACGAGAGTTCACTCGCTCACCTTAGGATGCTCTCCTCGACTACCTGTGTCGGTTTGCGGTACGGGCAGGTAAACACTAACTAGAAGCTTTTCTCGGCAGCGTGACATCACAGACTTCCCTACTTTATTTCGGTCCTCATCACAACTTGTCCTATAAGAAGCAAGCATTTAACTCACCTCAAGACTTATTGCTTGACCCAGCATTTCCAATTGCTGGGATCTGTTAGCCTTCTGCGTCCCTCCATTGTTCAAACATGTTCACCTGGTACAGGAATCTCAACCTGTTAGCCATCGACTACGCCTTTCGGCCTCGCCTTAGGTCCCGACTAACCCTGGGAGGACGAGCCTTCCCCAGGAAACCTTAGTCATACGGTGGACAGGATTCTCACCTGTCTTTCGCTACTCATACCGGCATTCTCACTTCTAAGCGCTCCACCAGTCCTCACGGTCTGACTTCACTGCCCTTAGAACGCTCTCCTATCGCGCCACTTACGTGGCACCCGTAGTTTCGGTGGTGTGTTTAGCCCCGGTACATTTTCGGCGCAGAATCACTCGACTAGTGAGCTATTACGCACTCTTTAAATGGTGGCTGCTTCTGAGCCAACATCCTAGTTGTCTATGCAACTTCACATCCTTTTCCACTTAACACACACTTAGGGACCTTAACTGACGATCTGGGCTGTTCCCCTTTCGACAATGGATCTTATCACTCACTGTCTGACTCCCGGACATACGTGATTGGCATTCGGAGTTTATCTTAATTTAGTAACCCGAGATGGGCCCCGCATCAAAACAGTGCTCTACCTCCAACACGCTATCTTCCGAGGCTAGCCCTAAAGCTATTTCGGAGAGAACCAGCTATCTCCAAGTTCGATTGGAATTTCACCGCTACCCACACCTCATCCCAACATTTTTCAACATGTACGGGTTCGGGCCTCCAGTGCGTTTTACCACACCTTCACCCTGGACATGGGTAGGTCACCTGGTTTCGGGTCTACAACAACATACTTAAGCGCCCATTTCAGACTCGCTTTCGCTACGGCTCCGGTCTTTCCACCTTAACCTCGCATGGTATCGTAACTCGCCGGTTCATTCTACAAAAGGCACGCTATCACCCATTAACGGGCTCTAACTTGTTGTAGGCACATGGTTTCAGGAACTTTTTCACTCCCCTTCCGGGGTGCTTTTCACCTTTCCCTCACGGTACTGGTTCACTATCGGTCACTAGAGAGTATTTAGCCTTACGAGATGGTCCTCGCAGTTTCCGACCGGATTTCACGTGTCCGGCCGTACTCAGGATCCTACACGGGAGTTTGCTTACTTTCACATACGGGGCTATCACCCTGTCTCGCTCAGTTTCCCAGCTGATTCTGTTAATAAACAAATTTGTAACTCCACAACGGTAGTCCTACAACCCCAGAGTGCAAGCACTCTGGTTTGGGCTACTCCGCGTTCGCTCGCCGCTACTGACGGAATCGATTTTTCTTTCTGCTCCTGTTGCTAATGAGATGTTTCAGTTCACAACGTCTACCTTCGTTTAGCTATGTATTGACTAAACGATAACTTGCATAACAAGCTGGGTTCCCCCATTCGGAAATCCCCGGATCAAAGCTTACTTACAGCTCCCCGAGGCATATCGGTGTTAGTCCCGTCCTTCATCGGCTTCTAGTGCCAAGGCATTCACCATGCGCCCTTAATAACTTAACCGATCAACTTTCGTTGATGATTTCGTTTGAGTATTGTGACTCAATGGTCACAAGCGATTTTAAACTTATTTAAAAAACTCAAAAAATTACGCGGTGTATTTTTTCGGCTCAATTTTATTGATACTATCAATATAAATGAATTTAAAAAATTTACAATTATGATTCAGTTTTCAAAGAACTAATTAGAGAGATAAATCTCTCAAAACTAAATATCGTTTCGTATAGAATGTGCAGGTTCCGATTTTCCTTAGAAAGGAGGTGATCCAGCCGCAGGTTCTCCTACGGCTACCTTGTTACGACTTCACCCTAATCATCTGTCCCACCTTAGACGGCTGGCTCCTAAAAGGTTACCCCACCGGCTTTGGGTGTTACAAACTCTCATGGTGTGACGGGCGGTGTGTACAAGACCCGGGAACGTATTCACCGCGGCGTGCTGATCCGCGATTACTAGCGATTCCGACTTCATGTAGGCGAGTTGCAGCCTACAATCCGAACTGAGACATACTTTAAGAGATTAGCGTACCCTCGCGGGTTAGCGGCTCGTTGTATATGCCATTGTAGCACGTGTGTAGCCCAGGTCATAAGGGGCATGATGATTTGGCGTCATCCCCACCTTCCTCCGGTTTGTCACCGGCAGTCTCACTAGAGTGCCCAACTAAATGCTGGCAACTAATAATAAGGGTTGCGCTCGTTGCGGGACTTAACCCAACATCTCACGACACGAGCTGACGACAACCATGCACCACCTGTCACCTTGTCCCCGAAGGGAACACACTATTTCTAGTGTTTGCAAGGGATGTCAAGACCTGGTAAGGTTCTTCGCGTTGCTTCGAATTAAACCACATGCTCCACCGCTTGTGCGGGTCCCCGTCAATTCCTTTGAGTTTCAACCTTGCGGTCGTACTCCCCAGGCGGAGTGCTTAATGCGTTAGCTGCGACACTCAAGGGCGGAAACCCTCGAACATCTAGCACTCATCGTTTACGGTGTGGACTACCAGGGTATCTAATCCTGTTTGCTACCCACACTTTCGAGCCTCAACGTCAGTTACAGTCCAGAAAGCCGCCTTCGCCACTGGTGTTCTTCCATATATCTACGCATTTCACCGCTACACATGGAGTTCCACTTTCCTCTACTGCACTCAAGTTATCCAGTTTCCAAAGCAACTCCTCAGTTGAGCTGAGGGCTTTCACTTCAGACTTAAATAACCGTCTGCGCTCGCTTTACGCCCAATAAATCCGGATAACGCTTGGAACATACGTATTACCGCGGCTGCTGGCACGTATTTAGCCGTTCCTTTCTGGTAAGATACCGTCACACACTGAACAGTTACTCTCAGTGCCGTTCTTCTCTTATAACAGTGTTTTACGAGCCGAAGCCCTTCATCACACACGCGGCGTTGCTCCATCAGGCTTGCGCCCATTGTGGAAGATTCCCTACTGCTGCCTCCCGTAGGAGTATGGGCCGTGTCTCAGTCCCATTGTGGCCGATC
Organism: Weissella sp. ESL1139; assembly: GCF_058506735.1. Lineage (NCBI taxonomy): Bacteria > Bacillati > Bacillota > Bacilli > Lactobacillales > Lactobacillaceae > Weissella > Weissella sp. ESL1139. The sequence continues at coordinate 1,235,601 of NZ_CP196375.1, forward strand.
AGTCTCTCAACTCGGCTACGCATCATCGCCTTGGTAAGCCATTACCTTACCAACTAGCTAATGCACCGCGGGTCCATCTCTTAGTGATAGCAGAACCATCTTTCAACCAACAACCATGCGGTTGTTGGTATTATACGGTATTAGCACTTGTTTCCAAATGTTATCCCCTGCTAAGAGGTAGGTTACCCACGTGTTACTCACCCGTTCGCCACTCTTTGAAATCAAAAATCAAATCAGAGCAAGCCCGTCATATCAATTTGCACAAAGCGTTCGACTTGCATGTATTAGGCACGCCGCCAGCGTTCATCCTGAGCCAGGATCAAACTCTCATTTTAAAAGTTTGAGTATAACTCAATATTTGTTATTTGTTTAACAGAAGTTAAACGAATTTATTAGCGAATTGACTTCGCAAATGTTTTTGTATCAAGCAAATTGCTTGATGACCCTACACATTTGTTCTATCGAAACGATATTCAGTTTTCAAAGAACTATCTCGTTTGGAAATATCCAAACACTGCCCTATTAATTTTACTTGATTTATCTTGCGATGTCAACAAAAACTTTTTTGATTAAAATCATAAGATAGATAAGCGTCCTTAACGCAACTTAACAATCATACCTCACTAAATGATGATTGTCAACATTTAGTTTGTATCAATTGTTATTGAATTTCGATAAACAATGTAATCTTTCCTCAAAACTCAACTTTTTAATAATACCGAATTTAACACACAAATGCAAGCTTTTTTTCGAAAAAGTTAATCCAATTGAATAACACCTGTCATATCAACGTTTTTTAGCAATTCTTTTATATCACGTGCATTGACAAACTGAAGTCCCAGTAAACTCAATCTGTCTAAATTGAGTAATTCCGAATCAATTGGTTCGAAAGTATACAATGAAACTAAATCCTCAGTTGAGTCTAATCCCTTAGTATGCCAAGAAGCCAACTCACCAAACTGTAAATTGTCCATCTTGATACCTAATTCATCACGCATACCATTAACGATCGATCCAAGTGCTGTATCTCCATCGTGCTTGTGCATTTTAACAGTATAAAATTGAGGTAGCGGTACTTCATCCGTTACTAGAAAATATGGCTGTTCATTTCTTGTAAATACAATTGTTCCAGCAATCAATGACATAATCTTCTCCTAAGCCTCTAATGATGTAATCTTTGCAATGCTTCATCTATCATAAGTGGACTATTTTTTGCAATTGTATCAAAACCAATTGCTAAATGTTGATTTGTCCAATAATGATGTTGTGTATACTTATACTCTTGATTTACTTTATCCTTATCAATTTCTACCTTATCATAACCATCTAAAACAGTTCTCCGTGACAATGATATCTTATTAGTATAAATATCGATATCAAGAATCATCACCTTCACAGGTTGACCAATCTTTAACTCATCCCCAATTTTACGAATGAATGCTGAACGACATTCAGAAATATGAATCAATCCTTGATGTTGTTCATCTAATTGTACAAAAGCACCATATGGTTGCACACCAGTGACCGTACCTTCTACAACATCGCCAATATGAAACGACATACTACCATCTCCTACTTAATAAAAATACTTATGTATCCGAGAAAATATCCCGGCTTTAATACGCAATTAAACTATTCTTTAACCGTAGCTTTTAAAATCTTAATGTCGTTATCTGGCTTATCAGCATAATCTACTTTTTGTAGTGCCATTTTATCAATCACATCCATACCCTTAATCACTTGACCAAATACTGTATGATGATGATCTAACCAGGGTGTACCACCGTTTTGACCATAAGCTGACACAATTTCATCTGGTAACACACCTGTTAATGATCGTAGCATTTGTGCAGGTACTTTATGTGCTTGTACAATAAAAAATTGTGAACCATTTGTATTAGGACCTGCATTAGCCATTGATAATGCACCACGCAAATTAAAGATCTCATCAGAGAACTCATCCGCAAATGGCTTGCCCCAAATTGATTCACCACCCATACCAGTACCGGTTGGGTCACCACCTTGAATCATAAATTCATTAATAACACGGTGAAAAATGATACCGTCATAGTAACCATTCTTAATTAAACCAACGAAATTTTCAACTGTCTTAGGTGCTTGCGTTGGAAACAATTGGATCTCAACGTCACCCATTGTTGTTGATAAAGTAGCAACTGGTCCGGTTACTTCATCCATATTTAGCTGTGGATATGTCATTATTTTCTACCTCTTAAGTTCTATTAAATACATTGTAGTTATTATAACATATAACTCATACTGCTTAAAAAGTGATAAACTAGTAGCTAAGTCATTTAAGTCAGCTAAATAACATAGGAGTTTAAACATACAATGATTCAAATCATCGACATCTTCCTCCACTTAGACGTGCATCTAAACAATCTTGTTAATGCATGGGGTGGCTGGTCATACGCCGCTTTATTTGCAGTTATTTTCATTGAAACCGGTGCCGTCGTGTTACCATTCTTACCTGGTGACTCATTACTTTTTGCTGCTGGTTCAATCGCAGCCTTATCAGGTAATTCACTTAACCACTGGGTATTAATGTTATTATTTTGGATTGCGGCAACAACCGGCGATTCGCTAAACTTCTTTTTAGGTCGCACAGTTGGTTTAAAATTAGTGCATCATCCTATTCTAGGTCGTTTTATTAAAGAAAAACACCTTGAAGAAGCCAATGAGTTCTTCGTTAAACATGGTAAAATGGCAGTCATTCTAGGTCGTTTCTTACCAGTAATTCGAACGTTAGTCCCATTTACAGCAGCCGTTTCTAATTTCCGTTATCGTAATTTCGTCATGTTAGAAATGTTAGCCGTCACACTTTGGGTAGTTATTGCTGTAGAAGCTGGTTACTATTTTGGTGGTAATCAATTTGTTAGTGATCATTTCTCACTAGTCTTAATTGGTATCCTACTCGTATCTGCATTACCAGCAATTATTAGTGCTTTGCGCCAAATGATTACTAGCAAAAAGCAAAAACAAATGGATAAATAACAAATAAAAAAGGGGCTGGTTTCTACCAGCTCCTTTTGTGTATCTTGTTAACTTACTTATTGCTGTCATCAATGACAACATTACCAGCTTCAATTTCTTCAAAGGCTTGACCAATAGGTTTTACTGAATCAAACTTTTCTATAGTTGGTAATTCACCTTGCTCTAATTCATGAGCACGCTTAGCACCTAAGGCAATTAACTTATAACGTGAATCAACTTTTTCTAATAGCTTATCAACAGATGGGTATAAAATCATGCTTCTAACTCCTCAATCATCTTAATATACTCAGGCAACACACGATTAACACGTAGTCGCTCAACTTTAATTATATCTTTTATACGATTAACGGCTAATGATACTTCATCATTTACAACCGCATAATCATAGTTTGCCATCATCCGAATTTCAGCAGTTGCTGCTGCAACGCGTCGATCGATGACTTCCATTGCTTCAGTACCACGACCAATCAAGCGCTCTTTTAGGGCAGCCAAATCAGGCGGTGTCAAGAAAATATAGGCACCTTCTGGCATCTTTTCTTTCACTTGCAAGGCACCTTGTACATCAATTTCCAACAAGACATCTCGTCCAGCTGCTAAGGTCTGCTCAATAAACTTTTTAGGAGTACCATAGTAATTTCCTACATACTCAGCATATTCCAGCATATCACCATTTGCAATCTCTGTTTCAAATTCATCGCGAGTCACAAAAAAGTAATCCTCACCATTTACTTCACCATTTCTTGGTTGTCTAGTTGTCATTGAAATAGAATATTGAAAATCAATATCTGGTTCCTCAAATAAGGCTTTTCGTACTGTACCTTTACCGACACCAGAAGGTCCAGATAGTACGATTAATACACCACGCTTCATGGTACTCATTACTCCTAACTTTTTTATCTAGCTGTTTAAGTAGACATTTTACTCGCTTTTCACGCTGTAAACAACTTTAATCATCCGAATTTTTATTTGTATGCGCCCTTTTTAGTAAATCGCGTGCATTTTCTTGGGCTGCCGTTGTTAATTCATTACCTGATAACATACGTGCTAGTTCATCAATCCGTTGTTCTTCAGACAATTGCCGGACCGATGTTTCCGTCCGTTCACCAACCACTTGTTTTTCAATGAAGAAATGATGATCCGCAATAGCGGCAACTTGTGGCAAATGCGTAATGGTTAACACTTGTGAATAGCGGCCAATCACGGCAATTTTTTCGGCAATCGCTTGCGCAACTCGGCCGGAAACCCCTGTATCAACCTCATCAAAAATAATAGACGTAATTCCCTGTTCACGGGCAAAAATGGTCTTCATTGCTAACATCATTCGTGATAGTTCTCCTCCAGAAGCAATTTTTGCCAATGGTTTAGCACTTTCACCTAAATTAGTTTGAATATAAAACTCCACGCCATCTTTTCCCGTCGCACTTAGTTTTTGGTCACTAAATTGCACTGAAAAAACAGCCTTGTCCATGTACAAATCTTTTAACTGTTCATGAATCTGGTTTGACAATACAGTTGCCGCACTTGTGCGAATATCATGTAATTGCTTGGCTAATTCATCAGCGCTTTGTTTAGCAGCTTTAACTTGTTCCGCTAATGCAGCTGCACTTTGATCATTGCCACCCATTTGTGACAATTCATCATCAACCTGCTGTTGGTGTTGCAAAACATCATCAATGGTCGCCCCATACTTCTTTTCCAATGAATTAATTAAATTCAAACGATCATTCACGTATTGTAAACGTTCTTCATCGAAAGCTAAATTATCACGGACATTCAAAATTTCTGATGCTGCTTCTTGCAATTCATAATAAGCACCACGCACTGCCTCTGTTAGTTTCGTATAACGTGGAGCTAATTCTTCAATATCTTCCAATTCACTAACAGCTGTCCCAATGGTTTCTAAACCATTATTTTCCCATTCACCTTCTAAGGCTTCATACGCTTTAGATAATGCAGTTAGCACATCTTGATAATTTGATAGTTCTTGATATTCAGTCGTTAATTCTTCTTCTTCACCACTTACTAAATTAGCATCATTAAGCTCATTACTTTGAAAACTTAGCATATCTAAGCGTTGCGCCCAGGCTCGTTCATCATCTTGACGTTTATGATAAATCTCATCTAATTGACGATATTTTTTATAAGCAGCTTGATATTCAGTCAAAACAGGTTGTAAATCTTTTTGCGCAAATTCATCAAGCAAACCTAGATGCTGATCTGGTTGCATTAAAGCTTGATGCTCATTTTGACCATGGATATCAACCAAATGTCGACCAAGTGCTTTTAAGGCAGTCGCATTCACTAAAACATTATTAACGCGAATAACATTACGTCCATTACGATGTAATTCACGGTGAATTAATAATTGATTGTCTTCCAATGGAATCCCTAAGTCAGCTAATACTTTGACTAATGCATCATTGGGTTCCACATCAATTAAGCCTTGTAAAATTGCTTTTTCAGCTCCTTGCCGAATGTAGTCTTGTGAACCACGGCCACCAGTTAGCAGGCCAACGGCATCAATAATAATTGATTTACCAGCACCCGTTTCACCAGTTAATACAGTCATACCAGGTTCAAAGCTAATATTTAATTTTGGAATAATTGCAAAATTTTGAATGGATATTTCCTGTAACATGCATCCTCCTCAAATTTAACCAACTTATTGGAATTTTTCTGTCACAAATTTGCTTGCATCACAGTCCTTTTTTAAGATGATTAAGACATCAGCATCATCCCCCAAAATACCAAATAACTCATCAAAATCTGCTTCTTCCAAAGCAAGTTTCAACGCTGGACCAGTACCGGGTAATACCGTAATCATAACAAAATTGTCCTGTGTGCGAATGGTTGTCGATGGTTCTTGTATAATTCGTTTAACGTGTGCTAAAGCATCTGACTGAGCAACCATTGCATAAGCAAAGCCCCCTGTTTCTAATGGCACTTTAACTAACTGCATTTCTGCAATGTCTCGAGAAACCGTTGCTTGAGTCACTTGCCATCCCATTTGATTTAATTCATTTACAACATCTTCTTGTCGTTGCAAATTTTTTTGACTAATTAAATCACGAATTGCTAATTGACGATCTTGTTTAGTTCTTCTCATCTACTTTACCTTCGCGATGAGCATTTAATTGCTCATGAGCTGCTGTAACTACTGCTTCTTGTTGGGCTGGTGTCATTGTACTGTCACCACCATCTAAAACAAGATGGGCGATAAATTCAATGTTACCTGAACCACCCTTAATCGGCGAATAATCTAACCCAACCAGACTAAATCCAGCTGCATGGGCATAATCAGCCACTTTGTTAATCACTTGAATATGTGTAGCAGCATCTTTGACAATACCGTGTTTACCGACTGCATCACGTCCAGCTTCAAACTGTGGCTTAATAAGTGTTGCAACTGAACCACCATCTGCCAATATTTTAGCTAGTGGTGGCAAAATTAAGTTGAGTGAAATAAATGATACGTCAATGGTAGCAACTTGTGGCTGACCTTCTTGAAAGTCTTCTGATTTGGCATAACGGAAATTCGTATTTTCCATCACAACAACTCGGCTATCAGAACGTAACGACCACACTAATTGATTCGTACCAACGTCTAGTGCATAGACTAATTTAGCCCCATTTTGCAACGAAACGTCCGTAAAACCACCAGTAGATGAACCAATATCAAGAATTGTTTTACCATTAACATCAATGTCAAAGACGCGTAAGGCTTTTTCTAATTTAAAGCCACCTCGAGAAACATATGGCATGGGTGCCCCTTTTAAATGTAAGTCTGTGGTCACCGGAATTTTTTCGCCGGCTTTATCCATACGTTGCTCATTAGCACCCAAAATTTCACCTGCCATAATTGCTCGTTTTGCTTGTTCACGCGATGTAAATAGTCCTTGCTGAACTGCTAATACATCAACTCGTTCTTTTTCTACTGCCATAATTACTCCGTTATATCTGTAAAATAATCTAAGAATGATGCTAACAATTCCGTATCCAAGCCCGTTATTTCATGAAACTGCTGCAAAGATTTTTGGGCAATTACAACTTGTTCGACTAACATCTCTTTTGTATCTGCAACGCCAACAATGGTCGGATATGCTTGCGTTTCAACCTTACCAAGTTGATAATCATCTAAATCATCTTTGATTTGGAATGCTAAACCATAAGCCATACCAAAATCGAATAATAATTGTTGCACATCATGATTGGCATCAACCATCACTGCACCGGCTTGCAAAGCATATGCAATAAGCGCCCCCGTTTTATGATAATGAATCTGTTGGGCCTGCGCTAAAGTTACCGATTCACTGTGCATACCTGCAATATCCAACACCTGACCAGCAACCATGCCATTCGCACCGGCTGCTTTCGCTAACAAACTAACTAACTGAATTTGTTGCGATGCAGTTAACACATCATCACTATCAGCTAGCCACTCAAAGGCCAAAGGTTGTAGTGCATCTCCGGCAAGAATACCAATATCTTCCCCAAAAGCACGATGTGTCGTTGGCTTGCCACGTCGTAATTCATCATTATCCATAGCTGGTAAATCATCATGAATTAAACTATACGTATGAATCAATTCCAGTGCACTTGCAACTTTCAGATACTTTTCAACCGGTAACTGGTAAGTTGTTAAAACTGCTAAAGTCAACATGGGCCTTAAGCGTTTACCACCCGCCATCACCGCATAAATCATAGGTTCTTGTAACTTTGGGACAAACGAACTATGCGCTAATTCATTAGCTAAAGTCGTTTCAATTTGGGGTACCATTGTATTTGAAAACTCTCGCCAATGCATCAATCTTCGTCCCCCTTACTAAAATCAGTCATACTACCATCAGCATTAACGATTTTAGCTAAACTAGTTTCTGCATTTTCTAATGTCTTTTGCAAATCTTGACTGATTTTAACCCCCATTTCAAATTGCTTTAATGCCTCTTCCAATGGCACATCACCTTTTTCTAAACGGCTGACAATCGTTTCTAAAGTTGCTAAATTCTCTTCAAATGTTTTATCTGCCATATTATTTCTCTTTCTTTTCAGTTACTTGTGCAGTAACTTCACCATCAGATAACTGCACTTTAATTTCATCATCGACAGCTAATTGTTCTAGTTTATGAACAACAACATCATCTTTTCTCGTAACACTGTAACCACGCGCTAAAATAGCCAAAGGACTCACTAACTGCAAGCTAGCAACGGCATGTTTAAACCGTTGTTGTACTTGTGTCATCTCATAATCCATACTGCGTTGTAAACGTGGCTTTAAATTCTGTAATTGCTGCCTTGGTTGTTCAATCGCTTGTTTCATTGCTCTAACTAATTTATCTTGGGCAATATCTAAACGTTGCAAATAACCTTCATACAATCGCTCCGGATTAGTCAATACATAACTTTGTTGCAAGCGTGATAGATACGTCTTCTTTTGCGTAATTTCGCGTTGTAATATCGTGACCAATTTTTGTTGCGCTTGTTGAATGGCTAACCATAAATCAGCTAGTGGCACTGGCGTTGCTAATTCAGCAGCTGCTGTTGGTGTTGCTGCACGTTTATCAGCAATAAAATCAGCAATTGTTGTATCCGTTTCATGACCAACTGAACTAATAATTGGTATGTTAACCGTCAAAAGTTTACGTGCTAGATTTTCATCGTTAAAAGCCCACAAATCTTCAATTGATCCACCACCACGACCAATAATTAAAACATCGTAATCATCATGCTGATTAACGGCATCAATTTGTTTACTCAACGATGGTACAGCACCATTACCTTGTACCACCGCTGGATACAAAACAATTTGTGCAATTGGATAACGCCTGTTAACCGTCGTCATAATGTCTTGGATAACGGCACCACTGGGTGATGTAATAACAGCGATTTTTTTAGGAAAACGTGGTATTTCAGCATGGCGTTGATCAAATAAACCTTCTTGACTTAGTTTATTTTTTAATTGTTCATAAGCTTGATATAATGCACCAACGCCATCGGGTTCAATTGATTCAATAATTAAACTGTACGAACCATTTGGTGCATACAAATCAATATGTCCCACAATGTTTACTTTCATCCCCGGTTCTAATTGAAACTTTAGCCGATTGAAAGCATTTTTGAACATTGTGACTGAAAGTACTGCTTGATCATCTTTAATTTTAAAATATTGATGCCCGGTTCGTTGCCGGAAATTAGAAATTTCTCCGGTCACATACACTTTTTTTAGATATGGATCGGCAACAAATTTACGTTTTAAATACGCCGTTAATGCTGAAACTGTTAAATATTCTGCCATCCTTGCTCCAATTCTATATGATGATGACTTGCAGCTAGTTCTACAGTTGTTTCTAGTAGCGTTGCAATGGTCATCGGACCGACACCGCCTGGGACTGGGGTAATTGCCCCGGCAACCTTTTCAGCCGTAGCAAAATTTACATCCCCCACCAAACGATTATCAGGTAAGCGATTCATACCAACGTCAATCACCGTTGCACCAGGTTTCAAATCTGCTCCCATAATCAAGTCAGGCACACCAGTTGCTACCACAACAATATCAGCGATTGCCAACAACTGGCGGCGTAAATCAGCTGATGTATAGCGATGCAACAGCGTTACACTCGCATTAGCTTTCTGTAACAGTGCAAACATCGGACGACCAACCAAAATCGAACGACCAATTACCACAGCATGTTTTCCTTCTAAAGGAATATTTTCATGCTGTAACAACGTCATAATGCCGCGTGGTGTATTAGCGATTGGGTAATAACCATTTTGACCTGCAAATAAACGACCACTATTTTCTGGATGAAAACCATCAACGTCTTTAGCTGGTAAAATTGCTTCTTGAACTTTTTGTTCATCTATTTGTGTTGGTACCGGACTTTGTACCAAAATTGCATCAATTGCTTTATCTTGGTTTAATTCATCAACTTTAGCCAAAATTTCAGCTTCAGTTGCATCATTCTGATATCTAAAGGTTTGTGCGTTAACACCAACCTTAGCTGCTGCACGTTCTTTATTACGTACATAAATGGCACTAGCTGGATCATCTCCGACTAAAATAACGGCTAATCCAGGTACTACTGACTGTTCTTTTAAAACTGTCGTTTGTGTTGCGACAACTGCTCGTAGTTGCTTAGCAATTGCTTTCCCATCAATAATTTTGGCCATGTTAACCTCACTTTTATTCATTCTTATTGCATAAATTCTATCACAAAATTTTAGTTTTCACCACGTTGCAAATCATATAAAAAAGCGAATAAATCGCTTTAATGAACGATTTTATTCGCTTATATTAATCCAGTTCTTTTAATTATCAGTACTGCATAAATTTTTATCTTTAATCAACACAATAACGCTGATAAATCTTTAATAGTAATGTCCCAAATATAGCAATGGTTAAGAAATTAACCAACACAATCAAGGCGCCTTCTTTGAGTGCAACGCCTAATGATAAATTATATACCCAGTAATCACCTAATGGGGCAATGACCAGCCAGACGACAATGTTAGCAATTAACTGCCAAACATTAAACATCACTAACTTATGGGTTGTTAATTTACCAATCAAGATACGCAAACGCTTACTGATTAATCCGATAAATAATCCGAATAAACCATCAGCAATTGTCCAGGTCCACCAAACCGTGCCACCGGTAGTGATAAAGTCACTCGTTGCGTGACCAATAAACGCCGTTGCCGCCCCCGCAATCGGACCAAAGATGGCAGTTATTAATGATAACCAGGCATGTGCTAACGTAGCATTATCATGCGTGTCACCAACCTGTACGGCAAGATATTTAAACAGAATTATAAAAACAATAATCCCAACAATTGTCCCAATCACTTTGTGTGAAGCAATAACATTATGTTTCATGATCTTAACCCCTTTACATCAACGACAATTATTGACTATTCAGATTCTTCACTTGATGCTGCTTGTTCTTCCTCAGCGGCAGCTTTTTCGGCAGCAATCTTATTCTCATTAATTTGTGCAATCTGTTCATTGAAAAATGTTGCGATTTTTTCTTCAACTGATGTTGGATCATCAACAAATGATTGCATCGACGCTGCTTTTTTAATAATTAAATGTGATTTCGTCACTAGTGGGTGCTCCACTATCATATAAAGTGAAACATCACTTGCTTCGTCATTGACGACAATCTTACGAATTGCATTTGTATACCGTAATGGTAAATTGATGAGACTAGCTTCTACACGCAAAATAATTGGTTCTTCTTCGTTAATAACCAAAGAACTACTAAAAATTTGACTGGCTGTCGCCTTTTTCTCAACATCAGCAAACAATTCATCTAAATTAATTGTTGCCTGATCAGCAGCTTCAAAGGTTGCTGTTTCGTATGTTTCATTGGTTAAAATCTCAATGAAATCATTCCCTGTCATGTCCATGGGTTATCCCCTCTTCTTTAACTTTATATATAAGTTTAGCACACACCCTATGCTTTACACTAGACACTAGATAGTAAACAAATAAAAAAGACCGCACCTTGTATGGTACAGTCTGCTATCATGATATCGCTTTAATCAACCTTAATGATTGCATCACGATTTTGTAACTTTGCTGCGGCACTTTCATCAACAATCACAGTTACATTAGGATGGTTTTGTAGAACACTCGCAGGTACATCGGTTGTGACCGGACCCTCAATCATTGCAGCAATTGCATCAGCTTTATTTACACCATAGGCAACTAACAAAATTTGTTTTGATTGCATGATGCTTCCTATACCCATTGAAAGCGCATGACGTGGTACATCATCCTCACTAGCAAAGAAGCGAGCATTTGCAGCAATTGTTGATGGTGTTAAATCAACGACGCGTGTTTTTGCATCAAAAGGTGTCCCTGGTTCATTAAAACCAATATGACCATTTTGTCCTAAGCCAAGAAGTTGTAAATCAATTGGATTATCAGCAATCACTTTGTCATAACGACTTGTCTCAACATCAACATCTTCAGCTAGTCCATTAGGCACATAAGTTTCTTTGAATGGCTTTTGATTGAATAAATGCTCATCCATAAAGTAACGGTAACTTTGGTCATGGTTACCAGCTAATCCTTGATACTCATCAAGATTAATTGAAATTTTATCAGAAAAATCTAAGTCACTAGCTGATAGTTCCTTATAGATTGACACTGGCGTTGATCCGGTTGCTAATCCAAAAACTTGGGCACCATTTTCTAAGGCTTCTTTAAAAATATCAAAGCCTACTTTTCCACCTGCTTGTTGATCTTTTACTTCAATAATCTTCATGTCGATCATCCTCTTATCTCTTTTTGGTATAGACCAATTGTATACCAAAACAACCGCTTTTGCAATAAAAAAGACCAGAATGTAAAAACATCCTAGTCTCTAATATTGATTATTCACCTTTAACGGCTTTTTCTAATGTGTCTAATGCACGTGAATGATTAGCAATATCAGCTAGCAAATCTTTTTCAAATTGATCAACAGTTTTTTCTGTCGTATCACGAGAACCAAAACGACGGATTGTAACCGTATCATTTGAAACTTCTTCATCACCAATTACCAAAGTATATGGAATCTTCAGTGATTGCGCATTACGGATTAAGTAACCCAACTTCTCATTACGTCCATCATACTCAGCACGGATACCTTGCTTAACCAAACGATCAGCCAAAGCTTGTGCATATTCGCCATGTGCTTCACGGTTAACTGGGATAATCCGTACTTGATGTGGTGCCAACCATGTTGGGAAAGCACCCTTGTACATTTCAGTCAAGTATGCTGTGAAACGCTCCATCGTAGAAATAATACCACGGTGAATCATAACTGGACGATGCATCTCACCATCTGCACCAACATAGTTAACATCAAAACGTTCTGGTAACAAGAAGTCTAATTGAATGGTTGATAATGTTTCTTCACCACCCAATGCTGTCTTGATTTGTACATCAAGCTTTGGACCGTAAAAGGCAGCTTCACCTTCCGCCTCGAAGTACTCAAGACCCATGTCATCCATGGCTGCCTTCAACATAGTTTGGGCTTTCTCCCACATTTCGTCATCATCAAAGTACTTTTCAGTATTTTCTGGATCACGATACGACAAACGGAAACGATAATCTGTAATGTCAAAGTCCTTGTAAACATCGACCATTAATTGCAAAATCTTCTTGAATTCATCTTCAATTTGGTTAAGCATCACGAATGTGTGGCCATCATTTAAGGTCATTTCACGAACACGTGACAAACCGGTCAAAGCACCTGACTTCTCATAACGGTGCATCATACCAAGTTCAGCAACACGGAATGGCAAGTCACGGTATGAACGTTGGTGGTGCTTGAAGACCATGATGTGTGACGGACAATTCATTGGACGTAATTCTAGGAATTCGCCATCCCCCATATCCATTGGTGGGAACATGTCATCGCGGTAGTGGTCCCAGTGACCTGAACGCTTATACAAATTTAGGTTTGACAAGATTGGTGTGTAAACGTGTTGGTAACCGTCTTGTACTTCACGATCCACAATGTAACGCTCTAGAGTACGACGAATAGCAGCACCATTTGGCATCCAAACGGCTAATCCGGCACCCACTTCTTGAGATGTAAAGAATAGATCTTGATCAGCACCAATCTTACGGTGATCACGTTCTTTAGCTTCAGCACGACGCTTTAATTCAGCATCCAAGTCTTCAGCATTCCAAAAGGCTGTTCCGTAAATACGTTGCAACATTGGATTTGAAGACTTACCACGCCAATATGCTCCAGCAACTGAAGTCAACTTAAAATGCTTAATCCAACCAGTTGCTGGTACTAAACCACCACGATCCAATTCAACGTGCTCACCTTGAACAGCAATTGAAATTGGCTCGTCATCTGGCAAATCATTAATTAATTCAATCTTATAAGGATCGTCTTTAAACATATCCAAGGCTTCATCACGTGTGATTTCGCGTGAAACGATTGGTAGATTTTCCTTAACAATGCGCTTCATCATTTTTTCGATTTCAGGGAATTGATCAACTGAAATTTGGTTACCCTCAACTTTATCAGTATCGTAGTAAAAACCATTATCAATAGCTGGACCAACACCATAATGAATTTGGTCAGGGTACAAACGATTTAATGCTTGCGCCAACAAATGTGATACTGAATGACGTAGTAAACGCAAACCTTCTTCATCATCCTTTGTGATCAACTCAAATTGACCACCTTCTTTAATCGGATCCTTCATACCAACATAATGACCGTTTAACTTACCAGAAACAGACTTTTTGGCTAATGAAGTTGAAATGCTTTTTGCAATTTCCATTGGTGTTGTATCTTCTGAGAACGCCTTTTGCGCACCATCTGGAAGCGTAATTTGTACATCTGCCATAGCTATTACTCCTTTTTATTGTGGTGAATCAACATATCTAAAACAAAAAGCGCCTCGCTATCAGGATAATCTGATAACGGGGCGCTTAAACGCGGTACCACCCGAATTTTATAACAATCATGTTATACACTCTAGTATCCCTTAACGCGGGAAACGTTGCTACTTGAAACATAGCACACTCCGAAATAGTACCGTTTATTTCATGCTACCAATTCCCAGCAACCTTGGCTCTCTTTAAACATAATTTGTTAAACGACGTGTTTTCTTCAACGTTTTTATATTCGTCTTACATTATACCTGAAAAAATTAAAATTTAAACCTTTAATTTTAATTATGCTTGCACCGTTTTAATCAACGCTTTAGTAAATGCTTGCAATGCTTCAGTCGCTGCCTTATCTGGACTCAAATTAACTTTGACGCCTTCAGCACCCTTTGTTGCACCAGTTTTTTCAAATTGTTGTTCAAATTTATCGATGGCAACAGCAAAATCATCACCATAAAAATCATCACCTGATCCTGAAACACCATACACAATACCCGTTAGATCAGTATCAGCTAAATCTTCATAAAAATCTAATGCTTCATCAGGCAATGAGCCCTTATCAAAAGTGTATGGTACAACGACGACAATATCCGTTTCATCTTTTGAAATATCTTGTGGATCAATTAATTGGATATCTTCTTTGGTGACATCAACGTTTGACGCTTTAAAAGTATCGACAATGACATCAGCCACATCTTCATTATTACCAGTAATCGTGGCAAAAAATACTCTGGCTTTCATACTCTTATTTCCCCTTGTGCTTCTATTAATTAAAATGGATGGTTATCATATTCAACCCATGATTCATGGGAATCTTGAATGCGTTTAAACATTTTTTCCATATCTGTATTAGTAAATGATACCAAAACCGGCCGACCATGCGGACAATTATATGGATTTTTAGCTTTTGATAATTGTTGCAACAACCCACGTGCTTCATAATCGTTCAACGACCAGTTCGCTTTAATGGACCGTTTACATGACATCATGATAGCGGTCTTTTCACGAAAGGCTTTCGTTGTAATGCTACCATCACGCAATAGCCAATCAATCATTTCACGAATTGTATCTTCCTCTTGGCCTTTTTCAAACCAAGCTGGGTGTTCACGCACAATTAAGGCGTCATCCCCAAATGGTTCTAAGTTTAAACCAACGTTTTGCAGCTCTTCTTCATGCGCTTGAATTTTTAAAATATCGATTTTAGGATAACTCAAAACAATTGGTACTAACAAACGCTGACTATCAAGGCCAATCTTACCGATTTCCTCACGATAATATTCATATTTAATCCGTTCTTGAGCAGCGTGTTGATCAACAATATAAAAGCCATCTTCCGCTTGGGCAAACAAAAATGTCCCATGCATTTGACCAATATATTGCAACTCTGGAAAACCAGTCTTCATTGGCTCAGTCAACACATCATTTTGGTTAGACCAATCTAATGGCACTTCAGCAGCTGGCGTTGCATCAGCAAATTCAGTAAACGGCTGAACTGGTTCTTCAAGTTTATACTTGTTCGTAAAATGCTTAACTGTATTTGAATTTAAATCAGATGCTTTAGTAACTACAATCGGTTGTACATCATTTGCTACTGATGACGTTGCCTCTTGAGACTGTACCGTTTCAGTTTCATCAGGCAATGCCTGACCAGCGTTGTTTTCATCAGCAACTACATCACTTTGTGGTTGCTCACTATCAGTGTTTGCTGTATCGTGCGTACCCGAGATGCGCTGCAACTGAGCCATAAATTGTTGATTATCAACGGCAGGTTCAACTTCGTCAGACATTTTATCTTGCATATAGTTATCATAGGCATCTGGAATCAAATTTTGATTTGTAAAGCGTGCCACAATCATTTCTTCAATCAATGCCATCAACTGATTTTCTTTTGAAAGTCGGACTTCATGCTTTTGTGGATGGACATTAACATCAACAAGTAATGGATCCATTTTAATTTGCAAAACGGCAATTGGGAAACGACCAATCATTAACTTCGAGCCATAGCCTTTAATGATTGCCTTACTTAAGTTGTAGTTTTTAACAAAACGACCATTAATCAAAATTGATATATATGAACGATTAGACCGAGTTAACTCAGGCAAAGAAATATAACCATTAACTTCAAAATCATTATCCTGATTGGAAACAGCTAACATTTTTTTAGCTTGTTGCAAACCATAAACACTAGCAATTACTTGTTGCAAGTTATTGTTACCGGCTGCTTGTAAAAGTTCTTTATCATTGTGTACGAGATGAAACGCGACTTGTGGGTAACTCATGGCTAAACGGTTAATCACATCGACAATCTTAGACAATTCAGTTGCCTGAGACTTCAAATATTTTAATCTTGCTGGTGTATTAAAAAATAAGTCGGTTACTAAAATATCAGTCCCAACCCGGGCATTTGTTCCGGTCTCATTTAATAATTCACCACCACGATAATGAATTTTAACCCCTTCCTTTGCATCAGCAGTTGCCGTTTGCAAAACAACATCCGCTACAGATGCAATTGAGGGTAAAGCCTCACCACGAAAGCCAAGTGAATGGACGCGAAATAAATCCTGACGAGAACTAATCTTTGAAGTTGCATGCCGTAAGAAGGCTTTCACAACTTGATCACTTTCAATACCTACCCCATTATCAATCACCCGAATAGATTTGATACCGGCTTCTTCTACTAAAATATCAATTTGGGTTGCTTGTGCATCCAGTGCATTTTCGACTAATTCTTTAACCACTGAACTAGGTCGCTCAATCACCTCACCAGCAGCAATCTGATTTGCTAAAATATCTGATAATTCATGAATCTCAGTCATGTTCTCACCCCTAATCGATTATTGTATACTTTGTTGCCATTCATTCAATTTCATTAAGGCTTGTAATGGCGTCATGGTTGCAACATTAATGTGTTTCAACTCGGCCAACATTTGTTCGGCTTTTGGATCAATTGGATCACAAAACGTAAATAAATCTAATTGGCCGTTATCCGTTACGTGTTGTGGTGCCTCTTCAACTGGCACCTTTGGCTCATCAGCGGCTTCTGAATCAGCCAAATTAACCTTTGTATCAGCTAGTGCCGGTTGATCTATTGGTGTCGTCTTTAGAGAAACATCTTGTTCTTCCAAATTATTAAGAATTTGGTCAGCACGTTCAATTAATGACTCTGGTAAACCAGCTAATTTCGCAACGTTGATACCATAACTTTGATCTGCTGGTCCAGGCAATATCTTATGCGAAAAGATCAATTCGCCATTTTGCTCGTTAGCCCCAACATGCACATTTTGTAACTCAGACAATTCATCAGCTAATGCCGTCAATTCATGATAATGGGTTGAGAACAATGTTTTAGCATGCGTATGTTCATGAACATATTCAATAATTGCTTGTGCCAAAGCCATGCCATCATAAGTTGCGGTACCACGCCCCAGTTCATCAAACAAGATCAATGAATGTTTGGTAGCATTTTGCAACGCAGTATTTGCTTCAGCCATTTCGACCATGAACGTTGAATTTCCTGAAATTAAGTCATCAGCAGCCCCGATACGCGTGAAAATTTGGTCAAAGATTGGTAAGACGGCCGCTGTAGCCGGTACAAAAGAACCAATTTGAGCCATCACGACAATCAAAGCTAACTGCCGCATATAAGTTGACTTACCAGACATGTTAGGTCCCGTAATCAACAAGATGGTATCATCTTTGGACATAGTGACATCATTTGCCACATACTCTTGATGACCCAAAACTTTTTCAACAACCGGATGACGACCATCCTTAATATCAATTACTGATTCATCAGTCAACGTTGGTCGCACAAAATGATATTTCTCAGCAACGGTTGCTAATGCCTGTAAAACATCAAGTTGGGCGATATTGGCTGCCAAGTTTTGAATACGATGAATATTTTCTTTGATTGTTTGGCGAACAGTCGTAAACACTTGATATTCAAGCTCACTTGACTTGGTTTCAGCTTCTAAAATCATTTGTTCACGTTCTTTTAGTTCTGGTGTAATGAAACGTTCCGCATTAACCAAGGTTTGCTTACGTGTATAACGACCAGAGTCTAACTTATCAATATTTGCTTTAGTGACCTCGATGTAATAACCAAATACTTTATTAAATCCGATCTTTAATGAGTTAATCCCTGTTGCTTCACGCTCATGAGCTTCTAATTCAGCTAACCATGTTTTACCGTTAGTCATAACATCACGGTATTTATCTAACTGCTCATTGTATCCCGTTCGAATTACACCACCATCAGTAACTGAAATTGGTGGTTCGTCTGTAATCGCCTCACCAATCAATGTTTCAATATCAGCCACTGGGTCAATACGTGTCCGTAATTCACCAAAGATAGCTGGATCAAAATCATCTAAAATGCTCAAAATTTCAGGCACTTGTTGTAATGAACGACGTAATTGTAATAAGTCACGACCATTTGCTGTACCATAGGCAATACGACCAGCTAAGCGCTCCAAATCATAGACAGATTGTAACGCTTCTTGCAAGGCTGAACGCCCAAAGAATTCATTAATCAACTCACCAATCTTATCGTAACGTTGATTTAAGGTATTAGTATCCAACAAAGGTTGTTCTAACCATTGCTTTAATGTACGACCACCCATAGCCGTTTTGGTTTCATCAAGCAACCAAAGTAAAGTACCTGACCGTTGTTGCGTCCGCAAATTAGTCGTTAACTCTAAATTGGCACGTGAATGGCGATCCATCTTCAGATATTGGGCTACCTCATAGGCAGTTGCTTGTTGTAAGTGATCTAGAGAACGTTTTTGCGTATCAAATAGATAATTCAATAAGGTATTAGCAGCTGCTTCAAGATTAGCATCTTGCAGATTTTGCGTTAAATAGGTAATCTCAGCATGCGTGGTGGTTTCTGCTTTGGCAGTTGAAACAAGAATCCCAAGATTCGTCAAACTTGCCTGTAAATCATTGGGTAAATCATCACTAGTAACAACCTCTTTTGTTTCTAAACGACTGATTTCATTTAAAACACTGTTTAGACCTTGTAAACTAGTTGCTTTGACCTCACCTGTTGACAGATCTGTATAGGCTAAGCCATAACAATCCAGTGGTGCCACTGACAAGCCAACCAAATAATTATTTTCTTTAGCTGCATCAGCTGAATTTTTCATCCGAGTTCCCGGTGTTACTAATTGCACCACTTCACGTTTAACCATGCCGTCTGCATCGGCAGGATTTTCCATCTGTTCAACAACCGCAACTTTATAGCCTTTGTCCACCAGAATATCAATGTAATTTTGGGCAGCATGATGTGGAACACCAGCCATTGGAATTGGTTCAGCCGAATTTTTATTACGTTGTGTTAACGTTAATTCTAAAAGTTGTGAACCAACGACTGCATCATCATTAAACAACTCATAAAAATCACCCAAACGATAAAACAAAAAAGCATCCGGATACTGCGCTTTAATTTCATTATATTGCGCCATCATTGGAGTCGTTTTTGATTTAGCCATATCTCATCATCCTTTCTCTAATAAACAAGACCAGAACTTATTCTGCTCTGGCCTCATTTCCATCAATATACATCGCAAATAGTCATTACCAACCAATGCATTACTCTTTAAATAAATCAGCCAATCCTGACAATGGCGTATTTTCTTCTTCAGTTGCTTGCTTTTGTTTTTCATAAGTATCTTCAGAAATAACTGACCAATCTTGTCCTGATGGCATAACATCACTTTTTTCTTCTTCATCAGTTAGGACTTGCATTGGAATTGATAACACAATATATTCTAATAATGCTTCATCAAAGTTAATGACACCATCTTCAACCAAAATGACTGACTCTTCATCAGCATAACGACTCTCGTGTTGCTTATCTTTGATATAAATTTCATCAATATCCATGTCAATTGGTAAGGTTACTGGTGCTAATGATCTTGTTGAAGGTGTTACTAATTCACCAGTAACATGTGCGTGGATTAAGATGTCACCATCATCACTTTGAGCAAAACCATTTACTTTAATGGGCGTTAAGTCTTTAATCACATCACTAAATTTATTAACGAGATTATCCGGTAGTGTGACGGTCTCATTAAATTGTAGTGGTTCATCTTTATAAGTTTGTAATTCCGAAAATTGCCACTTCATATCCAGTTCCTTTCTTATTCATAAAATGCAGGTATCCGTCCTGTATCCATTGCCTGTTGCATTGGCTCTTTTGTCATGAGTTCATAAAGCTTACCAGCTCGATAATCTAGTGCTAAAATGCCACCCAACATATCTTGGGTAACGTGATTAATTACGGGTAGCTGCACTTCAGTACGTTGCTGTCTAATAAACAACCGTCCCATTTTCGTTGCGCCTAACAGTCGCAAATATGGGTGGTGCAATGCTTGCAGCATTTCTGTTTGCTTAATATTCAATAACGTATAAAGATTCGTTCGTTGTAATCGCGACCACGTATAACGTTTACTTTTGAAGTTTGTCATAAACGTCTGGTAATCCGCACGCGTATGATGCATCATTTGATTTTGCAAGCGATAAGCTAGTCCATCCGTCAATTGATAAATTTGTTCTAGTTGGCTAACTGGCGATGTGAGGACCTTATATTGTAATAATGGATACCAAGCCGTTTCCCAGTCTTTGACCTGAGTACCAACTGCCATTACTTTAGCTGCCGGTTTTGAAACAAAATTTTCAAATTCAGTGGCGGTAACATGTTGGGACATCAATTGACGTAGCGCGGTTGCACTTGCAATATGCGCATCGGTAATACCAGTTTGATGGTAATCGGCCCCTTGTCGCTGGATGGGCGCTAATTTTACGCAATCACTATAACCTAAATCAATAACGGCCATGGCATAAGCAAAGCCTAATAAATCATTAGGATTCGATAATCGTTCACCAGTTATTTCAGCTAAAATATCGTTAAAAATAGTTGCATAAGTTTGCGTATAGTCACTTTTAAACGCGCCATTTTGCGCTAATTTTTTTTGCGCCTTTTGCGCCAAAGCAAGAAAATCTATATTCGCATGTTCTGCACCAAAAGCAATTGTGTCCACACCAGCGGCCACTAAAATTTGCACGGCACCACGCGCAAATATATGCGCAGGTTGCACAGCAAAAGCAAATGGTAGTTCATATACAACATCAGCACCTCCAGTAAGGGCTAACTTAGCACGTTGCCATTTATCAAAGATTGCCGGTAGTCCGCGTTGGACAAAGTTACCAGACATCACCACAACCGCTGCATCAGCACCGGTAATTTTTTTAGCCTGTGCTAATTGATAGGCATGTCCATTATGGAATGGATTATATTCAGCTACAATCCCAACTGCTTTCATGACAATCTATTTCCTCTATGCTTTAGTGACACTAAAGAACCAACGATCTGTATCTGAAGTCACCTCACTACGACCAAAATCAGCCGTGACTTTGATGTCCTTAAAACCAGCTTTTTGCAACAAACGTTGATATGTTGCCAAATCATAAGTTCTTTCCGTATGAATTTCTTGCAACTGTTGATAACCATCAATTTCTTCATTATAAACGAAAAATGTTAATTCATGTTCAACAGTGTGTGGCATGCCTTCGACACCATATGATGACCACATAAAAGCAGTCTCTTCATCGTGCCAATTAAACATGTAACCAGGATAATAAACATCTGTTTGCCATGGTGAAATGACATCAAATAAAAATTGACCATTTGGCTCAAGATGTTTAGCAACTTGCTTAAAAGTTGCTAACATTTCTTGCGTATTAGCTAGGTAATTAAACG
Organism: Weissella sp. ESL1139; assembly: GCF_058506735.1. NCBI lineage: Bacteria > Bacillati > Bacillota > Bacilli > Lactobacillales > Lactobacillaceae > Weissella > Weissella sp. ESL1139. Next base: position 1,257,776 of record NZ_CP196375.1, read on the forward strand.
AATCCGCAAATGATGTGATGGTCGTATACTTTTGTTTTAAATCTGACCATTCACGCATATCACCTTCAATTAAAGGCAAATCAAGGTTAGCTTCTTGCGCATGTTGAACAGCAAGCGATAACATTTCTGGTGATAAATCAAAAACTGTCACATCTTTAAAACCATTTTGGCGCAATAAAATTGCTAGACGGCCTGCACCACCTGCTAGCTCCAATAATTTGCCATCTTGCGACTTAATATTATTTTGGGCATACGTTAACCAATCTTCATAGGCTTCTTCATCAAACAAATCATCATATAGCTTCGCAAATGTTTGGTAATTCATTAGAAATCTTCCTTAATAATCCATTGATCAATTGCAACTTCAGGAGCAGCTTGCCAAGTCTTTTCAAGACGATAAAAATCACGTGTTTCTGATTTGAAAACATGTACAATCAAATCACCAAAGTCTAGCAAAATCCATTGACCTTCTTGACGACCTTCTTGACGATTTAGATCAAAGCCTGCTTCAGCCATTTTATCAATAATTTCATCAGCAATCGCAACTACTTGACGCTCAGTTGGTGCACTTAAGATTAGATAATCATCTGTAATAATACTTAATTCATGAATATCCAATGCAACCAAATCTTCCGCACGTTTACCATCCGCAGCCTTAACTGCCACTTCTAGCATATCATTCACATTCGTCATTATTTATCAACACTCCATGTATTATAAGTTAATAGCGTTCCTGGATAGATTCTAACATTCTTAGAAACTAAGAAGCGTAACGTATGTGCGGTTTGCCAACCAACACTGGCTGCCAAATCTTCAAAAGCTAACGCACGTACTTCTTCTACCCCAGGAAATTCTCTATCTGCTTCAATATAATCAGCCATATATAATATTTGACTGAGTTTTGTCATTATTGTGGCCCCAGTTGTGTGCTGGCGAATGGCGTTCAAAATGTCTTCATGGGCAATGCCAAGTTCATCTTTAACCATTTCTGCACCAACCACACCGTGCCAAATATTATTACCCCAATTTACTAAATCAGGATCCAATTGCTTTTCAACAATTTTGTTTAGAAAGTCTTCATCAGGCCGTTCTTTTGCATAATCATGCGTTAATGCTGCAATTGAAGCCAATTCAGCATCAACACCCCATTGATTAGCTAGTTGCAATGTCATGTCTTCCACACGTAGCACGTGTTCAAAACGTTTTGTTGACAAAGCTTGTGAAACCTTATCAATTAAGGCTTCACGTGTACCTGCAAAAATATTTTTTGTATAAATTAGTTTATCTGTCATTTAAATATAACCCATTTTCTACAATATAAGCGGCCACCAAGTCAGGTACTAAATAACGTACACTTTGATGATGACTAATGCGTTGTCGGATATCAGTAGAGCTGATTACCAAATCTGGCACATCAACCCAAATAATCGGATAAGGTGAATTTCTAGGTTGCCCTGGTCGATTAACCCCGACAAATTTTACCAAACGTAGTAAATCATCAATGCGATACCATGTTTTTAGATAGGCAACCTCATCCCCACCGATGATAAAGTAGTACTCATAATCAGGATGTTCTAGCTTCAATTGCAACATGGTGTTATACGTATAGCTTTTACCACCGCGTTGTACTTCTAATAATTCAATATCGAAGCGACTATTACCTGCAATGGCGGCTTGTACCATCCGAGCACGATCAATTGGATTAATAGCACCCTTAGGATCAACATGTGGTGGCTTGGCATTCGGCATAAAAAACACCTTATCAAGCCCCAATTTATCTGCAACTTGTTCAGCGATGATGAGATGACCCACATGTGGTGGATTAAAAGTGCCACCAATAATTCCGATTTTTTTCTTTTTATTAGCAGTTTCTGGTTCTAATTGAAGCTGCGTAACAAATTGTTGAATTGTTGCTACCATAAGCCATCTCCCATTGCTTATTATTTAAATTTTCTGCACCGCCACTGAATAGTGACGATTTTCTTTCTCACTTGACTCGCCAAATAATACTAAAGTGTGCCCAATTGTTTGGACAACTTGAATATCTGAATTGTCCTCAATAAATGCTTTTAATTCATCTATACCAACATCTGAATTAGGCAAGATATTGACTTTAAATAGCTCACGTTTATTAATCGCATCTTCTAATTGACGCAACCAATTCTCCGTTAAGCCTTGCTTGCCGACACTAAATAGTGGTCGCATGTCATGTGCTGACGCACGTAAATAACGTTTTTGTTTTCCACGTAGAGATATCATATTTTAAATCATTGCCCTTCTTGTTAATACTGAAACACCCTTTGGTGCCCAGCCTGCGACGACAGTATCAGCTGGTACGGTTAACCAACCTAACCCATCAATCACAAGATCTGTCTTTTCTGTTGTTTTAAATTCATAACGTTGCAATGGTGGCAACGTTTCTAAATTATCAGCTGTTGGTGGCGCTAATAATTCGCCAGCATGCTTGCGATAGAATTCACCAGCATTTGCTAATTTCGTACGATGAATTAATAAATTATTTTCAAAATATGCCGTAATTCCAGTATGCTCACCTTGAATATAATCAAAACGAGCTAAAGCACCCATAAATAAGGTTTGTCCTGCATTCAACTGGAATGTTTTAGGCTTGATTTCTTTTTGAGGTGAAACATACTTCAAATCTTTAGCACTTAAATAATGTGCCATTTGATCTTGATGGATAATTCCTGGCGTATCAATGATATTACTATCATCATCCAACGGAATTTCGATTCGATCTAGGGTCGTACCTGGGAAGCGTGACGTTGTAATAACATCATGCCGATCACCAGTCACCGACTTAATAATTTGATTAATCAACGTTGACTTACCAACATTTGTAACACCAACCACATAAACTGAACGACCATTACGGTATTTAGCAATTAAATCTAATAACCGCTCAATTGCCTCACCATTTTTCCCAGAGGCTAAGGCAACGTCAATAGGACGTAAACCAGCAATGTTAGCTTGTTGGCGCATCCAATCCTTAATTTTACTGCGCTTTAATGAACGTGGTAGCACGTCAACTTTATTACCAACTAATAAAATATCATTGTTACCAACGAAACGATGCAAACCTGGAATCAATGATCCTGAAAAATCAAAGACATCCATCACATAAACAACCAATGAGTTTGTATCAGCAATTTGTTCTAACAAACGACGAAAATCGTCATCAGTCAAATTAACGGGTTGAATTTCATTATAATGACGTAGTCGGAAGCAACGTTGGCAAAACACTTCATCATTCTCAAAGCTCTTTAAAAGTGCTGACATTGGTGTATAACCAATCTCATCTTTATGCTCAGTTTGAATTAAAGCACCACAGCCAATACAGCGTAAACCTTCATCGAGATATTGACGTACTGTTTCTTCACTAATCAAGTTGTTTCCTCCATTGCAATTTTGGATTGCTCTTTAACATATTCTTTTTTACGCCCTTTTCAAAGAAACGATTAATCTTGGTGTTCCATTGATCTGTTTCAATTAAAGGTTTAACTAAAATACTTCGCATACCAGCGTTATTCGCTGCATAAACATCGGTTAATAACTGATCACCAACCATAACGACTTCACTAGGCTTTAGTTGTAACATTTTGGTTGCTTCATTTAAGCCTCGCGTCATTGGCTTTAAAGCACGTGACACAAAGTTTAGTTGTAATGGATCAGCAACGCGGGCGATCCGGGATGCTGAATTATTAGAAACAATCAAAACGGGGATTTGTGCTTGTTTCATCTCTAGTAACCAATCATGTAATTCTTGAGTACCGTCTGGATTATTCCAAGCAACTAAAGTGTTATCTAAATCTGTTAAAACAGCCTTAATATTATGCTGTTGTAATTGTGCGGGGGTTACGCAATAAATTGCGTCAATCATCCACGTTGGGGTAAATGAATTCGCCATTTTCTATCCTTTTCCAGTATTAATCTTAGTTTAAAGTATACGCTAAATTTGCGATTTTATAAAGAACTCTCGTGTATCTCATTATAACAATAAATAAACCGCATCTCATTTGAGATGCGGTTTATTTACTTTGACTATTTAGTTACTTCAGCATTATATTGCTTTTCACCAACGTGTTCTTCACCAAGTGAAACGAAATCGTATGACAATTTATTTTCACGTTCAAATTCATCAATACCATATTGAATCAACTTATCAATTAAGTTGGTATAGCTGATTCCTGAAACTTCCCACATCTGTGGATACAATGAAATATTAGTGAATCCAGGCAATGTGTTTGGCTCACCTAAGTATGGCACACCATTTTTATCAATCATGAAGTCCATACGAGTCAAACCGACTAATCCTAATGCCTTGTATGCACGCAAAGCCATATCAGTGATTTCTTCGGCAAGATCATCATCAATCTTAGCTGGTAATTCAAATACCATTCCTGATGCATCAACAAACTTGTTGTTGTAGTCATACCAAATATCATCTTCAGGTAATACAATACCACCTAGACGTGAAGCACGGGGGTTTTCATTACCTAAGATTGAGATAAATACCTCACGTGGTCGGTCCAACGCACCTTCAACCAAAATCTTATAATCATACTGGAATGAATCTTTCAAAGCAGTTTCATACTCTTCGGCATTTGTAACACGTGACACACCAACTGATGATCCTTGACTAGCAGCCTTAACAAACAAAACGTCTGACTTCAACTTAGCTGTCAAATCTTCATAACTGTAATCCTTATAGTTTTGATCAGTAATCAAAACATAATCTGTGTTGCGGACACCGGCTTGGTTTAGAATACGCTTTGTCAAATCTTTATCAAATGACATAGCTGATGCTGCAATACCAGGACCCAAGTAAGGCTTCTTTAGCAAACGGAACAATGCTTGCAAAGTACCATCTTCACCTAAGTTACCGTGTACTACTGGATAGAAGAAATCAATATCATCCAAATCTCCTAGCACAGCAATTGGTGCTAATGGATTAGACAAATCCATGTTTTCCTTAGCAGCTGCAACAATTGTGTCTTCATCTTCCCCTTCAAACACGCGCCATGAATCTTTAGCGTTAATCATGATACCGTCTTTTGAAATCAAAAATACAGTCACATTGTACTTTTCCTTGTCCATAGCATCATAAATGTTATGAGCTGAGCGCTTTGAAACGTCGTGTTCAGATGAATTTCCACCAAACAACATTGCAATATTTAATTTTTCTGACATAATGGCTATTCTCCCCTTGATTGTCAAACTGATTTATCTGGAAACCTAAGTATAACACACAATTCCGATTTTTGGGACATTTTTTATTAAAAACTCCGAGACTCATTTAAATAGTCTGAAATTTCTTTTGGTAAATTCTGACGTGTCATCAAAGCCTGCAAAAATCGTTGTTGATTATACAAGCGGTGCCATGCGCCTTCCGTTTCCGGCTGCATTTGACGTGTCATTTCTTGACGCCACTGCTTTAATTGTTGCAAGAAATATTTAGCATATATCTCATTCTTATTAATTAAGTCCGTAATCACACTAATTAAGCGCCGATTCTCACCCATAATTAGTGGGGTCTCTAGTCGCTTAAACTTTTCAACCAAAATTGTTAATAGAAAAATTTTATCAGCGCGACGAACTTTATTATCATGCGTATATTCTGCCATCATATTGCCAATATGCATAAAAGCATGGGCCCAACCTTTATCACCTATAAAGCCCCGTGTGTCTCGTTCTAATACCATATAAGTGGCAACGTTAATAAATAACTCTTCATCAAGATCATCACTAATAAACCGTTGTGTCCCCTTACGGTTAGCATATCGTAACATTGACAATACAAACAAAGCAAATGAACGATAAAATACGCCGTCATTATCCTGCTCATCAATATGACTGAATAAAACACTATCTTGTAATAAACAACGAATCATCAATGACAGTTGATTGCGATCAAAAATACCATTTTGCAAACCATCACTTATGAAAAAGAAAGCACCCTTGTCACGAATAGTCGGATCACTTTGGCGTAAAGCACTTAGTAGATCCAAAACATCTTGATTGCTGACTTTAACAGGTTGACCCGCATACATCGTCTGTTGCCAACCTAAAATACGTTGCTTAATATTTTGTGCTTGATCATCAGGCAACTGAACAACATGGGTAGGTTCATCATAATCAATTTGATCAATCAAACGACCAATCTGAGTTCCCAATGAATCAAATAGCTGACCTGTATGAACTTGTTCGCGTAAATCTTTTAATTCATCACGAACATCATCTATCGTATATTCCATTTTTGTTGCCTTTCTTAATTTTTATTTATCTCATTTAGATTACCACAACCATGTAAAATAAAAAACATATTCGTAACTTTACCATATTTTGGTCGTTAACGAATATGTTTTCTTCAATTATTCTTTTAGATGGAAATAATAAGTTGATACGGTCACATCACGTGAAGCCAAAGCCGTCCGCAACTTCAAACTATTCTGATTATGCAATGCATTCTGCCAACTATGCTTAGGCACAAACTGCGGAATCAAAATGGTTAACGAATGATTGCGTTTCTGAGTACCTTTCGCAATTTCATCAACAAACCGTAATGCTGGTTTTGTAATTGAACGATATGATGAATGAATATCAACATACCGTACCTCTGGGAACTCACGTTTAAATTCAACACCTAAACGATGTTCCTTTTGTGGATTCGAATCAAACGAAACATGCATAGCTAAGACTTTGTCACCAATAGATTGTGCGTAATCAACAGCATCTGCCGTCGCTTTCGTAAAGTTGGAAACAAAAACAATCACTGTGGCACCATCGTAATGACTTCTTTTAATTGGTTCTAATGATAATACTTTCAATTGCTTAGCAACTAACTTGTAATGACGATTAATAACCAAGAATATTCTGATTAGAATTGGCATAATAATTAAATATGGCCAAACCGAACCAAAATGTAATGCAAATAACGTCACAACAAGCACTGCCGAAATCAATGCGCCGATTAAGTTGATTAATGATTTAGTCAACCAATGACCATCACGTTCACGCCACCAATGAATAATCATCCCCGATTGTGACAATGTAAAGGGTACAAAAACACCCACTGCATATAGTGGAATCAATGCTTCCGTTGAGCCTTTAAAGATAACTAACAACACAATCGCACCGAATGCTAAGGACATAATCCCATTTGAATAGCCTAATCGGTCACCCTTATCCATGTAACTATGTGGCATAAATTTATCTTTAGCCAAGTTATAAGCTAATTGTGGAAACGCTGAGAATCCTGTATTGGCAGCCACCGCCAATATTAATGCAGTAGCAATTTGCAAGATATAAAAGAATACCCCATGGCCAAAGACATGCTGCCCAATTTGTGCCAACACTGTTACGTGCGCATTTGGCCGAATACCATAGAAGAATGACAACAATGTCACACCTACTAAGAAGAAAGCCAAAATTGATGCCATAATCACCAAAGTAAGGGCTGCATTTTTTGCTTTAGGTTCTTTAAAATTAGGTACGGCATTCGAAATTGCTTCCACACCAGTTAATGAAGATGATCCACTAGAAAAAGCCTTCAAAAACAATAAGATTGAAACACTGCCGGTAGTAATATGCTCAGGAGTAGTTGGGTCATATGAGACTTGACCCGTTACAATATTGTAGAGCCCCCATAGAATCATGACAACCATAACTGCAATAAATAGATAAACTGGCACCATTAGAGCACCGGCTGATTCACGTAAGCCACGTAAGTTAATACCCGTTAATATCAGAATAATGATTACCCCAATTGCGACACTGTATGGGTGCAAACTTGGGATAGCTGAAACAATCGCTTCAGTTCCAGAAGCAACTGAAACTGCAACCGTCAGCATATAATCAACTAACAGAGACCCACCAGCAACTAAGCCGGCATGCCGTCCCCAGTTAGTTGAGGTAACTAAATACGCACCCCCACCAGCGGGATAAGCATGAATGATTTGACGATATGACAAAGTAATTGCTGCTAATAGAATTAGTACTAACGCAACAACTGGCAATTGCAGCCACAATGTCGCAACACCACCAATGGCAACTAGTACTGTAATGATTTGTTCAGTTCCATATGCAACAGATGACAACGCATCAGATGATAACAAAGCTAATGCTTTTGTGCGACTTAATTGACGTGCATTTTCATCCAAAGTTTTTAATGGTTTTCCAATTAAAAAACGCTTAAATAAAGGCCACATTTCTTTGCTCCTAAATATTTAATTTTTCTTTCAATATTTTGTAAAAAATTAGGCGAACAAAGCCTTTTTTCATTTCTACAAGTGCCTATTGTAGTTCTAAGCTTATCGATTGTCTATCTTTTTATTTTTTCTTTTTTATGACAGCCTTAGATACCTAACTGACATATAAAAAAGCTGAAGTCCACCAACTAAAATTGGCAAACTTCAACTCAATTAATTTATATGCAATTATAATAAATATCACATCAGCAAAAAGTATTTAAACTTTTGCACCTTCTGATATCATTACATCATTCCTGGCATACCACCTTGGGCTGGTGCTTGTGCAGCACCATCAGTTGGTTGATCAGCAATAACGGCTTCAGTCGTCAATAGCAATGCTGATACAGAGGCAGCGTTTTGCAAAGCTGAACGAGTAACCTTAGTTGGGTCAACAATTCCAGCCTTAATCATATCAGTCCAATCACCAGTAGCAGCATTATAACCAACACCGATTTCTTCAGTCTTCAATTGGTTAACAATCACTGAACCTTCAACACCAGCATTCTCGGCAATTTGACGTACAGGCTCCTCTAGGGCACGCTTAACAATGTTAATACCAGTTTGGACATCGCCTTCTTCAGACAACGCTGCAACAGCTGGAATAACATTAACTAGGGCAGTACCACCACCTGAAACGAATCCTTCTTCAACCGCAGCACGAGTAGCGTTCAAAGCATCTTCAATACGGTACTTACGCTCTTTTAGCTCAGTTTCTGTAGCAGCACCAACGTTAACAACAGCGACACCACCAGCTAACTTAGCCAAACGTTCTTGCAACTTCTCACGATCAAAGTCAGAAGTAGTTTCAGCAATTTGACCCTTAATCAATTCAACACGCTCTTTAATGTTGTCAGCATTACCGTTACCTTCAACAATAGTTGTATTGTCTTTTGTAACTGTAACCTTAGCAGCTTGTCCTAATTGATCAATTGTCATATCCTTCAAGCTCAAGCCTAAGTCATCAGTAATCACAGTACCACCGGTCAACACAGCGATATCTTCTAGTTGTGCCTTACGACGGTCACCAAAGCCAGGTGCCTTAACAGCAACAACGTTGAATGTACCACGCATCTTGTTCAAAACTAATGTAGGCAAAGCTTCACCAGTCACATCGTCAGCGATAATTAACAAAGCACGTCCTTGTTCAACAACGCTCTGTAGGACTGGCAAAATATCTTGAATATTTCCAATCTTCTTATCAGTAATCAAAATATATGGATTATCCAATGATGCTTCCATCTTATCGTTATCGGTGACCATGTATTGTGACATGTAACCACGATCAAATTGCATTCCCTCAACAACGTCTAAGGTTGTCTCAATACCCTTTGATTCTTCAATAGTAATAACACCATCATTACCAACTTTTTCCATTGCTTCAGCAATTAGCTTTCCAACTTCTTCATTAGCAGCTGAAATTGAAGCAATTTGTGTAATTTCTTCTTGCGTTGAAACAGTCTTTGACAAATCATGCAATGCCTTAACAGCTGCATTGGTTGCCAATTCAATTCCGTGACGTACACCAACTGGGTTAGCACCAGCCGTTACGTTCTTCATACCTTCATTGATGATAGCTTGTGCCAAAACTGTAGCAGTGGTGGTTCCATCACCAGCAATATCATTCGTCTTTGAAGCAACTTCAGCAACTAACTTAGCCCCCATGTCTTCAAAGTGGTCTTCCAAATCAACTGCCTTAGCAATTGTCACACCATCGTTAGTAATAGTTGGTGCACCATAGCTTTGCTCAATCACAACATTACGTCCCTTAGGACCAATCGTTGTTTTTACTGTGTCAGCAAGCTTATCAACACCAGCTTGCATCTTGGCACGTGCATCTTCTGCAAATTCAATATCTTTTGCCATATTTTTAACCCTCTCTACTTTATTAATTATTTAAATTATAAAACAGCCACAATATCTTTTTCGTGAACAACTAAATAATCAACACCGTCGATGCTCATTTCTGAACCGGCATACTTATCAAAAATAACGCTATCGCCTTCTTTAACTGCAGTTGGTGCTGCTAAATCACCAACTGATTGCGTAGAAACAGCAACGACCTTTCCTGTAACTGACTTTTCTTGTGCATTAGAAGCTAATAAAATTCCCCCAACTGATTTCTCAGGTGCTTCTGATACTTGCAATACAACACGATCTCCTAATGGCTTCAACATGTTATCTGACCTCCACAGGTTTATTTTTTCATACGTTAGCACTCTTTAATACTAAGTGCTAATCAACACTATTAATAATAACACATTCTCTATTTTTTGCAAACGTTTCTCAAACAAAAATAGAGGTTGGCACAAAATACGTGCCAACCTCTATTTGCTAAATTTTTTGGAATTATAAGTTTGTAACTTTCATAGCATAAACGCGTTCGCAAAAGCTGAACCTTCAATATAAAGGATTTGCTCTCGCTCTCTAAATTTAATTTTCATCTAAAAACGTTTCTAGTTCTAAACTAGCATCAGTCCACTGATCTTCAACTTCGCTCAATTGCCCATCTAATTCAGCGATTTTGGCAGATAATTCATTAAGTTTCGTCAAATCAGTACCATTTTGTGGATCATTTAATGCTTCATTTACCGTATCGCGTTCTTCAGAAATGGTCGTCATTTTTTCTTCAAACGCCGCCACAGCTCTTTCTAAACGACGCTGCTCACGCTGACGTTCCTTTTGCTCTGTTCGTGACAATACCTTGGCTGAAGTAGTCGTCCTCTGATCATCAGTTGTTGTTGCTGCACTAGATACCTTTGTTATTTCACTTGATTCATCAGCTGTCTTTTCTAGATAATAATCATAATTACCATCGAAGAATCGAGTCCCATTTGGCGATAATTCAACCACCTCAGTTGCAACTTCATTGATAAAGTAACGATCGTGAGAGACAAAGAAAATCGTACCATTGTACTCATTCAAGGCTGTTTCCAAAACTTCTCGTGAATCAATGTCCAAGTGATTTGTCGGCTCATCCAAAATCAAAAAGTTTGCGTGTTCTAGCGCTAACTTAGTCAATAACAATCGAGCGCGTTCACCACCAGAAAGGGCTGCAACTAATTTTTCAACTGCTTCACCAGAAAACATGAATGAACCCAAAATTGAACGAACATCCTTTTCGGGCATAGTTGGATGTTCATCCCAAATCGTATCAATAACCGTCTTTTTACTATCTAACGTTTGTTGCTCTTGGTCATAGTAACCAACCGTTACATTCGCACCTAATTTAATTTGTCCAGCTATGAGTGGAATATTGCCCAAAATGGTTTTAATAAAGGTTGATTTACCAATTCCATTAGGCCCTACCAGTGCCACCGCATGTTGCTTATCAACCTCAACGTTAACATTTTCGGCTAACACATGGGTGGCATCATAACCTAGTTTCACATCTTTAACCCGCAACACTTCATTACCTGAATCTTCATCAGCAATAAATTGAATGTGGGCAACCCCAGATTCATTCTTAGGTGGTTCAATCCGGGTCATCCGCGCCAATTGCTTACGACGTGATTGTGCCCGCTTAGTCGTTGATGCACGCACAATATTACGCTTAACAAAATCTTCTAACTTTGCTATTTCATCTTGTTGCTTATCATAAGCCTTTTGTTCTTGTAACACTTTTGCTGCTTTTTGCTTCATAAAATCACTATAGTTACCCTTATAGTGATCTAATTGACCTGAATGCATATCATATATCTCGTTTACCACGCGATCCAAGAAATAACGATCGTGAGAAACAATCAGCAAAGCACCCTGGTAATTTTTTAAATATTGCTCAAGCCAAGCTAGTGTTTGCATATCCAAATGATTGGTAGGCTCATCCAAGATTAACAGATCGGGTGTTTCCAACAATTGTTTGGCAATTGCTAAACGAGTCCGTTGGCCCCCAGACAATGCCGCAATCTTTTGATCATAAAATGACTCATCAAAGCCAAAACCATGCAAAACAGAACGAATAGTTGCATCGTAGCCATAGCCATTCTTTTCATCAAAATCATGTTGTGCTTGGTCATAAGCTGCCAATAACTCTGTATAAGCATCGCTCGTATAATCAGTCGTAGATGCAATCTCATTCTCCATTTGACGCAAACGTTTTTCTAACGCAATAACATCATCAAAAGCAGTCAACATCTCATTGTAAACTGACAAATCAGAATCCAAGCCTGAATTTTGTGCTAAATAAGCTAAACGAACGCCCTTCTTCATTGAAACTTCACCTTCATCAGGTGTCGTTTCACCAATTAGCATTTTTAAAAGCGTTGATTTTCCAGCACCATTACGGCCAACTAATCCAACACGACCTTTACTTTGAATCTGCATTGAAATATTATCAAAGAATGTCACACCGTTAAAACGACGAGCAACATTACTTGCTTGTAAAATAATCATCGTTATTACTCCATTTATGTTAAGTCAATCACTGACTAACCTATCTTTATTTACCTTATCAATCTGATTGATTGGTTTAATTCTACTGATTCAATACCGCCCTAACTTCAGATACAAAATATAATGAACCCGTCAATAAAATAACATCATCTTCATCCATATTAGTTTGTACTTGTGCCAAACCACTTTGCCAATTTTCATGAACTGTCACAACCTGGTTTGTTACCTGAGCCGCAGCTTGCGTTGGTTGGATTGGTTGGCGATTATTTGGACCCTGAAAACCGACCACGTGCAAATCAACATTAGGTAAAGCCGTTAGTAATTGTAACATTTGCGGGTAGTTTTTATCTTGTAAGGCGCCAAATAATACATGTACTATCTGTTTGCTAAATCGCTTATTCAACGTATCAACCAACGCCTTAACACCTGGTTCATTATGAGCACCGTCCAAAATAATGGTTGGTGTTTCATTAACCTTCTCAAAACGAACTGGCCAAGTAACATTTTGCAAAGCTTGTGCAACTTGTGCTGGTTTTAATGAAATACTGAAATAATCACAAACGATTTGTGCCGTTTGTAAAGCAACTGTTGCATTATCAATTTGATATGCACCCATTAAATCAACATAGACATGTTCATAATTGATTGTACCAGAAACTGAAAATGTTTCACCCCAGGTCTGATTTGTCGTTAAAACAGTTGGTAAAAATTGCTCACCTAAACGATAAATAGGCGCTCCCATGGCATTAGCAACCACATCAATAACATTATTTGCTGCTTTTGGTAAGCGACCAACAACAACCGGGCGCTGCTTTTGAATAATGCCAGCCTTTTGTGTGGCAATTTTTGGTATGGTATCTCCCAAAACTTTCATATGATCTAAACCAACTGTCGTAATAACTGACACAATTTTATCGGGAATAATTGTGGTTGAATCCCATGTACCACCAACACCAACTTCTAACACCACTACATCTACTGGATGTTTAGCAAAATACATAAACATTAACACTGTCAATGTTTCAAACTCGGTTAAGCCACTTGGCATCTCATTATCCAATTTATCAATAATTGGTGCTAATTCTTGTACTAATGACAATAAGTCGTCATCACTAATATTCCCTTGATCATCTTGAATACGCTCATTAAAACGTAAAATATAAGGCGAAGTAAACAAGCCCACGCGTAAGCCGCTTGCTCGTAGTAATTGCGCAACCATTTTACTAGTTGATCCCTTACCATTCGTACCAGTAATATGAACATATTTTGATTGACGTTCCGGATGATCCAAAATTGTTAAAATTTTATGCAAACGATCAAACGTTGGCGTCTTAGTCCATTTATGTCGTCCATGAATATACGCAATTGCTTCTGCTGTTGTTGTTATTTCAGTCATGCTAATCCTCATTTTTATCCCACTGTAAACAAAAGCGCCGACTACAAAGTAGACGGCGCTCCTGTATGTGTAATTTACTGCATTGTAACGACGAACAGCTTAAATTCGTTATTCACAATATAATTCATTATACACGTTGATATTTATTATCGCAAGTAATTTTCACTTATGCTTTAGCATCTTTTAGTTGTGCTAAACGGTCTTGCGTTACTTGTAACTTCTTTTCCCAATCAGCTAACTTCTCACGCTCACTAGCAACGACTGATTCAGGTGCGTTGTTAACAAACTTTTCATTACCTAACTTACCATTTGCGCGTTTCACTTCGCCTTGGAACTTCTTGATTTCATCTTGCAAACGTGCAATTTCATCATCTAAATCAATTAGTTCAGCCAAAGGTACATAAATTTCGGCACCAGTAATAAGTTGTGTCATTGCCAAGTCAGGGGCATCGATATCAGCCGCGATTTGCAAATCCTTAGGCTTAACAAAGCGGTTGATGTAGTCAGCATTTTCTTTGAAAATACGTTGCAAATTCTCATCGTCTGTCTTAATCAAAACATCGATTGCTGTTGACATTGGTGCATTTGCATCAGTACGGATAGTACGAACAGCCTTAATTAGATCAATCAAACTATTGAAATCAACTTCAGCAGCTTCATCATTTAATTCGTCATGAACAACTGGATAAGCCGCCGTAACAATCGTTTCACCTTCATGTGGCATTTCTTGCCAAATAGCTTCAGTCACAAATGGCATGATTGGGTGTAGTAAACGCAATGTATTATCCAATACGTAAGCTAAGATAGCTTGTACTGTCTTTTGAGCTGCTTGGTCATCCCCATTCAAAGTTTCCTTTGTCATTTCAATATACCAATCAGCAAAATCGTTCCAAATAAAGTTATACAATGTACGGCCAGCTTCACCGAACTCAAACTTATCGAAGTTCTTTGTCACTGAAGCAATTGTCTTGTTCAAACGTGACAAAATCCACTTATCAGCTAGCGAGAACTTGCTACGATCTGCTGGCAACTCAGCCTTGGTATCATCAGCAAGATTCATTAGTACATAACGTGATGCATTCCAAATCTTATTAATAAAGTTCCAAGCTGAATCCATCTTAGTATATGAGAAACGCACGTCTTGACCTGGTGTTGAACCAGTAGCTAAGAACCAGCGCAATGCATCAGCACCATATTGCTCAATGACATCCATCGGGTCAATACCATTACCCAATGACTTTGACATCTTGCGACCTTGCTCATCACGAATCAAACCGTGAATCAACACATTCTTAAATGGACGACGACCAGTAAACTCCTTTGATTGGAACATCATACGAGCAACCCAGAAGAAAATAATGTCATATCCTGTAACTAACGTATCAGTTGGGAAGTAACGCTTAAAGTCTTCTGCATCAACATCTGGCCAACCCATTGTTGAAAATGGCCACAAAGCTGATGAGAACCAAGTATCAAGTACATCTGAATCTTGCTCCCAGTTTTCAATATCTTCTGGAGCTTCCATACCAACGTACATTTCACCAGTTTCTTTATGATACCAAGCTGGGATTTGATGTCCCCACCACAATTGACGTGAAATAACCCAGTCATGAATATCATCCATCCAACGCGTAAAGGTACCTTCAAAACGTGGTGGATAGAAATCAACCCGGTCATCTGACTTTTGCATTGCTAAAGCTTGCTCAGCCAAAGGCTTCATCTTAACAAACCATTGCGTTGAAAGACGTGATTCAACCTGAACACCTGTTCGTTCTGAATGACCCACAGCGTGCACAATTGGTTCAACTGATAGCATCCAGCCACCAGCTTCCAAATCAGCAACCATTGCTTTGCGTGCATCAAAGCGATCCATACCAGCATACTTACCAGCACGTTCATTCATTGAAGCATCTTCATTCATGGTGTTAATACGTTCCAAATTATGACGATTACCAACACCAAAGTCATTAGGATCATGAGCTGGCGTAATTTTAACCATTCCAGAACCAAACTCTGGATCAACGTATTCATCAGCAACAATTGGCACTTCACGGTTAACCAATGGTACCAAAACCTTTTGACCCACCAAAGCCTTATAACGCTCATCTGATGGGTGCACAGCAACAGCAACATCCCCAAACATAGTTTCGGGACGTGTTGTCGCAATTTCAATATAGTGCTTACCTTCATAAGTCGTATCAGGATCTACGAATGGATATTGCACGTGATAAAAGGCCCCTTCATCATCTTGGTGGATAACTTCAATATCAGACAAAGCAGTCCGGGCTTTTGGATCCCAGTTGATAATGTACTCACCACGGTAAATCAAACCTTTTTCATACAAAGTTACGAATACCTTGCGGACAGCTTCTGACAAGCCATCATCCAAAGTAAAGCGCTCACGATCGTAATCTAATGAAAGACCTAGCTTACCCCACTGTGACTTAATCGTTGCTGCATATTCATTTTTCCAATCCCAAACTTGATCAACAAACTTTTCACGACCTAAATCATAACGTGAAATGCCATCTTTGGCTAAACGTTGCTCAACTTTAGCTTGTGTTGCAATACCAGCATGATCCATACCTGGTAACCATAACGTATCAAACCCTTGCATACGCTTTTGGCGAATAATCATATCTTGTAACGTTGTGTCCCAAGCATGACCCAAATGCAACTTTCCAGTAACATTTGGAGGTGGAATAACAATTGAATAAGGACGTGCCTTTTTATTACCTGATGGCTTAAAACGTTTCTCTTGTACCCACTTATCGTAACGACCTGCTTCAACAGCAGATGGGTTGTACTTACCGGGCATATCAATTTCTCGCATAACCTTAACTCCTTATTTTTTCTGCTCTAAACTCATTTGGGCCCATTAAAAAAGCCCCGACCATGCATCATTGCATGATCAGGGCGAAATCATCGCGGTACCACCTGAAATTAGAGTTTCATTCTCTATCTCATTATGACTTAACGCGTCATCACGTTATCAATTACTCAATATTCATCGATAAAGCCCATTAGCTACCTTCCAAGTGAGGTTATCAAAATCTTACACCAAAATGATTTTGTCGCTGTCCATAACACATACTTGTACTCTCTAATGCATTGCTATGAACGTAATTTTACAATGTTAGGGCATAAAAATCAAGATTGATTATTGCTTAAATCAATTCAATAATTGCGTGTATCAATAAATAAGCACCATAAATGAGCACAATCAATCCAGATATAATATTAACCCAGATAAGAACTTTTCTAGGCAACCGCTCTTTCAGTATATTCATCACAATGGTAATTGTATTAAACCAAATAAACGTTGCCATCACGACACCAATAATAAATGGCCAAATTTGATTTGACGCTAAAGTACCTCTTAAAGCCCCTAATAATAAACTACCATCAATTAATGCTTGTGGATTTGCCCAAGAAACAACAAAGGCCGAAACAAAGGCTTTTGTAGCTGGTAAATTATTAGCTTTAGTATTTAACTGGACATTATTTGCACCACGTAAAATTCCCCAACCAATCCAAACAACCAAGGCACCACCAACTAACATTACAATCAACCTTAGCCAACTAGCCGAATTGATAATTGCGCCCATGCCAAAAAAGGCGGATAGAGAAAATAAAGAATCAGCAATCCACACAAATAAAACGTAGACTAGTGATCGTTTAAATGAATTGGTTAACGCATTATTAAAGACATACAAATTTTGCATACCAATTGGGGCTACAAACGCAAAGCCAATCATCATTCCCTTTATTAACGTTGCTACCATAATTCCTTCTCCTTTGTTTTATTAACCACTACATATAGTTTACAAAACTAGATTAATTGGTTATTATAAACATAATCTATTAAATAAAAAATTTTAGCCACCAATACGGAGGTGCCTATGCCGACTTTAACTACTAAAAATCGTCGTTATCTCATTACATATGAAACTTTAAATGCCGTTACGCATGGTCTTGGCGTGGTTGCTGCAATTGCAGGTGCAACTATCCTACTAATTAATAGTATCCGCCATGGATTTTCTGCTTTTACAATTGTCGCCTTATCTATTTATGTCGCTTCAATTATCAGCTTTTTACTTGCATCAACTTTATTTCACGCGCTAATCTTTACCAAAGCAGGCAAAGTCTTTCAATTTTTAGACCACTCCGGCATTTACTTAGTCATTCTAGGTAGCTATACCCCATATACATGGCTCTTTTTAAAACCGGAAGTTGGTTGGCCAATTTGGTTAACGATTCTTTTATGTACAATTCTCGGTCTTGTCTATGATACCTTTTTTGTCGGACGCTGGCCATGGGTTTCCGTCATTATCTACGTTTTCATGGGATGGTTTATTGTTGCCGCAATGCCGGCTCTCCATCATACATTATCAACGTCATCATTTTACTTACTACTAGCTGGTGGTATTACTTACACTGTTGGTGCTTTGTTATACCTGATGCCAAAACTACCACTAAATCATGTTTACTGGCATTTGTTTGTACTGGGTGGTGCGACATTGATGTATCTATCTGTATATGGCATGTTATTCCATTAAAAAAGCACGAGTCAACAAGGATGCATTTTAAGTCCCTGCTGACTCGTGTTTTATTTTTTAATTTATTTATTTTTTACAATACCCGTTTTCACCCATTGATTAAAGTCATCATCAGGCGTGGCGTTTTGACCACCCTGTTGTTTATTCTTATAATCATTTTTTTGTTTTTGCGTTAACGCATCCCAAGCAGCACCACCAATTGCATAGTGATCTGAGCTTAATAAGACATCTTTAATAGATGCATCATCAGCT
This sequence comes from Weissella sp. ESL1139, assembly GCF_058506735.1. Classification (NCBI taxonomy): domain Bacteria; kingdom Bacillati; phylum Bacillota; class Bacilli; order Lactobacillales; family Lactobacillaceae; genus Weissella; species Weissella sp. ESL1139. The sequence goes on from NZ_CP196375.1 coordinate 1,276,639, forward strand.
AACTTATCACTCATTGCAATTTGATTATTTTGCCACTTAGCAGCAAGCGCGTACTCAGTACCATCTTCAAGTTCTACTTGTCGAGCTGTCGCAACAGCAGTCATCCCTTGCTCCTTGGCAGCCTTCAAAATAGTAACACTTGCCCTAGCATAAGCAGCCATAAATTCATCTAATGTCTTTGTATTATCATCCTTAAAGACAACTTGAATGGTTTTAGCATCTTGTTTAATTGACGCTACCTTTGGTGCATCAATCTGATCTTTCAGTAAACTAGCTATATCTAACTGTTTATCAGCCCTATTAGTTGTAGCTGATGTCTTTTTCACAGTGACTTTTTTAGCCTTCTTAGTACTTGAACTGTTATGATGCCCTTCAGTTTTGATACTTTCTGATGATGTGTTAACAGTTGCTGCCTCCTCTGTTGGATGAGACGAACTATTAAAGACAATTGCGAAAACAGCAACTACTGCTGCAACTACCATAATTCCTATGATCATTGTAACTTGTCGTTTGTGCATTATGATTTACCTTTCTATTCCTTAAACCATAATATTCTACCATAGAAAGTTTTTCTTTTTTAATCACCATGTCACATTTAGATTAATAAACGCTAACGCTTTGTTAAATTTTGCATACATTTTGTAACATTATTTATTGCGACCAAATAACCGGGCAAAGAAGCCACGAATACCACCACGCTTACGACGTTTGGTACGCGTATCTGGTAATGCATCAACTGCTTTTTCTGACTTGGCTTCAGGCGTGACAGCTTCTGATGAAGTAGCGGGCTCTGATTCAGACGCTGCTGTTGCCGCTGAAACAGCTGATTCTGTTTCATAAGATGCTTCACTGTCATCATCTAATGCTGCAGTATTTTCAGTCGATCTTTCTGCCTCTGACGCCTCGTCAATTACCGGTGTCTCTGTAGTTTCTTGAATTACTGATAATGTTTCATCAGGTGCCTCGTCTGCTGGGTGGCTTTCTGCTTCAGCTTGTTGCTTCTTCTCTTCTTCAGCTTGTTGCTTTTTTGCCTCAGCTTGCTTCTTTGCTTCAGCCTGCTGCTTTTCTAGCTCAGCCTTTTTCTTTGTAGCCGCAACCTTTTGTTTTTCTTGTTCAGCCTTTTTCTTTTCTACTTCAGCTTGTTGTTTAACAGCTTCTGTCTGCATATACTCAGCAATCATTTCATCAGTTAATGCTGGCATTGTTAAGGTTTTTGAGGTTACACCTAACCCAACAACGGTGCGACCGGTCTTACCCGTGCGATTATTAGTGGCATGCACTTCAATTTGATTTGGCACAATTTCATCTGGTAATACCAATTCAAATTCTAAATTGTCATCAACCGGCAAAGAAATCATATGTTCATCACCAATAAAGTGAACTGATACTGAAACATCTGTTTGATTAACTTGACCTTCTAATAAACGCTGTCCATTCTGTGTTGAGATAACAGCCGTAATAACTGGTGCTGGTTGTTCAATTGTTAGCGTAAGCTCTTCTTTTTGAGCAAAAGAAACCAGCTCCGCTTCAATGGTCACTTCACCACCATTATTAACTGGCACATTAACAACAAAACTACCATTTTCATCTGACTTTGTTGTTTCAAATTTGCCACTTGCATACTTGACGGTGATCACAACACCAGCTGTTGCAACGTGACCAATTAAAGTGGTCCCCAAACTATTTGTTAATGTTGATGCTACCAAATTTAGTCTTGACTCACTCATATTGCAATCTCCATCCTTTAACTGTCGATATTAAGATTATTGTAACAGAAATAAGTAGTAACTTAAAATAATTACATATTTATTGGAAAATACAGCACGTTATCCAAGACACTTTTCATTCGGTGTGCCATTGTACTAAATCTGATCCAAGCGTAACAGCAAACATAAAGCAATTAAAAAACGAGACTGGGAAAACATCCCAGCCTCGTTCATTAAATTAATCCATTAGTCTTCTGCTTCCGTGCGTACAATTAACGTATCAACAGCTGAAACACGGGTTACATATTCAGTAACCGAACCGATCAACAAGCGCTCAATAGCGTTTAAACCAGTCGCACCAATCATAATTAAATCACTACCGTACTTCTCAGGTGCTTGCTGTGCAATCACACTCTTTGGTGATCCATACTCAATAGCATATTCAACATTTTCAACACCTTCAGACTTAGCCTTCTCTAGGTAAGCGTCCAAAGTCTTCTTTGCTGTACTTGAAACTTGTTCAACCATCGTTGTTCTAAAGTCGGTCACGTTTTGGAATGAACGTGTATCAATAACATGTAGAATTTGTAACTTTGTATCTGGACCGTTCTGACGAGCCACTCTGATAGCACGCTCTAATGCGGCTTCAGCTTCCTTTGAGCCATCAACCGGTACCAAGATATTCTTATAATTAACTTGTACATCAGCCATAACAGTTCCCCCTGTCTATTCGACTACAAATGTTCTATCTACACTTATATTATAACGTATTTTGTCTAATTTATCACACAAATTTGCGTTGCATAAATGAAACAATATATATTTTTTTATTTAAACAAGCGACGAACCACAATGATAGCCAATACAGTTGTCATTAAAGTCGCTAAGATAACAAAAATGCCACCAGGCAGTGCGGCCCCTTTTGTCATCATAACGCTAATAAGTAATAGAACGGCATCAGCTGTAAAAAACCAACCAAACCATTGAGCAGGTTGCTTAGACTCTTTAGCTGATAAACCTAGAAAACCTTGTTGGTGGGCTAATAGATAGATTCCTAAGCCACCAATAATAACCGCAAATAATAGATATAAACCAATAATCATAATTATTATTCCTTTTTTATTTCTGGTAAAAAGGCCGCCCATTTCCGATTTGAGATCGAATATGGGCGGCCAACATTACTAATTGTGTAATAACAATTAATAACTATGGACACTTGCTTGGCGCCGTTAGCAATTGCAACTGAGTTGGCTCCGATTAAAGGTAAGTGGGTGAATAAGTCCGCTTTTACAACTACTGAGTGAAACAGCATGTTGTAGCGGCTTCCCGACATCCCCGAGCTAATTGGTTGTAAAGCAACTACAGATAGTAGAATTGCGCGTACACCCAAGGAATCCATCTATAGTTTCATTATACTGGTTAATCAATAAAATAAAAGTCTTGACAATTATCACTAAACAACACTTATTTCTTCAAACCAGCTTGTTGTGCTTGCCGCAATCTTGCATATCGGTCTTTGTAAGCTTGTTCTACTTTCGAATTACCAGCTGGTTTGAAATATGACGACCCAACCAGTTTATCCGGTAAGTACTGTTGTGGCACCCAATCACTTGGATAGCCATGAGGGTAAATATATTCAACACCATGGCCTAATTTTTTAGCACCGGCATAGTGCGCATCTTTAAGATGATCTGGTACATCTCCAGTACCACCTTTTTTCACCCGCGCAATCGCTTCATCAATGGCCGATATAGCCGAATTTGATTTTGGTGAAAGCGCCAATTCAATCACTGCATTAGCCAGTGGAATCCGCGCTTCAGGAAAGCCTAATTGTAAAGCGGTTTGCACAGCCGTTACAGCACGCTGGGCAGCAGCTGGATTAGCTAAACCAATATCTTCGTATGCGATTACTTGTAAACGACGGGCGATAATTGGCAAGTCACCGGCCTCAATTAAACGTGCTAAATAGTGCAAAGCAGCATCAGCATCACTACCACGAATAGATTTTTGTAAAGCTGAAATGACATTATAATGGCCATCCCCATCTTTATCAGCAGTTACCGCCTTGCGTTGCACCGTTTCCTCAATGATTGCAAGTGTAATATGTACATACCCATCATCACTTGGTTTAGTTGATTTAACAGCCAATTCAAGACCATTCAATGCTGAACGTAAATCACCATTAGTTGCGTAGATCAATTGCTGACGCGCATCATCTTCCAACACAACCTGGAAATCACCTAAACCACGTTCTTTATCCGTCAGTGCGCGATCGATAGCGAGTTGCATATCTGATTCTGACAATGGTTTAACTTCAAAAATTTGTGTTCGTGATCGAATTGCCGGTAAGATTGATAGATAAGGATTCTCAGTGGTTGCACCAATTAAAACAATTTGACCACTCTCTAAATGAGGTAACAAGAAGTCTTGTTTTGTTTTATCTAAACGGTGAATCTCATCTAATAATAATACAACCGTCCCGGACATTTTGGCTTCATCAGCTACCATCTGCAAATCCTTTTTACTATCAGTGGCTGCATTTAAAATGCGAAATGCATACTTAGTTGAACCAGCAATTGCACTGGCAATACTAGTTTTACCTGTTCCTGGTGGTCCATATAGAATCATCGATGACAACATTTTTGCCGTTACCATGCGGTTAATAATTTTCCCTTCACCAACCAAATGTTGCTGTCCAACAACTTCTGAAATGTTGCGTGGTCGCATACGGTAAGCTAGTGGCTGTTGCATGATATATCAGACCTCCTTTCAACTACTTAAAACAACTTCTTATACCATGGCTTTTTTTCTGTCTTTACATTCGTCTGATTAGATGATGTGGTCCCAACTAATTCATGAATATCAACAACTTCTTGATGTACGGCTGTCTTAGCAGCTAAAACAACCATCACATCGGACGCATTATAAACTGCATCGGTCTTTAACGTAAAATGCATTTTATTATGTGCGGCAAGTTTAATAAACTTATCCAAAACAGCTCGGTCTAAATGACCATTTAAATATAAAGTAGCATCTGAATGCTTCTTTAACTGTTGATCCCAAATTGTCATATATTCACTATCGCCAATATTCTTAGAAGTTTGTAGTAAATAAATCCGTTCACGAAAGTTTCCAAGATAGTGGCGTTGTTCATCGGGATTGATTTGGGGTGTCCCATATAGTCCTGCTTGAACATGCGGGTCCATTGATTCTTTATCCATCAAATAACACTCCTTTTTAATAATTAGGTTAATTTTAACATACTCCAAACATACCGACAATTTACCATCGATTGTGCCATAGCTACCAAATACTATGTAAGTATATAAAAACATCTATGATACAAAACAAAAATTGTTTTCATCATAGATGTTAGTCACATTAATTTTATAGCTTAGTTTCTAGTTTTACATCAGGATATTTATTAGCAAACCAACGCTCAGCAAACTGATTTTCAAATAAGAATACAGGGTTTTCATGACGATCACGTACTAATAAGTTACGTGATGAAGCCATCTGTGGATCTAATTGCTCTGGATCAATCCAACGAGCAATCTTTGAGCCCATTGGCTCTAACGTGACTTCAGTATTATATTCATTTTCCATCCGGAATTGGAACACTTCGAACTGCAAAGCACCGACTGCACCAATAATATAATCGCCTGAATCCCAAGCCGTATACATTTGAATGGTTCCTTCTTGTACCAACTGTGTCACCCCTTTATGGAATGACTTTTGCTTCAAAACATTCTTGGCGTGGACACGCATAAATAGTTCTGGCGTAAAAGTTGGTAGTTCTTCAAAGGTAACTTCATGTTTACCAGCATAAATAGTATCACCAATTTGGAAATTACCCGTATCATAAATTCCGATGATATCACCTGGATAAGCCGTTTCAACATTTTCACGCGTATCAGCCATGAATTGCGTCACATTTGATAGACGAATTTTCTTTTTTGTACGTTGCAACGTCACATCCATACCGTGTTCAAATTCACCTGACACAATTCGCAAAAAGGCAATGCGATCACGATGATTAGGATTCATATTAGCTTGAATCTTAAAGACAAAGCCAGTAAATTGCTCATCAGTTGGCTTAATTGCATCCCCATTAACTGTATTTTTAGGTGCTGGTGCTGGTGCAAATTGCATATAAGTTTGTAGGAAAGTTTCAATTCCAAAACCGCGCAAAGCTGAACCAAAGAATACGGGCGTTAATTCACCACGCATGACAGCTGACTCATCAAAAGTATTCCCTGCATCTTGCAACATTTCAATTTCATCACGAGTATCATTCCATAATGAATTTTCTTGAATAGCGTTAGGCTCAGCTAAATCAACACCTGCTTCGTTCAATGGTAAGAAGCGTTCCTCTTCATTTTCTGGACGATAAACTTCTACATTGTTGTGATAACGATCAAACAAACCAGCTAAAATTTGTCCTGACCCAATTGGCCAGTTCATTGGATATGCATTAATTCCCAATGTACTTTCTAGTTCATCAACCAAATCCAATGGTTCGCGACCATCACGGTCCAACTTGTTGAAAAATGTAAAAATTGGAATGTGACGTTCACTAACAATTTCGAATAACTTCTTAGTTTGTGGTTCGATACCTTTAGCAGAATCAACCACCATAATAACTGAATCCACAGCCATCAAAGTACGATACGTATCCTCAGAGAAATCCTCGTGACCTGGTGTGTCCAAAATATTAATTCGCTTACCATCAAAATCAAATTGTAAAACTGATGAAGTAACTGAAATACCACGTTTTTGTTCAATTTCCATCCAGTCTGATTTGGCAAAATTTCCTTTACGGCCTTTAACCGTTCCAGCCTCACGAACAACCCCACCAAGTTTTAGCAATTGTTCAGTAATTGTTGTTTTACCAGCATCCGGATGCGAAATAATCGCAAAAGTACGTCGCTTTTGCGTTGCTTCTTGTAATGATGCCATAATTTATCTTCCTTTTTATTTTATTTACTATTTTTAATTCTTTTCTAAAAACTTAACAACTTAGTATAACTAATATCAATGATTGTTTCAATAGTATTAGTCCACTGTCTAAAGGCTTTTAGACGTATTTTCCTAACAAAAAAAGATTACCAAATCAGTAATCTTTTCTTGCTTATTTTTGACTGACTATTGATGACTATTGCGACGTTTTAATTCCAAATAACGTCGATACCACAAGTCAATGTATGCATCAGAAAATGGCCCTAGTTGATTGTTAATCCAATCAACTAGAATTTTAACATGTTCGCGTACAATATAATCAACATCTGCTGGATACTGCCAGCGCGCTTTATGTAATTCGTATTCGTCTGCATCTAACAAACGCTTCTCACCATTTGGAAAGACCTTCACATCCAAATCATAATCGATATACTTTAACGCCTCTTTATCCAATACAAATGGTGATGCTAAATTGCAATAATAAGAAACACCATTATCCCTAATCATTGCTACAATATTAAACCAATACTTACGATGAAAATAGACAATTGCTGGTTCTCGCGTTACCCAACGCCGACCATCATCTTCCGTAACTAATGTATGATCGTTTAAACCAATAATGGCATTTTCACTCGTTTTAAGCACCATTGTATCACGCCAAGTCCGATGTAAACTGCCATCATGCTTGTAGCTCTTAATGGTCACAAAGTCGCCTTCACGAGGTAACCGACTATCTTTCATTATTTTGAGCTTTCTGTGAATTTCACCAAATTTTTTTCTATTTCATTGTATCACGCACAACGTTAAAAAACACTGCCAACTTAGTTATGTTGGCGTAACCATTTATCAACTAAGTTCAAATCATACCCTTTACGATACATGGCAGCTTTAAATTTCTGCGTGAATGCCCATCCAGTATAGCGATCATATCGATCCGCTACAATTGTTGCATCACGGTCCAAATTCTCCCACTCCAAATCATCATCAGTCTCTTCCTCTAATCGTGAGGTTTGAATTGCTTGTTTAATTAAATTACTATCAAATCCTTGTTGCATCAATTTTTGTTGCGTTTTTTGTTCAGCCATAAATTTTGAATAACGACTATTTTTATCTAATAATTTAGGAACCCGTGTTGCTAAAACTGCTATTTGACTATCTTTATCATAATCAACTAATGCGTCTTCAATCACAAATTTATCGATACCAGCTTCATGTAATTTAAATTGCACACCCTTTGGTCCTAACTTACCAGTGGTTTTTGCTTGTTCGACAAATGTTTGCGCATATGATTCATCATTGACAACATGATCATTAATTAATCGTTGCACAACGTCTTGAATCACATCCCGTTCATAACCTTTATCTTTCAGTTTTTGAACCACTTGATGACTAGTTCGCATCCGACCTGTTGCATAAGTTAACGCTTGCGTATAAGCTTTTTGATTAAATTCAGCCGCTTTAATTTCTGCAATGGCAGCATCATCTAACTCAGTGCCTTTAAATAAGTCGTATGTTATCAGAATTTTTTCATCAACAGCAAAAGCATAGTCGTCGTCTAAATAAATATTATAGCGACCGGCACGCCTTTGTTGCGTGACTTTAGTTACTGTTGCCATTTCATTCTCCTATTCATATTTTCTTCATTTTAACCGAAAAATAAAAAAACAGCGAGTCATGAAACACAACCACACTGTTTAAATATTTTAAATAAATGAAGACGTTCCTGGATTTAATTCAACAATCTTACCAGTACGCTTGTAGATAATCCATTCCGCAATATCTGTTACATAATCAGATGTCCGTTTTAGATAACCCGCAACAACCAAGTAATCAGTTGCTGCCGGCACTTGTTCTGGATCAGCCTCCATAGCTTCGATTGACATTTCACGAATATCACGGGTAACAGCTGATATCTTTGATGCAACTTCTGAAATTGATTCTGCTGCAATGGCATCATCATTAACATAGTAATCCAAAACTTGTGACACCATATTGGCAACATTCGTACCAGTTTCACCTAAGATTTTTTCAATTGCGGCAACACGTTTGCTACCCTTCACATGAATGGTTGAAATTGCAATATTACGTGCATTATCACCAATTCGTTCTAATACAGAAACTGCCTTTAAAACCGTCATAATTTCACGTAAATCAGTTGTAACGGGTTGGTACAAAGCAATCATTTCGAAGCTTTTCTTTTCAATCGCAATCTCACGTTGATTGATGGCACTATCGCGATCAATAATTTCTTGAGCTAATACACGATTATGGTCCAAAAATGCTTGGACAGACTCATCAAGCGTCTCTGAAACTAATAATCCCATTTCCTTAAAGGAAGTATCTAAATCTGCTAATTCATCATCAAAATATTGGCGCATTTCAATATGTCCTTTCTGTTTTCTTTATTATACTGTTAAACCATTTTTTAACCAAATCGTCCAGAAATATAGTCCTGGGTTTCCTGGTGTTTAGGGTCTAAGAACATTTTCTTAGTACTACGGAATTCAATTAAGTTACCATCCATAAAGAAAGCTGTTTTATCTGAAATACGTGACGCTTGTGCCATCGAATGTGTCACAATAATCATCGTTAACTGATTACGCAATTGCATCATCGTATCTTCAACTTTATTAGCTGAGACGGGATCAAGAGCTGCCGTCGGTTCGTCCAACAATAATATCTCTGGGCTCGTTGCTAAAGCACGGGCAATTGAAACACGTTGTTGTTGTCCACCTGATAGGGATAATGCCGATTTATGCAAATTATCCTTAACTTCATCCCAGATTGCAGCTTGCTTTAATGACTTTTCTACGGCTTCATCTAAGTAAGCTTTATTTTTATTACCAGCCGTCCGTAACCCAAAAGCAACATTATCATAAATTGAAAATGGAAATGGATTAGGTTGTTGAAAGACCATACCGATTTTTTGACGAATGCTAACTGTGTCAGTATCTGGTGCGTAAATGTCTTGACCATTGAACATAAAGGTTCCATTAACCGTCACATCATCTGTTAAATCATGCATGCGATTTAATGCCCGTAAATAGGTTGATTTTCCCGAACCAGATGGGCCAATTAGTGCCGTAATATCATGTTCCTTAAATGAAAGATCAATTCCATGAAGAGCTTCCTTTTTACCATAATAAAGATGAACATTTTCAGTTACTAGTATTTTTTCACTCATCTGTTAATCTCCTTTAACCAAAGTTTCCGTTTACGTAATCAATCGTTAACTGCACCTTTGGTCGTGTAAATATCTTTCGGGTTAAATCATATTCAAGCACTTCACCAGTATGGAAAAAGGCCGTATAATCTGAAATTCGACTGGCCTGTTGCATATTATGCGTAACAATAATAATCGTATAATGCTGTTTCAAATCCATCAAAGTATCTTCAATCTTAGATGATGAAATTGGATCCAACGCTGAAGCAGGTTCATCTAACAATAGAATATCTGGTTTCATGGCAATTGCACGTGCAATAACTAAACGTTGTTGTTGCCCACCAGATAATGATAAAGCTGATTTGTTTAAATCATCTTTAACCTCGTCCCATAAAGCAGCTTGTTTCAATGATGTCTCAACAATTTCTGCTAACTTTTGCTTATCTCGTAGTCCATGTTGTTTCAAAGCAAACGTAATGTTTTCTTTAATTGATTTTGCGAACGGGTTGGGTCGTTGAAACACCATGCCGATATGTTTACGCATTTCATAAACATCAATATCTTGTGAATTAATGTCTAACCCACGATACATAATATTACCTTTTACCGTTGCAACATCGTCATTCATTCGATTCAATGAGCGTAAAAAGGTTGATTTACCTGAACCAGATGCGCCAATCAATGACGTAATCTTAAATCTTTCAAACGCCAAATCGGCATTTTGCAAGGCTAAATTATCACCATAATAAACTTGTAAATCTTTTGTATATAAGGCGATTTCGTGCCGGTTTTCATCCATTTGATAAATATGACGATCAGGTTGTGCACCTGTTAAGTTTAATGACTTTTGTAAGTTGTCCATCGTGGCAACCCTCCTCTTCGTTATTTTGTTGCCGTAAGATGCTTGTACAAAACACTACTCAAAAAGCGTGCTAAGAAATTGAACAACAAAACCGCAATAATTAATACGGCTGATGCACCAGCTGAAACGGCTGATGCGTCTGGCATAATACCTTCTGAATTAACCTTCCAAATATGCACTGCTAAGGTTTCTGCAGGACGCATAATGTTCAACGGGCTTGCTGTATTAAATGGATTCCAATCAGTAAAATCTAAGGCTGGTGCTGATTGACCAGCTGTATAAATCAAAGCAGCGGCTTCACCAAATACACGTCCAGCTGATAACACAACTCCCGTTACAATCGACGGCACTGCCGCTGGTAAGATAATGTGACCAACCGTTTCCCAACGTGACAAACCTAAAGCAGCACCTGCTTCACGTTGTAAGTCTGGAATACTACGTAATGAATCTTCAACTGAACGTGTTAGTAGAGGTAAGTTGAAGAAAGTTAACGCAATCGCACCAGAAAGAATTGAAAAGCCTAAATTAAATTGTACAACAAATATTAAGAAACCAAATAATCCGACAACCACTGAAGGTAATGATGACAAGATTTCAATTGCTGTTCGTGTTAATTGAATAAAACGATTCTTTTGATTGGCATATTCATGCAAATAAATCCCGGCACCTAATGCAATTGGTACTGAAATTAACATTGTAATGATTAACAAATAAAAGGAGTTAAATAGCTGAACACCAATTCCACCACCAGCTGTAAAGGCAGCTGAAGGTGATGTTAGAAAATGCCATGATAAATGTGGAATACCTTGAATTAAGATATAGCCAACTAGGGCAGCCAATACTAATATGACGAACCCTGCAATTGTATACAAAACAATTGTGGCAATCTTATCACTTTGTTTTGGGTTTAACATCTTATATCGCTCCCTTCTTAGCAATTGCTCGGATAATAATATTAAAGACAAGTGACATTAATAGTAAGATCAAAGCTAAACTCCAAAGGACATTGTTTTCTAATGAGCCCATCACAGTATTTCCAATACCTTGCGTCAAAATTGACGTTAGCGTTGAAGCTGGTGATGTCAAATCCTTTGGCATCAATGATGCATTTCCAATTACCATTTGAACAGCTAACGCTTCACCAAACGCACGCGCCATACCAAAGACCACCGCTGTTAAAATACCGGGTGTTGCTGATCGTAAAATAACTTTATAAATCATTTGCCAGCGGGTTGCCCCTAAAGCCAAGGCTGATTCACGATAATGACGCGGTACTGATTTTAAAGTATCGACGGTCATCGACGTCACCGTTGGTAAAATCATGATAAACAGTACCATAGCTCCTGCTAAAATACCGAATCCAGAACCACCAAATAAATAACGCATCGTCGGTACAATAACTGAAAGACCAATAAATCCATAAACTACTGAAGGAATACCAACCAATAATTCAGTAACTGGGCCTAAAATTTTTGCGCCACGTTTAGGTGAAATTTCAGTCATAAAGACCGCTGTACCAATTGCGAATGGCGTAGCAATCACGGCAGCCAGCAAGGTTACTAGAAATGATCCAACAATCATTGGTAGTGCCCCAGTTAATGGCTTACCATGTGCATCTGTTTGACCAGGTGCCCAATCGGTACCTGTTAGGAAATCCCAAAGGTTTACTTTGTTAGTAAAAAACGTTGCTAATCCTTTTGAGGCAACAAACCAGAAAATAGCTACCACGACAACAACGATTAATAATAGTGCTGAAAAAGTCAGTACCCGACCGAATTGATCTTTTTTAGCTGCCTTTGATTTTTTTAATAATGATTCACGAATTAAATCCATGGCCTAAACTCCTTAATCTACTGTACTTAACTTACCTTTTTCATCACGTTCAACTTGCATGTCATGAATTGAAATATAACCTAATTGCGGTACAAGTGTTTGCTGAATGTGCTTTGAGTCAATATACTTCAAAAAGTTTTTAACTTCACCAGTTGGTTTTCCCTTAGTATAAATATGCTCATAAGACCAAATTGACCATTTACCATTAATAACATTTTTATTCGTTGCCGTTATGCCATCAATCGTTGGCGTGATAACTGAATCATCAAGATAGGCGAATGATGTATATGAGATAGCGCCCGGCGTTGTACTAACAATTGACTTAACCATTCCGGAAGAATCTTGTTCCTGAGCAGATGCTGACTTAGCACCATCTAAGCCCCATTTTTCAAATGTTGCTCGTGTTCCTGAACCATTAGCGCGATTTACCAAAACAATTGGCTTATCAGCGCCACCAACTTGTTTCCAATTGGTCACTTTCTTCGTAAAAATATCAATTAACTGTTGCTTCGTTAAAGCATTAACTTGCGCATCTTTGTTAATCATTGGTGCAATACCAACAACGCTCACACGATGGTCAACTAATTTATCAGCTTTAATACCATCTTTTTCATTAGCAAACATATCAGAGTTACCTAAATCAACGGCGCCGGTTTGAATTTGTGCCAAACCAGTTCCAGTTCCACCACCTTGTACATTAACATGCACACCCAAATTTTTCTGTGCAAAATCTTCTCCGGCTGCTTCAACTAAAGGTTGTAGCGCTGTTGAGCCTACTGCTGTAATATTGACATCCCTATTTTTATCTCGCGTTGTGTAACCAAACGTTAATAGGCAGCCAGCAATAACCACGATTGCAATACTTATCAACCAATTGCGTTTCATTCGTGAACGCCTCCTAAACTTCTTTTACGATAACTATGATTTTATTATCCCTAATATTTGTAAATATGAAACCTATTTTTTGTAAATTTTTTCTTTACATTAATTATATTGCCAAATTAATGTCCAGCGTTGACGTTTACAATCAATCCTTTTTTCCTGACTAAATACCTTTAAACGCTTACTAGGCTGGACTTGAACTCCCTCAATTGTTAAACGGACTTTTATCTTTTGGGTTGTATGTTGAATCGTAAATTCACGTTCCCCACTTAATGGTAATTGCGGTTCACGACTAATGACTAGTTGATCATCGTGCATACAACCACCTAAAAGCCAATTTAATAAGCCAGTGAACAGCGGTTGCCACTGACATTGCCAATTCAAACAACCAAAATCACCTGTCACAGCGATTGGTTCAGTCCACAACAACTGCTGTATTTCAGTTAATGAACATTGCAAATAAAGCTGATACATTAAACATCGATACACATCATGCCAGCGATAATCATGTTCCCAAATTAAATCGAATAATTGCCAAAAATGCTGCCACTTCTGCTGTTGCTTTTGATAAAGCTGCTTAAATTCACAGGTTTCTATCCATAGTTTATCATATGCTTTATATATTATACGGTTATTAATTGTCCGTAATTGTCCATTACTAGCCATACGCTCATCTTTACTTAGCTGAACTGACAAGACCGTTTTATCATGATTGGTCAAAACTAAGCGATATCCTAATCTGGCTGCTGTTTCAACTGCACGTAATTCAATAAAGGTTAATTGACTGCCATCTGTTAACAAAACTGTTTGCACATGACAACCTAATCGATATTCTTCGGCATTCGTTTGCACCACAACAGGTTGGCTGTAAACTGACTGTTGTCCAATCAGCAATGCTTGAATAGCTGACGGTATCGTAATCCCATCTGCTGCTGGATAAATATAGCGCGCACCCCAATAAGCTGCCGTTTTTAAATCATGCCAATGGCTATCATGTATTGATTTAATTTTGACAGTCAAGGATTGCGCCCAGTCATATGCCCAAAATTGTGTCAGTAACCACCAATATAACTTGGTGGTTTGACTAAAACCATCGTCAACTATTTTTAACGTACCATCAGCCGATAATTGTTGCACATGTTGTAATAATAATTGATGCAGCTGTTCATGCGTTTGATTAAGCCAGCAACCTGCATTTTTATGATTAACATATACTTGGGTTGGCGTTAAGCGTAGTGTGAGTAATTTCATCAAATTTATCCTCTAAATGTTTAACTTTACATTGATTATATAGAGAATAAAAATAAAATAAAACGCCAGTTACAGCTAATTTTTTACTAACTATCCTGACGATTCGTCTTTATTATTACTTAATTTGCCAATCATCTAATGAATCAACCCAATGTGTTGGTTGTTGTGACTCTTTGGCAACATCACTCTTTTTTGAAACACCTGAGTATACCAACAAAGTATCCACGTCAGCATTCAATCCTGCCTTGATGTCCGTATTATAGTTATCACCAACCATTAAAGCTTGGTCTTTGGTAATGTTTAATTTCTCCAAAGCACCAGTCATAATAATATCATTTGGTTTACCAACAACAACTGGCGCAGGTTCAACAGCTGTTGCTAAAAATGACACAACCGAACCAGCACCAGGCACCAACCCACGTTCAGTTGGTAAATTCGTATCCGGATTTGTGGCCACAAATTTAGCACCTTGTTGAATAGCGAGTGTCCCTTGCAATATTTTTTCATAGGTGACATCACGATCAAGTCCAATCGCAACTGCATCAGCTGGTGCTTCGGTGA
The DNA here is from genome assembly GCF_058506735.1 of Weissella sp. ESL1139. Lineage (NCBI taxonomy): Bacteria > Bacillati > Bacillota > Bacilli > Lactobacillales > Lactobacillaceae > Weissella > Weissella sp. ESL1139. Next base: position 1,291,856 of record NZ_CP196375.1, read on the forward strand.
CTAATTCAAACCCCTTAGCAAGTAAAGCAGCTTCAAGACCTTCTTCACCAATCATCAAGACACGATGAATACCATCAAACTTTGCTAAATAATCGGCTAAAGCCATACCAGACGTATACACTTGGTCTGCTGTCGTTGGAATGTCATGATTCTTGGTAAGATTCTCAGCCACCATTTCAGGCGTTTTAGTTGAATTGTTCGTTACAAATAAATACTTGTTTTGATTTTCAGCTAGTCTTTGCACAAATCGTCGCCCACTAGGCATTTTAGTTGTACCCTTATAAATCGTACCATCTAAATCAATTAAGTAACCGTCATAACGTTGTGTCATTCTTCACTCTTATCCTTTTTTGAATTCTTAGGACGCTCACGAACCTGAAAATGTCGGTGATTCTTTGATCCAGTTGTTGCAACTGAATTTGATCGCTTACCAACATGCTTTTCAGGATGATTAGCACGATGCGTCTTTTCTTTTACAACTGGTGATTTCTTTTGCTTTTTATTACCATCACGATGGTTATGGGCATGGGCTTTATTGCTATTTTTATTGCCACTCTTGTTATTCGCCTTACCTTTATTCGCATTATTCTTATGTTGACGACGGCGTTTCTTGGCCTTTGGATGCTCTTTTTCTTCCTCATCAATCACTTCATGCGGCTCTAAATTTTCCAAAACAAAAAATGGTGCGCCAAAATTAGCTTGCTCATATAAGAAATCTTGTAGTGCTGAAATTTGTTGACTGCGGGCAACACCTTTCGTGCCATCTTTATAAAAACCACGTAAGCGCAATTGATCAGCTGCAATATCACCCATTAAATAGTCATATTTTTCCAAAAAATCACTGAAACGAGCTGCCATTTTTTGTTGATCGTACGCATCACGGTAATTTTTTACTAAGTGATAATGCCGACCATTAATAAAAATATCTTCTGGCGTATCACCCGTTGTGATAGCTGTACTAGCTTGACGCTCAATAAATTGGGCGTCAGCTAATTCTTTCATTCGTTCTCGGTTCATTTATTTATCTCTCTATTACAATTATGGTGCAAATTTTTTATGCAAATAATCTGCAAAATCTTCTCTCAAAACGGTATCATATGACATCGTATTTTGACCCATGATTTCAAAAGTTGGGAAATAAGGTATAAACAAATAATGATCTAAGGCACCAATTGTGTAATATTCGTCAAAATCAATTGGTTGATCATGCACTAACACTTCACCATCATCAGTTGTTGTAATACCAGCCCAAATCACTTCACCCCATAGATTACCACGAAAGCCCATACCTTTTAAACGGAAACCTTGTAAGTAGCGCTTATTCTTCTGCACCTCTTTCACTAGGCGCCATAAATCAGCACCTTTCAAAATCGTCCGCATAGGATGAACGGCATGTGGCAACAGATTATGCAAATCATTTGCGGTTACAACACCAGCGGGTAAGTCATGTAAGAACATCCCCGTTGACAACATCGCAATATCGGTTTTAGTCCGTGCCATTATGGCCGATAAACCTAAATCAATCAAACGGTGTTCATAGCCTAAATCAATATGATAATCAACTGGTAAAGTTGCGACCACATCCTTAGTTAATTGTTCTTCACCGCTAGCTTGATAACCGTTAATTTCAACATCATCCCCATGAATTGGTGGTAAATCGTCAGTCTTAATTGTCCGCGCTTGCACATTAAGCAATTTGCCATCTGAAACTTCAAAATCAATACGACCAATATGATCACCATAACGGCCTGCCGCTGCTAATAACGCATTAGCGTGCTTTTCACCATAGGCTAACAAATGATGAGTATGCGCACCAATGATAATTTGAAGTTCACTATAATGTTCTGCTAAATACCGATCCATTGGTAAACCTAAATGTGACAACAAAATATTAACATCAGTCTTACCAGCTAATTCTGGCAAAATTTTTGCCAAAGCTGCATCAACATCTTCAGGTTGCCAACCCAATAATGGGTACGTCAGTTCAAATGGTGCAGTAAAGCCTAAAACGCCAATCCGTGTACCCTTAGGCGTCATAATAATCTTATATGGAATTGACCACGCTGGTCGTTGTTGCGTTTGAATATCCGTTAAATTCCCTAAGATAACTGGAAAATTGGCGCTATCATACAAATGATTCAATTGTTCATGATTTAAGCCCAGGCCTTCATTGTTACCAATCGTCACACCATCATAGCCAATCTCATTCATTAAACTAACATTTGCTTGACCATCTGTTGCTTCCGTTAACGGGTGTTGGCGATCAATAAAGTCACCAATATCAAAAGTCAAAACTGTTCGCTGGTCACGAATTAATTGTCGTTTACGAGTTAACAAATAACGACGAATTTTAGGCCACCGCTCTAAATGCGAATGCAAATCATTGGTATGTAAAATTGATATTTTGTCGGACATTTTTTCACCTCCGTTTTGCAAAATCATCGTGTTTACGCTGCATGATGGTTTCAATTTCTTTAAATGTCAAGGGACTACCCCATGTAGGTCGTTCTGACGGCATTAAATATTCTAAGTCAGCACTATCAATACCAACATTAATATTCTCTGGAATTGCCACCATATTATGATGAATATGACCATGTAAATTAATACTGTTCTGGCTCTTCCCAAAAATTAACGGGTAATGCGTCAAAAAGAATTGATGATGGTCGGCTTTTACAATACAACCAACATCTTCAAAAGCATACTTAAGTTGCCCATCTGTTAGGGTAATATTGTGATTACTTAAATACTTAAATAACGATCGTGAATCATGATTACCTTTAACGAACGTTATCCGGCCATTTAGTTGCGCCAAAATATTTGCCACTAGTTCATGTGCATGTCTTTCTGGTCGCACATGATTCATCATCGCAATATCACCTAAATGATAAACATGATCATGCTCACTAACTCGTGCATTCCACGCTGCTATTAAGCCAAGATGTTCATCATGTAGATTATCATACGGCCGTGGTGAAAAATGCTGACTCATTAATAAGTCTTCATGATAATAATGTGTATCTGCCGTAAAATAATCCATCATCAACCTCAATTTCTAACGTAATTTACCTTGCGCATAACTATTTAGCCAACGTACTAATTGTTCAAAATTGTCTGGGAAGGCATTGTAGCCAACAATTATTTGTGGTTGTTCTTCTTCGGCCAACTTCATTGTTAAGCCCCATTCAACAACTGGACCAGGCTTTTGTAAGCGATAGTCGTCATGCCAATCAGACGTTATTGCTGCTAATTGTCGTTCAATATTAGGCCATTGAAAGGTCACATTTTGCCACAAATCTGCAAATGGTCGCAAATCTTTATCGATTGTGATTTGCAACTTATTATTTTGTGAAAAATCAAATTTCTCATCAGCGATATTGATAATATCAACATCTAAAGAAGCTGGTACATTAATATAAAAAGCATGATCTTTTACTTTTTTAGCATAAATATAGTTAAAGCCATCTGCTAAATTTCCTTGATAAAAAGTGAAATATTCTAGTGCCATATTACTTATCAATCACAACTAAATCAGTTGGAATCCCTTCAGTTAAGTTTTCAAAGCCATCATCAGTTACGATAACGTCATCTTCAATGCGAACGCCACCTTTGTCAGTTAAATAAATACCTGGTTCAATAGTTAAAATCATACCAGACTTAATCTGGTCTTCTGCTGGTGCATTGACAGATAAGATTGGACCTTCATGAATATTCAAACCAATACTGTGACCACTTGAATGCGTGTATTGATCACCATAGCCAGCCTCCGTAATAATATCACGGGCTACTTTATCAATATGACTAATGGCAACACCATCCTTAACTGCTGCAATCGTCGCTTTTTGTGCACGCAAAGTAACATCATAAATTTCTTTTAATTCGTCATCCAATGGTCCAAAGGCCAATGTACGGGTAATATCTGATGTATAACCGTCAACATAATAACCAAAATCAATGGTAACAAGTTCACCACTAGCAACTGGCTTATCAGAATAAGTACCATGAGGCAATGCACCACGATAACCTGAAGCCACAATCGTATCAAATGATGGCTTATCAGCTCCACGTTGCTTCATCTTATAATCCAATAAATTGGCAATTTCACGTTCAGTCATACCAATATGTAGTTCTGGTAGCATATCGTTAAAACCAGCTACAGCCACTTCAGCAGAATGACGTAATTTCGCTAACTCATCTTCATCCTTAATTTCACGTAATGCTTCAACCAAATCTGGTACCGGTGCAATATCGGTTCCCACAAAGTTTTCATCAATATAGTCAAAATCACGAAATGGTAATGAATCTTCAAACCCTAACTTATCAATGTTAAACCGACGGGCAGCAGCCATCGCAACACCCCAGTAGTTACGGGTTACCAATAATTCAACACCTTCTGGCAATTGATCACGATAAGCATCTTCATAACGTGAATCCGTAATCAAAGCAGCATTTTCTTTACCAATTAAAACTAGGCCATCCCCAGTACCGCCGGTAAAGCCAGTTAGATATTCCATATTCATACCATCAGCAATTAATAAACCATCAATTTTTAGAGGCGTGAATACTTGTCGTACATTTTTAATTCTTGTTGTCATATTTGTCCCCATTTCTTATCTTCCTTCATTATAACAAATTGTACCACGTGCTTATTGATAAACCGTTGGCTCCGTTACTAATGATTGCGCAATCACTGACCAGTCTAAACTAACGCCAATACCTGCACCTGTAGGTACTGCTAAATAACCTGCTTCTACATAAGGCAAATTAGTTGCAATGTCCTGTTCATAATAATGATCAAATTGTGCGCTATCAGCCGGAATCGTATTAGCACCAGGCAGACTAGCTAAAATTAAATCAACAGCTCGTCCCAAACCAGAACCCAGCATGCCACCAATCCACGGTGTCATATGGGCTTGGTTGGCCAAAGCAATCGCTTGTTTTGTTGTTGTAATGCCCCCAATTTTACCTTGCTTCAAGGTCAAAGCTTTCGTCGTTTGATTAACAATAGCTTTTTTGACATCCGCAAAATCATTCAATGATTCATCCAAACTCAACATTAAATGCGGTAACTTAGCTTGGACACGTTGATGCATATCCCAAGCATTTTCAGCATACGGTTGTTCAATCAAAGTTAAGCCAGCTTCATCTAACATTTGCAACGCCCTCATATTATCATCAGACCAAGCAGCGTTCGCATCAAGTGAAAACATTTGTGTCGGAAATTGTTTGACCAACTGCGCAATGTCGTTTAAATCAGTCGCTTGATTAATTTTTAATTTAATGCGTTGATACCCCTGATCAATGGCATCTTGTACTAACAATTGGGTCGCATGCCAATTTGTTTGAATACCAATTGCTTGACTTACAGCAATTTTATGCTGCTGACCACCTAATAACATAAATAGTGATTGATGCAATTCTTTGCCATAAGCATCCCAAAAAGCCATTTCAATACCTGCTTTAGCAAACGATAAGTGTGTCTGCGTGGCTAACCACTTGGCTAGATTAGTTGGTTCATCAAATGACTGACCAATTAATTTCGCACTTAATTGCTTAACAGTTTGCCATGATTGGGCGTGGGTTTCAGCTGTATAGTGATTATCTACAAAAGACTGGACTTCCCCATAACCAACTGTCCCCGTTGTAAATTGTAAAGCAATCAGCGTCAGTGGCCGCTGCTTCGTCGTGTCATGAGCTGTTTTAAACGGTTGTTTCAACGTTAACATTAAGGGATACAGGGTTATTTTTTGTATTTGCAAGTCAATCACCTCCTAAAATAACATTATTTAGTGCTTAAATTATTCAAGATAGCTGTCACCTGATCTGTTTGTTCAAAATGAACATTATGGCCAGCCTGCTTAATTTGATACCATGTGGCATTAGGCAAAGTACTTTTCATCCGCCGATTAATTTTGGTAAACTTTTGGTCTTTTAAGCCGGTAATTAATGTCACTGGTACTTGAATATTAGGTAGCTCTGCCCACAAATTAGGCATCGCGCCAGTACCGAAAAAACGCAGTGAATTCGCAACATTTTCCGCATGTTGATTAACACGTTGTTCATGCATGAATGCCTGCTTCTCAGCTGATAAATTCTGCTGACTTTTAAATAAGGGCATTTGTTCCCATTGATTAATAAATGCCGGCATCCCCATTTCCAGGACACGGTTCGCTTTTTTCGTATCAGCAATAATACGTTCTTGACGTAATGATTGGGTCGCTAAGCCAGCCGTGCCACCTTCTAAAACTAAGTGATTCAGGCGTTGTGGATATTTGGTTATAAAGGCTAATGCCAATCTTGCTCCCATTGAATAACCGACCATATTAACCCAATCAAAATTTAGTTGCTGCAATAATTCATTCAAATCTTGAACTTGTTGTCGCCACCTAAATTTTTGTGCTGGCATCACCACTTGGGCTTGCGGTCCAAATCCCAAAAGATTGAGATAAACGCGGGTTCCGTTAGGTTGTACTTGCTGGTATTCCGCTTGACTACCCATAAAGCCATGTAAAAATACCCACACCGGTTGACCATTACCCACAATGGTTACTTCATATGAATAGTTATTAATGATAACTTCTTTTCTCACTGTAATGCCTCTTGAATCGCTTGCGTTAATTGTCGATGACTAACCACGTTTTGTTCACGGTTACTCTGAACTTCTATAATTCTTAAACGTGTGGCTGTTTTATGGACTAATTCACTGAGCGTTTCTAAATCATCAACTTGCTTATATTCAGCATCATATAAATGGGCAACCCGTTCAATAACCAGTGGTAATGGTGTCCCAAACATTGGCTCAAAGTAGGCTTTTGCTTCTGATTGTGGCAAGAATGAGAAAATACCCCCACCCTGGTTATTTACAACAACAATTGTCAATGGTACATGGGCTTGGTGACTTAACATGAGTCCATTCATGTCATGGAATAATGTTAGATCACCCGTTAACAAGGTCGTTGGCTTACCGTTCATTGCCATTCCAAAGGCCGATGAAACTGTACCATCAATTCCATTAGCCCCACGGTTAGCTGCAATTTGAATTGCATGATTAGGCACATAATAATTATCCATATCACGAATTGGCATTGAATTAGCAATAAACAATTGGCCATTTTCAGGCAAATTAGCAAGGGCTGCTGGAATTTGATATTCCATTGTTTGCTCTTTATTTTCAGCAACAATTGCTAGTAATTTTTCAGAAACGGTCTGCCATTTTGCTAAGAAATCGTGATTCTTAACACCTGGTTCAGCTAATAAGTCCGCAACCATCGCATCAGTATCAGCTAAAACGCTTGTATGCGCATGGCGGGCATGATCATGACCAGCATGTTCTTGACCAATCTGAACAACTGGAATATTTACGTCACGCAACCAGGCTGTTACTTTGGCCGATACAGGCGTACCACCAAAACGCAATACCACATCCGGACGTAAATCAGCCGTAACAACGTCAGCTGCTAATAAACTATCGATACCACTGATAGCATATTCACTAGGTCGGAAATTACTCAATACATCAGCCAAAACGGGTAATTGATAATGCGCAGCCAATTGCTTTAACTTATCAATATCCCAACCTACTTCATCAGGGCCTAATAACATCATCGCTTTGGGCTTACGTAGTAAAGCAGCGACTGCTTGCACATTTTGCCAACCAATCTGCTGTTGCCCAACTAAAATTCTTTGTGGTGTTATAGTTGGCCAGTCGGCACCTAAAATTGGCATCAATGGCTTACGCAATGGTAAATTAATTTGGATTGGTCCCATTGGTTTAGTAGTTGCTTCACCAACCAGTTCCTGCACATGATAGTCAATATAAGCAGTCACGTCTTCATGATCATCTTGTAACGTAATAGCTGTAAAAGCCTTTGTATGCTCACCATATAAATGATCTTGATGAACCGTCTGTGGTGCACCAATTTGTTGCAATTCTTGTGGTCGATCCGTCGTTAATGCAATCAATGGGATATGTGAAATACTTGCTTCCATGATTGCTGGTAAGTAGTTTCCAGTTGCCGTACCAGATGTTGCCAACAAAGCAACTGGTTGATGCGTTGTTTTTGCCATACCTAAAGCAAAAAAGGCTGCTGAGCGTTCATCAACATCGACTGTTACCCGAACATCATCACGAATTTGTTGCATCTCAGCAAGTAGCAAAGCAACTGGCGTCGTTCTTGAACCAGGCGACACCACGAAATCATGCACTCCTTGCAAAACCAAACTTGTTAATAAGTGTTTGATATTTTCAGTTAAACTATCAGTCATGTTGTCCTTGCTCCTTTAATAAATTCATCATTGGTAACATCTTTAAATTCGTTTCTTGGTATTCCATTTTAGCATCAGAATCACCTAAAATACCGGCACCCGCAAATAACGTTGCTAACTGGTCGTGGTACCACATTGCACGGATTCCCACAATTAATTCACCATCTCCATTTGGCCAAATCATGCCAATTGGGCCACCAAACAAACCACGTGGTTTTTGCTCAATCGTACCAATTTTTGACAATGCCCACGTTTGTGGTTGTCCACCAAGGGCTGGCGTTGGATGCAGTTGAGCCGCTAAAGTTAGTAAACTTGTATTTTCAGCTAGAATACCATTAATTGGCGTATACAAATGCTGTATCTGTGGATTTTTCATAATTTGTGGCTCATTAGGTACAACTAAATGAGCGACCTTAGCCGCTTGCAACTGGTTTTTAATTGTCGCAACCACTGTTTGATGTTCTTTACGATTCTTTGGATCATGCCATAACTCGTCAGCTAAAGCTTGATCAGCTGCTGCATCAATACCTCGCTTGATCGTACCCGCAACAGCAGCCGTTTCTAAGCTTCCGTTTGTCACTTTTACTAAACGTTCTGGCGTTGCAGATACAAATAATTCACCGGACCGTTTTAATACAAAGTGATAGCTAGTTGCTTGTGCCGTTTGTAAATAATCAAACAAAGCCAATTGATTCAATTCACCAACAATTTCTATCTCACGTTGCCGACCTAACACAACCTTTTCGTGTTCTGCATTTTGTTTCATATCATCAATTGCAACTTGGATACGTACAGGCCAATCTTCTTCATCAGTTTGCGTAAGTATTTTCAGAGCAGACGCAGTTTGACCAGTAGCCATCTGTATTGGTTCACCAATAACGCTTTGATTAGCCACATCATACAAGGTTACAGGTTGTATAAAATAGCCATTCATTAATTGAGAATTTGCCGTCACTTGACCATCAAAACGAAAGCCACCAAATATTGGCATATTATCCGCATTATTTGCTAACCAGTCAGCTACTTGTAAAAAAGATGCTCCGACACGTTCGGCTTGTTTACCGAAACCATAATACTTGTTTTTCCCATCAGATGTCGCAAAATAAACCGCATCTTCAGCTACACTAAAAGTTTGTTGTAATTCTTTTTCTGTCGGGAATACCAAAATTTTACCTCTTTTATATTTGTAATTGTTTCGCTCTTGAAACGCATAACTCAACAATCACACTTTTTTTGTTACCTATTGAACAATCATCAGCGTATACTACACTTATACAGGAAATCAACTGCTCAGATAATTTCCTGTCTCCAAAGCGCAGTGGGAGGTTGGGACAAAAGAAAATGTTCCAACCTCTTTTTGCTAAAATTATTTGAATTATAAGCCTATAATTTTTATAGCATAAACGCGTTCACAAATGACATCAAGTAGATTTTCCATAATTCTAGTATACAATATCTGATAGTATAACAATAATGAAACTGTAAAAAGGGGTGAGACATTTTTTGTCTCACCCCTTTTATGATGGATTGATTTTTAAAACTTATTTTGAAACGTCTTCTTTAACTTGTTCTGCTTGTGCAATACGCTTGTCACCTTGATATAGATCGTAAATTGTCCAAATCAGAAGGGCAATGATTAAAACAATAATGACATAGGCAATCATATTAGCCATGCTAGTTTGTGAAGCTGTTGGATTATCACCAAAGAAGGCTGCAATTGAATCTGGCAATCCCTTCATGTTTAGATACGTTAATCCAAGTACTGAAACCCAACCTAACACTTTAACCCATAGACTATTCTTAAAACGACTTCCCATTTCTGTCTTACTGTTCGTTAACATCAAAAGTGGAATCATTGAGAATGGCAAAGCAAATGCCAAAAATACTTGTGAGTTATTCATTAAGTTATTAATAGCAATGTGCTGCTTAACTTCACTCTCACCACTAGTTGTTAGTACCGCAATTAATACTGGAATAACAGAAATCAAACGGGTTACTAAACGACGTGCCCATAGTGGCATCTTCATGTGAACAAAACCTTCCATAACAACTTGTCCAGTTAAAGTACCGGTAATCGTTGAATTTTGTCCAGAAGCAAGCAAAGCAACCGCAAACAATACTGACAAAATACCTGACTTAGCAACATGAATTAAAATACCGTTACTCAATGTTGATGTATCTGACAAAGCTTCATAAAGACCAAAGAATGATGGATCTTGCACTGAACCTGACTTGAACACAGCCACACCCATGATCAAAAGCAATGAATTAACAACAAAGGCTAATGATAATTGAATATTTGAATCCCAAGTTGAGAACTTAACTGTACGTGCAACATCTTTTTCATCGTTGTGATCAACTTTACGTGTTTGTGAAACAGCTGAATGTAGATACAAATTGTGAGGCATAACCGTTGCCCCGATAATTCCTAACGCACCAGAAATAGGTGTCATACCTCTAATTTCAGGTGTTGATGAGAATGTTTGACCCGTTGGAATCAAACCACCAAATACTTCACCCCATGCTGGATGTGATAGTGCAACTTGGTAAATAAATACACCCAAAATAACTAAAATCAAACATACAACAATCGCTTCGATTTTTCTAAAGCCAATTTTAGTTAGCAATAATAGCAATAAAACATCCAAAACTGTCAAGAATACCGCTATAACTAACGGAATGTTGAACAATAAATAAAGTGCTATGGCTCCACCAATAACTTCAGCGATATCTGTAGCCATAATGGCTAACTCAGTCATAATCCATAGAATAACACCTAATGTCTTACCAGTACGTGCACGCGTTGCTTGCGCCAAATCCATCTGACTTACAATGCCCAGTTTAGCCGCCATATATTGTAGCAACATTGCAATTAAACTCGACATTAGAATAACAGACATTAGTAGGTATGAGAAATTTTGCCCACCCGTAATTGATGTTGACCAATTACCGGGATCCATATAACCTACCGCTACCAGTGCACCTGGTCCAGAATACATAAATAGTGTTCTTAGAAAGCTTTTGTTTTTTGGAACTTCAACGGTTCCGTTAATCTCCTCTAGTGAGGGTCCGTTAGCATACTGTACTAAGTGATGCTTCTTAGGAGTCTCTGACCCTTGCATACTCATTTTTAACCACCTTTCAATCAACCCAGAAATTATTATACACCTTTTTATCTTGTAAAGTAAAAATATTTTTTCTTTTATAAAAAAACAGTTTTCTAAAAAGATAATATTATCTTTCTTATCGCGTGTTTAATTACATTTCCGTATCAATCAATCGGTTATATTTAAGTAAATAATATGTTTATATCTCTAAATAAGCATAAAAAAATAACCTTACTAATAAAAATTAGTAAGGTTATTTTAAATCGCTAATTACTTAGCAACAATTTCTTTGTATTCTTCACGAGATACAACTGATACTTGGCGCTTGTCACGGCCCATACGACCGAACTTTACAACACCATCAGTCAAAGCAAACAATGTATCATCGTTACCGCGACCAACGTTTACACCTGGGTAGATGTGAGTTCCACGTTGACGGTAAATGATTGATCCAGCTTTGATGTCTTGTCCGTCAGCACGCTTTGTACCTAGACGACGACCAGCTGAGTCACGACCGTTGGCTGATGAACCACCACCTTTGTGGTGAGCAAGCATCGTCAAGTTATTCAAATTTAATTGCATGATTTAAATCCTCCTATCCGATGGCTTAGGCAATTGAGTCAATGACAACCTTAGTATAAGGTTGGCGGTGACCTTGCTTAGCATGTGAGTGCTTCTTTGGCTTGTACTTGAAAGTAACAACTTTCTTTTCCTTACCTTGCTTCTCAACAGTTCCTGAAACAGTAACACCTTCAACATAAGGTGCACCTAATTTGCCATCAGCGAAGACAACTTTGTCAAAGACAACCTTGTCACCTTCTGCGGCGTCCATCTTTTCGACGTAGATTACGTCGCCGGCAGAAACTTTGTATTGCTTTCCACCGTTCTCAATGATTGCATATGATGCCATGAGTTTGTAGACCTCCATAAAAAATTTTGTAAAAAACTTAGACTCACCAATCCCCCGCGGATTACAATAATCACTTAATACAGGTTATGAGTGGTTGCAGTTTGTGAGATACACAAACACAACATAGAGTATTATAACGTAGTCAATACTGAATATCAATCATAATGTGCTATTTCAGCCTAATTTCATTACCTAACAAAAACTAGCTAATGAAGAAACGTATACTCAATAAAAATAGTCTGAGGAGAATTAATATAGTCAACTCTTCTCAGACCATAAGAATGCAACTAGTGGGACTCGAACCCACAACCGCTCGGGTAGAAACCGAGTGCACTATCCAGTTGTGCTACAGTTGCATATAAAATAGATGCGACGAATATGAGTCCGCCTCATCTATTGTACGTTTATTTTCATAATGAATCAAGCGAAGTTGTCATTAAAATTTTTCGAATCGCTTGATCAAGATTAGACTGTGAAAATTGTAATTCAACTAAGCCTAATTTCAAAAACGACCGCCATGCATGTGCAAAATCACTTTGCCGTTTTTGATGATAACTATTCAACAACATGGTTTTAATGCCCATATATTGGTGAGCTAACCGCATTTGCGGGAAGCGTTTAAATTGGTCAATATCTTCATCGGTCATCACCATTAAATGTGTCCATTGTTGTTTCAAACTAATTGTCAAAAATTGAATGAACGCTTGGGCATAAACCGTCAACAATTCAGCATCCTTAGTTTTCGTTTCATGTGGCACATTGACCATAATTGTCTTGGTTTGTAATATTAATTGACTTAACGTGACATCCAAATTCAAGTAATCATTTAATAACTCGTATTTTGGTCCAATGGGCATCTCCCATTCTGATCTAATCATATGTGACATATCTTTGGTTTGCCTTAGATAATATGCAATATCCAATTCCGTCATGCCAATTACTCCTCTGTTGCCTTAGGCATTAAAACTTCAGGCACAACAACTTGCTTTTGATTATCATGCATTGTTTCCGTAGTTGTTTCCTCGTCAAACACCATTGGCACACTTTCAATAGCCAAATTATCACGTTCAATCAAGTACCAAGCACCAATGAAATCATAGTCTAACAGCACATCTAACCAAGAAAATGCATCTTGACCATCAATCACTTGGAAATGCCAACGTTGCGAATTTTGTTCTGTCGCATCATTAACATAGAATATTCGCACTTCGACACCATCATGTAAGACTAACCCAGCCCCGTTAGGAATGGCTTGCAAGAAATAATTTGAATCTGCTGACAAAACAAACAAGCGATCCAACATGCCGGCCGCTAGCTCTTTTTGCTTTAGTGGATACAAATAATCATCATGTGTCTCTAAGATATTGTAATCAACTTGATAGTTAAATTCCTTTTCCATATAGCGGCCAAATATCGTCAAAAGGTGAACAATTGATCGAATTCGATTGGCTGTTGTTTTTTTACGGAAATTTTCTACCAACAAATCAGTAATATCATCCGCATTAAAATAAATTTGTCGACGCGTTAATGACCAATAAAACAAGCGCTTATGCGTACCTAATTCTGTAAAATAGGCCCCACCGTTTTTATCATGGTTAACTTCAAATTCAAAGGTGGCTGGTTCATCTAATCCTGGAAAGACTAAAGTTAACTCTTCGCGTTCAGCTGGCGTTAAAATGTCATAATCCTCAATTCCAGCAAAACTCAACAAGCGATCAAACACTAACATGAACCAATCTGCTTGTGAATACTGACGAGGCACAACGACCCATTCTGTATCTAAATGTGAAGAGATAATTTGTTGTGCTAGTAAATGGACCTTTTTAGGATCATTCGTATTAGCTAATTCATTCACCTGTGCTAATAAATCTTGAATCTGACCAATATCATTGGCTAGTAGGTTCACATAGGAATCAACACGTTGTCGTAAGTGCTTTGTCATATTAAGCACCTCCTTCTTCAGAAGAAACTGCTAAACTTGATACATAGTTTTCATACAAATTAACAACTGCTTGTTGGAATTTATCAAACGTTCCAAAAGTATCCATAATAGCCCGTTGCTCATAAATTAAAATGGTATCCTCTTTGGAATAATTCAAAATTTGAGCGTTGTTTTCTTTAATTAATGCCGGTACCGTCTGTGCTTTAGCATCAGCTGCGTCCAAATGTTGTAACCGTTCTTTAAGCACTTCACGTTGCTCAGATTGACCACGATTCCCAAATAGTCCACCACGTTCTTCAGTAGCTGATAATTGTGCAACCAATTGTGTACGTTCAGCATCACGTTGATTTTGATCATCAATCACTTTCTGTAGTGTTTCATTTGCACGTGTGGTATCTTCAATGACTTGCGCATGATAACGTTCCCCACGTTCTGCTAAGCTAACAGCTTTAACTAATTTTTCATACTCATCATCATCGAAAATAAAATTAACCGCTAATGGATCTAAAATACCGAAATGACGACGATCCCACCAATTTCCAAAGTACAATTGGAAAACACCCAACTGCGTTTCTTCATAGTAAAAGAATGGGAAGGTTTTTGATAAGTAACTAATTAACTTTTGTCCCAAATAATGACTTAATTCATCTTGGATATCATCTACCAACGTTGCTAATGGTCGATTAGATTCCGTTTCGGATTTATGAAGCACCTTTGAATCATACTTTTGATTATCTAGTAATTCATAAACCTTACGATCATCCCCCGAAACAACCGCATTTTTAATTTCTGCTAAATAATCTAGCTTCCTTTGCAGTTTTTGTTGTAACACGGATTGATCTGACGGTAAATCTGTCTGAATATATGGCGTACTTTCCATCTCAACCCCTCCTATTTTTATTGATAACTTATAAATGCTAACGGATAAAAATCCGCCTACTACTATCATACAACGAGAATGCAAAAAACAACGCTACTTAAGATTAAGATAGCGCTGTTTTTTATAAGTTTTTAAAAAATTTTAGTATTGTTCTAGATAATTATCAATTTCCCATTGTGAAACTTCACGACGATATGATTGATATTCAAGACGCTTAGCATCAACAAAAGTTCTTGCCATATGCGCACCAATAGCTGATGTAATCACTTCGTCTTCTTCCAACTTGTTTACTGATTCTAACAATGTATCAGGTAAATCAGTAATACCAGCACGACGACGCTCACCTTCATCCATCAAGTAGATGTTACGATCAACGGCATGATTTGGTTCTAACTTGCGCTCGATACCATCAAGACCTGATGCCAAAATTGCAGCGAAGGCTAAGTATGGATTTGCTGTTGGGTCAACAGAACGCAACTCCAAACGAGTTGAGTTACCACGTGAAGCTGGCACACGAACCATTGGTGAACGGTTAGAACCTGACCAAGCAATGTAAACTGGTGCCTCAAATCCTGGCGTCAAACGCTTGTATGAGTTAACAGTTGGATTTGTAAGTGCGGTAAAGTTAGCAGCGTGTTCTAGCATACCACCTAAGAAGTGGTAAGCTGTGTCTGAAAGTTGCAACTCGCCATTTTCATCATAAAAGACGTTACCATCTTCATTGAATAATGACATGTTGGTGTGCATACCATTACCATTAATACCTGAAATTGGCTTTGGCAAGAAGGTTGCATACAAACCATGCTTACGAGCAATTGTTTTAACAATTAATTTAAATGTCTGGATATTATCAGCTGCGTCTAATGCTTCAGCATACTTGAAGTCAACTTCGTGTTGTCCTGGTGCAACTTCGTGGTGAGCAGCTTCTACTTCAAAGCCCATCTTTTCCATTTCAAGCACAATTTCACGACGTGTATTCTCACCCATGTCTAGTGGTGCCAAATCGAAGTAACCACCCTTATCGTTTAGCTTCATCGTTGGCTTACCATTTTCATCTAACTTTAATAGGAAGAACTCAGGCTCAGTACCAATATTAAATGTGCTAAAGCCATCACTCTCCATCTGCTTAAGCACACGCTTCAAGTTGTTTCGTGGGTCACCCGCAAATGGTTCACGATCAGATGTGTAAATATCAGCAATTAAACGTGCAACTTTTCCACCATGTTCATCGGTTGCCCATGGGAAAATCATGAAAGTAGCTAAATCAGGGTAAAGGTACATGTCTGACTCTTCAATACGAACAAATCCCTCAATTGATGAACCATCAAACATCAAGTTGTTTGATAATACTTTTTCTAGTTGCGAAACTGGGACCTCGACATTTTTAATATTGCCAAAAACATCTGAAAACTGTAAACGCAAAAACTCAACATTTTCATCTACAATCTTCTGTCGAATATCATCTTTTGTATATGCTCTACGTACCATTAATCCACGTCTCCTTGTTCTATATGTCTAAAACTTTTGCTGACCATTAAAACGACCAATATTTAACAACTCATCTGCTAACATGTGTCGCAAACTCTCTTCGGAAGGATCGGCATTTTGCTGTCGACGTTTTTGCTTAGCATCAACTTCACGAATTTCAGCCACAGTATAACCTGCATCTAAATATTCAGCAATTTGAAGCAATCGATCAACATCATCCAAAGAAAAACGACGTTGCTTACCAGCCCCTCTTTGTGGTTTAACTAAACCTTGTTGATCGTAATAACGCACCTGACGATCAGTTAACCCTGTTAACTCTCGTACGACGCTCATCGGTAAAACAGCTAAATCACGTTGTAATTCTCGTTTACTCATATTACCGACCTCCCTATGATATGAATAGAATAATACCACGCTCTATTTCACAGATGTGCTTTCATGTTAGTTATTCTAACACGAATTGGTTTAATTGGTCCATGATTTGGTCTAGTTGGTCAGGATACTGCACAAGATCATACCAATGAATGTCGGAAAACTGGTTATTAAACCAGGTCATTTGTCGTTTTGCATAACGTCTTGAATTCCGCTTTAATAAGGCGACTGCATCTTCATAAGAACTCGTGCCATCTAAATAACCAAACAGCTCCTTATAACCAATCGCACGTTGGGCAGTGCTGTCTGCCGGTAATTGCTGCACAAATTTGGCTTCATCCAAAATACCGGCTGTCATCATTAAATCAACCCGCTGATTAATGCAATCGTACAATACCGATCGATCAGTTGTCAGACCAATAATCGCAGCATCATAGCGCCGTTTCGGCTCTGGTTGTAAGTCAGAAAAAGGTTGTCCGATATGGGTACTAACTAATAAAGCACGAACTAAACGGCGAATTTGCCCTGGTAAAATACGCGCCTCACTTGTCGCATCCACTGCTTTTAGAGCTTCACGTAGCACTGCTTCCCCCTCTTCATGGGCAATTTTCGTCCAATGAGCCACAAATTCAGGATCATCAACATCAGGAATAACTGCCAATGGGCGATCACCTAATAATGCTTGTACATAAAAGCCAGTGCCTCCAACTAAAATCGGTAAATGACCACGTGCAGTAATCTCGTTAATCGACGTTTGAGCTGCTGACACAAATTTTGCAGCTGAATAATTTTCAGTTGGATCAATAATATCAATTAAATGATGTGGGGCTTGTGCTTGTTCGTCCGGAGTGGCTTTCGCTGTCCCAATATCCAACCCGCGATAAATTTGCATCGAATCCCCAGAAACAATCTCACCATTATATTTTTGCGCAATTTTTAAAGACAGCGCTGTCTTGCCAACTGCAGTCGGACCAACAATGACTACTAACTTTTGCATACTTATTTTCCTTTTTGATACTTTGCAGCTTGTTTGATATTATCAGTAATCACTGCTGCTACTGGTAAATGCATTAACAACCATGTCACTGATGGCCGATTAATGGTCCACCAATAAGTTGGTAACCACCATGGTGAAAAAATACGTAACGGTAAATAACGATAATCCAAGTTCACTTGCTGGATAACTTTTTTCTTTGCTAATCGCCAGCTCTTTTTGTTTGGATAATGACGCAAATAACCAATGGCAATATTTTGATCCAAATCACGCCAAGTTAACAATGGTTGTTCCCAAAATGATTGCAACATAACTGGGTTTTCAAAATGACGTTTTTTCAATTGTTTATATAATCTTTCGGCACCTTCGGCACCTTTTAATTCAATTAATAATAAGCCTTGATAATTTGTCTGCTCAATTAAATCCAAAAAATCATTAAATGTTGGCAACATATCAGTTGATTCGTCATTAATGTCATGCTTAAGGACTAAGCGATTATTACTTAATTGCACATCTATTTCTAAACCATCGGCATGGCCATCAATTGCTCGTTGAAATGCTGAGATAGAATTTTCAGGAGTGCCATGATCATGCACACCACGATGGGCAATAACAGTCTTTTTTGGTAAGTTCATTTTTATACCTCTATTTATTAAATGGTTATAAATATGTTAAAATAATTTTAACAAATATTTGGAGGAACATAACATGAAAAAATTTGGGGCAGGACTTCTAACAGGGGTTGTCGGCACAATAGCTGCTACTGCAGCAACTGCTTTTACTTTCCATAAAGTTGCGGTTGAGCCAATCGAAGAAGAAGAAGCAAAGTTTGAAGAAACTGAACGTAAATCTGCTCGTAAGGCTGCACAATCACACGGCAACCGTTTTTAATTTAAACTAATATCATAACAAAAGCCAGCTAGATGAACCATAAATCATATTATGTTTCAATCATCTAACTGGCTTTTTAATTTACTATTGGTTTGACTTAACTTTGCCTGTATAAGAGTTAAAACCACCCTTCAATACATAAATCTTATCGTAACCATCTTTTTTCAAAATCTTAGCAATACGAGCCACAAATTGGCCGTTTTCATCATACAAGAAAACGGGCTTATCTTGACGAATTGCAGCATGGTTATCTTTTAGTAACATATATTGGATGTTACGCGCACCAAAAACATGCTTTGACTTAAATTTTGAAGGTTCACGAATATCAATAATGTCGTGACCATGGCTTTGCTTTTCAAATTCTTCACCAGTCAATACTGTTGCTGATTGTTTTAATAAAGTCTTTGTCCAAAGGCGACTACCAATAATCCATAGTAGCCAAATTAAAATTATTATAAATAGCGTCATCCACATGCTAAATTTCCCCATTTCTTAAGTCAATACTTATAATATCATATCAAAAATTGACCAATAAATCTTTGAAAATATATTATTTTGTTTTGTGTTTAATAGAAATTAAAAGATTTCTAACTTCTGCACTAATCTTTTCACAATAAAAAGGGCTGGATAATTAAATTCCAACCCTTATCAAAAATATTTGCTATCAATAATACACTTTTATTAGTGAATAAATGTCAAACCTGCAGCTGAAATCGTACGTGTGTGGTATGCCATACCAGCATAATTTCCTTCTGAAATTGAAACAGAACCACCATTAACAGCATCAACAACAGCTACGTGACCCAATGCACCAGCTCCTTGCTCACCTGGCGCAAAGACAACAACAGCACCGACAGCTGGTTGACCATCAACAGTGCGACCGGCAGCAGCGGCTGATGAAGCCCATCCTGAAGCATTACCCCAGTTGTTGCCAACCCATGACAAGGCGTTCTTTACAAACCAAGTACATTGACCAGCTGGGTATGAATTACCAGCAGTACTGTAAGTTGGGGCTGCCGTCTTTTGTGGTGCTGCAGGTTGTGCAGTTGCGACCGTCTTTTCTACAGTAGGTTGTGTATTTGTTTGTGGCTTAGCAGCTGCTTGTGGCTTAGGTGCAGCAGCTTTTTGTTCTGGTGCTTTTTGGTTAGCTGTCTTTTGTGGTGCTGCTTGCTTATCAGCATTATCAACATCTAACTTCAATACTTCACCAACACTGATCATGTGAATATCTGACACACCATTAGCAGCGGCAATATCTTCAACTGATTCACCAGTAGCTTCTGCAATAGTTGAAAGTGTATCACCTGATTGTACTTGATATTCTTTACCAGCTGTTAGTAGAACTGACTTAACATCATCAACTGTCTTGGCACGCCATGAAGCATGTGTGTCACTATCAGCCTTAGTTTCATCAGCTGATACTGTTGACGTATGTGTCATAGGTAAAATTGCAGCTGCAGCGACAGTAGCAGCGGCTACAAGCCAGTTTTTGTTTGAACGTTGTGCATTTGAAGTCATCGTTTTTATTCCCCTTGAATGTAATTACTCTCTGAAAGATAATGAAATTATAACAAGCTCATTTAACATATAAGTTACATTGATATAACAAACTTTAATAAATTTTTAGAATTGCTGATAATCCTTAAAATAAAAAGGGTTAATATTTGACAAAAAAGAGAAGGCGCTAACTGAAGCGCCTTCTCGCTTTAAACTATTTATTTTTATGCTTCTTGTGCTTGCAAAGCTAATGATGCAGCACCGTATGCACCAGCATCATTTCCTAATTCAGCTAGCTTTAGCTCAGTAACATTACGAGTCATCTTAAAAGCAAAATCATTAAAGTTCTTCTTAACCTTGTCTAACAAGAAATCACCAGCGGCAGACACACCACCACCAATAACAATAGCTGAAGGATTTAGCATGTTTGCAATATTTGCAGTTGCAAGTCCAAGATAGAATGATACTTTATCAACTACTTCATTTGCTAGGTAATCACCAGTTTGAGCTAAATCAAAGACAATCTTTGATGTCACTTCATCCCCATTTGCAACCATTGACTTTAGCTTTGAATCACCAGCGTAAGCATCGGCATAATCATGAGCTAAACGAACAATTCCAGTAGCTGATGTGTATTGTTCTAGACAACCATAGTTTCCACAAGTACATTGGTAACCACCAGGTTCAACAATCATATGACCAATCTCACCAGCAGCACCCTTAGCACCGTGTACTAACTTACCACCATCAACAATTCCGCCACCAACACCTGTACCAAGTGTTACAAAGACAACTTCAGGTTGATTGTTTCCGGCACCACGCCATTGTTCACCCAAAGCAGCAGCATTGGCATCATTGTCGATACCGATATTAAAGCCCAAACCTGCTTCTAAATCAGCTTTAACATTTTGTGGCTCTTTCCAATTTAGGTTAAAGGCACCCTGAACTGTACCGTCTTTTTGATTGACTGTTCCAGGAGTTCCCATACCAACACCAATAATTCGTTCTCTATCTAATTGGTAAAGATCCAAATGATAATTAATTGAATCAATAATATCAGGAACAATATGACTAC
This sequence comes from Weissella sp. ESL1139, assembly GCF_058506735.1. Classification (NCBI taxonomy): domain Bacteria; kingdom Bacillati; phylum Bacillota; class Bacilli; order Lactobacillales; family Lactobacillaceae; genus Weissella; species Weissella sp. ESL1139. The sequence goes on from NZ_CP196375.1 coordinate 1,313,277, forward strand.
CTTCATCCATGATATTTGTCTTAATAGACCACTTCTGTTGGATTTCACCAGTAGATGTCATAATTGCAAATTTAATTGTTGTTCCACCTAAATCAATCCCGATTAATTTATCTTTAGCCATAGTTAAAACCTCTTTTTTAAATATTATGAAATAGTCAACGCTTTCTTTCACATTATACCGACAATAAGTCAATTATACAACACTTTGTGAAATCGTTTACAATTAATTTTCTTGTCTTTTTTCTTCCTCTTCATGTTCACGTGTTAATACCAATTTAATTTGTGCATATCTCTTGGCATCGAGTAACCCAGCTTTGTACATATTGTCAATTTCAATAGCTGCTAATTCAATATCCCACAAGCGATTCCCTAAATGAATGTAGATATCATATTTTTTTAACAACTGTAATACATCTAAAAAGGTCTTCATTTTATTATCCTTTCAACTTAACGATAAAAAGTCATAATTAACAAGACAATAATATAAATCAGCCATGCTAAGACACCCACAAATTTCTGCTTTTGCGTTGCTTCATTTTTTAGTAAGACTGGCGCTAACAAAAAGCCTGATACTAGGCCACCAATATGGGCGGTAATTGCAACATTACTACCTAGAAATACTGGAATCAGCGACAAAATAACAAAAATCGTTAATGTCTTAGCTTGTGCTAACCAGTAACCTTGATTGTCTAAAATACCCAAGACAAAAATCATCCCGAATAGACCGAAAATAGCGCCTGATGCCCCTGCAGAAATGGTATTAGTTGCGCCAAAGGCTAGACTAGTCAAACTACCAGTTATTAAAGCAAGTATATAATTAATACTAAACCGTAAGCTACCAAAATATTGTTCCAGTAACCGACCAAGATAGTATAACGTAATCATGTTTAGCACTAAATGCATCAAGGTAACATGTAAAAAACCAGCTGTCAGTATTCGCCACCACTGACCAAATAAAATAACAGCTGGTGAAAACAATGCTCCCATACGGTATAATGCTGGCGTCATAATATTAATACTATGACTCACTAATACCTCAAGACAAAAGATAATCACCATTAATATGACTAGGCTAACCGTTACCGGTGCTTCACGCCACGCGTTTTTAAAATTATTCATTCTTTATTCCTTATCTAATAAGATGACCTGATCAACTCCTTGATCAGTTGCTTCAATTGGCCAAACTGCTTTTGAGTACACATTTGTACTGATTGACACAGCAACTTTAGGAGCAACTACGTGTGGTAACCAACGATCATAATAACCACCACCAAAACCTACCCGTTGGCCGTCAATTGTAAAAACAACCCCTGGCACTAACACAAAATCAATTTCATCAGGTGCAACGATACGTCCATCGACTGGTTCTAGCATACCAAATTTATGACGGGCATACTGCGTTGTTTGATCAATCGTCACAAATACCATTTGTTTATGTGGTAATACCCGTGGTAAAACAACTGTTTTATGTTGCAACAATGCTGTTTGAATCAATAATTCAGTTGATAGTTCATCCCCTTGTGACATGGTCAACGCTACGACAGTCGCAGTATGCCATGCTGGCAACATTGTGACGGCTTTAACCATTTGTTGCATATAACTTGTACGTTCTGCAACCGATAATGCGGCCAACTGGTTTAATCCATCTTCACGTACTGCCTGTTTCGTTACCATATTTCCTCCGTATAACAAAAGCACTAAATGTTATATCCAATTTTTGCGGATTCATTTAGTGCTTTCATAATCAACTATTTATCAGCCGCTTTATCGGCTTCACTTGAATGTTCAACATCCTTCCAGTATGCCGCATAAAGTTGCTTTGCAATTTTTTGATTGACGTTTTCATTTGATTTATCAACACCAGGCACAACAATTGCCAAAGCGACATCAGAGTTAGGTACAAATGAAATCAACGAACTTGTCAAAGTTGACTGTCCATTAGTAAATGTTTCAGCAGTACCTGTCTTAGCAGATACAGCCGGCTTAATATCCTTCAAACCAGCACCAGTTGCATAACTTGAACTACTGTGAACAACTTGATTCATACCATCCCAAATCTTTTGTCGTTGTGCAGCGGTCCAATTAACCGTTCCCATGACTTCAGTTGGAATTGTGGTTGTGACTTCACGGTTCTTATCGTTACGACTCGTGATTGATTCTACAATATGTGGCCGTACACGGTAACCACCATTAGCAATGGTTGCTGCATATTGTGCTAGTTGCATAGTCGTATACGTATCATATTGACCGAATGACTCATCCAAAGCTTTACCAATATCTGAACGATCAGTTTTACCACGAATACCAGTGATTTCACCTGGTAAATCAATTCCAGTCTTAACACCTAAACCAAAACGTGAGAAACCATCACGCATTGTTTGGAAGACACTAGTTGGCAATGAAGCTAATGACATACCTTCATAATAGTTCAAACCACCTAGTTTCAACATAACTTGCATAACATACGTGTTAGAAGACATCATCAAGGCCTTGTCAGCTGTCAATGGCATATTACCACTACCATTTTGGTTCCACCATGACGTCTTCGGTGATGTTCCAGCAACACGAATTGGTTGATCAGTTATAACGTCATTTTGTGGCGTTATAACATTATTCATAAACCCAGTTGTAATGGTTGCTGGCTTAACAACAGATCCCACAACATTAGCTTGGTTAACCGTTGATAAAGCATCGGATGTCAAAGAGCCGGTTGATGAATCACGATTAACACCAGAACTAGCGTACACACCACCAGTCTTAGGATTCAAAACAACTGCATACGCACCAGTTGTATTACCACCAGGAATATTATCACGTAAAATCTTTTCGACATCTGACTGGAACTTATTATTGATGGTTAGATTCAAATTATTTCCAGCTTCACCCTTGTAAAGCGTCTTTTCAGTTGTCTTATCATCTTTATCCGTTGTAACTTTTACGCGACCCTTTGAACCTTTCAAAGTATCTTCGTATTGCTTCTCTAAGTATGACGTTCCCACAATATCATCACGAGAGTATCCCTTGGTTAGCAATTCATTAACTGAATCAGAAGGTAGTCCACTCTTTGAAGTTGAAGTCGCACCAATCAATGATTTAATATCCTGACCACCAGGATAGTCACGTGTGTAGTAAATACCGACACGCACACCTGGCATCTTTGACTGACGCTCACCAATGTTAGCAATTTCGTTTTGCGAAACATCATTTTCCTTCAAATAGACTGTTGAAAGCGAATAAGCGTTTGACATCTTTTGGAAAATAACCGCTTTATTCATTTGCTTATCATTTAAGGTATATTTCTTAGAATGTTCCTTAATATAATTTGTTAAGTCGTCTACATATTGATCCGTACCCGGTGCAGCAGCTGTACCGGCATCCTTAGCAACTGCGTTAGCGCGCTTCTTTGATTGAATATAATACATGGCAAAGTTTTGTTTAGAAACTTCATCCTTATCAACATTCACATAATTACCAACTTGGTTGGCAATCTTGTACATCTTTTCATTTGTAATTGTACGTGGCTTTGTATAAGTAATGGCTTGTGAGCCCTTATTTGTGACTAACACCTTACCAGTACTGTCATAAATTAGACCACGTTGTACATTTGTTTTTTCAATACTAGATTCAGAACTGGTAACCTCTGTTTTATATTTAGCACTATCTGTGATTTGTAAATCAACTAATCGCCAGCCTAATGCCACTAGCATTAAAATCACAATACCCATTAAAACGTTCAACCGCACAGGGATCCGTGACATTGATCCTTTTTTGATCTTTCGCCGACCACCACGGCGTTTAGGAGATTGCATAATCTAAACCCTTTCCTTCATACTCTAATCTACTAATTGTAGCATAAAAAAAGATAATCATACCTTAATGAAATAATTGAAAAATAAAATTTATACCACGAGTTAATTATAAATCGTAGTCGAGTCGTTGTCATTTTTATGTTTTAATAGAGGTAATTGAAATTTTTGGGAGAACAATAATATGTCTAAAACACTTAATCCACTTAAATGGCGTGCTTCGACCAAAGCATTATGGATTAGTTTCCTATTACCTGCTCTCATCATGTTAATTTATTTTGCCAGTCGCCACATGGCGCCTTTTGGCTCAAGTTCTATTTTAACAGTTGATTTAGGGCAGCAATACATTGATTTTTTTGCTGGCTTTCGGCAAACAATTTTGCATGATCCACAACGCATTTTTTATGACTTTGCTAAAGGACTGGGTGGTGAAACATATGGTGATTGGGCCTATTATCTGTTAAGTCCAACCAACTTTTTACTATTACCATTTTCAAATGTTTATCTTCCAACAGCTATTCTATTATTAACGGTCATTAAATATGGCTTAGCAGGTTGGAGTTTTGCATTTGCAATCCATAAAATTAAATGGCAAACAAATTGGCGCCTACCATGGTTTGCTACCACGTATGCCATGATGGGCTGGTTTGTGGCGAATGACTTAAACATCCTTTGGCTGGATGCGGCAATCTTATTACCACTCATTGTCATCGGTTTAGAATATTATCTAACCCATAAAAAGGGGTGGCCATTTATTGTCGCCTTAACAGCCGTTATCGTTATTAATTATTACATGGCCTACATGATTGGCGTTTTCTTGATATTGTACTTCATCTGGCGCTTGACTTGGCAAGCCTATCCTATTAAAGAACGTTTAACCATGGGCTATCGCTTTATCATTGGTGGCATTACCAGTATTGGTCTAGCGACAGTTGTTTGGTTACCAACGGCATTTACCTTAATGAATAGTAAAGGGCAACACATGTTAGATAATCTCAGTTGGAAATTTGATTATCAGCCTGCCGATATTCTAGCCAAACTATTTTTAGGTACATTCAATTTTGAACAGATGCCAACTGGTCTGCCCAATATATTTATTGGTAGTTTACCTATTATAGTTGTTTGGTTTTTCTTTACTTATAAAAATATTCGTTGGCAAACCCGCTTAACTGCGCTCATTATTACGGCTATTTTAGTTGTCTCAATGATGTATGCTCCTCTTAATTTATTGTGGCATGGTTTCCAATTCCCAGTATGGTACCCTTACCGATTTTCATACGTCTTCAGTTTTTGGCTACTATGGTTAGCGGCGTCAATTTGGTCACCGTCATTACGACTTTCGTGGCCACAATTCTTCTCACTATTCGTACTAGCGAGTGGTGTCGTCATTTATTTGATTACTCGTCTTGATGACTTGGATTTCATTTCTGAACCACAATTGTATATGGGCAGCTGTTTCTTTATAGCACTACTACTGCTACACATTACACCCAGTCAGATGCGATTATGGTTACCTGTCGTCACCCTAATTGTAATTGGTGAAATGACAACAAGTACCATTTGGACTTTAAATAACTTTAGTTACTTAACAAATACTGAATATCAAAATTATATTCGTAGTTTAAATAAAATCACGCAGCATTTACCAAAGAATGATCATGACTTTTATCGTGTTGCACAATCGTTTCAGCGTACTAAAGGCGACCCACTGCAAGGTAATTACCATGGTGCTTCAACCTTTAGTTCAGCACTTGAACACCAACAAAGCGATATCATGGCAGCTCTTGGGCAACCCGAAGGTGATAATTATATTACCTATTCGAGCGGTACTTTAATGTCTGATTCGTTATTGGGAATGCGTTATTTGTTACAACCAACTGGTACGGATCCTAATGTTAGTGGTACGCCAACCAATATGCAAACTTATGCGCGTTCAGATACCAATGGTAGTTACCAACTTGTTAAACAAACCAAGCAGGCTATTTTATCGCAGAATCCTAATGCACTCCCATTAGGTTTTGCCGCTAATAAGGACGTGCAACAAATAGCTTTTAAAGATAATGATCCTTTGCGTAATCAAAATGTGCTTTGGGACAGCCTAACAAATAAGCAACAAGAGCCTATTTTCAAGAGCGTTAATTTTTCACAATCAAGCTCAGACAATATAAACGCCCCCACAACAATTACCGGTGCATACTTAAAGAAACAAAATACCAAGGCTGATGCTAGTTTAACGTTATCTTATACGCCAACGACTGATGATCCTTATTATTTGACGTTAGGAAATGCTGTTACAAATGACAACGTCGATATCCAATTAAATGGCCAAACGTTGCCAGCAGTACCTAGTCACCGGCATACAATTATCTTACCGATGCCAGCTTATGCTAAAGGTCAGAAACAAGAGATAACATTCATTCTTAAGAAAAAGGACGTCTGGTTGCAAAATGTTTCCTTGTATCAGAGTAACCGTGAGATAGTTGATCAGCAAGCTAAGCAATTGCAGAAGCATCCATATAAGATTACAAAGCAGTCGCCTACAAAGATTACTGGACGTATCACCATCCCCAATAAAAACGATATGATGATGACAACGATTCCAAATTCAAGTGGCTGGCAAGTAACTGTCGATGGTCATACCGTTAAGCCTAAAACAATTGGTAAATTCTTTATCGGCGTCCCATTAACTACTGGTTCACACGAAGTAACCTTTAAATTTAAAACGCCATTTTTCAAAATTGGCGCCATTATTTCGTTAGTTATGATACTATTAGTTATTGGTATTAAATGGTTTGTACCCCAGCAAAAGTAACCTGCTCCGTGTTAAAAGTTTTTCAAATAACTTTACACCTGTAACATAGCGTGGTAATGTAAATCTTGAAACTTTGGGGGAGAACCATTAATCAAAGAAATCATTATATTTACAGGAGAACATAGTCATGGCTGAAGAAAAAACATTTCCGATGACTCTCGAGGGAAAAGCCAAAATCGAAGAGGAATTAAATACATTAATTACAGAAACTCGTTCTGAAATTACAGGACGTATCCAATTAGCTCGTAGCTTTGGTGACCTATCAGAAAATTCTGAATATGCATCAGCAAAAGATGAACAAGCTTTTGTTGAAGGTCGTATCAAAACACTACAAAACATGCTAGACAATGCTGAAATCATTGATTCTTCAGAAATTGCTACGGATGAAGTGTCTGTTGGTAAGAAAGTAACCTTTAAAGAGCTTCCTGATGAAGAGCCCGAATCATACAGCATCGTTGGTGCGGTTGAAGCCAACCCAACCGAAGGTAAAATTTCAAATGAATCACCAATTGCTGCTGCCTTAATTAGCCACAAGGTCGGTGATAAAGTCTCTGTTTCACTACCAAATGGTTTTGATATGGACGTTGAAATTCTTTCAGTTGAAGTTGCGGAATAAATAAGCAAAAACAACCATGGACAAAATCCATGGTTGTTTTTTTGTGTAATCATTTAGGCTTGGGCAATCACTTGTAATACTTCTTTACCATACTTATCAGCCTTTGCTTGTCCAATACCTGAAATGTTGAGTAATTCAGCCATTGTCGTTGGGCGTTCACGTGCTAAAGCAACTAACGTCCGATCATTAAAGATAATAAACGAAGGTATTGACGTCTTCTTTGATAATTCTAAACGCCATGCTCGTAATTGTTTAAATACTACCTGTTCAGAATCATTTAAATCATCCTGCGTTAACGGCGTATCCGCACTAACCCGTTCATCCAAGCTCGCTTGGGTATGGCGCTGCATCACTTTAATTTCACCACGTAACACCTGTAAACCGGTCTTTGATACCGTCAAGCCATGATATTCACCAGTAATTTGTAAATAACCAGATGCCAACAAGAAATCAATCATTGCTGTAATTCGCACACGTGGCACACCCTGCATTAACCCAAATGTTGGCAACTGATCAAAATGAGCCCACTTAAATTTATCAGGGACACGACCACGCAAAGTTTCTGCCGTAACCATTTTACCGAAGGCATCTTTATTTTGTCGTGAATTACGCATACGGACAACATGGCTCAGCACTTTCTGAGCATCGGTTGTAACATCGGATACCTGGCGAGTATCCAAACAGTTCGTACAATGGCCACATGGCAAGGTTTCCTCACCAAAATAACGGGTAATATACTGTTGTAAACACACAGTCGTTGCCCCATAATTGGCCATTTCTTGTAACTTTTGCTTTTGTAAGCGTTGATAGTCAGTCGTTTGATTATCACTGTTTTCAATAAAGAAACGTTGGGTCTGCAAATCGGCAGCTGAATATAACAAAATCGCTTCTGAAGGCAAACCATCACGGCCGGCACGTCCAATTTCTTGATAATAAGCTTCTATCGATCCAGGAATACTGTAATGCAACACAAACCGAACGTTTGATTTATTAATCCCCATCCCAAAAGCATTCGTCGCCACAACGACATTTGCGCGATCAAACAAAAAGTCATCCTGCGCTTGTGAACGTTCTTCATCTGTCAAACCAGCATGATAACCAACCGCTGAAATACCACGACTAATCAAGTAATCAGTCACACTGGTTACCAATTTACGTGTTGGTACATAAATAATTCCAGCATCATCAATATGTTTTTTCACATAACGATAGACAAAAGTATCTTTATCTTTTTTCTTCAAACCTGTTTCTAGCCGAATCGTTAAATTATCACGAACAACACTAGTACGCACAGTATGTTGAATGGCTAACCGGTTTTCTAAGTCTGTTTGCACCCGCTTAGTTGCCGTTGCCGTCAAAGCCATCAAACGAGGAGCTGACATCAGGTTATTAATCAAATCAACTGCTTCCAAATAGCTAGGTCGAAAATCATGGCCCCATTGCGATAACACATGCACTTCGTCAATCACAACTAATGAAACATGCAAACGATTCAACAAGGCATACGTACCTTCACTCTTTAAACGTTCTGGTGCCAAATATAATAATTTAGCTTGTTCATTTAGTAAATGATTCATGGCATAACGATATTCTTCCTCATCCTGGGTAGAATTTAAAGTTACTGCATCAATCCCATTAGCAACTAATTCATCAACCTGGTTTTTCATCAAAGAAATGAGCGGTGATATGACGACAGTTATGCCAGGCAACATCAGTGCTGGGATTTGATAAGTCAAAGACTTACCACCACCCGTGGGCATAATACCAAGTGTCCGTTCACCAGCTAATACAGCATCAATAATTTCAGCTTGACCTTCACGAAAATCATCATAGCCAAATACCTGCTGTAGCGTTTCTAATGCTGATTGCATAATTCCTCCCTATTCATTTACGTTTCAATGAAAAAAGCCACATGTTATCGCATAACATATGACTATTTATCCTAATTATTGTCAGAACTTCCTACGGCATCATTGGTATCTTGTACGTCACCAGTCTTACCTAAGTGTTCATCATAATCAGCTGAATAATAAACCTTACCAGTCTTCAAGTTTGCAACGAAGTATAGGTAACCCTTTTCACGATCAGTTGGATGCAAAACAGCGTCGATTGCTTCCAATGATGGATTATTAAATGGTCCAGGACCAAAGCCAGAATAACGATATAAGTTATATGGATTCTTACTTTGCACATCCTTATTAGACAAATTAGTTTTCTTTGTCTTCAAAGCATACTTTGTGGCTACATCAGATTGTAATGGCATATCTTTATCAACACGGTTTAAGAAGACCCCAGCAATCGTTTGACGACTGGTTTGATCAACACCTTCACGCTCAACAAGTGATGCAACTGTCAATACTTCATGCATACTTAAGCCAGAATTCTTAACATCTTTAAAGCGTGGCTTCAATTGCACATATGACTGAGCTACCATTTGGTTAACTAGTTCACGCGCATTGTTAGCATCTTTCCAGTTATAAGTAGCTGGATACAAGTAACCTTCAAGACGATAACGAATATCTTTCGCTTCCTTGCTTGAAGCTTCTGAATCTAACAAACCTGGGTAGGCTTTCTTTAAACGATTGAAAAAGGCTTTGTCATTGACTGCCTTCAAGAAATCATCCCTCGTAAATTTGGTCTTATTGTTGACGTCATTTGCAATGTCATCAATGGTCTCCCCTTCACGTACTGTAATCGTTTCTTGATTATTCAGTGGTGATGAAGCACCCCCATTTTGTAATGTTTTAACAATTTCAGCTACTGTATCGGCTGGTGAAAATAGATAATAACCTGACTTCAAATTTTTAACATCTTTGTCTTGCACATAATGTTTGAAAGCTCTCTTTGAACGAATTATTTTTGCTTTATCTAATTTATCAGCAATTTCATCAGTATCAGCGTTGTCTTTGATTTTAACTTGCTTGCTCTGCTTATCTTGTGTATTTAGTGCTGAATAATCGCGCTTGTCTTGATAGCTAATCGTAAAACTAACGCCACCAGCAACAATAACTAATAAAATGATAATAATCACTATGATTCGGATAAGACCGCGACGGCTACGCTTTTTACGTCCAGCGTGATTACCATTATTCATAACAATTTCTCCTAAATATAATCTCTTAATCAATAACGCAAATAGTCGCTATTACTCCTAGTATATCAGTAATAGCGACTATTTAGAAAGTGTTTAAATATATCTTAACGAATTTCAGCACCAAATTGTTCAGCTAGTGCACCAGCAATGTGATCCACTTTTTGACTTGTTTCATCATCAAGCATTGTTTCTTCAGCATTAACAAATGTCAAACCAAAGGCAATTGACTTCATATCACTTGGTACGTTCTCACCAGTATAGACATCGAAAATAACGACATCATGTAAGGTCTTACCACCAGCCTGCTTAATAGCAGCTTCAATACGTGAAGCAGCAACATCACGGTTAACTAGAATAGCCAAATCTCGTGAAACAGCTGGGTAACGTGAAATTGCCTCGTAGTTACCTTCATTCTTTGGCAAAGCAATAATAGCTGATAAGTCTAGCTCAAAGGCAAATGTGTCATTAATGCGGTATTCCTTAGCTGTTAGGGGATGAATTTGACCCACAAAACCAATTAAATTATTACCAACATAGATATCTGCAGTACGTCCTGGATGCATATCTTCACGGGTTGTATTAGCAACAAACGTTACTTCATCAGTGAAACCATAGTTTGTTAGTAATTGTTCAACAATCCCCTTCATGGCATAGAAATCAGCCGGTTGTGCTTTTTCTGCCCAAGTACGCGCCGTAATATTACCAGTCATAACACCAGCTAAATGTTCAATTTCATCTGGGCGCTTAGTTGCATCCCCATCCGAAACAAAGACACGGCCTTGCTCATACAAGGCAACATCCATTTGCTTGCGGGCCTTATTATAAGCAACATCATCTAACAAACCAGTCAATAAGCTCATTCGGGTTTGTTGACGGTCCTGTGACATTGGATAATCTAATTGAATTGGTTCACCATCAGATAATGCAAAACGGTTAGCCTTTTGTGGCGTTGTCAAAACGTATGAAATCGCTTGGTTCAGACCAAGGCCTTCCAAGGCATGACGACTTGCACGAATTAACTTTTGTGCCTTCGTTAACTTACCAGGTGTTGTCTCACCGGTTGGTAAGGTTGCTGGTAAATTATCATAACCGTATAAACGGGCAATTTCTTCAATTAGGTCGGCAGCAATTGAGATGTCCCAACGACGTGCTGGTACCGTTACTGTGAAAGTGCCATCGTTTTCTTCATAAGGGAAGAACAAACGATTGAAAATAGCAGCAATTTCAGCACTAGTAATTTCAGTTCCCAATACATGGTTAACATAATCAACACCAACACTAACGCGAGGTGCTTCATAAGCAAAGTCTTGCGCAATCACTTGACCTGCTGTAACTTGACCACCAGCCAACTCAGCAACTAATGCGGCAGCATGATCCAATGCAGTAAATGTATCCTCTACATTAACCCCACGTTCAAAACGCATTGATGCTTCTGAATGCAAGTTTTGGTCACGTGCGGTGTGACGAATTGACTTAGGCTCAAAAATTGCCCCTTCCAAAACAATATCAGTTGTTTTGGCAGTCACTTCAGTTGACTCACCACCCATAACACCGGCAAACATCAACGCTTCATCACCAGAAGCAATGACAATATCGTCAGCACTGGCTTCACGATCAACACCATCAAGTGTCTTAAGTTGTTCACCATCTGCGGCGCGACGAACATGTACTTCAGGTGCAGGCAAAGCATTCAAATCAAATGCATGCATTGGTTGACCATACATTAGCAACATATAGTTTGTAATATCAACAACATTTGAAATTGGCCGAATACCCATGGTCCACAAACGACGTTGTAACCATAATGGTGAATCTTTAACCGTCACATTTTTAACAACACGTACCCCATATTTAGGTGCTAAATCAGCTGGTGCCGTAGCACTAATCAAATCACTCGTTTTTTCATCGCTTTCATGCAAATCAAACGTTGGCAACTTGGGTTTTTCAGAAAGGATTGCGGCAACTTCCCAAGCTGTTCCATTCATTGAAAAGAAATCAGCACGATTTGGCGTAATACCTGTTTCTAAAACATCATCATCAAGCCCTAAGACCTTTAGTGCATCCTCACCAGGTGTTAATTCAGCAGCATCAATATCATTAAATACCCAGATACCATCTTCAAAATCCTTTGGTGCAACTTTGTCATCAAACCCAAGTTCTTGAAGCGCAGCTAACATACCATTTGATACCTCACCACGTAACTTACCTTTACGGATTTTTTTGTTATCACCAATCACTGAACCATGCTTAGCCAAAACAACCATTTGACCTTCAGCAACATTTGGAGCACCTGTAACAACTTGAATTGGCTCATCTTCGCCGGCATCAAGTTGAGTAATCACCATATGATCTGAATCTGGATGTGGGACAACAGACAATACTTTGGCAATCACAACCTTCTTCATATTGCCTTTTGGTTGATACAATCCTTCAACCTCAACAGCTGTACGCGAAACCTTTTCTGCTAATTGCGCTGCTGGCAATTCAATTGGCATATAATCGCGTAACCAATTTACTGAAACCTTCATTTTGTCTTATCCTTTCTGATCAAATTGTGTTAAGAAACGTACATCATTCAAATAGAAATTACGAATATCTTCAACACCGTACTTAAGCATTGCAAAACGATCAGGACCTAAGCCAAAGGCAAAACCGCCATAGACGTCAGGATCAACCCCTGAATTACGTAATACATTAGGATGTACCATACCGGCTCCCAACACTTCAATCCATTCAATATCTTCAGGGTTCATATCAGGCGTTACCGCATTCCATGAAATATCAACCTCAACAGAAGGTTCCGTAAATGGGAAATATGATGGACGCAAACGAATATCGTGCGCTTCACCAAACAAATTATGCGCCACAGCCAACAAAGTTCCCTTTAAATCAGCCATCGTAATATGCTTATCAATAACCAAGCCCTCCATTTGGTGGAATTGGTGTGAATGAGTTGAATCATCGGTATCACGACGATATACACGACCTGGTGAAACCATCTTTAATGGTCCTTTTGTAAAGTCATGATTTTCCATCGTACGAGCTTGTACAGGTGATGTTTGCGTACGCATCAAAATTTCAGGTGTGATGTAGAACGTATCTTGCATGTCACGCGCTGGATGATCCTTAGGCAAGTTCATGCGTTCAAAGTTATATTGATCCTCTTCAACTTCTGGACCTTCGATAACTTGATAGCCCATGCCCACAAATTGATCTTCTAGATTTTCAATAATTTGTTGCAACACATGTGGTTGACCTTGCTTAACGGCACGGCCAGGTAATGTCACATCAATTGTTTCAGCTTCTAATTGTGCGTCCAATGCCATCGTTTCTAGATGGCTTTGACGTTCTGAAATTGCTGTATTTAAAGTATCACGAACATCATTAGCTAAAGCACCAACAACTGGTCGTTCTTCAGGGGTCAAGTTCTTCATACCACGTAACACTTCTGTTAGTGGTCCCTTTTTACCCAACCAATGTACACGAACCTGGTTAAGTGCCTTAACATCCGCTGAATCATTAATTTGTGTTAATGCTTCATCACGCAATGTTGTGAGCTCATCTTGTAAACTCATGTTTCTTCTCCTTATACTCATATAACTATTACAAATAAAAAAGTCCCTTCGATAAATAATTTATCGAAGGGACGCTAATTAACGTGGTACCACCCAAATTTAGTAGTCATCATTGACTACCCTCGGATATCTATTAACGGTGATAAACCGCATCAATGTTTAATTGATGAACTCCTGACTGAAATTCTATGTTTCTAAAGGCAGCCTTTCACCAACCACTGCTCGCTATGCTTTACAAAACACATACTAGGTCATTCATTGTTTCTTGTACCATTGTACAAAGTTTATTTTTAATTTTCAAGCGACGATTAACAATTCGTTTGCCACTTATCTGACCACTCATGAATAGCTGTCATCATGTCACGCATTGATTCACCACGTGGGGTCAATGCGTACTCAATCAATGCAGAATCATCGTATGTACGTCGCTCCACAATATCAGCTTCTTCTAATTCTTTCAATCGTTCAACTAACACACGATCTGAACACTTTGAAACTGATTGCGCTAGGTCTTTAAAACGGCGTGGGCCATTAACTAACAAAGTTTCAATAATCATGCCATTCCACTTACGTCCCAAAATATCAAAAGTTGCGACAAACTTGTCACACAATTTATTTTCAGACATATCACCAGCGATATTTTCAGTTACTGCTGTCATATGTTATTCTCCTTCACATAATTTCTTGTCATGCATTATTTTATGCTTTACTAACAAAAAATGCACACAACATGTTTTAAACGTTTAAGTCCATTATACTGTTATCCACCCCACAACGAAAGTAAAATTTGACACAAGGTGTATACTGATTTAGGAAAATTTAAGAAAGTTAGGTACAACATTACGTCAAAACAAGACTCCGGTAGCATTTTTAATGCAACTTTTATTCAATTATTCATTATTCAAATTCTTAGTATGATGACTTTTTATAGTCTCTTTGTCATCATCGGTCCATACGCGGTCAAAACTTATCATGTCAGCACAACCATGGCTGGTCTAATTACTGGTATGACCATCATTGGTACAATGGTTGCCCGTTTTAGTGCTGGTATCATGACCGCTAAATTTAGTGCTAAAAAACTAACCATTATTAGTATGGTGATTTTGGTTCCTATCTTACTTGCTTATCAATACCAAGGCGGCATTGTGTTTTTACTACTCATTCGCTTTATTCAAGGGCTCGCGGTTGGTCTCACTGGTACGGTAACAAACACAGCCGTTGTCAATGTTATCCCAACTGCCCGACGCGCTGAAGGTATTGCTTACTTCTCCCTAGCCACGATTTTAGGAACTGCTTTTGGTCCTTTCTTTGCGCTATTAATTGAGCAACATGCTTCCTACAGTGTGCTATTCTGGATTGAGTTTATTATCGGTATCATTGCCTTAATCGCAGCTTTGCTAATTGATGCTGATAAAGTTGTGATTAAAGCAACGCCTACAACTAAAAAGTTCAGTTTGCAAACCTTGATTGAACCAAAGGTGCTTGGTATTTCACTAACACTTGGTTTTGTTACTTTCGGTTATGCAGCTATTCAATCTGAGCTTGATTTTTATGCCAGTGATTTAAACTTAACCACTTTCGCATCATATTTCTTTTTGGTTTACGCCTTTGCAATCTTAATTTCACGACCAGTTGTTGGTCGCTTAATGGATAGCAAAAACGAAAACTACGTTGTTTATCCAGCATTAATCATTCTGACCATTGGTTTGATCATTTTAGCTAAAATGTCAAACGGTTGGATGATGCTCTTAGCCGCTATCTTCATTGGCTTTGGTTTTGGAAACTTCCAGTCAGCTATCCAATCAACAACCACCCAAATGGTACCGGCTGATCGTTTAACCCAAACAACAGCGACTTATTTTATTTGCTATGAATTTTCATTAGGTTTCGGTCCTTCAATTATTGGTTATGTCCAACCAATGCTCGGCTATCAAAACTTATTTATTGTCATGGCACTTATTGCCTTAATCGGTATCGTACTTTACTACTTTATTCATGGTCGTAAAGTTAAGGCCTAAACGTCCCCTTTAATTAATACGAAAATAAATACCAGGATTTATTGTGTGTATACAATAAGTCCTGGTATTTTAATTTATTATTTAAAGTTCAGCTAACTTAGAAATCAAGATAGCTCCAATGACAACCATGATCGATCCAACCAAGATATATGCCATTTGACGCTTTGTTTTCTTTTCTTTCAAAATGAAGATAGCCCCAAAGGTTCCAACGATAATTCCTGTTTGTGATAAGGTCGTTGCCGTTGCTTGTCCAACATCAGGATTACCAGTTGAGATAAACATGAAGACATTTCCAAGAGCCCAAACCAAACCAGTAATAACTTGACGCCAAGTACCAGCCTTGAACATGTCACCAGTTTCCTTAAAGAAGAAGATGACAATTAGAATTGCTCCTAAAATTTGACCCAATGATTGAGGAGCCACGATAGCTGTCATGTAATCCAAACCATTATTTTGGTTGTGAATTGCATCGGAAATATACCCCCACTTATTAAGCAAGTTTGGAATTACGAAGTAAGCCATGAAACCAAGCGTTGAAACAAGGACAGCCGTAATACCACCCTTGAAATCACGTTCTGGATTCAAGTCAGCGGGTGCATTTTTATCACGTACGGTTGTAAATAAGGCACCAACTGTAACCAACGCGATTGACAAAATTCCAAAGAACCACATCCGACCAGTATGCCATTCACCAAGAACAGCTGCGGCCATCAATGCATTACCAACGATTTGACCAGAAGTTGAAAGTGGGTTACCTATTGATACTCCCAATTTCTTAAAACCAATCAATTGACCAACTTGACCAACGGCCCAAACTAGTCCTGAAATAAATCCAACTAACCAAATTCTAGGGTTAAACGCATAATCTGCACCAGCACTTGGAATAACAAATGCAAATAAGGTACCAAATCCTAAAATAAGGGCACCAATAGTCATTCCCATAATACCTTGAGCAGCTGTACCACCAGCTTTGGTCGTTACAATACCAACTGACCCCCAGGCTAGAGCAGGAACT
The DNA here is from genome assembly GCF_058506735.1 of Weissella sp. ESL1139. Classification (NCBI taxonomy): domain Bacteria; kingdom Bacillati; phylum Bacillota; class Bacilli; order Lactobacillales; family Lactobacillaceae; genus Weissella; species Weissella sp. ESL1139. The sequence goes on from NZ_CP196375.1 coordinate 1,330,213, forward strand.
AAGGCGATTAAAATCGACATTTTTCTTTCCTCCACATCAAAAAATATAAAATAACATCATAGAAGAGAATACATCATTGTAATCGATTACACAAGCATTATTACGACGTATACATTTTTGAACTTTAAAGCATTTATTAATCACTCACGTTACACGTTTTTTCATACTCAATTATTACAATCGAATGAGAGCATTAAAAATTCAGCACCAACAAAAAAGCCAGGACAAATCATCCTGGCTTTTGTTTCATTCATTTAGTTTGTATGAAATAATCGTTTCATACGAGCTGAAGCTGGTGAGAAAAATTCAGCAACTGCCAAATAGTCGTCAACCAAATCAACTAATAGACTTTCACGATAATGTGGTAATTCACTTGTTGCTCCCCACATATGCTTTAAAATAATGTCCTTCTCCATTGGTGATAAATGGGTAATTTTTTCAGCATTTCTTAAAGCAACACGTGGATGAATAAAGGCATGTGAACCAAGTTCAAACTTGGTTTCACGCCAATCATAGAAAAACAAATCGTGCAAAACACCCGCACGGGCCACAGCTGTCGCATTAAGGCCAAAACGTAGTGCTAGCTTATAACTAACATATGACACTGTAATACAATGCGTCAACCGGTCCGAATGATGGTGTTGTGTGTAGTTAGCCATCTCTTGAACTTGTGGATGTGATAACAAATCTTTTACAATATCTTTGTAAACTTTATCTTTTTCCCAATCTAATACCATAGCGTCTCCCCCTTGCACAAGTATAGATTACCTAATCAAACTTTAACGAGCCTTTAATGCAAACATTGCTACCCCTGCGGCAACAGCTACATTCAAAGATTCTGCTTGACCCGTAATCGGAATATATAAGTTTTTTGTTGTCATTTCAGCCAAAGCTGGTTGCATGCCCTGTCCTTCGTTACCCATAATTAAAGCAAACTGGGTTTGAGCTGGAATCGTAAAGACATCCGCTGCTTCTGGATCTAACTGCGTACCATAAACATTCATACCATTTTGTGTAAATGATGCTGTCCAATCCATTAAATCACCAGTTGTGGTAATCAAATGAAACTGTGAGCCTTGCATAGCACGTAGCGCCTTTGGTGAGTATGGATCAACTGACCCTTGACCAAAGACGACACCGGTAAAGCCGGCCGCATCGGCTGTTCGAACCATTGTTCCAACATTACCTGGGTCCTGAATACCATCCAAGAACAGCCAAGCACCATCATGAATAAACTGTGGTTCACGAGTTGCTGTTGGCAATGATACTTCGGCAAAAATACCTTGTGGTGTGACCAAATCTGATAATTTCTTGGCAATTTCATTGGTAATTTCAAACACAGGTACTCCCAGTGGCAAATCCTCCTGATGTTCTGCCAATTGTTCATCCGTACCCATCAATGCATGTAATTTACCTTCGTGATGAATTGCTTCTTGTACTAAATGCCAACCATCAAGCAAATATGTTTGACTTGCTAGACGACCTTTTTTTGTTTGCAACTTTTGCCATGCTTTGACACGACCATTTTTTACTGATTTAATAGTTTCCATAAATCTATTATACGCTAAAACGAACTCAATTGCCTATGATATAATTTAATATGGGATTTTAAAATCACATTTTGTCACTAAAGAAAGAAGGATAACATGCCCGTTTTAGATTTAAATGACACGGCTGCTGTCAAAAAATATGAAGAATTCGTCAAAAGCTCACCCTATGGTCAAGTCAATCAAGACCTTGGTTGGGCAAAGGTTAAAAACAATTGGGAACCACGTTATGCATATGTTACTGACGAAGATGGTAACATTATCGCAGCGATTTCAATGTTATTAACGCAAACAAAGCTAGGTAAAAAATTTGCTTACGCCTCAAAGGGTCCTGTTATGGATATTACCAATTTTGATTTACTTGACCAATTAATGGTTGAAGCTAAAAAAGCCCTTGCAGATGATGATGCCTACCTCTTGCGGATGGATCCTGAAGTTGCCTATTCAGATGAATTGAATGATGCACTAAAGGCACATGGCTTTGAAATGCGTAATCGTAATGTTGCCGACCAAGGTATGCATGCAACGATTCAACCACGCTTAAACATGGTTTTGGATTTGACTGCTAAGCCTGAAGCTAAGGAAACGTTTGACTTATATCCATCAAAGACAAAGTCAAAGTTGAAGCGTCCTATTCGTGACGGCGTTACTGTTCGTTACGGTACTGATGCTGACGCGATGGCCGCTTTCTATGAAACTTATGTTACAATGGCTAACCGTCATGGGATTACATATCGACCAAAAGAATACTTTGATCGTATGTTAGCTGCCTTTGGTGGTGACAATGGTATTATGCGTGTTTACATTGCCGAACGTGAAGGTAAGCTATTATCAACTGGTCTTGGCTTCAAATACGGTCGTAAGATTTGGTACATGTACGCTGGTTCTAATGATGGTCCAACCTACTACGCACCTTACGCAGTGCAAACAGCAATGATTCAATGGGCCTTAGATGAAGGCGTTGATTTGTACGACATGGGTGGTATTGGTGAAGCATCAACAGATGATGGCTTGTATGTCTTCAAACATACCTTTATCAAAGCTGATCCACGTGAATATATCGGTGAAATTGATTTAGTATTAGATGAAGATGCTTATACAACATTAGTTCGTAAATAAAACAGATTTCTGGAACACGTTTACACTCACAATATAAACCGATTATTGATTAGTCAAAAAAGGAAGGCTGAGACAAAAATGTCTCGGCCTTCCTTTTTGTTTATTCAGGATTTTGTTCTTCTAAGCGCCAACGCAAGTATGCATTAATAAACGGATCCAAATCACCATCTAAGACACCTTGTGGGTTACCAGATTCAAAGTTATCACGATGATCCTTCACCATTCGATATGGTTGGAAAACATATGAACGAATTTGTGATCCCCAACCATTTTCTAGATGATCACCCGCAATGGCTGCTCGTTCTTGTTCCTTCTTATCCATTTCAAGTTGATACAACTTCGCCCGCAACATGGCATAGGCTGTATCTTTATTTTGAAACTGTGAACGTTGTTGTTGTGACGCAACCACAATTCCTGTTGGAATATGAGTTAAACGTACCGCTGAAGAAGTCTTATTAATGTGCTGTCCACCAGCTCCAGACGCACGATAAACATCCATCTTCACATCAGCTGGATTAATATCTACTTCAACTGAATCATCTAATTCTGGCATGACATCAATTGACACGAATGATGTATGGCGACGACCAGCCGAATCGAATGGTGAAATACGAACAAAGCGATGAACACCACGTTCAGAACGCAAATAGCCATACGCATTGTAACCAGTAATCTTTAGTGTTACTGAATCTACCCCAGCAACATCCCCCGGATGGTAATCCATGATGTCCACCTGAAAACCGTGTTGTTCTGCCCAACGTGTGTACATACGTTGCAAATTGGCACCCCAATCAGCTGATTCCGTACCACCAGAACCTGGATGAATTTCTAAAATAGCGTTGTTTTTATCATATGGTTCATTTAGTAATTGTGCTAAACGATATGCCGATAAATCTTCAGCTAACTGATCCAAATCAGCGGTCATTTCATTGGCCATGTCTTCATCATAAGATTCGCCCAATAAGTCAACGGCTGTTTCAATATTTTCAACACTATCAGCTAATTTTAGATAATCATCACGACGACCCTTTAGCACATTATTTTCATCAATAACTTTTTGTGCGGCAACATTATCATTCCAAAAATCCGGTGCAATCATTTCAGCTTCCTTAGCCGCAATTTCATCATTTAAAGCATCTAAATCTAATGATTCACCAAATTTTTGAATTTCTGCAGCCATATCAGCTAATTTACGCCGAGCCTCAGCTAATTCCATGCTTTCCTCCCTAATATTGAAAAATGAGGCTGAGATATTTATCCCAACCTCATTCACTCATTAATTAACTTTTGTGATTACCGAACATTTTGACGGATTTCTGACTTCATAAATAGACGCGTAACGTCAAATTCTACAGCAGAAATCATTTCATTAAACATACGGAATCCCTCGTTTTGGTACTCAATCAATGGATTTAATTGCCCATATCCACGTAATTGAATAGCATCACGCAATTGATTCATTGCTTCCATATGATCAGTCCATTGTGAATCAACCACACGTAGAATGACGACACGTGTAAATTGTAATAGACGTTCTTCATCGTCACCTAAGTCATGCAACTTTTGTTCGTATACCTTTTTAGCACGACGATAAATTTCATCTGAAATAGCTTCAGGTGTTTTCTTGTCAGCCAAATCATCAACTGTAATTGAATCAACGGGCACAATGGTTGATTGCGCAAAGTCAACCAAGCCATCCAAATCCCAGTCCTTAGGCTTACCCTTGGTTAAATTTTGCACAACACGATCAATAGTCCGTTCTACCATTGGTAGTAAAACATTGCGTAATGAATGTTCTTCATCAATAACGGCATTACGATCCTTATAGAACGCATTACGTTGTTGTGACATGACATCATCATATTGCAAAACATGCTTACGTGAATCGTAGTTATTTCCTTCAACACGCTTTTGAGCAGATTCAACAGAACGCGTAATTAATCCATTACGGATAACGGCATCCTCATCACCCATATCCATGCTTTCCATCAAATTTTTGATACGTTCACCACCGAAACGAATCATCAAATCATCTTCTAGTGACAAGAAAAATTGTGAGTAACCAGGGTCTCCTTGACGACCAGAACGTCCACGCAATTGATTGTCAATACGACGTGACTCGTGTCGCTCAGTTCCAATAACTGCCAAACCACCAAGTTCAACCACACCGGGACCTAACTTAATATCGGTTCCACGACCAGCCATGTTGGTGGCAATCGTTACGGCACCACGTTGACCAGCATTCGCAATGATTTCAGCTTCGCGAGCGTGGTTCTTGGCATTCAACACGTTGTGAGGAATACCTGCTTTATCTAGCAACTGTGACAGTAACTCAGATGTTTCAACGGCAACTGTACCAATCAAAATGGGTTGGCCCTTCTCATGTAACTTCGTAACGAGTTGCAAAACGGCATTAAACTTTGATTTTAGATTAGGATATAGTAAATCAGGATCATCAACACGTTGAATTGGTTTGTTAGTTGGAATGGTCGTGATTTCCATATTATAAATTTCACGGAATTCATCCGCCTCAGTCTTAGCAGTACCAGTCATTCCTGATAGCTTATTGTACTGACGGAACAAGTTTTGATACGTAATTGATGCCATTGCACGATTATCTTCTTGAATTTGCACTTGTTCTTTAGCTTCAAGAGCTTGATGCAATCCATCAGAGAAACGACGTCCTTCTTGAATACGTCCAGAAAAGGCATCAACCAAAACAACTTCACCATCACGGACAACATAATCTTTGTTATTAAACATTGTGTAGTTCGCACGCAAAGCTTGATCAACGTGGTGAGTCAAAGCAGAATTACCCGGACCATATAAATTGTCTAAGTTGAAGTACTTCTCTCCCTTAGCAATTCCTTCATCATTTAATAGGACTGACTTTGATTCATGATCAACCTTAAAATCAACATCTTCAGTTAATGATTTAGCAAAACGATCAGCACGAATATACAATTGCGTACTGGTTTGAGCTGGTGCACCTGAAATAATCAAAGGTGTACGGGCCTCATCAATCAAAATTGAGTCAGTCTCATCGACTAGCGCAAAGTTCAAACCACGTTGCACACGATCTTCTTTACGTGCCACCATGTTATCACGTAGATAATCGAATCCAATTTCTGAATTAGTTGTATAAGTAATATCATCCAAATAAGCTTCACGCTTCTCATCAGGTGACATATCAGTCAAGTTAATACCAACTGTTAGACCTAACCACTTGTACAACTGACCCATTTCTTCACCGTCACGTTGCGTTAGGTATTCGTTAACCGTCACAACATGAACACCTTTTTGTGGCAAAGCGTTCAAGTAAACGGCCATTGTTGCGGTCAAGGTTTTTCCTTCACCAGTCTTCATTTCAGCAATATTACCACCATGCAATACTTCTGATCCCATAATTTGAACACGGAATGGGTAAAGACCCAGTACACGCTTAGCACCTTCACGAACAACGGCGAAGGCTTCTGGCAAGATATCATCTAAGGTTTGACCTTGCTTTAGTAACTCACGGAAATATGGTGTTTTTGCTTGTAATTCTTCATCAGATAAGGCTGCCATTTCGTCGGCATATGCTTCTACTTTATCGGCCACACGGCCCAAGCGACGTAAGGTACCTTTATCACTTTCAATAATTTTACGTAATGGATTAGCCATCTATAATCTTCCCTCTCATCGGTCATTATTAGCTATTTGTCGCTAATTATACTAAATATCATTCTAACATACTGCTGGCGATATGGTAACCAACCTTTTAATATAAAAGAAAAGAGATGATATCTTAACGACTAACGTCATGACATCATCCCTAATATTTAATTACAAAAATTCACGAATGTTTGTTAATGTTTGCTCACGGCCAAGAAGTTCAAGCAATTCTCCTAAGTTAGGACCTTGCTCTTGACGTGTTGTGGCAATACGCAAAGGATTCCACAATGCGCGTCCCTTAACATCCATTTCAGCTTGAATTTCACGAACAGCATGTAAGACTGCTGTTGCTGTGAAGATAGGCATCTTTTCAATCTTATCAATAAACAAGTTTAGCATATCGGTAACATTGTCAGCTTGCATCCATTCCTTTGATGATTCTGGAATTTCATCAGCTGCTGGCATCTCAAAAAATACTGGCTTAATCAAAGGTACAATTTGAGCAGTGTATGAAACACCATCCATATAAACATTCATTACTGAACGCAACCATTGCATCTTTTCAGCCGTTAGTTCTTCAGGCTTAACCACATCAGAATATACCAATTGCTCAATCAACTTATCAAAGACCATATCTTGATCAGCTGTCTTAATCCATTGGTTGTTGACCCATTCTAACTTCTTATTATCAAATTTAGCGGGTGACTTAGATAAACGCTTTTCATCAAACAATTTAACTAATTGCTTCTTATTGAAAATTTCCTTTTCGCCCTTTGGTGACCAACCTAGCAAAACAATGAAGTTCAACAATGCTTCTGGTAAGTAACCTAATGCACGATATTGCTCGATAAATTGCAAAATCGTTTCATCACGCTTTGATAACTTCTTACCTGTATCAGCATTGATAATCAAAGTCATATGACCAAAGACTGGTGCTTCCCAACCAAAGGCATCATAAATCATTAATTGCTTAGGAGTGTTTGAAACATGATCATCCCCACGCAAAACATGAGAAATTTCCATCATGTGATCATCAACAACAACCGCAAAGTTGTATGTTGGCATACCGTCAGCCTTTTGGATAACCCAATCGCCACCAACAGTTGATGAATTGATTGAAATATGCCCTTTGACCATATCGTCCCATTCATAATCATGGTCTTCAGGTACACGGAAACGCACAACGTATGGCATCCCCTTAGCTTCAGCATCAGCTTGGAAGGCTGCTACTTCTTCATCAGACATACCTTCATACTCATAAACATAGTGAGGTGCTTGCTTAGCAGCAACTTGTGCCTCACGCTCAGCAGCTAATTCTTCTGAAGTTTTGAATGAACGATAAGCTAAACCACGATCCAACAAATCTTGAATCAATGGCTTGTAAATTGACAAACGCTCTGATTGACGATATGGACCGTATTTGCCGGGGTTAGCAGGTGATTCATCCCAATCCAATCCTAACCACGTTAAATTGTCCAACTGTGATTTTTCACCATCAGCAATATTACGAGTCTGGTCAGTATCCTCAATACGGATAATGAATTCACCCTTATAATGACGGGCAAACAACCAGTTAAATAATGCAGTACGGGCATTTCCAATATGTAAATGTCCAGTTGGTGACGGTGCGTAACGCACACGAATTTTCTTTTCGGTAGTCTCAGCCATGCTAATCGACACTCCTCTTTATCTTGTATTTATTAAATAATATACCGTTTACTAATATACCGCGCTTTGTGCTGCGTTTCAATGTATTCAAAAAAATAAATTCTTATTTTTTTGAATAATTATCATTTATTGATAACATTTCCAAAAATCATACGACCAGCATCAGTTTGTAAGGCAGACGTCACTTCAATTGTGACGGTTTCTTGTAGATGTTGACGACCTTCTTCAGCCACTACCATTGTACCATCGTCTAAGTAACCAACTGCTTGCTGACGTTCAGTACCATTCTTAACTAATAAGACTGACAAATGATCACCAACTGCTACACGCGGCCGTAATGCTCCTGCTAATTCGTTAATATTTAACACCTTAACATTCTGAAACTTAGTGACCTTGTTCAAATTATAATCATTCGTAACTAGTGTGCCATTCGTTTCTTCAGCCAAGCGAATGAGCTTTTCGTCAACTTCTTTGATGTCTTCGAAATCGCCTTCCCACATTTCAATAGGGACATAATTCTTTTCACGTAGTTCATTTAAAACATCTAAACCACGGCGACCACGAACACGTTTTAATGACTCACCCGCATCAGCAATATACTGTAGTTCATATAAGACGAAGTTTGGCACTAATAACGTTCCTTCAACAAATCCCGTTTTAACCAAATCCACAATGCGACCATCAATTAAAATATTTGTATCTAATATCTTATAATGATGATAATTTTTTTCAGCATCAGTGAGTACATCACCATGCTCAACATCCTTTTGTGGTTGAACTTTTTTAGTTCTTGCTGTTAATACTGAAGGTATTAATTTACGCCACTCATCAATACGTGTCGTTCCAAGTTTGTAACCAAAATAACCTAACACGACCATTACGATAACAGGTACTACCGCACTCATAAAGAAATTATCCATATGTTGTAGCGGTACTGTAATCACAACTGCGATAACCAGCCCAATTAATGTGGTCAATGAGCCAATCAACAACAGTAAAGGTGATTGCTTATTTAAATAGTTTTCAATGCGATGGATAGTTTGATCAACTGGCCGCCATAATACAAAACTTAATAAATAAAAAATAATAGCACCTAAAATAAAATTAACAATGACGTTATTAATCCATACTAAATCTGTTATACCTAAAATATTCCAAATAACTGGCAATAAATTGATTGCAATTGCACCACCAGCTAAGATGAAAATACTTTGAATTATTCGCTTTCTTAACATATTATTCTCCTTTCTATATTAATCTAATGCTACCTTTAAAGCATCTAATAATGTTTTAGCCCCGATAATTTGAATACCTTGAACTTCGGTTAATTGATCCACCACATGTTTAGGGACAAAAACGCGCTTGAAACCTAATTTTTTAGCTTCATTAACGCGTTCGACGACATTAGGTACTCGTCGAACTTCACCAGTTAAACCAATTTCGCCAATGAATGCATCAGTTGCTTGAGTTGGAATATCCTTATAACTCGATGCAATGGCAACAGCAACAGCTAAATCAATCGCAGGTTCATCTAATTTCACACCTCCGGCAGCGCGCACGTAGGCATCTTGGTTTTGTAATAGTAGATTTGAACGTTTCTCTAACACGGCCATTAATAATGACACACGGTTACGATCAATTCCAGAAGCAGTCCGCTGTGCATTACCAAATACCGTTGGCGTAACTAAAGCTTGCACTTCTACTAAAATAGGCCGTGTACCTTCCATAGCGACCACAACAGCTGAACCACTTGCATTATCTAAACGTTCCTCTAGAAACAAATCTGACGGGTTAGCAACCTCCATCAACCCACTATGTTGCATGTCGAAAACACCCAACTCATTAGTTGATCCAAAACGATTTTTAACCGCACGTAGCAACCGGAAGCTACGTTGATTATCACCTTCAAAGTACAAAACTGTATCAACCATATGCTCTAGTATTTTGGGACCAGCAATTGCCCCTTCCTTAGTAACATGGCCAACAATAAACATGGTAATGTTATTCGTTTTCGCAATCTGCAACAATTCAGCCGTTGTTTCTCTAATTTGTGAAACTGAACCAACTGATGAGTTAACATCTGGCTCCTGCATTGTCTGGATGGAATCAATCACGACGTAATCAGGTTTAGCCTCGTCAATCGCTTGTCTAATTTGTTTCATATCCGTCTCTGGGAATAACAAGAAATCAGAATCACCACGTACGCCTAATCGTTCAGCGCGTAATTTAATTTGTGAGGCACTCTCTTCACCGGCAACGTATAAGATTTTGCCACCCATATTGGCTAATTGACCAGATATTTGTAATAACAACGTTGACTTACCAATTCCTGGATCACCACCAATTAAAACCATTGAACCTGGTACAATACCGCCACCTAAAACGCGATTAAATTCAGCATTTTCTGTTTTAATGCGCGGTGTTTCTTCAATATTTACTTCAGACAATCGTTCGACTTTCGCAACTTGGCCAGCCAGATTAACACGTGATTTACGATCTACTTTTTCTGGCTGCATGACTTCTTCAACGAAAGTTCCCCAAGCACCACAATTAGCGCAACGTCCCATATATCGTTGTGAAACAAAACCACAATTAGAACAAACAAATTGGGTTTTCGCTTTCGCCATATAATTTCTCCTTTCTAATTTGTACCTGAACTACCAAAACCACCTTGACGTGATTGCTTTTTTTGTTGGCGATCATTATCAGTTACTAGAAATGGCATGAAAATTCCTTGACCAATTCGTTCACCTTTTTTGATTGTCATATCTTTAAGACCCCAGTTGATCATTTGAATAAAAATTTCACCTTCATTTTTAGGATTATCAACATAGTCAGCATCAATAATACCGACACCATTTGGCAAAATCATGCCCCGCTTTAATGGATTTGATGAACGGTTTGCAATCATCAAATATTCATTATCACCCATGTATGCTTTAATACCAGTTGGTATCAATAAAGGTTTCAAAACTTGTTTTGCTTCCTCATATGCTACATTAGTGATACTTTCATTATGCCTTATTTGCCATAAAATTTTCACAAAAGGTAACTTCCAAATTGAGGGTAAGGTAAAATCTTCAGCAGCTTGAAAATCATAGCCTGCTGCTCGTTCAGTTGCCCGACTAGGCAAATTCAAATTATCATGTTCATATTTCTTTACGACCGCAAATCCACGTTGCATCATTATCTTATTCCTCTCAAATAAATTCTCAAACTTAAGTATATCGTAAATTTACAGAAATTAAAAAGCACTCGTCAAAATAACGTGTGCTTTCAAATAAAATTTAAACTTTATAAGCTAATTTCTGATATTCTTCATTTCTGAAAAAAGCTTGGCGTGCATATGTGCAAACCGGCTTTAACTGGACACCAGCTTGCTTGGCACGTTCAACGACTTCAGCCAACATTTGGCCAGCAATTCCTTGACCTCGCAAACTTGGATCAACATAAGTATGATCAATCGACCAAACTTTACCACCTAAAATCGCTGGAAACAATATCTCTGCATCGACAATACCGTCTGTTTCATGAAAGAGACGGCCAGGTTCATACGTAAACTTCATATTAAAACCTCCTCTCTTTATTATACATGAGATAACAATTAAATAGCTTCTAGTAACTACCGAATTGCACCAACAAAGTCAGGTAACCATTTTCTAGAAATATATTTGATAACAACTTTTTCTGACAATTTATCAACCGTGATATATTTACCACCACCGATGTAAATACCAGCAGTTGTTGGCAAAGCTGCCGTTCCCCAAACCAATAAATCACCAGGAATTGTTTCATTAGTTGGTAATTTGGCAACAGCTTTCATTTGTTCACTAATTTTATTAGGGAAACCAACACCTTCAACATGATTAAAAACATATTGGATCAATCCCGCTGTATCAAAACCAGTTTCCAAATTATTCCCTTCTTTTTGATAAGGAACATCTAGCACATCATCAATGACATCATCTAACCGATCACAAATTTCGTCCATAATCATTTGTAACATAGTTCGTTGCACACGCGCACCAGTGACTTTACGAGCAAACGTTGATGCAGTAACTTGAACCGGTTTATCTGCAAGCGGTGGTTCATATAATATTTCAGCGTCGATTTGTTCATAATCATTAATATGAATAACTCGTCCAGGTTCAATCTTAAAAGGCATAATTCACTACTCCTTCAATTAAAGATACAAAAAAAGACTCGAAACCGAGTCTCCTTAATAATAGCTTTTTATTGGTGAATGTAACCTGAAGCTGTTGATGCAGAAATTGTACGAGTGTTCGTCAACTTACCTGCATAGTTACCTTCAGAAATTGTAACAGTACCGTCACCGTTAACTGAATCAACAACAGCGACGTGACCATAACCACTAGCGCCACCAACACCTGGTGCAAAGTATGCAACAGCACCAACTGAAGCAGTACCATTTACGCTATGTCCAGCTGCAGCAGCTGATGCTGGCCATGCTGAAGCATTACCCCAGTGATTACCAACCCAACTCAAGTCACCCTTAACGAACCAAGTGCATTGTCCGTATGGATATGTGTTCCCAGCTACGTCAGCTGAAGCAACTGAAGTTTGTGTAGGCTTTGAAACTGATGATGGTTGTGCAGCAACTTGTTGTGGTTGTGATGCAGCTTGTGATTGTGCGGCTGCAGATGAGGCAGCGGCTTGTGATTGTGCTGCGGCTGATGATGCGGCTGCTTGTGATTGTGCAGCAGCTGATGATGCAGCAGCTTGCGATTGTGCGGCTGCAGATGAAGCGGCGGCTTGTGATTGAGCTGCAGCTGATGAGGCAGCGGCTTGTGATTGTGCAGCAACTGATGATGCAGCAACCTTTGCGTTAGCTTCTGATGTTGCAGCTGATTGTGCGGCGGCCTTCTTGTTTGCTTCTGATGTTGCAGCAGCTGACTCTGCAGCAGCCTTAGCGTTTGCTTCTGATGTTGCAGCTGATTGGGCAGCAGCCTTTTCATTAGCTGATGAAGTTGCAGCAGCTGATTGGGCAGCAACCTTGGCATTTGCAGCTGAAGTTGCAGCTGATTGTGCGGCGGCCTTTGCGTTAGCGGCTGAAGTTGCGGCAGCTGACTCTGCAGCAGCCTTAGCGTTTGCTTCTGATGTTGCGGCTGATTGTTGTGCAGCAGCACTGTCAGCGGTTGCTTGTGAAGCTACTGACTGTTGTGCAGGTGCTGACTTAACTTCTGCCTTAGGCGCAACAGACTTTGGTGCTACAGCCTTTGGTGCTGCAGCCTTAGCTGAAGCAGCTGGTGCCTTTACAGCTGTAGCTGAAAGGTTGATTGTATCACCAACGTAGATTACTGATGATGCTTGTAGACCATCATTAGCATCTAACAATTCAGCCAAAGTCATACCATTAGCGTTAGCAATTGCCCATAATGAATCTCCTGCCTTAACAGTGTATGAACCATTATTTGAAGCTGGCTTTGCAGCTTCTTTTGCTGGAGCAGCTGACTTAGCTGATGATGAACCAGGCAAGTTAACTTTTTGACCTACTGTGATGAAGTTAGCATCAGCAATTTTGTTTGCTGAAACTAGATCATCAACAGAAACGTTGTTGGCTTGTGCCAATGCGTATAGAGTGTCGCCAGATTTAACAGTGATAGAATCAGCTGAAGCTACGACTGAGCTTCCTGCCAATGCTGCCGCCGCTCCAGCAGTTGCTAATAGCGTGTTTTTTACAGATGCGTGCATATTTAGTACTCCTTAGACCTAAAATTAGTTGTTTATATACTTAAGAAACCAATTATTATGATTTCTTAAAGATTTCTTTATTTTTACTACAAGCTATATTGTACTTTAGAGACTTTTCAAAATAGTTCTATTAATGTTTCATTTATGTTACATAAACATAAATTATCATTTTTGTCCTATTTCGTCCCAACAGCTATACAGTATACAAAAAAGACAGTGGTTTATACCACTGTCTTGAAAAATGTTTATATTTTCTTAATCTACTTATTGATTAATCTTTTTTCGTATCATTCTCACTAATGACAATCTTACCATCTGACATCTTAGCTAGTAATTGCTTTACATCTGGATTATCCAAATAGAAATCAGCAATTTGATCTTCTAATTGTTCTTGAATAACACGACGTAGTGGACGTGCTCCCATTTCAGGGTTGTAACCTAAGTTTACAAGCTCTTGCTTAACATCATCTGTCATATCAAGATGCAAGTCTTTTTCTGCGATTGCATCGTTCATTTCGCCAATCATCAAGTCCACAATGTGCAACAAGTTTTCCTTTGACAAAGCATTAAACTCAACAATTCCATCAAAACGGTTCAAGAACTCTGGCTTGAAGTATGGTGCCAAACGTTCTAGCAAACCTGTTGTTTTTGAATCATCATCTGGATCAAAGCCAACCTTAGTATCTTTGACACCAGTACCAGCATTTGATGTCATGATAATAATCGTATCCTTAAATGAAACCACATGACCTTGGGCATCAGTCAAACGCCCATCATCCAAAATCTGTAAGAACATATTCATAACATCAGGATGAGCCTTCTCAACCTCATCAAGTAGGATTAATGAATATGGATGACGACGAACAGCCTCAGTCAATTGACCAGCCTCTTCGTATCCGACATATCCAGCAGGGGCACCGATTAACTTTGAAACAGAATGCTTCTCCATGTACTCAGACATATCGAAACGAATCATATTTTCAGTTGTACCAAACAATTCTTTAGCAAGTTGCTTAGCAGTTTCAGTCTTTCCAACTCCAGTCGGACCAACAAATAGGAAGCTTCCAATTGGACGACCAGTTTTGTTAAAGCCGACACGGTTACGACGAATTGCTCGTGCAATCTTTTCAGTGGCTTCATCTTGACCAATAACATGGTCAGCTAGGTGATCACCCAGGTGACGTAATTGATCTTGCTCAGAAGCTGCTAATTCACCTACAGGGATACCCGTCTTCTCTTCAACAATCTTTTGAATATCTGCAACAGTAACAGTTTGAGCTGCCTCATTTTGAGGTGCTTGTTGCTTAACAGCTTCAAGCTGTAATTCTAAGTTATTAACTTGGTCACGTAACTGACTAGCCTTTTCATAATCTTCACGTTCAATAGCTGATTGCTTTTGTGCTTCAGTTGAATGAATTTTATTCTCTAATTCCTTAGGATCAGCAATTTTAACTGACAAATTCTTCTTTGAACCAGCCTCATCAATTAAATCGATTGCCTTATCTGGTAGGAAACGATCAGCAATGTAACGATTTGATAAGTTAACAGCTGCTTCCAAAGCTTCATCAGAATACTTTACCTTATGATAATCTTCATAACGTGAACGAATACCCTTAATAATTTGCAAAGCTTCCTCAGTTGATGGCTCATCTACTTGTACAGTTTGGAAACGACGAGCAATTGCGGCATCCTTTTCAATCTTACGATACTCATTCAATGTTGTTGCACCAACTAGTTGGAACTCACCACGAGCAAGCGCTGGCTTCAAAATATTACCAGCATCCATTGAACCTTCACCAGCAGTTCCGGCTCCCATAATCTCGTGAATCTCATCAATGAACAAAATCACATCGTCACGTTTTGCAACTTCGTCCATTAACTTTTGCATACGTTCCTCAAATTGACCACGTACACCAGTTCCTTGAACTAATGAGACAACATCTAAACGAATGACTTCTTTGCCTTGTAACTTACCAGGAACTTTAGCATTAACAATCGCTTGTGCTAATCCTTCAACAACGGCAGTCTTTCCAACTCCGGCTTCACCAATTAATACCGGATTATTCTTAGTACGACGATTCAAAACCTCAATGACACGAGCGATTTCATCGTCACGACCAATCACCGGATCAAACTTACCTTTACGGGCTAGCTCAGTTAAATTAATACCATATTGCTCAAGCAAGCCACCGCCTTGACCATTATTACCGCCACCTGGGCCCATTTGCGTCCGTTGTCCTTGTTGTGAACGTTGTGCCTGTTGTGAACGTGCTGCTTCATTATTCATCATACGAAAAATATCATCAAAATTTGAAAAACCAAATGGATCTTGTACCATAATACGGCCTCCTTATTATCTTTTTATATATTGATTACTCCCCAATAAAAGTCAATTAGGTTCTTTGACCTTCCTTGACCTTATCTACATTATCTATATTAGCACTCTAACACCGAGAGTGCAAATTATTTTTAAACTTTTTTGCAATAAAAAAGATTGATTTTTAAAAATTATAAAAATCAATCTTTATAAATTAATATAGTATATACTAGTACTTGATAACCAATTTACCTAACATATTCCCTTGTGAAACACGATTTTGAGCCGCCAAAATTGTTTCAGCAGATAATTCAGTTAATGTCTCAGTCAACGTTGATTTAACAATTTTCTTATCAACTAATGACGACAACAATGCTAAAGCATCCCCTTGACTAGCAACGTTTTTATTGGCATTTGTCTTGGCGAACATAAACTCCCAATCAAGTGAAGCTGCTTTATTTTTAATTAAATCAACTGGAACTGGTTCCATCGACTGAACAATTGCACCGATGTGTCCAAATGTACCAACCAATGCTGCGGCTGATTCAAAATGTTGATCTAACGAATGAAGGACAGCAATATATGGCACTTCTGCATAACCTAAATCTTTAACGACTTGTACATAGTCTTCACGATGATTAACAACCTCATCAGCGCCTAATTCCTTGACCCATTCAATGCTTTCTTCACGTGATGCCGTTGCAATAACGGTCATGCCTAACCATTTAGCTAATTGAATCATCATCGATCCAACACCACCGGCACCATTTATAATCAACAAAGTTTCACCTTTGGCGCCATCTTGCTTCATTTCAATACCAAACTTATCAGATAGCATCTCATAAGCCGTTAAAAATGTTAATGGCAACGCAGCAGCTTCAATGTCAGAAAGTGATTCAGGTGCTAAAGCAATCAAATCTTCACGAACACTTTCATAAGCTGCATTGGCTCCTGTGCGTCCTAATTCACCAGCAAAAAAGATCCGGTCGCCAACGTGATAATCTTTAACAGCATCCCCCACTGTAACAATTTCGCCAACTGCATCAAAACCAAGCACACGTTCTTGCTTCGTTGCAACAGCCCCCTCAAGTTGTTTACCATCAACTGGATTCATTGAAGTAGCCGCTACTTTAACCAATACATCATGATCGCCCACAACTGGTAAAGGAATTTCCTTATCAATTAATGGTGCTTCAGTTTCTGAAGTTGTTACAACTGCTTTCATTAATTCAGTCATCGTTTACTCCTCCTATATAGGTTGACTAATGTCATATTTATTACATCTATCATACTATATAGGTAGAAAAATAGCGATTATGAACAGTTAGGCTGCTCATAATCGCTAATCATCTTAATCTAATTAATCTTGTGAACCTTCTGCTGCTGCAACGCCTTCTTTAAGACCGTTCATTTCAACATGGTGCTCACGGAACTCTTTATCATGAATTGGCAAATGTAAATCATAATTATCAAAAATGGTTAAATCGCCATTTAATTCATTGGCATCAAAACCAAGTACGTGACCACCAAAGGTACGATCATCACTCAAAAAGTGAACGTGCCAACCAGCGGCAACTGTTCCTTGATACAACTCAGGTGAGAAATAACCAATCAAAACACCTGCAACATTGTCCTTCTCAAACTCACGTTGTGTATGAGTGATTTCTGACAATGATGGAAATGGACGTTCAGACTTTGGCGCTGAACGAACTTTCATGTGATTAAAGGTACCACGTAGAACAACACCTGAGAAGGTGTTTTCTAATTGACGTTCATGAATCAATGATTCCATTTCCTTCATGTTACCAGCACTAAATGAAACTTTTTCAGTTGCATCACTAGTATGATGGACAGTTGCAAATGGTACTGTCTTCTCCATATCAGTCACATGATGAATTTGGCCTTCACCGTCCATATAGTAAACATCACCATCAACCATGATCATTTCACCATCAAGACCATCAAAAGTACCAATACCAGCATCACCGTGTTCTTTTAGTTCTGCTAAAGTAGCTGAACCACCTAAAACTTTTCCCATCAAAGCAGCTAATGTACTGTGTTGATATACTGTTGCCATTTTATTTCCTCCTATCTTTTAATAAAAAGCGCCCAGAAATCTGGACGCCTTATTTTTTATTCTGTTTCAATTAATTGTGACATTAATTCGTAGTTATGTGAGTAATCTACTGGAATCTCAACAACTACAGGACCTTCAGTTGCAAATGCTTCATCCATAACCGCATCCAATTGGTCTGGTGTATCCACACGCAAGCCCTTAGCACCAGCTGCCTCAGCAAACTTTACGATATCGATATCAGAGAACTTAACACCTGCTGATTCACCATTGTACTTTACTTCTTCTTGGAACTTAACCATATCATAGTGATAATTATCTTGCCAAACAAGGTGAACCGTATTCAAGTGTAGTTGAACAGCTGTTGCTAATTCAACACCTGAGAAGAAGAAACCACCGTCACCAGAAACTGATACTGACTTTGCATTAGGACGAACCAATGCAGCAGCCATTGCCCATGGCAAACCAACACCTAGTGTTTGCATACCATTTGACATCAAGAAGTGACGAGGAACATATGACTTAAAGTGACGACCTAGCCACAAATAATGTGAACCAATATCTGATGATAGGGTCATGTCATCTGTCATATGTGCTTGCAACGACTTAATGATGCTCAATGGGTGGTTTAAGTCAGCTTGAGCTGGTGTATATGTTGGTTCTTCAGCAGCTCTTAGGGCAGCCTTAAAGTCGACCAACTTGTCATGTGATGCTGCAGGCAATTCATAACCATTGATTTGTTGTTGCAATGCTTGTAACGTATCAGCAATTGTACCAACTAATTGACGCTCAGGCGTAAAATTATTATCAATTTGAACTGCTTGTGTATCAATTGCAACGATACGCAAATCAGCATCCTTGTTCCAGTTACGAGGCTCATATTCAATTGCATCATAACCAACCGTGATAACTAAATCAGATTGTGCTAGTAATTGGTCACCCACTTGATTACGGAAGAAACCAATTCGTCCGAAGAAGGTATCTTCTTCTAACTCACGTGAGATAACACCAGCACCTTGATATGTTTCAACAACTGGCAAAGTGGTTTGTGTCAACAAAGCATGCAAAGCTGCCGTTGTGGCATCATCTGAACCACGTGCACCTACCAAAATTACTGGTAACTTTGCAGACTTAATTTGTTCTGCCAACCAAGCAATATCATCAGTAGCTGCAGCGCCATAGCGAGCAGGCTTAACTGCTGGCAAGGCCGTTGCATTAACTTCAGCTTCATCAACATCTTGTGGTAATGAAACGAATGATGCACCTGGCTTAGGACCATTAGCAGCTGCAATAGCATTAGAAATCAATTCTGAAATATTATTTGGATCTTGAATTTCAACTGAATAGTTAGTAATCGGTGCAAACAACGTTGCAGATGGTGTACTTTGATGTGTTAAACGGTACAAATCTTTACGTTGTACTTGACCACCAATAGCCAAAATTGGGTCATTTTCAGCAGTTGCTGTCATCAACCCTGAAGCCAAATTCCCCACACCTGGTCCAGACGTTACAACAACAACACCAGTTTTTCCAGTGATACGTGAAAATGCTTGTGCCATAAACACGGCATTTTGTTCGTGACGCGTTACGATTAACTTAGGAGCCTTCTCACCGGCCTTAGGGTGATCCAACTTTTCAAACAAACGGTCAATTTTAGCGCCGGGAATACCAAAGGCTAAATCAACACCATGATTGTTTAAACTGTCGACAACTAAGTCAGCACCTGTTTTCTTTTCTTCAGACATGTACTTCTACCTCTTTAAAATAGTATACTCCAACAAACTTCAATATTTTCATTGTAGCGCTTTATAGCTTTCTTTTGTAGGTATAACTGTTACTTATTCAACAATCATATAAACATTGATATCGGTCGATAACTAGCTACATAAACATTTATAACGCTTACAAAAATACAATAATTTTATTTGATATTTACTATATTAAACTACATTAAGCTTATAGCAAAACAAAAAGCGCTAGTCAAATGACTAACGCTTCCCGCATCTGTAAAAACTGGGCATACTGGATTCGAACCAGTGCATGATGGCACCAGAAACCATTGCCTTACCGCTTGGCTAATGCCCAAAAACAACTATTACATCATACAACACTTAGCCGAGCAATTCAAGGTCAATCTCATAAAAAAGTATGGTTTAAACATAATTTCAAATTTATCAATCATTCACTAGTCACGGCCATTAACTATCCATCTGAATCTTATCATCAAAACGTGTCATAAAGTTTAAAATATCCAGCGATCTTTCTTCACCTAACGCTATTAACCAGCCATCGAAGCGATTTTCAATACGTTGGGTTAGCAACACTTCAATTTCTTGGCCACGGTCAGTTAAATGCAGCAACAACCGACGACGATCCATTTCATCCGGCTCCTGCCAAATGTATTTTTTACGTAATAACATTTTTATTTGTCGCGAAACAGCTGCACGGGTTACCTGACGTTTTGCAACAATATCAGTCAGCGTCAAACCATCATGCTGAGCCACATTGTGCATTATCAAATACTGTTCAAAAGATAAATCATATTTTGCAGCTGGTTCTGCTACCGTATCATTCAAATACCGTAATGTTGAAAGATAGGCATTAATATACTTCGTTACGAGCGTCATTGTTTCTCTCCACAATTTTTATCATAAGATTATTCTATCTAAATTGTTTCATTTGCACTGACCACTTTTTTATAAAAAAAGAAACTAGCCAGTTAGACTAGTTTCCAATTTCTACCTATACATTATCTAATAATCATAACCGTTACTGGTGCATTATTTGCAACGTAACTTGATTGTGAACCGAAGTATTTCTCAGTTCCCTTTTGTGAATTTGAACCAATGACAACCATATCTGGCTTAACAACTGGAATAACATCCTTAACGATAACTTCACCTGGCTCACCTTCAGCAATACGAATATCAACATCAGTTAGACCATTGTCCAAAGCTGTCTGACGGTAACGATCTAGTGCGTTACGCACATCTTCCTCTGCAGCCATATTCTTTTCCTTTGAAAAGAAATCAAACACACTTAAGTTTCCATTTTCAAAAATTGAAACAATGGTTAACTTAGCACCATCTTCATGAGCTTGATGAATTGCATTATCTAATGCTAATTGTCCTAATTCTGAATCATCTACTGCTACTAGTATATGCTTAAATTGTTTTCCTGCTGCCATAATTCTTTACTCTCCTCTTATAATCCAGCATACTTACTGCGATTACTTTTAATTTCAAATTCCCCGTATAATTAATGCTCACCCAACATTTAGCAAATAAACCGCAAAACTTGGACCATCACTGATTAGTAACGGATCCTTTACTGATAAAGATAACCTCAGTAAATATGCCTCCTTATTTTTTGGTACACCTAATTATCTTACTAGTTGCGGCAAAAGTAAAGTTGTTAACTTTTCTTCTTTGCATCACATCTCCCTATGCACTAGTGTATTACTTGACAAACCGCATAAAATAATGTAATTTAGAACAGTTGAAAAAAATAGATTATTAACACTGCCTTCTTTCTAACACGGCGGTGTGTAAGGGAGGATATAACTATGGCAGTTCCTGCACGTAAAGTTTCAAAGCATGCAAAGCGCACTCGTCGCGGTGGCCAAGGCGGATTGAAGACGCCAGCTATCCATATGAACGAAAACGGTGTTTACGTACGTAACCACCACGTTGCCGCAGATGGCACTTACAATGGTAAGCAAGTTGTTTCACCTAAGTAAGATCATTTATTAAACTATATTGTACGTATAGTGTTAAATAAACGAATTCAAAAACAGGGAATGGTTAAGCCATTCCCTGTTTTTATTTTGCCTAAGAAGTATGGCTTTATAAGATATAAAAAAGAGGTTCATGCTGAGCATAGACCTCTTTTTGAATTACATTTCTTGAATGAAATCTTCTGGCTTGTATAGTTTAAATACCTTACTAAATAGCCAGTCAACAACGAATCCAGCAATAATTGGAATAACAGCCCAAATAAGAATTGCGGCCATAACACCAATTGTGTTTGTCTGGAATGCCTTATCAGCTGCATCACGTACAACTGATTGAATTGGTGAAACAAAACCGATCCAACCGAATCCGGCAGACGTTGGTGTTCCTTGAACATTCATAAAGCTAATTGGAATAGCAGAAATTGCTCCTGCAACCATGAATGATACTAACGTAATTGGCTTCTTGAATACAGCGGGCATCATACCCTTCATAGCACCAAGGAAGATAGCAACACTAGTACCGGCCTTATTAACCTTGATTGAGTTAATCAATAGCACAACTGTTGTTGCAACAATTCCAACACCAGCAGCGGCAGAACCCATACCTGCTAAACTAATTGCCAAAGCAATTCCAACAGTTGAAACAGGCGTTACGATAATCACCGCAAATGCCATCGCAATGATAATAGTCATTGGTAATGGTTGCAAGTCAGTTGCTAATTCAACCATCTTACCAATCCAAGTTGTTACTTCACCAACATAAGGAGCGATTGACTTACCGATCAAACCAACACCACCACCGACAATGATAGGGCTTAGAATAATTGCTAATGCACCAAAGCCCCAAAGGTATTTAGCAATTAACCAAATAACTAGAACACCTATCGCCGAAACAATCATCGCGTTGATGACATCCCCGGCACCTGAAGCCATATAAATTGTGCTTGGTGCCGTTGTCTTAACATTTGTAATCGGATTTTCAAATCCAGCACCAACGGTTGTCCACTTAATAGATCCGCAGGCAACACCAACCGCAATAGCCATAACCCCAACATCTAATGACTTCATATTAAATTGCATGGCAATTGCCAAACCAATCAATAATGGAATAAATGATGAGAACAAGTTCAAAATTGCACTTAAATCAACTGCCCATCCCATACCACTTTGT
The DNA here is from genome assembly GCF_058506735.1 of Weissella sp. ESL1139. Classification (NCBI taxonomy): domain Bacteria; kingdom Bacillati; phylum Bacillota; class Bacilli; order Lactobacillales; family Lactobacillaceae; genus Weissella; species Weissella sp. ESL1139. The sequence continues at coordinate 1,353,208 of NZ_CP196375.1, forward strand.
ACAAATGGACGAATAACATACTTTAGAACTGCTGAAGGCAAAACACCAATCAAAATACCTTGAGCCGATCCAGTTAACACCTTAAAGAAAAAATCCTTAAACTTTAGTTCATAAGAACCATCAAAAACTGCGCTAGCCATAATCTTAGATTACCTTTCTAATGTGGTTTTCCCACATAATCACTGTAATGAAATCCCACAATCATTACATCATAACTAACAAATATTAAATTAATACTTTACTTCGTTGGGTGTTTCTTCACCCTTAATAAATGCCAATGAAGCATTCATTGACTGTGTGACCATTTCATAAACAGCCTTAGTTGTGTAGAACGCCGTGTGTGGTGTAACCAACACGTTTTCACGACTAATTAGGTCAGCAATTTTATCATCTGGGAAGGTTGTATTTGACCAATCTTTGTTGAACAAACCAACTTCGTTCTCGTAAACATCCATTGCTAGACCGAAAATCTTACCTGAGTCCAAACCATCGATAATTGCATCGATATCCATCAAATCACCACGTGACACGTTAATCAAGACAACATCATCCTTCATCTTGCTAATTGCATCAGCATTAATCATGTGGTAATTTTCTGGCAAACTTGGCACATGTAGTGAAATAACATCAGCTTGAGCATACAACTCGTCTAATGTATCAACGTACATACCTTCTGCTTCCAATTCAGCATTACGGTATACATCATAAGCAATAACCTTAGCACCAAAGCCCTTAAGGATATCAATCAAAACACGACCAATATGACCTGTACCAATGATACCAAAAGTTTGCATACGAACTTCACGACCAATTGTTGGTGCCCAACGCAAATCATGATTTTCAATCTTACGATCCAATGGCTTCGTTTGACGTAGCACACGAGCACCTTGAATTGCTGCATGTTCAGCAATTGCATTAGGTGAGTACACAGCTACGTTTGAGATTGAAAAATCAAAACGACGAGCGGTGTCAAAATCAATATTGTCTGTTCCAACATTACGTAGTGACATCTTGTTAATGCCTAATTCGTGTAAGGCAGTCAATGTTTCAGGTGTATAAGCTAATTGTTGATAAACATCAACAGCATCTGCTCCTGCTGCTAACTCTGCCGTTGTTGGATCCAACAACTTGTCTGTGTAGTCAACCTCGACTTCAGGATGGTTTGACATCCATTCACGTAGTGCAGATTGTTCATCTTCTCGAATACCATAAGCAAAAATTTTCATTGTTTTACTTCCTCCAAAGCATTTCTTAACACTTATAATTATAGATACATTTGTGAATTATTCAACATATATACCACTTCAAAACGTTTCATTTTGGGACAAACTACATATGTATCAAGCGACTTAATTCTTAAATCAAAAAATGAAAGCCTTTACATTTAAGTGCAACTATTCACAACGTAGTCACAAATGCGTCAAAAAATGGTCATTGCTATGTCTAATATTATCCATATAATTACCGTCATATCAACTAAAAGAGTGACTTATTTTTTAATGTAAAAAAAATCACCTATTTTGCCGTTTTTCAACGGTTAAACAGGTGATTTTGTCAACATCAAATTTTAATCTAATGTGTCAAAAAATGATAGATTATTCTTTTTCTTTTGCACTAGTCATGATCTTATCAACTAGACCATATGCCAATGACTCCTCAGCATCTAGCCAGTGATCACGCTCAGTATCCTTTTGAACTTCTTCAAATGGACGACCAGTATTATCAGCCAAAATTTGGTTCAACTTCTTACGAGTCTTCAAAATTTCTTCTGCAGCAATCGCAATTTCAGTTTGTTGACCTTGAGCACCACCAGATGGTTGGTGAATCATAAATTGTGAATTAGGCAAAATGAAGCGCTTGCCCTTAGCACCTGAAGATGCAAGAACAGAAGCCATTGATGCTGCTAATCCAATAGTAATCGTTTGAACATCAGCATTAATGAAGTTCATCGTATCATAAATTGCCATTCCAGCATTAACTTCACCACCGGGTGAGTTAATATACATGTAAATATCCTTGTCAGGATCTTGGGCATCCAAGAATAACAATTGGGCAATAATTGCCGTTGCCATTTGTGACTCAATTTCACCATTAACCATAATAATACGGTCAATTAACAAACGTGAAAAAATATCATATGAGCGCTCACCATGTGATGATTGCTCAATAACATATGGAATTGGTGTCATTTTTATAAATTCCTCCTCATATTCAAAGTCAAAACATAATACTATTTTATCATTTCGTCAAGAATGGTCAAACTTTTTATCAAAAAGAATTACTCTCTTTGTAATTCCTTTGGTAATTGACCTGTTTCTCTAATTTCATCAGCCATTTTCGTTAATTTTCGTAAGCGATGATTCACACCGGATTTGGAAATAGCACCGGACGAGACATACTGTCCTAACGCCGATAAGGGTTCTTCCCGATGTTTCAAACGAATTTCAGCAATTTCTTGCAATCTATCGGGTAACCGTCCCAAGCCAACTTCTTCATCTAAAAATAAAATGTCATCAATTTGTTTTTGACTAGCATTAACAGTTTTATCTAAATTAGCATTTTCAGCGTTAACTAAGCGATTAACAGAATTACGCATGTCCCGAATAATCCGGACATCTTCCATTTTAAACATGGCATTCGTTGCCCCAATCACTTTCATCATATCGCCAATCTTTTCAGCTTCTTTTAGATACACAATAAAGCCGGAACGTCGCTCAACGACTTTAGCATTTAAATCAAAACGATTCATTAAATTGGCTAGCTGGTTCGCTTGCTCTTCATACAATGAATAAATTTCTAAATGATAACGACTGGTTTCAGGATTATTAACCGAGCCAGCCGCTAGAAAAGCACCTCTAAGATATGAACGAGCTTTGCCTTCTGGTGCTAACCATTCATCCGGTACAGTTGGTAATAATTCAAAGCCTTCAAAAATATGCAAATCATCCAACAAACCGCTAACACCTTGCGTAATGCGGACTACATACAAATTATTTTTTTTCAGTTTCATCTGACGCCGAACTGAAATTTCAGAAGGCAATCGATAGAATTGTTGTAATAATCCTAAAATTCTACGCGCCGTCGCAGCATTCTCGGTTTGCACATTTAACGTAAAATGTTGGTTGGTTAATCCAAGTGACCCATTCATCCGCATTAATGCAGATAATTCAGCCTTGGCATTTTCTGGATTGCTAATCTCTAAGGTGGTTAATTCCTTCTTAACATCACTTGCAAATGACATTAGTGCCACCTCCTATTAATTTATATCATTTTGTTGATATTCAACGATCTGCATAATTAATTGGGCAACCGCATCGCCATCATGAAATGCCCCATCATCTCGTAGAGCTAACAAATCACCAGTAACTGGTTCAGCCCCTTGCGACCGTACTGCTTCCGGATCAGAATCAACTTGCAAAGAAATCTCATTCCAACGTTGCCAATCAATATAATCTTCTGGCACCTTACCAGTATTCATAATAACCGCATCAACGACTTTTTCACCAACATGTTCGTTAATAGCCTGAACATGATCAGCATCCGTAAAATTATCTGTCTCACCTTTTTGGGTCATGATGTTAGCAATATAGACAATTTTTGCCCGTGTCGCTCTTAAAGCATCCGCAACATTCGTCACCATCAGATTAGGCAAAATACTTGTAAATAAACTACCTGGTCCCAATACAACAACATCAGCTTCCAAAATTGCATTAACGACCTTTTTTGAAGCTTGTACTTCATGCGTTAATGGATCAACCTGCGGTGTTACCCAGATATGATCAATCACTTTATGTGCTGCCGTAATTTCTGCTTCACCCGCTAATTGGGTGCCATCGGTAAATTCAGCATGCAAAACCAATGGCTCATTCGCAACAGGATAAACATGACCTCTAACCTGCATTATCTTAGCCAATAATTGAATACCATCAAAAATATCATGCTCTTTTTCCGCCATTGCTGCGATAATCAAATTACCTAATGAATGATGCGCAAACATCTCGTCCTCAGGTTTAAAACGATATTGGAAAATATCAATCAAACTATCAGGTAGCTCAGACAAAGTCGCCATGACATTTCGAATATCACCAGGTGGGACCATCTTTAAATAATCTCGCAAGGTTCCAGAAGAACCACCATCATCAGCAACCGTGATAATTGCCGTTAAATCGTTATCATAATTTTTTAGCCCGTTTAAAACAACCGGTTGACCAGAACCACCACCAATAACAACAATTTTAGGAGTTCGCTTCACACTATATTTTTCGGTCATGATCGGTTACTACTCTCCTTTCGTCGTTCAATGTCACGATGGTGTTCCTTAACAATCCAATCAGCATTCAAATCTTCACTTAACCGGTGCGCAAAAGCAACTGATCGATGCTGTCCACCAGTACAACCAAAGGCAATCGTCAAATTACTTTTACCTTCAGCTTTGTACTTTGGTAGCAACCACTTAATTTGTTCGCTAATTCGTTGATAAAACTCCTCAGCATCATCAGTCTGCCAAACATAATCAGAAACTGGCTCACTTAGTCCAGTCTTATTACGTAATTCTTCGACATAATATGGATTAGCTAAGAAACGCACATCCAACAACATGTCGGCATCTAAAGGCACCCCGTATTTAAAGCCAAAACTCATGACCTGCACTGTAAATGTATTAGCTCGATCTGACTTTGACCCAAAATGTTGTTGAATATAATTACGCAATTGACGTGGTGCATAATCATCAGTATGAATGACTTCACTTGCCAATGCGTGGATACCAGCTAATTTTTTTCGTTCCAATTGGATACCGTATAAAGTGCCACCCTCATCAGCTAATGGATGTGAACGACGCGTTTCTTTATAACGTGCAACTAATTCACCGTCAGCTGCATCGATATAAATAATTTTCATATCAAATTTATCATGAGAATTTTCTTTTAGTTCATGAACTTCATTGTCTAAATCATCAAAGAAGCTTTGTGAACGCAAATCAATCATCACAGCAGCACGCTGAATATTTTCTTCATCAGAAATCATTTGCCAAAACTTGGGCAACATTGCTGGAGGCAAATTTTGCACTGTAAAATAGCCCAGGTCTTCAAATGCTTGAATAGCAACTGTTTTACCTGCACCACTCATACCAGTGACAATAATTAATTCCTTTTTGTCCATCTGGATAACCTCCTATTTTATATTCTTGACCATTATAGCATTTTTAAGACACACCCGGATACGTTAGCAATAAGAAAAAAAGATTGGGACGAAACCGTCTCAATCCCTTGCTTAATGCTTATTTTTTCGTTGTCTGACGTGTTGCCTCATGTAAAGCTTTTAGCGCACGCTTACGAGTTTTAATATTTGGACTCTTCATTTTACGACGAGCTGATGCAACATCCATTTTTTCTGCCATGACCGTTACCTCTCAATCTAATTTACTTACTAAATATAAGTATAATTAATTTACGATTGAAATGCAAGTTATCTACTAGCCCGCTCACGATCACGTGCCATAATTGGTCCTAAATACTGTCCTGTATACGATTCAGGCGTATCAGCAATGGCTTCTGGCGTACCAGCAGCAATCACGTAGCCACCACCTTCACCACCTTCAGGACCCATATCAATCAACCAATCAGCGGTTTTAATGACATCCAAATTATGTTCAATAACTAAGACCGTATTGCCATTGTCAACTAACCGTTGGAGCACTGCCAATAAACGTGAAATATCCGCAACGTGCAAACCAGTTGTTGGTTCATCAAGAATATAAACAGTCTTACCAGTTGATCGACGTTGTAATTCAGATGCTAACTTCATTCGTTGAGCTTCACCACCAGATAAGGTTGTAGCTGCCTGGCCTAATTTAACATAACCCAAACCAACATCAACCATCGTTTGTAATTTACGACGAATCTTAGGAATTGCTGCAAAGAAATCAACTGCTTGTTCCGCTGTCAAATCCAAGACATCAGCGATTGTGTGACCACGGTAAGTGACTTCAAGCGTTTCTGAATTATAACGCGTACCACCACAGACCTCACAAGTGACATAGACATCAGGTAAGAAGTTCATCTCAATCTTGATGACACCGTCACCCTTACATGCCTCACAACGACCACCTTTGGTATTAAATGAGAAACGACCCTTTTTATAACCACGTAATTTGGCTTCATTAGTTTGGGCAAACAAATCACGTATATCATCAAACACACCCGTATAAGTTGCTGGATTAGAACGTGGTGTCCGACCAATTGGGCTCTGATTGATATCAACAATTTTATCAATATTTTCGTAGCCCGTTAGTTTACGATATTTTCCAGGTTTTTCTGAATTACGATTAATTTTCATTTTTAGTGCGCGTTTCAAAATACTGTTAACTAATGTTGATTTACCTGATCCAGATACACCAGTAACCACGATGAATTTGCCTAATGGAAAATCAACTTTAATATCTTTTAGATTATTTTCAGCCGCACCCGTGACCGTTAATTTTTTGCCGTTTCCTTTACGACGTGAAGTTGGCACTGGAATGAATTTCTTTCCGGCCAAATATTGACCTGTTAAAGAATTTTCATTAGCTGCAATTTCATCAGGCGTTCCAACAGCCATGATTTCGCCACCGTGTTCACCAGCACCTGGACCCACATCAACAATATAGTCCGCTGCCCGCATAGTGTCCTCATCATGTTCAACAACGACTAAGGTATTACCTAAATCACGCATTTCATCTAATGACTTAATCAAACGGGCATTATCACGTTGGTGCAATCCGATTGATGGTTCATCTAACACGTACATCACACCTGACAAATTCGAACCAATCTGGGTTGCCAAACGAATTCGTTGTGCCTCACCACCAGACAAAGTTCGTGCTGAACGAGACAATGTTAAATACTCCAAACCAACATTCTTCAAGAAACGAAGCCGATCTTTAATTTCTTTCACAATTGGTGCAGCCACTTCTTGATCTTGTTGACCAAAACTTAGTTGCTCAAAATAAGCTAGTTCTTTGGCAACAGATTGTTCTGAAATCTGACCAATATTTAAATCACCAACTTTAACTGAAAGCGCACCTTCATTTAAACGATAACCATGACAAGCGGTACACGTTAACTCATTCATGTAACTACGCATTTGTTCACGCGTAAAGTCAGAATTTGATTCACGATAACGACGGTCAATGTTATTCATAACACCTTCGAAATTAACATCAACGTCACGCACACCACCAAAATCATTTTCATAATGGAAATGGAAAGTCTTTTCATCATCACCATATAAAACCAAGTTCTTCTGGTCCTCAGTCAAATCTTCAAATGGGACATCCATCGGTACATCAAAGGCTTCAGCGAATTGACGTAGCATCTCCGGATAATAAGATGATGAAATCGGATTCCAAGCATCAATTGCCCCTTCAGCCAATGTTTTACTTTGATCAGGAACTACCAAATCAAGATCGACTTCCAACGTGATACCAAGACCACCACACACTGGACAAGCACCCAAGGGCGCATTAAAAGAAAATAGTTGTGGTTCTAATTTACCGACCGCAAACTTCTTCAAAGGACCGGTATAATGATCTGAATAAGTAAACTGATCACCACGAATAACATCGACAGTTACTAAACCATCAGCAAGTTGCATTGCTGATTCAAATGATTCAAATAACCGTGTACGCGCATTATCACGCAAAATAATACGATCAACCACGATATCAATATCGTGATACTTATTTTTATTTAATTCAACATCATCAGTAACTTCATACATTTCACCATCAACAATAAAGCGCACGAAACCTTCTTTTTTAATTCGTTCAAAAGCTGTTGCATGTGAGCCACGCTTGTGCCGAATAATAGGCGCCAAAATTTGCATCCGGCTACCTTCTGGCAAACGTTCACTTAAATCATTCAACATCTGGTCAATTGACTTTTTAACAATCGTCCCGTCTGCTGCAGCATCGGGTTTACCAACACGAGCAAACAATAGTCGATAATAATCATTAATTTCAGTCACTGTTCCCACTGTTGAACGGGGATTCTTTGACGTTGTCTTTTGGTCAATCGAAATCGCTGGGCTCAACCCATCGATTGCATCGACGTCAGGTTTATCCATTTGTCCTAAAAATTGGCGGGCATATGATGATAAACTTTCAACGTAGCGTCTTTGTCCTTCAGCATATAAAGTATCAAATGCTAATGAACTTTTCCCTGATCCTGACAAACCTGTCATCACAACAAATTTATCACGTGGAATGGCAACATCTACGTTTTTTAAATTATGTGCACGAGCACCATGAATTTTTATCCAATCACTGACCATAACGTCTCCTTTGCTCTACTAAACTACCTATATTATACCGCTTTTAGCAAGTTCTTTATTAATTAAAACTTAATATAATAACGCACTGTTAATTTTAACAAAATTTAAATTACTTTTTTACTCTAATTTTAAATAATTATCCACCAACTATTATATTTTCACGTATAATAGACATTAATATTACTAATTGGAGGTCGTCAACTCATGAATCACAAGGCTGCCAAAGCATGGTCTTTGCGCTGGATTGCACAACATATTGCATCATTTATTCTACTAATTGGTGCCGTGTTAGCTGCAGCCGCTGCTTTAACGGCATTAGTTATCGGAGTTGAAGAAGTGATTGCGCTTATCTTTGCTCAGCGCCCAATCAATACTTACACAAATAGTTACGGTAATGCTTGGACCACAGTTGCTTGGCATTTCGTTATTGTCTTTTCACTAGTTACCTTTTGGTCAGCTATTGATACCTTCATCCCTGAAAATGACGAAGAATAAATACTAAAGGACGTTTACGAGTTAATTGTAAACGTCCTTTTTCTTGACAGATTAGAAAAATTTCGGTGTGTCCGTCTTATGATTCATTTCTGGCACCATTTGTATCGATAACATGGCTGGTGTCGCAAAATTATTACCAGCCAACAAAGCCTGACCGGTTTGCGCATGAACGACTTGTTGTTCATATCCTGCTAACACTGGCAATTGCGCCAACTCACTTGCCGTATTTAATTGATGCACTAAATAATGACCAAATTGACCCAACAAACTTGGTGCAATATCCAACGGACTTTGCGTTGTCAACATTAAGAACAAACCAAGTTTTCGTCCTTCACGAGCAATTCTAAAAATACCATTATGATCGTCAGTTAACAAATAACGATGTGCTTCATCAATTAGTAATGTCACTGGGACACTGTGCTTTAACTGTTGTTTCTCATGCAACAATGCGGTCGTCAATAACGAGACTAAGACTTTTCCCAAATCCAAATTATCAGCAAACAATGAACAATCAATCACCAAAATTTTATGATCAGTGCGATGACTTGCAAACAATCGTAATAAATACATCACATCAGTTTGCATGTCAGTTGTCTGCGGCTTCTTTTCCGCTGATATTGGCATATGGAATAATTGCTGAAAACGTTGTTGATTCATCAATCGTTTAATGCGACGAATTAATGGCAAACATGCTTTAAAACTTTCATCATCAATTGTTTGGCCTATTAAATCAAAATCATCAACTGGCACTGCATATTCCTGCCGCAATTGTTCTGGTAACAAAGCTAGATCAACTGGTTGCGGAAAGTGATACAGTTGTTGCATATCATGCTCAAAATCTTGCCAAGAGCGATTTACTTTTTGATAAACTCCTGGCTCACCAACAATATTTTTTTGCAATTTCAGACTGGTTAAAGCATCTGATAATTTTTCCTGAATATCTGGATTAGTAACACCAAATATTAGATTTAAATCATCCCCAGTCAATTGTTCATAATCAATGTAGGCATTATAACCCAGCTTAGCCACAACCGCGTGAGGTAAATGCGCATATTCGCCAGTAGGATCAATAATCATCGTCGTCTGATTAGCAGCCATTAAGCCATGTAAGATTGTCATTGCACTCGTTGATTTACCGCTACCTGTTGCGCCTAAAATCAACAAATGCTGTTGCAATAAATCATCAGCTGAAACGGTCAACGATTTCGATAATGGTATTGATATCATATTTTCCCTACCTTTTCTACATTAAACGAATAAAATCCCAAAGTACATTGATTAACCATACACCTGCTGTCGCAATAAACCACCACTTTATTTTGGTTCTTTTACCAAATAAAGTCAGTGCAAATAACACGGTGATTACCAAATGGTACCAAATAACATGTGGTGTAAATACATCAAATAGTGAATAAATGCCTAACAAAATCATCATCACACTAAATGCAATTAATACGGCGTTACTAAAAATCTGTGTCTTCTTCACGTTATTAACTCCTATAATAAAATTACTATTTCTATGTTACCTTTTGTAAACTAATAATGCGATAGAAATCGCTTGCAAATTTATAATTTAAATGCGAAAGTAGTCTTAGATTAATAAGGAGGATGTATTTTATGTCAATTCCAGAAATCACATTAAATGATGGTCACAAATTACCAGCTTTAGGTTTAGGAACTTATCAATTAAAAGGTGGTTCAGGATTACAACAAGTCCTAGCCGCTATCAAGAGTGGTTATCGTCTTATCGATTCTGCAACGAACTATGATAATGAGGGAATTGTTGGTAAAGCAATCCGCAAGTCAGGAGTCCCACGTTCAGAATTTTTCATTACTTCAAAATTACCAGGTAAGTATCATGATTACGAAAGTGCTCGTGATGCTATCCAAGAATCATTAGCTCGTATGGGCTTAGAATACTTTGATCTATTCATCATTCACTGGCCTTTGCCAAAGCGTGGTCTATATGTCGAAGCTTGGCAAGCCCTTGTTGATGCACAAAAGCAAGGCCTTATTCGTTCAATCGGTGTCTCAAACTTCGAACCTGAGCACCTTGATCGCATTATCGAAAAAACTGGTGTTACACCTGCTGTTAACCAAATCGAAATTCACCCATACTGGGTACAAGAAGAAAACATTCTAGAAAATCTACGTCGTGGTGTTAAAGTAGAAGCATGGAGTCCACTAGGTCGTGGTAGTTCTGCATTAAAGGAACCCGTCGTTGAGGAAATCGCTAATAAGTACGGCAAGTCAACGAGTCAAATTATTACCCGTTGGCACATTGACCGCGGTATCATTCCTGTTTTACGTTCATCAAATCCAGCTCACCAACGTGAAAATCTTGATGTCTTTGATTTTGAATTAACAAACAGCGAAATCGCCGCCATCAATGATCTAAACCGCCCCGACGGTCGTATCGATAGCCAAGACCCAAACGAATATGAGGAGTTTGAGTAAAGAAGAGCTGATAATCAACCGTTTTGACGTCATAAACAGAACACAGATAAACCCCATAGGTGCAACAAACGCATCTGTGGGGTTTTCTCTGTCTATATTATTTTGCCATTAATTCACGCACCCGAGCTTGTAGAACTGGCACAATATCTGCTTCAAACCACGGATTCTTACGTAACCAAATATTATTTCGTGGTGATGGATGCACAATTGGTAAATATTTCGGTCCAAAGTCTTGATAACGTTTAATAACTGATGTCATCGTTTCAGACTTTTTAATCGGTAAATAGAATTTTTGTGCATACGAACCAACTAAAATAATTAAAGATACTTTCGGCATCAACGCCAATAAACGAGGATGCCATTTTTCAGCAAAGCCTTTACGTGGTGGTAGATCACCACTCTTCCCTTTACCGGGAAAATAAAAGTCTAATGGTAAGTTACCAATCTTGCCACTATGATAAAATTCATCTGCCGTAACGCCCATCCATTCACGTAAACGGTCACCACTTTTATCATTAAAAGGAATTCCAGTTTGTTCTACCTTAGCACCAGGTGCTTGACCAACAATGAGGATACGAACATCTGGACCAATTTGGTAAACAGGTTCAATATTTTGTGCCGTGTATTGACTATTTTGTTCGTCAGCCATAATAGCTTGTTTGATGTCCGAATCATCCATGATTATCCTTCTTCTGGCATAATACCTAGTACAATTGCACTGTAGCCACCCATTTTAATACGGTGACCATTAACTTTCACATCACCGACTTTTTGCAGCGTTTCGCCAGTTTGTACCAAACTAAAGCGCTCTGCCTTTGGACTAATGTTAGCCAAAACTGTCAAAACTTGCTGACCTAAGCGACGTTGATAACCAACAATATTGTTCGGTAATGAACGCATTGGTTGGAAATCACCATCAACAATAACTGGCTCCCAATCTTCATTATGATGAAGAGCACCCAAAGTTTGGTAATACTTCAAAACTGAAGCATCATCCTTTTCTTCAGCTGCAACATTAATACCTTCACGATTATTTCCCATCTCTAACCATGGTTCTGCATCAGAGAAGCCGCCATATTGCGTGTTATCCCATTGCATTGGTGTACGAGCATTATCACGTGACTTGTGGTTAACGGCTTCTAGTGCTTCTTCAGGTGTGTATCCATCTTGCAAGGCTGTATTATAGTTGTTAATTGATGAAACATCATTAAACTCATCAATGCTCTGACGCTCGAAGTTCTTCATACCAATTTCTTGACCTTGATAAACGAAAGGTACGCCAGGTAAGAAGTAATACATTGTTCCCAATGCCTTGGCTGCTTGTGGAGTCTGGTATTGTGTATCAGGCACTAACTTTGATAATACACGTGGTTGATCGTGGTTTTCCAATACATTAGCAAGGGCCCCATCAGCTTGTGATGTTGTCTCTTGTGCATCAAATAATGCATTACGCAAATCTAATGGCGTCCAGTCAGCACGACCTCGGTACCACTCATCCCCATTGATAACATCAATATTCATGTAAGAGAAATCAAAGACCATTGAGAAGTAACCATCTGGTCCAACGAATGCTGGCAACTCACTGTCAGCTAGGCCGTATGCTTCACCAACTGTAATCGCATCATACTTATCAAAAGTTTCTTCTTTTAGTTCAGTCAAGAATTCATTAATTCCAGGACGATTACGACCCTTCTTAACAACTGATGCTAAACCATCAACATCATCTGCTGGAATGCTTGCCCAATCCAAATCCTTCTTAATATGCGTAATGGCATCAACACGGAAACCGGCAACGCCCATTTCAAGCCACCAATTAATCATGTCATAAATAGCGCGACGTAATTTAGGATTCTCCCAATTCAAATCAGGTTGTTGCTTAGCAAACGTGTGGAAGTAGTATGTGCCTTCTTCACCAGGTACTTCTTCCCAAGTTGAACCACCAAAGATACTACGCCAATTATTCGGCTTCTCACCGTTATTTGTTTTCTTGAAAATATAATAATCACGGTATGGACTATCAGGATTAGCTAATGCATCTTTAAACCAAGCATGTTGGTCAGATGTATGGTTAACAACCAAATCCATAATAATTTTAATATCACGCTTATTGGCTTCTGCAAGTAATTGCTTAAAGTCATCTAACGTACCAAATTGTGGATCAATTGCTTGATAATCAGAAATATCATAACCCATATCAACCATTGGTGATTGATAAATTGGTGAAATCCAAATCATGGTAACCCCAAGGCTTTTAATATAATCTAAACGACTAATGATTCCTTGGATGTCTCCAATACCATCGTTATTGCTATCTTGAAATGATCTTGGATAAACTTGATAAACGACTTCATTTTTCCACCATTTTGTTGTCATATTATAATTCCCCCATTATAAAATCCTACGATGTGCTTCTTGCCATCTACTGCCATCTTACCAGTTTGTGTAAACGTTTACAATAAATTGGCATAGTCTTTCAATGACTAACTATGAGCATTTGGTTTGTTATAATATTCATACAAACAGGAGGTAAGAATCATGACGGCAAGTATTGATTACTGGATTAAAAATTTGAATTTAGTACCGCATCCTGAAGGTGGCTATTTTATTGAAACGACTAAAAGTGAACAAACTCTTACTTTACCCCAAGGAACCCGTGCGCTTTATACCTCAATTATTTTCTTATTGACCGCTGATAATCCCTCACACTTACATCGGCTAAAATCTGATGAAACTTGGCTATATCATGCCGGTGATCCACTTACAGTGCATTGCATTTTCCCTGATGGTCATTATGAAGGCATCAAAATCGGTCCTAATATTGAACAAGGCGAAACATTATCTTATACCGTACCGCATGGCACAATTTTTGGTTCTAGTGTCGATACTAGTTTTAGTATTGTCAGTTGTGTTGTTGCGCCCGGCTTTGACTACCATGATTTTGAACTTTTTACCCAGCAAGATTTATTAGCCAGCTACCCACAACACAGTGAAATCATCGAACAACTCGCGTATATAGAACTACCCAATAATTAATAAAAATGCTCTTTGGCAAACAACAAAGAGCATTTTTCAATCATATCAATTTTACTTTCTTCTTAAAGCTAATAAATCATGTGATAAATCAACCGTTTGTGCGTAAACACGTTTATATAGTTGATAATATTCATTATACTTAGCAACATTTTCTGGGATTGGCTCATAAGTTTTATCAAAACTCGTAAAGGTATTCGCAGCTTCTTGCACCGTATCGAACCATCCTAAACCAACAGCAGCTAAGATAGCAGCTCCCATACCAGGACCTTGTTCGTTCTTCAACGCAACAACCTTCGTATTAAAGATGTCAGCTTGAATTTGTAACCACAAAGATGACTTTGCACCACCACCGATAGCAACAACTGTGTCGAAATCTGAGCCAGCTTGTTCATAGATTGTAAACAAGTCTTTAAATGAATAAATTATCCCTTCTAACACGGCTCTAACAAAATCACCACGCGTTTGCGTACCATCAACACCAATAAATGAACCACGAATGTCACCATCCCCACGCTCACCAACAATGTATGGTGTGAACAACAAGCCATTTGCCCCAATCGTTGAGTCTTTGGCTAATGCGACCATCTCATCAAATGAAATATCACTCGCAAAGGTTTTCTTAAACCAAGACAAAGAATAACCGGCAGCTAACGTCACACCCATTGAATAATACTTTTCAGGAATCGCATGGTTAAAGAACGTCACCTTACCATGATAATCAACATCGGCATTATCTTCATATTTAAGTACAACACCAGACGTACCGATTGATGACATCACCATATTTGGTTGTAAGATTGCTGAACCAACGGCACCAGCAGCATTATCAGCAGCACCACCGATTACTTGCGTATCAGTTGATAGACCTGAGAATTCAGCGTATGCTTCCGAAATTGAACCAACATTATCAATTGATTGAATAATTTCTGGGAACATTTTTGCTGGTAGATCAAATGCTTCTTGGACAAATGATGACCATGTACCAGATGCGACATCTAACGCCACTGTTCCAGCAGCATCAGAAATTTCCATTTGCAACTTGCCCGTCATACGGTAACGCAAATAATCTTTTGGTGTCACAATCTTATTGATTCGGTCAAAGTTTTCTGGCTCATTTTCTTTCATCCATAGAATAGATGGTAAGGTAAATCCTTCTTGCGCTCGATTACGTGTTGTGGCAATAAAATCATCGCCAAGCGTTTCATTAATTTCTTTAACCTGCTTACTTGCACGCGTGTCATTCCATAAAATAGCTGGTCGAATAATTTTATAATCTTTATCCAACGCAACCAAGCCGTGCATCTGACCTGAAAAAGAAATACCCTTGATTTCTGCTGGTGTAATATGGTCATTCAAAATTAAACGTACAATCGCAACCGTTGTGCCACTCACCCATTCTTGTGGATTTTGTTCACTATAACCTGGTTTAGTCTGTAACAATGGATAATCATATGCCTCTTGGGCCACAATATTTCCTTGTCGATCAACAGCTGATACCTTAACGGCCGACGTTCCTAAGTCGACTCCCAGTACAACATTTTTTGTCATGATATTCCCCTTTTATAAGTAAAGCGCTTCAATCTATTACAAGATTGAGGCGCTTATCCGTTAACTCAATATTAGTTAAATGTTGGTCCTAATACTGAATAAATATAATTATTTAATGTTGCTTTAATTGCCTCAAGATGTTGTGACTCAACTTTATCAAAGATTTCATCATTTGTCTTATTTAGAATATAGTCTTCAAATGTCTTCAATGAGCCATGACCAGCTTCAAAATCGGCAAAGATTCCTTCATCAAATGAAGCATAACGATCACGCTTAATATTTTCTAGGTAGCCATCTTCATACATCTTCATTGCAACACGGAAACCAGCTGCGTAAGTATCCATACCGGCCATGTGTGCATAGAACAAATCTTCTGGCTTGAATGAACCACGACGTACCTTAGCATCAAAGTTTAAACCACCTTGTGGTAATCCACCATTCAAAATAAATTCGTACATAACAAGCGTTGCTTCGTAGATATCATTAGGGAATTCATCAATATCCCAACCGGTTTGCTTGTCACCCATGTTGGCATCAAGTGAACCTAGCAAACCAGCTTCACGGGCAAAGCGTGCTTCGTGTTCATATTTGTGACCAGCCAAGTAAGCGTGGTTACCTTCAATATTAAGCTTGAAATCATTTTCCAAGCCATAAGTTTGCAAGAATGAAATTGTTGTTTGAACATCGGTATCGTATTGATGATCCGTTGGCTCCTTAGGCTTTGGCTCTAACAATAATTGTCCAGTGTAACCAATTTCCTTAGCGTAATCACGGGCCATCTTGAAGAAAGCAGCAATATGATCAAGCTCACGCTTAGTATCTGTGTTCAACAATGATTCGTATCCTTCACGACCACCCCAGAACACATATGATTGTGATCCTAAGCGCTTAGCAATATCAAGTGAGTGCTTGATTTGTGCAGCTGCATATGCGAACACATCAGCAAATGGGGTTGTTGCACCACCAGCTAAGAAACGCTTGTCAGTGAACAATGATGACGTATTCCATAGTAACTTCTTACCAGTTTCCTTCATCTTTTGTTCAATCTTATCAACAACCTTATCTAAGTTAGCATTTGTTTCAGCTAATGTATTTCCTTGTGGTGCCAAATCACGATCATGGAATGCAAAGTATTCAAGTCCTAACTTGTCCATAAATTCAAACAAATAGTCAACTTTAGCTAAGGCATGATCCATGTCTTCCATATCATCAACACCATTAACATCCCAAGCACGAACAGCAGTTCCTTCACCAAATGGATCTACTAAACGTTGATCAAATGTGTGCCAATAAGCAACTGAAAATTTCAACCAATCTTTCATTGGCTTTGTTTCACCATTAATTGTAAATTCTTCATCCGGATTGTAGAAATTGTATCCTTTGCTTGAAAGGAAATCTAATCCTTTCTTACCCCCGATATAATTTACTTTCGGAAAATCGAATAATTCTGACATTTTTATTTCCCCCAAAAAATATAAAAATTTAACCTTTAATAGGTTAGTCTGTTTTTTGTACCAACCAACTTACAAACTATATTCTAGCCGTTATAAATTTATTTAGCAACCTTTTTGTTTTAAAAATTTCTAACAACAGCGATTACTTTTTAACTGTCTTAATTGAGAAGATTAAGATACCACCGATAATTGCGAAAACAAACGACAAAATGAATATTGCTGAATATCCAAATGTTGATATAACCATTGCTGCAATGACTGGTGCCAAAGCTTGTGTAACGGTATTTCCTAGATTATAAACACCTAGGAAAAAGGCAACACGATTTGGATCCGGAATAACTTCAAGATTTAACAAGTTATCAAGTGCATTCCAAACTCCCATACCGATACCAGCCATAAAACCATAAATAACAATTCCGACATCATTATGCAAAAGGAACATTGATAAGGCTCCGATTGCTAAAAAGATTGTCGATAACCCAATCGGCCATTTTAGTAATTTAAATTTATCAGCAAACGGACCAGCTAAGAATCCCATCAAAATACCAAAAATTAACATAATGGTATTAATTAATTGAATTGAAGTTTGAGTACCGCTTGAATTTTTACCGATGAAATCAGTCATGATATACAACAAGTAACCAGTTATAGCAAAATTACTAACACCTTGGAATAACTTCGCCATTAACGCAAGATAATAATCTCTACCAATTTTCCAACCAGGGAAAATGGCCAATATTTCATGCAATGATTTTTTAGCTTTAGTTTTATCTTCTGGTTCAGCTTCAGTCGTGTCTTCTACACCAACATTGGAAGGTTCCCGCACGATAAATACTGCAATCAACGTTCCAATAAAGGTCACGATTCCAAAAATTACGAAACCAAGCCGAAATTGTCCTAATAACATTGCACCGAAAATATTAAAGCCATTATTTCCTAGTGCCATTCCTAAGCCACCATAGGCCGACGAAGCTGTTCCTTTACCGTCCTCAGGTGCCATATCTAACCAGGCTACCATAGGTGCAACAATAAAATTCAAAGCAATTTGACCAAACATCCAGGTTCCTAACAATACCCAAATATTGGGCGCCATTGCTGATGCAATCATAGCCAACATGAATCCAACTGAACCACCAATAATCCATGGTGTTCGCTTACCATACTTGGAAACTGTTTTATCAGATAACATTCCTGCTACCATGTTTGACAATGCAGCGACTATCATAGCTGCCGTAGAAAACATCGCCATTAACTGGACTTTATGTGGCCCATCTAGTTCTTGCACCATCGCTGGTAACAACAAACTTGAAGCAACAACGTGTGGTCCCAACCAAGATGCTGGTCCAATAATTAGACCTGGTATTAACCTTTTTAAAGGTATTTCATTAATTTTCATTTTATCCCCCAATATTAATGATTTTTAACATAGTAAGTACTAAAGTCAGCAAATGCATCATGTTGATGAGCATCGACAACGCCAATGAAATTGAATAGACCAGTAAAACCACCAATTTCACCTGGTTCACCATTAACACCTTCATCTGAGAGGTAACTGACATCTACATTTGAAATAAGTTCATGCCATTCATCAGTTACATTTAACTGATAATATACAGTTGCTTCCCCAAAATTATAGATAATTTTCATTTTGACACTAGCTTGGTCTACCGGCACTTTATGATTAATAAATTCAATTCGTTCACCTAACTTTGCTTGCAAAATACTTAGTGTAGTTTGTTGCAATGATTCAGAATAATATAACCGGACAAAGAACCAATTATTTGAATCATAATACAAACCTAAACCAGCATTTTCAGAATAATGATCAGGGTTAAAAGATAATTCAGTTGTTACTTCATAATCCATTGAAGTTGCCCTAGTTGCCATAATATTAGGATGCATTTGTGAAAATAGTGAATTACCACCGTAAATACGCAAATTTCCTGGGTTGTCCGTTTGATTAGCCCAAGTCTTATCTGGTAAATGATATGGTGTCATAAAATGATCATCGACTGTTTCGCCTGCAAAATCAGCAATAAAATCCATGTTTTGTTGCTGACCAGTCTGAATACCATCCAAACCAGCAACTGTCATCTTTGCTAAATTGCTACCATCAGCCATTTCTAACCAGCCATCAGCATTCCAAACCATTTTCTGTAAACTTGTTTCGCGTCCCAAAGGATTTAATTTAGTCCCTGGTAATGGTCGTGACATCAAATGAGCAACATACCATTCGCCGGTTGGTGTTTCTACCAATGAGCCATGGCCTGCTTTCTGCATGACTGAATTAGGATTATACATCTGGAACTGGCCAGCATCCGGATCACCCAAAGAGAAGAGATGCTGTGGCGCAGATGTAATAATTGGTTCACCTGTTGGATTAGGTTCATATGGACCAAATATGTTTTTTGAGCGACCTATTTCAACATCATGTGCATAACCTGTACCACCTGCTGCAATGAGCAAGTAATAATAATTATTATGTTTATATAATTGTGGTCCTTCAGCCGCTCCACGTGTGGTGAAGCCATGTGTTATCCGATGCCAATCACCAATAATGCCACCATTTTCAAGATCAAGTTCAGCTATCACAATATGACCAGGTGCTTGATAACCATAACGAGACTCCCATTCTAGGATTGCTAAATAGTGCTTACCATCTTCATCATGAAAAATTGATGGATCAAAACCAATTGAGGTCATATAAATTGGCTGTGACCATGGTCCTTTAATATCTTTGGCCCACATGGCATATGAATCCGCGTTAAATTCACGGCCAGCCATATTTAACATATGGGAAAATGCTAACCAAAAACGTCCTGTATTTTTGTCATAAGACAAATTAGGTGCCCAAATACCGGCAGGCGTATTAGTACCCTGTAGGTTAATTTCATCATTTTTCAATACTTGACCAATCAATTCCCAATTTGCCAAATCTTTTGAATGGAATAATTGAATCGCTGGCATCCAATGAAATGTAGACGTTGCGATGTAATAATCATCTCCTACTCGAATAATCGATGGATCTGGTGCCATCCCTGGTATAATTGGATTTTGTATCATTGTCATTTTTTATCTCCCTCGTAACATTATTTGCTTTATCAACAATGAGAATATACAATGTAAGCGAATACATTAGCAACGAAATTCACACCACTTGAAATTATTGTCACTTTTTAGGTGAAAATCGTACCTTTTTTAATGAGGTGAAATTATGAGTATCAATGTACAGCACGAGAATGTTCAACCCAATCCAGATATTGACGTTAGATTTTATTATTCAAAGATGCTTGAGCCAGATTTTGTGCCTTTGCACTGGCATCGTAGTATTGAAATAATTTATGTTATCCACGGCGAATTAACTTTTTACGTTAATGGTGCTGAAACCAAAGTCACTGATGGCCAATTTTTCGCAATTCCATCTGGCGTAATTCATGCTGTGCGTAATCGTCCCAATGAAGCATATGTCCTACAAATTCCCATTAATTTTGTCGAAAAGTATTGGGCCAATGCCGAACAAACGATATTTAACTTAACGAAAGATTCTGCAGAATACCAAATTATCAAAGATAGTTTCCTCAAACTTGGGCAAATATATGCTGACAAAAATTCGGGCTATCAATTTCTTTTTCAAGCCAATATTTTGGTCTTGTTGTATTCTCTATTTGTTAAGTATGGTGAAGTCCAAATTAAAGAAAACAACCAAACCGATAGTCTTAAAGAAATTCTCCGTTATTTAAACCAACACTTTTCGGAAAAAGTTAACATTGCAGAAGTGGCGCAAATATTTTCATATAATCCAAATTACATTAGCAGATTGTTCAAACAACAAATTGGTGTCACTCCTGTCGAATACCTTTATCAAATTAGAACAAAGGCTTTTTATAATGATGTCACCCAAACTAATCAACCAATTCATGAATTATTAAGCAAAAATGGTCTCACGAATAAACGCTTAGCACTCAGATACTTTAAAGATTCATATGGCACAACACCCCTACAAGCCAGAAAAAAAGCGCAAAATAAAAGCGAGCGAGACAAAAGTCGTTTTTAAGCCGGTGTGTAACGTGATTTACACGATTTTTGACCGTAACAAAGCGAAGGCCATGAATAGTGTAAATTGCGTTACATTGAGGCTTCAGACTTTTGGAACGCGTTTATACTATAAAAATTATAGGCTTATAATTCAAATAATTTTAGCAAAAAGAGGTTGGAACATTTGCTTTTGTCCCAACCTCTTAAAATTTAATTCGAGTTCGTAGAAAATATTAAATTATAATCATCCAATCCTAGTATATGATGCGTGATAATTGAACAAGCACCTAACAAAGTAGCTAGATGGGAATGTGCCGTCATATATAATTTTGGCCCCATCTCTAACTCTGTGGTTGTTACCTGGATAGCTTTAAAAATATTTGGGATATCTTCCATCAACTGAGAATTGATGAATATTTTTTCTGGTGAAAACGATACTGCTGCATTAAAAATAACACGCGAAATTGCATCAATAAATGTATCGACTATTTTTTGTGTCTCCGCATCTTCATCCTGTAATAATTTTTCTAAGCCATCTCGATCTAGTCCATCAATATTTTTCTGCTTTTGTACCTTTTCAATAATCGCATCTTCGGAACAAAAATTTTCAACCTTATCAAAACGATATGGCGTACCTTCATTGTTATTTGTAAACATTAATGAACGACCAATTTCCCCCGCAGATCCTTTAAATCCATGGTATAAATCACGATTTAAAATAATACCAGCTCCAATTCCTTTATGAATACTGATACTTAAAATATTTTTTTCATTTTGAGCTGCATTAAAGTCTCGTTCATATACTGCAGACAAATTCGCTTCATTTTCTAAAATTACAGGTACCTGGTATTTATCTTTAAATCTTTCAGCTAAATCGACATCTTCAAAATCTAAAAATGGTGACTTTAAAATTTCATTATCATACACGATGCCATGCACAGAAAAAGCAATACCAAGTAACCCATTATTGGTTTCAATTTCCTTATTAATCAATTCAAACTGAGCATCAACAATATCCATAATGCTATAAATATTTCTGTCATTAATTTCAACTCGTTGATAATAAACGCTCTGACCATTTAGCAAATTAGCCATAATATGTAAGTGACGATAACCCATATCAATACTAACAGTGTACCCATACTCATCGTTCAATACGACTAAGGTCGGCTTACGACCACCTAACTTAGAAGCTTCACCACTACCAATCTCTTTAAGCAGTCCCTTCTCGTCTACTTCATTATAAAGTGAAGTAATAGATGACTTATTCATCCCCAAATTTCTCGCAATTTCAATTCTTGAAACTGGCCCATTATTTATGACTTGCTGTAACACAAGTTTCAAATTTCCCGTATGGAAAGATTCTTTTATTGTATTTTCATTCATTATTTTTCTCACTTCTAAATAATCTAAATCATTCCATCATTATATTACTCATATACCTATATTCAAACATAATCAGTACGAAAAAAACAGGAATAACCTTATATTAAAAAAGTTATTCCTGTATTAATTTTTATACTGATCATACTTAATTAGCACGAGCACGCATTGTCTCTTCAATTTCCTCTAGACTACGATTTCTTGTTTCAAAGACATACTTGTGTACGAACCAAAGCGCGATGAAGCAAAGAACACCATAAATCAAGAACAAACTTCCAGTACCAAAGAAGTCCAACAAAGTTGGGAATGTTAATGATACTAATGTGTTTGCTGTCCAATTAATAACACTGGCAAATGAATTTCCAAGACCACGAATATTAAGTGGGAATACTTCACCAATCATAACCCACATAACTGGTCCCCATGTACCAGAGAAGAAGGCAATATATATAGTTAACGCAATAACACAAATTACAGCGGCTGTTTGTGATTCACCTGAGAATTTCATCGCAATACTCATTACAAACAAAGAAATTCCCATGCCAATTGATCCAATATTTAGCATCTTCTTACGATCAATTTTATCCATAATTGCGACTGCCACTGCCGTTACGATAACATTAAAAATACCAATTCCAATATGAGCAATTAAAGCAGCTGAAACTCCAAATCCGACATCGGTAAAAATAGTTGGTGCATAATACAAAACAGTATTACATCCCATAATTTGTTGGAAAATAGCTAGTCCCACACCAATAACCAAAGCGGGACGGGTCATCTTACTAAACAATTCTGACCAACCACCACTTTTAATATTTGCAGTTTCATGAATATTCATAAGTTCTTGATCAACAGCTTTTTGATCTCCTTTATTCATATTCAACAAAACTTGTTCTGCTTCCTCTGCCTTATTAATTTTAACTAAGAATCGTGGACTTTCAGGCAAGAACAAACCACCGAAAAATAGAATTACTGCTGGAATTGCAGCAAATCCAAGCATCCAACGCCATCCGGTGTACATTCCTGAAAATGCATAATTTGTAACATAAGCCACAAAAATTCCAGTCATAACCATTAGCTGAAATAGACTAGACACAGTTCCTCTTTTTTCAGCGGGCGCTAATTCTGCAAGATAAGTTGGAATTAATGCAGAAGCTGCTCCAACGGCCATTCCTAATATAATTCTGGAAATAACCAAAGACCAAAATTCTGGTGAAAAGGCTGAACCAATAGCACCAATAAAGAATATTACGGCTGATAGTATCAATAACTTCTTTCGACCATACTTATCAGAAGAAGGTCCAATAACAGCTGCTCCAAGAATTGCTCCAACTAAAACAGCACTAACAATCCATCCTTGTTGCCAAGAATTTAAGCTCATTTGCTTTTGAATAAATAGAATTGCTCCCGAGATAACTCCGGTATCATATCCAAATAACAAGCCTCCCAAAGCACCAAAAAAGTAAATAAAACCTGTAGAAATACGTCGCATTTTTTTACTCCCCTTTATTAATGACGACTAATATATTATCTAATAAATTTTAAGTAAGTTGGTTTAATACACCAACTATTATAACATTTAAAATTAACTTTGCGCAAAATTATGTAAGCGTTTTAATACAAATAAAAAATCGGAGTTGATTTAAAAAATATCACTCCGATTTTATATAATTTTTTGATGTTACTTTACCTTTTTAATCATCATAATTAGGAAAGCACCAACAAAGCACATAATTCCTGCTGCCGGGAAGATAAGTCTGTAACCAGCATAGCCAACGATTGTTGAAGCAACAATCGGTCCCATTACTTGTCCAAGAGTGTTTGCTAAATTAACAATTCCCAAGTCTTTAGCTGAATTATCAGGATTTGGCAAAACACTGACGTTTAATGCCTGATCAACAGAATTATACATTCCTAGTGCAGCTCCACTAAGTGTAGCATAAGCAAACATTGTCCATACTGATGCTGTAATTCCTGGCATGATTAATCCAATACCCATTGCGATAGTAGCCATAGCAACAAGTAGTTTCAAACTATGGAATTTATCAGCCAATGGTCCACCTATTATTCCAAATACAACTCCGGTAATTAATAGGATAACCGACATAATTGATAAATTATGCGCTGCTCCTTCCGAAGATAATTTAATGTAGTCTGTGAAAATATATAGTTGGTATCCTGTAACTACAGATCCTGCACTTGAAAACAATAACTTTCCAAATATTGCAAGATAAAAGTCGCGAACATCTCCGTGAATTGGAAATGAGAATGCTTCAAGTAGTTCTGATCCGTGTAACTTCTTTGGCTTATCACCTTTATTACTCGTATCACCTATCAAAAATAGACTTAATAGGATGAAAACTACCTCGAATACGATAAAGACATAAATTCCTGCATTAATTTTAGTAATAAAGTTCGAGGCAATCAAAGTTCCCAACGGTTGTCCCATATTATTACCAACACCATAAAATGCCGAAATTGACCCACGATATTTTTCTGGCGCCTTATCAGCGATAAATGCGACTAGTGGTGCAACCATCATATTCAATGCAATTTGGTAAATTGCCCAGTTGGCGATTAAACCAGCTATTGTTGTTACTTTAGTCAAAAAGAAAAAACAAATGATAGTTGCAATCATTCCCATGAAAATCCATGGATTTCTTTTTCCCCATCGGCTAACTGTTCTATCCGATAAAGCTCCTTCAATAATGTTTGCTATTGTTGCAACAATCATTGCAATTGTTGCTAGCAAAGCAACTATTTGTACCTTATTGTCTGGAGATATTTGCTGTATTTTAGCAGGTAGTAACGTTGTATTGACTCCAAGGTAAGGAACCAACCAACCGATTACTCCAAATAGCAATCCAAATCCTAATTTAAATGGAAATTTGCTATTCTGCTCATTTTCTACACTATTTGTCATATCATTTCCTCATAGACCTTAATACATCTATACTTAATAATTACTAATTAACTTTCCCAAAGAACACTACTTGCAGCCTCTTTTGATGCAAATGGTCCTGGAATAGTTGAAACACCACGATGATTACCAAAGTAATCTTCATTAAATGTAATGCTTGATCCATCAGGCATTTCATATGCTTGTTCTGGTTCAAATGCTTTACCTAATGTTTCGGTTGTAATTACTTTAGTGAAGTAGTTCTCCATGAAATCATAAAGATTTGTCTTTAATGAAACATCCTTACCATCTTTTTCAGACAATTCAATATCAATAGAATCTTCAGTGTTAACTAAGTTATCGGTTTCCTTCTTCCATGGCAAAGCACCATTAAAGTAAACATTGCCTGAAGCCCAAATTGGCAAATGACCGAAATGAGCAGGTACTAGATCATCCATATCTGTTTCACTAGCAAAAGTACCGTCCATCTTAGCAAACTGAGCAGCCCACTCTTCGTAAGTTGGATACTCATCAAATCCATTTGTTCCAACTTGTTCAGTATCGCTAGCTTCACGATCTACCAATGACTCCTTACCTTCTGGCTCAACAGGCCAGTTTTGGACAAAGATATTATTATAGAAACGATCATCTCCGTGAAGAATAGTCATAAAGCCGGCAACTTCAGTACGATGATGAATATGATAAGGTGTGAAACGTGGTTGGTTAACACCATTAACAAAGAAGCTGGTATTATCCCCAATTGATGTAATTGAACCTAGCATCAAATTGTGAACACAAGCCACTCCTTGAGTAGCCAATCTTAATGATGCTTTCGATAACATCAAATTGTTATCAATCAAAGTAGGTCCATGACCAACCTCAACGAAAATATCTTGACTTTGCATTGCACCAGTAATTCGCTCAGCTGTACCTTCAGGAGCATAATTGTGATCCAATAAGTTTTGGGTCATTCTGGTTCCTTGAGCTTCCCAGTCTGTCCAAATTCCCATTGTGCAATCATAGATATGATTTCTACGCATAACAACATCAATAGCAGCATGTAGCTTAATTCCTGCAATTTCAGCACCTGCTAGCTCTTGCATATTATTAATATCATGAATGACATTATCTTCAATTAAGCTAAAGACACAGCCTTGACGTCCAACAATACCATCTTGCTCACAATGGTGAATATTGCAACGGCGCACAATATGGTGACCAATATTTTCTTTTAGCCAACCATGATATTGACCACGACTTACAGCATCACGTTCCATTTGAGTTGGACTCTTAACATGTCGGTACGTAAAGTATTGATCATTTTCAGGATCCTTGTACTTTCCTAGTGAAATTCCGGCACAACGACTATGACTAATCTCACAATCTTCAATAATCCAGCCCTTTGACCAGTGAGGACCAATCATACCGTCTTGATATGAAGCAGGTGGTGCCCATGTTGTTGCGGCTTTATTGATTTTGAAACCAGAAACCGTTGTATAGTTAACACCTGTTTCTTGAGGCATAAAGACTTCACGTCGAACATTAATTTCTACATCTTCATGATTAGGATTCTTTCCTTGGAAATTAGCATAAATAACTGTTTGATCAGTTTCAGTATTTTGTTCTGTGTACCACTTATATACTGACTTATCACGTTCCCAAGAACGTCCATATACATCTGCTTTAATACACTCATCTAACGTCACAGTTTCATAGAACTGCAAGTCATTCATATATACTGCCCCAGTATGTTTGTTAACTGGGCCAAAATACCAATCACCCATCACATATGTTGTGTATGGATTGTAACTACCAAACACACTATTATCGATGGTCGCTACCCAAACATCACCTTCATAAGGTTGCCAATAATCTACTTTTTCAGCACCAGTAATTGTTGCACCTAGTGGTTCTACACTACGGTACATAATTGGTGACTCCTCTGTTCCAGCATTAATTGGGTTAACATATTCACGATAAGTACCTGGATAAACTAAAACCTCATCTCCGGCTTTAGCAATCTTGGCGGCATCATTAATAAATTTAAACGGTGCATTCTTGCTACCATTTCCTTCAAACTTTTTATTTGCATCTACATAAATTTTCATATAAATACGCTCCCCTTAGTATATTCAATACATACTACTTTTTTGAGTTATAACACAAACTTCATTTTGTAACCGCTTACAAATTATATTATAATAAGTGTGAATTCTAATAACTTGAACAAAAATACTATTATTTGAATAAAAGGTTAGGGCACTATACATGGAACTTGAGCAAATATATATAAATTCATTGAACACATTAGCTATAAAAGTTGAATTAATACAAGGCAATTATGAAGTATGCTATAAAAAGGGTGATGTGCTCACAAACACTTATTTTTCAATGATTCAAAATTTACCTAAAGAAGAACATTTTAAGATTTTAAAACATGATTTTAATTTATATTCTTTTTATTTTCATGTTGATCGCTTTATTTATATTCTTGGTCCCGAGATTATTGAAACAGCCAGTACAAATGAACTACATCAAAAAAACGCTTATTTATCTGAAAATTTAAATACAGTCATTTTGAATAAAGCTAATTGTATTTATCAATTAATGTTGTTTAGTGATTTAATTGGTCTACCACTTAATAACGAACAAATTAACAGTGCATTTGAAAATGCACTCTACATGCCACACTTTCAGAGTGCTGTGTCTTATATCGATTTAAATGAAGAAGGCGCCCACATTAATCATTCTTATGAAATTGCTTTAAAATCAGCTGTTTTATTAGGTAATGACGTCCAAATTCATGATATATTTACAAAGCTAATGAACTCTGGAAGAATTGGTATTCTCTCCCGAGAAGGATCTGTTCGTAGTATTAAAAATTGGGGTATTATTATCATTTCTGTCATTCTACGATCAGTTATTGATGCGGGGATGGATTATGATATGGCGTATACACTTAATGATGAATATGTACGCAATTTAGAAATTCTGCCTTCATTTGATAAAGTCATTTCAGAAATAGAAATCAGTTTAAAAGATATGTCAAAACGTGTTCTTAATCTAAAGAATGAAAATCTTAGTAAAAATGTTCGACTAGTATATCAACACATAATAAATTCACCTGAAACTATGATTTCAGTGAGTGAACTGAGTTATCGTTTGGATATTTCTCCCCATTATTTATCAACAATATTCAAAAAAGAAATTGGACTTTCAATCCCGCAATTTAAAATATTAATTAAAGTTAACCGGGCCATTCAATTGATAATGACCACCAATCTTTCTCTTGCAACAATCGCAAATACTTTAAATTTTTCGGATCAATCCCATTTAACTAGAGAGTTTAAAAATAAGGTTGGTGTTGCTCCCAGTAAATTAAAAGAAAATCCGTATTTACTACGAAATTGGAATATTTATAATTTCATAAACATTAATGTTGGCTAGTTTTCTATTAAAAATTAAATCCAACACAAAAATAGACTGATGCCAAGATTTTTATCCTAGAATCAGTCTATTTAATTTATGTCTTAAATTTATTATTAATTAAAAAACTACTCACGCAAGTTCAAAAAATTAACGACCGCACCATACAAATTCGCATCATTTTTATACTGACAACGTATGATTTGCGGTGCAATGTCATAAGCAAGATTTTTATGTAATAATTTGTTTACGCGTGTTTTAATTTGATCAGGTAATTCTTCACGGGCTGACACACCACCACCTAAAATAAAGGCATCAAAATCAAAAGCAACTTGTAAATTGTACATCATATTTGACACTTGATCATAAATTTTATTAATAATACTTTCAGCTAGTGGGTCATGGTTTTCAGCAGCCGCAAATAGCTGTTGCCCATTCTTTACATCAGCATTGGGGTTTTCTCGCTGATATGCTTCAACACCCTTTACAAAAGTATAAGAATCGTTCAAAGTTGCATCATTATCAGCAGTTGAAAATCCAAACTCGCCACCAAATAGATGCCCACCTTTATACAACTTGCCATCAATAAAAACAGAGCCACCAATACCAGTACCTAAGACAATAAAGCCAGCATTTTTAAATGGTTTACCTGCGCCTAGAGCCATTTCACAAATACCAGCACAATTTGCATCATTTTCAATTGTAACTGGTAAATGAAAGGCTGCTTCCAATTCATCAAAAATAGGACGATGATGAATATATGGTACGGCACTATAATTTTTTATGGTGCGTTCATCTGAATCTACAACCCCAGGGGCACTAATGGCAACTCCTTCAATATCTTCAGTAATATAACCCTTCATTGAAGAAACCATTTCTTCAAATGTTTGCGGTGTTTCAAATGATGACTTGTCTACTAATTTATCTTCAATAAAGTGCCCAACTTTAATCGACGTTCCCCCAATATCAAATGCCACTAATTTCATGTTTTAATGCCCCCTTTTGCATTAATCAACGTGCTATATGTACTCAATCCTCATACTTCATCGGTTACCTCTTATCATACCATGTAAGCCCTTACTTCTCATTATAATTTAATCTTTATTCCAGAAAAAAAGCTAACCAACTGTTCCTAGTTGATTAGCTTAATATCTAATTACAATTGTGCTTCAATTTCATCAAAGACCTTTTGGGTACCAACACCGGTCAACAATGCAACCCCATTGATTACCTTATCTTTAATAGCGCTTGGTACCATTGTTGTTGAAACAACGATATCATAATCACCATTTTCAATAGCACTGACTTCATCAGCAATCTTTGATTGTAAGAATTTTACTTGATCAGTCTTACCAACTGATGCTAAGTAATCCTTAATCTTTCCTGTTGCAACAGTTGAAGTTGCGATTCCAGTTCCACATACGACCATTAATGACTTTGCCATGATATTATCTCCCTCTTTTATATAACAATTAATAACAAATTATTCTGCGGCTGACTCTTCTGACTTATCTGACTTCTTAAACTTGTTCAACCAAATCATCAAACCAAGCACGATGACAAATACAATTGCCATACCGCCCCATGACATCAACTTTCCCATACCAACAATTAGTAGGGTCGTCCAAGCACCACCATCTGATAGAACAGAAATTGATGTGGCACCATTCATAGCGAAATGTGCTGACTTAGCGGCTGATGTTAGCAATGGTGCAATCCATGATGCAATATACAAAGATACTGCCAAATCAATAACACCACCAACAACGATACGGAAGACGTTACCACCGAAGACCGCTGCCATAACAGCTAACATAAATGGAATAGTTGCCAAATCACCGAATGGTAGCACACGGTTCCCTGGCAAGATAACCGCAATCAATAGTGATACTGGTACTAAGATCAATGATGCTGAAAGAACAGCTTCTTGACCGACAGCTAGAGCTGAGTCCATTCCGATGTATAAGTTACGTCCTGGGAACTTCTTTTGAACCATCGTGTTAGCTGCTTCTGAAATTGGTGACAAACCTTCCATCAAAATAGCAACCATACGTGGCATCAAAATAAGAACGGCTGAGGTTGTAATTCCAAGATTCAAAATCTTGATTGAATCATATTGTGCCAAAGCACCAATAACAATTCCAATAATCAGTCCCATTACGGCTGAATCTCCGAAAACACCCAACTTCTTTTGAATTGTTTCAGGTGTCCAGTGAATATTCTTAACACCGGGAATGCGATCTAGTAACCAATTAATTGGCAAGGCCAATACGAATCCGGGTGCTGATGCACCTTGGGGGAATGAAATACCTTCCAACCCATAGTGCTTTTGAATCGTTGGGGCAGCCAAATCAGCTAAGAAGTAAATCCACATTGCGTGAACAATCATCGTGAATAGACCTAATCCAAAATTATGTGTAGCTGCGTAAACCAATGAACCTGAAAAGGCAATGTGCCAGTAGTTCCACAAGTCGACATCCAATGTTTTCGTTAAGCCAATTACTAGTAGCACAACGTTCAAGGCCACACCAATTGGAATGGCTAAACTTCCTAATGTTGTTCCGTATGAAATAGCTGATGCTGCTGGCCAACCAACATCAATAGAATTCAATGATAAGCCGAAGTGCTTAACCATTGCTTGTGCTGCGGGTCCTAAGTTATCAGTTAGTAAACCAATAATTAGGTTCAAACCAGTAAATCCAATTCCAACCATCAATGCGGCTTTAAAGGCTTTACCTGGCTTAATCCGTAAAACTAATCCAAAAACAAATAGTAATAGTGGTAAAAATACGGTTGGACCAGCATCCAATAACCAGTTTATTACTGCCATGATTTTTCTCCTTTTATGCTATTCCGGCATCTTCTAAAATTTTCACAACCGCATCAGCATCTGTTGCGGCTAATAATTGCTGTATTTTTGTTTCATCTTGAATTAATGCAACTAATGTTTGTAACATATCTAATTGAGCATGAGCTTCCTTCAAAGCAAGCATAAAAATAAATTTAACTTGAATTTTAGCGCCATCCCCCATTTGTAAAAACTCAACCGGTTCACGCAATCGCATGAAACCAATTTGATCATAATTAACGTGCTCTGCATCAGTATGCGGCATTGCGATGCCAATACTATCAGTAGCCAAGCCCGTTGGAAAATCAACTTCACGTTTCAAAAGCGCTGGTTTATAAGTATCCTTAACCACCCCACTTTCAAATAATTGATCAGCGACTTTCCCTAAAGCATCCTGACCATCTTTTGCTACTGCATCTAACAGAATAACTTTATCTGATAACATGCTCGTTCACCTCCTTGATTAAGGTATTTAATTCTTCTTGTGACGATACTTGTTTTAATTTAGCTAACACTGGTTCAACTAATAAATTAGTTAATAATGCAACTAATTGTTCATCTGGTTGCACACTATCGATAATTAAAATCAATACAATTTGTTGCTGATTGGTTATCAAAAACAGTCCTTGTATCGCAACATTTGGTAATTCAACGTGAGGCATAAAAATATCAGTCGCAATCATTGTGCTGCCTAACTTTTCCCGTGCGCGCATCGTTGCTTGCACATCTGCTGTCACTAAATCAAAATGTTGTGCTACCAATTGTGCCATTGCAGTGGCTTCTGGGATTTCGTTCACTGATAGAAAATCAATTTTAACCATATAGCATTTCCTCCACTCGTCGCCGGTCACCTTCGTTAAACAAGGCACTGACTTGAATGACTGGGGATGCCGGTTGAAAATGAATTGCAACTGTCGAAATGACTAAATCAACTTGTTCATACTGCTTTAAATTCATTTCATACTCACGAGCTGAAACCGTCCCGACAATTTCAAAATCTGGAAATGTCCGTCGTACCCGGCTCTGCAATAACTGTGCAGTTCCAACACCAGTTGAACACATCAACAAGACGCGTTTACGAGCACTTGCTTCTTCCAAAGCACGTACCACATACAAAGTTAGAAAACCAACTTCATCCTCCGAAACCCGATAATTAGTACCAGCTAAAATTGTTTTAACTTGATCAAATGTCTCTTGATAACTGAAACGAATATCATTCAATAACGGATTAACAATTAATATGTCCTCTTTCATGCGGTGAATCATCGGCCGAACATGGCCAATCAACGCTGTTTTCAGATTTTCAATATTAACGTGGTCCGGTAATGATAATGCATCAACCAAATAATTAACTAACTGACGCGCTTCATCTTCTTGACTATTATCAAGTGTCCGGTCATAACGTAAACCAACTAAATATAAAACAAGATTATCAACTTCTTGTGTATTGATTGCCACATGGGCATACTCACTAATATTATTAATTACTTGTCGGGCAACACGTAATAACAATTCATCGTATTGAACACTTACTAGTTCATCAACGACGACCTCACTATTATGTTGTCGAACACGATTCAATAAAATGTAGAGATGTGAAAAAATATTAACAGTATAGGGATCCAATATTTCAACATCGAGCTCTTTTTCAATCAACGTCATTTGTGAACTAATAAATGTCTTATCCCGTTCGGTGATATTTGGAAAGATACCCGCTAACCCTTCAACAACTTGTTGTGTAACGGTATTTTCTAACAAATAATAATTCAACGCCTTGCGAACTTGTGCTTCTGTACCAACAACTTTATTACTACCAGCAGATCGATCAATACTGATATGAAACTGTGAAAACACCTTATTTAAAGCATTTAAATCACGTTGTAGTGTTGATTCAGAAATATACAACTTCTCCAAGAGACGCCAAGTACTTAAACTATGTGGAAATGAATGCAATAAATTAATTGCTAAATCAATTTGCCGTTGTTCATCTTGTTCGGTGGTAGCTGTCGAAACCTTGTTCTCGAGCAAGCGATAGCCACGACCTCTTTGTGATTCAACAATCAAGTCTGGTTGATTTAATTTATTAATTGTGCGATACACTGTCTTTTTTGACACATTAAAAGTCTGTGAAATAGTTTGGGCATCAACAAAATCAGCTTGTTGTCCTAAAAACATCAATATTTTATTATCTAAATTATTGCTGCTCATTCTTTCACTTCCTTTCTACACTGATTATTATAGCCTCATTTATTGTAAGCGGTTTCTTATAAAATGACCATAGCAATGGCCATTTACTCAGTCCGTTGCAATATCTACCATATTCACAACATCTGTTGTAAAATATGGCTAATCATATTTATACGGAAAGGGATTCTAATGGGAAAATTACAGTATATTAGTAGAGCTGCAAAAGTTGCCGCTCCCTTTGTGATTAAAGCGGCACCAGCAATCATGGATCAGATTAATAAAATCAATGCCCAACAAAAGGAAAAGAAAAAAGATTATATCAAAATTCCTGACGTTGTCTCATTGCCTGTTGATGAAGCAACTGAAGTATTAACCAAATACCATTTCAACTATTCATTAATTAAGTTACCGGCAGACAAAAAATATGCGATGCAACTTGCAAATACGATTGTGAAAATGACGCCTAAAGGTGGTTCAAATGTTGATCCAACGACCTTTATTAAAATCTACTACTTGGATGAAGTTGCCATTGATCAGAGTTTACAAGACCATCAGGCAACTATGAATGAAAAATCAGCCAAAAAAGCCAAGCATAAAGAACAAATTAAAAAAGTAGCTGGTAAAGCAAACGTATTTTCAAAGCACTAAAAAAATTCCTAGATACATCATGTGGTGTACCTAGGAATTTTTGCCTTAAAAAAGGCCGATACCAAAGTACCGACCTTATAAAATTAAAGCAATTAAGCCTTAAAAGCTTCATCAATTGCCTTGTATTCTTCATCTGACAACTTAACGTCTAATGACTTAGCCAAATCCTTAGCTTGCTCAGCATTACGAGCACCAGGAATAACCAAACCAATACCAGGATTTGCCATGTACCATGCTAAAACAACATGCGTCATTGAAGCATCATGCTTAGCAGCAATGTCCTTGATGACATCAAGTCCCTTAATAACTTGATCAAACTTTGCATCATCTAGACGATCAAACTTTGCACGATCTTCAACACCGTAACGTCCAGTCAACAAACCTGACTCTAGTGGGAAATATGGCACAAACTTGATACCATTTTCCTTCAAATAATCAAAGCGTTCTGCTTCCTCATCACGATGAGCCAAGCTGTAGTAGTCTTCATCAAAATCAACCTTACCACTGGCATTAGCTTCCTTTAATTGATCAAAGCTGAAGTTTGAAACACCAATCGCACGAATTTTACCTTCTTGCTTCAACTTATCCAAAGCTTCCACAGCAGCTAGCTTATCTGAATCATCATCTGGAAAGTGAATAAAGAAGATATCAATATAATCTGTCTTCAAGCGCTTCAATGATTCTTCAACTGTCTTAACCAAGAATTCAGGACTGTTATCTGGCTCTAAATCGTTATCAGGATTTTGAGCACCCTTCGTTGCAATAATAATCTTACTACGGTCGTAATCTTGGATAACATCCCCAATGATTTCCTCAGAACGACCAACCCCATATACGTAAGCTGTATCAATGACGTTAATACCTGCGTCTAATGCAGCACGAACTAAGTCATAACCATCTTGTTCATCTAAGTTATCAAATAGATTATGACCACCAACTTTGTTTGTTCCTAAGGCTAACTTATTTGCAAATTCTAATGTCATATTAGTACTCCCTCAAATTTTTAATTGTGAAATATAGCTACATTTCAGTTTTATGATAACATACTTTTCTAAAGTTAGTAAAAAGCAACGCCTAGCCCAATTAGTCACACTTATTCATATAATACTGACTAAGTCTGACTACTGTACTCTCCAATGAACGTATACCGGTTTTTTCTAACATAACGGCAATTAGCATATATTTGTAATGTTCTTTATTCAAACAATAACTAACATTTTTAGGCCAAGATAACCACGGTAAAACATTTTTTTCACTCCGTTCACCATGGCCGTACACATACTGTGTTAGCCATAAACTAACCACCTTTGTCGCAATAAGTTGCTTAATAAATTTATCGCGATACTTAGCAAATTTTATAATCGTACCATCCAATAAAATCACGCATGTCTGTTTTCCCCGTGTTTGGACGTCTTTGATATGGCGGACATTAATCCAAGTAGTTGGACCAGCTTTGTAACTTGTAACTGGCACAAAACCATGATTTTGCATCACCCAACTCCGCATTTGCCCACGAAATTCAGCCGGCAATAACCGATAGCAAGCTTCAATCTGTTCATCACGTGCATAGCCAGTCTTTGCTTCAAGTTTTGCGATAATCCGACTGGTCGAATCCAAATTCACTGCTGTACTACCATCAATATAATATAACTGTGATCGTACTTGCTGATTCTGATTATGCACAGCAACAATTAACATGGTGTCATGTAGGCAAACGTCACTATCACTAGCCATGTCGGTAACCTCATCTGTACTATAACCCTTATCCGATATTGTAATAATCTTTGGCATTATCTAGCCTCCAATAAAATTATTTTAGGCATAACGACTTGCATGAATCGTCTGCTGTAATAATTTTAATCGGCGATTGTAAGTTGCACGATGTATTTTTAATCGATCACAACGATTCGTAACCAAATCATCTGGGTAATGAACAAAATCCAATAATAATTGGTGTAAAACTAAATGCTGTGGGCGCTGACGAATACCTTTTTCAAAGCTTAAAACCCATTCAAGATGCGCAAAATGGTTTTGCTCATCAATATTCTCAATCACCTCGCCCGCAAACTCATGCCGTAATGAATAACGTTGATTAACCTTCTGTAAATCACGCAAACGCCATAATAACCATTTAAATAATTGTGGGTTATGTTGGGTTGCTAATGCTTCACCAGCTAATAAGCGCTTTAAAATCAGTAAGCGTAATTCTTGACGATAATCTTCATAATTTTCATTACGGCGATAAATACCACCAGCTTTTAAAACACCACCAATCATTAATTCGTAACCAGCCAATGCTGTATCGCATGACTTTATCATCTTTAATTCCTCCAGTTGTTTGATGACGTTACCATATCATCAACCGCTGGGCTGCATGACCAGCCGAATTAGCGATTCTACCAGCATATTTTAAATTAACTTGTTATTACCACGATTATTCAGCCGTTACGACCAGATTTTTAGGCATTTTTTATGCGAAAAAGGGGTAGACACCAATAATTGTCTTAATTTTTAATGCGAATTGACATATATCATCGTCAAAATTCACATATTAAGACCATTCTTCAACAGCTTCGATACTGTAGTTTTCGCTACCACTCAACAACTGCGATACACAGCAACGTTGTTCTAATTCTGGTAGCAATCCTTTAGTTTGTACCAAAGTGAATCCAGGCACACGAACTTGTGCATGCACCAAGAATTCAAAGCGACCACCCTTACCTTTAACGTAAGCAATCTTAGCGTGAGCTTGTGGCTTCAAATCCAGCTTACGCGCCTTTAATAGTGCTTCCATTGTTGCTACCAAACACGTACACAAAGACATCCCCAGCAACTGTTCTGGGTTGGTACCTGGTCGATCATCCAACGGACTACTTGTTTCTACTTTAATACCATCTGCAACATAAGCATGTCCCAATAACCCTTCATCATTATAGGTATTTGTGGTATACAACGCTTGATCCCAACGAACATCATTTTTCATTTTTCTGTCTCCTTAAAGTCTATTCACATTAATTGTAAGCGTTTTCTAAATAAGTGCAATCAGTAACCCTTACGCTAATAAAAAAATAATAAATTTATTTAACCACCTTACTATTTAGGGTCACTTCATGTCATAATAATAGCTATGAAATAAATTAATATTGGGAGATTGATATGCTAAGTATGAATGAGCTAATACAACAATTACAAGACATCAAGGCGGCTTCATCAGAAGTGACAAAGGTTCCTGGTGCAAAAACGATTTATCTAGGTGCCGGTTGGTTTTCCGATCAACAAATCGACACCCTACTTGCTTCATATAAAGCATTAAATAATAATTCAACTATCAGCTACGTCCACGTCCCTTTGCTTAACCAATTCGGTGGTCAAGCCTTTGACGAAAATGGTGACTTCGACCCTGATTTTGAATGGGCTGTCGCAACGTACAACGCTGACATTACTGCCATTCAAAATTCTGATGTCACTTTGGGTGTTATCACAGCTGGTAATGAAGATAGTGGTACTGCCTTTGAATTAGGTTACGCCAATGCACTTGGTCGCCCAACGGTTGCCTTCTTTGATGGTGATTGGAATGCCAAGCCAATCAATTTGATGCCAGCCATTGGACCATCATCTTACGTGCGTTCAACCGATGAGTTAGCAACCTTCGACTTTATGAGCATTGCCTCACGTATTTACGAAGGAAAAATTATTTAATTAAATTATGGCACAAAAAAATCGTGAAGTTGAATTTTATCAACTCCACGATTTTTTATATCGCAATTATTCTATTATTAATCGTCACCCTTCAAGATGTAACGGTTGATCAAGAATGCGACAATTGAACCTACAAGTGGTGCAAAGATGTAGACCCATAGTTGTTGTAATGCCAAACCACCAGCGAAGATAGCTGGGAAGATTGAACGAACTGGGTTCATTGATGCACCAGTTAAGTTACCAGCAACGAAAACCAATAGCGCGATGGTCAAACCAACTGCGATAGGTGATTGTAGGTTGTAAGTATCTGTCTTTGAATCATTCAAGACCAAGATAACTAGCAACAATACTGTCGTCAAGATAACCTCAACTAGGAATGCAGTCCCGGCAGAAATATTTGGGAACACTGTTGAGTTCAAGTGGTTCTTTGCAACTTCAGTAGACCACTTCAAACCTGATCCATCTAGGTAAGCAGCGTATACGAACTTCAATACGAAACCACCGATTAAACCACCAATTAATTGAGAAACAACATAGATTACTGCTTCAGCAGCACCCATTGTCTTGTTCAAGAATTGCATGAATGTTACGGCTGGGTTAAAGTGTGCTCCTGATAATGGTCCAAACGCATAAACCAAAACTGCTAGCAAAACACCCCATCCAATTGATGGTCCCAATAAGTTGTCATAGCCACCACTCATGATGACCAATGCTGGTCCGAAAAAGACTAGCAACGCACTTCCAAACATTTCACCAAAGATTTTCTTCTTCATTTTTTTTACCCCTCAACGGCATCATTAACCATGCTCAAGAATGCAGCTGGTTCAAGAGATGCTCGTCCTATTAATAACCCATCTATATCTTCTAAGCCAAGGATTTCTTTTGAATTTTCAGGCGTAACTGAGCCACCGTATTGGATACGAATCTTATCAGCAACTTCTTGTGTAAACAAGATTGCCAATGAAGTACGGATAACACGTGCAGCATGTTCAATTACTTCCAGTGAAGGAGCTTCACTTGCACCGATTGCCCAAGCCGGTTCATAAGCAATTACAATGTTTTCAGCTCGTGCACGGTCGACACCAGCTAGCCCAACTGCAATTTCTGTCAAAGGAGCCATGTCTTCATCATCTGGATTATAACGTGTTGCGTCCTCGGCAATTGCGACGATTGGCACTAATCCATTACGAAGAGATGCAGTTACCTTTAATCCAACTGATCCATTAGTCTCTTTAAACATCTTACGACGCTCATAGTGACCAATAATTGAACCTGAAACTTCAATGTCAGCCAAAGCTGCTGGTGATGTTTCACCAGTATAAGAACCTTCATCAGCCCAGTGAATATTTTCAGCGAATACATCTACGGGGATGTCTAATTCTTTACTTTGCTTAACCATTTCATGTAGGTAAATATCCTGTGCAGCAATACCTACTTGAACCTTTTTTGGATCAGGCAATTGCCCTTGGATTTCTTGTAAGAAATCGTAAACCTCGGCTACTTTTTTGTTTGTTTTCCAATTTCCAACAATTAAGGGAACTCTCTCTGACATTTTACTTTGCCTCCTCTTTCAACGCTTTCAATTCTGCTTCATCGCGTAAACGTGTGTACTCTTCAGTCATTGCTTGCTTTGTCTCATCAGACCATTCAAGAATCTT
Organism: Weissella sp. ESL1139; assembly: GCF_058506735.1. Taxonomy (NCBI): domain Bacteria; kingdom Bacillati; phylum Bacillota; class Bacilli; order Lactobacillales; family Lactobacillaceae; genus Weissella; species Weissella sp. ESL1139. Next base: position 1,393,288 of record NZ_CP196375.1, read on the forward strand.
AGCCATTTCGTCGATGACAGGCTCTTCAAGACGCTCTAAATCTTCTGACTTAAACAATAGATAGTTTGTACGACGCAAGAAGTAATCAATTGGACGCAAAACAAATTCTTTATCAATTGCATAATGCAACATACTTGTCTCGGCTACAGACAACTTAGGTGCTGAAACGCCTGTCTTAATGTATTCGATTATTTCAGGTGTGTTAGAACCATACAAGTTGGCAATTTCCTTAGCCTTAACATCATTTACTTCATACTTTTCTAATTCTTCAGCATACTTCTCAAGTTCTTCATCAACATTATTTGGATCAAAATGACCACCTGATACAGGATAACTAGTTGAATCAACTGGTGTAATTTCCTTACCAAACTTGTCTGCGAAGATCTTAGCTAATTCAGTCATTGTCTCTGATGCCATCAAACGGTAGTCAGTTAACTTACCACCTGATACGTTGACAATGCCGTTTTCTGACTTAACTTGGAATCCACGTGACACACTTGATGCACTCTTACCACCACTTGTTAGGGTATCCAATTGGTCATCAATTTCTTGACGGTCAATTTCATCGTTAAAGTACTTGTTTAGATTTTCATCTAATTCGTGTAATGTCTCATCAGAAGCTGACTTCTTAGTAGTGTTACCGTTGTAATCGCCACCACCACCAATTAGTGGACGCAATCCAGCCCAACTTGATTGAATATCATCAATCGTAATGTTGGCATTAGGGAATCGATTATTAATGGCAGTTAAAAGATAATCGACATCGGCTTGCTCAACCTTTGGATGCAAGTAATCACCCTTGTAGTCAGTATCAGTTGTTCCAAAGTACGTCTTATTAGCACGTGGAATAACGAATAACATACGACCATCGTGGAAACCAGAATCAAAGTATAGCGTGTTTGGTACTGGCAAACGATCTTGATTAATAACTAGGTGAACACCCTTAGTTGGACGAATTGTATCCTTAGTTGTTTCATCAGCAAGTTCAGTAATGGTATCGTGCCATGGACCAGCTGCGTTAATGACAACCTTACCTTGGATATCAAAGATTTCTTTAGTAAAGACATCTTCAACACTAACCTTCTTACCCTTGCCTTCTTCAACAACAGAAGTTGCCTTTAAGTGACTTACTGCAACCGCACCATCACTAACAGCCTGCTTGATGTTTTCAATCGTCAAACGTGCGTCATTGTTTTGGTAATCTAAGTAAATTGCCAAACCAGCCAAACCAGTGTGATCTAACATTGGTAGATAATCACGAGCTTCTTCAGCTGACAATAGACGGTGAACGAACGGACTATCAGCAGGAACTTCAGCCAACTTATCATAAATTTCCATTGCAATTTCAGCACTCATAGGTGTGAATGTTGCTTCTTCTTCATCATAAAGTGGCATCAACATGTGTGATGGACGTGGAATATGAGGTGCAATTTGTTGAACACGAGCGCGTTCACTAACAGTATCAGCGACAACATCTACATCAAATGTCTTTAGGTAACGGATACCACCGTGCACAAGCTTTGTTGAACGGCTACTTGTTCCTTCGGCAAAGTCTTGCATATCGATAATGGCTGTCCGCAACCCTGATGCAGCTGCTTGTAGCGCAATACCTGCTCCAGTAATTCCGGCACCTATAATAACAACATCAAAATCTGTATCTTTTAAATTTTGAATCGCTGCTATTCGCTGATCACTCTTAAATTGCATTATTTTGTACCTCTCTCCTTTGGCTTGAAGACACGAGTTGCTTCAACAGCCTTAGTCCAACCATCGTATAGCTCGTCAGCACTTGCTTCGGCCATCTCTGGGTTAAACTCTGTTGGTTGTTCAACCATTGACTTCAATTCATCTGTATCCTTCCAGAAGCCAACTGCTAATCCAGCTAAGAATGCTGAACCAATAGCAGTTGTCTCAACGTTAGCTGCACGTAACACGTCCGTTTGTAGCAAATCTGATTGGAATTGCATTAGGTAGTTGTTACGTGAAGCACCACCGTCAACGTGCAACTTAGCAATATCAATACCAGTATCACTGTGCATTGCGTCAACCACGTCACGGCTTTGGTAAGCTAGTGATTGCAATGTTGCCTTAACAAAGTCTTCACGTGTAGTTCCACGAGTCAAACCGAATACGGCACCACGAGCTTCTGAATCCCAGTATGGTGCACCTAATCCAGTAAAGGCTGGTACAACATATACTTCGTCTTCGTCTTCAGAAGCATAAGCCATCTCTTCACTTTCTGGACTTTGTTCGATGACACGCATACCATCACGCAACCATTGCAATGCTGAACCAGCAACGAAGACTGATCCTTCAAGTGCGTAAGTTACCTTACCATCCATTCCATAAGCAATGGTTGTTAATAGACCATTCTTTGAAATCATTGGTTCTTCACCAGTGTTCATAACAACGAAGGCACCAGTTCCATAAGTGTTCTTAACATCACCCTTGTTAAGAGCTAATTGACCGAACAAAGCTGATTGTTGGTCACCGGCGATTCCGGCAATTGGTACTTCAGCTCCGAAGAAGTGAACAGGAATAGCTGTTCCATAAACTTCTGATGATTGGTGAACCTCAGGCAACATCTGTGATGGGATGTTCAATAGATCTAATAGTTCTTGATCCCACTTCAAGTCCATGATGTTGAACATCATTGTACGTGATGCGTTAGTGTAATCAGTAACGTGAACTTGACCACCAGTTAGCTTCCATACCAACCATGTATCAATGGTACCGAATAGCAACTCACCGTTTTCAGCACGGCTTTGAGCACCACTTACTTGATCCAAGATAAAGCGAATCTTAGTACCTGAGAAGTAAGCATCTGGAATCAATCCTGTCTTTGATTGAATCATATCTTGGTAACCATCAGCAATTAACTTTTCAGCAATTGGTGCGGTTTGACGTGATTGCCAAACAACAGCGTTGTAAATTGGCAAACCTGTTTGCTTATCCCAAACAACTGTCGTCTCACGTTGATTAGTAATACCAACTCCAACAATATCTGTAGGTGCAATACCTGATTGAATCAAAGCTGTTGCGATAACAGCTTGAACGTCGATCCAAATTTCATTGGCATCTTGCTCAACCCAACCTGGTTCTGGATAAACCATAGTAATTTCACGTTGTGCTGAAGCAATTACCTTACCTTGCTTGTCATAAATGACAGCACGTGTACTAGTGGTTCCCTCATCAATTGATAGAATATACTGTGACATAATAATATCCCCCCATTGGATAAATAAATCTGCTTATTAAAACTACATTTAAAAACATTTAAAATGAAAGCGGTTTCTTTCAACACATAAAGTGTATAACGAATACAAAAAATTCACAATGCTTATTTTTTCTTCAAATTAGCATATTACAAAATTCACAAAATCTTCTTATTTTGATTCGTCACTACTATTTTTTAACTGATTAATAATCTAACTCGGTTGCCTTAGCATGCCAACAAACATTGCTTATACCGCCGCATGAAATATTTTTACATTTTTTATCAGCTCTTTTTTCATAGAATGTAAGTAATTAACAAATGAAGATAATCTTTTTTCACAAAAACATTTTTTCACAAATCCTTTTTTTAGGACAAATCGTTTAAATACATATTTTTTATTTTATTTTCACCAAAAAATTTGATGTTTTTACAAAACAAATAGTTTCTATTAAATATTGATTTATGTAAAATCAACAATATTTACTAAAAAACCGCAGTAGTTTTCGCCTACTGCGGTTTCAATATTGTCATTTTCTTACTATATAGTAGCTTTTATTCTATTATCCCAAAAAGCTGGTAATTTTATCAGCGTCCAGATCCTTCAAAATAGCTACTGTTAAGTCTACAGCATGTTGATAATCATCCAATGATGTCCAATTATATGCCGTATGCTCATAACGAACGGGAATACCAATCACAATTGTTGGCGCACCATTCCAATATTCAATAGCGGCACCGTTCACACCACCACCTGTTCGAACTGAACGTGTATAAGGAATTTCATTCTCATCAGCAATTTTAGCTGCATATTGCTCAAACAATGGATTCGCAATAAATGATGTATCCATATCACGCAACATTGGCCCACGCTTTAAACCTGTTTGAATTAACCAGTCTTCCTCAAAGGTATCATCACATGGACAACCTTCAAACACAATTGACAAATCTGGTGAAATCTTATTAGCAGTTACCTTGGCACCACGTGTTCCGACTTCTTCTTGTGTTGATAATGCGACGGCTACATCAACATCTAAAGTTGCACCATGCACTTGATCCAACACATCAACTAAAGCGGCTGATCCAACACGATTGTCAAAGTCTTTACCAAAGAACAATCGCGTTGATGGGTAATATTCACAATCGACATCAGGGAATATTGGACAACCCGTATCAATTTTGAAGTCATGCAATGTTTCATCACGACTAGTTGATCCAACATCAATTGACATTTCAGCAATCTTTGGCACTTGCTTCTTCTCTTCCTCGGTCATAAAGTGCGGTGGCTTACTAGCAACCACCCCTTTGATATATTGACCATCCTTGTTACGCACTCGCACACGAGTCGTTGGTACGTTAGTTGGTGCCCAACCTCCCAAAGTCACAAACTTGATTAACCCATTTGGTCGAATCGCTTGTGTAATGAAGCCAACCGAATCCGCATGTGCATCAATTTGCACAACTGGTCGCTGTCCATTATTTTCTGGTCGCTCAACATAACTATTGAAAATACCATCACGGGTTACTTTTCCATACGGTGTTGCCCGCTTTTCAAAATATTGCGCCACTTCAGTTTCAAATCCTGGCACGCCATTTAAATTGGAAAAGTCTTTAATAAGTTCAATTTGTTCTGGTTCTTTCAAAATATCTCCCCCTATTTATACCCCTATAAATTTATTTGTCAGCTAAATAAGCTGTCTTGTAACTATAATGACCATTAACTTGATTGTAGTTAACTCCCTTCAAACGTGGATTAACTAGGTCTTCATTGTTGGTCTGATAAATTGGTGTAACAACTTGATCCTTCATCAAAATCTTCTCAGCCTTTACCAAATCATCCCAACGCGCCTGCTTGTTAGCCGCATTCTTATTTAGAGAATCGTCAATCGCTTGGTCATATGCATCATTTTTCCAACCGGTGTGATTTTGCGCACTATCACTTGGGAAAATCTGCAAGAAGGTATATGGATCCGCAAAATCTGCTGACCAACCTTGGAATGAAATATCAAAGTTTCCTTCATTAACTGATGCAATACGACTCTTTTGTGGGACCTTTTGCAAAGTTAAGTCCAGTTTTGGTAGATTCTTCTTTAATTGATCTTGAATGAAGACAGCAACTTGTTCAGAAGCACTGGCGTCGGCCGTGATCATCTTAACGTTAATCTTATCCTTACCAACCTCCTTTAGACCCTCAGCAAATAATTTCTTCGCTAACTTTGGCTTATACTCGGCCGTATTTGGTACCTTTGAGACTTTGTAAAAGTCTTTACCGGTCTTTGGATCCGATGCAATCTTGCGAGGCACGAAACCATTAGATGGCTGTGAACCATTCTTTAAGATTCTTGATGTTAATTGTTTACGATTAATTGATAATGAAATGGCCTTACGAATCTTAGCATTCTCTAGTCCCGTATTGTTCTTCAAATTGTATTGCAAATATGATGTTGCGGCCAAATCACGATTAACAACATCTTTATTCTTTGATAATTGTTGGGCTTGCTCACCCACCAAAGTCATTTGATCTAACTTCTTTGTTTGATACAAATTATAAGCAGTTGATGGATCTTTAACGACTGAATACTCAATCTTATCTAGCTTGACATGCTTCTTATCCCAATAATTAGGATTCTTCTTTAATGTCCAGCTAGTCGTTGAACCCGACCAACCCTGGCTAACAAAAGGTCCGTTATACAATGTCGTCTTTGATGACGTACCATACTTATCACCTTGTTGTTCAACGAACTTTTGGTTTAATGGTGCTAATGTTTCACGCGCTAGAATCATTTTGAAATATTCTTGCGGTGCAACTAATTTAACCTGTAATTCATATTTACCCAGTGCTTTAACGCCTAAAGTGCTGGGGTCCTTTTTACCGTCCTGGATATCTTTAGCATTTTGAATGTTATCAAATAAGTACGCATATTCACTCGCTGTCTTAGGATCAACAGCACGTTTCCATGAAAACTCGAAATCTGCCGCGGTAATCGGATCACCGTTACTCCACTTAGCATCTTTACGAATATCAATGGTATAAGTCTTTTTGTCTTCAGAAATGCTGGTCTTCTGCGCCAACGCTTTTTTAGGTTGTCCCTTACTATCGTAAACATATAGTCCTTCAGTAACATTGTCTAACTGAGTAAACGCATTTAGCTCAGTAGCTTTTGCCACATCCAGTGAAGAAATTTCCGTATTTGAATATGTACGAATGACTTGCTTTGTTTTTGCGTCTATCGTCTGCGTAGTAAAACTAATCCCACCAATCATGGCTGTTGTTAAAACAGCCACTTTCACCCCTAATTTATTAATGCCCATATTGATGCCCCCTAATCATTTAGTAACTACTCATAACTAAACTACATTAAAATTGGATTAAATAATTATAATAAATCGATTATATATGACAATTTTCATTAACGCAAGTATCACAATTGTAATTCGTGATTTCTATATAAAACCCTTAATATATTTCTTTAATTAACATTTAAAAAAAGGTATTATAATTAAATTTGTAAGGCGTATTTTAATTTTTAATACAATAAGGAGACGTGCATGTCAAAATTTGATTTATCGTTTGTAAAAGGTTTAACTATTGAAGAAAAAGCCAGATTAGTGAGTGGTCAAGATTTTTGGTTCACAGCATCTAATAAAAAGCGTAATATCCCATCAATCATGGTGACAGATGGACCTTCTGGGTTACGTAAGCAAGCTGAAGGGGCTGATGCTTTAGGATTAAATCAAAGTGTCGAAGCCATTGATTTTCCAGCTGCTGCACTAACCGCAAGTTCGTTTAATGTTGATATGTTACATCAATTAGGAAAACATCTTGGTACCGCATCTAAAGCAGAAAACGTTTCTGTTCTACTTGGACCAGGTGTTAACATCAAACGTTCGCCATTGGCTGGTCGTAATTTTGAATACTTCTCCGAAGATCCTTACCTAGCTGGTGAATTAGGTACAGCCTATGTTAAAGGTGTTCAACAACAAGGCGTTGGTGTCAGTGTAAAGCACTTTGCCGGTAATAATCGTGAAAGCCAACGTTTTACATCATCATCAAATATTGATGAACGGTCATTACGAGAAATTTATTTAGCTGCTTTTGAAAAGATTGTTAAAGAAGCCCAACCGGCTACATTGATGTGCTCATATAACGCTATCAACGGTAAATTAAGTTCACAAAATTTCCGCTTACTAACACAAATTCTACGTAACGAATGGGGATTTGAAGGCCTTGTGATGTCTGATTGGGGCGCTGTTGCCGACATCATTGCTGCACTAAAAGCCGGATTAGATTTGGAAATGCCCGGTAATGGTGATTATTCCGTTGATCGGATTGTGACAGCCGTACGTAACGGTGACTTAGAAGAATCTGTCCTAAATACAGCTGTTTTGCGTGTACTCCACCTAGTTGAAAAATTCCATATCGCAGCCGATAATGACAGCACATATGATAAGGATGCACAACATGAGTTTGCCCGCAAATTAGCAGCTGATAGTATTGTACTATTGAAAAACGATACATCAGTTTTGCCACTACAAAAAGAGGACAAAGTTGCTCTTATTGGTGAATTAGCTGAAACACCACGTTACCAAGGTGGTGGAAGTTCGCACGTTAATGCTTATAAGGTTGTCACACCATTACAAGCAGCAAAAGATAGCCAACAAGATGTTCGTTATGAACAAGGTTATCGCATTACTGACACAGTTAGTGATGCAGAACTTGAAAGCGCTGCGGTTGCTACTGCTAAAAACAGTGATAAAGTCATTGTATTTGCTGGTGTTCCTGAACGTGACGAATCAGAAGGGTTTGATAAGAAAACCATTGATTTGCCTGATAACCAGATTGCACTTATCAAAAAGTTAGCTGCCGTTAATGAACATGTCATTGTTGTCTTGCAAAACGGTTCAGCTATTACAATGCCATGGCAAGACGATGTGCAAGCTATTGTTGAAACATACTTAGCTGGTGAAGCAGTCGGTGAAGCCACTTGGGATATCCTAACTGGTCAAACTAATCCATCTGGAAAGTTAGCTGAAACCTTCCCAATTAAGATTCAAGACACACCAACTTACGGTACCTTTGCTGTCAGTCGTCGTGAAGAAAATTATCATGAAGGTATCTTTGTTGGTTACCGTTATTATGATTTGAAAGAACGTGAAGTTAACTATCCATTTGGTTATGGATTAAGCTACACAACATTCAAGTATGATGATTTAGATATCGATAGTAATAAAGATGCCGTTACGGTCTCATTTAACTTAGCCAATACAGGTAAAGTGGCCGGACAAGAAATCGCGCAACTTTATATTAATAATCAAGCGAGTGATGTCGAAACAGCTGTTAATTCATTACAAGCATTTAAGAAAATTGCCCTTGAACCAGGCGAAACAAAACGGGTAACATTCGAATTAGAGTCACGTAATTTTGCTTGGTATGATGTACAACGCAGTGCTTGGACAATCGATAACGGTGATTATATTATCAACATTGGTAGTTCATCTCGCGATATCAAACTTAGCGAACATGTTAATGTCACATTAGGTGCTGATATTCTAGCTCCGATAACTGGTGATACTTATATTAGTGATGTCGTTAAGCGAACTGACGTGCAAGACGCCATTAAAGAATCTGGTTTAGATAAGACCATCGATTACATGATTAGTGGTGATAATATAGAAGTATTCTCAAACATGCCTCTTCGTGCACTAATCATGGTTGGTGCAGATCCAACACAATTGGATAACTTTTTATCACTTGTAAATAAATAATAATTAGGCGTTATTAACGCACTAAAACTTAAAACGCTCGTAGGATAGTTTGGAACTATCTTACGAGCGCTTTTATATTCTATTTATTTTGGAAAATCAAACGTTAACTTAGCTTTGGGATTTGTTGTTGAAACCAGGTTACGATAAAAGTCTTTCGTTGATTGTTGCAACAAATCATTATACTTTACAACGTACTTTTGCTTTGACTTCGAATCTAATACCTTATTAATCATCTCTGTTTCATCAATATCTTTTGTAAACGAACTAAACACACCATTATGCTCATCTAATACTTTAAAGTTTGGATGATTATAGCCGATAAAAATGAACTTTTTAATCGCTATATTATAGGTGTTATCACCTGTTGCAGTAACCTTAACATCTTTACCATCAACACCTAGTTGAGCATCAAACGAAGCCTGCATAATTTTTTGTCGATTCGTTCCGAAAATATTTTGTCCAAATAACTGAGTAGACCGTTTCTCATTCAGAATCTCAGATAAACCTAGATTCACCATGACAACTTTCTTTTCTTTCGTCAATGATCGAACAGTCAATGTTTCTTGTGATACTTTTTTCGTCTTGGGAGCCAGACTACTATGTGTATTATTGTGAACAACACGATATGACACGAAAGCTACCGTTCCTGCGACAATTACACTAATAATAATTCCTACTATAATGCCAAATATAACTGGCCTTCTAATAAATCTTTTCCGCAACTAAATTCACCCATTTCTAATCTCATTCAATTCATTATATAAAAATTGGTGAATAAAAGCATCTTTTGTATGCCAAAATTGGGACTGATTTATTGCAAATACTCACGAGCAATTTCTTGATAAGCATCAATCAAATGCAAGTAACTACTAATCGTTGTGTACTCATTAAGTTGGTGAGTCACCGCATCCCCATCAGGTCCAAGAATAACCGTTGGCAAACCAACATTATTCTTCACAAACACACTGGCATCTGTTGCACCGTTCATGGTAATCAAATCAACCTTACGATCATCAAAGAACTTTTGAGCAGACTTTTGAACCGTTTGAATAAAGTCATTATCCTTAGCTGATTCAACTGGCTCAAAATTATGAATGATTTCTAGCTTAAGCTCAGCATCATATAAATCATTTAATTGATCAATTGTTTCTTGAATACGTTGAATAACTTTGGCATTATCAAATACTTGGGTTGGACGAATATTACCACGTAATTCAGCTTGTGCTGGAATGGTGTTAACCTGCTCCCCACCTTTAATAACTGTAATACTGTGTTGTACCTTGCCTAGATATGGGTCTTCAGGTGCATCATCAAACAAGCTTTTTTCTAGATTAATGTAATTTACCAACCCTTGAATGGCATTAATACCACGCTCTGGTGTTGAACTGTGCGCCGCTTTACCGGTACTTGTAATTCTGTAATTGAAACTACCTGAATGGGCAAAAATAACCTGACCGTCAGTTGCTTCACCAATTACCAAGGCATCCGCATCGTCAATTGCGTGTTGTTCATTCAAACGATAAGCACCTTGCGCACCATATTCCTCACCAGTAGTAATAATCAAACGTAACGTACCATTCAACTCGACATCGGGATTTTCATGTAATTCAATGGCCGCAATCACCTCAGCTGCCAAACCACTCTTCATGTCCGCTGCACCACGTCCATATAGCTTGTCGCCATCAATGTAAGCTTCAAATGGATTGTGCTCCCATGCTGATTCATTATCGATAGCGACCGTATCTTGGTGACCAGAGAATACAAGAATCTTACCTTCCCCTTCTGGTTTACCAATCTTGGCTTGTAAGTTGGCACGATTCTCCCCAAATTCATCAATGTTTGCTTCAATCCCATGATCAGCTAACAATTGCTTTAAATACTTAGCAACTTCAATTTCATTACCATTAACCGTGTTGATATGAATTAAATCTTGTACAATCTTGATTTTCTCTGCTTTTTCCATAATAAATGCATCCCCTAATTCTAAATATTGACAATTAAAACAATTAAAAAAGCTTCCACACCTTTTAAACAAAAGGGTGAAAGCTTCACTGTACCACCTTAAATTTGTACTTTTCTCACGAAAAGCACCTTAATAACTTATATCATGCATAAGTCAGACGATAACGTGTCCCTCCGTAATAGTTACTTGCATAACTATTAGTACTCCAAGCTCATTTTCATTCTTATTAACTTGTGGTTTTCTCAACAACCAACCTTCTCTGTACAAGTTAATTAAAAATTACTCTACTCTTCACAGTCTATTTCTAATTATTATTTAATAAAAATGGTACTCGGTTTGATGGGGTTTTGCAAGGGGAATAAGTAACTACTAAGATAATTTCTATCAGAATTCACAAGAATCATAATGATTGGCCAAAGCTTTTTTATCAGGATAGTTTTTTACATCTTCTGGTAGATACAAGGTTACACCATCAAATTTATTGTATACTGTACTTTTTAACTCTGGTGACAGCTCAACAATATATTTATCATTAATACGAATCAATTTTTTATCAAACATCAAGTGTAGATCACTTCGCAATAAAAGACCATTATTAATTACATTCGTTTCTGTACCTTTGTATGGAAATATATGTGCCGCTTCCAACACTGGTTCCACATTAACACCAGATATAGCACACTTCTTATTATACGCATCAAGTAATTCATTACGAAACTTTGTTTGTCCTTGGCGGATTATTATTGACCTTTTTTGTTTTTCCCTTGCATCAACAATATTATCAAAGTCTAATTCTTCACTAAAAGAATTAACATTACCTTTATACAAATGGTTCTTTATTTCTTGTGAGTTTGTATTGGTATTAATTAGTCTATCATCATTAGCAATCTGAATAATAAAAAATCCTTCATACCAATATAAAACCATGCCAATTAGAAATTTATATACATTTCTAGTCCCTTGTTTTTCTTTTTGTTGTATAACCACCCCGATTGGTATGTTTTTATTTTTATTATTCATCAATGCTATGTTTTCAGTAACATTACTCCTTTCATAATAAATACTATGAACGTTTGATGAATCATTTTTACTTTCTGATTTTTGATGGTATAAGAAGAGTCCTGTGCCATCTTTATATTCAATTACACTTGAATCTTTGTATGTACCTTTGATTGTCTGCTTAACAGATATAACAAAATTAGTATCTTTAGGTTTGAATATTCCGGCTGCCGGACTGACTATTTGATTACCCATATTAGTCTTCGAATTTATTGGTAGCATTTGTACTGTATTATGATTATTATAAAACATCTCTTTGTGTTTCATTTAGTTCAGAAAAATAGTTACGTATATCTTCCATAATTTCATCTCGTTTTCCAAAATAATAGTACTTATATTGTATACCCTATTTTGTTAACACCATTAACTTTTCTCGTAACTCATCATTAACTGCATAAACGTATAGACCGTGCACACCACGAGTCAGTAGGACATTAACAACATTTTTCAAATACTTCTTATTTTCTTCAGTGTTATAAGTACCTCCTACTTTGCGCATTTTTTGTTTATCTTTTGATTTATCAGCATCAATATCCAATGAATTTGTTTTCTCATTCCATATCACTGATGGTCCTAAAATTACGCCGACATAGTTCAGATCAATACCTTGAACTGTATAATCACTCCCAATTTCATTAATACTCTCTGGAATTTCCTGCCAAGGAATGTTATGCTTTTGGGCTTGTTTAACTTCAGGTAGTTGTAGATTCCATGGCATTGCTACATCTCCATAAGTAACATTATGATAATTTTCACCATTATCAGGCTTACCGCTTTGGGTATATCTCCAATCATAAGTTGCCACAAAGCGACTTAACCTATATTTTTCATTTCTATCTTCAACTGCTTTTTTAAATTCTTCAGCATTATCAAAAAACTGAATATCATAATTATCATCATTAGGTACCTGAATTATTGAATCTTCTTTTTGATGTGCAAAATTTTCAATCCAATCGATTGTTTGTTTATTAGCATGTATACGCCATTGTTCATCTAAACTAACGGTAATCGTATTTTCACCATTAACAATTGATTCTAGTTCATAATTATCTGATATTTTAGATCTGGCAGACGTTAGCTGTTTTGGATCATAAATTAATACCAACACCTTAGCTAATTTATGCAATGCAGCTAGATCAGGTTCCCATTTACTTGTTTTAGTATGACTATAATTTCCACTCCATAATAAATGTGCTTCATCAACCAATAAGACATCTACCTTCTTGCCTTGGTCTATAAATTTTGAAACAGCCATCACATCATTTTTTTCATCCATGTTCAACTTTTTAGCTATTTGTTTATAAACACGTAGTTGCTGCTCATGTCGTACTAACAAAGTCACAGATTTATGATTGGCTACATCTTCCGTCGACTTTTTCCAAAGATCATAAAACAGCTTTGACATTAAAACCGTTTTACCCGAGCCAGCTAATCCTTCAATTTTTATAACAGCATTTTCTTGTGTATTTGCTAAAGTAGTTTCTATTTTTTTATCAATGATTTCTTTAGCTTTTAATTGCTTATTACTCAACGACTTAAAAGGACTATTAGCAAATAGAGCAGAATTACGAACTTCTTCTAAACTTGAAACAATATCTTGTTTATGTAACTTTTCCCAAATTTTTGGAAATAACCCTAGCCGATATGCATTTCGTTCATAAAAATCTGCAGATAAGCCATTATTCCGACCATTGTAAATTTTAGAAAATTTGTCATCCCCTAATAAAGAATCCATAAACATTTGTTCTAATTCTAGAGTAGCGGACTTATTAAATTTTGAATGACCTATAATAAATAGCTCTTCTTTTTGATCATCAGAATCAATTTTAATAGCGTTCAATTTATCATTTGATGCATCTAAATGCTCATTTGTTCTTCGAACAATAGAACTAGCTTCACCAACATAGGCCAATTGTTTCGTTTCATTACTATACTCATTTTTCTTTTTCCCAATTCCTAAATACAAAGTTGGAAATTTAGTTAATATTGAATTTGATGCTCGACTTTGGAAGTCATTTATCCCTTCTATAGAATAATCAATTGCTTTTATTTCTAAGTTATCATCAGTCAAAAAGCCAAACATTGCTAATATTTCTTCAGCATTGAAGTCTAATATTTCAAAATACTTTGCTAATAAATCATTAGAAATCGCTCTTTTACCAGTTTCCCAATTTTGTACAGCTTGTCTCGTAACATTTAATTTATATGCAATATAATCCTGGGTTAGGCCCAAGTTTTCTCGCTTTGTTTTTATTAAATTATGTAGTTCCATAATTTAATTATCGCAAAACAAAAAAATATACAAAGCAACAATATGTTGCTTTGTATATAACCGTTTATCCTTTAATAGATTATTTATACACACTAATCAGCTTCTGCAATTCCTGTTGTGCAGCAGTATCCTGTGAAACAGCAAAATCATGATCAGTATTAAATCCGTGTGCATTACCATCATCATTATATTCACCAAAGCCAGTAGTCAAACCAACTTGACCATCATCAATTTTTAGTTCATAGACTTTACCATTGTCACCAAGAATATACTTGGTAATTGGCATTGTTAAATCTGCCTTTTGACCATAACCACCTGCAATTGAATCAACAATATCATCTTGACGACCAGTAGAACCATCTTGCAAAGTCATAAATACTACCCCACCAATTGCATGAATAGGGAATGCATCGCGACCTGGATTGTTTTCATCCTGTACTTGTATCTCACCATCTGGTGTATTGGCGTACCAATCACCATGACCAGCAGCACCATGATCAAAGTAGTAATCAGTAACTGCCATGTTACCTACACTTGCCCGACCATCAGCCCAGTCTAAGAAAGCCTCATTAACTTGCTGCTTTTGGTCATCTGTTAGTGTTACCGCCTTATTGTTATCAACGGACGATGCCGAACTTGATGATGCTGAACTAGATGAAGCTTCCGTATTTGACGACTCATCAGCTTTTGATTCACTTTTTTGCGTATCTTCTTTTTTACTATTAGCCTTACTCTTCTGATCAGCACTATCTAGCTTTTTAGACATTGATTGGTTTTTAGCTTGTTCAGTTTTTAATTCTTTATCTTGAGACTGTTGATGCACATAAACACCTCCGCCACCTACTGCCAAAACTGCTAAAACACCAATTGTACCAATCCAAACTCCCTTACTCATATAATTTCACTCCCTTTACTTATGTATGTCTTACTAATTAATAAGATGAATCATCCCCATCTGAATCATCTAGTCCTTCTTCTCTCGCCTCATCTAATGCTTCTTTCTCTTCTAAGTCCTCATGCAACATAATTTCACTTGCAATATAAGGCAAAACATCATCAGAAGCATCATTTTTAGATGTAAGCGTTATTGTCACATCATTCGCAGCAACCGTTTGTTTAGCTAATTGAATTAATGCATAACCAAAAACAAGTGTTTTAGACAAATCCATTAACTCACCTGTCTGGTAATGTGGAAATGAATCAATTGCTTGATAACCTACAAAGATGTAACAGAAATAGCCCATTATATACATCCAAGGTACGAAATCATCTAAAAAAATATATATTTTCCTTTTTAACTTTTTCAACAAGTATCCCTCTTTCTAAGAAAACATCGCGTTACTTGTTCTGTCATTTATATTAATTATATCACTGTTATATTTATTCTTTATTAGAACTAAACCAATACAAAAAAAATCCAAACTAACTTTTATCAATTAATTCTTTAAAGGATGTGATTTTAATTGTTTAGAACTGTATGTTAAACATTATCTTACCAACTTACATAAATCGCTAAATTATTATTACACTTTCTTTGAAAAAAGAGATTCCTCAACTTCAGTCGGTAAATTTCCCATGAAATAATTTTCAATTTGATCCCAGAACCATTCTGTATAGTTTAATACTTTTTCTTTTGAATTATTGCCAACAGCTTTATGAGTAAACAAATATTTTTGCATTTCTACACCAATTCTATGTTTTAACAATACATCATTCAAAATATTATTTTGATAATTTTGATCTTGTTTAATAGCCTGTTCTACTGGGTAAACAGAATTAATTCTAATATATATTTGTGGATTATATCCTCCCAAAGTGGTAAAGTTTAAACCTATAGTTTGATCAAATGCTTCTCCAATTCCTAATACAATAATTTCTTCATCCAAAGATTCTTTAGAATTACGATAATGAAAAATTCTAGCCTCTTCGTCTCCTAAAATATAATTGTATTTTGGATGATATAATCTTCCTATCACTTGCATGACAAAATCGGCAAAAATATCTCCTGATCGCTGTACTTTATATAAACTTTTATTGCTTGCAGGCCGTTCACGTAATACGATTGAATTTTTTAATTTTTGATATTCAAAAGTTGCATTAATTAATACTTGTGCCACACTTCGAGCCTTAAATTCATCACTAATTTTAAGAGAACCACGTAAATAATTTGACAACTCTTTTACATCAAATTGCTTTTCTTTACGTTGCATAATATCGAGGAAATTCTGATAGACTTCTAAAACTTTTTTATAGCCTGCTACTCTATCATTATTATTTTTATCAAAACTAAACTGGACCCCACTAGCAAAATTCAGCAAACTGAAAACATTGGCATGTTTCATTGATTTTCTCTCATCTGGAGTATTAATTTTATATTTAAACTGTGGAAATGACATTGTTTTATAAAAATCTTCCCATATTCCTGATAAATCTACTGAAAATAATTTTGTATATCCTTCACCCTTTAAATTATTTTCAAATTTAAAATAGTTATTTAAACTTGAATACTCCAATTTTTGAACAGTTTCATCATCAACCAATATAAACTCTTTTCCAAATATGCTTCTAGGCCTTGCAACAAAAGGTGAATAACCCAATTTTCTACTTGATGAAAAATCTTTTTCTATCATTAGCAAGGCCGTTTTCACTTTATTATCAAGACTATCATCATCATCTATATCACTTGAAAAAATATATTTAAAATCATCTGCATTCACCACAAGATTACGATTTTGACCTTTTGCTCTATAAATGTCTAATATTTTTTGCATTACACCTTGAATTTGTGTTTTCTTAATAGCACTCATTCCTTGTAATTGTTTAACAACATTAAAATCTTGAGGTAAATAATCTAAGCATCCATAACCCTTACTAACTATTTTATGATCACGAGCCACTCTTCCAATTTCTTGTATATAATCAATTACATTACCAGTAGGACTATAATGATAAACATTTGTTATATCAGGAATATCAATTCCCATTCCAAAAGCTTTTGTAGCTAATACGAACTTCAAGTCTCCATTTTTATATTCTTCAAGTACTGTATCTTTTTCTTCTTTAGTCAAAGTTCCATAATATTTTCCTGTCTTTTCTGCTAACTCTGGATTATTAGATTCTAAATCTCTATAAAAATCATTTAATAACTTAATAGTTGGAAAATACATCAATGACTTCTGATTATTTTTATATGCTAACTGCAAATGTTTCCTAGCCAAAACTTTTTTTGTTTTGCGATAATCTCCATCCTCTTTTGTAGAAGATTGAATTTTCATAAAGATATCATCACGTTTAACTAATCCAAAATAAGCAATAGGCCGAATCATATTTAAACTATTTCGTGTATCAGCATACATATCTTCACGACCACCGTAAATCGCTGTTGCAGTAAATGTTACAATTGGAAATTGATACTCTTTTCTTAATTTTTGT
This sequence comes from Weissella sp. ESL1139, assembly GCF_058506735.1. Lineage (NCBI taxonomy): Bacteria > Bacillati > Bacillota > Bacilli > Lactobacillales > Lactobacillaceae > Weissella > Weissella sp. ESL1139. The sequence continues at coordinate 1,410,994 of NZ_CP196375.1, forward strand.
AAATAAATTCCTAAATACCAATAATCCGCACGAAATGACTTTCCCCATGTAGTTACAATATGAGCTTCATCTACAATCACCATTGAAATTTTTCTATTGCCTATTAACATCTTAATATCACTACGTGACTGCAATGTTTCAGGTGAAAGATACAGCATATTAATATCACCATGTGCAACTTTTTTTAAGATCTTTTCTTTCTCAAAAGGAGGTGTATTCCCATTAATTGTTTCAGCATTGTTAACACCTTTAGATTTCATATTATCTACTTGATCATTCATCAATCCAATCAATGGGGAGATTACTAATACTAACGGTTTCTCATCACTATGTTGTTCAGTCAAATACAAAGTTGGGATTTGAAACATAACTGATTTTCCTGATCCTGTAGAAGCAGTTATATAAATATCTCTAAATTCATCACCATTTCTAGCATGTTCAGCTTGTTGAACGATAGCATCAATTATTTGCGCTTGGGAAATTTTTATTACTTTCTTATCTCGTTTTTCGATACTAGCATACATATTCAAATCTCGAAAATCGCTATATCCCCATACATCTTTTAAAATTTTACGATATTCGTCAATCAGTTCAATATTTTGTCGCTTAATAGATTCAGTAGAAAACGTTATTAACCAATTAGGATGTAAATTCTTTAATACTGTAATTCTCTCATGATATTGATTTGGTATTTCATCTATTGATCTAATAACAAAATTTACTTGTTTAGAAAAATCATTTTTAAGTTCAAAATCCAAAAAATTCATTTCTTCTTCATCTAGAGCTATATTAATTTTAGAGTTTGGCTTATCTATAGTATGTATTGCTATTTTATTTTCTACATCATAAAAATCATATTGCTTATAAGAACTCCAAAAATCTTCTCTGTAACTTACAAAATAATAGCCACTATTTTTCGAAAAATTTATAGAACCGTAAAAAGTATTAATTCTAGCAACTGTTTGATTATCTTGTCCTACTAATTCTATATCTTCGTGCAAATATAGCAAATCAAATACTTTTTTAATATCAAATAATGTATTATTATATGGATAAAGTTTATTATATAAGTTGTTTTTTAAAACAATGATATCATTTGGATAAATCATGCTAATTGCCATTTTTTCAGAAATCAAACTAAATTCTTCCGGACGAATCATATAATAGTCATTTTGCTGACCAAGATGTCCCATAATTTCGGGAATAATCGATTTAATCTTTTCATCAATGTCAATTAAATCTAACTTTTGATCAATTGGTTCCATCAACCAATTGTTTAACTCAGAATCATCAAACCCTACAGTTATTACTAATGGTTTTTTTAACTTATACTTATCTATTAGACTTTCAATTTTTTTATTTACTGTTGTCATCATATTTACCTACTATTTTTTTCTTTGAATTCTTTGATATCATTATGATTCTTTAACTTTTTTAACGTTTTAGCTTCAATTTGTCGAATTCTTTCCCTAGTAACCCCAAAAATTTGTCCTACTTGTTCTAAAGTGTGTTCTTCTCCATTTTCTAAACCGAATCTAAGCCGGATAATTTCAGAATCACGCTCACTCAATTCTGATAATACGGATTCAATTTTTTGGGAAATTTCTTTATCAGCTATTATTTCAAATTCATCTCTTTCTGCTTCTATTGGTAATAGATCCCCTAGTGTTGATGTTCCTTCTTCTGAACCAGTTGGCAAATCTAAAGATATAAAATTTCCTCCATAAATTTTTCTAATCTTTTTATACTCTATTACCATGTCGTCCCTATCAAAACTTGTTGTCGCAAATGTCTTGTAACCATTTGCAATTTTCATTACCAACTTTTGATTAGCAACATACAAATTTTCCAACGCACTATCATCTTTTTCATTTTGATATTTATCTAAATATTCAATATTGTTTTTAAAACTAGCAACTTCATGAAAATCATTCATTTCAGCTTTAAAACTATCAGAACTTAATAATTCATCTAAATCTTGAAAATCATCATCAACATCTATTTGAATATCATTTTCTTTTTTAAATACTTTTTTATATATACCTTTTTCTACAAATTCTATCTCGTTTAAGTCCCGTAAAGTTTGTAATACTTGTCTAATTTTTGCTTTCACATTCATATTATTTGGGTGTGCTACTGATAAATCACGACTAAAAAGATAGAGATCTGAAATCGAAAAATTAGTTGGTAACCCTTTAATTAATTCACGTATATCTTCGTCCCATGAATTTTTTTGCGTAAATAAATATTCCCCAAATTCTGGCACTACATCTCTTTCAATTTGTAGTTTCAAGCCTCTTATCTCTGTATATAATTCATATATTTCTGATATGCTATATCTTAACCTAATAACAAAATCGTTTATTAAAGATTGTAAAATCTTAGTACCAAAACGTATATTATTATTTACGTAATTGATAATTTCATCCAACTCCCCATTCATAATATTCCCCACTCTATCTTTAAAACTTATTTTTCATTGACATAAATTTTAATTTTGTACTATTCATCCTATATCATTAATTATAGCAATATTTTTAATAATTAAAGAAAAAATAAGTCGATATTATTTATTAATGTATTGCAACAAAAAAACTCCCAAGCTGGCAAAACCAACTTGGGAGTTTTTCATTTGTACGGATCTTGAACAACCCAACAAAGTGTAATAGTAAATATTAACGCTTTGAGAATTGTGAAGCCTTACGAGCTTTCTTAAGACCTGGCTTCTTACGTTCCTTCTTACGAGGGTCACGAGTAAGTAGACCGGCCTTCTTTAATGAAGCACGGAAGTCAGGATCAACTGTCAATAGGGCACGTGAAATACCGTGACGGATTGCACCAGCTTGACCTGAGAAACCTCCACCATTTACGTTAACAACAACGTCGTAGTTTCCTAGAGTTTCAGTAACGTTAAATGGTTGCACCATAACCTCACGCAAATTAGCGAAAGGAATGTATTCTTCTGATGAAAGACCGTTAATCGTGATTGCACCGTTACCAGGTACTAAACGTACACGGGCAACAGAGTTCTTACGACGGCCAGTTCCAGCATATTGTACTTGAGCCATGATTAAACTATTCTCCTTTCGTTAAATTAAATAAGGTTAGTGATGTCCAACACTTCAGGGTTTTGAGCTTGGTGTGTGTGCTCTGAACCAGCAAACACATGTAGCTTCAAACCTTGTTGGTGACCAAGAGTACCCTTTGGCAACATACCTTGAACTGAAAGTTCGATCAAACGTTGTGGGTTCTTCTCGCGCAAGTCACCTGCTTGACGCATCTTCAAACCACCTGGGTGATTTGAGTGGTGGTAATAAATTTTGTTAGAAGCTTTCTTACCAGTCAAAGCGACTTTACCGGCGTTGATAACGATAACGTTATCACCAGTGTCTACGTTTGGTGTGTAAGTTGGCTTGTTCTTACCACGCAAGATTGAAGCAACGACAGTTGACAAACGTCCTAATGCAATATCAGTTGCATCAACGATGTACCACTTGCGATCGATCTCACCTGGCTTTGCCATATAAGTTGTACGCATGGAAAATTTCCTCCAGTTTTCTGTTTGTTTACTTTACCAATAATTAAAAAGTCGTACCAGGACATTCCCATTGTGGTTGGTAAACAATACCGAGTACTATATTATCCCGTTTCGGATAATTAGTCAATGGAATAGTTCTGGTGACGACATATTTTTTTAATATTTAACTTCCATTAGATATAAGCCTTGGGCCGGAGCAGTGAATTGTGCTTGTTGCCGATCCTTCACTTCGAATAACCGTTTAATATCGTCAACTGGTCGAATACCGTTACCAATTTCTAATAGGACGCCGACCATAATCCGAATTTGGTTATATAAAAAGCCATTCCCTGAGAATTCAAACCAGATTTCTTCTTCTTCTGGTTTAACCCACATTTTAGCTGAGTAAACCGTTCTGACGGTTGTCTTTTGTTGGTAACCTGAAGCAACAAAACTTAGCCAATCATGTTCACCAACATAATCACCAATCGCCTGTTGCATTAATTCAGGATTCAAGCGCCGATGCCAATGACCGGTATAATTCCGTTTAAATGGGTCGATATATTCGGTCGTTGAGAAACGATAAAAGTACGTTTTATCATGAGCATTAAATTGCGCATGAAAGTCATCAGACACCTTTTCAACTTTTTTAATACCAATATCATAAGGAAGCATCGTTGAGAGGCCCTTACGCACCGCATCAGCCGGAATATCAAACGGTAAATCGAAATGGGCTACTTGACCCTTTGCGTGCACACGCGCGTCTGTACGGCCCGACCCTTGCACGCGAATATGTTCAGCAGGATACTTAGCCATCTTGTTCACAACGGCTTCCATTTCAGCTTGAACTGTTCGTTTGTTTGGTTGCACTTGCCAACCATAAAAATCCGTTCCATCATAAGCAATGGTTGCTTTATAACGTGGCATGTTACATCCTTTCTACATCATCCATCGTGTTGCAACCAATAATGCTGCAAAGACAACGAAACCAATCATCGCAATCGTATCTTGTTTATGCCATGTTAGCACACGATATTTCGTTCGTGAATCACCGCCACGGTAACCGCGTGCTTCCATTGCATCCCCTAACTCTATCGCACGTTTAATCGCATTCACAAAAAGTGGGATTAACAATGGCACAAATGATTTAATTCGCGCCATCAAGCCACCTTCGTTAAAACGCACACCACGCGCACGTTGCGCATTCATAATGCTTTGCGCTTCATCCATTAAAGTTGGTACAAATCGTAGTGCAATCGATAACATCAACGCCAATTCAGAAACTGGCAAGCCAATCTTTTTAAACGGCTTTAGCAAACTTTCCATACCATCGGCTACTGCTAGTGGTTGTGTCGTTAACGTTAGAATTGTTGAAAACATGATAATCAGCATAAAACGGACAAAGACAACAATACTGTTAATGACACCATCAGTCGTAATTCGAATAAACCACCAATGAATTAATTCATCACCAGTTTGCACGAAGAATAATTGCAATAACGTCGTAATCAGCATCAACAAAATCAATGGTTTCACACCACGAATAAATACGCCAACACCAAGACCCGTTAACAAAATTGCAAATAACGTAAAGGCAGTTGCTAAGACGTACCCAATAACATTGTTGGCTAAGAAGACCACAAAAATAAAGGCGATGCTTAATACCAACTTAGTCCGGGCATCCAATCTATGAATCCAAGAGTTGCCAGGCATATAACGGCCAATAATCATATTGCTAAACATGATCTACCTCCCCATTAATCCGCGCTGCTAATTGGTCAGCTAACTGATCAATGTCCAAGACGTCATGTAATTGCACCCCTTTACCAGCAAGTGCATCAGCAAACTGCTTAGCTGCTGGCACATCCAACTGCTTTTCATGTAACCAGTCTTCATCGGCAAATATCTCGGCTGGTGTCCCTGACTTAACAACAGTACCATGTTCAAAAACCACGACATGATCGGCGTATTGGGCTACATATTCCATTTGATGAGTAATTAACACTACTGTCATATGCTTTTCATGCTGCAAATCAATAAATAATTGCATTAATTCACGTTGCCCTTTAGGGTCTAAGCCAGCTGTTGGTTCATCTAGAATCAATAAATCTGGCTCCATCGCAATCACACCAGCAATAGCCACACGACGCATTTGACCACCAGACAATTCAAATGGTGAACGCTCATACAAGGTTGGATCAATACCGACCTTTTGTAACGCCACCTCTGCTGAGGCTCGAGCGACATCTTCAGAAGCGCCAAAGTTTTTTGGACCAAACATAACGTCTTTTAATACGGTTTGTTCAAATAACTGTGCTTCAGGGAATTGAAAGACAAGACCAATATGCGAACGCACTTCATTCAATTCTTTTAACTTCGTTTCTGGCGTAATAACCTGTTCGCCAATTGTGACTGTACCAGACGTTGGTAACACCAAACCATCTAAATTCTGAACCATGGTTGATTTACCCGAACCAGTATGCCCGATGACTGCTGTTAATTGACCTTCTGGAATATCAAATGTAACGTCGTGTAAACCTGGCGTTGCAAACGGTGTATTCAATTGATAGGTAAAGCCTACTTGGTTGAAATTGATTGCCATAACCATGTCACCAGCCCTTCTGTCGTCAAATATTCTTCAGGAACCGCGATACCGCGTTCCCGTAATTTTTCCTTTAATTGCTCAGCAAAAGGTACTGCTAACCCAAAGCGACGTAATTGACCAGCATTCGCAAATATTTCTGCTGGTAATCCCGTTTCAACGAGTTCACCATCGTTAATCACCATAACACGGTCAGCACTGGCAGCTTCATCAATATCATGGGTAATCGAAATAACCGTTAATGCATCCCCCATACGTGCCTTCAATTCACGTACTAGCGTAATCATCTCACGACGTCCTTTAGGATCTAACATGGCGGTTGCTTCATCCAAAATCAAGATTTTAGGTTGTAATGCTAATACTGAAGCAATGGCCACCCGTTGTTTTTGGCCACCAGATAAACGAGCTGGTTCACGGTCTGAAAATGGCATCATTTGCACTTCTTCTAAGGCAGCATCCACACGCTTAATCATTTCATCACGTGGCACACCACGGTTTTCCATTCCAAAGGCAACATCATCAGCTACGGTTGCCCCAACAAATTGATTATCAGGATTTTGGAAAACCATCCCCACCATATCGCGGATATCCCACATGTGTTCTTCATCGGCAACAATGCCGTTAATTGTAATTTCACCTTTAGTAGGTGCTAATAGATAATTTAATAATTTTGCAAAAGTTGATTTACCGGATCCATTATGCCCGATAACTGCGACCCATTCACCTTGATCGATTGTCAATGACAAATCATGTAAGGCTAGCGCGTCACTATTTGGATATGCGTAATCTACATGCGACAACGATATAATTGGCGTCATGTCTGCGCCTCCTTTTTATTTTCTCATAACTATTATCATAACAAATTAATAGTCAATATGCTTTGAAATGTGCAATTTAATCTTATTTTAGCAAGCATTATCCAGTTTGACACGTGTTATTCACCCGGCTAGAATAAAATTATTATTTAATCGTTTAAATTGGGCTTGTCCTAATCCATAAGGAGACCATTATGTCAGATATTGACCTTAGCCATTCAGCAGATTATCGTAACGTAACCGATTTTTATAAAGGCAAAACAGATGATGAAATTCGAGCTGCCCTTGATATGCAACGTGGCAATATGATTTCAATCATGCAAAATTTAAGTCATGACTTTAACAAAGCTTCAGCCGTTCGTAATAGCAATGCATTTGGTATGCGAAAATTGATCTTCTTAAATCCTGAAAATCCAGCAATTCCTGATGCTAAAGAAGGCATCAAAAAATGGGACCGTCGTGGTTCATTGGGTACTCAAAATTATGAGCACATTGAACATCGTCGCATTATTGATTATCCAGCTATCTTTGAGCAGTTACACCAAGAAGGTTATACAATTTACGCCATTGATAATACACCAGGTTATAATCCACAATCACTTTATACGATGCAATTCCCAGCTAAGTCAGCCTTCCTATTTGGTGAAGAAAAGCTTGGCCTTGCTGATGATTTAATTAACGCAGCTGATGCAATGGTTTATATTCCCCAATATGGAAGCGTGCGATCAATTAATGTCGGAGTAGCGCATGGTATCATCGCTGCCTTTTACGCCTCACAACATCAATAATATTTTAATATGAGCAAACAAAAAATCACTGATGACTTATTTTGTCATCAGTGATTTTATTTGTTTTAATTACTTACGCATATCATTGTAGCGTGAACGTGCTCTACCATACCATGAGTTGGCCAAAGAACGTTCTAGCATTGGTGATACCCAGTAGTCCAAACCGATTGTACGTCCTGAACCGTTCATTAATGCTAAGGTTGCAAATGGAATCAACAAAGCAGCAACAGTCACACCTGATCCAGCAAATACCATTACCAAACCAAAGATGAAACCAATAAATGATGCTAGCGAAGTCAACAAACCAAAGGCGATTAACCAACCGATGATTGTTGCAAGTACACCAGTACCACCACCTAGAGTAGAACCAAGTGAAATCCAGGTAATTCCCATGACAATACGCAAAGGTACTGACCAAAGAACGTTACCAACACGTGAAGTCCAACCAAAGAATGGGTTACGTCCGTTTGGTGTACGGAAGAATTCATCCAATGTGTATTGGAACATGTGGTAACCACTTGAAATTTGCATGAAGAAGTAGAAGTTGATAATGTGCTTGAACATATTAGCAAGGAAACCAGTTATTGACCAACCTTCTTTACCTAACTTCATGTTACCAATTTGTTGAACAACACCTACAGTGTAGTGTGAACCAATTGATACGGCAAATCCTTGGTAGTGACCCTTAAATTCATGACGTTCACCAGTTTGACCAGTTACATCATAAACAATATTAGGAACAAGTGTGTTGGCAGCTGATTCTCCACCTTCAACAGTTTGTGGTGTCCATCCAGCACGTGGGTTATCAGGATCTGCCAAAGCAGGTTCTTGGTAAGCAGCCACGTCACCAGCAACATAAATGTCTTCTTCGCCCAAAGCACGTGAGTACTCATCAGCTAAGAAACGGCCACCAGGTCCTTGTTGCAAGCCCCACTTAGCACCTTGTGGCTTAGCCTTAACACCGGCAGTCCATACCAAGGTATCAGTAGGAATCTCAGTACCATCCTTCAAGATAGCAGCGTGCTCTTTAACTTCAACAACACCAGCTGACTTACGCAAGTTGATACCATGATTAACCATGTATTGCTCACCCTTATCAGCCAACTTACGATCTGAAATCATGTTCAAAATAGTTGGTGCAGCTTCAATAACTTCCAACTTGATTTCTGATTCATCCAAGTTGTTAGCACGTGCTAATTCATGACGTTGGTCAATCAATTCACCAGCTAACTCAACACCAGTAAATCCAGAACCAACGATTGCGATAGTCAACTTAGCAGCACGCAACTTTGGATCTGATTCCATAGCACCTTCACGGATGATATTTTCAATACGTGAACGTAGACGAATAGCTTCTTCGAATGACCATAGTGTGTAACCATATTCTTCAACACCTGGTGTACCGAAGGTGTTTGTCGTACCACCAGTTGCGATAACTAGCTTCTCATATGTAAATTCACCTTCTGAAGTCTTAACAACCTTGTCATCCTTGTCGATATCCTCAACAGTAGCTGTGACAATCTTTACATTTGATTCGTGCTTAAATAGCGTTCCCAAATCAAATTGTACGTGCTTAGGTTCAACACGCTTTGTAGCAACTTCGTGCAATTCAGTCATATAAGTCATAAATGAATGACGATCAATCAAAACGATTTGATAGTCAGTATTCTTCAACTTTTTAGCTAACTTACGAGTAGCAAATACCCCAGAAAAGCCAGCTCCTAGTACAACAATGTTCTTACTAGACATTTAACTAATCTCCTCAATAAAAATTTCTAAAAATAAACAAATAAATCCAATGATACATTGTATCGTTGAACTCTTTTTTGTAAATGTTAGCACCTAACTACCTATTAATAGCTTGCCCAAGTGATAACATCCCGACAACTCTATTATAGCAACTTTTAAAGAAAACAATCACAAAAATGTCACATTTTTTTAAATTATTTTGGAAATTCTTTACGAAAAAAAGTACATCAATCAGAAATCATTCCCGATTAACGTACTTAGATTTTATTCTTTAGCTAACATACCATCATGAATTTTATCAATGTTCCACTTTACCATGTCGTAGTAAGTGTCACCCTTAGTTCCCTTCTTAGCCAATGAATCAGTATAAATCTTTGAATAGATTGGTAAACCAGTTTCCTTAGATACTTGCTTCATTGACTTTGGTGATACTGAGCTTTCCACAAACAATGATTTCACATCAGATTCATCGATTTTTGCGAGTACTTGTTTCATTTGTTCAGGCGTTCCTTGGGCTTCAGTATTAATTTCCCAGATAAATGCTGGCTTAATACCATATGCCTTTGAGAAGTACTTAAAAGCACCTTCTGAAGTCACTAACAAACGTTGTGATTCAGGAATATCAGCAAACTTGTTTTGCGCTTCTTTATGCAAATTTTCCAACTTCTTAACGTATGCATCTGTACGCTTTTGGTATAACTTTGCATGCTTAGGATCCTTATCCTTAAGCACTTGGTTAATGAGCTTAACATACTTTACACCATTACTTAAGTCTAACCAAGCATGTGGATCAGTTTCGTTTTCTTTACCAGACTCAGTTAAATACATCGGCTTAACATGCTTTGACGCAGCAAAAACTTCTTTGTCATTGCGCTTATTAGCTGTCTTCGTCAATTTATTAAACCAACCACTACCACCAGTTTCTAAGTTCAATCCATTATGGAACAAAACATCCGCTTCAGTTGCGGCAGCAATGTCATTCGTCGTTGGATCATATTCGTGAGGGTCGGTCCCACGTTTCACAATACTGTAAACCTTAACTTGCTTACCACCGACGTTTTCCACCATATCTTCTAAAATAGAATTTGTGGTTACAACGCGTAATTTTTCACTTTTTGTATTTGATTGGTCATCACGACTACTTACAAACCAAACAACTCCTCCGATAGCAACTAACATCGCTGCGATGGCAACACTAATCTTCTTTAACATGTTTCACTCCTAGTTTGGTAATAATGCCTTGCTTTGGGGCAAAGATAAATGAGAACAAAAATATAATGGCTGCAACTAATACAATTGCAGGACCTGAAGCCCAATTCATTGTATATGATAGGTACAAACCTGTAATGGCTGCAATCGTACTAATCGTTGCCGACAACACCAGCATAACGGACAAACGATTAGTCCACAAAAATGCAGTAGCTGCTGGTGTAATCAACATTGCAACAATCAAGATAATACCAACTGTTTGTAATGCAGAAACAGTTACCAGCGTCAAAACTAACATCAATCCATAATGAATAATACTGGTATTTAAACCATATGACTTAGCAAATGTTTCATCAAATGAGGTGATTTGTAATTCTTTGAAAAACATAACCACAAAAACAATCACGATAGCTAGAACAATAACGGTTGAAACCAAATCACTATCTGAAACTGCTAACACATTTCCAAATAAGATGTGGTGCAAATTAGTTGAAGACTCAGCCATTGAAATCAAAATAAATCCTAACGCGAAAAACGCTGAGAAAACAATTCCAATTGCTGTATCGTTTTTCAACTTACTATGTGCAGCAACAAATCCAATCAACAAAGCAGCCATAATGCCGAATGCGGTTGCCCCAACCATTAGATTAATACCTAACATGTATGCAACTGCAACACCAGGTAACACTGAATGTGAAATGGCATCACCCATTAATGACATACCACGTAAAATGATAAAACTTCCAATAATACCAGACATAATGCCGACCATAATTGATGCAAGTAAGGCACTTTGTAAGAAATTATAGTGTCCTAATGCGTGCATAAATTCTACTAAGCTTGCCATACTAAGCACCTGCCTTATCATTAAACAAAACGGCACTCAAGTCTGCAGAAAATGCCTTTTGTATATTCTCTTGTGTATATACTGAAGCAACTGTCCCACTTGCAATTACCCCATGATTCATAATTAATAAATCATCAAAGTATGATGTAACTTTATTTAGATCGTGGTGCACAACAATAATAGCTTTACCATCATCACGCCAACCACGCAAAACATTCATGATTTCCTCTTCAGACTTTACGTCAATTCCAACGAATGGCTCATCTAAAATAACCACATCTGCTTGTTGCACAATGGCACGAGCCACAAACACACGTTGTAATTGTCCTCCTGATAACTCACCAATTTGACGATTTTCAAATTCAATTAGATTAACTTGCCGTAGCGCATCTCTCGCAGCGGCTTTTTCTTTACGACCAGGGCTTTTGAATAATCCTAACTTACCGTATGTACCAGTTAGAACCACCTCAAAAACGCTGATGGGAAACGTTAAATCTAAAGCAGCTCGTTGTTCAACATAAGCAATTTTCTGTCGAACTCGTGATACTGCAACACCATCCAAAGTTGATTGACCCGAATGACGTACTAATCCTAACGCACCTTTAATCAATGTTGATTTTCCAGCACCATTAGGACCGATAATGCCAGTAATTTTACCAGGGGCAAAATCTACTGATAACTCCTTAAATACAGGCACATTGCTGTAAGCGACTGTTAAGTCGTTGATTTGCAGCATAAATATTTCTCCTATTCAATATTTTATTAACTAAAACTATCTTTTTAGCTAACTTAATAATCATAATAAATTCCATGAGACTAATCAATATATTTTGCGAAATGAAAATTAACTGTAATTACATTTCGCAATTGTAAATATTTACTTTACAAACCGTTATTTTAGCAAATAAAAAACCGATATATTTTACATACCGGTTAAATTAATTATTTAATTATTTAATTTGCTAACTCTTTATAAGTTTGACGTGAAAGTTTTTCAATTAAGTTGATACCTGACTGTTGGGTCTCATCACCATTGGTTAAGACTGCAATCACGTAATCCACTTTCTTATTTTTCACATGACCAAGGCTGTTCACAATCCAGCTACCATCATCATCTGGCAACCAGCCATTCTTTAATGCAATATCTGCTTTCTTAGGCACACCAGCACTAACACCCCAACTTTGGTCTTTCTCAATGTTGCTCATTAATTTTTGGGCATATTGTTGTGAATCGCCATTTAACACCTTACTCTGATAGAAAATATTACGTAAGAGTTTAATCTGATCGGGTGCCGTCGTTTTTGAATCACCCCAGGCAGCGGTATTCATTTTGGAATCATTCATGCCAAGTTTATCGAATACATTATCTGGTGCTTGATAACCACCCATTTGGTACAACAAACTAGTGGTAGAATCATTATCACTAGCCTGAATCATATTAGTTGCAAGTGCTTGCTCATTATCCGTTAATGGTGTATCTGACTCTTGATGCTCAGATAATAGTTCAGCTAAGACACTGACTTTAATCGCACTAGCGGTCGAAAATGTATCTGTGTTACTGTGACGAGTCTGAATTAACTTATCGGTTTTGTTATTGTAAACAGCAATATCGACGTTAACTGATTTTCCTTTCAAAGTATTTCGCCAATCTTTTTGTAAATTCTTCTTATGATGATTATGCACCAAACCAATTTTTGGTCCAACCGTATCCACTATTTTATCGCGTTGTGACCAAGCAATCGCAAAAACGATTAGTGTCACCACACCGACAATAATAATAGCAAGTCTTTTTGATTTTAAAATTTGCGTATGTTCTCTATTTTCACGCAATCCTCTACGTTGTTTATTTGCCATAGATAATAGTATACGACACTAACCTGTATACGATATTAACAAATTATTTTAATTTGTTTAAATCTACTTAATTAATTTAAATAATCGACATTATCTAGAATTCAAGACATAGGGCCACAACACCACTCCAAAAAATTTCCGTTTCAATATAAATAGGCATTGTAACAATTTCTTGCAAAGAAAAGAATTTGATTTTACGTCGCTTATTCGTTGCCATATTATAAACATTTACACTATTCCGATAATTATCTTGTCTTTTAATCTGAATAACACGGTTCATATCGATTGATTCAATTAGCGTTTGTTCAATACTATGTAATAACATGCTCAACTCAGTTACACCATGAACGTCAGACCAACGCTCAAAATCCCATACTTGGTCTTCAAATTCCCAATCAAATATTTCACTATGAACACCACTATAAATTGCATTTACAATTTCTGGTATTGATCGTAGACCCGTAAAATATGATAAAACACAACACTGATCATCTAACGTTGTTATCATTTGTGCTTCGTTCTGTTCTTCACTTGATAGCGGTGACCATTCAATATGATAATAAGTTGGCTTACCCTCAATTGGATAAACGTTAATCTGTGTAATATTCTGACCCTTACTTAGCACAGTTTGAATATCTTTATTAGTTTGAACCACAAAGCTATGCAATTGTGTTGGTTTAAAAATTAATGAAAAATGAACTGCTAAAAGCAGTATCATCATCTGGCCACTCATTATACAAATCATAATCATAACTACTGCTATTCATACTAAACGTTAATTGACCAATGGACTATCTGGTTCCTGCCCAATTGGCAATATTTTTTCTTTTTTGACATCAATACTCCCCCAAAAAATAAGCAAATACGATAAGACTGTACGACTTCATTTTAAAAGAAAACAAAAAAATAAGCTACCTGTGTAAACACAAATAGCTTATTTTAGTCAATTTAAACCTTATTAAAGGTTAAAATTATTTAACGTTAACTACGGCACCAGCTTCTTCAAGCTTTGCCTTCAAGTCGTTAGCGTCGTCTTCTGAAAGACCTTCCTTGATAACTGAAGGTGCATCGTCAACAAGACCCTTAGCGTCCTTCAATCCCAAACCAGTTGCTTCACGAACTGCCTTGATAACCTTAACCTTAGCTGTACCAGCTGAAGTCAATTCAACATCAAATTCAGTCTTAGCAGCGGCAGCATCACCACCAGCAGCACCAGCAGCTGCAACAGGGGCAGCGGCTGAAACACCAAATTCTTCTTCGATAGCTGAAACCAAGTCAGCCAAGTCCATGATCGTAGCTTCCTTCAATGAAGCAATGATTGAATCTTTATCAAATGCCATGATAATTAATCTCCTCTTATATTTGCTTTAATTGCAATTTTAATTTTATAGGGCGTTGCCCTTTAAGATACGAATCTAAGCCGTTGTTTAGGCCTCTGATTCTTCCTTTGCGTCTGATACAGCTTTAACTGCATAGGCAAAGTTGCGAACAGGTGCTTGCAATGTTGACAACAACATTGATAGCAAACCTTCGCGATCTGGTAGTGCAGCGTACTTATTGATTTCATCAATAGATACGATGTTACCATCGATGAATCCACCCTTGATTTCCAAGGCGTCGATATCATCAGCGTACTTCTTCAATACGCGGGCAGGTGCGATTGCATCATCATTTGAGAATGCAACGGCTGAAGGACCAGCAAACAAATCGTTTAACTCAGTCAAATCAGCAGCTTCAGTAGCGCGAACCAAGACTTTGTTCTTGATAACACGTAGCTCAACACCTTCTCCACGCAATTCAGCACGCAAGTTGTTTGATTGCTCAACAGTCAATCCACGTACGTCAGCAACAACGGCAGACGTTGCGTTCTTGAACTTGTCAGCAACTTCGGCAACTTGTTGTGCTTTAACAGCAATGGTTGCTTCACTCATGGTATATTGTTCCTCCTGTTTAGATTTTGATTCTTACCAAAAGACCCCCAGTACATGCTGCACCGGGGGTCAAAAGTCGCTTTCGCGTTTTTTCACTTCCTCGGCGGGATATTAAGTCTTACGACACCTGCGTCTTAGGTAGAATCGATTTATTACCTCAACTACTTTAACAGGTAGTCGAGAAAGTGTCAACACTCACTTACTATTTTCGAAAATCTAATTATAGTGAAGCGATGTCAATGTTCACAGCAGGACCAAATGTTGAAGCGATTGATACGTGTTGTACGTATGTTCCCTTAACAGCAGATGGACGTGAACGCAAGATAACATTAGCCAATGACTTAATGTTTCCTGCAAGCTTGTCAGCATCGAATGATACCTTACCAACTGGTACAGCAACGTTTCCGTCACGATCAGTACGGTAAGTAACCTTACCTGACTTAGCTTCTGAAACGGCCTTAGCAACGTCGAACGTTACAGTACCCGTCTTAGGGTTAGGCATCAAGCCCTTAGGTCCCAAGACACGTCCAACACGTCCAACTTGTGCCATCATATCTGGTGTTGCAACAGCAACATCAAAATCTAACCAGCCACCTTGGATACGTTGTACCAAGTCAGCGGCACCAACAACGTCAGCACCAGCTTCTTCAGCTTCTTTAGCCTTATCACCTTGCGCAAAGACAACAACAGTTTGGTCTTTACCAGTACCGTTAGGCAAAACAACGGCACCACGCAATTGTTGATCAGCTTGACGCGTATCAACGTTTAAGTTAAATGCAATTTCAACAGTTGCATCAAACTTGGCAAAGTCAATATCCTTTACCAATGCAGCAGCTTCTTCAACAGTGTACAACTTGTCACTGTCAACTTTTTCAGCAGCTGCTAAATAATTCTTACCATACTTAGCCATGGTAGCTATTCCTCCTTGCAAATGCGGTCAAACGGTCATTGACCTCCCGCTTGATCTTGCTTAGTTTCCTACGCGATCCGTACTTACTTATTAATTAGCCTTCAACAGTGAAGCCCATTGAACGAGCAGTACCTTCGATCATGCGAACAGCTGCATCTACGTCAGCTGCGTTTAGATCTTGCATCTTAGTTTCTGCAATCTCACGAACTTGAGCTGCAGTAACTGTTGCGACCTTCTTCGTGTTAGGCTCACCAGAACCCTTTTCAACACCAGCGGCCTTCTTCAAAAGAACAGCTGCTGGAGGAGTCTTGGTAATGAACTCGAATGAACGATCTTCATACACAGTAATAACTACAGGGATTAGCAAACCACCTTGATCAGCAGTACGAGCATTAAACTCCTTTGCGAATCCCATGATGTTAACACCAGCTTGACCTAGAGCAGGTCCAACTGGAGGTGCAGGTGTAGCCTTACCGGCTGGAATCTGCAACTTAACAATACTTGAAACTTTCTTAGCCACGATTGTTTCCTCCTTCGTGTTTGTGGTGTAAATGGCGCGTTTCGATTTACGCCTCCCACATATGTGCCTAATAACAACACATACCATATTATAGTAACAAAACACTTACCACTTGGCAAGTAAAGTCTTCAAAATTTATTGAACAGGCTTAACGTCGCTAAATGAAATTTGTGTTGGCGTGTCACGACCAAAGATATTGATTAAAACAGTCACTTCTTGATGCTCATCATCAATTTCCGTAACCGTAACACCTTCTTGACCAGCAAAACTACCTGACACAACATCAACCAAGTCACCAACTTCAACATCTAGATGTTCAACTTGACGTTCAACTAAGTTCATACGTGCCAACATATCGTCAACTTCTTCAGGAAGCAATGGCACTGGCTTTGATCCACCACCGTGAGAACCCAAGAATCCAGTAACACCTGGGGTATTACGGACAACATACCAAGCTTCGTCAGTCATAATCATTTCGACTAAAGCGTAGCCAGGAAAGTCGTTTTCCTTAACAATCTTTGTCTCACCATCTTTTTCAACTTCGATTTCTTGTTCTGGTACCAAGACACGGAAAATATAATCCGTCATCCCCATTGTTTCAATACGTGATTCCAAATTTGACTTTACGCGATTTTCATATCCTGCATATGTATGCAAAACATACCATTGCTTATCGAATGACTCAGTTGCCATGATTGCCTCCTCAGACTATTTGACATAAATTTTTGTAAATTAAAAACCCTCAATTAATGAGGGCTTTATCTGCTAATTCATGCTTACAGTATAGCGCATTTTGTTTACTTAGACAACCAAGTAATTCCTTGTTCAAATACCCAGTCAGCAGAACCAAAAATAATGGCGAATGCTAATCCGGTTACAACAACAATTGTTGTATTATGGATATTTTCATTAAATGTTGGCCAAGTTACCTTGTGCATTTCTTCTTTAACACTTGATAAAAACTTCATCTATATAAACCTCTGCTTAATTCTTACATTGTTTCTCGATGTAAAGTGTGCTTATCGCAATACTTGCAATACTTATTTACCTGTAAACGGTCAACACGCGTTGGCTTTTTAGTAACCATATAATTACGTGAACCACACACACTACATGCCAAAGCGACTTTCTTTGTTGCCATATGGCGTTACCGCTCTTTCTTAATTTGATTTTATGACTAAAAGTTTAGCACTTTTGCTATTAAACGGCTAGTTTTTTCTGATTTCACTACGATAAAATAACTGCCACTTACGACGTACACCATAACACCAGGAACGTGAACGTTTAATGATCTTGGCTGCTTCAACCATACTATAACCCTGGATTAGTAAAAACGCTAATTCACGTTCTTTAATAGGTAGTTGATGATACCACGTCATGATAAATGGGATTAACCCATTTGCGACGTGTTCATATTTCTCAAAAACTTGTTGGGCTTCATATGGCGCAATTGTTTCTTTTAATACTGGAACTTGAAAATCACAAACCCGATACTCATTGCGCCATAACTGCACCACATGCGTCTGTAATGATCGTCGATAATATAGCGTTAATGCAGCCCACGTTTGATGGCGTAATAATCTGAGTGTCTTGTGCAAGACCACCCGACATTCTTGTTGCCAATCATTCGGTTGTGGTCGTACGCGCTGTTGGGCAAACATTTTCCAAACGAGGCCTTCAAACTGACTTAAAATCATTTCAAACGCCTGTTCATCCCCAGCTTGTGCTTTAACAATTAGTTGTGTTTGATCCACCGTCTCGTATCCTTTCTTACTACTGTAAGAAAAGCATACGGGAGGATTACCCACTTGCCAGAATTATGTTTAGCCCAATAACAACTAACATTTAGCATTATGCCAATTAAACACCTATTTTATGATAATGGATGGCGACTATTATAACCTTGATAGATTAGCAAGCTAGCGGCAACTGAAGCGTTTAGACTTTGCACATGGCCAATCATTGGAATTGCTAATGTTTCATCAACTGATTTCTTTAGTAATGGTGAAATACCCTTACCTTCATTACCAATGATTAACGCAGTCGCACCCTTGGCATCCCAATGACGGTAATCTTTACCGTTCATATCAGTACCAAACACCCATACACCACGTTCTTTTAACTGTTCAACCGTTTGAACTAAGTTAGTTACTCGCGCAACTGGCACATGCTCAATCGCACCAGTTGACGTTTTAGCAACCACTGATGTTAGTTGTACGGCACGACGCTTTGGAATAATGATGCCATGAACACCGGCGGCATCCGCTGTTCGCATGATTGATCCCAAATTGTGTGGATCTTCGATTGAATCAAGCACTAAGAAGAAAGGTGCTTCGTCTTTTTCGGCAGCTTTGGCAAACAAATCATCAATTGTTGCATATGCATATGCTGCAATTGATAACACCACGCCTTGATGGTTTTCACCATTGGTCAATTCATCAAGTTTAGCTTTTGGTGCGTCTTGCATAATCAAGCCGCGTTTTTTAGCTAGTGCGCTTACCTCATTACGAACCTTATCAGCTAGACCATTTTGTAACCAAACTTTATTGATTTCAGTCTTTCCCTTTAAGGCTTCAACGGCGGCGTGATGACCGAAGACAAATTCGACTTGTTCTTCAGGTGCATCATAACCTGCTTTTGGAGTTCGTTGACGACGTTGCTTGTGTCCTGCTGATCGTTTGTTATTTTGTTGTCCCATGATTTACTGTTCGCCCACTTTCCACTTGTTTATAAATCCATGAAATAATTTCTTCTAAACGTTCTGTTTGACCACTTGCACCTAAATAACCCATCACGGCCTCAAAGCCCGTTGAAATGCGGTAAGTCACGACATCGGTGTTTTTTGCTTTTGTATGTGAATTCGCATTGCGACCACGTTTGAAATATTTTTGCTCAGTTTCAGTATAGATATTATCAGCTTCAATCAAAGCATATAAAGCGGCATGCGCTTTTGCTGAAACATACTTTTTTGATTCACGTTGTAACTTTGCTGGTTTCGTAATGCTCTTAGCTAAGAGATGATGACGAATATAAACTTCGTATACCGCATCCCCATAATAGGCCAAATCCAAACCATTTAATTGTTCATAATTTATCTTTTCATTCATGCTTCCTATCATAACATTTTATCTCCTAAAATTGGATAGAAAGTATTAAATAACATCTTTATGTCAGTGTTTGATGCCAATCTTCAATCATCTGCAATTCATCAGCCGTGATATTATCTGTTTCCTGGGCAACTTGAATTAAGCTAGAAAAATTAGTTAATGATGCAAAACTAGTTTGGGCATCCGCGAAGTTTTGCTTAGCAGCTGGTAATTCATATGAAAAAATTGAGACAACACCGATAACATTACCCGTCTCAGCCCGCGTTGCTTTCACTGCACCTAGTACTGAACCACCAGTTGAAATCAAATCGTCAATCAAAACTACTTTTTGACCATCATTGATAGCACCTTCAATTTGCTTACCCGTTCCATGATCTTTAGGCTTGGCGCGGACATATATTAATGGTAGATTCATAGCTTCCGCAACCCAGGCGGCGTGTGGAATGCCGGCGGTTGCAACACCACCAATGACTTCAACGTCTGGATATTGCGTCTTAATCAATTCAACGAGACCATCAATGACAATTTGACGTTCTTCAGGAAATGAAATGATTTTACGGTTATCAGTATAAATTGGGCTCTTAATACCAGATGCCCACGTAAATGGATCATTAGGTTGTAATTTAACGGCTGCAATATCTAACAAAGCAGTTGCAACAGCTGTTCGATAATTTGTCATAGTTACTCCTCGTTAAAATCATGAATAATTTGCTTATAAGCTGCCACTGGATCAGTTGCCTGCGTAATTGAACGACCAACGACAATCCCATTGGCACCCTTTTGACGAGCTTGTTGCGGGGTCATCACCCGATTTTGATCACCTTTAGCATCCCCAGTCAAGCGAATACCGGGCGTGATAGATAGAAAGCCACTACGGGTTGCATCATGAATCATTTCAGTTTCAAATGCCGAAGAAATCACTCCTGCCATACCAGCATGTTCAGCTAATTGGGCTAAATGCACCACAGATTCATTTAGAGAAACAGCTAATTGCTGTGTCGTTTGCAATTCAGTTTCAGAAAATGATGTTAATTGGGTAATAGCCAATAATTTCGTATTTTGCTGGGCACTATCAATAGCATCTTTAGCGGCTAGCATCATTTGCTCACCACCAGCTGCATGTAAGGTTAAATAATCAATCCGTAATTGGGCTAAATTTTTGACGGCTTGGCCAACTGTATGTGGAATATCGTATAACTTTAAATCCAAGAAAACGGTATAGCCACGTTCTTTTAAAGTCGATACAAAAGTTGGCCCTTCACGATAGAACAATTCCATCCCCACTTTAACCGCTAAAGGTTGGTCGACCGGAAATTGCTCTAAAAATGCCAAGGTTGTTGGCACATCCGCAAAGTCTAAGGCAATAAATACAGGTTTGTTATCAGACATCATTACTCCTTATCCAAATTCGTCATTGCTTGCCATTCTGCTTCATTTGCTGGCAAAGCATGCAATGCGGTTGTCACTTCAGCAACTGTTGCAAAATGGTATTTATCCAAAGCGGCTGGTAATGCTTTAATCAATTTTGGTAAGAACAAGGGATCAGTTTTATTCATCACCCCGACTTGTACTGCTGAAGCGCCAGCTAACATTAATTCAAGGGCATCATAAATTGACGTAACCCCGCCAACACCAATGATTGGAATATTGACCACTGAAGCAGCTTCCCAAATAAATTCAACTGCTAATGGATGAATGGCTTCTCCCGACAAACCGCCTTTACCACGGTACAAACGAGCCGAACGACTCATCAAATCTAAGCTCATCCCCACCAAAGTGTTGACCATCGTCAAACCATCGGCACCCGCTTGTTCGGCTGCAATTGCTAGTGGCTTAATATCAGTAACATTTGGTGACAATTTTGCATAAATAGGTTTCGTCGTAGCTGTCCGAACAGCGCTCACTACTGATGAAACCCCCTCAGTAGTGACACCAAAGGCGCGACCACCTTCATCGACATTTGGGCAAGATAGATTTAATTCAATCGCGTTAATGCCTGGCATTCGTTCGATTGTAGTTGCTAGTTGCGTGAACTCAGCAACTGTTTCACCTGAAATGGATAACATTTTCGGTAAATCAGGTAACTTTTGATCTAATTCTGGCATAAAGTCATTTTTAACCGCTTCAATCCCTGGATTAGCTAAACCAACGGAGTTAAGCACGCCAGCTTTGGTATCAATTACCCAAGGTTGTGGGTTACCTTTGCGTGGCTTCACAGTCGTTGTTTTTAGTACCAATGCCCCTAATTCATTTAGGTCAAAATCAGCCATGTGATCAAGACCGTAATAAAATGAACCCGATGATGGCATAAACGGATTCTTAAGTTCTAAACCAGGTAATGAAATTGCAAGACGGTTCTTATCCATGAGTAGCATCTCCTTTATTTTATGAAGGGTTAACAGTAAATGATTGTGATTCTAATACACTCAACAATGCTCGGACAGTATCGAATGCTGTAAACAATGGCACAGCATTTTCAATGGCAGCGTTACGAATTCGACGACTATCGTTAACCGTGGCAACGTCTTGATGTGTTGAGTTAATGACTAATTGTAATTCACCTTTACTTAGTGAAGTCACTGCATTATGAGTCGTTTCATTAATTTTATCGAGAATAGCGACACGCAAGCCGTTTTCTTGGAAGTATTCACCTGTACCGGCAGTTGCAAATAATTGGAAACCTAATTCGTTAAAGCGCTTAGCTAAGGTCAATGCTTCGGCTTTATCTTCATCAGCGATGGTGAAAAGTACGTTACCATCGTGCGGAATCTGTGTACCGGCAGCAACGAAAGCTTTATACAACGCCTTTTCAAAGGTCTTATCAGAACCCATTACCTCACCAGTTGACTTCATTTCAGGTCCTAATAGTGAGTCAACGGCTGGCAACTTCGTAAATGAGAAGATTGGGGCTTTCACATGCACCATCTCTGATTCGGGTACCAAACCAGTTTCAAAGCCCATATCAGCTAATTTTTCACCTAACATAATGCGGGTTGCCAATTGCGCCAACTTAAGATGGGTGACTTTTGAAATAAATGGTACGGTTCGTGATGCACGTGGATTCACTTCGATAACATATGCAGTGTTGTCATGAATAACAAATTGCACATTCATCAAGCCGATAGTCTTCAAACTTTTGGCCAAAGCAATTGAATCGGTCACGATTTCCTCACGCACCTTATCTGATAAAGTTTGGGTTGGATAAACTGACATTGAATCACCTGAGTGCACGCCGGCACGTTCGATGTGTTCCATAATTCCTGGAATCACAACAGTTTCACCGTCTGACAGCACATCAACTTCAGCTTCTGAACCAACTAAGTATGAATCGATTAGTACTGGGTGATCATGTGAGACCTTAACGGCACGCCCCATGTAATCACGCAATTCCGTTTCATTATTAACAATTTCCATAGCGCGACCACCTAAGACGTATGATGGGCGTACTAAAACTGGATAACCAATTTCATACGCTGCTGCTAAAGCACCATCAACCGTTGTTGCGGTCTTACCAATTGGTTGCGCCAAAGCCAGTTGCTTGATAACTTGGTCAAATTCTTCACGATCTTCAGCTCGATTCAAATCAGTGACACTCGTTCCCAAGATATTCACACCGGCATCGGCTAGTGGTTCAGCAAGATTAATCGCTGTTTGACCACCGAATTGGACAACCACACCCATTGGTTGTTCTAGATTAATAACGTTTAACACATCTTCTAAGGTTAGTGGTTCGAAATATAATTTATCAGATACTGAAAAATCAGTTGAAACCGTTTCGGGATTTGAATTCATGATAATAGCTTCATAGCCGGCTGCTTGAATTGCTTTAACCGCATGGACTGTTGCGTAGTCAAATTCCACACCCTGACCAATGCGGATAGGTCCTGAACCAAGGACTAAGACACTTGGCTTTTTTGTCACAACAGATTCATTCTGCATTTCATAAGTTGCGTAATAATAAGGTGTTTGTGACTCAAACTCAGCGGCGACCGTATCAACCATCTTGTAGACTGGACTAATGGCGGCATCCGTTCTTAATGATGTAACTGCTTGGGCATGCCAGCCCCAAATATCAGCAATCGTTTGATCCGCAAAACCATTCTTTTTCGCCGTCAACAAGACCGTTTCATCCCCAACATGCGCAGCCAAATCCTGCTCAATCTCGATAATGTGCAACACCTTATCTAAGAAGAAATAATCAATCTTTGTGCGTTCATGAATAGCATCAACGGAAACACCACGGCGCAACAATTCACTAATCATGAAGAGACGGTCATCACGAGCAGGCATCAAGTCATCAAGTAGTTGTTCGGTACTAATTTCTGGGAAATTAATGTCTCGCAAACCAGTCGCACCAATTTCAAGTGAACGCACCGCTTTATTCATCGCTTCTTCGATATTACGACCGATAGCCATTACTTCCCCAGTTGCTTTCATTTGCGTCCCAAGATGACGATCAGCGGTCGCAAACTTATCAAATGGCCAACGTGGAATCTTAACCACCACGTAATCCAAAGCTGGTTCGAAGGCCGCTTTAGTCGTTCCGGTAACTGGATTAATAATTTCATCCAAGGTTAAGCCAACTGCAATTTTGGCCGCCATCTTGGCGATTGGATAACCCGTTGCTTTTGAAGCTAATGCTGATGAACGTGACACACGTGGATTCACTTCGATAATGTCATAGTTAAATGAGTTCGGATCCAAGGCCATTTGAATATTAACCCCACCCTCAATCTTTAGGGCACGAATAATTTTCAAAGCGGCATCACGCATCATCTGTAGTTCGCGGTCAGCCAAGGTTTGTACCGGTGCGACCACAATTGAATCACCGGTGTGAATACCAACCGGATCAAAGTTTTCCATTGATGCAACAATCAACGCATTATCTGCGGCATCACGCATTACTTCGAATTCAATTTCTTTATAACCGGCAATTGATTGTTCAATCAATACTTGTGTGACTGGTGATAATTCAAGACCATTCGCAGCAATTTCTTTTAATTCAGCTTCATCGTTGGCGATACCACCACCGGTACCACCTAATGTATAAGCTGGACGCACAATCACTGGGTAACCACTTTGATTGGCAAAATCCAAAGCTTGCTCAACCGTAACCGCAATCATTGATTCTGGAACCGGTTCATTTAAACGATTCATCAAATTCTTAAAAGCTTCACGGTCTTCAGCTTCTTCAATGGCTGTTAATTTTGTTCCTAATAAGATAATACCTAGTTCATCTAAAATACCAGCTTCAGCTAATTCTTTGGCCATATTTAAACCAGTTTGACCACCTAAAGTAGGCAAAATAGCATCGGGACGTTCTTTACGTAAGATACGTGCTAAAAATTCAAATGATAGTGGCTCAATGTAGACTTCATCAGCCGTTTCACTATCTGTCATAATCGTAGCGGGATTTGAATTCACAAGCACTACTTCATAGCCTTCTTCTTTCAAAGACATCGCAGCTTGGGTTCCTGAATAATCAAATTCGGCAGCTTGACCAATAATAATTGGACCTGAACCAATCACTAAAATTTTGTGGATATCTGTACGTCTAGGCATGTTGTAGTTGTCCTTTCTTGTTTGTAGCGATCATTGCAAGGAAATCATCAAAAAGATATTCGGCATCATGTGGACCCGGTGCAGCATCCGGATGGAATTGTACTGAAAAGGCAGCATGGTCTTTTAAGCGTAGTCCTTCAACTGTGTGGTCATTGATTTCTTCATGCGTAATTTCAAGATTGGTATCGGCAATTGATTCTGCTGAAACTGCGTAACCATGATTTTGTGAAGTGAAATCAATTTGATCTTTAACTAAATTTCGAACCGCATGATTGAAACCGCGGTGACCGAACTTTAACTTAAAGGTCGTTGCGCCATTAGCCAAAGCAAACAACTGATGACCAAGGCAAATACCCATTAATGGCATTTTTTCTTCTAATTCACGAATAACCGGTAAGATGTGGGCCACGTTTTGTGGATCACCAGGACCATTTGATAGCAAAACACCATCTGGATCCATATCTAATATTGTTTGCGCATCAACGTCGGCTGGGAAAACCATAACGTTCACACCGCGCTTTGCTAAAGAACGCAAAATTGAATTTTTCAAGCCAAAATCAATTAAGGCGATTGAAAGACCTTCCGTTGGATTAACGTACGTTGTTTTTGTCGTCATCTTGGCAACTTCATCAGTAGCGGCCGTTGTTGCCTGTAATTGCGCAACGGTATCATCGCTAACCTCATCAACAATCACAGCGCGCATCACGCCGTGTTCACGAATTTCTTTTGTCAATGCGCGGGTGTCGATATCAGTGATACCTGGTAAATCCATTTTTTCAGCCCATTCTGAAATTGACATTTGTTGACGCCAATTCGAAGGACGACGAGCAATTTCATGGGCAACAATTGCATTTGCTGTTGGCTTTAATGATTCATAATCATCACGATTAATACCGTAATTACCAATTAATGGATACGTAAACGTTAAAATTTGTCCTGAATAAGAAATATCAGTTAATGATTCTTGATAACCAGTCATCCCGGTATTAAAAACCAATTCGCCCTCAACTGGTTTTGTTGAACCGAATCCTTCACCTGTATAAATTGACCCATTTTCTAAAACTAGATACCGTTGCATGTTCTCCTCCTATGCTTCGTAAACAATCTCACCATCAACCATTGTTAATACTGTTTGTCCATAAACTGTTGCGCCAATAAAGGGCGTATTTTGTCCTTTAGAAGCAAATTCATCTGCCGTAATTTTATGAGCATGCCTAATGTCAAATAATGCCAAATCGGCTGGTTCACCAACTGCAACTTGTTGTGCCCCGGTTAAGCCAAAAGCCAGTTGTGGTTGCACAACCATCCAATTTAATAATTGACTCAAAGTCGCAATCCCTGATTTAATTAAGTGGGTGTATAACAATTGGAAACTTGTTTCAATTCCCGTAATGCCAAATGCAGCGCCAATAAACGAACCTTCTTTTTCTGCCAAACTGTGCGGTGCATGATCCGTTGCGACCATGTCAATTGTGCCGTCAAGTAGTCCTGCGATAACTGCCATGCGGTCATCAGGGGTTCGTAGTGGTGGATTCATCTTGAAAAAAGCGTTATCACCGGTAATGTGTGTCTCATCGAGTAATAAATGATGTGGCGAAACTTCAGCGGTCACATTCACGCCATGCGCTTTTGCTAAACGTACCAATTCAACTGACTCTTTCGTTGATAAATGAGCAACATGATAATGTACGCCACTGGCTTTTGCCAAAACTAGATCACGCGCTAATTGTGATGACTCACCTAATGAATCCATCCCCGGCAAGTTCAGTTCTTTAGAACGCTTGCCCAAATTCATGACACCGCCATTAATCAAGGAATTGTCCTCAACATGGGCAACTAAGGGGCGGTCAACTGCTGCGGCTGCTTTCATTGCCGTCAACATAGTTGCTGCTGTTTGAACCCCTTTACCATCATTTGTGAAGGCAATTGCCCCAGCTTTAGCCAAGGCTGCAATATCACTCACATCTTCGGTAGTTAAATCTGTTGAGATAGCTGCGTATTGTTCTAAGTGAACCAGACTGTTTTCAGCATTGTTTGCTTGAACGATTTGCAAATTTTCGAGGGTATCAGGAACTGGATTCAAGTTTGGCATTGCCAAAACCGTAGTAAAGCCACCGCGGGCTGCTGCCTTTGATCCTGTGGCTACCGTTTCTTTATATGCAAAGCCGGGTTCGCGAAAATGTACGTGGACATCAACTAACCCGGGTGTGATTAACGCCCCTTGGGCATCAATGACACGGTCAGCTGTTTTTTCAATATTGTCAGAAACTTCAGCGATTTTATCATCGACAATTAAAATATCTTGCCGGATTAATTGATTATTCGTTACGATTTTTTGTGCGTTTTTAATTAAAGTTGATGTCATGCGTCATCCTCCATTAATGCAGTTAGAATTGCCATGCGGGCATAAACCCCATTAGCCATTTGCGTAAAAATACGTGATTTGTCAGCTTCTACCAATTCATCAGCAATTTCAATACCACGGTTAACTGGTGCAGGATGCATAATAATTGCATCATCCTTTAACTGGTTGTAGCGTTGCTGATTCAAACCAAATTGGTCATGGTAGTCTGCTTCAGAAAATGTTGCATTATCTTGTTCTGCCAAGCGTTCATGTTGGACGCGTAGCAACATCAAAACATCGAGTTTATCTAAGTCATGGTCTAATGCTTCATAAGTACCATATTGATCAAAGTCAGCCGGATACCAATTGGCTGGTCCTGAAAAACTAATCGTGGCGCCTAAACGTTGTAAAATTTCAGCATTTGAACGGGCAACTCGTGAATGTGATAGGTCACCAACAATGCGGACGTTTAAACCTTCGAAGTGACCGAACTGTTCATAGATTGTCATCAAATCTAACAAACTTTGCGATGGATGTTGACCATTGCCATCCCCTGCATTAACTAATTGCGGCATCAATTTTGAATGTTCTGCAATTAAAGGTGCATACCAGTCATTAATACTATGACGTAAAACGACAACATCAACGCCAATTGCCCCAAGCGTCTTTAAAGTATCGCTCAATGACTCCCCCTTTTGCGTTGAACTTGTTTGGGGATTTACTTGAATAGGTTGCCAACCTAATTTTGATTCAGCCATTTGAAAGCTGCTAGCTGTGCGGGTTGAATTTTCAAAAAATAAATTAGCGACATGCTTGGCCTTTTGTGGTGTTGCTAATTGATCATTTTTATAAGCCAAACTTGTTTGAATCAAGTTCATAATTTCTTGTGTTGTTAAATCATTTAAATTCACAAAGTTTCGCATGGTATCTCCTTATTATTCACACAAAAAAAACCTTACGAATCCAGCGATTCATAAGGCTTGCTTGTTTATGATAGTAAAATCCACCCACTGTAGGTATTTGCCATCAACTTGAGCATCCTTTGTTAGCCTCACTGGACTACATTAAAGGTTATTCTTGACTGGCATTAATATACCACGTTTATCATGTTAGGTAAACAGTTTACTTGTTAGT
The DNA here is from genome assembly GCF_058506735.1 of Weissella sp. ESL1139. Lineage (NCBI taxonomy): Bacteria > Bacillati > Bacillota > Bacilli > Lactobacillales > Lactobacillaceae > Weissella > Weissella sp. ESL1139. The sequence goes on from NZ_CP196375.1 coordinate 1,439,883, forward strand.
AAAATACTGTTAAAACGTTTAACGTACTGATTTAAACAGTATTAAAAAATTCATCTTTTATTGATCAACAACATCATTCATTGTAATAACACCCACGACTTCATCATCATCCGTGACAACCAAGTTGGAAATGTTATGCGACGCCATCTTCTTCCAAGCGGCACGATTACGTTTATTAACGTCAATCGTAATAAAGCCGTTCGTCATGTAGTCAGCGGCTGTCGAACTCTTAACCTTTGGCACATCTAACATCTTCTTACGAATGTCACCATCAGTAACGATACCGACAAACTCGTCATTTTCTTTGACCAACGTCATACCAACACCCGCATTACTGATTTGATAAATCACATCATTCAATGGCGTATCAGTCTGAACGAATGGTACATCGGTATGCATAACGTTCTTAACAGTTTGCAACAACAACTTTCCAATTGAACCACCGGGATGGTATTGGGCGAAGTCTTTCTTGGTAAACTTCTTTTCCTTTTGGACGGCAATCAATAACGCATCACCGACAACCAAGGTTGCAGTTGTTGAATTTGTTGGCGCTAACTTCGTCATGTCAGCTTCGGATGCCACGTCAACAATTAATGACTTCTTAGTATTCTTAGCTAAGGTTGAGTCAGAAGCACCTGTCAACGCAATACTCTGAAGGTCATCCCCAAAGATTTCCTTTAAAGCAAAGAAAGTCTGCAAAACTTCTTCAGTCTCACCACTATTAGAAACAAAAACAACCACATCATTTTCAGCCACACGACCTAAATCACCGTGAAAGGCATTTCCAGCGTCGATAAAGAAACTAGGAACACCAATTGATGAAAACGAAGCTGATATCTTTTCAGCAATGATTCCTGATTTACCAATGGCGATAAAAATCAAACGACCAGTCATCCCTAAAATATCTTCAACAACTTGGTCAAAACTCTCATCTAATTGATCGCGCACCTTTTCTAGCGTTTCAATTTCAGTATCAAAGGTGGCACGGGCGTCTTTATAATAAGTCTTCATCTGCATACACCGCCTTACTGTCAAGATGTTCGTGGAACAACCTGTTAGCCTCTTCTAGGATTGGGCGTGCTTTCGATAGATATAGTTGACTATCCTGATCAGAAATAGCCTTAGGTGGGTTAGGATGGACTTCAGCGAAGATACCATCAATTCCAATTGATAATGCTGCACGCATCAATGGAAAGATGTATTCACGATTTCCACCAGAATGGTTACCATAACCACTTGGAATTTGCACTGAGTGGGTTGCATCGTAAATGACTGGATAACCAGTTTCACGCATTTGAATCAAGCTCGTCATATCAACTACTAACTGGTGGTAACCAAACATCGTACCACGTTCAGTAACTAAAATATGCTCATTGTCTTGTGAAGCAACCTTGTTTACCGCACTCTGAATATCTTCAGGAGCCATAAACTGAGCCTTCTTAATATTTACGACGCGTCCTGTCTTAGCAGCAGCTAGCAATAAATCAGTCTGACGACTCAAGTAAGCTGGAATCTGTAACACATCTGCGACTTCGGCAACTGGTGCACACTGGTAAGACTCGTGAACATCAGTCACAATTGGTACATTATACTTTTCTTTAATCTTACGTAGAATTTCAAGTCCGGTTTCCATTCCAGAACCACGGTCAGATGAGATAGCGCTACGGTTAGCCTTATCAAAAGATGACTTAAACACATAGTTAATTCCCAAATCATCGGTAATTTTCTTTAATTCCTCAACAACTTCAGCACAAGTTTCATATGATTCAATGGCACATGGGCCGGCTAGTAAAGTTAAACGATCGTCCTTAAAGCCATAATCATGAAACACTTCACTTATCTTTGGCATACTTCTTCCCCCGTTTCTTGACACTAGTTCACTCAATAAACTACATTAGAAAATATTAATTTTTATATATTATATGCTAATTTTTATAATTTTTCATCTTTAAAGTGTCATTTTAAGGTTTCTGGATATTAAAAAAGTTGGTAAAACCCTTATAATTAAAAGGTTTTACCAACTTAAAATTTTTTATAAAAAATAGCTTTTTTAAGGTTTAAGCTTCAACAACGTGACGCTCATATGGATCATCTGAGAAACCTTGATCCAAAATAATACGTGCCCATTCCTTAGCTGAATGTAAGCTGTGGTCCTTGTAATTTCCACACTCACGCATAGTTGTTGCTGGTACATCATCCCATTGAATGTCATCGCGAATCTTTTGCAATGCATGGGTAAATGCAACAGCTACTTCAGTTGTTGAGTAGTCTTGCCAACTAATAACGTGGAAACCAGTACGGCAACCGAATGGTGAGATATCAATGATACCATCCAACTCGTCACGTACTAAACTAGCAAACAAGTGCTCCAATGTGTGCACACCGGCTGTTTCAATCGCTGTCTCGTTTGGTTGTGTCAAACGCAAATCATAGTTAACGATTTGACCACCAGCTGGGCCTTTTTGAACCTCAATCTTACGAACGTAAGGTGCCTTGACCTTTGTGTGATCCAATGAAAAACTTTCAACTTCTGCCATGTTAAAACCCTCCTAAATAATTAATTAAATAACTTCCCCGTGACTATTATACTTGACATAAACAAAAACGTCTCGTAATCACAATCGATTACGGGACGTTTGCACGTGGTACCACCCGAGTTTAATAAGTCAAACTTATCCTCTTAGCCGCTATAACGGGCGCTCCCGAATGGCATCCACAATTACTTGTTCATGTCATTTTGACTCCAAGACCATCTTCCAATAACCGTTTTATTAGTTTGCACCAACCACTAACTCTCTAGAAAAATTATTATTGTACTCATCTCTTCAACGTCGATATGGCTATGCTAAATCTAATCTGGCATTGTGTCAACTGTTTAATTAAAAAAATCTCATTAATCTGTTTAATTACCGGTGCCAACGTGTTCCTTGTGGTGTATCTTCCAAGATAATTGATTGATCAGCAAGCACGTCACGAATTTCATCTGAACGGGCGAAATTCTTAACTTTACGAGCTTCATCACGTTCTTTAATTAAGGCATCAATATCAGCATCTAGCAATTCTTCTTGGGCCAAACCATCAACACCAAAGACACCCATTAAATCAGTTAGACTGTCTAAGATAAACTTAGCGGCATCTTGATAAACGTCTTGCGCATTCGCATATTGATTAGCTAAGTCAACTAATCCGTAAATGGCCGTCAATGCATTGGGTGCATTAAAATCATCGTCCATCGCTTCATCAAAGGCTTTAACTTGGGCACGTGCTTGATTGATAATCTCGTTGTCACTACCAGTCAATGCGCCATCTAAACGGAATTGGAGATTACGATAACCGGTACGAATATGGTCAAGATTTTGCTCAGCTTGCTGCATGTTGCTTTCTGAATACGCAATTGAACGACGATATTGTGTTGTTGCCATAAAGAAACGTAAGACCATGGGATCATCAATTTGTTGTAACAAGTCATGCACCGTTACAAAGTTACCCAATGACTTAGACATTTTTTCGTTTTCATCACCAACTGTGACAAAGCCATTATGCAACCACATATTAACGAATTGTTCACCAGTATGAACTTCGCTCTGGGCAATCTCATTTGTGTGATGTGGGAAAGCTAAATCAATCCCACCACCGTGAATATCAAAGTGATTACCTAGGTACTTAGTTGACATCACCGAGCACTCGATATGCCAACCTGGGCGACCCTTACCCCAAGGTGAATCCCAGGCGATGGCACCATCCCCATTTTCACCTTTCCAAACTGCAAAATCCATTGGATCTTCTTTACGGGTCATTTCCTCATCGTTCAAACGGCCGGCCGCATTTGACGTCATCTCTTCTAAATCTTGGTGAGCCAAGGCACCATAGTTTTTAAATTTTTTGGCACGGTAATAAACATCGCCAGCTGATTCATAGGCGTAGCCCTTTTCGATTAAATCAGCGACAAAATCAATAATCTCATCAATATGTTGGGTTGCTCGTGGCCGGACAGTGGCCGGTTTAATATTTAACGCCGCTGTATCTTCATTAAAAGCAGCAATATATTTATCAGCCAGTTCTGGTACGGTAATGCCCTGTTCAGCCGCCGCTTTAATCATCTTGTCATCAACATCGGTGAAGTTTGAAACATAATTAACTTCATAACCACGATATTCAAAATAACGACGAATCGTATCAAAAGCAATCGCAGAACGCGCATTCCCAATATGAATATAGTTATAGACAGTTGGCCCACAGACATACATATTAATTTTACCTTCATGCATCGGATGGAATTCTTCCTTGGCCAGTGTCATCGTATTAAACATTTTCATCATATTTAACGTCCCTTTCTTCGCAAAAGCGGTCATGCTTTAATTTAACTGACAAATTGTCAGCATGTCTGACCTTATTCTATCATATTTTAGGCATTCACTAATGGTGACTATTAGTTTGGACATGCCATTGGAAAGCGTTTACAATTAGATTAACTATAACGCACTCAAATTAGGAGGGTTATCATGTATCAAGCAAACGACAAACGATATGACAACATGATTTATAATCGTGTTGGTAATAGTGGCTTAAAACTATCTGCCTTAGGGCTTGGCCTTTGGCACAACTTTGGTAGTGTTGATTCATTCGCTAACCAACAAGCTATTATTCACCAAGCCTTTGATCTCGGAATTACCTATTTTGATTTAGCCAACAATTACGGCCCTGTCCCCGGTAGTGCCGAAGAAAACTTTGGTCGTATTCTAGCTCACGATATGCATCGTTATCGTGATGAAATGATTATTTCAAGTAAAGCTGGATATGAAATGTGGGATGGCCCTTATGGTAATTGGGGTTCAAAAAAGAGCATCATTGCAAGTGCTGATCAAAGTTTACGTCGTCTCCAATTAGACTACGTCGATATCTTTTATTCACATCGTCCTGACCCCGAAACCCCGATTGAAGAAACTGCTCTAGCATTGGATCAATTAGTTAAAACTGGTAAGGCACTTTATATTGGTATTTCTAATTATTCAGGTACGCAAACACATGCCATGATTAATGTGTTTAACGACTTAAAAACACCATTTATCATTCATCAACCACGTTATAATATGTTCAATCGTCAAATTGAAACGGATTTACTCCCTGTTCTACGTGAAACGGGCAAAGCAGCAGCCGTTTTCAGTCCCTTATCACAGGGTTTGTTAACGGATAAATACTTAAATGGTATTCCAGAAGACTCGCGAGCCGCTAAGAGTAGCAGTCCTTTCTTGCATTCTCAGCAAGTTGAAGCCACGATTAAAACAGTTCAACAGTTAAATGAAGTTGCCAAAAGTCGTCAGCAGACCTTAGCTGAAATGGCACTTGCTTGGGATTTACGGCATCCTGAAATTGCTAGTGTTATTATTGGAGCTAGTCGTCCTGAACAATTAATTGATAACGTGCATGCGCTTGAAAACCTAACTTTTAGTGATGCTGAATTAACCCAGATTGATGAGATATTGCAGCAACAGTCTGTTATTGATTGGCAAGCAAAGTAAAAAAATAGACAGTAAAAGGCGGCTGGAACATAATCGTTCCAGCCGCCTTTTGTTGATTATTGACGTTTTTGTTTGCGCTTATAAACGCGTTCTCAAAAGTTGAACCTTCAATATAACGCTATTGTCGTCAACCATGTCCTTGGCCATAATTGCCACCAACAACGTTACACACCGAATCCAAAGCGTCTTTGATTACGCTCTGATTTTTAACGCCACCACTCATCAAATACAGTAACTGGTTGTTGACGTTTGTGTTCTGACTGAGTGTACAATCTCTCGATTTGTTCAGCATCCTTTTCAGAAACTTCTTTACCTTCCAAATAATCATCAATGGCATCATAAGTGACACCTAGTGCAACTTCATCCGGTAAAGCAGGACGGTCTTCTTCCAAGTCAGCCGTTGGCACCTTTTCATAGAATTCCTTTGGTGCATCTAAGTAAGCCAACAATTGACGACCTTGCCGCTTGTTTAGACGATACAATGGTGTCACGTCGGCAGCACCATCCCCAAACTTGGTGTAAAAGCCAGCCAATGCTTCGGCAGCGTGATCAGTTCCAATCACGACCCCGTGGTTAGCAGCGGCAACCCCGTATTGGGCAATCATACGTTCACGTGCTTTGATATTACCTTTATTAAAGTCTGACACACTAATGCCATTAGCCTTCAATTGGTTCACGATACCGATAACTGAATCTTCGATATGCACAGTAACAGTTTTGTCAGCACCTTGCCACTTAATCGCTGCTAATGCATCTGATTCATCAGCTTGTTCATTATATGGCAACCGCATTGCGATAAATTTGTACTCTTGGTCACCAGTTTCCTCACGTAATTGTTCAACGGCAAACTGAGCCAATTTACCAGCTAGAGCTGAATCTTGACCACCTGAAATTCCTAATACTAACGTTTTTAAGCCAGTTTTCTTTAGATAGTCTTTCAATAATGTAATTGAACGTCGAATTTCAGTTGCTGAATCAACGCTTGGCTGAACACCTAATGTTTGAATAATTTTTTCTTGCAATGGTCGCATAAATGAGCCTCCCTTTTACAAATAGAATACTACTTATCGGCATTAATTTCATCAACATATGCCTGGGTCTTTTTAATAAGATTCATCTTATGATTCCAAGCGTCTTGTGACAAATCAACTGGATATTCTTGTGGATTCATATCACGACGATATTCTGAATATAGTGAATTAATGTGTTGCTTAGCAAAGGCACGAATATCATCCAATGCTGGCAAATCATAGACAAGCTCACCGTTAACAAAAATATCTTGCAATACTGGTCGTGCCGTATAATCAAAGATCCGCTTATTTAGATATGGATAGCTAGGATGGAACATGTATAGTCCTTCTGGTAAGTTGGTTGGATCTTCATCCCATAATGCAATGTAATCACCTTGTGACTTACCATCCGAATTACGTGTAATGCGCCAAACTTGCTTTTGACCTGGCGTTGAAATCTTTTCGGCAGTTCCAGAAATCTTGATAGTATCAGTCATATCACCGTTTTCATCTTCAATCGAAACAACCTTATAAACACCACCTAATGCAGCTTGATCATATGCGGTAATTAATTTTGTACCAATTCCCCAAGTATCTATCTTAGCGCCTTGGAACTTCAAACTCTTAATCGTTGATTCATCCAAATCATTTGAAGCAACAATTGATGCATTAGGGAAGCCTGCTTCATCAAGCATTTTACGAACACCCTTTGAAACATAGGCTAAATCACCTGAATCAATCCGGACACCGATAAAATTAATCTTATCGCCCATTTCTTTAGCAACCCGAATGGCTGCTGGGACACCTGAACGCAATGTATCATAAGTATCCACTAAGAAAACCACATCATGATGCGTTTCAGCATATGCTTTAAAAGCTTCATAATCATTCCGATAAACTTGAACTAAACTATGTGCATGGGTTCCTGAAATTGGAATACCAAATAATTTACCAGCACGCACATTTGAAGTTGCATCAAAGCCCCCGATATAAGCAGCACGCGTTCCCCAAATAGCGGCGTCTAATTCTTGTGCACGACGTGTTCCAAACTCCATTAATGATTGATCACCAACAACCGAACGAATTCTTGATGCTTTTGTTGCAATCAAAGTTTGATAGTTAACAATGTTTAATAATGGGGTTTCAATCAGTTGTGCATCAAAGACGGTTGCTTCAACTTGAATAATTGGTTCATTGTTAAAAACAATATCCCCTTCATGAGGTGCACGAACGGTCCCCTTAAAACGCCAATTTTTTAGATAATCTAAAAATTCTCCATTAAACTCCCCAGTTGAACGTAGATAATCAAGATCACTCTGAGAAAAATGCAAATCACTTAAAAAGTTAACCAATCGTTCCAATCCCGCAAAAACAGCGTAACCATTTTTGAATGGCATCTTACGGAAATACATTTCGTAAACCGCTTTGCGTTCATGAATCCCCTTCATAAAATAAGTTTGCATCATTGATAATTGGTATGCATCTGTGTGTAATGCCAAGCTATCATCTGGATATGCTAAAGCCATAACATTATTCTCCTAATTCTCTTTATTAGTACTATTTTACCACAAAATGTAGGGTGTAAAGTCATCTCTATTAGACCGACTAGTGATATACTGATGAAATGTTCAATAAACAATTTGTAGATAAGGAATGATTATTATGGTAGATCACAATTATCCAATTAAAGAGTCAGTCCGCACGGGGATGTTATTGGCTGCAACAGCCGGATTCATTGATGCGTATACGTTCACCACACATAATTTACGTTTTGCAAGTTTCCAAAGTGGTAATTTACTACAGATTGGTTTAAATTTTGCTGCTGGTAAATGGTCGCATGCTTTCATTTATTTCTGGCCAGTTTTTGCCTTTTTGATTGGCACTAGTTTCAATCAATTATTAAAACATATTGCCCAAAAACGCCAATATTCGCATGCATTTTTATCAGTATTCGTTGAATTATTTGGCTTGATTAGCATTGCAATATTAGAGTTCTGTCAGCTACCAGGAAATCTTATTTTACCGTTGCTTGCTTTTGTCATGGCACTGCAAGCTGATACCTTCAATTTAATTCACGGTATGCCTTATATGACGATTTTAAGTACTGGTAATTTGCGTACTTTTAGTAGTGGGATTACGAATGGCTTAATTTTTCATGACCAGTCGGCATTACATCGTGCTGGACGAGTCGCACCGGTTATTTTAGCCTTCTTTTTATCAGCGATTCTCGCTTATTTTGCAATGCAAATTTTGAACCATGCTGCCCTATTTATTGCACCTGTCATTTTATTAGGTGTCATCATTCTTATGTATCGAGAAAAAAATATGTAATAGTTGTTGACACATTAAGAAAAATACCTTAAAATACGTGATAGTATTTAAGAGAGAAAAACAATTTGATCAGGGAAGTAAATTGATGGCGATTTGTTTAGAGAGACAACATTTGGTGTAAGTTGTTCAAATCACATAAATTGAAAATGGCCTGTGATTGGCATTGGTGAGTAGCAAGTCTATGAACTAATGACGGAATGGTCTACGTTAACAGACACACGAATCGGCATAGCATCATATCGCTCACTGCCCGCTCGTTGCTAAGGTTTTAACTAGTAATAGTTGAAATAAAGTAGAATGGTAACACGAGACTCGTTTCTATCGGATTATTTATATAATCATGATAGGGATGAGTCTTTTTTTATTCTCAACTTAAATACATTAACACTATTAATCAAACATCCTAAAGGAGAAAACTATTATGCATAAGGGATTAAAAATTGGTGCTGTCTTAGCAGTCAGTGCTTTCGCCGCTAGTACAATTGCCCCAGTTACAGCAAACGCTGCTTCAAAGAAGACTGTTACAGTTGGAATTGTTGGTACAAGTGATAAAGAATTGTGGGATAAGATCAACAAGACAACTCAAAAGAAGTATAACTTAACTGTTAAAACTAAGGTATTTACCGACTACAACCAACCTAATAAGGCCGTTGCTGATGGCTCTCTTGACTTGAACGCTTTCCAACACAAGTATTTCTTAGATAATTGGAATGAGTCAAATGGTCATAAAGTTAAGTCAATCGGTAAGACTTTCATCACCCCTATTCGTCTTTATTCAGAAAAGTATAAAGATGTAAAGGACTTCAAGAAAGGTGATAGCATTGCCGTACCAAACGACAGTACTAACGAAGGTCGTGCGCTAACCTTACTACAATCAGCTGGCTTGATTAAATTAGATAAGGGTGTTAAGCTACCTACTCTTAAGGACATTAAATCAAACAAATTGAACCTAAAGCTTAAGGAAGTTGCTGCTGATCAAGGCCCTTCTTCATTGAAGTCAATGGACGGTGCCGTTATTAACACTAATTATGCACAAGAAGCTAAGCTTAAGTTGAGTTCAGCTATTTATGTTGAGCCAATCAACAAGAAGTCAAAGCAATGGATTAACGTTATTGCTGCTCGCAAGAGTGATGCTGACAAGAAGGCTTACAAGCAAGTTGTTAATACTTACCAAAGCAAGCAAATTAAGCAATACCTAAAGGACAAGTGGGGCAAGGCTGAAATTCCAGCATGGAATATTACGTTGAAGTAAGCCAATTAACATGCGTGAGTGGTCATAACCACTCACATACATATCAATAGTAGGAGAAGAGTATGGCTGTTATTTCATTAAAAAATATAAATGTAACTTTCAAACAGAAAAACCGCGAAATTGTCGCGGTTAAAGATGAGTCTATTGAAGTTGAAAAAGGTGATATTTACGGTATCGTGGGCTATTCTGGTGCTGGTAAATCAACTATTGTTCGTACCATTAACCTTTTACAACGCCCAACTAGTGGTTCTGTAACTGTCAATGGTACCGACATGTTGCAATTATCACCAAAAGAATTACGTGAGCAACGTAAAAAGATTGGTATGATTTTCCAACATTTCAATTTGATGAACGAATTAACAATCTTTGGAAACGTTGCACAACCTTTAAAGCATTCAAAATTATCAAAAGCTGAAAAAGCTGACAAGATTAACAAACTACTAGACTTAGTTGGTTTAGCTGATCGTGCTGAGAACTTTCCCAGTCAACTTTCAGGTGGTCAAAAGCAACGTGTTGCGATTGCCCGTGCTTTGGCAAATGATCCTGAAATTTTGATTTCTGACGAGGCAACTTCAGCTCTTGATCCACGTACAACTAACCAAATTTTGTCACTATTAAAGAAGCTTAATCGTGAATTAGGATTAACAATTGTTTTGATCACTCACGAAATGCAAGCAATTAAGGAAACTGCCAATAAGGTTGCCGTTATGGAAGATGGTGCCATCATCGAACGCGGTTCATTGTTAGAAATCTTTACCAACCCACAACAACAGTTAACCAAAGATTTCATCAATACTGCTACCAACTTAGATGAAGCCCTTGTAAAGGTCAATGAGCTTTTGCAAGTACAACCATTAGCAGATGACGAAGAGTTAATTAAAATTAGTTACGTTGGCGCTGACACAGCCCAACCACTACTATCAACCATCTTTGCTGATTTTGGTGTCACAACAAATATTCTATATTCAAATATGGAAATTTTGACGCAAACACCAGTTGGTATTGCTGTTGCTATTTTCAAAGGTAAATCAAGTGCACGTGTGGCTGCTAAAGACAGCTTTACTGATCATGGGGTTACCGTTACAACATTACAAGGAGGTCACAAATAATGATGGGATGGATTCAAGAACATATGCCTAATGCCTATGCCTTGGGCTGGTCAGGTGACTATGGTTGGGGTGTTGCAATCTGGCAAACCTTCTACATGACTTTGGGTGCTGCTATTATTGGTGGTATCATCGGTCTGCTATTCGGAATCGGCTTAGTTTTAACAGCTGATGACGGGATAGCACCTAACCGAACAGTCTTTCAAATTTTAGATAAAATCGTTTCTGTGGGGCGTGCAATTCCCTTCATTATCATGGTGGTTGCCTTCTCACCACTAACGCAATTAATTGTTGGTACAACAATTGGAACAACTGCTGCGCTAGTGCCACTATCATTAGGAGTTTTCCCCTTCTACGCTCGTCAAGTACAGGTTGCCTTACTTGGTGTTGAAAGTGGTAAAGTCGAAGCTGCTCGTTCATTTGGGGCAACAAACTGGGATATCATTTCAGATGTTTACCTACGTGAAGGACGTGCCGAATTGATTCGTGTTTCAACGGTAACCTTAATTAGCTTGGTCGGTTTAACTGCAATGGCCGGAGCTATCGGTGCTGGTGGCCTTGGTACCACTGCTATTGTCACTGGTTACCAACGTTTCCAAAATGACGTTATGTGGACAGCAACAGTTATTATTTTGCTATTCATTGTTATCATTCAATTCATTGGTGATTTGCTTGCTAAGCATGCTCGCCACAATTAAAATAAATCAGGAAATAGAGATTGAGACAAACCATCTCAATCTTTTTTTATGCAACCAAAAAGACCTGACTATTAAGTCAGATCTTACTAATTATTATTCTGCTAAGCCCAAAGCATAGTAGTTTTTACCACGCTTATACGTCTTTTCAACAACTAAGAAATCTCCTACTTGTTGCCTTATACGGACTGTATCTCCCCAATCTAAATCAATTCCGCGATATTGAAATGGCCGACCATTAATGATTATACAATTTGCCTTAAAGTTACTTGGCGTTAAGTGAACTGTCATACCAGTTGCATTAGTATTACGCTTTGTTCCCATTATTACTGCCCCCTATAAAATACTACTTTCAGTATATACTAGGTTTTCTAGTGAGTAAATTACTTTTTTCACATACATTCAACTTATTAGATATTAACAAGCTCAGCAAATTGATTGCATTATCAACTCGCTGAGCTTGTTAAACTAACTATAAAAGTATACAAAAAAACCTCACACGTTACAGGCTCGACATAAATGCCTTTCAACCTAGACTTGGCTATTAGCCATCATCTTAGCGGTTTATACCTTATAACATGAGAGATCTCATTGTGTTTATTAATTAACCAATGAAATTAGTCAACCAATTGCAAGATAACCATTGGAGCAGCGTCACCACGACGTTGAGTAGTCTTTAAGATGCGAGTGTAACCACCGGCACGACCCTCAAAACGAGGTGCAACATCACTAAATAAGTGTTGCAATGCTGTTTCAATTTGAACTTTGTTATCATCAGTTGTTTTTACGTCTGCAATGACGTTACGCAAAAAGGCAGCTGCCTTACGGCGTGATGCTAAATCACCATGCTTACCCAACGTAATCATCTTGTCAGCAGTACGACGAACTTCTTTTGCACGAGCTTCAGTCGTAGTGATTTGACCGTTGATCAATAGATCAGTAGTTAAATCACGCAACATAGCTTTACGTTGCTCACTGTTACGTCCCAACTTACGGTATCCCATGAGTGTATCCTCCTTTTCTTGGTATTCTATCGTTTAATCTAATCTTCCTTGCGGAATCCCAAACCTAATAGCTTAAGCTTGTCTTGGATTTCGTCAAGTGATTTCCGACCGAGGTTACGGACAGACATCATTTGTGTCTCCGTACGCTCAGTTAACTCTTGGACAGAGTTAATCCCGGCCCTTTTGAGACAATTATAAGAGCGAACAGACAAATCCAATTCTTCAATTGGTGTATCTGCGTGCTTAGCAGTTGGCTCTTCTTCCTTGTCTGCCATCACTTGTGCAGTAATTGCGCGTTCAGACATATCAACAAAGGCATTCAAATGATCAGACATAATACGAGCAGCCAAAGAAACAGCTTCTGTAGCTGTCAATGAACCATCAGTCCAAACGTCCAAAGTCAATTTGTCAAAGTCATCACGTTGACCAACACGAGTGTTTTCAACTTGATAGTTGACGCGTTCGATTGGGGTAAAGATTGAATCAATTGCTAGAACGCCAATAGGCATTTCATCATGCAATTCCTTATTCTGGTCCCCTGAAACATAACCACGACCACGAGAAGCAGTCAAAGTCATGTGCAAGGTAGCCCCAGCCGCAACAGTAGCAATGTGAAGATCATTGTTTAAGATTTCCACATCACTGTCACCAGTTATGTCACCGGCCGTCACATCTGCGGGACCGGTTACGTTAACTTCGAGTGTTTTTTCATCATCACTGTCGATGCGCATTGAAACCTTTTTTAGGTTTAAAATGATTTGCGTCACATCTTCAACGACACCTTCGACCGTTGAAAATTCATGCAAAACGCCATCAATCTGTACTGAATTGATTGCCGCACCAGGCAATGAAGACAACAATACACGGCGTAGTGAGTTACCCAAAGTAGTTCCGTAACCACGTTCAAGCGGCTCAACCACAAACTTACCGTAATTGCTATCCTCTTCAACCAGCATAATCTTAGGATTTTCGAATTCAAGCATACTGTTTGTTACCCCTTTCAAAGCATGTTGTGCACTATTTGCAACCGGCAATTAGACACGACGACGCTTTGGTGGACGAGAACCGTTGTGAGGTACTGGCGTAACATCCTTAATAGATGAAACTTCCAAACCTGCAGCGGCTAACGAACGGATAGCTGACTCACGACCTGAACCAGGACCCTTAACAGTTACCTCAACAGTCTTCATGCCATTTTCCATTGCGCCCTTGGCAGCAGCCTCAGCAGCCATTTGCGCAGCAAACGGCGTTGACTTACGACTACCTTTGAAACCAAGTGCACCAGCTGATGACCAAGCAACAGCATTTCCTTGAACGTCGGTGATCATTACGATCGTGTTGTTAAATGTTGCGTGGATGTGTGCTACACCAGACTCAACACTTTTACGTGCACGACGCTTACGATTAGTACGACCTGCCATAATCAAGTTATCTCCTTTCTAGTTAGTTTAAATTACTTCTTCTTACCTGCAATTGCAACAGCTGGGCCCTTACGAGTACGAGCGTTGTTCTTCGTGTGTTGTCCACGAACTGGCAAGCCCTTACGGTGACGGATACCACGGTATGAATTAATTTCTTGTAGTCCCTTAATGCTCATTGAAACTTCACGACGCAAGTCACCTTCTACCTTAATACCATCTACGACGGCACGGATAGCGTCTTCTTGGTCTGGAGTTAAGTCTCGAACACGGACATCCTCAGAAACCTTTGCTTCTGCTAACACTTTTTGTGCAGTAGAGTTACCGATTCCATATACATATGTTAATGCGATCACGATACGCTTATCGCGAGGCAAATCAACACCAGCAATACGAGCCATTACGATTACCTCCTTCTTCTATATAATAAATTATTTGTTAACGCCAGTAAGAATTACTTACCTTGACGTTGCTTGTGCTTTGGGTTTGCAGAGCAAATCACCATTACACGACCATTACGCTTGACAACCTTGCAGCTGTCGCACATACGCTTAACTGATGGACGAACCTTCATGATATTTACCTCCTTGAATATTTTTATGATTAACTTACTTGAACCGGTATGTAATCCGGCCTTTCGTCAAATCATATGGCGACATCTCAACTGTTACACGATCTCCAGGCAAGATACGAATAAAATTCTTACGAATCTTACCAGAAACGTGTGCTAAGATGTCTGCGCCGTTTTCCAGTTCAACGGTAAACATGGCATTGGGCAAAGTTTCCTTTACCACACCAGAAATTTCAATAACATCACTGGCCACGTTGCTGCCTCCTTAGTTGTGACATTGGAGAACGTAACAAGTTATTATAACACGATAAAATTCCCTTGCAAAGGGAAATACATGTTAAACTTAGGCGTTCTTCAAACTATCAAGTAACTTCTTTACATCTGCGAACACGACATCAAGCTCACGTGCGCCATCGATTTTGTTTAAGATACCCTTTTGAGCATAAAACTCAGCGATTGGTTCAGTAAGCTCACCGTTAACATCCAAGCGATTCTTAATCACTTCAGGTGTGTCATCGGCGCGTCCACGGGCCATCATACGATCAACCAAAACTTGTGTATCAGCAGTAAAGTAAAGAACAGCGTCTAATGAGCGTCCTTCTTTACTTAACATGTCTTCTAATGCCTTAGCTTGTTCTAAGTTACGAGGGAAACCATCTAAAATGAATCCTGGCTTCGTATCTTCTTCAGACAAACGCTCAGCAACGATGCCGTTAGTAACTTCGTCTGGGACTAAGTCACCGGCATCCATATAAGACTTTGCTTTCATACCAAGCTCAGTTTCGTTGGCCATTGCCGCACGGAACATATCACCCGTACTGATGTGTGGCAAGTTGTACATCTCAACGATCTTTGCAGCCTGGGTTCCTTTACCAACCCCTGGTAAACCCAACAACATGATATTTAAACTCATTTTGCTTCGACTCCTTCTCGAATAAATCCAACATACTGCCGCTTCATCATCAATCCTTCAAGTTGGCGAATCAGGTCAATTGCCACACCAATGACAATCAAGATTGACGTTCCTGACATTGCAAGGTTACTATCCAACCCAAAGAAGTGTGTTGCTAGAATTGGTGCTAAAGCGACGAATCCTAGGAACAAAGCGCCAACTACTGACAAACGCATCAATAGTCCTGACATCCACTTTTCAGTAGATGGACCAGGCCAGACGCCCACAATATAACTACCTTGCTTTTGTAAGTTCTCTTGAACCTTTTCAGGGTTAACCTGAACAAAGGCGTAGAAGAACGTAAACAAGACAATTAATAATGTATAAACAATACCACCTTGCAACGTTTCAATTGAAAGGTATTGCATAACTGTATTATACCAACTTGCATCAGCAAACTTGCTTGCAAAGGCTTGCAAAATAGTTTGTGGTGTTACCAATAGCGATGACGCAAAAATAACTGGGATAACTCCCGCAATATTAATACGTAGTGGTAGGTAAGAAGAACTTCCTGATCCTACTGAACGACGTGTATATTGCATAGGTACTTTACGGATAGCTTGGTTAAACCAAGTAACAAAACCTATAACGATTACGAAAATCATCATAAGTCCTATGAAGAAAGCCCATCCACGCGCTGGATCGCCACCTTCTAGGACATGTTCCTTGAATAGTCGATACAAACCTGCTGGCAAACGCGCAATTATACCAGCAAAAATCAACATTGAAACACCTTGACCAAGACCACGCTCAGTAATCATTTCACCTAACCAGACTGACAACATTGTTCCAGCCGTTAGAATAAATCCGATTAATAAGTAAGTTTCAACATTCGGTGTTTTAACCAAGTTAACTTGGCTAAGTTGATTAAATCCAGCCGTTATTCCAATAGATTGGACAAAGGCTAGAACAATGGTCAACCAACGAGTGACTTGGTTCAACTTACGCCGACCCACTTCACCTTGTTTTGACCATTCAACAAATCGTGGCACAATATCCATTTGTAGGAGCTGTACCACGATTTGTGCAGTAACGTATGGTGAAACTCCCATTGCAAACAATGAGTAATTTGTTAATCCACCACCGCTAAACATATTCAAAATGCTGCCGAGCCCAGAATTTGCTACCTCTGTTAATGCGGCCGTATTGATTCCCGGCACAGTAATATAGGCACCTAGCCGATAAACGATTAGGATTCCTAAAGTAAAGAATAATTTCTTCCGAATATCTTTTTCTTTAAGCGAATTGAGCACGGTTTTCAGCATTAGATCACCTCAGCTTTACCACCAGCAGCTTCGATTGCTGCGGCTGCTGCTGCTGAGAACTTGTTAGCTTTAATAGTCAATGACTTTTCTAATTGACCATTTCCCAAGATCTTAACGCCGTTCATTTCGTTCTTTACGATACCAGCTTCAACCAACAATGCTGGTGAAACTTCAGTACCGTTGTCAAAACGATTCAACATGTCAAGGTTGACAACAGCATACTCCTTGCGGTTAATGTTCGTGAAACCACGCTTTGGCATACGACGGAACAATGGCATTTGTCCACCTTCGAAACCTTGACGAGTCTTACCACGAGCCTTTTGACCTTTTTGACCACGACCTGCAGTCTTACCATTACCTGATGATTCACCACGTCCAACACGGTTGCGGACGTTACGTGCACCTTCGGCTATTTGGAGTTCATTTAGCTTCATTAGGGTTTTACCTCCTTCAATGCAATCTAATTATTTAGCTCTTACTTAACTACTTCAACAGTAACCAAGTGAGCAATCTTGAACACTGCACCACGCGTTGCTTCATTGTCAGGCAATACGACTGATGATTGCACCTTGTTCAAACCAAGGGCCTTTACAATCGCACGTTGCTTTGGCAAACGGTGGGCAGCACTCTTTACAAGAGTAATTTTAACTTGTTCAGCCATTTTCTGCCTCCTTATTCTGCCAAGTGCTCTAATGAGACCTGACGCAATTCAGCAACTTCTTCAGCGTTCTTCAATGAGTTGATTGCATCAAAAGTTGCACGTACAACGTTGATTGGAGTAGCTGAACCAATTGACTTTGCAGTCACATCAGCAACACCAGCTAGTTCCAAAACGGCACGAGCAGCACCACCAGCTGCCACTCCAGATCCTTCAACGGCGGGCTTCAATAAGATGCGACCACCTGCGTGAACACCCAATGTAGAATGAGGAAGGGTTGTACCAACCATAGGTACACTAATAATATTACGCTTTGCATCTTCAGCAGCCTTACGGATTGCTTCAGGAACTTCTTGCGCTTTACCAGTACCGAAACCAACATGTCCGTCACGGTCACCAACTACTACCAAAGCAGCGAAACGCAAACGGCGTCCACCCTTAACAACCTTGGTAACACGGTTGATGGCTACAACATTTTCTTCAAGCTCACCGAGCTTATTTGCATCGATAAATGCCATGTTTTTCTTTCCTCCTTCCCTTAGAACTTCAAACCAGCTTCGCGAGCTGCTTCGGCCAAAGCTTGTACACGACCATGGTACAAGTATCCACCACGATCAAATACAACAACTTCAACGTTAGCTGCTTTCGCGCGCTCTGCGATTAAAGCACCAACTTTAGCTGCTTGTTCTGTCTTTGGAGCAGTCTCAATTGACTTATCCAATGTTGAGGCACTAGCAAGCGTCACACCCGCTACGTCATCAATTAATTGCGCGTAGATGTTCTTATTAGAACGGTAAACGTTCAAGCGTGGGCGCTCAGCAGTACCAGAAATCTTTCCACGAACGCGAGTGTGTCGGTGTTGACGCACTTTGTTCTTGTCTGACTTCGTAATCATGTTCGTAACCTCTTTTTTTTAATTCGAAAGATATACTCATAAGTAAGATCGTAACGTTGCTTACGATTTTTAAGCACAAAGCTTAAGTTTACTTACCAGTCTTACCTTCCTTACGTGCAACGTATTCATCTTCGTAACGAATACCCTTACCTTTGTATGGTTCAGGTGCGCGTACGGAACGGATTTCAGCAGCGAAATCACCAACATATTGTTTGCTGATTCCGGCAACCTTAACCGTATTTGCGTCAGGAACTTCAACAGTTAATCCTTCACGAGCTTCAAATTCTACTGGGTGAGAATAACCAACGTTCAAAACAAGCTTGTCGCCTTGCTTTGCTGCACGGTATCCAACACCGACTAACTTCAAAGTCTTATCGAAGCCATTTGAAACACCCTCGACCATGTTGTTAACAATGGCGCGAGTAGTTCCGTGAAGTGCCTTCATACGTCCATCATCTGATGGGCGAGTGAATGAAACCTCAGTTCCATCAACAGTCAAATTGATTTCATGAGCAATCTTACGTGATAGCTCACCCTTAGGTCCTTTAACAGTAACAACGTCACCTTCGCGTGATAATTCAACGCCTGCTGGCAATGTTACGGCCTTATTACCAATACGACTCATTGGTTGACACCTCCTTATTTAAATTTTCTTTTTACCAGACGTAAGCCAATACCTCGCCACCAATTTTCTTGGCGCGAGCTTCTTTATCGGTGATAACACCTTCAGAAGTTGAGATGATTGCGATACCCAAACCGTTCAATACCTTAGGTACTTCATCTGACTTAACATATGTACGCAAACCAGGCTTTGAAATACGCTTCAAACCTGTAATTACGCGAGTCTTGTCAGCAGAATACTTAAGGAAAACACGGATGACACCTTGCTTGTCATCTTCAATGTATTCAACGTCACGAACAAAGCCTTCACTCTTTAAGATCTCGGCGATGTCCTTCTTGATCTTTGATGCAGGTACTTCAACTGAGTCGTGGCGAACCATGTTCGCATTACGAATGCGAGTCAAGAAATCTGCAATTGGGTCAGTCATTGACATTGATATTTGCCTCCTATTATTAATTACTGTAAATCAGTGTTGATTACTTTGAGAAAGGCATACCCATTTGAGTAAGCAATTCACGGCCTTCTTCGTCAGAGTTGGCTGTCGTTACAAGAACGATATCCAAACCACGAACGCGGTTAACCTTATCATAATCAATTTCTGGGAAAATAAGTTGCTCACGAACTCCCAATGTGTAGTTTCCACGGCCATCAAAAGCCTTTGGTGAAACTCCACGGAAGTCACGAACACGTGGCAATGAAACGTTGATCAACTTGTCTAAGAAGTCATACATACGTTCACCACGCAAAGTAACCTTTGTACCGATTGCCATACCCTCACGCAAACGGAAGCCAGCGATTGACTTCTTTGCACGAGTGATAACTGGCTTTTGACCAGCAATCAATTCCAATTCAGCAACAGCTTCATCCAAGTTCTTTGAGTTTGAAACAGCGTCACCAACACCCATGTTAAGCACGATCTTTTCGATCTTAGGTGCTTGCATGATTGATGAGTAATCAAACTTCTCAATCAATGAAGGTGTAACTTCATTGACGTACTTTTCCTTCAAGCGATTTGCCATGATAATGATTTCCTCCTTTCACCTAGAAATTTATGCTAAAGTCTTTCCAGACTTCTTTGCAAAACGTACCTTCTTACCATCTTCAACTTTGTAACCAACTTTTGTTGGTTCGTTAGTAGAAGGGTCAAGCAATTGTACGTTTGAAACATGGATTGGAGCTTCAAGCTCAACAATTCCACCTTGTGGGTATTGGTTATTAGGCTTTTGGTGCTTCTTAACCTTATTGACACCTTCAACAACAACACGGTTTTGAGATGCGACAGTCTTTACGATGACGCCTTCCTTACCCTTGTCCTTGCCGGCGATAACCTTAACCTTGTCACCAGTCTTCACAAACATGCGAGGCTTCCTCCTTGATTTAATGATGGTAATTACAATACTTCAGATGCCAATGACACAATACGCATGTAATCATTGTCACGCAATTCACGCGCAACAGGTCCGAAGATACGAGTACCTACAGGACTCTTGTCATCCTTAACGATAACAGCAGCGTTTTCATCGAAGCTGATGTATGAACCATCAGCGCGATGTGTACTAGCGGCAGTACGAACGATAACGGCTTTAACAACGTCACCCTTCTTAACATTTCCACCAGGAATAGCTTGCTTAACAGTTGCGACAATCATGTCACCGATTCCGGCGAACTTACGACCAGATCCACCCAATACCTTGATAGTCAAGATTTCGCGTGCACCTGAGTTATCAGCAACCTTTAAACGACTCTCTTGTTGAATCACGATTTTGTCCTCCTTCCGTTATTGGTATTATTCGAGATTAAACGATTAGATAATAACGGCCTTCTCTACGATTTCTACCAAACGGAAGCGCTTTGTAGCTGATGTTGGACGTGTCTCCATGATACGTACCAAATCACCTGTCTTAGCTTCGTTGTTCTCATCGTGAGCCTTAAACTTTTTCGTGTACTTAACACGTTTACCATAAACTGGGTGGTTCTTGTAAGTGTTAATGGCAACAGTAATTGTTTTATCCATCTTATCTGAAACCACGCGGCCTTGGTAAACCTTACGTGTGTTACGAGCTTCAGTCATAACGAACGGTCTCCTCTCTTAGTCTACTTGTTCAATTCTTGTTGACGAATGACCGTCTTGATACGGGCAATTTGCTTGCGTACTTCTGACAATCGAGCCGTGTTCTCAAGTTGACCAGTAGCTAATTGGAAACGCAAGTTGAATAACTCTTCCTTGTAGCTCTTTTCCTTGGCAACTAGCTCAGCTTGGCTGAGACCCTTGATTTCGTTTTGTTGATCCTTGATCTTCATTATTCACCCTCCACTTGACGAGCCAAGATCTTAGTCTTGACTGGCAACTTGTTAGATGCAAGACGCAAGGCTTCGCGAGCAACGTCTTCAGGAACACCGGCAACTTCGAATAGTACCTTGCCGCGCTTGACAGGTGCTACCCAGCCTTCTGGGGTACCTTTTCCGTTACCCATACGAACACCAACACCCTTTGACGTGTATGACAAGTGTGGGAAAATCTTAATCCATACTTTACCACCACGCTTCATGTAACGCGTCATAGCAATACGAGCAGCCTCGATTTGACGGTTTGTAATCCAGTGTGATTCAGTAGCTTGTAAACCGAAATCTCCAAAAGCTACTGTCTTACCACCTTTAGCCTCACCACGCATCTTACCGCGGTGTGGGCGACGGTACTTTACACGCTTTGGAACTAGCATGTTACTCGCCTCCTTGCTTCTTTACTGACTTTTTCTCTGGCAAAATATCACCACGGTAAATCCAAGTCTTAACTCCGATTTGACCGAATTGTGTAGTTGCCTCATCCCATGAGTAGTCAATGTCTGCACGCAATGTGTGCAATGGCACTGTACCCTCAGTATATTGCTCTACACGAGCCATATCTGCACCATTTAAACGTCCAGAAACTTGCGTCTTGACACCTTTGGCACCAGCACGCATTGCACGTTGGATGGCACTACGCATTGCACGACGGAAAGCCACACGGCGAACCAAGTCTGCTGCAATTTGTGAACCTACCAAGTGGGCGTCCAAATCAGGCTTCTTAATCTCAATGATGTTGATGTGAACACGTTCACCCTTGGCAACGATCTTAGCAAGCTCGTTACGCAATGCATCAACTTCAGAACCACCCTTACCAATAACCATACCTGGCTTAGCAGTGTGGATTGAGATGTTTACGCGGTTAGCAGTACGTTCAATTTCAACACGTGAAATTGAAGCATCAGCCAACTTAGCTTCGATGTACTCACGCAACTTTAAATCTTCATGCAAAGTTGTTGCGAAGTCCTTCTTGTTTGCATACCATTTTGCATCCCAGTCGCGGATGATGCCGATACGCATACCATTTGGGTTAATTTTATGACCCATGACTCAATCCTCCTTACTTTTCTTTTACCACAATTGTAATGTGGCTTGTACGCTTGTTGATTGGTGAAGCTGAACCTTTGGCACGTGGACGGAAACGCTTTAGCGTTGGTCCTTCGTTAGCAAAGGCTTCAGCGACTACCAAATCTTCACGATCTAATGAGAAGTTGTTCTCAGCATTAGCTACTGCTGAGTTCAACACTTTGTATACATCTTCTGAGCTGTGGTTTGGCATGAATTGCAAAATTGCAAATGCCTCTGCCACAGACTTACCACGAACTTGGTCAAGCACTAGGCGGACCTTACGTGGTGCGACACGAACGATCTTGGCCGTGGCGCGTGCTGACGTGATTTGTTCAGCCATTGTATTGTCCTCCTAATTACTTACGCTTAGTTGCTTTGTCATCTGTTGCGTGTCCGCGGAACGTACGCGTAGGAACGAACTCTCCAAGCTTATGACCAACCATGTCTTCTTGTACCAAAACTGGCATGTGCTTACGACCATCGTAAACTGCAAATGTCAATCCGATAAAGCTAGGGAAAATCGTTGAGCGACGTGACCATGTTTTGATGACAGTATGTTTGTCAGAAGCATTAGCTTCTTCGACCTTCTTCAATAATGAAGCGTCAGCAAATGGTCCCTTTTTTAGGCTACGACCCATTTTGAGGTCCTCCTCTCGTTTTTTAAAAACTTATATAGTAGCTGGTACTATTTTACTTGTTCTTGCGGCTACGAACGATAAACTTCGTTGAACGAGCCTTAGCGTTACGAGTCTTCTTACCAGCTGTCTTCTTACCCCATGGTGACAAAGGTGATGGCATTCCAACAGGAGCCTTTCCTTCACCACCTCCATGAGGGTGATCGTTAGGATTCATTACAGATCCACGAACGTGTGGACGTTGACCCTTCCAACGACGGCGACCAGCCTTACCCCAGCTAATCAATGAGTGTTGTTCATTTCCAACAACTCCAACTGTGGCACGGTTAGTAGCCAAGATCATACGAACTTCACCTGATTGTAGGCGAACTAGAACGTACTTTCCTTCTTTACCTAACACTTGAGCTGAAGCTCCGGCTGAACGAACAAGTTGTCCACCATGACCAGGCTTTAATTCAATGTTGTGAATTTGAGTTCCATCAGGAATCTTTGCTAATGGTAGGGCGTTACCCAACTTAATATCAGCATCATCTCCAGATTGAACTGTCATACCAACTTCTAGACCCTTAGGTGCCAAGATATATGACTTAGTACCATCAGTATATTGTAGCAAAGCGATGTTTGCAGTACGGTTTGGATCATATTCGATCGCAACAACCTTAGCTGGTACATCGTCCTTAGTACGCTTGAAGTCGATAATACGATATTGGCGCTTGTGTCCACCACCACGGTGGCGTACAGTCATGTGACCGTATGAGTTACGAGCACCAGTGTTTGACTTTGATTCCAACAAGCTCTTTTCGGGCGTCGTCTTTGTGATTTCAGAAAAATCTGAAGAAGTCATGTTACGACGACCGTTAGAGGTTGGCTTGTACTTTTTGATAGCCACGCTAATTTCCTCCTAATTAGTTTTCGTTGAACAATTGAATGTCCTGTGAAGCGGCAGACAACGTAACAGTTGCCTTCTTACGCTTCTTAGTGTAACCAGAGAAACGTCCTTGACGCTTCAATTTACCACTTACGTTAGCTGTGTTGATCTTTTCAACTTTAACGTCAAAAATTTCTTCAACAGCGCGCTTAATTTGTGGCTTTGTGGCGCGAACATCAACTTCAAACGTGTAACGCTTTTCATCTAAAACGTTCATCGTTTGTTCAGTGATGACCGGGCGCAAAATGATATCGCGTGCGTCCATTATGCCAAAACCTCCTCAACTTGTGCCAAAGCTGATTGAACTACAACCAACTTATCGTTGTTGATTACGTCAAGCACGTTAACACCCTTTGCAGTCATAACAGTCACGTTTTCTAAGTTACGTGCTGCTAGTGCTGCATTAGCATTATCATCGTCCAAGACAACCAACGTCTTTTCATTTACGTTTAAGTTGTTCAAAACTGCCTTGAATTCCTTAGTCTTTGGTGCGTCGAATGACAAACCATCAACAACTACCAATGATGAATCCAAAACCTTTTGTGACAACACTGACTTCAATGCCAAACGGTAAGCCTTCTTAGGCATCTTGTAGGCATATGAACGTGGAGTAGGTCCGAAGACAATTCCACCTCCACGCCATTGTGGTGAACGGATTGAACCTTGACGGGCACGACCCGTACCCTTTTGACGCCAAGGCTTCTTTCCACCACCAGAAACCGCTGAACGGTTCTTAACGGCATGAGTTCCTTGACGCATTGAAGCACGTTGCATCAATACGGCATCCGTAATGACACTGTTGTTTGGTTCTACACCGAATACTGAAGCGTTTAGCTCAATATCTCCGGCATTTGAACCGTCTTGCTTAAACAAAGCAACCTTAGTCATGTTAATTTCCTCCCTTCGTCCTTATTACTTAGCTTTTTTTGAGTACTTAACAGTAACAAGTGACTTGTTGGCACCAGGAACATTACCCTTAACCAAGATCACGTTGTTTTCTACATCAACGCGAACAACTTGCAAGTTTTGTACAGTACGCTTACGGTTACCCATACGTCCAGGCAACTTCTTACCCTTGAAGACGCGGTTAATAATGGCACCCAATGAACCAGGACGACGGTGATAGCGAGAACCGTGAGCCATAGGTCCACGAGCTTGGCCATCCTTCTTAATGTTACCTTGGTAACCATGACCCTTCGTAATTCCAGTAACGTCAACAGCTTCCCCTGCGGCAAAGATATCAACCTTTACTTCATCCCCAACATTGAATTCTCCCTCAGCATCGCGGATTTCACGAATGTAGCGCTTAGGGGTCGTGTTTGCTTTGGCAACGTGACCTTGCTCAGGTTTGTTGCTCAAAACTTGGCGCTTATCTTGGTAACCCAATTGCAAAGCGTTGTAACCATCGTTCTCCAAAGTCTTAACTTGTAGAACGACGTTTGGCGTAGCTTCAACAACCGTTACAGGGATAAGTTCACCAGTCTCAGTGAATACCTGAGTCATGCCGACTTTGCGGCCTAAGATACCCTTAGTAGTCATGACTATCTCCTTTTCAAATAGTAATTATAAATTTTAGTTAGTTAAATGCATAACCAGGCAAGTTTATCGATCTTTAATTAAAGTTATAAGGATTACAACTTAATTTCGATATCAACACCACTTGGCAACTCCAACTTTGACAATGCGTCGACGGTCTTTGCAGTTGGGTTCATGATGTCAATTAAACGCTTGTGAGTACGCAATTCGAATTGCTCACGTGCATCCTTGTGCTTGTGAGGTGAACTCAAAACTGTGTAAACTGTACGTTCTGTTGGCAATGGAATAGGACCTGAAATTTCAGCACCTGTACGCTTTGCTGTTTCAACAATCTTTTCAGCTGATGAATCCAAAATCTTGTGTTCGTATGCCTTTAAGCGGATACGGATCTTTTTGTTTGCCATGATAATTCTCCCTTCGTCCATATTGGAATATGAAACTAACTCCGTGGAAACTACCGACACGCCCCACAAGGCTCCATGGCAATGGGCCTCGTGGCAATGCTGCCGGGTGTGTCGCAACCTCCCACATCATTGCTCGTTAATGCACACTAATACTTGGGATGTCAGAAACACCCTCCGATTAGCGTACTTGAATATAATACAGCAGTTATACTGCATTAGCAAGTGTTTTGTTCACTTTTTTTAAACTAATTTTTGTAAGTTCAATTCATGTGACGCAACGTTTTTCATAATACACAATTTCTTAAAAAAATGCTATTAAAAACTCTTGAAATTTCAAAAATGTTTTTTTGATGAAATTTTGTCTGCTAATTCTATTTTTTTCATATATAATAGAAACTAGTTTAAAAGACGTTATGTCAAAATTGAGTTTTACTATATAGCAGATTTAAGGAATACCAAATTAATGAAACAAACACTTACGCAAATCCACCCAATGTGGGAGAACTTTCCATCAGTTCAAAAGGAACTCCAAGATGTGTTATTGATTATTCAAAATTCATTACAAGCGAATGACAAAGAAGTTGAACAAGCGCTATTGGATATGTTCCGTGCCGGCGGTAAAATGTTACGCCCTGCCTTTGCACTGATTATAGGTGAATTCTACCCACGCAATAATTCAGATTTAAAATACATCGCAGCTGCAGTCGAAATGTTACATACAGCTACGCTAGTACACGATGACATTATCGACGATTCACCTGAACGTCGTCATGCACCAAGCATCCAATCTCGTTTTGGTAAAGACATTGCCGCTTACGCTGGTGATTATTTATTCGCCGCAACGTTTAAGACACTTGCCTTCCATACTAATGATATGAAATTAGTACGCCAAGCCACTTCTTTGTTAGAAGATATTTTAGCCGGAGAATTAACACAACGTACCAACCACTACGATCGTCATATGACTTTAGCTGATTATAAGGAACAAATTGGTGGTAAAACAGCTGCTCTATTCGTCTTATCAGCTCAACTAGGTGCTGCTAACGGTAGCGCACCTGAGTCATTCATGACTTTAGTATCAGAATTCGCCTACAATGTCGGCATGGCTTTCCAGATATTAGATGATATTTTAGATTACCAGTCAAATAATGTCGACTTAGGTAAGCCAACACTTCAAGACGTTCGTGAAGGTGTTTATTCAGCACCATTAATCATCGCTATGCAAGATAATCAAGATATTCAGGCATTGTTAGTTAAAAAGGAACAGATTACTAATGAAGAATCAATTGCATTACGTGACATGGTCGTTGCGAGTGGTGCTGTTGACGAAGCTATCGCATTAGCTAGTGAATATACTGATAATGCTTTAGCAAAACTAAATGAGTTACCTGACGGCGACGCTAAAGATACCCTAATTGCCATCAGTGAATCATTGCTTGAAAGAGCTAACTAAAATTTCTACATTATTATAGTAGGAAAATGATTTTTGAACATAAAAAGAGACACGCATTTTTGAAGTGCGCGTCTCTTTTTTATTACTTTACATATCTAGATAATCAAACTCCAAAGCCGGATCAGCATTCAAAGCCCAATCACCACGTTTACCATGACGATAAGCAATATCAACAGCTGCACCAATCATTGCCGCATTATCACCAGCCAGCTTAATCGGTACTGGTAAGAAGTTAATTGCTGAGCGCTTAGCCATCATATCAGTTAATGCATCACGTAACCCACGGTTGGCAGCAACACCACCAGCCACAATAAATGACTTAACTGGGTAGTTATCCAACGCCCGAGCAGTCTTCGTCACTAATACTTCAATCACTGCTTCTTGGAATGAAGCTGCTAAATCATCGTGATCAACAGTTTCGCCACGTTGATCCGCATTATGCATTAAATTAATGACCGCACTTTTGAGTCCCGAGAATGAGAAATCATAAGCTTCATCATTCAACAAAGCACGTGGTAAATTATATGCTGGCTTACCACGATGCGCCATTTCATCTAGAGTTTTACCAGCTGGATATTTCAATCCCATGGTACGGCCAACTTTATCATAACTTTCGCCGGCAGCATCATCACGCGTATCACCAATAACAACATATTCATATTCCTTGGGCATCAAAACTAATTCTGTATGACCACCTGAAACCATTAAGGCTAGTGCTGGATATTCAATTGGTGCCACAAAGTTAGCGGCACTAATATGACCAGCCAAATGAATCACCGGTACGAGTGGTAAATGATGTGCCCAAGCAATTGTCTTCGCAGCTGTCACCCCAATTAGTAACGCCCCAACAAGTCCTGGTCCTTGGGTAACCCCAACTGCGGTTAAATCAGAATAAGTTAACCCCGCATCCGTCAAAGCAGCATCAGCTAAAATAGTAACTTGCTCAATGTGATGCCGACTCGCAACTTCTGGCACAATACCACCAAAACGTTGGTGGCTTTTAATTTGTGTTGCGGTTTCCAAACTAATAATTTCAACACCATTTTTTACGATGGCGACACTTGTTTCATCAGCGCTTGATTCAAATGCCATGATATAACGTATTTCTGTCATGCTCTACTCCTTTAATTTTATTGGTAATGTCAGCATCATTAGAACAGCATCTTCAACTGGATGATTATAATAAGCTTTCCTGCGTCGATAACTATCAAAACCAAGTCGTTGATATAAATATTGGGCTGCACGATTACTTTCACGTACTTCTAATAACACATTTGTTCCATCAGAAAATTCTGCAAACCATTGCCGCAACAATACTTCACCCAGATGCTGACCTTGATAGGCTTTAACAATCGCCACATTACTAATGTCTAATACATTGTCCAAATACGTACCACCTGCAAAGCCGATTAATTCACCTTGTGCATTAACCATCCCCATATAATGGGTGTATTCATTTGCTAAATCTTGTTCAAACGTCTGTAATTGCCAAGGCGACCCTGCCGGATAGGCATTATCTGCCAATGTTAATAATTGTTGCGCATTAAGTGCGGTTTTATACAAGAAGTTCATGATCAATTTGATTCCCTAAAATTTGTGCCATATCAAAGGCGTCCTCATCATCTTTGCCATAATAGTGCGTCTTACGTCGAATAACCTGAAAACCAATCCGTTCATACAACGCTTTTGCGTGTTCATTTGAAACTCGCACTTCTAACGAAATACGATGAAAATCTAAGTGTTGCGCAATAATCATGATATATAGTAACAAGAAAGTACCAATGCCCTGGTCTTGCCAATCTGGTGCAACAACAATATTGGTAATATGAACTTCATGAATACCTGGTCGAAAAGCCGCCCCAACTAAAGCGACTACCTCACCAGTTACTGGATGCTGCACAACCAAATACAAGCGATCTTGTGTTCGCGCTAATTCTTTAGCAAAAGATTCCTTTGGCCAAATTGGTTTATCAGCGTATACTGTCTCTTCTAAAGCATAGATATCATCCAAATCTGAAACTTGTGCAGGTCGAAACTCGAGCTCTAAATCACCCAAAACCATAATTTGATATGACTGCTGTTTACTTTCAACAGTTGACTGCATTACTCGTTGTAACCATTCATTAAACTTTTTCCACATAGGTGTGTTCACCGTAATCATCAGGATGTGCCTTAGCCCAATCTGATTCTGCTTGTGATAAACGATGATATTGTGGTACGAATTGATGAATATCATCCATATCGGTTAATTGCGTTGCTTCTTTAGCTAGTAATAGGCTATTGGCAGCGTGTGGCAAATTATCACTGGCAAATTTAGCTTGTGGGAATGCCGTCCGTAATTGTTCTTCAAAGCGTTGCCATTCACCAACAAAAATAATGGTTTGATTTTGATCAGTTAATGATGCTTTCAGACCATCAATATTCATATGGTCATCTGCTTTAACTGCAACTAACTTGCCATTTTGCCACTGATATTGTGCAGCATACATATTGTCGTTACGTGCATCCATAATAGGTACGATTAATGCATCAGTATCAGCCACATTGCTAGCTAGCAAAGCTAGACTTGAAATACCCGTTAAGGTAATACCCAAAGTAAATGCTAACGTTTTAGCTGTTGTCACTGCAATTCGTAGGCCTGTATATGAACCAGGTCCTTGGCTAACAATGACATTATCTAAATCTTGGGGTGTCCAATTAGCTTGTTGGACGAGTTCATCAATAAATGGCAATAATTGGGTTGAATGATTACGGCGTACATTAGTTTCACGCTGATCAATTAAATGATCATCTTCAAATAATGCAACACTTAAAGGTTGATTGCTTGTATCAAAAGCAATGGTTTTCATATTACCTGACTCCTTTATTTGTAGAATACTATTACTCATTTTACCGCAAATTTAAAATCACGACATCTTTATTACTTAAAAAAGAAAATTCTGTCAATAAAAAAATCAATATCGTCAGACATGACCAAACAAGTCTAACAATATTGATTTATCTTTATTCTTAATTACCGATCTTCGTAGCCATTTGGATGCTTTTGTAGCCAGTTCCAAGCTGTACCGATAATTTCCTTGACATCATCATACTTTGGTTCCCAACCAAGGACTTCACGCGCCTTAGCTGATGAAGCAACCAATGAATCAGGATCACCGGCACGACGAGGTCCAACTTCAGCTGGAATCTCTTTACCAGTAGCTTCGCGAGCAGCCTCAACCATTTGCTTAACTGAGAAACCGTTCGCTGAACCCAAGTTAAATTGATTTGAGTCATTACCCTTAGCCAAGTAATCCAATGCCAAAACATGGGCATTAGCCAAATCCATAACATGCACATAATCACGCACGTTAAAGCCATCTGGTGTATTGTAATCATCACCAAACATCATAATCTTTTCACGTTGTCCCAATGCAGTTTGTAAAATAATTGGCACCAAATGTGTTTCAGTTGGGTGATCTTCACCAATTGAACCATCAGCCTTAGCACCGGCAACATTAAAGTAACGCAAAGCAACCCACTTCAAACCATAAGCTTGGTCAGCCCACTTCATGATGTGTTCCATTTGAAGCTTTGATTCACCATATGGGTTAATTGGATTTTGTGGTGTCGTTTCCTTAATGGGATTTTCTTTAGCAACACCATAAGTTGCGGCCGTTGATGAGAAGACAATTTGCTTAACATCAAAGTCTAACATAACTTCAAGTAAATTAATCATACCGTAAACGTTATTATCAAAATACTTTAGTGGCTTTTCAACTGATTCTGGCACAATTGAAGATGCCGCAAAGTGCACGACTTGTTCAATATTTTCTTTTTCAAATACTTCGCTCAATGCTGCCTTATCACGAATATCAACCTCGTAGAAAGGCACCCCTTCAGGCACTGATGCGCGATGACCTGTTAATAGGTTATCAACAACTACAACATCACGGTTAGCGGCTAACAAAGTCGCTACCATGTGAGAACCAATATAGCCAGCTCCCCCTAATACTAATACGGACATTTATACTCTCCTTATGTTCTTAATACTTTTAGTTTAGCCTAATTATCAGTTAACGTCCAATCGATTGTTGCTTCTGCTGATAGAACATCCCCCGACATAATACGATGTTTCGTTGTATTACTATCAATTTGTACTTCTGATTTAACGGTATCACCAAACAACACTTCATGTTCATATTTAATATTCATAGCCGTTGGTTCATGGGTTGTCAAAAATTCTAATGGCAACACATCTTCAATCCAATCTGCATACTTTGAATTATTAACGTGGTGATTTGAATCAATATCTAAATAACGAACTTCATATTCTTTTGCATAGTCGACTGGTTGTTCGTCATCAAAACCAGCTACTTCTGGTAACCGCGCAATTTTACGAACATGTTCTGGTTGGTATGCCTCGGCCATATCTTTAGGAATACGAGCTAACTTACGCTTATTCATATCAATCATTGAGAATAAGCCATCCATCACAACCAGATCATTGCCTTGTTCATCAATTAAACGATACTCGCGACGAGCAAAAAATGGGTTGAATTGTTTAGCTGTTGTTGACAAGGTAATTTTTTCACCATCATCAGGACGTCGGTTAATCGTGACAAGTTGCTGTAAAACAATCCAACCAACACCTTTGGCATGCGTATACTCTGGTCCAATTCCCAATTCAATCGCTTGTTGCGTTGAACTAAGAATTGCCAAATTATAAATCATTGGCAAACTTAACTTACCAGTAACATCTGCTTCATAGTAGACCACTTCATGTGGCATATAAAATTCTACAGCCATTATTTATTCTCTCCTTGATATTGTAAATATAATGCTTGGCGATCCAATGACCGTTGCTTAGCAATTTGTTTAATTGCAGCTGTTGGTTTAAGACCATTGTCAACCAAAGCTTGGACAGCTTCAATCGGTGTTAAATCAGCCAATGGATCATCATCAAGTTCCGTTTCTGCTTGATCATTTCCTGCAACTAGGACCACAAATTCCCCACGCACTTCATTTTCCTTTGTCCAAGCAACTAGTTCTGCAACAGTACCACGCAAAAATTCCTCATAACGCTTTGTTAACTCACGCGCCAAAACAACTTGTCGATCGGGTCCAAAGGCCGTTTCAATTGATTTTAACGTTTTGCCCAAACGATGTGGTGCTTCATAAAAAATCATCGTTTCTTGATGATTCTTCAATGTCTCAAGCTCACTAACCTGTTCTTTAGGTTTGCGGGACAAAAAGCCATAAAACATAAATGGTTGTGGCGCTAATCCCGAAGCAATCAATGCCGTAATACCAGCACTGGCACCTGGAATTGGTACAACTGGAATATCTGCTAAAATTGCGGCTTTAACAAGTTCATGACCTGGATCCGAAATTGATGGCATTCCCGCATCAGAAACTTGGGCAATACTCATACCTTCTTGTAAGCGCGTCACTAATTCAGGAATGCGATTTTCCTTATTATGTTCATGAAAAGAAATTTGCTTTGTTTCGATATTAAACTGATTTAACAGCTGTTGCGTATGGCGTGTATCTTCTGCTGCAATTAAATCAACTGCTTGCATGACTTCAATTGAACGGTTTGTCATATCACCAAGATTACCAATTGGCGTTGGTACTAAATATAAGGTTCCCGTTGACTGGGTACCAAAACTTTTCTGTTGTTTCATGATAAACCTGCTAACTTAAATTGACTTGATAATATAGTTGTTTCTAATGTTGTTTGAAAATTAATATTCATTTGTAATTTTTGTGGTGCTGCTAAGACAATCTTAACAACTGCCAATAATGTGTCCACGTCATAGCGTTGGATCAATGGTGACCAATCTTTACCAAAATGGCTTGCCACCACACCGGTTTTAGTAAGCAAAATATCTCGCCATACTTGGGCAAACATCATTAAAATAACTTGGCGACTACTTTGATCACTCGCTAACGGTATAAAAGTAGTTTGCACTTGGGTAAAAGCTTGGTTAGAATTTTCCAGCATCATGGTTGCTAATGTCACAACAGCTTGCGTTGCATCATTAAACCAATTGTCTTCTAACCATGTTTGCGCCACTTCGGTACTATCAGTTAGCGATTGTACTAAGGCAACTTGCTTTGATTGATATCCCATATTCAGCAATGACTGTGCGAATTGTTCTTGACTAATCGTCGAAAAATTGATGACTTGTGTTCGCGAAACAATTGTTGGTAATAATTGCGCCTTATTTTCAGCAATTAAAATGGCCGTCTGACCAGGTGCTGGCTCCTCAATAAACTTGAGCAAACTATTAGCCGCACTGGTCGTCATTGTGTCAGCTCCATCAATAATAAATATTTTTTGCCAGCCTTCAACTGCTGTTTTAGTGAATTCTTCTTTTAAAAAGCGAACTTGATCAACCTTGATACTTTTACCATTTGGCTGAACTTCAATCACATCTGGATGTTCATGATTCGCGATACGTTGACATTGATTACAAGTACCATCAGGTTGGCCATCTGCTGTGACATTTGGACACATTAATCGCATTGCTAACCATTCAGCAACTAAAGTTTGACCACGTCCAACTGGACCTGTAAACAAAAAGGCGTGAGCAAGTTGTTGGCTTGCTGACGCCTTTTCCAGTTGCGCAATCAACTGAGGTTGCAAATCGTTAACACGCGCAATTAATTCTTTGGCGTTCATGAGCACCTCTTAGAAGCGATGAAATTGTTCAACATCTTGAACAAAGACCGTTGCACCACCAACTTGTACTTCCATTGGAGTTGCAGCTGTTGATTCCATAGCGACATCAAGACTAACTGCAGGTGTCATGAATTGCTTACGAGTATGTGATGTATCTTCAATCAAATCCAAAACTTCTTGCACACGATCGTCTTCAATACCAATCATAAAGGTCGTGTTTCCAGAACGAAGAAAGCCACCAGATGTTGCTAAACGGGTTGCCCGAACGTTTGCCTTCACAAATTTACCACCTAACTTATTCGCATCTTTATCTTGTACAATTGCAATAATCATTTTCATAATGTGAAAACCTCCTAGTCCTGGATACCAAGTATTGGTATCAGTGCTGTCCATGTATCTGTAATAACCTTTGCTAAGTCCTGCTCAGCATTAATAATTAAAAAACGTTCTGGATATTGTGCTGCCAATTTATGATAAGCATCAGAAACGCGACGATGAAATGACAAAGTTTCAACGTCCAAGCGATTAACTTCATCTTGACGATGTTCTTGAATGCGTTTTAAGCCCACTTCGGGACGAATATCTAAATAAACTGTCGCTGCTGGCATCACGCCATTAGTTGCAAATTGATTAATTGTCGTGATAGCATCAACACCTAAATCTCGACCGCCACCCTGATAGGCAATAGAACTATCTAAATAGCGATCACTAATGACAACTTTATCAGCCGCTAAAGCTGGTAAAACCGTATCAACTAAATGCTGGCGTCGAGATGCTGCATACAAGAAAGCTTCAGTCCAAGCATCCATACTAGGCAAATTAGGATCTAAAACTAAATCACGAATTGCCTCGGCAACTGGACTGCCAGTCCCCCCTGGTTCCCTGGTTAACACTAGGTCATCTTTGAGTATGGGAGTTAGGCGTTCAACAATTGCTCGTAACACTGATGTTTTTCCTGCGCCTTCAGGACCTTCAAACGTAATAAATGTCCCTGACATGTATTTCACCGCTTCCTAATCATTGTTTATTTTTTATTATACCAACAAAATTAATAACTTCACAACATAATTGAACATAAAATCGCTACGATAAACCATACTTGTGGCAAATAACAGCATTTTTATTTGATTGAAAAAGTGGTCATAAAGAGCTTAGTATCGCACTAAAATCTTTTTGACCACTTTCAAAAATAACTAATATTAAATTCTTATTTAGAATGTGCGACGCGAATAAAAGCAAAGTATTCATATGCAGCTAGCAATAAGAATAGTACCAAGCCAATGTATACTGATGCGTATACTGAAATAACTGATACAATCGTCAAACCAATTGCTGATGTTGTTAAGATCAATGAATACTTTTGTGCCTTAGTCAACTTATCAGTATCTCCTTGGAATGATACTGCCGTTGCCACAGCACCGACCACAATCATAATACCGAAGAAAATGTGTAATCCAATCATTTAACATACCTCCTTTTCTCGCTATTATACATGAAAATTCAGTTTAAAGTTAGTAAAAACACATAATCGTTACCTTATTTTTCAGGATGTACAAAAGCTGTTGACCAGTGGCCTTTCATCCCCCGTTGGCGAGCAGCCCGTAAAACAAAAAAATACTTTTGCTTAGCAAGTGCTGTTTCAGCCTTAATCATTTGTGGCGCAATATCACTGTCGAACATCGCCTCTTCAGATAAACGCGCTTTTTCATAATTATACTTTGTGTGTTCAATTGCTTGATTCAAACGATCATCATATTGTTGTGCATCAAACTTTGGACGTTTACGGTGTAATTTAAACATTATAATTGCGTCCTCCCTTCAACGGCTTTAATTAACGTAATCTGATCAACGTAATCAATATCACTACCGACTGACAAACCAGTTGCTAGACGAGAAACTTTCAACCCAGCTGGCTTTAACAAGCGTGACAGATACATAGCAGTTGCTTCACCTTCAGCATTAGCATTGGTTGCCACAATCACTTCTTGAATCGTGTCATCTTTTTGTAGTCGATTAACCAACCCTTCGATATTAATATCATCTGGTCCCTTACCTTCAAGTGGTGATAAAACACCATGAAGAACGTGGTACAACGCTTTATACTCACCTGTATTTTCAATGGCCATCAAATCTTTTACTTCAGCCACCACTAGTACGGTACTTTGGTCACGACTAGTATCGGAACAAATCGCACATGGATCTGTTTCCGTTAAATTACCACATATCGAACAGAAATGAAGGTCACGTTTAGCCGAAATTAAAGACTGCGCAAAACTCGTCACATCGTCTTCCGGCATATCAATTGTATGAAAAGCTAAACGCGTCGCAGTCTTAATGCCAATACCTGGTAATTTGGTATAACTATCAATTAATTTTGCAATTGGCTCTGGATATTGCATACAACTGCCTTCTTTCTACTGATATCTTAGAACATACCCTTTGGTGCAAATTGTCCCAAACGCTTTTGTTGGTCTTGTTCAATTTGCTTCAAACCATCATTAACTGCTACCAAAACCATATCAGCTAAACCTTCAGCGTCTTCAGGATCAATAATCTCTTCATTAATTTGAAGATCCTTTAATTCACGATCACCATTAAAAGTTGCCAAAACAACATCTGAAGGTGCATGACCAACATAATCCGTCTTTGAAATTGCTGATTGCTCATCTTCCATTTGCTTTTGCATCTTCTTAGCTTGCTTCATCATTTGTTGCATATTTTGTCCACCGAACATAGTATCAATTCCTCATTTCTTTTATTTTAATCATCTTTTTCTTCAATTAAATCTGCATCAAAAATATTTTTGGCTTCGTCAACCAAACTATCATTGGCTTCCTCTGGTTGTTCCGGCATTGGTGCCACTTCTTCAATTGGCGACTGCGCTTCATTGCTGGCTACAGGAGCTTGCCCTTGATGTTGCGTCAATTGGGCAACATACTTAGCGCGTAACTGTTGCCAGCCATCAGTTGTAATAAAGACTAGTTGACGCTCATTGGCGGCTTGTGTTAATTCACGGATTTGTGTCACCATCGTTTGCAACAAATCTTCCTTTTGCATCGCGTTGTGCCGAATAATATCAAAATTAAAAGCAACAACTAGCCCTTTAGCTGACGCTGCGACAGGACGTGATACATTTAACATTGCTTGTTCTGAAACTGGCAACATATTAACCATATCTGCCCAAACAGCATTCACCCGATTCAAATCACCACGAGTTGCTTCAGACAAAACTGTAAATACTGAAGCTTGGTCATCACTCACACGAATATTTACAGTAGTCTGGCGACGTGGTGCTTCCTGTTGTTGGACACCTGGTTCAATAGGCGCCGGTTGTGGTGCCGCTTCATGTGACTCTGCCATCCGTACCTTATGCTCACGGGCTGCTTGTGCTGGCTTATCTTGTATTTGCGACTTTACCGTTGTTGGTGCAACATTCGTTGGCTGCGTTACGACCGGTTGACTTAACTTAACTGTTAGCACCTCTAAATAAATTGCGGGGCGATTAGTATAACGCAATTGCTGCTGCGTATCATTCAAGTGATCAATCATATTATACCAAACTGAAGCTTCTTGCCCTTTAGCTAGTTCGGTAAAAATCTCATCTGGCACAATTGTCACTAATTCCGGTGCTTCCGTATACAACAATAAATCACGCGCATAACTAATCAAATCTTCAACAAATCGATTAGCATCCTTACCTTCATCTAATACTTCAGATAATTTAGCAAGGGCACCCTTCGTATCTCGTTGCACAACTTTTTGAACGTATTCTCCAAGTAATGTTTGTGTAACTGAACCTGTCACTAATAAGGCATTTTCTAGCGTAACATGCCCGTTACCAAAGGATAGCGCTTGATCCAAAATACTCAAAGCATCACGCATCCCACCATCAGCTGCATTTGCGATAACTCGCAAAGCATCTTCATCATAGGTATTGCCACGCTCATTTAAGATATAAACCATCCGATCATAAGCAGCACTGGCATTAATACGTTTAAAGTCAAAACGTTGCGTACGAGAAATAATGGTTGCCGGAATTTTTTGTGGTTCCGTGGTTGCTAAAATAAAAATAACATTAGCAGGTGGTTCCTCAAGTGTCTTTAATAAGGCATTAAAAGCTCCCGTTGACAACATGTGGACCTCGTCAATGATGTAAACCTTATACTTAGCTTGTGTGGGTGCATAAGTGACATCTTCTCTAATCTTTCGGATTTCATCAACCCCATTGTTAGAAGCCGCATCTAATTCAATGACATCCCCCAATGTGCCAGCATCGGCTGCCTGACAAATTTCGCACGTGCCATCAGGTTCACCATCAACAGGATGCAAACAATTAATTGCCTTAGCAAAAATTTTAGCTGCTGAGGTTTTCCCTGTTCCACGTGGACCATTAAATAAATAAGCATGTGTCGTTTGTCCCGTAATAATGGCATTTTTTAATGTTCTGGTCACGACTTCTTGACCAATCATATCGCTAAACTTTTGTGGACGCCATGTCCGGTATAAAGCTTGATATGCCATGTGTGACCCCTTTTCTATCAGTCTTTTACAATTACTGATTCATGTGTAACTTATCATTACCAATAATATCAGAAAAAGCATTCTGATAACAGCTACCATTTAAACAAATAAATAACAGTTTAGATAACAAAAAGAGGCTAGAACACTGTTCTAACCTCTACTCATTTACTTAGGAAGTGAAGCACAATATACGGTCTCCTTAGTGCTGCTGCCTTCCGACCCTGACACAATTCGAAGTGCACACTTGCCTCACCGACATATATTATAGCAAGAACTAGTCGTTTTGGCTAGTATTTTTATTAGCCAATCGGCGAGCTTTTTTCGCTGCTTTCTTTCGTTTACGAACAGCTTTAAAAAATTGTTTTAACAAATCACTGGCTTCATCCGCCCGAATACCAGCATGAACCGTTACTTGATGATTTAATCGGTCATCTGTCAGTAATTCATACATTGACGTCACACCTCCAGCTTTAGAATCATCTGCGCCGTAATAAACATCCGTAATGCGTGTTTGTTGAATCAAACCCGCACACATAATGCACGGCTCTAACGTCACAAACAATTGCGCTCTAGGTAAACGCCATGAGTGTTGTAAACGATTAGCCGCTAAAATTGCTTGATATTCTGCATGTTGACTACCATCTTGCATATGCTCACGCAAATTAAATGCCCGACTAATAATTTGACCATCTTGCACAACAACAGCGCCAATGGGTACTTCACCAATCAAAGCGGCTTTACGTGCTTCACGCAAGGCTTCGCCCATGAAATAGTTAATTTGATTAGTCGTTAGCGTTGCCGACATACGTACTCTCCAAGATGTAATATCCTTTATCCTTAGCGATTGTTTGGACGTTACCAAATAATTTAGCCATCAACTTTTTAGCCGAAGGGGCACCTTGCTTTTTTTGTAAGACAACAGTTAGTGTTCCTTCAGGGACCAAATGATCAACCGCACCCGCAATCATATCTGACACAATTTGTTTACCCGCACGTACTGGCGGATTTGTCAGAATAGCCGCAAATTTACCGGTCACATTCTGATAACGATCTGATTGGACAATAGTAATTTGTTCGTCAACATGATTACGTTGCGCATTACGTTGTACTAGTTCAGCCGCACGACTATTGATTTCAGCCGCAACAAACTCACGATTTGGTAAGACTTTTGCTAAACTAATGGCAACTGGTCCATAACCTGCACCTAAATCAAGAATTTTTCCAACCGGCAATTCCTGATTAAATGCCGTCAACATGGTCCGTGTCCCATAGTCGACCGTTTCGCGTGAAAAGACACCCGCATCCGTCGTAAACGTTAATTTGTGGTCAAATAATTCAAACTGCCACGTTTTTTCATCATGTTCAGTTGTTGGGTTGGCTGTGTAATAATGTTCCGCCATAATTATCCCTTTCTAATTAAAATGCTTATCTAAGAATGCACCAACCTTGGCTTCGTATTTGGCCGGATCGGTCTTATATGAATCCACATGAGCCGCACCAGGTACTAGATACTTTTCTTAATGTTCCGCCATAATTATCCCTTTCTAATTAAAATGCTTATCTAAGAATGCACCAACCTTGGCTTCGTATTTGGCCGGATCGGTCTTATATGAATCCACATGAGCCGCACCAGGTACTAGATACTTTTCTTTTGGTCCATTAGTTGCCTCATAGACTGGTTGCATAAATCTTGTTGGTACGAAGTGATCATCCCCACCATGAATAAACATCATTGGTCGCTTATTATTAGCCAATAACTTTTCGGCATCAGCTTGACCATAACTGTAACCGGCAAAGACCTTTGAATAACCTGAAACAACAGGAATTAACATATTAGACAACCATTTAGGCAAGCCGTACATATTAGCTGCTTCATAATCTAACTCGTCAGCTACTGATGTATAACCTGAATCCTCAATATAAGCTTTAACTTGATGTGGTGGATTCATTCCTGACAACATCATCGTTGTTGCCGCACCCATTGAAGCACCCATCACAGCAATTTGGCTATCTTGGCCATTTTTATGAAGTACCTGCTTAATCCAGCCTTGATAATCCTTAGCATCCAAATAACCAAAGCCGATAAATTTACCTTCTGATTTACCAGCTGCCCGATCATCAGGCATTAAAACATTGTAGCCCATTCGATGGAACATTTCCCCGTACGGTGCCATTGCCTTATGATCGACACCAAAACCGTGAATCACAATCACTGTTTGCTTAGTCTTTTTTTCAGCTGGTAAATAATTACCAACTAATTTTGTACCATCATCTGCTTTTAAATGCCATGTTTGTGTATCAGCAGCTAACCACTTTTCTTGTTGTGGGTACAATGGATTTTTTTTATCAACCAACCCGTTGCCAACAAAGTCCTTCTCTGCTCGTACTTCGGCAACATGAAAGAAATAGCCACCAGCACCTAATATCGCAGCACCAATAACCACGACTAGTGTAATAACGCTTGTCCATACCTTTCGTTTTGTCGTCCATTTTTTACGCTTTTTTAACATAATAATCTCTAAACCTGATTCCTACTAATTTAACTCAAATTATTATAGCATAGCCACTTAATCATTGACTGATTAATAACGCTATTATGGTGCATTTCTAATCTATCTTAATTATGCTAGAATAATTAAAAAACTATGAGATTACGGAGAACATTCATGACCTATTCATTAAACTGGGATTTAGACCCCATTTACACTGGTGGTATTCATTCACCACAATTTGCTGAAAAGCTAACTTTATTGCAGAAACAAATTACTGATTTAAGTGAGCGCGTTGCGCAGTATGACCGTCAAAATGATAGCGACTATTCAGAATTTGCTAAGTTGGTTGCTGACATCCAAGTAATTGATTCTGGACTACAAACAGCTGGTTTGTTTGTGAACGCACTATCAGCTGCCGATTATACCAACCCTGAATACCGTCCTTATCAAAATAAAGTGGCCCAATTAGATGTTGCTTATCAGACACCATTGAATGCCTTTTCTAAATTATTAACGACATTCTCAGATAAGGAATTTGCCGTAGCATTAGCTGAAAAGTCAGTCGCACCAGTTGCCTTTTATTTAACTGAATTACGTCAACAAGCTGACCGTTTGTTAGATGACCAAACAGAATCATTATTGAATAACTTACGTTTAGATGGTTTAAATGCTTGGTCAGAACACTATGACACAATCAGTGCTGGTTTAACCATGACCTATACTGATGAAAACGGGGACCAGCAAACCTTATCAGCTGGTCAAGCTTTAAATCGAATTGATGATTACCCTGACAATGACACACGTGCTGAAATCATGTACCAATATGAAAAAATGTGGGGTAGCGCTGAAAACTTGGCCGCTGATACAATAAACCACTTGGCTGGTGCCCGCTTAACCGAACAAAAAGCCCATGGTTATTCAGATTTTCTTGAGGAACCTTTAGAGTTAAATCGTATGTCACGAGCAACACTTGATACGATGTGGCAAGTTGTTGATGACAATAAAGGCATGTTCAAGGCTTATTTTGATCGCAAGGCAAAATTACTTGGCTTATCAAAAATTGGTTGGCAAGATCAATCAGCACCTATCACAAACTTAGGTGACTACACGCCAAGTACCTTAACTTATGATGAAGCAGCCGCTTTTATCAT
Source organism: Weissella sp. ESL1139 (assembly GCF_058506735.1). Classification (NCBI taxonomy): domain Bacteria; kingdom Bacillati; phylum Bacillota; class Bacilli; order Lactobacillales; family Lactobacillaceae; genus Weissella; species Weissella sp. ESL1139. Next base: position 1,482,379 of record NZ_CP196375.1, read on the forward strand.
TAAGAACTTTGGTAAATATTCACCTAAGATGGCTGCTTTTGCTAAAAATGCTTTTGAAAATCAATGGATTGAAGCAGAAAATCGTCAAGGTAAAACGCCTGGTGCTTGGATGGAAAGTGTGCCCGATATTCATGAATCACGTATTATCACAACCTTTACGGGTTCCGTTAATGATTCAGCGACCATTGCTCATGAAGTCGGTCACGGTTTTCACACTTCAACCCTAACTGATTTGCCCGTTTGGCGTGACTCATATGCCATGAACGTTGCTGAAACAGCTTCAACATTTGCTGAAATGTTAATTGCTGATGCCAACGTTCAATCTGCTAAAAGTGATGCCGAAAAGGTTGTGCTTTTAGATGCTAAGATGGATAATCCCGTTGCCATGTTCTTAAACATTCGCGCTCGTTTCTTGTTTGAAAAGAGCTTCTATGAAGAACGTCAAAACGGCTTTGTACCAGCAGCACGTCTTAATGAGTTAATGACTGCTGCGCAAGAAGAAGCCTTTGGCGGTATTTTAGACGAAACTCATCCCCACTTCTGGGCATCAAAATTGCACTTCTATATTGATGATGTGCCATTCTATAACTTCCCTTACACATTTGGTTATTTGTTCAGCCAAGGCATCTATGCATGGGCGCAAACGCAAGATAACTTCGAAGAAGCTTACATTGCCTTGTTACGTGATACAGCTAATATGACCACCGAAGAATTAGCACAAAAACACTTAGGTGTCGATTTAACCAAGCCTGATTTCTGGCAAGCTGGTGCTGATCTAATTAAAAAAGATATTGATGAATTCATTCAACTTTCTAATCAATTCATCTAATTTACAAAATAATAAAAGTCGAATGACAATCGTCAATACTGGTTGTCATTCGACTTTTTTACTATCAACATCGCTCTTGAGCCCCTGCTATATTCGTGTTTTAATATTCATTTAAGTTAATATGTTGTACACTAATCTTCGTAGGGGAATTATATTTTAATAGACTTGCTTGGAAACAAGTCAATAATTATTTAGTACGATAATTTAGTTTTTTAAATCTGAAAGGAAGTGCTCTTAATTTCAAGTCAAGAAAATTCTAGTCCCAAAAAAAATAATCCGTTTTTAAATTACACATCGTATATCATTGCGTTAGGTGGTTTTCTATTCGGATATGATACAGGTGTTATCAACGGAGCGCTAACTTTTATTAGTAAACCAGACCAAATTGGTGCTGAGCCGTCGATCCAAGGATTGATTTCCAGTTCACTAGTTTTAGGCTGTATGTTTGGTGCTCTAGCCGTTACAACTTTAGCGGATAACCTAGGTCGAAAGAAATTACTACAATGGGTGGCAGCAATTTTTACCATCGCTACCATTGCTTGTTCATTATCCATTAACGCTTGGATGTTAATTATTGCTCGATTTATTTTAGGATTATCGGTTGGTTGCGCATCGAGTCTGTCACCTTTATATTTAGACGAAATTTCACCTGATAAACTCGCAACCCAAAACGTTAATAAGAATGCCATTGGTATTGTGCTTGGTCAATTATCAGCCTTTACAGTAAATGCCATTCTTGGATCACTTTGGCCCGATTGGCATCCAATTTGGCGTATTATGATGCTAGCCGCTGCTGTGCCAGCAATTTTCTTATGGATTGCATCTGCTAGAATCCCTAATAGTCCGTTTTGGTACCTTTTGGATCGTCAACGTGACCGCGCCAAAAGACTCTTTAAAAAGTTAGGCTTTCCGAAGCTAGATATCCGTGAAAATATCAGTGATGCTAAAGAGTCACTACGTCAAGGTGATAAAACCGACTGGCATTTGATTTTCTCGTCAAAGTCAGCGTTATACTTACTTGGTGCTGGTTTGACCGTTGGTTTTATACAACAGGCTTCAGGTATTAATACTGTTATGTATTATGGATCAACCATTCTTGAAAAAGTTGGTCTTGGTTCAGGTGCATCACTATACGGTAACGTTTTGATTGGTATTGTTTCATCAATTGCCATCTTTGCCGGTCGTCGCGTGGTTGAGAAAATTTCATCTTACAAACTACTAACTATCGGTTTGATATCAAACGTCTTTAGTCTTGGATTACTAAGTTGGGTGATGGACGCAACACCGTTAGCACCATCTATGAATAACATTTTAGTGTTAGTGATCTTAGCTTACTTCTTGGCTACCCAACAAGGTTTGCTTAGTCCAGTAACTTGGATGTTGTTATCAGAGATGTTCCCACAACAATTAAAGACAACGTTCAATTCAATTAGTACGGCGATGATTTGGTTGACCAACTTTGGTGTCAGCTTGATTTTCCCAGAATTGATTGCTAAATTTGGGACAGCGGGTGTCTTCTTGATCTTTACATTTGCTAACTTAGGCTGCATCTTCTTGGCAGTTCTATTTGCAAATTCACGTTTGGTCAAGCGCGCCGCAGCAAAATTTGAATAAACCAAAAAAAGCTAATCGTGTCTCAACACGCTTAGCTTTTTTTTATTGTATAATAAAGATAAGAATACAAGGGAGGGAATCTATTATGAAACTATATCGATCAAAAAAGCATCGTGTTATTTCAGGTGTTTTAGGTGGTATTGCGGAACGCTTTAACTGGAATGTTAATTTGTTACGCCTTTTGTGGGTATTACTAACCTTTGTGCCATTCCCAAGTGTTATTTTATATGTATTCTTGTGGATGGTATTACCTGAAAGCGAAGACTAAATTTAATGTTGTAATAAAAACAATAAAACGAAAACGAGGTTGGAATACAAATTTCCCAACCTCGTTTTTTAACTAATCAATAATCATTATTTATTTTAAAACCATCTTAGAAGATACACTGGCTAAAATGACAGTTAATCCTAGTGGTAACAATGCAGAATAATCTAGATGACAAACTTCAAATATCATAAACAAAGCCATCAAAGGTGCTTGCTGTGAAGCAGCTAGAAAACCAACTGCTCCAATCACACCAGCTTGCACAAGTGAAGCACCAGGTACCAACATAACATAGGCAAATCCCACTAGTACACCTAGCGCGCCACCAATGGCAATTGACGGCGTTAGCGTACCACCTGCTGCCCCGGCTTTAATGGTAAAGATCGTAACAATAGCTTTTAGTAACGCACCAACTAATAAGAACCCTGCCAGATGCATATCTTCATGCACAAACGCAAATTCTGCTAGTCCACGACCATTTCCCATAATTTGTGGTATAAACATGGCAATAATACCGGTTACCAAGGCAATTAATGGTAATTGCCATAATAATTGTTTAGGCGTTGCACCCTGTTTACCAGCCCATTGAAAACCACGTCGGAAACTGGCACCTAAAATACCCATTAAAATACCAACAACAATAACAAAGGGCAACATCGTCAACGTAAAGTTTTTATCACCAATAAAATAATATGGTACAAACCCCTTGGTAATCGAACCAACTAACATGGCAATGATTGACATCCCCAAACTAACGGCAACGGTCTTCTTATCAATTTTTTTAAGTAAAATTTCAACCGCAAACAACATCCCTGTAATTGGTGCGATGTAAATGCCCGCGAATCCTGCCCCAGCTGCCGCTGCAATCAATAATCGTTTATCGTCACTTGATAAATGAGCTAACCCCAAACGTTGGGCAATTTTCTGCCATTGTTGTGCTAGCATCGCTCCTGCTTCACGGGGTGCCAATTCACGACCAATTGAGCCACCAGTTGCGACATAAAAAATTTGAACCATAACGTGGACCACCGTTGACCAAAACGGCATGTGTTGTCCCTGCAAAGCTTGATTAATACTAATGGTTGCTTTACCGTAACGGCGTAATGCGTACCAAATTAATGCTGCAATAATACCACCCATTGTTACCGACAATAAGCGATTGAAAGGGGTCGCATTCGTTGCAACTGGTACTAAAACGTTTTCTTCAAAGTGTAAAAATAAATGCTCAACAATATCCAGCAATTGTCCTAATAGCAATGAACTAAAACCCACTACTAAACCTAAAACAATCGTTGCAATAAATAATGCTAAATGCTGTCGTTTTGTTTCCGTAACCATCTCTAACTTCCCTATTCTACTTCATAAACTTGTTCATCAATTAAATCAAATGATTGATGATGGGCGGCCAAAATAGGTGTTACTTTTGCGTGTAACCAAAATGCTTTAGAATTCGTCGCTCCTTGGTATTCACCAATCACAATTAACTTTTTATCGGCGTATTTTTCCCGGATAACTTGTAATAAATTCCAATCCAACTGCGAAGTATCTGGCGCCCAACTAATAATAATCACAGCAACTTGGTCAGCGTATTTAGCTAATGCTGCTAAACCATCAAGGTTTTCAACCTCGGTTACTGGTTGCATCAAGGTAATATCAGGTTGATTACGCCATGATTGATTATCAGTTGCAATCACTGTTTGTTGTGGGTTTAGCGCCCGCAATCCAGCTGACAAATACCCATGACCGGCCAGCAATTCTAAGACTGGTTGTCCTGCAATATATTGCGATAAATCTTTAACAAAAGGCGTCGACACATAACCGTACATACTAAAATATTCAATTAAAGCATCACGCAAATGGCGCACAAGAAAATCAATATTTTCTAATGCTTCACTTAATTGTGACCATAAAGCATTTCCCTTTGCAGGTTGCTTTGGAAATTTGGTCACAACATATTTTTGGACATCAGCAATCATGCTATCCGTCACCTCAAGTACCGGTAATTGATCAGCTAAAAAGCCCTGATTAATATCGTTAACGGCTTGCTTAACTTGCATAATTAACTGATTTACTGATGGTATCATTTTAAACGAAGCTTGATACGACAACAGCTCACCAAGATAATCAATCTCAGTGAGCTGTCGACCAGTACCAAAGCGAATTAATTCTGTTTGGTTCATACGGATTCCTTTAGAATAAGTTTTCTTGGTGGTTACCACGGACATCGTCTTCAGCAGTATACGATACAGGATTCAAATAAGAATTAACATATTGGAAAATATCAAAACGTTGCTGATCGGTTAGTGGTTTACCATTAAAATCAATTTCTTTACCTGATAAAAATAGTAATGATAAATCAGTCTTTTCGGACATTGCCCGGCCAACCAAAAAATCCATTGACACATTGAAAAAGTCAGCTAATTTGCGAACTTCAATGTACGATGGTGAACGATCACCACGTTCCCAGTTTCCAATTTGAGCAGCTGTATTTGGCTTTTGACCCGGCTCAAGATGTTTATTCATTTCTTCAGCAAGATTGTCCAATGTGATATTACGACCTTTTCGTAATTCACGTAAGCGTTCAGGAAACATACTCGTGGCTCCATTCCTTAAAAATAGTTTGTTGGGCTTTCACCCTATTCTATATATTTTAACGAACTTTCATCACTTTTTCCACAATTTTTTGTGGAAAAGACTACACTTTATCCACATTATGCACAATTAGTTCTGATAATTCATAACCACAACGTTAACTGTGACCTTTTTTAAAGGCATATTTTCTGCCATTGCTTGGGTTTCTGGTCGGGCACCCCAATGTAGTGGTGTCATGTGTAACAAATCAACATATAATTCATTAGGAATTTCCCACTCATAGGAAATCTCATGTTGCGTTGCCGTTGGATAATTTTCCATAAATCGTTGCACCACTTTATCATTTTGATAAGTATGCTTTGGTGAGTCAACTGGATATAACATTTCACGTAATTCATGCAAGTAGCCAGCAGCTGGTACCACTTTCACTAAAGTACCACCAGGTTTCAAAACCCGCTTGAATTCCTCATAAGCACTTGGCGAAAAGAATTCAACGATGCTATCAAAACTTGCATCCGTAAATGGTAGATTGGCTAAATCAGCAACAGCAAAAAAAGCATCTGTTTCTAATTGCGTCGCTAAATTAACACCCGCTTTCGAAATATCAAAACCAATTGCCGTATCATCTTGCTGACGTAAGTCTAATAATCTTTTTAATGGTGTCCCTTCACCAGTACCAACGTCTAAAATACGTTGTGGTTGATTAGGTAATTCTTCAGCGACAGCTTTGACGATACCATCAAATAAGCCGGCTGACAAAACCTTACGTCGAGAAGCTAACATACTATCATCATATTCGGTATTAACAGCTTTATTTAAAAAATAAAGTGAACCCTTTTTATTCAAATCTAAACGATGTCCGTGGGGACAAACTAAGGTATGATTTTCTAGCTGTGTATAAGGTTCATCGTCCACCAAACAGCGAAACATGCTGATGTTTTGGCCAGCAAACTGGATCCCTTTATCAATTTTTTTCATATTTTCCATCATTTCTACATTGAAAAAGAATCAAAGCTCGCTTTGATAAGCTCGAAATACTTTGATTCTTTCAATTATTATTTATTCAAATCCATCAGTGGTCATTGATGCTTGATACAAGGCAACCACATCATCTACTGAAAGATTGACATAACCACCATTGTTATCCAAATTACCAATGCGCACAGCTTCTTGCGCCATCTCAACAAATTTTTCATCATTGTTGATATCAACACCTGGCAAAGTCATTGGAATACCTAATGATTTAATCCAATCATAGGTTGCTTGGATAGCTTTTTCAGCAACTTCATGATCATCATCACCACTTAAATGCCAAACTTCGCGACCAAAACGTGCAAAGCGTGCTTCGGTTTCAGCTGACAAAGCGCGCTTCATCCACCGTGGTGTTAGAATACCTAACCCAACACCGTGCGTAATATCATAATAAGCTGATAATTCGTGCTCAATTGGATGCACGGTCCAACCGTTAGCCGTTCCTGAACGAGCAATACCGTTCAGAGCCATGGTGGCACCCCACATTAAGTTGGCACGCGCATCATAGTTATCAGGTTCAGCTACAGCAACTGGTGCCCACTTAATAACTGAGCGCATCATCCCTTCAATCAAACCTGAAGTCACATCATTAGCTGTTGCACGATCAAAATATTGTTCAGTCAAATGTGAGAAAACATCAAATGAACCGGCTGCTGTTTGCCATTTTGAAACAGAGTACGTTAATTGTGGATCTAAGAATGAAACTGCTGGTGTATTAGGACCATATGTACCAATTTTAATATTCAAATCAGGATTTGAGATAACTGAACCAGCATTCATCTCTGAACCGGTTGCTGACAAAGTCAAAATATCAACAACTGGTAATTGATTAATCTTTGAACGGCTCTCTGAACCACGATCAACTACCAAATCCCATGCATCACCATCATAAAACTTAGCTGAAGCAATAACTTTAGAAGCATCTAATACTGAACCACCACCAACTGATAAAATCACATCAATATCATTTTCTTTGGCCAACTTTTGACCTTCACGAACTGAAGCAATTTTTGGATTAGGTGCAATTCCTGATAATTCAGTGATTTGCAAATCAGCTAAAGCCTTCATAACACGGTCATAGAGACCCGACTTCTTAATTGAACCACCACCATATGTTAACAACACTTTGTCGCCAAATTGGGCAACAGCGTCATGTAATTCTTCGTCGATGTGATGCTTACCAAAACGAATATCGGTCTTATTTTGAAAACGAAAATCTTCCATACAATCCTCCTACCGTTTTAATCATAATTTCAATGTTTTATATCAATACTTATCTACTTACATCTTAACAAAAAAACATCCTATTGATAACAAATAAATGTCATCAATAGGATGTTAATCATTGTATTACTTTGATAAGTTCATAGCATTTTCAATATCGGCAATTGAAGTTGGAATGTTGTTATCTTCTTCAGAAGAAGTGACGATTGGGTCAGCAACAACCTTGTCTTCAATTTCTTGATATTGCTTCATTCCAGTACCAGCTGGAATTAGCTTACCAATAATAACATTTTCCTTCAAACCAACAAGTGGATCATTCTTACCGCGAATAGCAGCGTCAGTCAAGACACGAGTTGTCTCTTGGAATGATGCAGCTGACAAGAATGAGTTGGTCTCCAATGAGGCCTTAGTAATACCAAGCAAAACAGGACGGCCTGTAGCTGGCAAACCACCATTAACTAGGGTACTCTCGTTAGCATCACGGAATTGTGCGATATCCATTAACGTACCTGGCAATAGGTCAGTTTCACCTGGATCCATGATACGAATCTTACGCAACATTTGACGAGCCATAACTTCGATGTGCTTGTCAGAAATCTCAACACCTTGCATACGGTAAACCTTTTGAACTTCGTCCACAATGTAAGTTTCCGTTGCCAAAGTATCACGAACTTGGATAATTTCCTTAGGATCAGCAGAACCTTCGTTCAACGTCTCACCACGGTGAATGTGATCACCTTCACCCACACGCATACGTGCAGTCATTGGCAATGTGTAAGTACGAGTATCTGTCTCACCTTGGATAGTAACTTCCTTAGTACGATCAGCTGGGTTTTCTTCGATAGATGTTACTTCACCAGTAACTTCAGTGATAATCGCACGACCCTTAGGGTTACGTGCTTCAAAGATTTCTTGCACACGAGGAAGTCCTTGAGTAATATCGTTTCCAGCAACACCACCAGTGTGGAATGTACGCATAGTCAATTGTGTACCTGGCTCACCGATTGATTGTGCGGCAACAGTACCAACAGCTTCACCAACTTCGACAACATCACCAGTAGCCATGTTACGGCCGTAGCAACGAACACAAACTCCGTGTTCAGTGTTGCAAGTAAATGCTGAACGAATTGTAACTGTCGTAATACCAGCTTCATCAATGCGCTTTGCAATATCTTCAGTAATAATTTCATTACGACCGACAATCTTATCACCAGTTTCTGGATCAATGACTGACTTTTGTGCGTAACGACCTAGGATACGTTCGTATAATGTTTCGATAACTTCGTTACCATTCATAATAGCAGTAACGTCCAAACCACGATCACTACCACAGTCTTCTTCACGGATAATGACATCTTGTGCCACATCAACTAGACGACGGGTCATGTAACCTGAATCGGCTGTCTTCAAGGCCGTATCGGTCATTCCTTTACGAGCACCGTGAGTTGAGAAGAACATCTCCAAAACAGATAGTCCCTCACGGAAGTTAGCGATGATAGGTAGCTCCATGATACGTCCGTTAGGGGCGGCCATCAAACCACGCATACCAGCTAGTTGCGTAAAGTTAGAAATGTTACCACGAGCTCCTGAATCAGACATCATGAAGATGTTGTTATCAGGTTCGAAGTGTTCGATTAGCTTATCAGTAATGTCATCTTTAGCCTTATTCCAAATGGCAATAACACGTTCATAACGTTCTGAATCAGTAATCAATCCACGACGGAATTGCTTTGTAACTGTGGCAACTTGCTTGTGGGCATCCTCGATAATTTCTGGTTTTTCCTTCAAGTCAGTAACGTCGGAAACTCCAACCGTCAAACCAGACTTTGTTGATTCATCGTAACCCAAGTCCTTCATACGATCCAACAACAATGATGTTTCTGTAACCTTATAAATCTTGTAAACTTCGGCGATAATATCTGACAAGTAACCCTTCTTGAAAGGTGGCAAGATATTAGTTTCAGCAAAGCGAGCCTTGATATCTTCACCTGGTTCTAAGAAGAAACGGTTGTCGATTTCATGCAAGTTAGCTTCAGTTGGCTCATTCAAGTATGGGAAATCCTTTGGCAAGATATCGTTGAAGAATAGCTTACCAACAGATGTCATCATAATACGTGAACGTTGCTCAGCAGTGAATGGCTTCTCAGCAGGCAATGAAGAAGTTTGGATACCAATACGTGTATGCAAATGTACATACTTGTTTTGGTAAGCCGTACGAACCTCATTAAGATCCTTAAAGATCATACCTTCACCTTCACGACCAGCTTCTTCGGTCGTTAGGTAGTAATTACCGATAACCATGTCCTGTGAAGGTGCAACGATAGGTTGTCCATCCTTAGGTGCCAAAATGTGACCAGCAGCTAACATAAGCAAACGTGCTTCAGCTTGTGCTTCATCTGACAATGGCACGTGGATAGCCATTTGATCCCCATCGAAATCGGCGTTGTAAGCCTCAGTTACCAATGGGTGTAGACGCATAGCTTTACCAGAAACTAGCACTGGCTCAAAGGCTTGAATACCCAAACGGTGCAACGTTGGTGCACGGTTCAATAGAACTGGGTGTTCCTTAATAACATCTTCCAAAACATCCATAACGTCTTCATCACGGCGATCAATCTTACGCTTAGCAGCACGGATGTTGCCAGCCAAATCACGCTTAACCAATTCCTTCATGATGAATGGGCGGAATAACTCCATAGCCATTGGACGTGGCAATCCCATTTGGTTCATCTTCAAGAAAGGACCAACGTCGATAACTGAACGTCCAGAATAATCAACACGCTTACCAAGCAAATTTTGACGGAAACGTCCTTGCTTACCCTTAAGCATGTGTGACAATGACTTCAATGGACGGTTACCTGGACCAGTAACTGGACGGCCACGACGACCATTATCAACCAAAGCATCAGCTGCTTCTTGCAACATACGCTTCTCGTTTTGCACGATAATACCAGGTGCGTTTAGCTCTAGAAGACGCTTCAAACGGTTGTTACGGTTAATAACACGACGATACAAATCGTTCAAATCTGAGGTAGCAAAACGGCCACCTTCAAGTTGAACCATTGGTCGCAAGTCAGGTGGGATAATTGGAATAACATCCATAACCATCCACTCTGGCTTATTTCCAGACTTTACAAAGGCCTCAATGATGTCCAAACGGCGAACCGCACGAACACGCTTTTGACCAGTTGCTTCACGCAATTCAGCCTTTAATTCCGTAACTTCCTCGTCCAAGTCAACTTGTGACAACAAAGTTTGGATAGCTTCAGCACCCATACCAGCTTCAAAGGTATTACCATATTCAGCCTTTAATTCACGGTATTCGCGTTCTGAAAGCAATTGCTTGTAAGTCAATGCAGTATCACCTGGGTTAGTTACCACGTATGAAGCAAAGTAAATAACTTCTTCAAGTGAACGTGGTGACATATCCAAAACCAATCCCATACGTGATGGAATTCCCTTGAAATACCAAATGTGTGATACCGGCGCAGCCAACTCAATGTGACCCATGCGCTCACGACGAACCTTAGCTGAGGTTACCTCAACACCACAACGGTCACAAACAATTCCCTTATAACGGATACGCTTGTACTTACCACAGGCACATTCATAATCTTTTGTAGGTCCAAAGATACGCTCATCAAATAGACCATCTTTTTCAGGTTTAAGTGTACGGTAGTTGATTGTCTCAGGCTTTTTTACTTCACCATAAGACCAGCTGCGAATCTTATCTGGACTGGCCAGACCGATTTGCATACTTTCAAACTTATTGACATCGATCAATTGTTCGACCCCTTTCATAGGTTCTTTATACAATTCCGACCCGTAGTTCTACTAGGTTTGTGCTTAGTATAACGATCATCATAATGCCCTTTACACTAAGCACAAACCTAGCAAAAGCTAGGCCGGCTACACTTTATTTAAATTTTATTTAGCACTGTCGTTTGTGTTAGTGACACTATCTGATGCCTTAGCATTTCCTTCAGCGTTAAATTCTTCAGCTAACTTGTCTGTCTTTTGACCAGCGGTCTCAACGTTCAAGACTGAATCATCTTCATCCATGTCGCGCAATTCAATTTCACGATCATCAGCGTCAAGCACCTTCATATCCAAACCAAGTGCTTGCAATTCTTTAACTAGCACACGGAATGATTCAGGAACACCTGGCTTAGGAATTTGTTCACCCTTAACAATGGCTTCATATGTCTTAACACGACCAACAACGTCGTCAGACTTGTATGTCAAGATTTCTTGCAACGTATGTGCAGCACCATAAGCTTCAAGGGCCCAAACTTCCATTTCTCCGAAACGCTGACCACCGAATTGTGCTTTACCACCAAGTGGTTGTTGCGTAACTAATGAGTAAGGTCCAATTGAACGAGCGTGAATCTTATCATCAACCATGTGAGCTAGCTTCATGTAGTGCATGATACCAACAGACACACGCTTGTCAAAGGCTTCACCAGTACGACCATCATAAAGGATAGTCTTTCCATCGGCTGGCAAACCAGCTTCTTGGATAGCATCCCAAATATCCGTGTCACGAGCACCGTCAAAGACAGGTGATGCAACGTGGATACCTAATTCACGAGCAGCCATACCTAAGTGCAATTCAAGCACTTGACCAATGTTCATACGTGAAGGCACACCCATTGGTGACAACATAATGTCAATTGGGGTTCCATCTGGCATGAATGGCATATCTTCAGAAGGTACGATAACTGAAACAGTACCCTTGTTACCGTGACGTCCGGCCATCTTGTCACCAACTTGAATCTTACGACGTTGGGCAATGTAGACACGAACCATCATGTTAACACCAGGTGACAACTCATCACCGTTTTCACGTGTGAAGATACGTACATCTTGTACGACTCCACCACCACCGTGAGGCACCTTCAATGAAGTATCACGTACTTCACGAGCCTTCTCACCAAAGATGGCATGTAGCAAACGCTCTTCAGCTGATAATTCAGTAACTCCCTTAGGTGTTACCTTACCAACCAAAATATCACCATCTTCTACTTCGGCACCAATACGGATAATACCACGCTCATCCAAGTTCTTTAACTGGTCTTCACCAGTGTTTGGAATTTCGCGAGTAAACTCTTCAGGGCCAAGCTTTGTATCACGAGCCTCTGATTCGTATTCTTCGATGTGAATTGATGTATAAACATCATCACGGATCAAACGCTCATTAATAATGATGGCATCCTCGAAGTTATATCCTTGCCAAGTCATAAAGGCAATCAATGGGTTTTGACCCAAGGCTAATTCACCTTGTTCCATTGAAGGACCATCAGCTAATACTTCATCAGCATCAACCTTGTCACCAACCTTAACAATTGGACGTTGGTTGTAATTCTTACCCGCGTTTGAACGACGGAACTTCATCAAAGTGTACTTATCCAATGAACCATCTTCACGACGAATACGGATTTCACGACCGTCAACATACTCAACGACCCCAGGGTATTGTGAAATAATCGCAACACCGGCATCGTGGGCAGCCTTATACTCAATACCCGTACCAATTAATGGTGCGTGTGGATTAATCAAAGGAACTGCTTGACGCTGCATGTTGGCACCCATCAAAGCACGGTTAGAATCATCGTTTTCCAAGAAAGGAATAGCAGCCGTTGCAACGGCAACAATTTGCTTAGGTGAAACGTCCATGTAATCGACTTGATCAATTGGCACCTCAGTGTTGACATCACTCTTACGAGCCAAAACTGTATCAGTCGCAAATGATCCATCATCATTCAAAACAGAATTTCCTTGTGCAACCACGAAGTTATCCTCTTCGTCAGCTGTCAAGTAGTCGATACGATCAGTAACTTTGTGGGTAGTCCAATCAACACGACGGTATGGTGTTTCAATGAAACCAAACTTGTTAATGTGTCCATAAGTGGCCAATGAATTAATCAAACCAATGTTAGGACCTTCAGGTGTTTCGATTGGGTCCATACGACCATAGTGAGTATAGTGAACGTCTCGAACTTCATATCCGGCACGGTCACGAGTCAAACCACCAGGTCCTAAGGCTGACAAACGACGCTTGTTAGTTAACTCACCCAATGGGTTAGTTTGATCCATGAATTGTGACAATTGTGATGAACCAAAGAATTCCTTAACAGCAGCAACAACTGGACGAATGTTAATCAATTGTTGTGGTGTTACGGTTTCAGGATCTTGAATTGACATACGCTCACGAACAACACGCTCCATACGGCTCAAACCAATACGGAATGTGTTTTGTAGCAATTCACCAACACGACGAATACGACGGTTACCCAAGTGGTCAATGTCGTCAGTCGTACCGATACCTAATGGCAAGTTCAAGAAGTAGTTCATACCAGCGATAATATCAGCTGGCTTAACTGTACGAACCTTTGGATCAAATTGACCATTACCAATAACTGGCAATGTCTTTTCAGGGTCCTCTGGGTTTTCAACTAAGATAGTTTGCAAAACCATTGGTTCAGTCACAACAGCATCATCAGATGGTGTGTATATTGTACGCTTGAAGTCTTCACGATCTAAGTAAGGTGACAAAGCAGACATAACTTGCTTGTCAACAACTGTACCCTTTTCAGCAATAACTTCACCAGTATCTGGATCAGCAAGCGTCTCACCCAATGTCAAGCCCATCAAACGTGCCTTTAATGATAGCTTCTTGTTAATCTTGTAACGACCAACAGGTGCTAGATCATAACGCTTTGGGTCGAAGAAACGAGCTGTCAATAGGGCACGAGCTGAGTCAGCCGTCTTAGGCTCACCAGGACGAAGACGCTCATAGATATCCTTCAATGACTCTTCAACACGTGAATCTTCGATGTCTTTATGAACATCCTTATCCAAAGTTAATGAAATTGAATCATATTGATCCCCTAACATTTCTAGAATTTCTGAATCTGAACCGTAACCCAATGCACGTACCAATTCAGTGATTGGCAACTTACGAGTACGGTCAATACGAACATAGCTAAGACCTTTAGCATCAGTTTCAAATTCTAGCCAAGCACCACGGCTTGGAATGAAAGTCGTACCGTAATTTGGACGACCGTTCTTATCTAATTCTTCGTTATAGTACACACCAGGAGAGCGCACTAATTGTGAAACGATAACACGTTCAGCACCATTAATAATGAATGTTCCTGAAGGTGTCATCAATGGAAAATCACCAAAGAAAACATCTTGTGATTTAATTTCACCAGTTTCTTGATTTGTTAAGCGCAACGTAACGTGCAATGGTGCTGAATAATTAGCATCATGATTACGTGCTTCTTCTACTGTGTACTTAGGCTCCATAAGCTTATAGTCCACAAATTCTAGAGACAACTTTCCTTGGAAGTCTTCAATTGGCAAAATGTCCATAAACATTTCACGCAATCCTTCATCCAAGAACCAGTTGTATGAGTCCGTTTGAACTTCGATCAAGTTAGGCAAATCAAGAACTTCCTTGATTCGAGCATAACTACGACGAACACGGTGTTTACCATACTTTACAAGCGTTCCTACCAAGTTTTCCACCTCGCTTTAAATTGGCCAACTGTGCAACCAGTATATTACAATTTGTTTACAATTTATGCATTTTACCGGTTTTTGAGTGCAAAAAAGACAACAGCATCCCCATCCCTGAAAACGCTCTTGTCGTTGATATGCAGGCTTTCAGGGACAATATTTCCTGTCGGCCGTTGTTTTATACACAATTAAACTATTCTTTAGTATACAAGAAAAAGTAAGCATTAGCAAGAAAAAGACTTCTTGTCAACGCTTACTTTTTTAATCTATTTTGAAACAGCTTCTACATCTTTTTTCAACGGTTTAACGTTAATTGAAATTTCGCCATTTTTAGCACCAATTGTCACTTGATCATTGACACTAATCTTACCTAGCAACAATTGTTCTGAAAGTGCATCTTCAACCTTTGTTTGCAAAGCACGGCGAATTGGACGTGCACCAAATTCAGGATCAAAACCAGCCTTCGCAACAACATCAACGGCAGCTGGTGTCATCTTAACTGTAAAGCCTTGCTCACTGATACGTTGCAAAACTGACTTAGACATTAACTTAACAATTTGATGTAATTCTTCCTTATTCAATGAACGGAAAACAACAATTTCATCAAGACGGTTAATGAATTCTGGACGGAATGTTTCTTTAACCGTCTGCATAATCGTGTCACGCATAGCTTCATAGTTTGATGACTTATCAACAGCACCGAATCCAACTGACTTCTCATCACGTAAACGAGTTGCACCCAAGTTAGAAGTCATAATAATGATAGTGTTTCTAAAGTCGACCTTGCGTCCTTTGGCATCTGTCATGTAACCATCGTCGAAGACTTGTAGCATCAAATTATAAATATCTGGGTGCGCCTTTTCAGCCTCATCCAATAGCACAACTGAATAAGGATTACGGCGAACCTTTTCTGTTAGTTGGCCACCTTCTTCATAACCAACATATCCTGGTGCTGACCCAACTAATCGACTAGCTGAATATGCTTCACGATACTCTGACATATCAACACGAATCATATTATCTTCTGACCCGAACACTGCCTCAGCCAAGGCTTTCGCTAACTCAGTCTTACCAGTTCCAGTAGGACCTAGGAACAAGAATGTTCCAATTGGCCGTTCTGGATCTTTCATTCCTGAACGGGCACGGCGAATTGAACGGGCGATTGCTGATACGGCTTCGTCTTGACCAATCACGCGCTTATGCAAAACCTTTTCTAGGTTAACCAAACGTTCTTGCTCAGTCTTTTCCATCTGCGTCAAAGGCACACCAGTTTGTTCAGAGACAACTTCGGCAATATCATGAACTGACAAAGTCAAATCATAATTTTGATCACCTGATTGTTCAAGTTGCTCATCCAAAATTTTATCAATGTGACGCTTTTGCTTCATTTCCTTTTTACGGAAATCAGCAGCTAATTCAAAGTCAAGTCGTTCAATCGCATCATCTTTTTCTTGACGCAATGTCATTAACTTTTCTTGTTGTTTAGCCATTGGAGTTTCATGACCAATGCGATCAATTCGTACTTTAGCAGCTGCCTCATCCATTAAATCAATTGCTTTATCAGGCAAAAAACGGTCAGTGATATAACGAACTGATAATTTAACCGCCTCAACAATCGCTTCATCAGGAATTGCCACTTGATGATGTTGCTCATAACGTGACTTAAGACCCTTCAAAATAGCAATTGCATCAGCTTGTGTGGGCTCGTCAACGCTAACTTGAGCAAAACGACGTTCTAGAGCCGCGTCAGCTTCGATATACTTTTGATACTCATCTAACGTAGTAGCACCAATTGTTTGTAGTTCACCACGTGCCAAAGCGGGCTTCAAAATATTTGAAGCATCAATGGCACCTTCAGCACCACCAGCTCCAATCAACGTATGCAACTCATCAATAAATAGAATGACTTGCCCATCACGCTGAATTTCATCAATCACTTTCTTCAAACGATCTTCGAATTCACCACGATACTTGGTACCAGCTACCAATGATCCCATATCAAGCATCATCAAACGTTTATGACTCATGTCTGATGACACATCACCAGCAACAATGCGTTGAGCTAATCCTTCAGCAATTGCTGTTTTACCAACACCTGGTTCCCCAATTAGTACTGGATTATTCTTCGTACGACGTGACAAAATTTGAATGACACGCTTAACCTCAGCATCACGGCCAACGACTGGATCCATCTGATTATCACGAGCTAATTGCGTCAAATCACGTGCTAACATATCCAATGTTGGCGTACCTTCTTGGTCTTGTGATTGTTGTGCGCGTTTATTACGACGAGGATCACGTTTCTTAGGTGATTCTTTCACACCAAGTTTACGCAATACCGCACGACGCATTTCACTAGGATTAACATTTAAATTAGCTAAAATACGTGATGAAAAGATTGTCGTATCTGACAATAGTGCTAGTAATAGATGCTCGGTACCTGTTTGCTCTTGATGTAATTGCTTAGCATTTTCATTAGCCAAACGAATAATATCAGATGCTTTAGGTGAATATGGTAGATAAGTACTTTTCGCATTACGTGATAAGGTACCATAACCCGTAAACTGTTCAATCTGGCTTCTAATTTCGTCATCATTCACATCAGATTCTTGCATGACTTTGCTGGCAATGCCTTCTTTTTCAATCGACAAAGCTAGCAACAAATGCTCGGTACCTACTGCTTGATGTTTAAAATTTTTTGCTTGTTCTTGTGCAACGACTAAAACGTTTTTTGCACTTGGTGTATATTGATTATCCATATTAATTACGCTCACTTTCAAACCGTAAACGGTTCAATAATTGTTGCAGCAGTCTTGCTCGTAACCGTCCTTGAATTGTGACATCCCCAACATTAAGTGTCTCTTTTGATAATAATGTCAAAATCAATTCACTTTCATGGAGCGTTAAAATATCTTCACGGCACAAACAGGACATGACTGATGTTGCTGTTCTAAAGCTAACAATCTCCGGGAGTTGCTGTCGTATCTCTTCAATCAAAGCTGGCTCAGATCGCAACGCCATTTTAACAATGCGAATATAACCGCCACCACCTCGTTTTGATTCCACCAAATAACCATTTTCAGTATTAAAGCGTGTCTTAATGACATAGTTAATTTGTGACGGGACGACATTAAAGCGCTGAGCAAGTTCAACACGGCGAATCTCAATTTCATTCGCTTGTTGTAAAATTTGCTTCAAGTATGCCTCGATATTATCAGACATATTTGAATCGGACATAACGCTCACCCCCCTTTGACCAATATTGACATAATTATAAAACGCATTGCAATTCAATGCCACTAAAAGCAAATATTTTTTTATAATTAATGTTTATTGTACGATTTACGCTTTTGTTGACACAAAAACCACCAAGATTTCTCTTGATGGTCTTTAATTAATGCACCTAGAAGGATTCGAACCTTCAACCTTCTGATTCGTAGTCAGACACTCTATCCAGTTGCGCTATAGGTGCATATTCATTTAAATACTTCCAATTGGAAGAAAGCGAACAACGGGATTCGGACCCGCGACCTCCACCATGGCAAGGTGGCGTTCTACCAGCTGAACTATATTCGCATAAGATGCCGACTACTGGATTCGAACCAGCGACCTCTTCATTACTAGTGAAGCGCTCTGCCAGCTGAGCTAAGTCGGCTTCTGTATCGTTAAACGATATGCGGATGACAGGAATCGAACCTGCACGCCCTAGGGGCACTGGAACCTAAATCCAGCGCGTCTGCCAGTTCCGCCACATCCGCAACAGACGTCAGTCGAACATGACATCCGACAACTTTTATAGTATATCTAATTTCCAAACAAGTGTCAACACATTTTTTGAAAAATAAATACTGTCGTAAGTTGCAAATGTACTAGCAGCTCCTTACCACTCGATATATATTACTATCTTTTGTATATTTTTGCAATTGTTTTTTTATTTTTTCAGAGCGTGAGCAAAAGCGGGTTGAACCTGGTGTATAACGTCGTTGGGAGCAATTACGGCCGAAGCAACGCACAGGGACGTGATTGGGACCAATAGCGTTATATCGAAGGTTCAGCTTTTGCGAGCGCGTTTACTCAGAGCGTGAGCAAAGACGTTTTGGATTCGATGTGTAACGGTGTTTGGATGCTTTGCAATCTAACCATACAAAAAAGCCAAGCCGATTAACTGCGACTTAGCTTTATTATCTTTATAGTGTATCTTCTGGCACAATCTTATCTGCACCAAAGTATGGGCGCAAAACTTCAGGAATTGTTACTGTACCGTCTTCATTTTGATAGTTTTCTAGAATAGCAGCTACTGTACGACCAACAGCTAGTCCAGATCCATTCAAAGTGTGGACGAATTGCAACTTACCATTTTCATCACGGTATTGAATACGTGCGCGACGAGCTTGGAAAGCTTCGGTATTTGAAACAGATGAAATTTCACGATAGATGTTTTGTTGTGGCATCCATACTTCCACATCATACGTTTTAGCTGCCGAGAAGCCCATGTCACCAGTTGATAATGTAATAACGTGGTAAGGCAAACCTAGCTTTTGTAGCAAAGTTTCGGCATTAACTGTCATGTCTTCTAATGCTTGGTATGAATCCTCAGGCTTTGTGAATTTAACCATTTCAACCTTATTGAATTGGTGCATACGAATCAAGCCACGCGTATCACGACCAGCTGAACCAGCTTCTTGGCGGAAGGCTGGTGACAAAGCGGTCACACTGTATGGTAGTTTTTCAGCATCAATTACTTCTTCACGGAAGTAGTTTGTCAAAGGTACTTCGGCTGTTGGGATTAATGTCATATCATCATTAGTTCCCACACGGTAAGCATCTTCCATAAACTTTGGATACTGACCAGTTCCATACATTGCCTTATCTTTAACAAGGTATGGTGTAATCATTTCTTTATAGCCTTCTTTTTGGTGCTCATCCAACATAAAGTTGTAAACGGCACGTTCTAGGCGGGCACCTTGACCAACATAGTAAACGAAACGAGCACCTGATACTTTAGCACCACGTTCAAAATCTAAAATGCCCAAGTCTTCACCAATTTCATAGTGGGCTTTAGGTTCGTAATTGAACGTTGGAATTTCACCCCACTTACGTTCTTCACGGTTTGCATCTTCATCAGGTCCAACCGGAATTGTATCATTAGGCAAGTTAGGAAGATGCAAAGAACGATCTTGAATTTGCTCATCTAGTTTAGCAACTTGTTCATCTAATTCTTTGATAGTTGCTGAAACCTTTTGCATTTCAGCAATAACATCACTTGCATCTTCCTTTTGGCGCTTCTTTAGACCAATTTGATCTGATACTGTATTACGACGTGCTTTTAGGTCTTCAGTTTGAACTAATAGTTCACGACGTTTAGCATCATCAGCAACTAAGGCATCAACTTCTTGTGGGTCAACCTCACGTGTAGCCAAGCGCTCCTTCACTTGTTCCGTATCTTGACGGATTACTTTCATATCTAGCATAACAATTCTCCTAATTATTCTTTAAACCCAACTCAGCAATTTTGTCATCAATCAATGTCAAAACTTGTTCAGCAGCTGCTTCATCTGTCACAAAATCATATTTATCACCATCAATGCTCAATTTAGGTGAACGATCATAGGATTCAAACCAAGCAACGTAACGTTCATTTAAACTTTTGTAATAGTTATATAGTGATGGATCATTTTCAATTTGTTCATAATCGCGACCACGTTTCTTAATACGTGCCAACATTGTGTCAAAACTGACATGAATATAAATTAGTAAATCAGGTGTCTTAACAATCGCATCATCAGAAAAATCAACTTGTTCCATAATGTTGTTTAGCAAATCACCGTAAATTTGTACTTCTGTCTGTGTGGCACGATCTAAATCTGCATTCAACTTGAATAGCAACAAATCTTCAAAAATGGAACGGTCAATCACATTTAGCTGACTACCTTGGGCATCTTTAATATTATCCAAACGCTTATTCAAAAAATAATTTTGTAGTAAGAACCCATAACGTTTTGGATCCTCATAAAACAATGGCAAAATCGGATTATCATCAACGGACTCGTATAATGCTTTGCTCCCTAAATGTTGTGCAAGCATGGTTGTTAAACTGGTCTTTCCGGCACCAATAGTTCCCGATAATACGATCATCCTGTTATCCCACTTTCTTTAATCAATATTAAATCTATTTTATCAAATTTTAGGGAGTCTAGCACGTCAAGTTTTGCTTATCAGCGGATAAACGCGAAAAGGAGAATGAAACGCTCTCGTTTCACTCTCCTTTTATGTCTATCTAATTTTTGCCAGTTACGGCGTGAATACGATTGACTGCTCGCATTAAGGCTAATTGGGCACGTGCAACATCATCTGTTTCATTTGCATCCAAATGCTTTTTTGCTCGTTCCTCAGCGGCCTTAGCACGATTAACATCAATATCTTCGGCACGTTCAGCACTATCAGAGACAATGGTTAATTGATTGTCAGAAAACTCAGCAAAACCACCACTAATAGCAATGATTTCTTCAAAGCTTGCTGGCTCATCAACAACTTTCACCTCACTGATATGCATTGCGGCAATAATAGGTGCGTGGTCAGCCATGATTCCTTCTTCACCACCAATTGTATCTAAAACAACCAATGATGCAGTTTCATGATCGAACACGTTACCATCTGGCGTTACCACCTTAACATGTAGGGTGTGTTCACTCATAGCACTACTCCCTCTGTCTACTCAGCCATCTTGGCAGCTTTTTCTGCCACTTGTTCAATGACACCTACGTTACGGAAGGCATCTTCAGGATATTGGTCATAATTACCGGCCAAAATTTCCTTGAAACTACGAACTGTTTCAGAAAGAGAAACATATTCACCAGGAAGACCTGTAAACGTTTCGGCAACTGAGAATGGTTGTGACAAAAAGAATTGAATACGACGAGCACGATTAACAATCGTCTTCTCTTCATCAGACAATTCATCCATTCCCAAAATAGAAATGATATCTTGCAATTCACGATAACGTTGCAAAGTACGTTGTACTTCAGTAGCAACATCATAGTGCTCTTGACCAACAATTTCAGGTGCCAAAGCAGTTGAAGTTGAAGCTAATGGATCAACGGCTGGATAGATACCTTGTTGCGTCAAAGAACGCTCCAAGTTAGTCGTTGCATCCAAGTGCGCGAATGTCGTTGCAGGCGCAGGATCAGTATAGTCATCGGCAGGCACGTAAACGGCTTGAATTGATGTAACTGATCCCTTCTTAGTTGAAGTGATTCGCTCTTGTAGTTGACCCATTTCAGTAGCCAACGTTGGTTGATAACCAACGGCTGATGGAATACGTCCTAGCAAGGCAGAAACCTCTGACCCAGCTTGCGTGAAACGGAAAATGTTATCGATAAACAATAGCACATCCTGTCCATTGACATCACGGAAATGCTCGGCAATTGTCAAACCAGTCAAGGCAACACGCATACGTGCACCAGGAGGCTCGTTCATTTGACCGTAGACCATGGCGGTTTGCTTCAAAACACCTGATCCTTGCATTTCATAGTACATATCATTACCTTCACGGGTACGCTCACCCACACCAGTAAAGACAGAAATACCATTGTGACCTTGTGCGATGTTGTGAATCAATTCTTGAATCAACACCGTCTTACCAACACCGGCACCACCGAATAGACCAATCTTACCACCACGAACATATGGTGCTAATAAGTCAATAACTTTGATACCAGTTTCCAAAATTTCTGTTGACGTTGATAGTTCGTCGTATGCTGGTGCATCACGATGAATTGGATCACGTGGCACATCATCCCCTAGTTCTTTACCACCATCAACTGGTTCTCCTAGGACGTTAAACACACGACCCAACGTATCTTCACCAACAGGTACACTGATTGATTCTTCAGTGTCAGTTGCCGTCATTCCACGTTGCAATCCATCTGTTGAATCCATGGCAATCGTTCGTACGACACCATCACCCAAAGACAAAGAAACCTCAACAGTTAATGTCTTTTGATCACCTTTATCGATAGTCAAAGCATTGTTAACTTCTGGAATCTTTGTTCCCGATGGAAAGGCAACGTCGACAACGGGACCAATGACTTGAACAACTTGTCCGGTATTCATTGTCGTTTCCTTCCTTCGTTTATATTAATTTGATGTAGTACACGCTTAATCCAAAGCTGCCATTCCACCAGTAATTTCTGTAATTTCTGTCGTAATCTGACTCTGACGTGCTCGATTATACTGCAATCCCAAAGAATCAATAATTTCTCCGGCATTATCAGTCGCTGATGACATGGCATTTGAAGATGCGGCATGCTCAGCGGTCTTTGCATCAAGAATGGCACCGTAGACTAAGCTCTCAGCATATTGTGGCAAAATAACTTCTAAAATTTTGTCTGCTGATGGTTCCATTTCATAGTCAGCCGTATAAGTGCTTTCACCCTTCTCCTGAACTTCTTCAGCAGAAATTGGTAGCATTTTTTGTAAACGAACCTCGTTTGAAATACGACTAACGTAATGTTGATAAGCAACAGTTAATTCATCAAACACTTCATTGTCATACATCGTTGTAACGGTCTTTACGATGTCACGAACCTCAGTAAAGGTTGGCACATCGGAAACACCACGATATTCATACGCAACATCAAAGCCGCGTTTCTTAAAGAAATCGGCACCATTACCACCAACGGCTAAAATCGTCACCTGATCAGGTGTTAGTTGACGTTCACTAATCGTTGTCATAACTTCTTTTAACAACGTTGAATTATAACCACCAACTAAACCACGATCAGACGAAATAACCAAAAATCCCACTTTTGAAACACGTCGTTGTTCCAACAATGTTCCGGCTACATGACTAATATGAGCACTTGATAAGTGAGCAACAACATCATGAAGGGCATTTGCATATACATCATATGAACCACCATGGCGTTGAATTTTGCTTAATTTAGCTGTTGAGACCATTTGCATGGCACTTGTAATTTGGCGCGTACTTTTCGTTGAGGCAATGCGGCGTTTAATATCTTGTAAAGAAGCTGCCATTTATGCCCCTCCTTTGCTAATCCTTTGAACCAGCGAATGTTGCTTTGAAGCTCTTAATTGCTTCATCCAATGCATCCGTATCAGGCAAATTGCTTGTATCAACAATTGTCTGAAGCAAATCATTATGTGAAGCACGAACAGAAGCAATCATTTCTGATTCAAAACGTAGAATATCTTCAACTTCAACATCATCCAAGAAGCCATGTGCCAAAGCATAAAGTGATAACACTTGTTCTTCAACTGGCATTGGTTGATGAAGAGGTTGCTTCAATAGTTCAACCGTACGACGACCACGAGCAAGCTTGGCTTGCGTTGCTTCATCCAAATCTGAACCGAATTGGGCGAATGACTCTAGCTCACGATATGAAGCCAAGTCCAAACGTAATGTACCAGCAACCTTCTTCATAGCCTTGATTTGTGCGTCACCACCAACACGAGAAACAGAAGTTCCGGCATCAATGGCAGGACGAACACCAGCGTAGAATTGATCAGAATCCAAGAAGATTTGACCGTCAGTGATTGAAATAACGTTTGTTGGGATATAAGCTGAAACATCACCAGCTTGTGTTTCAATGATTGGCAAAGCAGTCATTGAACCACCACCCAGTTCGTCTGACAACTTAGCAGCACGTTCTAGCAAACGTGAGTGCAAGTAGAAGACGTCACCAGGGTAGGCCTCACGACCAGGTGGACGACGAAGAATTAATGACAGCTCACGGTATGCCGTTGCTTGCTTTGACAAATCGTCATAAACAATCAACACGTGCTTACCGTTGTACATGAATTCCTCACCCATTGCAGCACCGGCATAAGGAGCCAAGTACAACAATGGTGCTGGTTCAGAAGGTCCAGCTGTTACAACAATCGTATAATCCATTGCCCCTAAGCGACGTAACGTTTCAACTTGTGTACGAACAGTTGAAGCTTTTTGTCCAATCGCAACATAGACAACAATCATATTTTGATCTTTTTGATTTAAGATAGTGTCAATCGCAACTGATGTTTTACCAGTTTTACGATCACCAATGATTAACTCACGTTGACCACGACCAATTGGGACCAAAGAATCAATGGCCTTTAGACCCGTTTGTAGTGGTTCAAACACAGACTTACGCTCCATAACACCTGGAGCTTTATATTCGACAGGACGTGTCTTTTCCGTTTCAATTGGGCCCATACCATCAACAGGTTGTCCCAAAGCGTTTACAACACGACCAATCAGCTGCTCACCAACTGGCACTTCCATGATACGTCCAGTACGCTTTACGGTATCACCTTCACTGATACCGTCATACTTACCTAGAACAACAATACCAACATCGTTTGATTCCAAGTTTTGCGCCATACCATAAACACCGTTCTCAAATTCAACCAGTTCACCAGCAAGGGCATTTTCTAACCCTGTTGCACGGGCAACACCGTCACCAATGTAGGTAACGGTTCCCGTTTCTTGAACTGTTAAGTCGTCTTGATAATTGGCTAATTGCTTTTTGATGAGTGAACTGATTTCTTCAGCTTTGATGCTCATTTCAGCAGTTCCTCTTTCTTTATAGTGTGTTTAATCATTAAACACAACATCAATTTCTACTAGAATTCCGATTACTAGCGGATGATACTTCGACGAATAGCAGCTAACTTAGTTGCTAATGATCCATCCAAAATTTGATTACTAGTTTTCACGATAACACCACCAAGAATTGTTTCATCGACAACAGGTGTCAAATTCACTTGATTGGCGTGATAACGCTCAGCTAACTTTGCTTCCAATTTTGATGATTGCTCATCACTCAATGGAATCGCTGTTTTGACTTCGGCATCAATAATACCTGAAGCTTCATTTACCAATTTATTATATTGATTAATAATATCTGGTAAATTTTCAAAACGACGATAATCGAAGGTCATTTGAACCAAATTTTTAACGACTTGGCTCACACCTTCAGTCAACGTGTCTAACATCTCACGCTTAACTTTTTCATCAATCCGCAAAGATAACATCGCTTTCGTCAATTCTGGATTTTGTACCAAAACACTTTTAAGGGCTGTTAATTCTTCAGCCGTTGCGGTGTCTGTACCTTGATCATGGGTTAATTCGAACAAAGCAACGGCATATCGTTTAGCAATCGTTGCTTTATCTAATGCCATTATTTGTCTCCTAACCCTTCGATGTAAGCATCAATAAGTGCTTTTTGATCATCTAACTTTAGTTCTTTTTGGATAATCTTTTGTGCGATCGTTACAGAAAGATCAGCAACTTCGCCCTTAACACCGGCCATCGCTTCAGAACGCTCTTGCGCAATTTGTGCGCTTGCTTGTTCTTTAGTAGCTTTAGCATCAGCTTGAGCGTCAGCAACGATTTGATCACGTTGCTTACCAGCTTCTGTCTTAGCATCTGCAACGATGCCATTAGCTTCAGTACGTGCTGATTGTAGCTGAGTTGAGCGCTTAGCTGCCATTTCTTCGGCTTCTTGACGCGCTTCTTCAGCAGTGTTCAAATCATGAGCGACTTTGTCAGCACGCTTTTCCATCATGTTGACTACTGGACCCCAAGCGAACTTCTTCAGTAGAAGCATCAAAACTAGGAATGCCACTAGCACAAACAACATATTACCCAAAGCCAACCCTTTGCTAGCACCTGCTAGAACAATTTGATTTAACATAATTTAGTTGGCCTCCAAATCTTAATTAGCGTGCAAGCAACATGAATGCAAGCGCAATCGCAATAATTGGGACGGCCTCAACTAGTCCAACACCAATGAACATATTGGTACGTAGCTTACCTTCTAATTCAGGTTGGCGAGCCATACCTGATAGCATACTTGAAATAACAATACTGTTACCAATACCAGCACCGATAGCGGCACCAGCAGCAGTAATTCCAACACCTATGGTTGCAACATCCATTTTTAAAATCCTCCATTAAATATAAACAGTTACTGTAGTTACTCTGTCTTTTCAGAAACATAGACAGTTGTCAAAGTTACGAAGACAAACGCTTGAATGGCCCCGATAAACAGTGAAAAACCTTGCCAAATCATTGTTAGGAAAAAGGCTGGTACAAATGAAATGATACCAGCTGATTGTGCCAATTGCCACAATAGCGATAGCACCATCTCACCAGCAAAGATATTACCGAACAAACGCAATCCTAGAGTCAAAAAACTTGTGAATTGCTCGATTAAATTGATTGGTAGTAATGCACTGAATGGTGATAAATAAACTGTCTTAAAGTATCCTTTGAACCCTAATTTCTCTACACCCAAGAAATGGGCAATTCCAATTGCAATCAATGCCAATGTCATTGTAACCAACGGATTAGCTGTTGGTGAGTTAAGGAATGTATCACTACCAACTTTAACGCTGAAAGCAACTCCTAACTGATTAGACATAAAAATAAACATGAACAATGAAAACGCGAAAAACTTTAAGTTATTCCCAGTTTTATTCGGTAATGATCCGTCAACAATATTGTTTGTAAAATCAATGACCCACTCAAACATATTTTGTTTACTCTTACCAGATGGTTTCAAAACCAACTTACGAGACATCCAAAATGCTAAAAGAAAGACAACGACAACAGATATTGTTGTTGAAATAATTACACTCCAATCAAACGTCAACCCTGCAATAGTAAAGGTTGCGCTCTCCTCCACTGAAATTCACCTCTTTTCTCCTTTATGAAATATAATCAAGCGGTATACAAAATCATACAGAACCGTTTAACTTTTACCACACTATTATTACCCCTTTTCAAAGTCATTTCAATAACTAAGACTTACCTAAAACACCTTACCTTGTCCCATTTTTGCAACTGCTTTTATTAAAGCTTGTTATATCACCTTTCCTACTATTCCAAAATAGAATACATTAGTAAAACCTATCACAAAAAGGAAAGTATTTTAAAAATATTTATTAATAAAAAAAGAGATTGCACCCTTTTGGCGCAATCTCAATTGCATATCATTATTTTTCTGAAGCAGCCTTATCTGGCAAAATTAAATTCAAAACAATCCCTAGAATCGTTGCAATCGCAACACCTGAGAATTGCACGATACCGTTACCATGACCAAGCTGTAGATAAGCATTACCAATTCCAATAACCAAAACTGATGAAGAAATCATCAAATTACGCTTCAAATTAAAATCAATTTTGTTTTCAACAATAATTCGCAAACCAGATGCGGCAATCACCCCAAATAACAAGAATGATACTCCACCAGTAACAGCACCTGGAATGGTTTGAATCAAAGCTGATAGTTTACCAACAAATGAGAATAGCACCGCAAAGATTGCAGCACCAATCAAAACGTAAACTGAATGAACCTTGGTAATTGCCATAACACCAATGTTTTCGCCATATGAAGTTACTGAAGGTCCACCGACAAGACCAGCAAATAATGTGGCAACACCATCACCGGCCAACGTACGGTGCAAACCAGGATCCTGAATGTAATCACGACCCGTCAAATCATCCAAAACCATCAAGTGTCCCAAGTGTTCAGTGATTGTTACCAAAGCAATTGGTGCCATAACCAGAACGGCATCCCAATGGATAATTGGCTTATAGTCAATAAATGGCATATCAAAGTCTGGCAAAGCAAACCAGGCAGCCTTTTCAACAGGTCCTAAGTCAACCAAACCTGCCATAATAGCAACGACATAGCCGACAACAATTCCCAATAAAATCGGAATTAATCCTAGGAAACCTTTCAGATACATATTAAAGAAAATCGTAACAGCTAACGTTAGCATGGCAACTAGGAAAACACGCAAATCATACTTACCATTTAACAAAGTTGCTGACTCAGCAGCTGAACCTGATAGTGATAAACCAATGACCATGATAATTGGACCAACAACAATTGGTGGCAATATTTTTTCAATCCAATTGGTACCAATCATCCCCACCAAAACAGCAACAATCAAGTACACAATTCCAACTGAAATCACACCAGTTGCGACACCTGGATAGCCGGTTGTTTTCATTAAAGCAACCATTGGAATAACGAAAGCAAAACTTGATCCCATGTAAGCTGGAATCTTACGTTTCGTAATTAAAATATGTAGTAACGTTCCAACACCAGAACTAAATAGCGCAATTCCTGGGTTCAGGCCAACGAGCAATGGCACTAAGACCGTTGACCCAAACATTGAGAACATATGCTGTAATGACAGCCCCACCCATTGCCAAAATTTTGGCTTTTCATCTACGTCTAATACAACATCACGTTTTGTTTCCATCATATTATTCCTTTCATCTTTTCATCTTTCAAATTAATTGGCATTAAAAAAGCCGAGGTATGAAAGCACCTCAGCTTGATTTATTTTCTAATATGATAGCTTTATCCATAACGATATTTAATCGAAATGCTACAAGTCAATCTTATTAGCCTCACGGGACCAAGTTAAAGTCAAATTAAACTTTTTTTATTATATATCAGTTAACAAAGTTAGTAAACAGCAATAAATCCGGTTAAACGTTTTAACAAAACGAATTTTTTACAAAATAAAGAGGCCAAGACGAAATTGCCTTGACCTTTATCGATTAGTGCGTACCGAATAAACGGTCACCGGCATCCCCAAGTCCAGGAATGATGTAACCATGTTCATTTAGCTTCTCATCTAAACCAGCTGTGTAAATATCAACATCTGGATGAGCTTTTTGAACAGCCTCAACCCCAACTGGCGCTGAAACCAACGTAATTAACTTAATTTTTGTTGCCCCACGCTTCTTAAGTGCATCAATGGCCATGTTTGCTGAACCACCAGTTGCCAACATTGGATCAACAACCAAAACTTCACGTTGATCAATATCTTCTGGCAACTTCACAAAGTATTCAACCGGTTCCAATGATTCTTCATCACGATACATACCAATATGACCGATACGAGCGGCTGGGATTAACTTCATAATACCGTCAACCATTCCCAAACCTGCACGCAAAATTGGCACGATAGCTAGTTTCTTACCAGCCAATGTCTTTTGTGTGGTTGTTGCAACGGGCGTTTCAACTTCGATATCTTCAACCGGCAAATCACGGGTTACTTCATAAGCCATTAATGAAGCAATCTCATCGACAATTTCACGAAATTCTTTCGTACCAACATTCTTATCACGGATAATTGTTAGTTTGTGTTGAATTAGTGGGTGATCAAAAACCGTTAACTTACTCATTTCAAAGCTCCATTTCTTTTTCTTAATTATATAATTTTTTTAGTTTGCGTGCTCGATTTCTGACAATGGAAAACGACTAGTTAAGTCTACTACTGCTTGTTTAACTTCGGCAAGGTTCGCTTCGTCTTCAGGATTAGCCAAAACTTGCAAAATCAGTTCAGCAACCTGAGTGGCTTCAGTTTCCTTGAACCCACGAGTTGTAATAGCCGGCGTACCAATTCTGATACCTGACGTAATAAATGGACTCCGCGTATCATTTGGAATCGCTTCTTTATTAGTTGTAATATACACCTTATCTAATACATTTTGGGCTTTTTTACCTGAAATACCAGTTGCTGTTAAGTCGAGGTTAAATAAATGATTATCAGTACCATCTGAAATAACGCGTACCAATTCTGATTTTTTGAAAACCTCAACCATGGCTTGGGCATTGGCAACGACTTGACGACCGTATTCCTTAAAGCTTGGTTGCATTGCTTCATAGAAAGCAGCGGCTTTACCAGCAATGACATGTTCTAATGGGCCACCTTGTGTACCAGGGAAAATAGCTGAATTCAAGGCTTTACCTAATTCTGCTTTAGCTAGAATCAAGCCACCACGAGGGCCACGCAAAGTTTTGTGTGTCGTTGACGTCACAACATCTGCGATACCAACTGGTGATGGGTGAACACCAGCAGCAATTAAACCAGCAATGTGCGCCATATCAACCATTAAGTAAGCACCAACTGAGTCTGCAATTTCTCGGAAACGGTCAAAATCAATGAATCGTGAATAAGCCGAAGCACCTGTCACAATCAACTTTGGTTTATATTCTTTTGCCAGTTTAGCAACTTGATCATAATCAATGCGTTCATTTTCGTTTAAACCATACGCATGAAAATGATAAGTCTTACCTGAAAAATTAACCGGTGAGCCATGGGTCAAATGACCACCAGCATCCAAATCAAGTCCTAAGACATGATCTCCGGGTTCTAATAAAGCTGCATAAACAGCCGCATTGGCTTGTGAACCAGAATGTGGTTGCACATTCGCATATTCAGCACCAAACAATTCTTTAGCGCGATCAATTGCCAATTGTTCAACTTAATCAATATACTCAGTCCCACCATAGTATCGTTTACCAGGATAACCCTCAGCATACTTGTTCGTTAAAATACTACCTTGTGCAGCTCGTACACCGGCAGATGCAATGTTCTCTGAAGCAATCAATTCAATATTATGTTCTTGGCGATCAGATTCACGGTCGATAGCAGCCCATAAATCGGGATCAAATTCACGATAATTTGTCATAGGATTGACCTCCTTGTCAGTCAAATCAGATTAATCATTTAATAGTTCACTAATCCAGTGCCCACCAGATGCTTTACCCAAACGATTATTGTA
This sequence comes from Weissella sp. ESL1139, assembly GCF_058506735.1. Classification (NCBI taxonomy): domain Bacteria; kingdom Bacillati; phylum Bacillota; class Bacilli; order Lactobacillales; family Lactobacillaceae; genus Weissella; species Weissella sp. ESL1139. The sequence goes on from NZ_CP196375.1 coordinate 1,514,053, forward strand.
AGCACCATTAGCATCAACTTGTGGCATTGCAGCAACCAAAATGGTTTGCACATCTTTTTTATCATCAAAATAACGTAGACCTGCAAACAACTTGGCAGCAGCCGTCTCATTATTATCACCTAGTGACCAAACAAAATCCATACCAGCTAGTTGATGTTGCACGATTAAATCGTTCGTCATCATTAAACCAACTGGCTCTAGTTGTGCTTGCATCCAAATAATTGCCTGAGTCCAGTCTTCTGGGGCCACCATGTAAACATCTTTATCAGGTGCATAGTGGCGATACTTCATACCAGGTGCTTTAGGCGTTTCATTATCAGCCACATGGTGAACTTCAGAATCAACGGGTGTCTTAATCACCGCTTCAATTTGAGCTGGTGTAATTTTACCAGGACGCAAAACAGCTGGTGTATCAGTTGATAAATCAAGGACCGTTGATTCAACACCAATCTTAGTTGGACCATCATCCAAAATACCCGCAATTTTGCCATGCAAATCATGGTACACATGCGTAGCCAAAGTTGGTGATGGCTTACCTGACGTGTTTGCTGAAGGGCCAACAAGTGGTTTACCACTAGTACGAATCAATTGGCGTGTTGCATCATTATCTGGTAGACGAACAGCCACTGTATCCAAACCACCTGTAACAGTCATTGATAATGCCCCTGGTTTAACTGGCAAAATCATGGTCAATGGACCTGGCCAATAAGCTGACATCAATGCCTTCGCACGTTCATTCACCACGGCAAATTCATCAACTTGTTCTGGATCAGCAACGTGCACAATTAAAGGATTATCTGAAGGACGTCCTTTCGCTGCATACACTTTGCCAACAGCTGTTTCATTAAAAGCATCAGCCCCTAATCCATAAACTGTTTCTGTTGGAAAAGCCACCAATGAACCACGCTTAATGGCTCGCGCCGCCGCGTCCATTTCATCCACCGTCCATATTTTTGTTTCTGTCATTTTTTCTACATCTCCCGCAATACTTTAATCATTCGATCATGACCACTTAAATCTTGGCGCAAAGTTACCTGCACATTTGGCAATGATGAAAACAAATCCACCAAAGCTTCACCTTGTTGATAACCAATCTCAAAATAAGCTGCACCACCAGGCTTCAGGTAATCAAGTAGGTCGATTGCCATTTTTTTATATAATGCTAACCCATCATCATCTGCATATAACGCCAAATCTGGTTCGAACACAACAACTGATTCGTCCATTAATTGTTCTTCGTCACGACTAATATAAGGTGGATTCGCAACAATAATATCAAATGTACCTGTTACATCTGTAAACAAATCACTTGTCAAAAATTGAACATTAGGTGCATATAATGTTGCATTTTCTTTTGCCACTGCCAAAGCGTCTTCAGAAATATCGGAACCTATAATTTGCCAATTAGGATGCTCTGCACCCAGTGTTACCGCAATGGCACCGGAACCAGTACCAATATCCAACACTTGTTGGTTTTCTTGATGACGATGGTCTTTTAAAATCCATTCAACTAATTCTTCAGTTTCTTGACGTGGAATTAGCACACGTCGATCAACATTAAACTCACGACCATAAAAAGCAGCATGTCCTAAAGCATATTGAACTGGTTGACCACCTTTGATTGCGCGGACAGCCACCATAAACCGTAATCGTTTTTCATCCTCTAATACCGTATTAAGATTGTTGGCTAATTGGGCATAATTCCAATCCATCATACCAGTTAGCAAGTAGTCAATTTGTGACATACGCTCTGTTTCATCATGGATATAAGGTTCTAGTTGCCAATCACCCCATTCACGAACTGCTTGAATGGTCCATTGTTCATCAAACATATTTTTATCCTTGCTTTAATGCTTCTAATTTAGCTGTTTGGTCAGCAATTAATAAGGCATCAATCACATCAGATAATTCGCCGTTCATAATCCGGTCTAGTTTATTTAATGACAAACCAATCCGGTGATCAGTCACACGATTTTGCGGATAATTATACGTACGAATACGTTCTGAACGATCACCAGTTCCAACCGCCGTCTTACGTTGTTCAGCATATTCAGCCTCGTTTTGTGAAGCATAATAATCGTAAACACGCGCCTTCAAAATTTCCATTGCCTTGGCACGGTTTTGTTGCTGTGAACGTTGATCTTGCATCGCAACAACAATACCGGTAGGCAAGTGAGTCATACGTACAGCTGATGACGTCTTGTTAATGTGCTGGCCACCGGCACCAGATGAACGATAAACATCAACACGCAAATCTTTATCTTCGATTTCGATATCAACATCTTCATATTCTGGCATAACCCCAACAGTAGCTGTTGACGTGTGCACACGTCCAGCTGATTCTGTCTCGGGCACACGTTGCACACGGTGGGCACCATTTTCAAACTTTAATTTTGAATACACATTATCACCCGTGATCATCAAAACAATTTCTTTATAACCACCGATTTCAGTTTTGTTTTCATCGATGATTTCAACTTGCCAATTTTCTTTTTCAGCATAACGTGAATACATGTCATACAAATCAGCCGCGAACAAAGCACCTTCATCACCACCAGCAGCCCCGTGGATTTCCATGATAATATTCTTATCATCATTAGGATCCTTAGGTAGCAACAAAATCTTTAGTTCTTCTTCAAGTGACTCCTTTTGCGCATGTAATTCTTTTAGCTCTTCTTTTGCTAGCTCTGCTAGCTCTGAATCATTGGCCTCTTCACGCAAAATTTGATCATTTTCATCGATATCATTAACAATCTTCTTATATTGTTTATACTTTTCAACAGTTTCACGTAGGCTACCTTCTTCTTTAGATAACGCTAAGAAACGTTTTGTATCTGCAATCACTTCTGGATCAGAAATCATTTCGCTGACTTCTTCATAACGATCCACAACAGATTGCAATTTTTCAAAAATTTCATCCATAATGTTCTATCCCTTTATTTACCTTATTGATTATTCATTGCTGTACGACGAGCTAACGCCTCTAAATCCGGATGGTTATAATGTTTCCGGCATACGGGCATATATGCTTCGTCACCACCAATTTGAACTTGTTCACCTTCATAAACAGGTTGACCATTTGAAAACCGTAAATTCATGACTGCCTTACGTCCACAAAACGAACAAAGTGTCTTCATTTCTTCAATCTTGTCGGCATAGATAAGTAAGGCTTCTGAGCCAGGAAATAGTTGATTAAACGCATCATTTTTCAAGCCAAAGGTTAACACTGGTATGTCTAATTCATCTACGACCCGCGTTAACTCTAGCACCTGTTCTTTCGTCATAAATTGGGCTTCATCTATTAGCACCGCTGCAATACTATCTTGATTACTAATCAACGCAAACAAATCATCATTTGCTTTAATTGCACGTGCTGAACGTTGCATCCCAATTCTTGAAGCAATCTCACCTGCTCCGGAACGATTGTCCAAGGCACTGGTTAGCAATAGCACATGCCGTTGTTGTACTTCATAATTATGAGCAACTTTTAAAATCTCGATGCTCTTACCACTTGCCATTGCGCCATAGCGAAAAAATAATTGCGCCATTCTTCTCCTGCCTTCCTCATGTAAAGATTACAGTTTACACTCCATTCTAGTATAACAAAATTGTAAATAAAAAAAAGACGGGTGTCCTACTAAACTCCCCGTCTTAATTTATAATGTTGTTCAATAATCTTAGAAAAATTCTGGTGTAATTGTTGCAATTTTAGCTTGCCAATCAACTTCTGGGTACTTGCGGTTCAAAATGATTTGTAACATATGCAAAGCTAAATTACCATTACGGGTTAAAATTGGACCATGGAAATACGTACCATACGCATTTTTGTATACTAATCCTTCACCGCCATCTTCACCGTTGTTACCTTTTCCTTGGATAACTTTTCCCAAAGGACGTTCATCATCCCCCAAGAAAGTACGTCCTTGGTGATTTTCAAAACCATGGTACTCTAAGTTATTAACTTCATCTTTAATCGTCACATTACCTATGAAGCGCCCATCAGGTTGATTCAATGTGTAATGACTCAAGGCACCAATCCCATTAACCTTCGTACCATCAGCCAAAACAAAATATTGACCAATCAATTGAAAGCCACCACATACGCCTAAGAAAGGACCACCGTCTTCAATATAGGCTTTCAAAGCATCAGCCTTCGAAGGTAAATCATCCGCAACAACCATTTGTTCGTAGTCTTGACCGCCACCAAACAACACAAAGTCATAATCATCAGCATTAAAATCATCTGATAACGACACGATATGTTGGTACACATCAACACCGATTTGTTGGGCATAGTAACGCAAGGCAACGATGTTACCAAAGTCACCATAGGTATTCATTAAATCACCATATAAATGTGCGGCATTAATTTCATATTCAGCCATTGATTTAATCCCCCATTCCCGTATTGATGTAGCCTTGTTGCTTTAACGTATCTCGTAACTGTAGCATTGCCGTATAAGTAGCTAAAATATAAACGCGCTTCGTTGGCATACTTTCAATCGCCGTCACAATTTGTTGCAAATCTTTATAAACAGGATGATCACCAAAACCAGCCATTTTCAAACGAACATACAAATCTTTATAACGTTCACCACCGGTAGCCACAGCTTGAATACCAGTATCATGTAACGACTCAAAATTGGCATCCCAAATCCAACTTGTATCAATACCATCGGCATAATTAGCATTTAACAACGCAATCATTGAGAATGGTTGATCATCAGTCTTCATCATATCAATAACCTGATTAGCCCCCACTGGATTCTTAATTAATACAATGGTAACTTCTTTATCTTTTACCTTAACGGCTTCTTGGCGGCCAAAGATTTGGGCATTTGATGAAAAGGCATGTTGAATTTGCTCAGCTGAAACCCCCATAAAGCGACCAACTGCATACGCAGCTAACGCATTATAAATGTTATACATACCACCAATTTCAATTTGATAGGTTTTGCCATCAATATCAAAATTTGATGATATTGGCGTCAATTTATTTAATTTGGTAACGGCATAGTCAAGCACTGGTCGTTTAAAATCATCAGTCGTTGAAAAGTAATCACCTTGATTACCAAACGTCATAAAATGATAACGTAAAATTGAGTTATCAGTTGGTGAAAGCACCCCATCTGTATTATGTGGTGCGCGCATACTACCAGTCGCTGGCAAATGATTGAAACCAAAGTAAACCTTTGGATTTGGTAAATCACCACGCATAAAAATTGGTGAATCAGCATTTGCAATGACTGTCGCTTCAGGGAACAAACGAATTCCCTTCAAAATTTTGTCATACGTTGTATAAATTTCACCATACCGGTCTAATTGATCACGGAAAATATTGGTCAACACAAATGCTTTAGGCTTCAACTGACGTGCCACTGATTCCACATTAGCTTCATCAACTTCAAGCAATGCGATTGGTCGTTGCTGCTTATCTTTGATTTTTGCAGTTAACATGGTTCCCGTAATCCCCTGCATCATATTTGATCCAGAAGGATTAGTAATCACATCACGATATTTTTCACGTAAAACACGTGTCGTTAACGTTGTTGTCAAAGTTTTTCCATTAGTTCCGGTAATTAAAATCACATCATATTTTTCAGCATAATGCGTCATGACGTTGGGATCGATTTTTGTTGCCAATTTACCTGGTAAAGATGTACCACCACGATGTAAAACGCTGTGCAACAATGTGTGGGTACTTTTACCAACAAAAGTTGCTAATCCACTTTTAAGGCTCATGCCATCCTCCTAATCGTGTCAGTTAGTCACGCTTATTTTTTATCTCGTATTTTTATTGCTTATTTAAGTACGTAACAAATTTTACCATTTTCATCAAATAAAAACACCACCGTTAAAAAACGTTGGCGTTTCACGATTACTTTTCAAGTTATAATGACTTAGGTCCCGGCGTACTTGTAATCAAAGTTGCGTGTCCCTTCAAAGTCCATGATTTAACATCGTTTGGCAAAATAAAGCTACCTGCTTTAGCCAGATGATACGTAACACCATCAATAATTAAATCTAATTCACCTTCAACGACGGTTGCTAATGTATAAGGTGCCACAGCCTGCATCGTCGACTTACCTGCAATTTCCCATTTTACAACATTAAAATATGGGGCTGACACTAAATTAGTCATCGTCAAGTCACCAACATTTGACACAATTTGTGTTGGCTTTTCTGGCACAAATGGTACGGTCGTCACATTTTTGGCATCCTCTAAATGTAAATCACGCTTCTCACCTGTTTTGGCATTTACGCGATCAAAATCATAGACACGATATGTTACATCAGAAGATTGTTGTGATTCTAACGTCACAACACCCGCACCTAGCGCATGTAGCGTTCCTGATGGCACATAGAAGAAATCACCCGCTTTAACTGGTACCTTCTGCAACAAATTATCCCAATCACCTGTATCAACTGCATGGTCAAACGCCGCCTTATCTTGTGCAGTATGACCATAATAGATGGTTGCGCCTGGTTTTGCATCTAAGATATACCATGACTCTGTTTTACCCAACTCACCAGCATGTGCTTTAGCATAATTATCATCAGGATGTACTTGTACTGATAAATCTTGATGCGCATCTAAAATTTTCACCAATAGTGGGAAAGGTCGATCAACATCTCGATTAGCAAATAATTCTGGTTCATCATGCCATAATTTAGCAACAGACTTGCCAGCGTATTGACCATTGGTCACTGTGACAACGCCATTGGGATGACCAGAAATCACCCAAGCTTCGCCAGTTGTTTCTGAAGGAATATCTAAATGATACTCATCACGTAGCGCTGTGCCACCCCAAATTTTTTCATGTAACGTTGGTTTTAAAATTAACGGTTCTGTCATTGTATCTCCCTAATATTATTACGCACCTAGTTTCACGTAGATACTAGAAATCCAGCCTTGTTGTGCAACGTGATACCAAGTAACCCGTGCTGTATCGATAACTTTTTCAATCACCTCTACAGCCGTACCGTGCGCAATCTTACCAATTTCACGTCCATATGGTTGTGAATAAACAGTAACACTTGCACCTGGAATATAATCGATTACCCCATTAACTGCGTACGGAATTGGCTGCCACTCCGTTGCTGGTTGCCATTCCATGGCTGGTTGCTGGCTGCGTCCATCATCATTAGTTAACTTCATGGCCTTCATGTCATACTTCACCCATCTTGAATCAGCTAATTGATACCAAAACTCACCAGTTTTAGATGCCATGCGTTCAGATGCTTTAACGACTGTTCCTGGCCATAATTTTTGACCAGTTGCTGTTTGGTCTTGTACGGAAATAACCGGTTGCACTTCAGTAAAAATATGCAAATACTTATTAGTCAACGACTCTGTTTCAGCAACATTTTCACGCTGATAAAAGAAAGTTACTGTAAACATATCTTTTTCTGAAAAAACACCTGTTAGTGTGCCTTCTGATGAAACAAATCGATAACCATCTATATCTTGTGGATCAATCGAAAAACTTTCACCAACATGTCCTTGAATCAATTGAGCACGGACAATCGTGCCTTTTGTATCAATATCTTTAGAATAAACCCACACGGGCATCCCCATTATTTGAAAGTCAGCCATTTGTACCGCCTCCTAATTGTTATTTATTACCTCTATCATACCAATTAAATCACATTTTTTCTTGTTTAATTCGCTTTTTTTAGTGTTTATTTACTAATCATATCACCCGTTATCATGAACAACATTAAATTATTTTCATTTATGTAGTTGACTTTTAATTTTACGACATGTATATTAAATGCATGCGCTAATTAGCGCACCAACTAGCAAGGTTAACACAACAAATTAAAATTAAAAAACTTTCATTTTAATGGTTGCTTTTTAATTAAAGACGTTGTATAGTTAAATCTGTTGAGTCAATAATTATTGCTCTGTAGTTCAGTGGTAGAATAACTCACTGTTAATGAGGAGGTCGCTGGTTCGAACCCAGCCAGAGCAGTTACATAATTAAATCAATTATGTTTATTATCTATTTTAATACAATCATTTTTGCTCTGTAGTTCAGTGGTAGAATAACTCACTGTTAATGAGGAGGTCGCTGGTTCGAACCCAGCCAGAGCAGTAATTATCGAAACGGCTGTTAGTTTACTAATAGCCGTTTTTTATTTGTCTTTAAACAAAAACAGACTGGAACATAAACGTTCCAATCTGTTTAATTATCAGTATGCTGTTTTGTCGCATGCTAGTTTATCGAAGCGCAAGAATTGGATCAAAGTACTTCAAATTAGGATAATCCACATTACCCCCATCCGTTAATGCCAAATCAGGAATTGATGTAATTGGCAAAAATGATAGGTAGAATAATGGATCTGGCAACTGACTACCTAATTCACGAGCGGCTTCCTTTAAAGCAACCTCTTTTGTTGCTAATTCTTCTGGCGTCAAATCAGTGTTAATACCAGCAATTGGCAATTCAAGTAGTGATACAATTTCACCATCTACGACCACAACTTGACCACCACCACACTTAATGAGCGTATTAGCAGCTAGTGCCATATCATCATTATTAACACCAGCAACAACCAAATTATTATCGTCTGGTGCCATTGTTGTTGCAATTGCCCCACGTTTAATTGACCAACCTGAAATGAAACCACGCGCATGATTACCATTAATACCGTAACGTTCAATAACTGAAGCTAGTGCAACATCGTCTTCAACACTAGGCTGAACATCACCAGCAACAACTGGCAAAGTTACATCTAAACGTTTACGAACAAACGGTCCAATACTGTTAATGGTTTGGACCTCTACCTGCGTAACATCCGTATCAACATGATAAGCAAAATCATCCGCAGTCATTGCAGCATGGCGAATAGTATTTTGAATAGCTTCACTACGCTTGGGTGGCAAAAATGCCATTTCAGTTTGACCAGCAAGTGTCACTAATTGCCCCTTACTAATAACTGTTTCAACATTAAAGCTAGTTGGATTATCAACCAATAAGATATCTGCTTGCTTACCCGGTGCGACTGACCCAATTTGATCATCAACATGGTAAGCTTCAGCGCCATTAATTGTTGCCATTTGGATGGCTGTCATTGGACTAACACCTGCTTGAATTGCTAACTGTACCATGTGATCTAAATGACCATTTTCTAAAATATCATTAGCATTCACATCATCAGTACAAAAACTAGTGTGACGCGCAACATTTGCCGTGTTTTCAGTAATTGCCTTAATATTTTCAGCTAAAAACTTAGTTACAGACGATTCACGAATCACCACATGCAATCCCTTGCGAGCCTTTTCTAAGAACTCTTCGTGGCTGTAGCTTTCATGATCAACATGTACGCCACCCATCAAAAATTGATTCAAATCTTTACCAGTAGCCATTGGTGAACAACCAAAAATTGGTTTATGGTACTTTTGCGCAGCTAAAATAGCCTTTAGTGTATCTTCATCTTTTGTCTGAATTGATTCACGAACCGTTTCCCAGACACCATATGTTTGTGGTAATGCTTGATACTTATCATGATCAGCGCCATTAACATTGTAGGCAACTGTTGATTCCGGAATCGTGTAAGGCGTCTTGTATGGCAATCCCCAGAATACTTTCAATGGCAATGATGCCAATTCATCAAATATTTCTGTTAAACCATCTAAGCCCACCACTGAAATGTATTCATCAAGTCCTGACACGATACTTGTCGTGCCGTGTGGTACAACCGCCTGTGAAAAGCGCGTCAAACTCAACTTGCTACACTCAACGTGAATGTGGCCATCAATCAAACCAGGCACGATATACTTGCCAGTTGCATCAATATGCTTTGTTTCACCACCAACATAGTCAGAAACATCTGCATCTACGGCTACAATTTTGCCACGAAAAATAGCAACATCTGCTTGATAATATTCAGCGGTATCAACATTAACCAAAGTACCATTTTCAATTACGGTATCCGCAGGAATCGTTGCCGCGCCAGCATCAATATAATCCTTCAATTCTGATAATTCTGTCATTTTACTCCCTCTAAAACTCCCCTTTAATTATTGTTTTGGCAACACATTCAAAACATATAACAATATTACAAAGACAATTAACATCGACCACATAATACCGTTGACTTCTTTACGACGACCAGCTGCCGTCATCAAAATTGGATAAGTCAAAAATCCAAAAGCAATTCCGTATGAAATATTATAAGTTAAAGGCATCCCAACAACTGTTAAGAATGCTGGCAATGCTAATTCAAACTCATCCCAGTGAATTTCACGCAATGCTGATGCCATCATGACACCAACCACAATCAAAGCTGGTGCGGTCACTTGATCAGTCACAACCGTTAACAATGGTGAGAAAAACAAACTGAACAAGAACAAAATACCTGTTGTCACAGCTGTTAATCCAGTCTTACCACCAATTGAGATTCCCGCAGACGATTCAACATATGCTGAAGTTGGTGTTGTTCCCATGACAGCACCACCCAACATTGAAACAGAATCGGCAACCAGTGCACGACCAATTCGAGGCATTTTGCCATCTTTCATAATACCAGCTTGTTGCGCCAAACCAATCAACGTACCAGCTGTATCAAAAAAGGCAACTAGTAAGAATACTAAGACAACGGCCCACATTTGCGGATCAAGCATCGATGGTAGATGTGTAATACCAACCCCAAAAGTAGGCTTTAAACTAGGCACAGATGAAATAATCTGATCAGGCATGGGAATCAAACCAGTGACCAATCCTAAAATTGCGGTTGCTAAGATTCCAATGAAGATAGCGCCTGGCACACGCTTAGCAATTAAAATTGCAATCACGAATACACCAAAAATGGTCAACCAAGTTGTTGGTACCGTTAATGAACCAATGGCAACTAATGAAGACTTATCATCAACAATTAATCCCCCACCTTGTAAACCAACAAAGGCAATAAAAATACCAATTCCAGCGGCCATTGCATACTTCAAATCTTGTGGAATCGCATCAATTACCTTTTCACGAACTTTCAAGAACGACAAAATCGTAAATAATACTGCCGCCACGAAAACACCAGCCATTGCTTTTTGCCAAGGAATTCCCATCCCCAAAACAACTGAAAACGCAAAAAAGGCATTATCACCTAATCCAGGTGCAATCGCAATCGGATAATTTGCCAAAACGCCCATTAGCACACAACCTAAGATTGCTGATAGTGCGGTTGCTGTAAACACAGCCCCTTTGTTCATACCAGCAGCACCTAAAATGCTTGGATTAACAAATAAAATATAGGCCATCGAAACAAATGTCGTTAATCCAGCTAACACTTCTCGCTTAACTGTCGAGTTTTGTGCTGAAATGTGGAAGGTCTTATCTAAAAAGCCAGTTGGTTGGCTTTTAGATTCCTCAAAATCATTCATGATTACTCTTCTCCTCCTAATGTCATGAAAGTATTCTTAATCAACAAATGAATTATTACATACATTATTAAGCAATTCAATATTAAATGTTCGTTTTTAAAAAAGTTTGCTAATCTAAAACAATATGGTAGAATCACAATATATCGTTACTAAAGAAGCAAAGAGAGGGAATACAGATCATCATGACGGTCACACGTGAATTTACGCAAAATATGCCAAAAGCCGAACTTCATTTACATATTGAAGGAACGTTAGAGCCTGAATTAAAACTAAAATTAGCTGAACGTAATCATATTGACATTGGTCAAAAGACCATCGAAGAAGTCCAAAAAACATATGAATATGATGATTTAGCTTCATTTCTTGGTGTCTATTATCCAGCCATGAATGTTTTACAACATGAACAAGATTTTTATGATCTTGCGTTTAGTTATTTAGAACGCGCTGTTACCAATAATATTCGCCATGTCGAAATCTTCTTTGATCCACAAGCTCACACCAGTCGTGGTGTTGCCTTTGAAGACGTTATCAATGGTTTGCACCGCGCAATCGTTGATGCACGTGCTTTAAACATCGATGCTGATTTAATCATGTGCTTCCTGCGTGACTTTTCTAAAGAGTCAGCTCGTCAAACCCTTGAACAAGCACTACCCTATAAAGACATGTTTATCGGTATCGGCTTAGACTCAGATGAGCATAATAATCCACCGCTAAAATTTGCCCGTCAATTCGAAGATGCAAAAGCGGCTGGTTTACACCTCACAACGCATTGTGATATTGATCAAAAAGATTCAATTGAGCATATCCGCCAAGCCCTTGAAGAAATGGATGTTGAGCGCCTTGATCATGGAACAAACATTGTTGAAGATGATGATTTAGTTGACTTTGTTGTTAATCACCAAATTGGTTTGACATCTTGTCCATTATCAAATACTTACGTTTCACCAAAGATGAAGGGTGAAGAAATCCTATCGCTATTAGACCGTCAAGCAAAGGTATCTATTCATTCAGACGACCCTGCTTACTTTGGTGGTTATATTTCAGATAATTATTACGCACTAGCAGAAACCTATGATTTAACTAAGGAACAAATCGTTACCTTGGCACGCAATGCTTTTGAAACATCTTGGATTAGCGACGAAAAGAAAGCTATTTATATTAAAGAACTAACTGATTATGCAGCTGCTAATTAATTAGCATACAAAAAACGAGGTTTAGAAATTCTAAACCTCGTTTTGTTTTGTCTTTTGAACATAAACGCGTTCTCAAAAGCTGAACCTTCAATATAACGCTATTGACCCCAATCATGACCTACGCGTTGCTCCGGACATAATTGGTCCCAACAACGTTATACACCAGGTTCAAACCGCTTTTGCTCTCGCTCTTCCTTAAACGCGTTCCAAAAGACTGAATCCTCAATGTAACATCATTGGCACTAATCATGTCCGTCGCTGCGCTTTGGCCATAATCAGCACCAATAACGTTACACACCGGATTCAAAACGTCTTTTGTCACGCTCTTTCTTAAACTGCAGTATAACCACCATCAACTAGCAATGTCGTACCGTTAACGAATGATGCATCATCACTTGCTAAGAATGAAACGACCTTACCAATTTCTTCTGGCTTACCTAGACGTCCAGCTGGGTGCAAGGCAACTAGTGCTTCTTTATCAGCACCTTCAATCAATGGTGTATCAATATAACCTGGGGCAACTGCATTAACACGAATGCCTTCAGATGCATAAGTTGCACCCAACGTTTGTGTCAACAACTTCACACCACCCTTGGCAGAAGCATATGCAGTAACACCAACCTTACCTACAAAGCTGTGGATTGATCCCATATTGACAATCGCACCACCGTGTCCTTGCTTACGCATTTGCTCAATTGCATACTTGTCTGACAAGAACACACCGCTCAAATTGATACCAATCGTATCTGACCATTGCTTGTATGACATATCCGTAATGTTACCATCACGTGCAATACCAGCATTGGCTACCATAATATCTAATGAGCCAAAATGACTAACTGCTGTGTCGATAACATTTTTAACCTGATCTTCAACTGTTACATCGGTTTTAACAAACAAAACTTTGCTGTCATCACCCAATGATGCAGCAACTTCAGTACCTTGATCAGAATAATCAGCAATCACAACTTTTGCCCCCTCAGACAAAAGTTCTTTAACAGATGCTAAACCAATTCCTGAAGCACCACCTGTAACAATAGCAACTTTATCGGTAAACTTTCCCATGATATCCCCCTTTTAGTAAGCAACATCTTAATTAACTTTACAAGTACATTATACATCAACATACCTATTCAATGAAATAAAAGCACTTTTTAATAGAAAAAAGACTCAGATATCACTGTTTTAGCCTCTAGATTGTGCACTATATCACTAATCAAAAACCATTTGATTCTTATATAGGTCAGCATAAAAACCATTTTCAGCTAACAAAGTCTCATGATTTCCTTGTTCGATAATATTACCATCCTTTAAGACAACAATCTTGTCTGCATTTAAGATGGTCTTTAAACGGTGGGCAATGACAAAGCTCGTACGACCAGCAATAACATTATCCATCGCTCGTTGAATACGTTCTTCAGTAACCGTATCAACATTAGATGTAGCCTCATCCAAAATCAACAAATCTGGTTGGGTTAAGATTGTTCGAGCAATTGACAATAATTGCTTTTGACCAGTTGAAAAGACTGAATTTTCATCAGAAATTACCGTATCATAACCATTTTCTAATGTCATGATGAAATCATGAATATTAGCTTGCTTTGCGGCATCAATAACTTCTTCATTAGTGGCATCAGTTTTACCGAAAGTGATGTTGTCACGAACCGTACCATCAAACAATACTGATTCTTGTAGCACAATACCGACATGAGCACGCAAAGACTTCAAATCCATATCGCGAACATCAACGCCATCGAACTTAACAGCACCACCAGTAACATCATAGAAACGATTCAACAAATTCATCACGGTTGTTTTACCAGATCCAGTCGGTCCAACTAGTGCGACCATCTCACCTTTTTCAACATCAATATCAATACCATGAATAATCTCACGATCCTCATTGTAACCAAAATGAACATCTTCTAACGCAATATTATTTTGAATACCATTAAACTTAACCCCATTCTCTGGATTAACTTCTTCATCTTGTTTGAAGATGTTATTCAAACGATGCACACCAGTCATTGCTTGTTGCATCATATTATATAGTGACGTAATTTGTGAGATTGGTTGGAAGTATTGTTGTGAAAACGAAACGAATGTCACAATCAATCCCAAACCTGCTGCACGTGAAGAAACATCACCTGATAAGGTTAATGTTGCGCCGAAGAAAATAACAATAGCTAAATTAAATAGTCCAAGTCCTTGCATAACCGGATTCAAAACACTCGACCAAGCTTGCGCATGAATCATAGCATGGCGGACCTTTTCATTATGTTCAACAAACCCAGCAATGGATTCCTCGTGCAAATCATTTGTGATAATAACTTTTTCACCATTGATTTGCTCATTAATATAACCATTTAAATGACCAACTTCAGCTTGTTGCAAATCAACATATTTTTTAGCTTGAATCATAATAACAAAGCCGACAATAATTACAATTGGCGTCGTTGCCATTGTAACCATAGCCATCTTAGGGCTTTCACGGAACATCATCCAGATAACCCCGATGAACATCACAACTTGTTGCAAAATTTGGAACAAAGCATTGTTCATAGCGTTAAAGATGTTATCCAAATCCGACGTAAAGCGTGACAAAATTTCACCGTCTTGGTGATTATCAAAATAGCGTACCGTCATTCGTTGTAGTTTAGCAAACAAACCTGTTCGCATATCATTGACTGATCTTGGTGCCACAATCGCTTGCAATAAAGCATTTAAGAATAGTGCAATCAAAATCATCAAAGTGAATAAACCAAACATCCCTAATGCCTGATGAAAATCACTTAAACTCGCATTATTTTTAGTAGCTGGGTTTAAATAAGTCATCAAATATTTTGATAATTCAGTAATGGAATTTCCCATATAAACAGGTGCTTTAACTTGTGCCCAAGTTGCAAACACTGTCAAAACAAAGATAAAGATCAGCGAAAGTTTAAAACGCTTTAAATAATGAGCAAAGAACACAATTGATTCTTTTAAATTATTCGTCATCGTCTTTTGCCTCCTTTGCCTTTTGTGTTGCGTAAATTTCTTGGTAAACTGGCGAAGTTTGCATCAACTCATCATGTGGACCATATGCAACTAATTCACCTTCATCTAATACCAAAATATTATCAGCATTAATCACTGAAGAAATCTTTTCAGCAATAATAAATTTAGTCGTATCAGGCAAATCTTCATCTAAGGCTTCTTTAACCAACTTTTCTGAACGAGCATCCAAAGCTGAAGTCGAATCGTCCAAAATCAAAATCTTAGGATTACCAATAACTCCACGAGCAATGGATAGACGTTGCTTTTGACCACCAGAATAGTTAGCCGAACGTTCCTCAACCACATGATCAAATTTATCATCATATTGGTTAATAAATTCGGAAGCCTGGGCAATGTCAGCAGCGCGTTGCATTTCAGGTTCCTGGGCATTGCTTAATCCTTGACGGAAATTATCGGCAATTGTTCCTGAGAACAACGTTGCTTTTTGCAAAACAAACGATACAGCCTTACGCAATGAATGTTCATTAACATGCTTTAAGTCAACGCCCCCAACTTTCACTGTTCCTTCACTCGCATCATAGATACGGGCAATCAGCTGTGCTAAGGTCGACTTTCCAGAACCAGTCGCACCAACAATACCAATCATTTCACCTGTATCTGCCTTAAATGAAACATTCTTTAACGTTGGCTTATCATCATCTTGATACGTAAATGATACGTCATCAAATTCAACCGTACCATCTAATGTTTGTTCATCAACATTATCAAATGTAAACTCTGGTTCGGTATCCATAATTGCTTGAATACGACCCATTGAAACAAAGGCACGGGTTGCAAATGAAAGCATCATACCTCCAACAACGATAGCATTCATAATAATCATAATATAATTAGTAAAACCAGTAACTTGTGCTAACAATTCAGGTTGCGCACTAACCATATTACCAACAACATAAATGGCCACAACCATTAGGCCTTGACCAACAAACAAGAATGCTGGATTCACGACCGCGAAAATATAACCAATTTGAACGTTAACATCACGCAATTCATCAGAAACTTTATTAAAACGTGATTCTTCGTTACGTTCTTGATTGAAAGATTTAACAACGCGGACACCTTGTAGGTTTTCCTTAGTTTTGGCATTCACACGATCTAGCAAGCCTTGAATCTTACCAAACCGCTTACCCAAATTGGTAATAACAAAATAAGCAATCAAGCTAACCAAAACAACCATCACAATAATAATCCACCATAATTGTGGAATTGAATTTACGGCTAAAATAAAACCACCGATGAAGAGAATCGGCATACGCAATAATGGTTGCAAAACTAACATCAACACGTTTTGAATTTGGTTAACATCATTTGTTAGACGCACAACTAAGTTTCCAACTGAAAACTTTTCAATATTCGCAAATGAAAAGGTTTGTATCTTACGATAAGCACCTTCACGAACATTAGCAGCAATACTTTGTGAAATTTTGGCCGCATAAACTGTATTAAAAATTCCAGCTATAATCCCAACAGCGGCTAATATCAACAACTGTATTCCAATTTTATTAACTTTACTCATATTGTCATCAGTAATTGCTTGTACAATATTACTCAACAATGTTGGTTGTAGTAACATCGCAAATGACGCCACAGCAACCAACAGCACATTGATGATCAAATCAAGCTTATACTTACCAATATATGGCTTTAACAACTTCATTTGTCCCCTCCATAAACTACATTATTGTTTTACGCTAGTACGCTATTCTATCACTTGTTTTCAGTTTTTAACACATTTTTGTTAATTGTCTTAACAAAAAAATAGTTTAGGCTTTAAAACAAAAAGCAACTGTCTACTTTTTTCATTGCTAGTAGACTAGTTGCTAATAACATAAGCGCTTATTTAGTATCAAAATACCTATGCTTCCACTAATTTAAACTTTGTCCATGGTTTAATAAAATCTAACAAAAACAACTCGTTTTGATTAATATGACCAATCTTATTCTTTCTTGCTTCTTGGTGTGGTTCTAATACAATTTGTAATTCGTTTTTATAGACACCAAAATCATCATTACCTACAATGATGTCACCACGCTCGAAGGTTGTTTCGTTATCATGCTGACTATTTTCAACATCACGATAGGTTACCCGTGGCATTGTTGACCGCACAACCTGACTATTAATATCACCACGACGGAAATGCTGTGGCTCCAAGGCAATCGTCTTTTCAATCGGATTCACGTCAGCCACAAAATTAACATGCAAATTCAATTGGTAACGACTAACAGCACTTAATGCCGCTAATTCAGCTTCACTTGCATAAGCATTACCAATAATGACATCATCAATTAATCCTGAACTAAATAAATGCTGTGCTTGCACATCAATTGGCAAGGTACGATCAGTCTCTAATGTTGGTAAACCATCATTAACATTCCAAGGCCCCATGTTACCAACCTGACTAGCAACAAAAGCAGCTAAATGAATATTATATTTTTTAAACCGTTCACTACAAGCAACAAAATAATCATAAGGCAACCCTGTACCAACTTGTGGGTAGAAATTATGGCAACCGTAAATAAATGGTTCATTAGCTTGATGACTAATAATGTTATTTAAATAATCAACATTATTGCTGGCATTCAATTCAATAATTAGATTGTATGGATTGTATGACAACATTGCCTCAGTTTCCCCATCAAATGATTGATCCAAACGAATACCTGCAACATGTAATTCATTAAAGAATGATAAATCATCATACGAAATATGCAATTGATCAAAAATTCGTGGCGCAACATCAATAATGGTTTCGTAGCCTAATTCATTGCCATAGTCCACAATCCGTTGATATTTTTTCTTCGTTTCTTCGGCGGATCCCGTTACTTCCAGCATACTCATAAAAATACGTGTGAACCCATATTGATGACCCAATTTCAAATAAGCTTTATCTTGTTCAAAATCACTATGATCAGGATAAATTGATAGCCCTAATTGTCTCTTTGTCATACTGCCTCCTTTACAAAAAGGGGGATGAGACATTTATGCCTCATCCCCCTCACGCTGTCTAAACGTGTGGCAAAACCCTGAATCCGCAATAACATTCTTTTACTAGATTCAAAATAGCTTTGTCGCACTCGTGTTTACATCAAAGCTTCCGCAGCTGCCAAAACCTTGTCACCCTTCATCATACCGTAATCCATCATGTTAATGACATCTACTGGTACACCGGCTGCATCAGCCTTGCTTGATACTTCTTTCTTCATATAACTTACTTGAGGTCCAAGTAAAAGAACATCTGGCTTTACTGATGATGACAATTCATTATCAATATCGGCTGTTGACTTAGCAAAAATCTCATAGTCTTTACCAGCCGCTTTTGCAGCTTCTTGCATTTTTGAAACTAACAATGATGTTGACATTCCTGCCGCACAAGCTAACATAATTTTCTTATCTGCCATGATATAATTCCTCTTTTTATTACTGACTAAACTCTTTATAGTTCATATTATAGCAATGAAAGCATTGCATTGTAAACGCTTCCATATGTCTGATTTACTATTTTAAGCAGCTGCCTGCTCAGCTTCTTCTTTTTCAGCCTTCAAACGATCACGGTCAATTGCTCGGAAGAATACGTAGTAAATAGCACCATCAAGAACGATGTTAATAATTTGCATTACCGCACCAGATATATGACCTGTTGCTAGATAACCTGAAATAATTGGTGGCGTCGTCCAAGGCACCATGACTCCCATCGTCTTAGCAACCAAGCCTGTAGACATTGCGAAGTAAGTCGTAATAACGTTAGCCATTGGTGCTAAGATAAATGGCAAAATCATACGATAATTCATAACAATTGGCATTCCGAAGATAATTGGTTCGTTAACGTTGAACAAAGCAGGTCCAACAACCAACTTACCTAAGGTCTTAAGTTCCTTACTCTTAGCTATAAAGGCAATCATAAAGGCCAAACCTAATGTGGCACCAGAACCACCCATGTGAATGAAGTTATCATAGAATTGTTGCGTAACAATGTTTGGAATCTCTTTACCTGCTTGAACAGCAGCAGCGTTTTGTGACATTGCGCCTAACCAGATAGGCATCATCACACCACTAACCGTATTTGAACCATGGATTCCGAAGAACCATAGCAAGCAGATAATCAATTCAACAACAATCGCACCTGGCAATGAGTTATTCAAATGACTCAATGGCTCTTGCAGTAAGAAATTAATAATATTTGGAATACTCTCCAAAGGTGTTGCTTCAACAATCATACGGATAACCCATACAACGATCAAAGCCAAAGCACCTGGGAACAATGAAGCAAATGAATTACTTACAGCAGGTGGCACACTTGATGGCATCTTAATAGTTAGATTCTTATGAACTAACCAAACATACAAATCAGTAACAAATAGTCCAACCAAAATAGCAATGAACAATCCTGATGAATCTAATTGTTGCAATGGTACCCACATGTTACCGGCTTTATCAGTTTTTAGTGGGATTGTTAAAAGAAAGGCACCAATTGAAACAATCATTGAAGAAAAAGCTTCAACTTGATAACTTTTCGCTAAATTATACGATATACCCGCAACGGCAACTAGTCCCATGATATGGAACGAGGCATTAGTTGGATATTGCACAACATTGGCCCAATTAGAACCAAATGTGTGACTCATGAAATCTTGATAGCCTTGAACTGGGAACTGCGCGATAATCATAAAGACAGATCCAATGATAATCATTGGTACCGCAGCAGTCATTCCATCACGCAAAGCTACTAAATGACGCGATCCAGAAAGTTTCTGGAAGAATGGGATAATCTTCTCATTCAATACGCTACTTGAACTTGCCATAACATTTTCCTTCTTATATTATTATTATATTTTTCAATCAACGACTAACCTAAATCGGCTCCGTTAGATTCAATAACACGTTGATACCACTTAAATGAATCCTTGTAATAACGTTTTCCAGTTCCTTGACCCATGTCATCCAAATCGACATAAATGAAACCATAACGCTTCAACATTTCACCAGTTGAAGCAGAAACAACATCAATACCTGACCATGGTAGGTAACCATATAGTGGAATACCATCTAACACGACCGCTTGCTCCATCGCTTTAATATGATTTTGGAAATATGAAATACGATAATCGTCGTGAACCTCATGTTCATCAGTCAATTCATCATAAGCACCAAAACCATTCTCAACGATAAACATTGGCTTGTCCCAACGATCCCACATCCAGTTCATAGCCCAACGAATACCAACTGGATCAATTTGCCATCCCCAATCAGACTTCTGCAAATATGGGTTATCCCCATGATTCTCAGCTTCGTTGTATTCTAACCATTCATCGCCGGTATAAGATACTGTCCATGACATGTAATAAGAAAAGGCAACGTAATCAACTGTATTTTCAGCAAGAATTTGTTCATCTTCAGCTGTTATATCAATGTTAAAATGCTTATGATCCCAGAAGTTACGTAACCAGTTAGGATAATAACCATTTGCATGAACATCACCCCAGTAATAACGGGTTTGCATTGCGCGTTGGGCCATCAAAATATCTTCAGGCTTTGAAGTTGCTGGATAAACTGGGTTCATTGACAACATGCAACCAACTTGGATATCAGCATTTAATTCTTTAGCAATCTCATGGGCATGCTTCGTTACCAATGCTGATGCAACTAATTCATAATGTGAAGCTTGATACATCAACTCTTGAGCTTTATCTTCAGGGTAATCCTTCAAACCTGAATTTTGTAGCATTGGATGCGGATCCATCCAAGCAGTTTGGTTCGTAATTTCGTTAAATGTCATCCAATACTTAACACGATCACCATAACGACGAATCACTGTATCAGCAAACTTTACGAAGAAATCAATCACCTTACGATTACTAAAGCCCCCATATTCGATTACCAAATGATAAGGAATCTCAAAATGGCTTAAAGTGATGACTGGTTCAATATCGTTTGCTAGCATTTCATCAATCATGCGATCATAGAAAGCTAAACCTGCTTCATTTGGTTCGTCCTCATCACCATTTGGGAAAATACGTGTCCAAGCAATTGATGTTCGGAAAGCTTTTAGACCAAGCTCTTTCATCATCTTAAAATCTTGCGGATACGTGTGATAAAAATCAATTCCACGGTGATTTGGATAATTACCATCTTTTTCAACTGTATCGGTTACTTTACGTGGTGTATCTTTATTACCGGCCAACATCACGTCAGCAATTGAAACACCTTTACCATCAACATCCCAGGCACCTTCTAATTGGTGTGCTGCAACTGCTGATCCCCATAAGAAACCATCTGGCATCTTATAACCATTACTCATACTATTTAGTCCCCCTCTAATTCAACAACGCGTTTCATCAAAGCAATTAATTCTGTAGCTAAATCCTTAAAAGTAATCGCATTCATCAAATGATCTTGACCATGTACCATGTACAAATCAATTTTAGTATGTTCACCCTGTGCTTCTTTGGTTAACATATCGGTTTGAACATCATGCGCTTCCTTCAATTCTTGACTTGCCGCCTTTAACGCTTCATCGGCTTCATCAAACTTACCCTCTTTTGCTAATTGAATGGCTTGAAATGCTTGACCCTTGGCGTTTCCACCATGCATAATCAATCCCATTACAACTTCCATATGTGCATCATCCATTTTTAACACCCCAACTTTTTTATAAATCAACTCCGTGTGACGCAATAACTTGCTTGTACCAAGCGAATGAATCTTTGCGAATTCGCTTACCAGATCCTTCACCCATATCATCTAGATCAACATAGATGTAACCATAACGCTTACTCATCTCACCGGTTCCAGCTGATACGATATCAATTGGTCCCCATGATAAGTAACCAATTACTGGGATACCATCTTTAACAACTGCCTTTTCAACCTCAGCAATGTGAGCTTTCAAATAATCAATACGATATTGATCGTGAATTTTACCATCAACAACATCGTCATAAGCACCAAAACCATTTTCAACAATCATAATTGGCAATCCTGGATATTGATCGTTTAATTCATTCAATGTATAACGCAAACCTTGTGGATCAATTGCCCATCCCCAATCAGAAAGTTCAACCTCCGGATTGGCAACGACTCGATAACCTTGTACATCTTCAAAATCAGTGTCGTCTTCCGACTTAGCTTCGACAACATTTGAGTTATAGTAAGAAACTGCTAAGTAATCAACGGTTCCTTTACACAAATTTTCACGATCAGCTTCAGTAATATCAGGTCGGAAACCTGTACGCTTTGTAAATGCCTCAAACTCAGCTGGATATTCACCACGAATATGGACATCTGAGAAAAAGTCATGCAATTGTCGCGCTTTTTGTGTCGCTAACATATCAGCTGGCTTAGGTGACGCTGGATATAGCGGTGCGACATTCAACATACCACCAATAACATAATCTGGATTAATCGCATGACCGATTTGAACAGCCTTTGCACTAGCAACCAATTCATAATGGGCTGCTTGAACCATTGCGGCCAACTTTTCAGTTGCTGTCGTTCCCTGTTCAAACTTTAATCCTGAATTTGTCCAAATCATGAATTCGCTCATCATGTCAGCATCTAGATTAGCTTGATTAGAAATTTCATTATGTGTCATCCAGTACTTAACTTTACCGTTATAACGAGTGAACACAGTGGTTGCATACTTAACAAAACAATCGATTACTTTACGGTTTGACCAACCACCATATTCTTTAACTAAGTGGTAAGGCATTTCAAAATGATTCAAGGTTACAACTGGTTCAATACCCAATCGATTCATTTCATCGAACAAGTCATCATAAAACTTCAAGCCAGCTTCATTTGGTTCTTCATCATCACCATTTGGGAAAATACGTGTCCAAGCGATTGAAGTTCGGAAAGCTTTAAATCCCATTTCAGCCATCAAAGCTAAGTCTTCTTTATAAGTATCGTAAAAATAAATACCATGATGATTTGGATAATTCTTGCCTGCAATGACACCATCAGTAATTTGACGTGGCTTATTGTTTGCCCCTGCGGTCAAGATGTCCGCAATTGAAACACCTTTACCATCTCGATCCCAAGCACCTTCAGCCTGGTGAGCGGCAATCGCACCACCCCACAAAAAGTTATCATTTAGTTGTAATCCCATGTTAGCCTCCACTATCAAAGATTGACATTTTTGAATTCCTTTAACTGTACATGTACAATATAACAGTACACGTACAGTTTTGCAAGCGTTTTCATCTTTTTGTTTATAACATTACTTATTTAATGTTAAATGTTATCATGTATCATATAATGGGTGGAGTGGGGTAAAAGGAGTCTAGACATTATGCTCAAATATCAACAAATTGCAGCACAATTATTTAAATATATTAAAAGTGAACAATTAGGCCAAGGCGCAGCATTACCTAGCCTTAATGATTTAACTGGCATGTATGGTGCTAGTAAAACAACTGTATTAAAGGCCTTAGATGAATTAGAACGTGAAGGTTTGATCTATCAAGTTCAAGGTAGTGGTACTTTCGTGCGCAACATTCCTGGTGACGATTTGATAAATTTCAATATTAGTCATGGTTGGACTAATGATTTTACAAACAATAAGTTGGAAAATTCCGATGTGTCGGTACAGAAAATAATGCCTTCTAAAGATATTGCCCATCAACTACATTGTTCTGTTGACACACCTGTCTTTAAGGTACAACGATTAAAACACCATCAAAGCAAAATCTTATGTTTTGAAACTTCATATTATAACTCTGAAATGGTACCTTTCTTGGATAAGGAAATTGCTCAAAAATCAATTTTCCATCACATATCAGATACATATCAAATTAACGTTGGTTTTTCAGATAAGTACTTTAGTGTACGACCATTAACAGCTTTGGAAAGTGAAAAATTGGCTTTACCAGAAAGTAGTTTCGGCCTATCTGTACATGAAACTTTCTACACTGTTGCTGGACAAGTATTTGATTATTCGGAGATTATCTATCACTACCAAAACGCAAGGTTTTATATTTAAGTAATAGCACAAAACACCCCGTCACTAACGCTCTACAAGAGGCTAATGACGGGGTGTTTATTTTTAAACATGACTTATTTCGTATTTTTCAAAGCGAGCTGCTTGAATTGGTGTTAACGTAACAGTCATGATTGTACCCGTTTCGTCATAATCTAATTCATGCACACTTGCTTGTTCATTTAGTTCATTAACAAGTTGTCCTTCACTAAATGGAATGTGGAGCTTAGTTGTGACATAGTCTGCAAAAATATGTTCTTTAACCACATCTACTAACAAATCTTGTGACTTTTCATCCATTGCTGATAGTATCAACGTATCACCAGTTCGATCTGGATAAGTCTGACCATCAATTTGATCTGCTTTATTATAAACAGTAATCATTGGAATATCGCCAACACCAATTTCTTTTAGTGTTTGCGCTGTTGTTGTCATCATTTCTTGATAATGCGGATCGGCATAATCAACCACTTGAATCAACAAATCAGCATCGGCTGCTTCAGCTAAGGTTGCTCTAAAGGCAGCTACCAAGCCGTGTGGTAGCTTCGAAACAAATCCAACTGTATCTGATAGTAAGAAATTAGACTTATCAGGTAATTGAATTTTACGAATTGATGTTTCTAGAGTTGCAAACAACATATCAGCTTGGAAAACCGTTTTTTCTTTATTATCACCAAAGCGCTTCACTAACCCATTCATAAAGGTTGATTTACCAGCATTTGTGTACCCTACCAAAGCAACATTGCGAATGCTCTGCTTAGCACGATAAGCGCGTCGCGTTTCATCATCAGCTTCAATATTGGCTAACTCAGTTTCCATCAAAGAAATTTGATGTTGAATATGACGACGATTCATTTCTAACTTTGTTTCACCAGCACCACGACTTGTAAAACTACCACCGCCACCACCAGTTTGTTGGTCAAGACGAATATTCATTGATGTTCGCAATCGTGGTAACTGATACTTTAATTGCGCAATTGCCACCTGTAACTTGGCAACTTTAGTTTGGGCTCGTGACGCAAAAATATCTAAAATTAGTGCTGTACGATCCATAATATCCGCATCGGTACCAGTTTCTAAATTACGAATTTGTGATGGTGATAGCTCATCATTAGTGACTACCATATCAGCTTCATAATAGGCCAATGCTTCTTTCAATTCAGTTACTTTACCCTTACCAAAGTAAGTTGCTGGATTTGGTTTTTCTAATTTTTGAACAATTTGACCGACAACAACCATATTATTCGCTGCTGCCAAGTTGGCTAACTCAGTCATTTCATAGTCAAAATTGTCATTTTGTTGATCCAAACCAGCTAAAATAACTTGACGTTGTGCCTGTTGTTCATTTTCTATCATATTATTTACCACTTTGTTGTTGTATCATTGTAAGTTTTCAACTTCATACCATCATCAGATACTTCCCAAATTGTAATTGAACCATTTTCTGGTTTTTCTTCAGCTTGCTCATGAGAAGCATACTTAGCAACTAAGTTACGAATTAACGTACCGTGTGAGACGACCAAAATATTTTGACCATCACGGGTGTTGCGACGTAATAATTCCATTCCTTTATCAACGCGAGCCCAAAATGTTTGCGCATCTTCTGCATCCCCAGTTGGATCTGCAGCATGCATCGCATCCATCACTTCATCTTGACTCAAATTAGCCATCAAATCATTATATGTGCTCAAATCAGTCAGATTATTTTTTTCGGCAACTAATTCGGAACTTTTTTGACTTGGTAATCCTTCAAAGAAGCCAAAGAATTGCTCACGAAATTGTTGTAGTTGTTCAGGTTCTTTTAAATCACCACTTTGCTTATTACGTGACAAAACAAATTCTGCCGTTTGAATAGCACGTTGCAAATCAGATGAGTAAGCGGCATCAAAGCGAATGTTTTGCAAACGATCACCTGCTGCATAACCATCTGAAATTCCTTTATCGGTTAATGGTGCATTACTCCATCCTTGCATACGTCCATAATGATTAAAAATTGTTTGACCATGTCGTACAAAATATAAATTAAATGACATTCTTTGCTCCTCTTTGTTGTTAGTCTGTTATATACAATTGTACCATTAAGTGCCTTATTACTCATTAAGTCTACTACTCGGATTTGTGACATGGTAAAACTTATTATTAATCAAATATTCATATTGACAACAATAGCCTTTCCATGTATAGTTAATTATTG
This sequence comes from Weissella sp. ESL1139, assembly GCF_058506735.1. Classification (NCBI taxonomy): domain Bacteria; kingdom Bacillati; phylum Bacillota; class Bacilli; order Lactobacillales; family Lactobacillaceae; genus Weissella; species Weissella sp. ESL1139. The sequence continues at coordinate 1,540,855 of NZ_CP196375.1, forward strand.
TTGTTAATATACACATGATGATATTGGCCCAATGGTCAAGTGGTTAAGACGTCGCGTTCTCAGCGCGGAATCCAGGGTTCGACTCCCTGTTGGGCTATTTATTACAATAGCTTTTGCTAATTATCATCATGGCCCAATGGTCAAGTGGTCAAGACGTCGCGTTCTCAGCGCGGAATCCAGGGTTCGACTCCCTGTTGGGCTATACTTAGAGATCAGTAATGATTACACGTGAACGCATCACCTGCTAAAGGTGGTGCGTTTTTGTATCGCATAATTTGCTTTTTTATCATAACTCCTTTACTATGAAAGCGTTACCAAAACAAATTAAGGAGCCAACACTATGCCGATAAAACTGATTGCCTTAGATATTGACGACACGCTATTAAACTCACAAAAAAAGATATTGCCTAGTACAAAAACTGCCATACAAAAAGCTTTAGCTGCTGGCATCAAGGTTGTTTTATGTTCTGGACGACCTTTACCAGGCGTACAACCATTTTTAGATGAGCTTGATATTAAAGGGGATGACCAGTATGTAATTACTTATAATGGTAGCGTAATTATCTCCGTCACTGGTCAAGTTATGTCTAGTCTCAATTTAACAAAAGACACTTATCAACAAATTGATCAATTCGCAAATGATAATCACCTGCAGTATAACGTACTGGATGCTGATGGCCACATTTATACCAGCAATACCGATGTCAGTCGCATTACGGTCATTCAAGCGATGGAAAATGATACTGGCTTATTTATCCGTAAACCAGATGAATTGGATGACACAACAACCATTGTAAAAGGTATTTTTGTTGGTGAAGTTGCGGACTTGGATCACTTTGAGCCAGCCGTTGAAGCTGAATTCGGTCAAACCCAATACGTCGTACGTGCTGCCGATAATTTCCTTGAAATTATGAACGCTGCTGCTAACAAAGGGGCTGCCTTAAAACAATTAACCCAAAGTCTAGCAATCAAACTAGAAGAAGTTATGGTCTTTGGTGACGAAAAAAACGATATTCCAATGTTTGACTTCGCTGGAATTGCCGTAGCAATGGGCAATGGTAGTAATATTGCTAAAAGCCATGCAAATTATATTACCGATTCAAATGATAATGACGGTATCGCCAATGCTTTAACTAAATTTTTATAATAAAGATTAAAAAGGCTGGGACCAATGTCCCAGCCTTCCGCTTTTGTTCTCGCTCTGTTCTAAACGCGTTCTCAAAGACTGGATTCTCAATGTAGCGATATTTGCCGCTTCACGGTCTAACGACCACAAACCGTCAAAGCATCGTTACACACCGAATCCAACCCGTCTTTGCTCTCGCTCTGTTTTAAAAACTAATACTAAACAATGATCTAATACCTGCATAGGCCATGAATGCGACAACAACCCAGCCGGTATACAACAACCAACGTGGATGGCGATATGTCTCACCCATAATCTTTTTACGTGTCGAAGCAAGTAATAGAATTGCTAAAGCAATTGGTAAAATAAGTCCGTTTAATGCACCAGCAACGACCAAAACATTTGCTGGATTACCAACAAAATAGAATACGGCTGCTGATACAGCGATAAACAACACAATCAACCATGAACGCCACTTGCTGTGACCTTCAGTCTTTTGGTTGTAGTCCAAGAAAGAAACTGACGTAAATGTTGAACCCAAGGTTGACGTCATACCGGCTGCTAGTAGTAGCAAACCGAAGAACTTATAACCAAAATTACCGGCAGCTGTTTTAAAAATTGTTGCGGCTGGGTTAGCAGGATCCAACTTAACACCAGTTACAACAACCGCCAAACCGGCCAAGAATAGCATGACACGAATGACCGAAGCAACACCAATTCCAGTTAATGCGCCAGCGTTAACATACTTGATATTTTTACTACCAGTTACCCCACCTTCAAGTAATCGATGACCACCTGAAAATGAAATATAACCACCAACCGTTCCTCCAACAATTGTTACAATCGAATAAAAATCAATTGAAGTTGGCGCAAACGTATGGGTAACTGCACTTTGAACAGGAACAGTTGTCACTGCCAAAATGTAAACCAAAATCGCAATCTTAACAACTGCTAAAAGTTGCACGGTACGATCAACTACCGCCATGGCATTGCGAACCAAGAATAAGATAATTGCACAGGCCGCAGCAATCAAAGCACCATTTTCAGGAGAAATACCAAATAACACATTGAGTCCTAATCCTGCACCACCAATATTACCGATATTAAATACAAAACCACCAAAAACAATTAATCCTGTTAACACGTACCCTAATCCAGGTACCACTTCATTAACTAATACTTGAGCGTGCTTGCCAGAAACGATAATTATGCGCCAAATATTTAATTGCACAATCACGTCAACCAGAATACAAGCCAAAATGGCAAAACCAAAATCGGCTCCCATTTTACCAGTAAAGTTTGCTGTCTGTGTTAAAAAACCAGGTCCGACAGCAGCCATAGCCATCATGAAGGCGGCTCCCATTGCAACACTTAATGGAGATCTTTGCTTAATTTCCGAATTCTTTTCTTTCATAATAGCTATCTTCCTTTAACTATAAGATTTTATTTTAAATAGCACGCACTTCAATGCCTTCATCATCAAGTGCTTGATGAATTTTCTTAACAAAAGCAACTGCTTTAACACCATCCCCATGCACACAAACTGTGTCAGGTATAATGTCAATTATTGAACCGTCATGGGCTTCAATTGTATGTTCTTTAATCATTTGAATCACCCGGGCAACGGCCACATCTTCGTCAGTGATGACTGCATCCGGCTTACTACGTGCCATGAGTGAGCCATCCGGTTCATAATTTCGATCGGCAAAAACTTCTTGCGCATAAGGCAAGCCGATATCCTTAGCGGCGTGAATTAATTCACTGTTTGCTAATCCAATTAAAATTAACTCCGGATCAACTGCGTAAATACCTTTACAAATTGCAAGCGCCAAATCGTAATCTTTAGCAGCCATATTATATAAAGCACCGTGTGGTTTAACATGATGCAATTTATGCTTGGGGCTAAACGCTTGTAATGCCCCAACTTGATAACGCACTTCTGCTTCAGCAGTTTGTGGACTAATTTTCATCTGTCGACGTCCAAATCCTGCTAAATCACGCAATCCAGGATGAGCACCTAATGCCACATAATTTTCACTAGCCAACCCAACTGTCTTTTCCATCACTTCAGGGTCACCAGCGTGAAAACCACAGGCAATATTGGCTGAACTGATATAAGGTAAAACTTCTTCATCTAATCCTAACTTGTATCGGCCGAAACTCTCACCTAAATCGCAATTTAAATCAATTTGTACCATACAATAACCCCTTCCTATAAGATATCTGCCAATTGATTATCTTTTATATCCGTTACTAACATATGACCAGGTGCGTGCGTTATAACAAATTCTGGTTTACTCTCCATCACGACCTGTTGCGGTGTCACACCACAAGCCCAAAATACAGGTACTTCACCCGGATGAATATCAACTGCTTCACCAAAATCAGGATGTGCTAAGTCAGTAATACCAATCGTTTCCGGATGTCCAATTTGCAACGGCGTGCCATGAACTTGTGGCAAACGTTCAGTAATTGTAACTGCTTTAACTACCTGTGCTTCTGGAATTGGTCGCATGCTGACAACATAGTCACCATGGAATTGACCTGCTGATTTTGCTTCAATATTCGTTCGATACATTGGTACATTACGATGCATGGTAATATGACGCATTTCAATACCCGCTTCGATTAATGCGGCTTCAAATGAAAAACTGCAACCAATTAAAAATGATACTAAGTCATCACGCCATAAATCAGTCACATCGTTTGGTGAACTAACTAATTCACCATTTTTATAGACACGATATTCAGAAAAGTCCTTTGCTAAGTCAACATCATGAGCAAAAGTTTGTAGTTGCCGTGACCCCGCATCAGAAACTTCTAAAATAGGACATGGCTTTGGATTCCGTTGCGCAAACAACAAGAAATCATAGGCTTGCGCTTTAGGTAAAATCACTAAATTAGCTTGCGTATAACCGGGACAAAGACCACTTGTCTGATCAGTAAATTCCCCTGAGCGTGTTAAATGTCGTAGTTCTACGGGTGTTATTTTCTTATCCATCATGCTTGCCTCCCTTCAACCAAACGTTCAATAAATTCAATATCAAAATTATTAGTCAAATAAGCCTGACTATTTAACAACTGATACAAGAAATCAAGATTTGTTCCAACACCATCAATAACGGTTTCGGCAATAGCAACTTGCATCTTTTGTACAGCAATCTCACGTGTTGGCCCATACGTAATCACTTTTGCCAACAAAGCATCATAATTAGCTGGTACTTGGTAGCTGTTATACAAAGCAGTGTCTACTCTCACACCATTACCACCAGGCAAATGAAGATGGGCTACTTTACCAGGTGTTGTTGCGGTAATACGACATTCTAAAGCCACACCATTTATATCAATATCGGCTTGAGAAAATGACAATGTTTCACCAGCAGCAATCTTCAACTGTTCAACCACTAAATCAGTTCCCGTAATTAATTCCGTAATCGGATGTTCAACCTGAATACGGGTATTCATTTCCATGAAGTAAAACTGACCGGGACCAGCATACAAAAACTCAATTGTACCGGCACCCAAATAATTTAATGACTGGGCTGCTCGCCGTGCTGTTTCTAACATATCCTGACGTGTCTGATCATCAATCGCACTCGGCGCTTCTTCCATTACTTTCTGATGATACTGCTGCAATGAACAATCACGTTCACCAAGGGAAACAGTATTCCCATACGAATCTGCTAAAATCTGAACTTCAATATGCCGTGGCCGTACAATCAATTTTTCAAGATACATCTCCGGATTACCAAAGGCTTTTTCCGCTTCACTTTTGGCAAGTGGAAATTCATGATGCAACTGGTCTTCATCATGAACCATACGCATCCCTTTACCACCACCCCCGGCTGCTGCTTTCAACATAATGGGATAACCAACTTTATCAGCTTCTATTAATGCGGTGTCTAAATCAGTAAAACCTTCATGACTTCCTGGAATGACTGGCACATCGGCCGCCTGCATGGCTTCACGTGCCCGAGCTTTGTCACCTAATAATGCAATTGTTTCAGAGTGCGGACCAATAAAGGTAATGTCATGGTCTTCACATAACTTAGCAAAATCTGCATTTTCAGATAAAAAACCATATCCAGGGTGAATGGCATCAGCTTCCGTCATCAAAGCTGCCTGAATAATACTTTCTTGGTTTAAATAACTATCTTGCGGATTAGCAGCACCAATACAAATAGATTGATCTGCCATGGCCACGTGCATTGCATTTGCATCAACTGTTGAATAAATCGCCACCGTCTGCAATCCTTGTTCACGACAAGCTCTGATAATGCGAACTGCAATTTCACCACGATTTGCAATTAGTACTTTTTGCATTTGATCACTTTCCTTATCTATTCGATTTCAAACAATGGTTGATTATACTCAACATTTTCCTCATTAGCTGCTAAGACTTTGGTAATCTTACCTGACTGATCTGCCTTAACATCATGCATCATCTTCATTGCTTCAATGACACCAATTGTTTGGCCCTTCTGCACTTCATCACCAACTTTGACAAATGGATCCTCATCAGGACTTGATGCGGTATAAAAAATACCAACCATCTGTGCATTAATGGTTTTAGCTGTGTCACCTGCTTGATTGGCATCAGCAACTGGCGCTACAGATTCTTCTTGTGCAACCGGTGATTTCAACACGTTTAGCTTACGTTTCAAACGATAGTGTGTATCATCATTTTCGTAATCAAACTCAGTTATCTGATTTTTCTTCATCAATTTCATGATTGTTTCAATTTCTTTTAAATCCATCGGTTATATCCCCCTAATCTTGGAAAAGATTGCTTAAACGTTGTGCTGTTTGCCGTGCTGGCTGATCATTCATCGCCAAAAATTGTGCCTTGGCTTTGTTTAACTGCTCATTTTTCTCATGCAACAATTGTTGACTACGTGATAAATCAATTAATACAAACTTTAATTGCTGACCTGGCATTAATTGCACCATTTTACTTAAATCAATACTTGAAATCACCGCCATTACCGGATAACCCCCGGTTGTTTGTCGGTCCGCCAACAAAACAATTGGCTGACCACTTCTTGGCACTTGCACGCCTCCCAAAACAGTTGCTTCAGACAACATTTCCGGTAAATTATCAACATTAATCGCGTCACCAGCTAGGCGAATTCCCATCCGATCAGAATCTTTACTGACCGCATACACTTGATTAAAAAATTGCTCCTTAGCTGTTTCATCAAATTGATCGAATTCAGGTCCTTTGGTAACTCTAATCGTGACAACCGATTCATCTATATCATTTGAGAAATCCGCCTGACGTTGCGTTAAATTGGCAACTAACGGCACTGGATTTTCGATTTGAACATAGTCACCACCTTGCAACGCCCGACCTTTAAAACCGCCTAAGTCGTATTTCAAACTTGTAGCATAACTGGCCATCACGGCGGGTACTTTAATACCACCAGCTACTGCCAAATAACCGTAGCGACCTTTCGTAATTGGCCCAATCGTCAACGTGTCACCCTTATTTACACTGAGCGCTTGATTGATAGCGACTGGTTGCTTATTTATTACTGCATTAACATTAGCCCCAGCCATTGCAATAACTGTGGGACTAGTAAACGTTATTGTTGGTCCCAAAACGCTATACTCAATAACCGGAGTTTGTGCGTCATTATCAATCAAAATATTTGCTAAAGTAGCGGCTGCGGAATCCATCACGCCTGATGGTGAGAAACCGTTCGCTAACCCACTTGTGCGACCAAAATCTTGCACAGTTGTTAGCAAACCACCTTCGATAATTCGCATTCCCATTACTTCGTCTCCTCTTCTACCGTAATTTGATAACGTCCCTCATCCACAAGCCGTTGAATTTGTTGAAATTCAGCAACAGGAATTGGATCAAAGTGAATATAATCTCCTGCTTGGTAATAGAATGGATTTTCATTTTCAGGTTGAAATAGTTTAAGCGGTGTTTGACCAATAATCTGCCAACCACCTGGTGATGCAATCGGATAAATACCAGTTTGCTGGCCAGCAATTCCAACTGCACCAGGATTAATGGCTAAACGTGGCGTGGCCAATCTAGGGGTAGCTATTTTTTCATCCAAGCCACCCAAATAAACAAAACCAGGTAAGAAACCGAGCATATAAATTAAATAATCTGGTTTGGTATGCCGATCAACAATTTCTTGCGCTGATAAGCCACTATTGACTTCAATATTTGCCATATCAGGACCAAACAAAGCATCATAACAAACTGGAATATGAATTATTTTCTTGGTTTGTTCACCCACTTCATTCACTTGACTGGCATCATCTTTTACCAACTTAACAAGTTCCTCAAATGTTAGTTGTTCTGGATCATAAAAAATCGTTAACGTTCGAAATGCAGGCACCAACGCTGTAATACCAGCAATATCTTGGGAAGCCAATTTCTTTTGTAACAACCGAATAAATTGATTGATTTGAGGATCAACACGATTAGCAAATGTCACATTAATTGCTGTGTCACCTGCTGAAAAAATTGAAAAATCATTCATGATTTTGCCTTCCTTAAATTAAAAATTAATTGCAATATTTTTCACTATTCCGTCATATTTTTATTTAATAAAAAAACAAACGAACCCGTTTGTTTTCCACTTCAGTATTTAAAATTGTCTTTCACGAACACTAATTTCCCCGTTTGATTAATTATCAACCGTATTCTTAATATTGTAAAGCTATTTACTGTTGTCGTTTTGAAACACAAAACCTGACATCTATTACTTTTATACGACAAAAATAATAGAAAATTAATAATTATGAGAGATTCTTCACTATTGATACTATTTTTTATTGAAATAAAAAAACTTGAGACAATCAAATCCCAAGTTTTCCCTATTAATTCATCACTATTTTAAAGTTTAAAATCATCCGTCATCGTTAACATGATTGGTGCATGATCTTGACGTGCACCGGTATCAACAACTGACATATCTGCTAATTGATTGACCAAACGATTTGATGCCAAATAATAATCGATGCGCCATCCTGAGTTATTGACTTTAGATGTCTTTGAAATTTGAGCCCACCATGTATACACATCCGCTTGATCAGGATACAAGTAACGGAATGTATCAGTAAACCCAGCATTTAACAAGGCACTAAAGTGTTCACGTTCTTCATCAGTAAACCCAGCATTTTTGTGATTAGACTTCGGATTTTTCAAATCAATTTCTTGATGGGCAACATTAAAGTCACCAGAGAAAATGACTGGCTTCTGACTATCTAATTGCTGAATGTATTTACGGTATGCATCGTCCCAACTTTGACGATCAGCCAAACGGGCTAAACCACTACCCGAATTAGGTGTATAAACCGTTGAAACATAGGCATTTTCAAATTCAAGCGTAATAATACGGCCTTCAATATCCATATCACCGGGCGCACCAATTTCAGGCATGTCAACATTAATCGGTTCATGACGGGTTAACATCATTGTCCCTGAATAGCCTGAGCGGCCAGTACTCATTCTTAGATAGCGATAATATTCCGGGAATAATTCATCAAGCGCGGTTGCTTGCTTTTTAGTTAAACCCGTTGGCTTTAATTTAGTTTCTTGAATTGCTAAAACATCTGGTTGCATGGCCGCAATATTCTGTAATACTTGCCAGGTCATTTCACCACGTGCTGATTTATGTTCAACAGCTGCATTAATACTATCAATATTCCATGATACAAACTTCATTTTGCCACCGTTCCTCTTTAAATTATCATTGCGTTTATTATAACAAAAAACAGCATCAGACTACGTGTAACTTTCGTCCGATGCCGTTCAAATATTTATTTAAAATTGGTCTTCTAGTAATTGTTTAATTTCACTTAAGCGTGGTTGTCGTGGATTACCAGGCGTTGTTTGATCATTATAAACCAAATCCATCAAACCTGATAACTCGCGATCAAAGTCTTCCTTCTTAACGCCATTACCAGATAACGTCAAATCCACATCCAACTTAGCAGCGAGGTCTTTAATTTTGTTAATTAAAGCGGTTACCAATTCAGCATCATCACGACCCGTTAAGCCAATATGACGTGCAATATCAGCATAATCCTTTTGGGCTGTATACGTCTCATAACGTGGAAACGGCGTGCGTTTAACATTACCAGTGACACCATTAAATTTAATCACATGAGTCATGGCAATTGAGATTGCTAACCCGTGTGGTAGACCGAAAGCTCCACCGGTTTTATGCGCAATCGCGTGATTCAATCCTAAGAAAGCATTTCCGAATGACATACCAGCCAATGTTGAGGCATAGTGCATCTTGCTACGAGCTAACTTACCTTCTTTTGTTGGCTTTTTGGCATCATAATGATATGAATCTTCTAAGTAATCAAAAATCAACTTAATTGCTTGCAATGCCCATGGACGTGTAAATTCTGATGACATAACAGAAACATATGATTCTAACGCATGTGATAAGGCGTCCATCCCAGAATAAGCAACTGTACGGGCTGGTACAGTGTAAACAAATTCAGGGTCCACAATTGCCACTTGTGGTGTCAATTCATAGTCAGCTAGTGGATACTTAACGTGCGTTTCATCATCAGTAATAACCGCAAATGGTGTGACTTCTGATCCAGTTCCTGAAGTTGTTGGAATTGCCACCATTTGAGTTAAGCGTTGGTGTTCAAATTTAACAATACGTTTACGAATATCCATAAACTTTTGCGCTAATTCTTGGAATAAGTTCTTAAGACCAGCATCGTCATATAAAATACCAGGCTTAGTGGCTGAATACTCATACAAGAAACGGGCAATTTTACCAGCATCTAAGGCTGATCCGCCACCTAGCAAGACCACTGTATCTGGCTTAAAGTCTGCCATTTGACGCGCAATATCAATTGCCTGTGAAATGGTTGGATCTGGACTAACGGAACCGTAGAATGATGTCTTAACTTGTTCTTCACGTAGTGCAAATTGATCCAATACTTTATCAACGAAACCAAGTTTAACCATTCCGGGATCGGCAACAATAAAGGCACGATCAACATCTGGTAATTCCTGCAAGTAGGTAATTGCATTAGCCTCGTAGTAAATATCCTTTGGCAAGCGAACCCATTGTGGACGATTACGACGACGAGCGACTGTTTTAACGTTTAACAAATCATACGTAGATAGATTATGCGACAATGAATTCTTCCCCCAAGTACCAGTTCCTAACGTTAGCGATGGTCGTAAAGCATCGGTATAAATATCACCAACACCACCAATTGAATCAGGTTGATTAACCAAAATTCGTGATGCTTCTACGCGATCTGCATATTCTTTTACAAATGGATCGTCTTGTGCCCCAATTTGAATAGCTGCATTATGACCAGCCCCCTGGTAGTTCAATAATGCCCGCACAATATCAATTGCTTCGTCACGGTCCTTAGCTTTATAAATTGATAGCAATGGACTTAACTTTTCTGATGACAATGGTTCGCCAATATGCTTTTTATCCAGCTCAAATAACAAGACATCTTTGTCTGCCGGTAACTTCAAACCTGCTTGTTCAGCAATCCAGCGACCTGAACGACCTGCAACTGGGCCCGTAACACCGTAGCCATCAGCAGTTGGCTTAAATACAAAATCAGAAATCTTTTGATAATCTTGCTTTGGTGTTAAGTAAGCGCCTTGTTCTTGTAATTTTTGTACCATTTCATCATAGATTGATGCATCAATAACAACAGAATTTTCAGATGCACAAATCATACCGTTATCAAAACGCTTTGATAATAATAAGTCAGATACAGCTCGATCGACATTAGCTGTCTTATCAACATAAACTGCACCGTTTCCAGCACCAACCCCCATTGATGGATTACCAGAACGTAAAGCGGCATTGACCATTGATGGCCCACCGGTTGCTAATATTGATGCAATCTTAGGATTCTTAATTAAAGTATCAGTGGCGTCGATTGATGGTGTTTCAATCCATTGAATGAAATTCTTAGGTGCACCAGCTGCAACTGCGGCATCATAAACGATTTTTGCAGCGTGAACTGATGATTTTTGTGCTTGGGGATGGAATGCAAATACAATCGTATTACGCGTTTTTGCTGTTAGCATTGCCTTAAAAATTGTCGTTGACGTTGGATTAGTCGTTGGCACAATTCCTGCTAGAATACCAAGTGGTGCAACCAATTCGACTTTCCCATTTACCTTATCTTCAGAAATAACGCCAACTGTTTTATCATTTTTTATTGCATTATAAACTGATTCTGAAGCAAAACGGTTTTTAGTATCTTTATCTTCAATTACGCCACGTCCAGTTTCATCATATGCTTCATGAGCTAATAATAACGCATTCTCTGAACCGGCTAAAGCCATGGCTGCAACAATCTTATCAACTTGTTCTTGTGTATAGGTTTCAAATTTTTGCAAAGCAATTGCTGCTTGATCGACTAATTTGTTAGTCATTTCTTCTGCTGCTGCATAATGGGCTGCTTTTTCATCTGATGTTAACGCTTTTTTTTGCTTAATCATAGTAGTCATTATATCCGCCTCTCAAATTGTGCTAATTTAATTAGTTTGCTCATTACTGAACAATCTAATTATAGCAAATAAGCGAATGCCGTCAAGCACTTAAACGCCGTTTTATTGGCGTTTATAGCTGTTATATTATGTTTTCACAAACATTTTCATAATAACAAAAATAAATATTGTTAATTAATTAACAATATAAGCGCTTACAATTTTTAGTCATGATGACCTTGTGAAGAAACAAAAAAAGCTAAATTTCCTAAAAAGTTTTCAGAAAATTCAGCTTTTTATCTAAATAATTTATTTTATGCTAATCAGCTGGTGTTAACTTTGCTTTTCCTAACAAAACTGAACTAATCACAACTGATAACGAACTGAACGCCATTGCCAACCCAGCAATTTCTGGACTTAAAATAAAGCCAAGACCATAAAATACACCGGCAGCAACTGGAATACCTAAGACATTATAGACAAACGCCCAGAATAAATTCAACTTAATCCGGTTAAATGTCTTTTGACTTAAGGCAATTGCCAGATCAACATCACGGAGATCATTTTTAACTAACACAATACCTCCAGCATCAATGGCAATATCGGTACCAGCTCCCATGGCAATACCAACATCAGCTGTTGTTAATGCGGGCGCATCGTTAATACCATCCCCAACAAAGGCAACCGTATGATCCTTTTGTAATTCTTGAATCTTATCAGCCTTTTCAGCTGGTAACACATCAGCAACTACTTCATCAATTCCAACTTCATCAGCAATCGCTTTGGCCACGTGTTCATTATCACCCGTTAACATCACTGTTCTAAGACCACGCTTCTTTAAATCTTTCATGGCCACTGCGGATGTTTCTTTAGGGGTATCTTGGATTGCAATTAATCCAATAATTTTATCTTGCAAACCAACTAAGACAACCGTCTTGGCTTCATCTTGTAGTTGGCGCATCGTTTGCTTCAAACTATCATCAATTGCATAATCTGCTAACAAACGTTCATTACCAACAAAGGCTTGTTGACCATCAACAGTTGCTTGCACACCTTTACCAGACAATGCTTGAAAGTCTGCAATTTCATTTGTTTGCAAATTTTCTTGTTGTGCTTTAGCCATAATCGCTTCAGCCAACGGATGTTCTGATGAAGCTTCCATACTTGCTGCAACGGTTAAGACTTGTTTTTGATCACCAATTACATCAGTGACTTGTGGTTGACCAACCGTAATCGTACCAGTTTTATCAAATACAACCGTATCGATGTCGTTTACCCGTTCAAGAACCTCACCATTTTTGATTAAGATTCCCATCTTAGCACCACGACCAGTTCCCACCATCAAAGCGGTTGGCGTGGCTAATCCTAGCGCACAAGGGCAGGCAATCACAACGACTGACACCGCAAAGATTAGCGAGTTAGCTACATCATGACCAATAAATACATACCAAACCAAGAAGGTCAACTCTGCAATAATCAACACAACGGGTACAAAAATATCAGATACACGATCAGTCAGCTGTTGAATTGGCGCATGACTTGATTGGGCTTTTTTAACCAAAGTCACAATCTGAGCCAACATTGTGTCATCACCAACTTTGTTTGCTTTGAATACAAATGTTCCCGTTGTATTCATCGTTGATCCAATAACATCATCACCAACTTGTTTTGAGACCGGCATACTTTCACCAGTCACCATCGCTTCATTGACGGTTGATGTACCCTCAACAATTTCACCATCAACGGCAATTTTTTGTCCAGGACGCACCCGAATTAAATCACCTTCAACAATTTCATCCAAAGGAAGCCGCACAAATTCACCATCACGCTGAACTTCAGCATCTTTAGCCTGTAGATCCATCAATTTCTCAATTGATGAAGAGGTATTATCACGCATTCGTTCTTCTAATACTTGTCCTAACAAGACAAATGTAATCACAAAGGCGGCACTTTCAAAAAAGACAGCCTTACCAGTAAACATCGCATAAATACTATAGATATATGCTGTTCCAGTTCCAACAGCAATTAAGGTATCCATATTTGAATGATGCTTTTGAAATGATGCCCAAGCACTTGATAAAAATGGTCGTGCTGATATTAACATCACAATTGTGGTTAAAATCAACATCGTCACTTTTCCACCAGGTAACATCCAACCAGTGAAAGGCATTAAAATCATTTCAATTAACATCGGTAAGGACAAAACTAACGAAACCCAAAACCGTGTTGTAATTTTCATAAAATCACCTACTTTATGACAACTTTACCGTGGAACATGTCCATACCACAGCTAAAATCATACTCGCCAGCCTTGTTGGTATCAATTGTCACTGTTTTAGGTTCATCAATTGGTAATGATTCTTCAAAACCAAGCTCCTTTGAATGTACAACGTCCAAACATCCTTGTGGACTTGTACGAGTAAACGTCACTTCGGCTGGTACCCCTTTTTGTAAATTAACGACATTAGGTTCGTAACCACCGGCAACATTAACATTAACTTTTTGTACTTCACTCATTGTATAACTCCTCCTTATCGATGATGCTATTTAATAATGACCTTACCATGGAACATGTCCATACCACATGCCCAACCAAATTCACCAGCTTTACTGGTATCAATCTTAACTGTTTCCGTTTCATTTTGTGGTAAAGCTTGATTAATTCCAAAATCTGGAAAGACAACGTGGTCCAAACAACTTGATGGATCAGTTCGCTTAAAATGTAATTCAGCTGGTACACCTTGCTTTAAAACGACCTGCTCAGGTGAATAACCACCCTTTACTAATACATCAACATCTTGCTTTTCATTTTTAATTTCAGCATTTTGGGTCTCAGCCTCATGTTTACCAAAGAACCACCAAACAATAAAACCAATGACTGCAAGACCAATGATTAACACAATAATTCTTGCCATAATTATTTTCCCCCTAACTAATCATTCGGGACAATCGGCACAAGCAAACGGTCCAATACAATCACATGCAACCGTATCTGGTGCTGTGCTCACCTTTTCCTTTAAGACATGCTGTAAATTTTCAATATCTGCTTTACTTAATGTCATATTAGTAATCAGCTCAGCTAATGTTTGTCCTTTTTTCATACTACATAAACGATCAAATACTTCAGTTGTCATTTGAATCATGGCATCATTTTCAGCAATTAACGGACTGTAGATAAACCGGCGACCATCTTTACGTGTTGCCAACATATCTTTTTGGACCAACCGACGTAACAATGTTTTAATCGTTGATTCAGACCAATCCTTTTTTTCTTTAATAGCTGCGATAATCTCACTGCTCGTTGCGGTTTGCATTGTCCAAACCACACGCATAATCTGCCATTCAGCATTCGACATATCACTTGCTTGCATCATAGCATCACTTCCTTCGTTTACATTTGTAACTATGTTAAGTATAGTTCATTACGTTTACGTTTGTCAACGAATCAGCATGGCAAAAAAATAGACCAGCTATAAGCTGATCTATCTAAGCATGCAATTTATTTTATAATGGTTGTCCTTCAACCTTTTCATCATCTTTTCTCAAGGCAAACATTGCATAGATACCGGCAATCAAAACAATTCCTGAAATTACCAAGAAAGTCTTGCTGTAACCAATTTGGTCGTGTAATGCACCCAATGGCGTTGAAAAAATAATTTGCCCAACTTGGGCTGCAATTTGGAAGCCGACCATATAAATAGTTGATGAAACACGCGTATTAAAGTGCAAAGTAAAGTAACGGAAAATTGCTAGTGAGAAGAAAGCTGTTTCTGGTGCATGCAAAAGTTTAATAAATGAAACACCAAGTGGGTTTTGAACCAATCCACAACCACCAATACGGATAACCATGATGGCAATACCAATAAATAGTGTTTTGCGAACTCCAAACTTTCTCATAACAAATGGCGCTGCACCCATCATAAGTGATTCCAAAAAGACTTCAATAGAATTTAATACACCATAAGCTTGCGTACCAGCTGAACTAGAATTGAAAAACTTCGTGAAAAATTCCGGGAACATTTGTTGATCAAAGACTGTATAGAAAGTCCAACTTAAAACGATAAAAATAATAATCTTCCATAAGTCAGCAATCTTGAAAACCGAAAAAATTTCTTTCAATGAAGGTGATGTTTTTTCATTCAAATTTTCCTGTTTGTTCTCATACTTAGCAATGACTTCCGGACTAGTTGGCTTGGCAAAAGCTAACACTAATAACAAAATTAAGCCAAGTGCCGAAGCAATCCAGAATAGTAGATATGGATTGATACTAAACAAATATCCGGCAAGCAATGCTGAAATCGCATAACCAAATGAACCCCAAGCACGAGCTTGGCCATATTCGAAACTATAACGACGGCTCATACGTTCAATGAATGCTTCAAATGTTGGTGAAGCTGAAAGAAATGCTGCTGATAAGTAAATTGATCCCAATATGGCACCCACAAAGAAATAACCCTTTAATAAAGGTGCATAAATAAACTGGAAGAATGGGCCAAGAAAAATTTGTAGAACAGCACAGAACATTAGTAAAGTTTTCTTGGCACCCAGCTTATCTTGTAGGGTACCATATGCCAACATTAACACCATTGTCACTGTAGAATTAAATGAATAAATTGTTCCAACTTGTGAACCACTAAAATGCAAGTCATTCGTCAACCAAATTTGAAAGAATGACCACCAAATGCTCCACGCTGTGAAAAATAAAAAAATTATCAATGAATTTTGCAAATAAAAGGGATTCTTAAAAGTACTTTCATTTTTTGTATTCATTTCTGAAACATCTCCTAAGTCTATTGATTATGAATATGCTGCCATATTCGTGCTAGTTTTTGATTCGTTATTGTATTCATCGCAAGTTTTTTCCTCGTTATATTAACGTTTGAAAAACAACCATCGTCAATAAAAACCTCCGTAAAAACCAATTAGTTAAGCGCTTACAATGAGAGTGTAAACCTTTTCATTTTATAAGTCAACCGGTTGACATATACGGTTAACATTCCTTAGTACAGCAAAAAAATACCCCATAATTGCTAGATTGTACGTCTAACAATTATGGGGCACTTCAAATGTACCAGTCTCTTAGGACTAATAATTTATTTTTATCAACGTGTTAACATGGACAGCCTATTCACAATAAACAGTGTTAGCTTACCAAATCATTGTTCGTTCAGCTGGTTCACGGTACATACCGTCGCCAGGCTTCACATCGAATGTTTCATAGAATTCATCAAAGTTTGACACAATAACATTAGTACGCGCCTTGTTTGGTGCATGCACATCCACAGCTGCGAAGAATTTCATTAATTCTGGACGAGCCTTCATACGCCAAATGGTTGCCCAGTTTTCAAAGAATTCTTTAGCCGAGAATGCTTCTTCACGCTTAGCAGCAGCTAATGCAGCAGCCAAACCACCCAAATCAGCCACGTTTTCAGATACTGTCAACTTACCATTAACCTTGGCACCATAAGAATCCAAACCATCGAATTGATCAATAACCTTTTGAGTACGTTCCTTGAAGGCAGCAAAGTCTTCATCAGTCCACCAATTATTCAAACTGCCGTGCTCATCAAATGATGCACCATTAGTATCAAAAGCGTGTGAAATTTCGTGGGCAATCACAGCCCCAATACCACCATAATTAGCTGAATCTGACTGTGACAAGCTATAGAATGGTGCCTGCAAAATGGCAGCTGGGAAAACAATTTGATTTTGTTGTGGATCATAATATGCATTCACCATATGAGCTGGCATGTGCCACTCATCACGGTCAACTGCTTGATGCCACTTAGCCCATTCACGAGCAATTCCTTGACGAGCAAACTTTTGTGTTGCTTCAAGAAGCGTTGCCCCATCATCAACAACTTTGTCTGCATAGTAATCGGGTAACTTTTCTGGATAACCAATATGTGGCTTAATCGCATTCAACTTAACAACTGCCTTATCACGCGTTGCTTGTTGTAGCCAAGTTGTATTTTGAATACGCTCTTTGTACACATCAATCATCGTGGCCACTTTTGCCTCAACGTCGGCTTTCGCATCAGGTGAAAAGTTTTTGTGTGCATACCACAAACCTAGCGCTTGATTAAATGGTCCCTCAGCTAGATAGTAAGCTGATTTTTGTTGACTCTTAGCTTCCGGTGTTCCAGATAAGGCACGACCATAGGCACCGCCTAGTACACGAACATCATCAGATAGATAGCCAGTATATGCATTTGCAATATCAATAATCAAAGTTGCTTTTAATAATGGCCAAGCTTCTTCTGAGAAGAATTGATCAGCAGCATGCCAGAAACGCTCTTCTGGTACTACAACCATATCTGGTTCTTCACCAATCATAGCTGTCACAACCTCATTTAATGGCAACTCTGGTGCTAGGGCAACAAAGTCAGACCACTTATATGGTTTATACAACTTAACATATTCTGAAGCTTCCTCTTGACTTAGGACAACCTTGGCAATCCGAGCATCAAATTCAAGCGCCTTATCCAACAAATCCTTTATTTCAGCATCACTAAAACCAAACTTTGGCAACAAAGCTTCTTGAGATTCACGCCAAGTCTTTAACAAATCAGCGCCCTGAGGATGACCGGGCTCATAGTAAGTTGTATCAGGCAAAATAGTACTCAAAGCATCAGCCCAAAGTACATAAGTTTGTGCATCTTTAAAATCTGGTGCAACACCTAATGGCAAAGCATTTGGTAAACCAGCTTTCTCCAAAGAAACAATATCATTAGCAAAGTCTGCAAATGAATCATAATTTTGGTAACGCTGAATTAAAGGCTTAACTGGTTCTGTTCCCAATTTATTACGAGTTTCCCAATCAGCTGCTAAGCGGTGGTACTTAACAAAGTTTGCTAATACGCTATCAATTGGTACATCTTCACCAGCCAACCACTTATCAGTTGTTTTTAACATTAACTCTTCAATTTCATCAGCTAAATCAATAAAGCCACCTGTTCGTGATTTATCATTTGGGATAACGGCTTGCGCAACCCAATCTTCATTAATTGCTTCATAAAAATCATCTTGTTGACGTGTTCCCATTGTTTCACCTCAATTTCATTTTTCTTATAAGCTACGATACCACATTTTGGATTCGGTGTGTAACGTTGTTAACGACAACAAAAAAGCTGGAACACTCATTCCAGCTAGTTATATTATTAATTTTCTTCTTGCCAAGCATTAATTTGCTTAATCATATCTGCCTTTAATTGCTTATTTGAATCAGCGGTTACTTGCTTAACAACATCATTTTTCAGCTTGTCTTGACCCTTTTTATCATCAACAAACTTCTTATCTTCCTTCACTTTAGCCGTAACCTGCTTATTAATTTCATCACGGACTTTATCAGCTACTTTAGCCTCATTGTCTTGTGACATTTTTTGTAAATCATCAACCTTATCGGCTGGTACAACATACCAACCCTTAGGTAACGTCAACTTATAAGTGGTTTCACCCTTTTCAAGAGTATCTTGACCTAGCAACAAGAAACGGCGCCATGTTGAGTTAGCTTGATACGTCATCACGGTTGTTTTTAACGTTGGCTTTTTACCATTAATCACCGTTGTTTCGGCTTGTTGAGTTAAAGTCTGATAAGTTTTATTATTCGTCTTATATGTATAACGTAAACGACCTTGGGTACCTTCTTCAGTTGTAACCAAATTTAACCCATTCACTTTAACAGCTGGTTTAATTTGTTGGGTTTTAGTCAAAGGTACTTCCGCCATCAAAAAATGATCACTTTGGGCACGACTAACACCAATTCCCATAAATACAACTAACAAAAGACCTGTAACAATTGGTACCCATCGAACTTGATGATGCACCACCCCTTGAATTGCCGCATAAGCTAACAAGACAATTCCTAATACCAACAAGACAATCATGATTTTTCTCCTTCAAAAGCATATTCACCCTTTTAGATTATACCAAAAAAAGCCTACAATCACCAAAAATTAGTGATTGTAGGCTTTCATTATTAATTCAGACTAATCTGTTTAGTTGATTACTTCTTTAAAGCAGTCCACTTCCAGTCAGTAAACTCTTCGATATCATGTCCCTCGTTACGAGTAACTTCGAAGTGCTTTGCCAAGATAGCATCCATCTTGTTCTCAAAGGCTTCTGCTTCATCAGCAGCAATAACACCCTTGTCAGCCAAGATTTGTGCAGCTTCCTTAGCTTGGTGGAAACGATCCAATTCTGAATATACACGCATATCGTAAGTAGTTGTGATATCACCATCTTCACGGTAACCATGAACGTGAGCACCTAAGTGTTGACGCTCGTAGAAGATTGCTTCAATCAAATCTTCGAAGCCGTGGAATGCAAACATAACTGGTGTTCCTGACTCACCGAACAATGCACTGAACTTTTCGTCAGACAATGCACGCTCGTGGTTCATCTTACCATTCTTGTTTAGCAAACGGTGCAATTCAACAACGTTTACGTAACGCATCTTAACAGCTGGAAATGCTTCGTTGATCAAGTGCAAAGCAGCAAGTGCTTCGATAGTTGGCTCTACACCGGCTGAAGCAAAGACGATATCAGCATCTTCACCTTCGGCAACAGTTGAAGCCCAATCGATAGCCTTGATACCTTCATTTGCCAATTCATCAGCTTCTTCAACTGAGAACCATTGTTGACGTGGTTGCTTTGAAGCAACAATGTGGTTAACCTTGTGACGTTCAGTAAATGCACGACCAAAGACAGCCAACAAAGTGTTACCATCAGCTGGCAAGTATTGACGAATAAAGTCAAGCTTCTTTTCAGCCAAGTGAGTCAACATACCTGGATCTTGGTGAGTGTAACCGTTGTGGTCTTGTTGGAAAGCAGTTGAAGTTGAAATCAAGTTCAATGATGGGTAATCATTACGCCATGGTTGTTCTGAAGCATGACGCAACCACTTGAAGTGTTGTGTAATCATTGAATCAACTACACGTAGGAATGATTCGTATGATGCGAATACACCAACACGACCAGACAATGTGTAAGCTTCTAGCCAACCTTCAGCTTGGTGCTCTGATAATTGAGCATCCAAAATACGACCTTCATGAGCTTCGTGTTGGTCATTAGGTTCCTTAACTTGTTCCATCCATTGACGGTTAGTAATATCGAACATACCCCACAAACGATTTGACATCGTCTCGTCAGGTCCGAAGATACGGAATGAAGTTGGATTCAACTTTGAAACTGCAGCAAAGTAGTTTGACAAGACGTTCATGTCCATGTTCTTGCTACCATCTGCTAATTCAGTTCCACGGTTTTCAGGCGTAATATCGTTAGCAAATTCCTTCCAATCTGGCAAAGCCAAATCAGTAGGAGCATCACCGCGACGACGACCACCATTAGCAACTGGGTTAGCTGCCATACGCTTGTCGCCCTTTGGTGCCATATCAGCAATTTCTGCCTTCAATGAACCATCAACATTAAACAATTCTGCTGGCTTGTATGAATTCAACCATTCTTCGAATTCAGGCAATGACTCCAACTTGTTTTGTGCCAAAGGAAGTGGTACTTGGTGGGCACGGAATGAGTTTTCAATTGGTTCACCTGCAGCGTTGTGAGTAGGACCACCCCAACCCTTTGGCAAGCGAGCAATGATAACTGGCCATGCAGCAACTTCACCATCAGTGTAACGGCCATCTTCACGAGCAGCCTTTTGAATGTCTTTGATATCTGTAATAGCTTGATCAAAGACCTTTGCAGCTAATTCGTGGTATGCCATATAGTCATGAATATCATCGTTTTCAATGAAACGTGGTGAGTATCCCAAACCTTCAAAGAACTTAGTAATCTCTTCATCGCTCATACGTGAGAAGATAGTAGGATTTGAAATCTTAAATCCGTTCAAGTCCAAGATTGGCAAAACAGCACCGTCGTTCTTAGGATTGATGAACTTGATTGAGTGCCATGCAGTCATTGCAGGACCAGTTTCAACTTCACCATCACCTACAACAGTGAAGGCAATTTGGTCAGGATTATCCAAAATAGCACCAGTTGCGTGAGATAGTGAGTAACCTAACTCACCACCTTCGTGCAATGAACCTGGTGTTTGTGCAGTCATGTGTGATCCAATTCCACCAGGGAATGAGAATCGCTTAAACAAACGTGCCATACCTTCAACATCTTGAGTAATTTCAGGATAGCTTTCAGTGTAAGTACCGTCCAAGTATGAGTTAGTAACCATAACTTGACCACCGTGACCAGGTCCACCAATGTAGAACATGTTCAAATCAAACTTGTTGATCAAACGGTTAGCATGTGCGTACAAGAAGGTCTGTCCTGAGATAGTTCCCCAGTGACCAATTGGCTTAACTTTAACATCATCCGCTTGGATTGGTGTATCAGTTACTGAAAACAATGGGTTGCTCTTCAAAAAGATCATACCTGCAGAAAGGTAGTTGGTAGCACGCCACCAAGCATCTACCTTTTCAAGATATGCTTTTGAATCAAAATCTACTGCCATTTTGATTAAATCTCCTTTTATTTTTGAGAAAGGTTAGATCACAGAAGTTATCTTCTGGATTACAATTCTTATAATACCAGATTTCGAACCTAGGTACAATAAAAAACTCTCAATTGGACCGTTCCAATTGAGAGACAATTTTTACTATTCGCCATCCAAACTAACAAAGCTGTTATAACGCATATATTCATAATGTACGCGCATTTGTCCAACTTCGAATGGAGTCCCATCATCTAGGAAAAATATTCCTGACATCACACCCACTGGTTCATTAGCCTTTAAATTCAAACGTTCCTGATCATCAACTTGTGATGGTTCAGCAGTTATTGTCATAAACGATTTCGTAACGGCTTTATTAATCGTTTGTTCAGCATATTGAAACATTGAATGTGTCATATCTTCTGCTGTTAATGCTGGTAATAAACTAACGGGTATAACGGCATTCTCAATCATGAAAGCTTCATTTTGCAACGTACGCAAACGCTTGATACGGTAGACTTCATCCCCTTGGTTCAAAAAGAGTGCTTCACGATCCTCATCTGTCGCAACTTCCTTTTCAAATTCCAAGAGTTTAATCGCTGGTGTCTCGCCATTAAAACGAAAGGCATCTGATACACCTAAATTATGACCAACTGCATGAAACATTCCTTGATTCTTTAAATATAATGGATTAACGAAAGTTCCTGAACCACGTTTTTTAAAAATGATACCTTGTTGTACCAAAACATTTAAAGCACGTTTAATCGAACTACGTGAAACGCCATATGAAGTTGCTAAAGAACGCTCATCTGGTAACTTTAAATCGGGAAATTCTTGGGCATTAATGCGCTGATTTAAGTCATTCAGCACCTTCATATATAGGACTTCTTTGGCCATGTTTAACCTCCTGTTGATTACAAGATACTATAATAACATAAAAGTGGTCCAACCAAAACTGGCCGACCACTTTGTTTCATATTAATTTAAAAATCTTTTTGTTGCCATTCTGCCTCAAATTGGTGAACAAAATCATGCATGATTTTGTCACGCTTTGCCCCAATACGTTTACCTTCATTTGTATTTAAATAATCTTTTAGCAAAAACAATTTCTCATAAAAATGATTAATAACGGTTGCATCGACACCGTTACGATAATCAGCCTTCGTCGTCATATCACGTGGTGGTATAGCTGGATCGTATAATGTATCGCCATGTGCGACACCAAACTGAATTGCCCGCGCAATCGAAATTGCTCCAATCGCATCTAGACGATCTGCATCTTGTACTATTTGACCAGCCAAAGATAATTGAACTGGCTTACCATAACGTTGCTTACTCCATGACATATTATCAATAATCTGGAAAATTCCCGTTTGTTGTGAATCCGATATACCAATGTCAGTCAACATTTGAACAACTTGCCGCTTCGCTTTAGCAACATCATCAAATAACTTATCGTCATATGTATCATGCAAAATAGCTGCCGCTTGTGCAATAAAAGCATCTGCCGTTGGCTCTGTTTGCAAAATATGCTTCGTCATATTTAAAACACGTTCAATATGGGTCATGTCATGACCGCTGGCATCATCTTGCAAAACTTTTTGGGTAAATGCTGTAATTTCTGATAACTGCTTTTGTTCTTGATCTGTCATTGCAACCCTCTCTTATGTTTATCTGACGAATAATCTCGTTATCAACATGATAACAAAACTAATTCCTAAATTGATTAACCAAACAAGACTTAACCAATAACCTACTTCTTCCCAAATGAGCCATGGATCACTAATGATTAACCCGGTTACCAAGCCAATCACAACTAATAACAACGCATAAAGCCAAATACCTTGCCACACATTTTGCCAATCAGCCCGACTGATATTCATTGCCAAATTTAAATTAATAATTAAATAAAGCCATAAAATAACATGCCAAGTCGGCACACTTGTAAAAATTTGCCAATGTAGCGTTTGTATTTCAAAGAGTTGCGGCCATAACCATTCTGTTAATAACCCCGTTAATAGCGAAATCACAATCGTTGGCGCCAAGCCAATCAAAAAATTTCCTAACCGTTGGTACGGATTATTGGCTTGCCAAGAATGACTGACGTATCCCATGCGCTTTGATTCTTCAGCTTTCAAGGGATTAGTTAATAGCACAACTTTATCAATACGATGACCAAATAGCATGGCCATTAAGGCATGCGCAAGTTCATGCACAATGGTTCCCAACCAGCTAAACCAAAACGGTGCTCGTTGACCAAAGCGCGACATCAAATTTTGTTCGGCCTTAGTTGTCAAAACAGAAAGTAAATAACTGGCCACCACGGGCATCACTAAAAAAATCAGTAAAATTAGCTCAATTGAATGAGCAATCATCATGCCCAACATGATTTAATCATCCGAACGAATTGCAGCAAACTGGCCATGTACAAAATCAGCTAAAGCCTCAGCATCAATGCGAATTGAGCGACCTACTTCACCTGCTGATACCGTAATGGTTCCCGCCTCTTTGGCACTTTCATCAAAGTAAATTGGGAATTTCTTCGTTTGCCAAATACCAACTGGATTATTAGCACCGTGAATATAACCCGTTGTCTTTTGCAAATTCTTCGTTGGAATCATATCCACCCGTTTGTTACCTGACACTGCCGCCAGTTTCTTTTCATTTAAATGTGTATCCACCGGCACAATTCCAATAACCGGTCCAGTAACATTACCTTCTAAAGCTAATGTTTTATAAATATCATGATCAGTTAAACCATATGCATCCAATTCGGCTTGATTCCGTTGCATACCACCAGAAAAAACAATGGTTTCATATGGAATACCCGCTTTATCTAAAATTTGTTCAACTAAAATCTTTTTAATACGCGTTTTCTTTGCCATATCTATCTCCTCCATTATCTGTCCCTTTTAATATACGCCATTGTTGAATTATAGCCAATATATTAAAAAAGATTGAGATAAGTGTATCTCAATCTTCATTAGATTTTATCATTTTTTTGAAAATCTCTTTTTGAAAAAGTTAAACGAGTCAACAAAAGCAGCTGCCAACACACTGACAATAAATGACTCTTCTGTTGTTTCCCAAAGTTGCTTGCAAAACTCCTTAAACTTCTTCATAGTCCCATCTCCTTAAACCTGAATTAGATACTGTTAAGTTATCAAAAGCCATGAATAACTGTCAAACTTCTGGCATATAATTGCATAAAAAAAGCCAGGACGTAAGCGTCCCGACTTCTATTACTTAATTCATAGCATAAACAAGGTTTCGCTCATTTATCCCAATGTTTTATCAGATTTACGTAACTTTTTTTCGAATAGGTTCAACAAACGGCTAATTCCGAATGTCAAAATAAAGTAGATAACAGCTGTGATAATCAATGGAACAAATGGCTTAAATGACGCCCCTTGCACAACAGATGTTTGGAATGTCAATTCACCAACACCGATAACTGAAACAACTGAACCTTCTTTGATAACCGTCACAAACTCATTACCCAATGCAGGAAGAATGTTTTTAATCGCTTGTGGCAAAACCATGTAGCGCATCGTTTGATTCTTGGTAAATCCTAATGAACGTGCAGCTTCAGTTTGACCAGTTGGCACTGCTTGAATTCCTGAACGGATAATTTCAGCAACATATGCAGCAGAGTTCAAGAACATGGCAATCGCACCTGCCAAGAAACTTGAAACATTTAACCCAATGGCCTGCGTTCCAAAGTAAACAATGAATACTTGAATCAACAATGGCACACCACGAACTGCTTCAATGTATGCAGATGCAAGCCACTTGAAGATTTTAACTGATGAAAGCTTCATCAAAGCAAATAGAATACCAAGGATAATTCCAAAGAAGACACCAATAACGGCTAGTCCAATCGTGTAACCAGTTCCCTTAATAAAGTAAGGTGAGTACTTTTGGAAGAATGATTCCTTTTTGTTCATTTGCTTAATAGCTCGATCTTGCATGGCCTTTAATGGTGCACCAATAATTTTATCATCTAAAATCTTGTTAACCTTAGCTTGTAGGACGGTAGCATTCTTATTCATAACAACTGAAGAACCGTTACTAATACCTGGTAACTTAGCTGGTGAAACAGCAAACTGATCACTCTGCTCTAAGTAACTCTTAGCCGTTGTACTTGCAACCACAACACCATCAACCTTCTTTTGTGATAGTTGGGTTACTTCGTCAGTAATCTTTTTTAGTGAAACTACTTTTTTATTCGTAATTTCATGAGCCAAATCATCTTGCTTAGAAGAAACTTGAGCAGCTAACTTAGCATTCTTAATCTTATCTAACGTTGACCACTTATCTTTATTTTGCTTTAACGTAAGCACAACGTTTTTATCGATAAAGTAAGGCTTTGAAAAATTAACTTCTTTAGCACGTTCTGGTGTTTCTGTCATACCAGCAACAACCATATCAACCTTACCAGTCTTAACAGCACCAAGTAAGGCATCGAAACTCATTTCTTGAATCTCAGTCTTAACGCCTAATTCTTTACCAAGTTTGCGTGCAACTTCAATATCAAACCCAACAATTTTATCCTTACCATTTTCCGTTGTGTGGAATTCATATGGGGCATAATCAGCCGAAGTTCCAACAACTAACTTACCAGATTTCTTAATCCGCTCTAATGTTGGATCTGTCTCAGCGGCATTTGCTGATGAAATATCAAAAATACCCAAACCACTACTCAATACTAACCCAATGGTCATGACCAGCATGACAATTTTTTTCATCCATTTTTTCATAAATAAAATGCCTTTCCTACAACATCTTGGCTAAGAAGTTTTGTGCACGCTCTGAATTTGAGTTTTCAAAGAAGGTGGTTGGATTATCATAAACATCCATTTCACCATCACTCATAAACCAAATTTTTGAAGCAACTTCTCGCGCAAAGCCCATTTCGTGAGTTACAACTAACATCGTCATACCTTCTTGTGCAAGTTCACGCATTGTTTTCAAAACCTCACCAACCATTTCAGGATCAAGTGCTGAAGTAGGTTCATCAAATAGCATAATCTTAGGATTCATTGCCAAAGCACGTGCAATGGCGACACGTTGTTGTTGACCACCAGATAGTGATGCTGGATAAACATCCGCTTTATCTTCAACCCCAACTTTAGTTAAAAACTTTTGTGCAATTTTAACTGCCTCACCATCAGGAAGTCCCTTAACCTTAACTAATGCGATTTTGACATTATCCAAAACTGTCATATTAGGGAATAAGTTAAAACTTTGGAACACCATCCCCAAATCTTGACGAATTTTATCTAATTGTGCCTCATTAGCTTGTGTAATATCTTGACCATCAAAAATTACTGAACCTGATGTTGGATGTTCCAACATATTCAACTCACGCAATAGAGTTGATTTTCCTGTTCCTGATGGGCCCAAAATTGCAATCACATCGCCTTCTTCAACATCAGCATTAATTGATTCTAATACTGTGTTTTTACCATATTCCTTATGTAAATCTTTTATCGTTAAAATCGCCATATTTCTACTCCCATTCATTACTGCCTCATAAATATTAACAGTAACTGAAATTTTATGCAATAAAAAGTGCTAAATTTGCTTAAAAAAGCTTTTTTATTCATTTGTTATGAATATATTCACTTAGTTAAGCTGAATAATATAAATGTCACTCACAACCTTTGTTGATGTATAAATATTAGCATTTAACGTAATTTTATGCAACAAAAACTTAAAAATAATTGAATTTAGTTAAAAATATACAAAAACACTGGATATATACATTTTAAAATGCATTTATCCAGTGTTTTTTGTGATTATGCTACTTTGTCAGCCATCTCAAAAATTGTCTTTTTGTTAATAGTTGCAAGTTGTGCTAAGTAAGGCGTTCCTAATTGAATTGGATCACCTTTAACGTTCATTAAGAACTTTACAGCTGATAGTTTGACCATTGCTTGATAAACCGCATCCCGATCAATCATAATATCAGGATTTTTAACCTTAATCATGGTGATGTGACTGGCCGTATTGGGCTCCTTGCCTGCAACAGTAAATGACAATTCCAGTACTTGATTCATTAATTTTCCTCCTTATTAATTAGCTTTCGCAGCTACAAATCCATGTTCTTGAGTATCAACTGTAATAATCTTCTCAATTGATGTTTCAGCACCAAGTTGACGGAAGATTTGTGCTAATTCCGTTAACTCATCCACAGTTGTCCCCTTTTTGACATAAAACTGACGATTAATACTTGCACCTTCTGGGGTCTTACCAAAAATCTTTGCCTTTACAATATTTGCAGCAGTTTGCTTCTTTTCTACCATATTTAATCTCCTTTAAATTTAATCGAATGGCCATTCGAAACATCAACATATCAGCTGACACTTATACTAACGATTTGAGGAAGGTAAAATGTCGCACAAAAAAAGTTGAGACAACATATCTCAACTCTTTCGTTTATTATCTAGTGATGTGGGTACTGACGACCACGTTCATAAACTTGTTCAGGTTCCTGACTAATACGGGTGAAAGTATTTAAGTTATCAATTGCTAACATCTCATCAATTGTCAAAGAAAAGTCATAGATATCAGCATTTTCAACAACCCGCTCAGGATGAACTGACTTTGGAATAATACTTGTTCCATTAGCCAAATGCCAACGTAGCACAACTTGAGCTGGTGATTTACCGTATTTCTTAGCAATATCAACAATTACAGGTTCAGCCAACACAGAGCCACGACCAAGAGGCGCCCATGCTTGCGTCACAATATTATTTTCTCGTAAGAAACCACGTAATTCTGGTTGTACCAAATGTGGATGATTTTCAATTTGATTAACAACCGGCATTTCATTGGCTTGTGTTGCCAAATATTGTAAATGAATCATCCCAAAGTTTGAAGTTCCCAATGATTTAACGATACCTTCAGCTTGCAATCGTTCAAAAGCGCGCCAAGTTTCAAAAAAGTGTTCATGCAATGGCCAATGAACCATCAATAAGTCAATATAATCAGTTTGTAAATCTTTCAATGATTGTTCCACTGAAGCGAGTGTTGCATCATAACCCTGATTACTCTCAGCAACTTTAGTCGTTACAAAATAATCTTCACGTGGCATACCTAAATTACGCAACGCAACACCGACTTCAGCTTCATTTTTGTACATCTGTGCCGTATCAAATAACCGATAACCTGTTTTCCAAGCTGTTTTCACAACTTCGGTTAAGTTATCCTGATCCGTTACTTTATACAACCCCAATCCTTGTTGTGGCATTTGATAGCCATCTGCTAACTGAAGTTTTGTTGTAATGTCCATGTGTTACTTATACCCCTTTATGAAAATTTATCCTATATTTTATTAATTATCTCAATGATATATCATACCAGATAACATAAAAAGTCAGTAATAATATGCATTTTTTGTGTCATATTATTACCGACAATTTGTATGAGGTATTTTTTTATTTTAAATGAAAGTTTTTTGCTTAGAAGTTTTAATTTATGAGCTTATTTAATGTCAACGTAAGTCAAACCAAACAACTTTGCCAAGTCTGTCAATTGTTCTGCATCAAGATCAAATGATAGAACTGTGTGGTGACCACCACCAACAGTCATCCAACCAACTGAACCTTCACGCAAACCTTGCTTTGGTGTCCAAAGTTGCTTTGCAACAGGCAATAATGGCATTTCCTTTTCAGGCTTGTTACCAATAACATCATATGACATTAGCTTAAATTCATCACCATAGTCAGCTAAGGTAGCATCAATGGCATCTCCTTGCATACCAGTAAATACCAAACGTGCTGGATCTTCCTTATCACCAATATCTAGTGGGTGTACTTCAACACGTGGCTTATCTGAGGCAATTGTTGGATCCACTTCAAGCATGTGCGAGCCCAAGATAGCTTCGTGACCCTTACGCAAGTCAAGTGTGTAATCTTCCATAAATACTGTGTGCTTGTTGTGAGACATAATCTTCATCAAACGTAGCAAAGCAGCAGTCTTCCAATCACCTTCACCAGCAAAACCATATCCTTCAGCCATCAACATTTGTGTTGCCAAACCTGGTAATTGCTCAAGTCCATACAAATCTTCGAAGTTATCAGTGAAGGCTGTGTAACCACGATCATCCATAAAGCGCTTCAAACCAAAGTACTCACGGATTTGGTACTTAACATTGTGCTCAAACTTTTCAGGTGAATTATCACCAACAACGAAATCATACTCTTTTTGCAATTCTTCGTACTTAGCATCGATGTCTTCGTCACTAACCGCATTAACCTCAGCAACTAAATCACCCATTGCCCAATAGTCAACACGCCATCCAAACTTGATTTGTGCTTCAATCTTATCACCATCAGTAACAGCAACATTACGCATCTTGTCAGCAAAAGCTGCAACCTTAATGTTAAATGATTCGTTGTATGCAACAGCAACGTCCATCCACTTACCAATTTGTGCTTGTACTTCTGGATCAGCCCAGTGTCCATAAATAATCTTGTTATTTAGACGGAGGCGAGCATTGATAAAGGCATACTCGCGATCACCGTGGGCTGATTGATTAGTATTCATGTAATCAAAGTTAATGTCATCATATGGCAACTCTTCTAGATATTGCGTAGCAAAGTGTAGCAAAGGCTTTTGCAATAATTGCGTACCACGAATCCAGTTCTTGGCTGGTGAGAATGTGTGCATCCAAGTAATAACACCAGCAACAGAATCATCATAATTTGCTTCCTTCATTGCTTCAGCAATATTCTCTGAGGTTGTAGCAACTAATTTGAATTCAATTGGGTATGGCAACTTACCTGATGCATTTAACTTATTAACAATGTCCTTTGCATTAGCCTCAACCTTATCTAGGACTTCTGGACCATATAAGAATTGTGAACCTGTGATAAACCAAAACTTGTAATTCTCTGTGTTATTCATCTTTCTATTTCCCCCCGAAATATATAACTAAAACTAAACTAGTGCTTCTTCTGACCGTAATAAGCATTAGCCCCATGCTTACGCAAATAATGCTTATCCAACAATGCTTGTGACACATGAATACTATGTGGATTTAACATCAAAGTATGGTAAGCCATCTTAGCTGATTCTTCCAAAACCACGGCATTATAGACAGCATTGTCAGCTGACGTTCCCCATGTAAATGGTCCATGATCTTGTGCCAACACTGCTGGCACAGCCATTGGATCAATACCACGCTTTTCAAAAGTTTCAACGATGACGTTACCTGTCTCCAACTCATATTCACCCTTAATTTCCTCATCAGTCATTTGACGAGCAACAGGGACATCCCCATAGAATGTATCCGCATGGGTCGTTCCAGCAGCTGGTAAATCAATACCAGCTTGGGCAAATGAAACGGCCCATGGTGAATGCGTATGCACAATCCCACCAATATCTGGGAAATTATTGTATAGCACCCGATGCGTTTCTGTATCACTTGATGGATTTAGATCACCTTCAACAATCTTACCGTCAAGATCAACAACTACCATATCTTCTGGTTTTAACTCATCATATGGCACACCAGAAGGTTTGATAACAAAGAGGCCACTTTCACGGTCAATTTCTGAAACATTTCCCCAAGTAAATTTAATCAAGCCATGCTTAGGTAGCGCCATGTTAGCATCATAAACACGTTGCTTAACATCTTCTAACATATGAATTAATCCTCCTCAATTGGCATTTGATCAATAGCTGCTTGCTCAATTGGCAAACCAGCCTTGTACCGTGCCATAAACTTCTCAAAGCCGGCCACATCTTCAGGATCAGGCTCAATAGTCGTGCTTTCTTGTGATTGGAAAACATCATTATCTAGATAATCAGCTAATGATTGATCTGGTTTACGGTTAACCACATATTGTGACAAAACGGCCATTCCCCAAGGGCCACCTTCACCAGCATTCTTCATTAATGTCACTGGTGTGTTCATCACACCGGCTAACATTTTTTGAGCAACAACTGGTGTCGTGAAGATACCACCTTGTGCAATAACTGAATCCATGGCGACTTTTTCTTTAGCCAAAACATCCAAACCAATCTTCATAGCACCAAAAGCACTGTAAACATGCATTCGCATCAAGTTTGCCAAAGTAAACTTAGCATTTGGTGTCCGGACAAACATTGGTCGACCTTCAGCCATACCAGTGATATTTTCTCCTGAGTGGTAACCATAACTTAGCAACCCACCTGCATCAGGATCAGACTTCAACACACTATTGAATAATGCACTAAAGATTTCATCACCAGTAACTGTTGCACCAACTTCAGCAGCGAATTCTGTAAAGACACGTGCCCAAGAATTAATCTCAGATGTACTGTTATTGATATGAACCATGGCAACTGCTGAACCATCTGGTGTTGTCACCATATCAATGTTTTCATTAACTTGTGACAACTCCTTTTCCAAAACAACCATGGCAAAGGCTGAAGTTCCAGCAGAAACATTTGCGGTACGCTTTTTAACTGAATTAGTTGACACCATACCAGTACCGGCATCTCCTTCAGGCGCAGCGGCAACTGCCCCGGCTTGCAAAGTACCAGATGAATCTAATAGTTTTGCACCGGCCGCAGTCAACTTACCAGCTTCTTCACCAGCTAGTTTAACTGTTGGCAAAATTGTACGTAGTTCCCACAAATATTGTTGGACAGTCTTTAATGAACTAAATTGATCAATCATGGCTTGGTTATAATCATTCTTTTCAGAATCGATTGGGAACATTCCTGACGCGTCCCCGATTCCAATAACCTTTTCACCAGTCAAACGCCAGTGAACATATCCAGCCAACGTTGTTAAGAAGCTAATTTCTTTCACGTGTGTTTCTTGATTCAAAATTGCTTGATACAAATGTGCGATACTCCAACGTTGTGGAATATTGAAATTAAATAACTTAGTTAGCTCACTTGCTGCTTGACCTGTAATTGCATTACGCCAAGTACGGAATGGTACTAACAATTCATCATCTTTGTTAAAAGCTAGATATCCGTGCATCATAGCGGCAATTCCAAATGATGCTAGTTGTGTCACTTCGACACCATATTTATCTTTAACAATTTCCGTTAGATTTTTGTACGCACTTTGTAAACCTGTCCAGACATCTTCTAATGAATATGTCCAGACACCATCTTCAAGTTTGTTCTCCCAATTATGACTACCAACTGCAATGACTGATGAATCAGTCGCAACCAGCACTGCCTTAATACGAGTAGATCCAAACTCAACCCCCAAGGCTGTTTTACCAGCCAAAATTTGTTTTTGAATTTGTTCTTTATTCATTACTTTATTCCCCTCAAATGAGAATCATTTGTTTCTGTAACCGTTTACAGTCATTATAATAAAACATTTGTGCGGACAAATCAAGGCATAAACTCAAAATTTGTATGTACAAAAAATACAACCTGCTGAAATTAGCCGTATATTAATGTTTATAAGCCTTTTTTATCTGCTTATTTTTTTGCTATAATTAACTGCATACTTAGGAAACGGGGCGACATTATGGATACGAAATATGACATTGTCAAAAAAGGGCTTCGCAATGATATTATTTCTGGTAAATTTGCGATTGGTGATAAATTACCCACAGAAGCAAATTTAACCGAACAATACAATGTAAGCCGCTATACGGTTCGACGAGCAACTGCGGGACTAGAACAAGAACATTACCTATATCGTATTCAAGGTGATGGTATGTATGTTAATGACTGGAAAAAGGTTCCTGCTGTAAAAACTGAAAATAAAGTCATTGGTGTAATTACCACTCACTTAGCAGACTATATTTTCCCGGAAATTATTAGTGGTATTGATCAAGTTGTTTCCGACGCTGGTTACGCTTTATTTATTAGTAATACACACAATACGTTTGATCGTGAACGACGTAGTCTGTTACGTATCATTGAAAGTGGTGTAAGTGGATTAATTATTGAACCAACAATGTCTGCATTACCTAATCCTAATAAAGATTTATATGAACAAATAAAGAAAATAGGTATTCCAACGGTCTTTATTAACTCAACTTATGCTGATTTAAATTTTAATTATCTTGGTGTTAATGATATTGAAGCAGAAAAGCAATTAGTAGAACATTTAATTTTACAAGGTCATAAACGAATCCTAGGTGTTTTCAAAGTTGATGACATCCAGGGCGCCAATCGTATGCAAGGCTTTTACAAAGCATTTCAAGCACAGCCTGACTATGCCTTAGATAGTAATCTCATCATGTATCAATCAAATGATGAAGAAAATACCACTTTACTTTTGAATAAAATTGAAACCTACTTAGAACAACCCAATCGTCCAACAGCCTTAGCGCTTTATCATGATTCATTAGCGATTCAAACTATTGATTTAGTCAAATCACTTGGCCTTCGTATCCCTGAAGATATTGCCATTGTAGGATTTGATGATTATAGCCTAGCAAGTTATATGACTCCCAGTTTAACGACAAATCGTCATCCTAAACGTAAAATGGGCCATGATGCTGCACAGATATTACTTGACGTTATTAATGGCGAACCAGGTCATAATATTGTTTATGAACCAGATATCGTTATTCGCCATTCTTCAGTAGTCAATCCTCCAGACGAGGAAACAGAATAAACAAAAAAGGATGTGGTTAATTATGGACCACATCCTTTTTATATACTTATTCATTTACTTCTGTTTCATCAGGTACACTCTTTAAGCCCCTTAACTTTTTCACCATTCTACGCCAAGCTGGAATTAAGAATAACAATGATCCTAACCAAGCTAACGGATTAGCTAAACTAACTCCGAAGAAACCAAACCACTTTACCAATGAAAAAGCGGTAATCGTACGCATAATCATTTCACCCATACCGGCTAATGTCGGCGTTCGAACATCTCCAAGTCCTTGCAGTGTATAACGTAGCACAAACAAGGTACTTAAAATAAAGTACAATGGCCCATTTGCCCAGAAGTACTCTTGTGCCAAGCTCATAACTTCATGTTGTCCAGCTCCGACAAACAAGCTAACTAATTGACGACCAAAAATAACCTCAATAGCACCTAATACGAAACTAATACTAATTGAAATTGTTAAGGCCTTCTTAACACCTTCAAGAATTCGATCGTATTTACCAGCACCAAAGTTTTGAGCGGTATATGTTGCCATGGCAACACCAATTGCCATCATCAACTGCGTACTAATTTGGTCAACCTTTGAAGCTGCTGTATTGGCAGCTACGGCGTTAGTACCCAATGTATTCACAGCTGTTGCTAATGTTACCGCTCCAATCGCGATAATTGATTGTTGGAAGCCCATTGGCACCCCTGCCAAAAAGTGTTTTTTCAAATCGCCTTTTGGTAATTTAAAATCCGACCACGTTAAACGCAACGTATCAGTAAATTTAGTAATATGCCAATATGAGATAACGACTGTTACGAATTGTGCAAAGACAGTTGCGGTTGAAGCTCCTTCAACACCCCAACCAAACTTAACAATCAGCAATAGCTCAAGTGAGACGTTAACAATCATTCCAATAATCAAGTAATACAATGGCGCTTTACTATCTCCAACGGCACGTAAAGCGTTGGAAATAACGTTATAGCCCATCGTCATAATCGTACCCGCTAAAATAATACTAATGAAGATTTTTGATTCTTTATAGATATCTGATGGGATTTGCATCAAATTCAATAATGGATCCAAAAATACTAAACTCACAACAGTTAGAATAACGGACATAATTAAGGCTGCAACGATACTCGTTGCAAAAGATTCTCGAATACCACGGACATTTTGCGCACCAAATCTTTGCGCTGTGATAATCGACATTCCAGAACTAAATCCTTGGACGAAACCCATTACCAAGAACTGTATACTTCCTGTTGCACCAACCGCAGCCAATGAATTAACACCTAACGTTTGACCAACAATCAGTGTGTCGGAAATGTTGTACAGTTGCTGCACTAAGTTTCCCATCATTAGGGGGATGGCAAACATCAGGATGACTTTTGTGGGTTTTCCACTGGTTAGATCATTCATGTTCACTACTCCTTACCTATTTAGTTTTATTTGCAATAAATAAAAGTATAGAATAGCTTTCGTTCTTTTGTCTATTAATAAAGCTCTTAATTATCACTAACTTTATTTTTTATCAAAAAAGGACTCGATATGCATAAAACATACCGAGTTCTTTTAAATATTTTTATTTTGTACCTTTTTCGGCACCAATCTTTTCAATTTCCTCAAGTGAACGACCACGTGTTTCTGGTACGCGGAATAGTACGAACACAACAGCTGCCAAACAAATGACACCGAAGATAGCAAAGACCACTTCTTGTGACATTGAAGCTGTCATGATTGGGAAGACCAAAGCAACTGCGAATGATCCAACCCAGTTCATTGATGATGCCAAACCTGATGCACGACCACGAATTGCTAATGGGAAAATCTCACCAACTAATACCCATGTTAATGGGGCCCATGTAAAGGCATAGAAAGCAACGAAGATGCATAGGAATACAACAATCATCATTGGATTAGTATCCATAAATGAATTAATTACTGCTGGCAAGATGAATGAAAGACCCATCACAGTACCACCTAGAATCAATAAGTGACGACGGTTAAACTTCTCAGCGATAGCCATGTAGAACAATGCACCAACAACCAAGATAACACCGTTAACAACGGGCCATAGCAAGGCATCAGCAGCAGCTTGACCAGTAGCCTTTTCAACAATCAATGGGATGTAGTAGAAGATAGCATTAGCACCCATAAATTGTTGGAAGAATGCGACAACAACACCGGCAATAACTAGATAACGATAACGGCCGTCTAACAATGAACCCCAAGTTGTTGTCTTGGCAGCTTGTTGTTCGATCTTAGCAGTTTCACTAATATCAGTCATTTCAGCGTCAATTTCTTCTGGCTTACGAATCCATGACAACACTTGACGTGCTTCATCATTCTTACCTGCTTTAATTAAGAAACGTGGTGACTCAGGCAAACGTAACACTCCCAAGAACAAAATCAAGGCAGGTACGGCAGCCAAAGCTAGCATCAAACGCCATGCAATATGTTCTGGCAATCCTTTAAGAATGAAATCAACAACGTATGAAATCAACATACCTGAAACAATCATCAATTGATTGATTCCTGATAAACTACCACGCTTTTCAGCTGGTGACATCTCTGACATATAAGCTGGTACCAACGCTGACGCTGCACCAACCGCAATTCCTAATACCACACGCGTGAAAATTAAATAACCAACAGCATTATGTGGTGAAATTCCTGCTAGAAGAGCACCAATCATAAATAGCACCGCTGAATATAACACCATCTTACGACGTCCCAAACGATCAGATAACTGACCAGCAATAGCACCTCCAAACACAGCACCTAACATCAACGATGATGTAATCCAACCTGTAACACCACCACCTGACAAATTCCAGTCACTTTGTAAGAATGGCAATGCACCAGTCATAACACCAATATCGTATCCGAATAAGATACCCCCAAAGGCTCCAAAGAAGTAAATAAATTTACTAGAAATTTTCTTCTCAGACATGAATTATTCCCTCCAACACCATGTATTTCGTACATGACAATAATTACTTACTGAAAACAATTACGCATCCCCCACCACACGATTCACCATTAACTTAGGCGAAACGATATGAAAACTTGTAATCGCTTTCATCAACAATTGTTATTATACATGTTGTACGGACAAATTAAAAGTCTTTTGTATTTAAAATACAAATTAACAGACAAATATAAAATCAATAACGCATGAATTTCCTTGATTTTTAGGCATTTTTTCTTAATTTGTTTTTTATTTCCATACAAAAAAGCCAACCGATAAATTCAACATTTATCAGTTGGCTTTTACTATAATTTAATTTTTAATTACAACACGATGTTCTTAGCAGCTAATTGCTTTTGAACTTCTGGGTGCGCCATAAATTCATCATATGTTGTTTCAGCACGATCAATTGAACCTTGATCTGATACAACAATCACGTGATCAGCAATCGTTTGTGCAAAAGTGTGGTCATGTGACGTGAAAATTAAACCACCTTGGAACTTAATCAAGCCGTCGTTCAATGACGTAATTGACTCCAAGTCCAAATGGTTAGTAGGGTCATCCAAAATCAAAACGTTGGCCTTTGTAAGCATCAACTTTGATAGCATGACACGGACTTTTTCTCCTCCAGAAAGAACATCCAAAGTCTTCTCAGCATCTTCACCCTTGAACAACATACGTCCTAACAAACCACGCAAGAATGTATTGTCACTTTCTTCCTTTGATGCGAAATCACGCAGATAATCTAAGATAGGACGATCTGGATTAGGGAAATTAGTGGCCATATCTTTAGCAAGGTAGTCTTGTGTCGTTGTAACACCCCAAGTAACTGTACCTAAGTCAGGCTTTACCTTACCAGCAATGATATCCAACATCATTGTTGCGGCCACATCGTTTTCGGCCATGATTAGGGCCTTTTCATTAGGATTAACAGTGAAAGTGATATTATCTAAAATCTTTTCACCATCGACACTCTTTGACACACCTTCAACACGTAGCATATCATTACCCATTTCACGTTGTGTTTCAAAATTAATGTATGGGTACTTACGTGATGATGGTTGAATATCATCTAACGTAATCTTTTCCAATTGCTTCTTACGAGAAGTTGCTTGCTTTGACTTAGAAGCATTAGCTGAGAAACGGGCAATAAAGTCTTGCAATTCTTTAATTTGCTCTTCCTTCTTCGCATTAGCTTGTGATTGCAAACGTTGGGCTAGTTCAGATGATTGCTTCCAGAAATCATAGTTACCAACGAATAACTTAATCTTACCGAAATCAACATCCAAGATCATAGTTGCCACGGCATTCAAGAAGTGACGGTCGTGGGAAACAACCAAAACTGTATTTTGGTAATCTGCCAAGAAATCTTCCAACCAAGCAATCGTCTTCGTATCCAAACCATTGGTTGGCTCATCCAAAATCAAAATATCAGGGTTACCAAATAATGCTTGAGCAAGCAAAACTTTAACCTTCGTTACTTCGGGCAAGTCTGACATCATGGTTTGGTGTTGTTCTTCCGGAATACCAATGCTTTGTAGTAATTGACTAGCCTCCGTTTCAGCAGTCCAACCATCTAACTCTTCAAAACGAGCTGATAATTCACCAACCCGAATACCATCTTCATCAGTAAAGGGATCGTGCATATAGATGTCATCCATTTCAGTTTTGACATCATATAATTCCTTATGACCTTGCATAACCGTATCCATGACTGAATATTGATCAAAAGCAAAGTGGTCTTGTACCAATGATGACATACGCTCATTTGGATCCATTGAGACAGTTCCAGTTGTAGGTTGTAGTTTACCTTCTAAAACCTTTAAAAAGGTTGATTTTCCGGCACCATTGGCACCAATAATTCCGTATGTATTACCCGGCGTAAACTTCAAATTAACGTCGTCATACAATTTTTTACCAGTGAATGACACTGATACGTTTGAAACTGTTAGCATATTTTATTTTTTCTCCTACAGAATAGTCTTTTATTTCTTTATTTCATTCACTTGTTGCGTACAAGCATACCATAAACAACTTTATCAAATGCCCTATTTATACGCAAGCAGAATACCTTATTGATGCGCATTTTATCGCTACTTTTTTTGCGCTAAACTCACAAAATATATCGCTGCTTCGATTAGTGCAATAAAGAATGATACTGGTAAGTCTAGCCAGAATGACATGACTAATGCTAGCCAAACCCCGAATACGGCAAAAAGAATTGATAAACCAATAATCTGCCAAACCGTTCGTCCCCAACGCATAGCTGAACTAGCTGGTAAAATCATCAAAATAAAGATTAAGAGTGAACCAACTACTTGTGCTGATACAGCAACCGTGACAGCCATTAACCCTAAAAACAACACTTCAATTAATTGAATGTTTTTCAAGCTAAAGCTAGCCGTTGAATAATCAAACGCAAAATGGCGCAATGGTCTAAACATTATTAAGGTCACTAAAATAACTAAAATAGCTAAAATAACGACTTCAATCACGTCAGCTTTATTAATACTAAAAATAGAACCAAATAAAATACCTGTTGCTGCGGTGGCATTTTTATCTGACAGCGATAGAAAGGCAATTCCAAGTCCAATTGCCACTGCACTAACAGCTGAAATCAAAGATTCAGAACGTTGCTCCTTAATTCCTAAACTACCAACACTCATTGAAGCAACCACCGAAAAGAGCAACATCCCCACTAGTGGCGACCAGCTCATGAACAACGCAAACGAAGCCCCTGCAAACCCAATTTCACTTAGAGTATGGGCCAAGAAAGACATCCGCCGCGCAACAATGAATGGGCCGATTAAACCACTCATAATCGCAATTAACGTCCCTGCCACAAAGGCATGTTGCATAAAAGGAAAACTAAACATTAATTTGGCCTCCTCGTTTTAACTTTGTCACATCTAAATTACGAATCGTATCATATTCACTACCATTAGGTGATAGTAGCAAATATTCATCTGCATATCGTTGCATAATATCAATATCATGACTAACCATGATGGTGGTTAATTGATATTGTTGTTGGTACTCACGCACAACGTTCATTAGCGTATATTTAGCCACATTATCTAAGTTCGCTGTTGCTTCATCTAACACTAAAATATCCGGGTTTTGAACTAGCGCCTGCGCCAAATAAGCGCGTTGACGCTCACCACCTGACGCCTTATCAATCCGTTGATCTGCAATATCTGTTAAATCAGTAATCGCCAGAACATTTGCAAGTTGTTGTTTTTCAACTTTAGATAACCATGGTCGCATGCCTTGGTCAAAAGTTAACGCAACAAAATCTCGAATACGTAATGCAAAGGCCTGCATATCCGGCCGATATTGTGGCACATATGCAACCTTATAATCCCGGTCATCCCCTGACCACACAAATTGCCCAGTTGTTAACGGCAACTTACCTAACATAGCTCTAACCAGAGTTGTCTTACCAACTCCATTATCACCAATCAAAGCTAAATTATGACCTTGGTTCAATTGAAAATTAACTTGCCGATAAAGCCAGCGATCATCAAATTTAATACCAATATCTTTACCTTCTAAAATAATCATTCTTGTAACGCCTCATCTAATGCCTTTAATTGCTTAATTTGCCAGTTAATATATGTTGTATGAGCTGGTTTTGTTTCACGTGCTGCCACAACTGGAACATGATGTTTCTTAGCATATGCTATACCTTGCGTTGCTAATTTCCCCGTTGCTTGTGGGTTTTCAATGACCGCTGCAATTTCACCTCGATTAATGAGTTGCTGCCATTCTCGCACATCGCTTGGCGTTGGATCATCACCTTCTTCAATTGCTTGCGCGAACTTTTTGTCCTGCATATTCGCACCAAGCGCCAACAAAGTATTATCAAACACTGGTTCAGTCGCTAATAATTTTTTACCCGATAATCGTTGTTGCACCTTTTGTTGCCATTTCACTAGTCGTTGAGCTTTATCTTGATAAGCTTGGGCATTTTTTTCAAAATAGGCTTTTTTATTTGGCATTAACTGACCATATGTTTTTGCTAATTGTTCTGGTAGTCGTGTTGTGACATCCGTCTTATACCAAAAATGTTCGTTGCCGCCACTTTTACCATCTTGATAGTCATAAAGTTTAGCTAAATTAATATGCTTAGCTGTATTATTCTGTTTAGCAAAATTGACACTCCAATTATCGAAACCACCACCATTAGAAATAATGACGTCAGCTTGGTCAAATTGTTTTGCAACACTAGCAGTTGGTTCATATTCATGTGGGTCCATTTCAGGTTTATCAATAACACTCGTCACTTTACCAGCATTACCTAAAACAGCTGTCGCCATTTCACCGTAACTATCTAAACTTGCCACGACTGAAATTTGCTTATCACCAGTTGTAACCGAAGTTTGGTTCTTACGTTGCCAAGCTTGATAAAAAATAATACTTAACAAGACAATGACAATCAATATCGGAATCCAGATCAAAATGTTCTTTTTTGACTTCATTCATTTTCTCCAATTAAACGTGTCTCTAGGTCTGACAAAAATTTACTAATAACTTGTTGTTCCTCTGCTGAAAATTCATTTAATAATTCTTCGTACTCAGTCAGTGTTTCACGATGTCGTTGTGTGTGCGCTGATGCCATTGCTATCCCTATTGTGGTTAATGACCAGCGACTAACTCGTCGATCCTTTTCATCAGGAATGACATTAACCATTGGTTCATCACGACTGTATAAACTCTTCATAGCTTTCGTAACCGCAGCGCCTGATACTTGTAGTGCCCGTGACAATTCAGAATTTGTCTGTGGACCATTTTGTGCCAACAACATTAATAAATGTCCTTGGGTTGTTGTAATATCTGTTTTATTCGTACCAATTAAAACCTCACGTTGATTTTCAGAAGATAATTTTAAATGATTTAAAAAATTATCAATTTGTGCTGCATATGGTGAATTCGCCATCACTTCCAACCTCCTTAACTGGTTAATTAACCAGTTAATAATATCACGTACTATTTGTTAGTGCAAGCTCCTAAACAGAGAGCGAGAACAAAAGCGGGTTGAACCTGATATATAACGTTGTTGGGACTAATTGTGGCCGGAGCAACGCGCAGGACATGATTGGCCCCAATGATGTTATATGGAAGGTTCAGCATTTGTGAACGTGTTTATACCAGAGCGAGAACAAAGACGCTTTGGATTCGGTGTGTAACGGTGTTTGAACGTTTTGCGGTCATCAGACCGTGAAGCGGGCAAATCCGTTACATTAAGAATCCAGTCTTTGTGAACGTGTTTATACCAGAGCGAGAACAAAGACGCTTTGGATTCGGTGTGTAACGGTGTTTGGACGTTTTGCGGTCGTCAGACCGTGAAGCGGGCAAATCCGTTACATTGAGAATCCAGTCTTTGTGAACGCGTTTATACTATAAAAATTACAGGCTTGTAATTCAAACTTTTTTAGCTAAAAAGAGATTGGAACATTTTCTTTTGTCCCAACCTCTAATCATAAATCTATTTACTTATCGTTATCTTTATAATAATCAGCCATTGTCTTAGCAATCAAACTTGCATATTGTTGTGATCCACTGGCGTTAGGATGTACATTATCATCACCTAACCAATCGCTATGATCCTTAACAAGTGTTGCCCAATCAACAATGTGTAGATTCTTATATTTATCAGTTTGTTCTGTTAAGAATGCATTGTTCTTTTCGACCCAATCACGATCAGCATAACTGTTAATCCAGAAGACTTGGCGATTCTTACCAACAATGTCCATAATCTTTTTGAAGTCATTCTCACCAATCGTACCATTAGTTCCAATTGAAATGATAACATTTTGCGTTAACAAACCTTGACTATCATAAGAACTTAAAATATCTGGAATTGAATATGCTTGACGACCTACTGTTGCATTAGCCACTGTATTTGGCATCAATTCTTGCAAATCAGGTGCCACATCAACCATCACTGAATCACCAACAGCTGTCACGCGTTGGTTACGCAAAGACGCAAATTGATCCGCTGTTAAACCATACTTGCTCATCACATCGCGTTCTTTTTGTGATAAGGAATTAGGATCAATCTTTTCAGGCTTAGCATCTTTCTTGCTATCGTCTTTTTTCGCTTTCTTAGCTTGTTCAACGGCCTTTTTGTTAGCTTGGCTAATCTGGTCTTTATTAGTATCTAATCGCTTCTCTAACGTATTCTTAGGCTTTGCATGTGCCGTTTCTTTAGCAGATACTGCATAGCCAGTCCCAACTGTCAAAAGCAACGCTACTACTGCAGTGATTTGTAGCTTTCGCTGGGTCAAGAATGCCTTGTACCAAGGCTTGCTCGTCTTCATATGACGGAACACATTTTCAACGTAACGATAACTCAATTCT
Source organism: Weissella sp. ESL1139 (assembly GCF_058506735.1). Lineage (NCBI taxonomy): Bacteria > Bacillati > Bacillota > Bacilli > Lactobacillales > Lactobacillaceae > Weissella > Weissella sp. ESL1139. Next base: position 1,584,799 of record NZ_CP196375.1, read on the forward strand.
GCCAATACTAACACGATGATAATCTTGACGATGTCCATCCAGAAAGTATTAGAATGCTTAACTAAGCGATCGAAAAAGACAAAGACTGGTAATTGATATAGATAAATACTATATGAACGTTTACCAAGATAATTAAAAATACGATTATCCAAAATATGACTTAAATATGATGCCGGATGCGCTGTAATCGCAATTAAACTTGTAATAATTGCTGTTGCTACAAACATCAAGCCCATATAAGTAGCGCGCCATTCACCGTCCAAAAAGAAGAACGTAACAATCGTAAGGATTAGTGCAATGGTTCCCAGTGTATCCAAGTTTCGTTTAACACGTGGTGACAGCACGAGTTTCATGCGTTGTGATGGCCATCCAAATGCTAAAGCTGCTCCAAATAACACAGCGAATATGCGTGTATCTGAACCATAGTAAGCACGGTTAATATTCATTGGGTCATACAAAACTCCCAATAAAATAGCCGAAATTGCAGCTAAACCGATTAATGAAAAGCCAATTGAGATACGTCGAATTCGAAGTCCCAACAAAATCATCACAATAATTGGCCATATCAAATAAAATTGTCCTTCAATAGATAGTGACCATAAATGGGTAAATGGTGATGAGCCACCCCATGAATCAAAGTAAGAATCACCATTCTTTGTCGCCCAAATATTATAAAGGTAGACCATGTTGCTACCAATAATAGCTCTTAAATTGTAAAGTAAATCACGTGCAAAAAACGCAATATAACTTGCCGTTGCAAACAACATGATTACAAGGGCTGGATACAAACGTTTAATACGTCGTTTGTAAAAGCCCCATACATCAATACGACCATTACGATCATATTCTTGAATTAATAAATCTGTGATTAAATAACCTGATAAAACGAAGAACAATGGTACACCCATCCATCCACCAGGTAATGCATTTGGCCATAAATGAAATACGATGACTCCAATCACAGCAATTGCTCTAAGCCCATCAAATCCCTTAATATAACGTGGCTTACTTGTGACATCTTGGCTCATTTTTTTCTCTTCCTAAACACTCTTAAAATTAAATAAAACTAACTTTCCCAAATTACTGTTTGTCATCTTCGCTGTAAAATTTTACAACTCATCATTTTCATCAAAACGCATCTTTGGGCGACTATATGAATCGCCATTGCGAACTGCTAGATAAAATTCGGCCATAGTTGCTTGATAATACGGTACAACATAGATTCCTGCGACACCATATGTAAAGGCAACTAAGATCCACCATAGGATAAAGCTAAATTGTAACCAAAATAGTTGTAGTCGATAACCGCGCATCATATTTTCTGATTTTTTTAAATATGACGTAATTGAAGAAACTTCACGACCAGCCCGAACATCCTCAGCATACAGTAACGGCGCCTGTGAATATGAATAAGCCTTAATAATACCAGGTATGATAAATAAAAATGTCCATAGTACCGTGAACACAAATCGAACACCTAACAAAACAACGACGTCAATCAATGTTTTCGAGTTTAAAAACTTGATACTATCTTTAAATGGGTTTTCAGGCGTCTTTTTACTACGATGCCATTGCACAAATCCCCAAGTTACACCTAATGTAATAATTCCTAACAACACTTCAGACAAAATACTAGTTGTCAGTACTTCCATTCCCAAAGAGAATGATGTTGCCGTTAAATCATGGACATTTTCAGGATCAATTGTCTGAGCTGGCTCATTATTATCATGGATAGTTGAGATAACCTGCCATATGATTAAAACGATTGTCAGCTTAACTGCTGTACTAAAATTTTCGCCACTAACATATGTTTTTGCTTTAGTTTTTAAATCATAATTAGTAAACATAAATTACCTTTCAATTGGATTAAGTTCTTTCAAGTTTAACACATCTCTTCTTCTGATTATTTGATGAGAATGGTAAACATTTTTTCAATAGCATATCTATTAATTATACGATTAAATTTGGAATTTTCCTAATGAAGAAACTAATAAAAATTAAAATAAAAGAGCCAACAAGTACCAAGACTCATTGACTCTTCGTTTAACTGGGATAGCTGGATTCGAACCAGCGAATACACGGTACCAAAAACCGATGCCTTACCACTTGGCCATATCCCAATGATTAAATGGGGGCTATAGGATTCGAACCTATGAACCCGAAGGAATGGATTTACAGTCCACCGCGTTTGACCGGACTTCGCTAAACCCCCATATCTGTCTCATAGGCATCTCTGCCCCGACAACTCTTATATCATACCAATTAGAAATATAGATTGCAAGTACTTTTTTGAATTTTTTTATCCAGAAAGTAAAAATGAGGTTAAGACAGCCATGCCTCAACCCCGTTAACTATTTATAAACGTGTTCAAAAAATCTGAATAATCAATGTAACGTCAAATCCAAATCGTCTTTGTTCACACTCTCTACTTTACACCAGCCATTAAACGCTTAATACGTGGTACTAAGAATACCAATAGCACTCCTAATGCAACAGAAGCAATTCCGAACCATGAGAAGTAAGCAACTTCGTTATCTGATGAATACAAAGTTACTAATTGTGCATTCAATGCTGATCCAGCTGAAGATGCTAAGAACCACATTGACATCATTTGTGACATAAATGCCTTTGGTGCCAATTTAGTGGTAACTGACAAACCAACTGGTGAAATCAACATCTCACCAATAATAACTAGAGCCCATGAGCCAACTAGCCATAATGGTGATACGTGACCCTCGGTACCGAATAACGTACCTGGCAAAGCCATCAACAAGAATGACGCACCTGCAAACATCAACCCAATTGAAAACTTCATTGGTGAAGATGGTTGGTTCTTACGCCACTTAGCCCATAGCCAAGCAAAGAATGGCGTATAAAGCATGATGAACAATGGATTCAATGATTGGAACCATGATGCTGGGAACCATGACGTGTCGACGCGTTCAGCAGCAAATGTTGCCAAAACAATTGATCCTTGTTCCTCAATTGCCCAGAATAGGACAGCAGCTAAGAACAATGGAATATATGAAAAGACACGTGAACGCTCTTCTTTCGTTACCTTAGCTGATGTTGTCATCAATATAAAGTATGATATTGGCAACAAAACTGCGACAATTGTCAACAAATTAATGTAATTTTGAAGACTGTTCCAGCCCATCAAATTCATCAAAATAACAACTAAGATAAAGAAAATAATACCCAAAATTGTCTTGATAATTAATGGCTTAACTTCTTCTTCTTGCAAAGGATCAGGTGCGTAATTTGAATCTTCATGAAGATGCTTACCACCGAAATGATATTGAACCAATCCGAAGAACATTCCAATAGCTGCTAGTGAGAAACCAGCGTGGAACCCTACGTTTTCTTGTGTCCATCCAACTAACAATGGCGAAATAAATGAACCTAAATTAATACCGAACACAAAAATTGAGAAACCTGAATCACGTGATGCTTCATTATCATCATATAGTGATCCAACCATTGAAGAAACATTAGGCTTTAGCAATCCAGTTCCAAGTACGATTAATATCATTGAAATGAACATTGCTGTTGCACCAAATGGTAATGCTAGTGCAATATGTCCAAACATAATCAACACACCACCCCAGAATACCGTCCGGCGTTGACCTAAAATACGATCAGCGATAAATCCACCAACAACACCTGATAAGTAAACCATTGATGCATAAATGGCCATAATAGATGCAGCCGTAGCCTTAGTGATGTTTAAGTCACCAGAGCTAATTAAATGCCACATATAGTAAAGCAATATGGCTTTCATACCATAATAACTGAAACGTTCCCACATTTCGGTCATAAACAAAGTTTTTAGACCGTATGGTTGTCCCAGAAACTTCTTTTCCGTTTTCATGAGAAAAACTCCTATTCACATACTACATTTCTACTCTAGACGTTTTAGACGTCACGGGTTAAATTTTACTAGTAATTATAACGTTCGACAAGGATAATTATCATTTTTCATTAACATACCCACACTTTTGTTATAATCACATTATGGGATTGTGTGAAAAGGGGTAACGTTATGACTAAAATCATCGTATCAAGTGATAATCATTTTGATGTGAACAAACAGGACATTTCGCAAGCATTGTTTGAACAAGCATCAACTTTGCGAGATCTTCAACCTGATTATTATTTAATTGCAGGTGACTTATTCAACGATTTTGAAAAATCATTGCATTATGTTCATCAATTACAAAACGCTTTAGGGATCAAAACTAAAGTGTTGTTTATTGCGGGCAATCATGATATGGGCCGCAATATTTCTTTTAACGAATTAGAAACGCCTTTAGATCCTCTTTACTTACACAATCAATATTTAGACATCCCCCAGACGAATTGGCGTATTATCGGTCACAATGGTTGGTACGATTACAGTTTCACCCCCGACATCGATGATGCATCAGTCGCTCGTTTTCGGTCTGGTTTCTACTATGATCGAATTATCGACCAACCAATGAGTGATCATGAACGGATGGCACTTGGCCTTGCACAAATGCAGCAATTATTAGATCAAGCAGTTCATGACCGTAAACAAGTGTTATTCTTCACTCATTTTGCACCTATTAATGATGAGATATACTATCCTGATGCAACTTCACGCTGGGCTATTATCAATGGTGTGCTTGGTTCCAAAAAAACTGGTGCCCTACTTGCTAAATATCCAAACGTCAAACATGTTTTTTATGGTCACGTTCATATCACAGTACCCCCACGTCGCAAAAATGACTTAATTTACTATAACGCGAGCGTTGGCTACAATCGTCATAACTTAAAAGAATGGACGGCCGACACGTTTTATCAAAGTTGGTTAAATAAAATTGTTCAAATAGTGTTGACAAGTGAATAAGAATTCTGTATAGTATATATTCGTTGAGGTGATACAGAGTATTGCTTAAATATATATGGGGGTTTAGCGAAGTCCGGTCAAACGCGGTGGACTGTAAATCCATTCCTTCGGGTTCATAGGTTCGAATCCTATAGCCCCCATTTAATCATTGGGATATGGCCAAGTGGTAAGGCATCGGTTTTTGGTACCGTGTATTCGCTGGTTCGAATCCAGCTATCCCAGCTAAATAAAGAGTCAATGAGCATTTATGCTTGTTGGCTTTTTTATTGCAATTAATCTTATACAAAAACGCCACGATAGTTGCATTTCATCAGCTGCCGTGGCGTTTTATATAAAATTTAGTTATTATTCTGTTGGCTCGTTATCAAATTGCGCTGGCATTTTTGATGCTTTAACAATCGTGATAATAGCAATAAATGTCCCTACCATCAAAATGGCTGACATTCCCAAATCATTAGTGAATTGCGACATTGAAACCATTGATCCGGCTAAAATATTACCAACTGGTCGAGTAGCTGAAAAGGCCCCTGAATACGCCCCTATCTTCTTTGGATTCATCATATCAGCACGCATCGTTTGACTTGATGGTACGTTGATAATCTCACCCAATGTGAAGACAAACGCTACAATAACCAGTGGCCAAAAGTCATGCAATAGGAAAGCGATGGCAAAGCCAAGACCCTGTAATAATGTTCCTAGCGCAAAACTATTCCGCAACGGCCACCGATTCGTAAAACGATTAATGTAATTCATAACCAAAACAATTAAAATCGTATTAATTATCAACATAAACGATAACATTCGTTGGCCATAAAAGTGGATACCCATAAATGTATAATCATTAAATGACTTCGTTAGATGAGCTGCTAAATAGAAATCAGGTTGTGAATAGATGACCACTGAAAAAATTGAGCCAAACATAAATAGCAAATAACGTTTATCTGACAACACTTGACCATATGATTTAACAGCGCTCCAAACAGATGAACTAGATTGGATATGGTCCATATCCAACGTTTCAGCCATTCCAAATTTAATAATCATGGCGTTGATGATCCCAACAATGACTGATCCCAATAATAGCTCAAATAAATAATCACGGAAGAACCAACCACCAATAGCAGCACCAATCATAACACCAATATTAATTACCCAGTAAATCAAGGCATACACAAATTTTCGATTCTGAATGGTTGAAGCATCAATCATCATGGCCTGTTCAGCTGGATCAGCAAAGGACGAACCAACGGATGCTAGTAAGAAGCCCAAAAATGTCACATATGGATTCACATACCATGGCGAATTCATTAGCATTGCCAAGCCATAACCAATAATGATTAATGCTGAACCCGTCAGCATTGTGCGTTTACGTCCCCAGACATCAGATAGGTGACCACCGTATAGCCCAGCGATGAATCCACCGACTGACACGACCATTAATAGCAAACCTGAGACAAACGCCCCGAAATATTGCACATAATAAATTGTCATATTAGGGCCAATCGAACTACCCAGTAGAACCGTCAGAAAAACTGTTAACGTCCTTAACTTTAAGTTACGATTAAGCGCCATAAATTCTTGCATCTCTTTACACCTCCAATACCTAAAAAATCAAATTGTTTCTATACTAACACAACCAATTATCAAATGTCCCAATTTATATATGATAAATATTATTTATTAGTGTTCATAATTGTATAATTTAGTTTTATAGTCTAGATGTGATATAATACCCTTTATCTTAAAGAATAAATCGAAGGTGATTATCGTGATTGAAAATAACGTGCAAAAAAACAATTTTGAAGATATTGTCTTCCCACACTGGGATGACTTACCAAAATTCGATCTTTATATGGACCAAGTCATTGAATATGTTAATACCGTTCTAACACCGCTTGAATTGCCTGAAATAACTTCAACGATGATTAACAACTACGTTAAGAAAAAGATGATCCTAGCACCTGTTAAAAAGCGTTATCAAACGCTACAAGTTGCTGATATTTTAATCATTTCATTATTCAAATCAATCTTCTCATTAGATCAAATCCGAGCTGCCATTGATCAAATAACAGCTAATGATTATCCTAAGAACGCTTTTAATTCTTTTGTTGATACATTGTCAGGTTATTTCAAAAATCCAACTAATATACCTAGTGAAGAATCATCAATTGAAGCGCAATTAATGCAAACAGCTGCTAGCTTACTTTTCCATAAATTAGAAGCAGAAAAGTTGTTAGCAACTTTACAAAAAGAGCACCCAATTAAAGAAGTGCCGACAACGAAATAATAAAAAGACAAACACTCGTTAAAACCTAACGAACGTTTGTCTTTTTTAATTACTATATTTTTGATTTTTTAAAAATATACTTTTTTAACCAATCAACTAACACACCATATAAGGCCATCGCAATGCAAATCCAAAAAGCACCTAGCGTTACACCACTTAGCACGTCAGTTAAATGATGAGCGCTGAAATAGATTCTTGAAAAGAGTACGCTAAACCAAAATAGTATAACCACTGTATACAACGTAATTTTTACCCAAAACTTTTTTAACATTGGAATAAAAATTAGGACTAGTGCTAAACAGACTAATGTCACACTAACAGCATGCCCACTTGGAAATGAAAAACCATCATCAATAGCTAAATGACCTTGTGGACGTGGCCGTTCAATAACATCTTTCATCATGATACCTAACAATCCACCTGTTCCAACAACTGCTAAATACCACAAGGACAATATTTGATACCGTCTTACAAACAAAATAATGGCAATAATGAATGTCAGAATGACCATTGTTTTTGCATCACCATAGGTTGCACTAAACGTCATCCAACTATTGAATAAACCATGTGCGTAATCCATTTTAGGTAAGCCAAACGAAGTCTGAATCCACTGTGTAACACTATTATCAAAATTATTTATCATCGTACTATTGGAAATAACCATCGTACTCATAATAAGAAATAAAACCAAGCATATTGTCGCCCATATTAACTGGCTACCTTTTAACTCTATTTTGCTATTTGTCATTACTGCTAAACCCTTCTAGTTGATAATCAGGCTTCATCTTCTGGCATAAGTGGCAAGTTAATAATAAAGCTTGTCATTTCATCATTCGATTCTGCTCTGACACGACCACCATGTGCTTCAACAACACCATCGACAATGGCTAACCCTAGGCCAGTACCACCAGTTTTCACATTACGTGAGCTTTCAACACGATAAAAACGATCAAATAATCGCTCTAATGATTCATCTGGAATTTTAGCACCGTTATTCGTTACTCGCACTTCTACTTCATTATCTTCATTAAGCACACGAGCAGTTAATCGGATAAAGGTTGCACCATCCCCATATTTTAACGCATTATTAATTAAATTCATAAAAACTCGGGCAAGACGATCGGGGTCACCCATCATTTCAATGACAGATGGCTTGGCAACTACAGAAATAACCACATTTTTCTGTGCGGCTTCTAACTCGTAATTTACGGCTAGCTGTTGCAACATGGCAGCCAAGTCTAATGGTGCCCAATGTAGCTTAAAATCAACTTGACGAACTTGCGTATAGTCAAACAAATCTTCAACTAATGACTTCATTTGTCCTGATTTATCATAAGCCGTTTTAGCATATTTCATCACATCATCATGACTTAGCTTACCCTGTGTATCATCATTAATAATCAGTCCCAAATATCCTAAGATTGAGGTTAAAGGCGTCCTTAAATCATGCGATACATTTGTAACCATCTCATCTTTAGAACGCTCAATCGCATGTTCTTCAATAATTGCTTGTTGTGCGGCTTCATAAACACTATTAATGTTGTGAACTAATGGTCGTAACCGACGTCCCCAACTTTTAGTGGCCAAGCCCGGGCTTTTTGTATCACCAACTTGTGGTACTAAATTATGAACTGCTTCAATTAAATTCATTAATTTAATTTGTTGATAGAAATACCACAATAACAACAACCAAATAATGAACAATATTAATCCTACTAAACTAACAAATCCAGGTGATTGATTAGTAATCGTTCCTAATTCTTGCCATATATTGTGTCGTTGCCAGCTTGAACTGAACATTAAAATAATGCCAATTCCCATGCATACAAAAAGCAGGGCAGAAACCGCTGCTTTGACTATGAATTTAAGCCAACTCAGTACTCTTAGTTTCATCCCCACTGCCTTTCTTAATTAAAGTACTTCAATTTTGTAGCCGACGCCCCAAACTGTTTGAACAACTTGATTGCCACCAGTAGCAACTTCAAGCTTATCACGCAGATGTGACACGTGTACCATGACGGTCTTGGCTGACACAACAGATTCCTGTTGCCAGACACGTTCAAAAATATCGTCGGCACTAAATACCCGATTAGGATGTGATGCTAGCAAATACAAGATACCAAATTCAAGCGCTGTTAAATTAATATCCACACCATCAGCTGTTTTAACCTCATGACTATCTTTATTAATCGTCAATGGGCCAACATCTAGTACTTCGGGTGTTGTTTGTGCCAAACCATTCTGGGCACGACGCAACAAAGCGCGTACGCGTGCCATCACCTCAAGCGGATTGAATGGTTTTGTTACATAATCATCAGCTCCAGTAATCAGACCTTGAATTTTATCCATAGCCCCCGATTTAGCTGACAACAACAAAATTGGTACCGGATTATCCTTACGAACTTCCTTCAAGACTTCCGTTCCACTCATTTCAGGCATCATGATGTCTAAAATAATTAAACCAATATCTGGTGTTGTCCGGATTCTGGTCATAGCTTCTTTACCATCACTTGCAATCACTGGCTCGTAACCTTCATTTTTTATGTAGATTTCTAGTAATTCTGCAATTTCTTGGTCATCGTCCACAATCAAAATTTTCATCAATCTACCCCCACTGTTTCTTTTGACTAGCGCTTACTTCTTAGTACGAGCTTGTGTTGTATTTGTTCCTAAGAAACCACCTTGAATACCAGTCTTTGATCGCCAGTAACGGAAACCAAAGAAAGCAACAACAGCGATAACAAGATAAACCCAACCTGGAAGTAGTGGATTGATAATTGGTGGCAAGTAGGCAAATCCTAGGTATGCCAAGAACCAAATAAGGAAGGCAACAACTGATACGACAATCTTTTTCCAAATTGATACACGCTTACCGTCACGACGTGGTGCAATGATTAGTGTAACCCCTGCGAAGAAAAGTCCTCCCATAATCGAAGTTAGCACTAATGATGTAATTCCGGCAGCACCACCAGATTGTTGCATTGATTCAGTATTACGGCTAAATAGTAGCGTCAAACCAAACATGAAACTAAACATCATAAAGAATGCAATCGCATTGTCAATCGCTAATGGCCAAAAACCATAGCTAGCGTATCCACGTGATTCTTCTTTTTCTTCTGCGGTTGTCTTGAGACCCATTGCTTCAGCTGGCGTATTGTACAACTGACGCGCTGTTTGTCCCGTTTTTTGTGCTGTTAATAGCCGAGCGCCAACTTCAGTAATCAATTGCGCTTTTGACTCATCGCCATCAGCTAAAATAACCATTTGACGAATAAATTCTTGATTTCGCTTGCTCAAACCAGATGTTGCTAATTCTTCAACTGTTGGTAATTGTGGCTTCGGCGTTTGTTTTTGTTCTTTAGACTCTGTCATAATCCCCCCAATTAAACATTGAACAAGAATTCGATAATATCGCCATCTTGTACAACATATTCTTTTCCTTCTGAACGGCGACGTCCGGCTTCTTTAATTGCTTTCATTGATGCATATTTATCAAGGTCTTCGAATGAAACCGTCTCGGCACGAATGAAACCACGCTCAAAGTCAGAGTGAATAACACCAGCAACTTGAGGTGCCTTCATACCAGCACGGAAAGTCCAGGCACGTGTTTCCTTACCACCAGCGGTGAAGAATGTGCGTAAGTCAAGCATATGATAAGCAGCACGAATTAGACGATTTAATCCAGGCTCTGTAATACCTTGTAACTCCATAAACTCAGCCTTGTCATCATCGTCCATTTCAGCAATCTCTTCTTCAGCTCGGGCAGAAATACCAATAACACCAGCATTTTCACCATCAGCATATTGCTTAATTTGTTGATAATATTCAGAAGCTTCAGGATCAGCCATGTCATCTTCAGAAACGTTTGCAACATACAATACCGGCTTTGATGTTAACAAAAACAAATCATGGATAATCTTTTGTTCATCTTCGTCCCAGTCAATTGAACGGGCTGGCTTACCAGCTTCCAATGCTGGCTTTAGTTGTTCTAACACAGCTAATTCAGCAATGGCATCTTTATCTTTAGCTGAATGTGCAGTCTTCTCAACGCGTTTGAAACGCTTATCGATTGATTCCAAATCAGCCAAAACCAATTCTGTATTAATTGTTTCAATATCATCTAGCGGATCAATTTTACCTGAAACGTGAGTGATATCATCGTCGTCAAAGGCACGAACAACATGCACAATGGCATTAACTTGGCGAATGTTCTCTAAGAACTTATTCCCTAAGCCCTCACCTTGTGATGCACCTTTAACAATTCCAGCAATATCTGTAAATTCAAAAGTTGTTGGCACAACTTTATCAGCTGGGATAAGTTCTTGGATACGATCTAAACGATCATCTGGTACTTCAACCATTCCCACATTGGGTTCAATCGTAGCAAATGGGTAGTTTGCCATTTCTGCACCCGCTTTAGTAATTGCGTTAAATAGAGTTGATTTACCAACATTTGGTAAGCCAACGATTCCTGCTGTAAGAGCCATTATATTTACCTATCTCTCTTCTTATAATTCCTGTGCACTTTTTAATACACGTTTAAATCTTTTATCAAATTCATGACGAGTCATCACAACTTGACGCTGACAACCTTGACAAACAATTTTCATATCAGCACCAACTCGCATAATTTGCCATTCGTTAACCCCACACGCATGTGGCTTTTTCATTTCAACAACATCATGTAAGTTATACATCGCTGACCCCTTTATTCATCATCAAAATCGATACCTAATGTTTCAAAAATACGATTTAAATCTTCATCTGATAAATACGTAATTTCGATTTTACCAGCACCTTTACGGTTACGCGTCATGTGTACCTTCGTACCAAACTTGTCTTCCAAAGCAGCCGTTGAAGCTTTGATATATGGTGACAAACTCGGTTGAACTTTTTCTGGTGTCGACTGTTCATTCAATTTGTTAACTAATTGTTCAAGTTGACGTACGGTCATCCCTTCTGAAACAGCTCGCTTAGCAACTGGGGTAATCCGACGTTTATTACGCAAGCCCAATAACGTACGTGCTTGTCCCATAGATAACTTACCTTCATTTAACAAGTCCTTCACTTCATCAGGTAAGTTCAACAAACGCAAGAAATTGGCAACCGCCGAACGTGCTTTACCAAGACGTTGTGCAACTTGCGCTTGTGTTAGGTTAAGACCATCCATCATATCTTGGTATGCTTGTGCTTCTTCCAAAGGTGTTAAATCTTCACGCTGCAAATTTTCCAACACAGCTGCTTGCAACATTTGATCATCATCTAATTTACGGACAATTGCTGGCACAGTCTTTAACTCAGCTAACTGTGAAGCACGCCAACGTCGTTCACCAGCCAACAACTCATATTGCGTGTTGTCCTTAGGATTATGACGAACAATTACTGGTTGCAAAACACCATTTTGTTTAATTGAGTCGGCTAATTCTTGCAATTTGCTTTCATCAAAAACGCGTCGTGGTTGAAATGGATTAGCAACAATTTTCTCAATCTCAATTTCACGAACTTCATCACCACTATTAACGGTCTCATCTAATCCTTGATCAGCAAATAATGCACCAAGGCCACCGCCTTTTGCACCGAGACCCCCTAAACCTGTTTTCTTAGATTTCGCCATGAGCTTTGAGGACCTCCTTTGCTAAGTCTGTATATACCTCAGCCCCCTTTGAGCGAGGATCATAATCGATGATTGCCATACCACGAGATGGCGCTTCAGATAGACGGACATTACGTGGAATAACCGTATCGTATACTTCAGTATTGAAGTAATCGCGCACATTATCAACAACATCAGCTGATAAATTAGTTCGTGGATCAACCATGGTCATCAAGACCCCTTCAATTTCCAAATCAGGATTGAAATGACGCTTAACCAACTTCATATTGTTCATAAGTTGACCTAAGCCTTCTAAGGCATAGTACTCAGCCTGAACAGGGATTAGAATTGAATCCGCTGCTGAAAAAGTATTGATGGTCACAAGTCCTAATGAAGGTGGATTGTCGATTAAAATATAATCATATTTCTCACGAACATCACCTAATGCATTTTTCAATCGCAATTCACGCGCCATGACTGGTGCTAATTCTAGCTCTGCCCCAGCCAAACGAATCGTTGCCGGTACAATATCAACACCATCGTGTGATGTTGGTAAAACAACATCTAATAGTGGTACATCATTAATTAGTACGTCATAAATATCACGTTCAATATTAGATTTATGTACACCCATTCCTGAAGTCGCATTACCTTGCGCATCAGTATCAATAATTAATACTTTTTTACCCAAAGTTGCTAGTGACGCAGCTAAATTAACTGTAGTCGTTGTTTTACCAACCCCACCTTTTTGATTTGCTAACGCAATAATGTGTCCCATCATTTTCTCCTTCCTATAGTGGTTTACGTGCTGGATCTCCTGGTTTTCGTGGATAACGTTTTGGCGTTGCCGCAACTTTTTCAATCACGATAACCGTTCTAGGGTCACCGTTTGGCAAATCAACCGAAATACTCTCGCCAATTTTACCGCCCAGTTTCGTAATTGCACCCTTTGCTTCATCCAATTCTTCGCTCGCTGCGCTACCTTTCATTGCAAGTAACACGCCACCGACTTTAACCAAAGGCAGAGTTAATTCACCCAACACATTTAGCCGAGCCAGTGCCCGAGCAGTTGTTACATCAAATTGTTCACGGTTAGGTGCTTTCTTCTGACCAAATTCTTCTGCACGTGCATGAATGACAGTCACATCTTCAAGTCCTAATTCATTAACTAAATCTTGTAAAAACTTTATCCGTTTATTTAATGCATCAATAATTGTAATTTTCAATTGTGGAAACGCGATTTTTAATGGTAATGAAGGAAAACCAGCGCCAGCCCCGACATCAACCATGTTAAGTTGCTCACTTTGAAGCTTAGGATATGCCCATGCCAAAGTTAACGAATCGTAAAAATGCTTTAAATACACTTCATCACGGTCCGTAATAGCCGTTAAATTCATGTGTTCATTAACTGCTACTAGTCGATCATAGTAAGTCTGGTATTGCGCCAATTGTTTATCATTTAAAATAACGTTTTTTTCGCGTAATGCCGCCGCAAATTCCTCAGGATTCATTATCATTCTCCAAACTGATTCCAATACTAAAAGAATACCGCAAAATGCCTATCTATTCAATAGTCTGACCGAGCTGAATCTTTTTACAAAAGTTAAAATGTTTCACGTGGAACATCAATCTAAATGGCTGCTATTTTTGTCATAAACCATGTATTGAATGCATCCACATCAACTGATGTTGCCACGCTGATATTCGGATTACCATCATCAGTTGCAACCGTTGCACCATTGGCAGGGCCTTCAGTAATGACTTCAATGGCATAATCTTTAAATTCAAAAGATTCTGGTTGTGATAAATAAAACAACGTATTAACATCATGCATTGGTTTAGCTCCCGCCTCATCATCTGCATAGTGAGCAAATAGTGTTTGTAGCATTTTGCCCGTATGATTCAACGTACCAAGTTTGTTAATATTTCCCTTACTTAATAACGCTTTCATGGTCACATTTAAACCAATCATTTTAATTGGTAAACCGGACTCAAATAATATTTTGGCTGCATGCGGATCCGTATAAACATTAAATTCAGCCACACTGGTCATGTTTCCGCCACCTAACGCACCACCCATTAAAACAACCTGTTTAATCTTGGGTAAGACTTCTGGATACATACGAATCAACAATGCAATATTTGTAAATGCCCCGGTTGCAACTAAAGTCACTGGTTCTTGAGTTGCTATCAAAACATTACGCATCGCATTGACAGCATGCTCAGATAAAACCGTTGTTTGTACGGGCGGGAATTCCCACCCTGCCATACCAGATTCACCGTGAATCGCTGCTGCATCAACATACGATTTAATTAATGGCTTTGTTGCACCTGCTGCAACAGGTACATTTTTTTCTTGGTTAAAAAATTCTACTAAATGCAAAGCGTTTGTGGTTGTTTTATCAACCGAAACATTACCTGCAACAGTGGTTAACAATTGCACTTCAAATTCTGGATCTGTTAAAGCAATCGACAATGCTGCAGCATCATCAATACCTGGATCCATATCCAATAATATTTTTTGCGTCATCGGTAAACCTCATCCCTTTTTTGGTACTCTGATAGTATCACATGCAAGCGCCCAAATGTGCGCAACTTATTTTAATCGTCGCCAAATTTTTTCTTGTATTTTAGGTTGTGGATCATTCGCAATGTCAGCCACTGATTGCCATTGTCCTTTACGTAATGTTTGCACCTCAACTTCAGCTGTTAAAATCGTAACCGTCCACTTTAAATGCGTGTAAACATGTGTAACAGGACGACCACCAACACGTTGTAAATCAGCCGTAACGCCATAGTCTTTGGCCAATCTTTTTTCAGTCGCTTGAATCATTTCGTATTCAGTCCAGTTAGCATCCGTATCGGCGACAAAATCAGTTAACGCATACAAAGGCATCATCCAAAAATTGCCGAGCAATCCATCAGCTGGTCGTTGTTCCCACAAATAACCGGCCGGTGACTTAACTGCAATAGCATAATACGACACAGGCTTTGGTTTAGGAGCTTTTGATTTTACAGGATATAGCGCTTCTGTTCCATCTAAATAGGCAGCATTATAAACTTTAACTGGTGAATGTTCACTGTCATAATTTTTGGCACTCATATAAGATGAACCCAAATCCATAATGGCTTGGTTAAAATCACCTGGTCGAGTCTGGTCAATTATCTTTTCACCAAGTTCAAAGAAAATTTTACGTGTTTTAGGTTGGGCAATATCAGCATCAATTTCAAATAGTCGGGCATAAACACGAAACGCATTACCATCAATAGCTGGCACTGGTTCGTTAAACGAAATACTAGCAATCGCTGCTGCAGTATAAGGACCAATACCAGTTAATTTTTGCAAGGTTGTCATATTATCAGGCCACTTACCATCATAATCATTAATAATCTGTTGCGCAGCTTTCTGCATATTCCGCACACGCGAATAATACCCTAAACCTTCCCAGGTTTTTAACAAAGTCTGCTCCGGTGCAGCTGCTAAATCAGCAATAGTTGGGAAAGTCTGCATAAAACGTTCAAAATACGGGATAACAGTTTGAACTTGGGTTTGTTGCAACATAATTTCAGATACCCAAATATGGTATGGTTCTCTATCTTGTCGCCATGGTAAATCCGAGCGTCCTTCTTGGTCATACCAAGTCAATAATGTTTTTTGAAAAGACTTTATTTTGTCATCGTCCCACATTTCAATCATGATCTTGCCACCTTTTTAAAAGTTATCTAATTAGTGTAACATTTTATGCTTTCATATTTGCCTAAACCTCAATTAATGAGCGATAATATATATGACGGTGAGTAACGATTATATAAAGAAAGAGGCAATAATCATTATGGCAGATCAAACTGCACTTAAAAAATTAGCGGGCTACCGTGCAGCTGAATTAGTGGAAGATGGTATGGTAGTTGGTATTGGTTCGGGTTCAACCATAGCCTACGTGGTAGAAGCACTTGGAAAACGTGTCGCTGAAGAAGGGCTTAAAATCAAAGGGGTGCCCACTTCTGATAAGACACGTCGAACAGCTGCTAGATTAGGCATTCCAATGCATAATGTTGATGACGTTGATCACATCGATTTAACAATTGATGGGGCTGATCAAATCGATAAAAATTTTGCTGCAATTAAAGGTGGCGGAGCTGCGCTTCTTTGGGAAAAGATTGTCGCAGTTAATTCAAAGCGTAATGTTTGGGTTGTTGATGATTCTAAGATTTCAGAGAATCTAACACATTATTTACCTGTAGAAATTATTCCATACGGTGCTGACCAACTATTTAAGCGCTTAGAACAAAAAGGATACAAACCTAGTTGGCGTTTAGATCAAAATGGTAATCCTGTCCGTACAGATTCTGCTAATTACTTAATTGATTTACATTTTGATAAGATGCCTGATCCATTTGTGCTAGGTCGTGAACTAACCAGCATGGTCGGTGTCGTCGAACACGGACTATTCTTAAATGTTGTTGACCAAGTAATTGTGGGTCGTCAAGATGAGACTGTTGAGGTGTTTGATTCACACCCCTTACCCTTAATTTAAGAGCGTAAGCAAAGACGTTTTGGATTCGGTGTATAACGGTGTTTGGACGTTTTGCGGTCGTCAGGCCGTAAAGCGGGCAAATCCGTTACATTAAGAATCCAGTCTTTGGGAACGCGTTTATACCAGAGCGAGAGCAAAGACGCTTTGGATTCGGTGTGTAACAGTGTTTGGACGTTTTGCGGTCGTCAGGCCGTAAAGCGGGCAAATCCGTTACATTGAGAATCCAGTCTTTGTGAACGCGTTTATACTAGAGCGAGAACAAAAGCGGGTTGAACCTGGGGTATAACGTTGTTGGGACCAATCATAGCCGGAGCAACGTGCAGGATATGATTGGGGCCAATGACGTTATATTGAAGGTTCAGCTTTTGTGAACGCGTTTATGGAAAGCATGTTATTAATTTAGTTAACAAAAAAGCTTAACAACTGATGTTAATCATCAATTGTTAAGCTTTTTCTATTACACACTCTCGCTTATTGCACATTCTTTTGTGTCTTCGGAATGACAATCTTAAAAATAGTACCATGTGGTTGATTATCTACAATGTCAATTGTCCCACGATGACCTTGTGCTACCCATTTAGCAATCGATAGTCCTAAGCCATGACCACCAGTTGAACGTGAACGGGCTTTATCAATACGATAAAAACGGTCAAACAAATGCTTCTTATCTTCATCAGAAACACCTGGACCAGTATCGGCCACCATGATATTAACATTATTACCAACAAACTTTGCTTCAATCATAACACTAGCACCTTCACCAGCATACTTTTGAGCATTGTCAGTTAAAATAACCAATAATTGGCGCAAACGTTGTGCATCCCCCACAATTGGCATCGTTTCAGGAATCTCAACCGATAACGTTTGATTTTTATCAGAAGCATTATATGCATAAATATCACCAACTTCACGAATTGTTGCTGATAAATCCATTTCTTCAAACGCAAACATTGGAATATCTGCATCCGCTTGTGATAACGTCAATAAATCTCCTGTCAAATTGTTTAAATGGCGCACTTCAGTAAGCGCGTTGGCCACATTTTCAACTTGATCCATGACAGTATCATTGGGATGCTCCAACATTCGTTCCAGGTTATTTTGAATGACTGTCATCGGTGTCTTAAACTCATGCGCAGCATCAGCCACGAAAGTACGCTGTTGATTCCAGGAACGCATAATCGGCCGCATATTAGCCCGAGTCAAAGCCATTCCCATTAGTAATAGCACTAATTCAGAAAGAACATAAATCCACAACAAGCGCGTTTGATATGAATCAACTAACTCATGTTCTGCCGTAACATCAACATAAGCTAACTCACCATCACGCCGGTTAAAAAAGTACCAACTACCACGATATTTACGTAGATAAACTTTATTTTCTTTTGGTAAATTTAGCGACTTAAACGAATCAACATAATCCGTAATTTGTGCCGTTTCAGTCTGCACAATGGGCCGATCGAAACGATTTGATTGCACATCAAAAGCACGTTCTACACGATGTTCAGCGCCACCATACATCACATTTCGAAACTGATTAATCGAGAATGTACCAATTAGCACGAACACAAATGTAAAACCCATCACCATTAAAATTGTCATCTTGACTTGCTGTGGCAACGAAGCGCGGATCTTTTGCAGCCACTTCACAAGTCGTTTATAACAAGATTGCTTTGCTGCTTTGTTTTTAGTCATTAATCTTCATTAGTATTAGTAGCGCTTAAGGTATAACCCACGTTACGTAATGTTTTAATATTTACTTGCGCATCCGCCTGACGCAAATTCTTTCTTAGATTAGACATATAAACTTCCACAACAGTCAAAGAAGTATCTGAGTCAAAGCCCCATAGACGATCAAAAATTTGATCCTTCGTTACAATTTGACCAACGTGTTGTACTAAGTAAACTAGCAAACCAAATTCACGACCTTGCAAACTAATTTCCTTGTCACCTACTAGCACCTTGTGTTGATCAACAAAAATTTGAATATTACCAACTTCTAAGGCACCATCTTGGCCAAGTACACCAGTATGACGAAGCAACGTCTTCAAACGCGCTAGCAACTCTTCCTTATAGAAAGGCTTCGTAACATATTCGTCAGCACCTAAGTCAAATCCTTGCATTTTATCACTAATTTCAGTTTTAGCCGTTAGCATTAAAATTGGTAGATTAGGGAACATTTCCTTCGCTTTTTTAAGAATTGTAAATCCGTCTTGGCCTGGCAACATCACATCCAAAATAACGGCATCATAAACGCCTGACTCAATTTCAAACCAGCCTTCATCACCATCGTGAACTTGCACAACTTCACCTAAGTCGGAAATTGTTTCTTTGACTGTGTCATTTAATGCGTAATCATCTTCAATAATTAATAATTTAATTGTATTTTCAACCATAACTAACCACCCTCTTGCGTTTCTTTACTGTGACTATAGGCGCTGAACCTTAAAAACTACCTATTTTCCACTTATTTAAACCTTAAATATTTAAGGTTAGCTAATTTCATTATAAAGGTGTCGTCTAATATTTGCTTGTTTTGTGTTTATTCAGTTATTAATTATCAATAATTGCATCAAAAAAGTCTGAGACGTTACTGCCTCAGACTCAAAAATTTTATTTATTTCGCTTACCACTAATGTAACTTACCAAACCAATGACAATCCAGATTCCCAAAATAATATATTCATATGGCCATACCAATGAAACTGAAGTACCTGGAATAACAGTTGCCAAAGCAATAAATATAGCAATCACACCACCAATAACCGGTAATGACAAATGCTTATTGCGGAAACCACCTTCTAAGTCAGGATACTTCTTACGAATTGACAATAGATTGAATGAATTAATTCCCCAAGCCAAAGCGGTTAAGAAACCACCAATATCTAGGAAGTAAGTCAAAGCACCTTTCCCAAGCCAACCAAGTGCTAATACAAGTACCAAAGTGACAACAATTGCTCGACTTGGCGTACCATACTTTGGGTGAACCTTAGCAAAGTAACTTGGCAAAATCTTCAATTCAGCTAATGAATAGATCAAACGTGGTGCTGCTGAGAATAGTGCTAAGAAACTTGTTCCTAATCCTAGGAAGGCAATAACAAAGGCTGCTGTTCCCAGCACTGGGAAACCGGCTGCCTTAAAGGCGTCAACTGTTCCCATTCCCATCGTTGCCGTGCTTTTCCATGGATGTACCCAGGCTGATGCCAACAATACCATTAGGTAGTATGCAGCGGCAATCATAATAGCAACAACAACAATCTTTCCAATCTTACGAGCCGGTGTCTTAACTTCTTCAGCCATAACACCGATTGATTCCCAACCGGTTAGGAAAGTCATTGCTGGCAAAATGAAACGGAAAATTTCCGGTATCTTCGTTTGATGATCATAAAATGCTGGCCAGAAATTACTTGGCTTCCCATGACCAAATCCAACAACGATTAATATGATACCAATAACGACTAACATTATAAACAACATAATTTGAACATTACTGGTCAAATTAGCGCCACGATAATTAATTGCAAAGATAAATAATGTAATTAACACACCGATAATTAATTCTGAATAATGGACCTTTACGCCAGCGAAAGAATACGCTGGCCCAGTGGCAATTTTAGGAATAATTTCGGCTAGCAACATACTCGATGCTGTCACATAAAATGCCAAAGCACTTAGATAGGATCCAAGCAGTGCCCAACCAGCAAACAACCCACCTTTTTTACCAAAAGCTTTATATCCATAAACAACTTCACCACCAGCTTTAGGGTAAATTGTTGATAATTCAGCGAATGATAAAGAAACTAAAATCGCTAAAACTGATGCCGCTAATAATCCAAATATTTCACCACCAGCTCCATACTGATGGAAAAACTGACTATTTGTATAAATCCAACTACTTCCAATTACTCCCCCGGAACCTAAAGCAATAATTCCGAAGGTACTAATACTAGGTTTAAGCCCATTTTGTTGTGCCATAACACACAAACCTTCCTTTCCCTCATGTACCCAAGTTAATACTTTATATACTTAAAATACATACTACATATCTCCAACTTATTAGAGACTATTTTACCAAAAATTTGGTTTTTCGGGCGAATCTTTAATTAAATTCCAAATTATCTTAATTTATTCACTAAAAAAAGAAGATAACTGCTATATAGCAATCATCTTCATACTCATAAACTTATTCATTAATTAGCGCGTCGCACCACTGCTTCGATATCCATCGCATGCATGGCTTGCAAGTACTCAGTCGCACTAACATCTGGTGTGCTTGCCAACAAGTGGAATATACCGCCAGAGTTTTCAGACAACAATTGCTTGTCTATCATACCATTACGCATGTAAAAATCATAACGACGTAACCGTTGTGATTCGTTATCAGCTTGCTTACCAGTTTCTTCAGCTTCTAAGATTATGCCGCCGGCATATCGATTTTGCAAAATTGACAAAGCACGACCACCATAACCCTTGCTTTGAATCGTTGCATCAATCGCGAAGAATAGTACAAAAGCTTTATCAACCCCGATTTCACAAAGATAGACAATGCCAACAACTTGATCATCATCTGTAATGACTTGCATCTTGATAGCATCTTTTTGTGCCACCAAATCAAGCAACTCATTAAAAGGTCGCTGCTCATATGGCGGAAACGCTTCATTATAAATACGTTCCCAATCTTTTTGTGTATTTGGCGTAACATCAATGATTTCCATTACTAACACCTCATTTTCAAATTTGTTGTTACGATTATAACATGAACGCAAATTAAACTCATGTTTATTAACATAGTGTGAGTAAACCGTTTTGAATCCGGTGGGTAACATAATTTAGACGGTTTATGGTTGGCAATAAAAAAGCACCAAGCTCGTCACTTGGTGCTCCCTGATTACACTTATTATTAACAATCTGCATAATCAGATTAGTAGTTACCTACTAATATACAGAACGTATCGCCCTTGTTTCCTTTTACAAGGGCGATACGTTTCGTTGATTGTTTGAATCTGCCAAAACGTATCACCCCCTTTCCTAGATTACTGACTATTATAATCGTTCGTCTAAAAATTTCAAGAATTCTACTTAATTTCTTTAGCCTTTGCCATAAAATCCACTAATTTATGACGTTGCACTTTACCACTGGCCGTTCGTGGGAATTGATCCAATTCATAAAAACTTGCTGGCACTTTATAATGAGCCAACATTTCACGACCAAAACTACGTAAAGTTTGATATGAAAGTGATTTTCCTTCTTTGAACGTGATAAAAGCAATTGGCACAGCACCCCATTTTTCATCAGGGACACCAACCACGGCCATATCAGCAATTTCGTCAAGCTTAGCATAAATTGATTCAATTTCATCAGGGAACACATTTTCACCACCAGAAGAAATCATATCGCCTTCACGACCGTCAATGTACAGGAACCCTTCATCATCTAACCAACCCATATCACCAGTATCAAACCAGCCGTCTTCAAATGATGCTTGATACTTTTCAGGTTGATTCAAATATCCAACTGCTAAAGTTGGTGACTTTAATTGAATGCGACCATGTTGTTTGTCATCCGGATGAGCAATGCGGATTGAAACTGGAAACAAAGGTTGTCCAGCTGATCCAATTTTACGTGGTGCATTAGCGGCATCTAAAGCAATAACTTGTGAAGCCGTTTCGGTCATGCCGTATGATTGTACAACTTCAATACCAGCTGTTGCGGCCTTTTTCAACGTTGTCAAATCAGTAGGACCACCACCTAGCAACATTGTACGGAAATTTTCATGATATTGTTGACCCGCAGGCAATGCATCTAACAAACGATGTAACATCATCGGTACGACTGAAATTGTCGTGACTTCACCAGCTAATAGAATGGCATTAATTTGAGCAACATCAAATTTTTCAACTAAATAGACACCCATTCCGTAAATCAATGAGCGCATCATAATTGATAAACCACTGATATGGAAAATTGGTACCACCGCTAGCCAGACATCGTTTGGCGTGATGCCTAAGTTCAAAGCTGACCCAACGGCTGAATAAAAATGATTACCGAACGTCTGCATAACTCCCTTAGGATTACCAGTCGTTCCTGATGTATACATAATTGATGTTACTGTATCTAAGTTAAACTCAGAAACTGGCGTTACCAGCTTTGTGACTGGTGTTTGCATGACCGTTGTAAAATCAAGCTGTTGTGCCACTTCTAACAATGCATCAAAACCATCATCTTGCACAACTAGATTAACGTCTGCATCCTTCAGTTGAAAATTAATTTCACGCGCTGACAAACGGCGATTAATGAGAACAACTGTTTTGCCCAATTGTTGGACAGCCAAAATCATTAAATATCCTTTTAAATTATTAGGCGTAATGATTGCAACTCTGTCAGCATGTTGGGCATATGCGGCCACTTGTGATGCTAACTTCAAAACCGCATCTTTCATTTGCGCAAAAGTTAAGGTCGTTTCTTGATATTGTACAGCTAAACGATTTGGTGTTAACTGTGCCCGTTTTATAAGCCAATTATCCATATTCATTCCTTTTTATTAGTTGATATCTCTGTTTAACAATAAAAAACTCGATAACTGACAATTAACGGTCATATATCGAGTTTCATGATTTACTTTATGGGAACTTGGGATACTTTGAAAAATCAGGTTGACGCTTCTCTAAGAATGCGTTCTTACCTTCTTTTCCTTCGTCAGTTGTATAGTACAACATCGTTGCATCCCCAGCAAATTGTTGCAAACCAGCCAAGCCATCAGTATCAGCATTCATTGCGGCCTTGATAAAGCGCAAAGCTGTTGGTGACTTTTGTAGAATAATATTTGCCCATTCAATAGTTGCATCTTCAACTTCAGCCAATGGTACAACACGATTAATCCAGTTCATATCGAAAGCTTCTTGAGCTGTATAGAACTTGTTTAAGAACCATACTTCTTTAGCACGCTTATGACCGATAACACGGGCAAGATAACCTGAACCATATCCAGCATCGAACGAACCAACTTTTGGTCCAGTTTGACCAAACATGGCATTATCTGCAGCAATGGTTAAATCACAAACTAGTTGCAAAATATTACCACCACCAACTGACCAACCTTTAACCATTGCAATAATTGGCTTTGGGATGATACGCATCAAATGTTGTAGGTCCAATACATTTAGACGGGCAATGTTGTCACGTCCAACATAACCACCATTACCACGAACGGATTGATCACCACCTGATGAAAAGGCCTTATCTCCCTCACCAGTCAAGATGATTACACCAATTGAGGCGTCATCACGCGCGATTGAAAAGGCATCAATCATTTCTTGCACCATGTCAGGTGTGAAGGCGTTATGGTGGCGTGGATTATTCATTGTTATTTTTGCAATTGCATCAGCACGCTCAAAGAAAATTTCTGAATATTCTTTAACTGTTGACCATTCTACTGTCATATTTATCTGTCACTTCCTATTTTTAACTTTTATTCTGTAAGCACTATTAGTAGTATAATCTTTTCTATTATTTTTTCCAAATTAATATTAAAATGATGTTTAACATAAAATGCTTTTTAAGTGAGGTCTTATTATGAATGCTCTAGAATTTTTAAATGTTCAAACCGATACTGTTTCTACTGAAAAAACCATTATTCGCATGCCGATTTCTGATAACATCAAGCAGCCATATGGTATTGTTCATGGTGGCATCAATGCTTTCCTAGCTGAAACAGCCGCCAGTTTAGGTGCACAAGCAAGTCTAACTGACACTAATAAGGTACCAGTCGGCGTTGATATTCAAACCCATCATCTAGCGTCTGCTAAACAAGGCACGCTTCTTACCATCGCAAAACCTATAAAGTTAGGACGCCGGATTCAAACTTGGCAAGTAGATATTTTTATCGAAGAAACTAGTAAACAAACCGCCACAGCTACGCTCACAATTTTGATTACCGATAAACCTTAATCATGTAGCAATATTACTAACATGTTTTTTGATAGCGGTTGTCCATGTCCATCAAGTTGCATAATCTGCTTTATTATTGGTATATCCGTAATTGTCGTCACATTATTATTCATTTCATAACTCACATGCCGCCAACCACAATTAATCAAATGATCAGCCAGATGCTGCATTGCCAATAAACACATCGGCTTCACTTGCCCATACAAATAATCTGAAATTTGTTGCACTTGGCATGCTGCACTTTGCTGATCAATACCAGTTTGTGGCATGACAATCGTCATCGTAACAAAATCAAAAATATATAGCCAACCTTTACCAACTAACCGACGTTCCCAATTGCGGAACGTTTTTTCTTTATGCAGAATTGCTAGACCATTCTTTTGTACTAATTGCCAGTTAGCATTTTGTTTTTGCAATGTTTTCAATAATAATTTCCCATGCATCGGTGAAACTATATTAGTAAGTATGACAACCTTAATATCTTGTTGTGTAATTACCGTTGTAATTCCAAACCAATCCAACTGTAAATTATGCTCATTTCCGCCATCAACGACTGCCAGTTTCATCCAGTTATCCTCATTTCACGCTGTATCTTATTAGTTTAGCTAATAATTAAATGCACAACAATGATTGCAGTAACTGATTTTTTGTACAAATTTTTAAAAAATGGCAATAAAAAGAGAGCGAGAACAAAGACGCTTTGGATTCAGTGTGTACCGGGGTTTGAACGTTTTGCGGTCGTCAGACCGTGAAGCGGGCAAATCCGTTACCGTTACATTAAGAATCCAGTCTTTGTGAACGCGTTTAAGCTATAAAAATTATAAGCATATAGTTCAAACAATTTTATCAAAAAAGCGAAACATAATACTTACGTCCCAACCACTTCAACTTACATATCATCTAACCGGCCCCATTTAGGTCGATCAGTTTCTTTCGCTTCATCTGGTTCCTCATCTACTTCATTATCAATAACTGGTGCATGTTCTTCAGCTAAAATACCAGTCAACACCTTGTGTAGTGCCACAATTTCATCATGGGTAAGTGTTAACCCTTTACCCATTTTACTGTTGTCTGGTGACCATGAACGTAAATCAAACTTAGGTTTATTTTCACCCCATTGTACAAAGTTTAGTTGTAGTTCCCAACCACTTTTACTAGTTGATAGTGAACCAAATTTTTCTAAAATATCATATGATAGCTTTGCCATATATACCTCCTACAATGTGTTAATTAGACAAATCCAATATCATGAGCAGTTTGTGTTTGAATCATATCGGTGATGGTTTGAGGATCACGTGTTTGATCTAGTACCCACATCAATTTCGCAACTACTGCTTCTGTATTCATATCACCAACTGTAACGCCACCAGCATCAGCAACTCGTTTACCAACTTCATACAAATTGATATCTTGGCCTTCTTCCAAAATCTGGGTCGTAATAATCACAGGAATATCGGCTGCAATTAATTTTTCAATACCCGGAATCAAATTACGTCGTTGGAATGGCAAACCACCATTACCAAAACTTTCAATAATAACGCCATGTGTATGATCAACTAAGTAATCAAAAATGTCGACTGACAATCCTGGAAATGCCTTTAAAACGAAAATATTTGAATCCAATGACGTATGCGGCTGCAATAATTGTTCTTCGGGCTCTGGCTCATACAATGAAACCATCTCACCTGCATTGACACTTGCTAAATAAGGGTAATTAATACTTTCGAAAGCATCATAACTCTTCGTTTTAGTTTTAACTGCACGTGTCCCCATCATAACTAAGCCATTAAATACCAAATAAACTCCTGCTAAATGTGTTTGACTAGCAAAAGTTACCGCATCATCAAGATTACGAATGGCATCCGTCTGTAATTCACCCAAAGGAATTTGTGACCCAGTTAGGACAACTGGTTTATTAATACCATATAGTAAATACGACAACGCAGCTGCAGTATATCCCATCGTATCAGTACCATGCGTTATAACAAACCCATCGAATTCATCTTGTCGTTCTAAAATACGACCAGCAATAATTAACCAATCCTCTGGCTGCATATTAGTTGAGTCTTTACCCATAATATTTTCAACGGCCATTTGAACATTCTCATGTGGCTCGACATAAGTCATCAATTCATCAGCTGTTAAACCAGGGGCTAGCCCTTGCGCAGTTTTAGTGGATGCAATTGTACCACCCGTTGTTAAAACCAATAATTTTTTCATCGGCTTTTCTCCCATTTATCTATACATATCGTAGTCTTATTATCGCATATTTAGTTTTTTCAGTCACAAAAAGAGAGCGAGAACAAAAGCGGGTTGAACCTGGCGTATAACGTTGTTGGGACCAATTATGGCCGGAGCAACACGCAAGACATGATTGGGGCCAATGACGTTATATTGAAGGTTCAGCTTTTGTGAACGCGTTTATACCAGAGCGAAAACAAAGACGCTTTGGATTCGGTGTGTAACGGTGTTTGGACGTTTTGCGGTCGTCAGACCGTGAAGCGGGCAAATTCGTTACATTGAGAATCCAGTCTTTGTGAACGCGTTTATACCAGAGCGAGAACAAAGACGCTTTGGATTCGGTGTGTAACGGTGTTTGGACGTTTTGCGGTCGTCAGACCGTGAAGCGGGCAAATTCGTTACATTGAGAATCCAGTCTTTGTGAACGCGTTTATGCTGTAAAAATTACAGGCTTATAATTCAAATAATTTTAGCAAGAAAAGGCTGGAACAAATACTTGTTCCAACCTTCATTTTATACAAATTGATCAAGTAAAGTTAACTATGCTGGCTGCCATAAATCACATAGACAATTGTACCGACAAACAACCATCCTACCATCAATAAAATAGCCGCTTGATTCAATGAAAATAACAAGCCTAACGATGCCAACACCGTCATGATTGGCAATATTGGCACCCATGGCATTTTATAGCCTGTATGCTTAATATCTGTTCGTTTGCGTAATTGTAAAACAGCTAATCCAGCGACAATAAACGCAATCAAAGTACCAGCAGATACTAAATTGGCTAACATCCCCACCGGGAAAATAGCACCTAGCATTACTGCAATAATTGTTATCCAAATAACAGCAGTTTTTGGCAAGCCATTCGCATTAACAGTTGCTAAAGAACGTGGTAACAAGCCATCTCGACCAAATGAATAAACTAAACGTGAACCACCAATCAACAATGCAACTAATCCAGAGAACATACCAACTAGTGCGACTAATGACAATAAATTCGCCGTTAGTAGATGGCCTGATTCTCGTAACGCCCACGCAGCTGGTTCAGCATTATCACGGAACTGTTCATACGGGTACATACCAGTTAAAACTGCTGCAACACCCACAAATAACAATGTTGCAATGACCAATGTGCCCACAATCGCTTGCGGCATAGTTTTTTGTGGATTTTTAACTTCAGCTGCATTAGCGGCAATCGTATCAAAACCAATATATGCAAAGAAAATCTGTGTGGCACCTGCCATCAGACCGGTTAACCCACCAAAATGTGTACCTGCTTCATGTTGTGGAATAAATGGTACCCAATTTTTCACTTGAATAACAGTTGCTCCGACCACAATAAACAGTAAAATAACGGCAATTTTACTAATAACTAACCAATTTTCAACGCGGGCAATGTTACGCATTCCCCGACAAGCTAAAAATCCAACCAATAAAATTGCCAATGCACCAAACAGATCAAACACAGTCCCATTTTTTAAATTAAAAGATGCTTGCATGAACATTGGCAATTCAAAGCCAATACCATGCAAAAATCCTTGGAAATATGATGACCATGCCGACGCTACTAAAGCTAATGCAATTAAATACTCTGCCAAAATTGCCCAGCCTGCTAACCATCCAACAAACTCACCAAAAATCACATTGGCCCACGAATAAACTGAACCAGCAAAAGGCATGGCTGATGCTAATTCAGCATAGGCTAACGCTGCCAAGCCGGCAATTAAAGCTGCAATAATAAACGATAGTACAACTGCAGGTCCCGCATATTCAGCTGCAACAATCCCTGGCATCGTAAAAACTCCGGCCCCAATGACGGTTCCAATCCCCATGGCAATCATTTCACGCCTACCCAGCACAGCTTTTAATTTGCCATCTTCATCTGCATAATGATTAGGACTTTCTCGCCGACACATTTTTTGCCATAATGATAATTTACGCATAAGTTACCTCTTAATAAAAGTTTATTTGTCATTAATTCATTGATTGCATATCACTTTTAAAAGTCTCTCATAATGCGTTATTAATCGCTGGCTAAATTATTATTATTTGATTAATAAATCCGTCAATTTTCTAATTTATCTGAAATAAGGCTTGTTTTTAGCGAACAATAATGCTATTCTTCTAATTATTAATTACAGCACGGAGGTCATCATTATGTTTAATGTTCGAGTAAAGCAAAATAATTCAATAACGACCACCACCTCAACCACCATTTTGGCTGGTTGGGATATTTAATGTGCTGTTAATAAAATGATTATTAACAACCCGTCCAATCAGCTCGACACCCCTTTTTGCGGTGCAGGTTAATTGGACGGGTTTTTTGTATACTTTTACAAAACAAGGAGAAGATTGTATGAAAGAGCAACAAGGCGAAAAGCCGTTAGAATTGAAACGTTCCTTAAGTAGTGGTCAAATGCAAATGATCGCACTGGGTGGTACCATTGGTGTCGGTCTATTCATGGGTTCAACCTCAACCATTCAATGGACGGGACCTTCAGTACTACTA
This sequence comes from Weissella sp. ESL1139, assembly GCF_058506735.1. Classification (NCBI taxonomy): domain Bacteria; kingdom Bacillati; phylum Bacillota; class Bacilli; order Lactobacillales; family Lactobacillaceae; genus Weissella; species Weissella sp. ESL1139. The sequence continues at coordinate 1,614,782 of NZ_CP196375.1, forward strand.
GCTTATGCGTTCGTGGGAATTTTATTGTACTTAGTGATGCGTGCTTTAGGTGAAATGATTTACATTAATCCAACCACTGGATCATTCGCTGACTATGCTTCAAATTATATTCATCCACTAGCTGGTTTCTTAACAAAATGGAGTAACGTCTTCCAATATATTGTTGTTGGTATTAGTGAAGTTATTGCTGTTAGTACGTATTTAAATTATTGGTGGCCTAATTTACCTGGTTGGGTGTCGGGCGTTGTCGTTATCTTCACGTTAGCTTTTGCTAACCTAGCTTCAGCTAAAGCCTACGGTACAATGGAATTTTATTTTGCCATGATTAAAATTATCACGATTATCTTGATGATTGTTCTTGGTTTTATGGTTATCTTTTTAGGACTAGGAAATCATTGGCATGCCATTGGTCTTTCTAATCTATGGACCCACGGCGGTTTCTTCACAGGTGGTTTTAAAGGATTTATCTTCGCACTTTCAATCGTAGTTGGTTCATACCAAGGAATCGAAGTGTTAGGTATCACAGCCGGTGAAGCTGAACATCCTAAAGAAGCGATTGTTTCATCCGTACGTTCAATTGTTTGGCGTATTTTGATTTTCTATATTGGTGCTATTTTTGTTATCGTCACAATCTACCCATGGAACCAATTGGACGCCGTCGGATCACCTTTCGTTGAAACATTTTCAAAGGTCGGTATTGCAGGTGCTGCTGGTATTATTAATTTCGTTGTCTTAACAGCTGCTATGTCAGGTGCTAATTCAGGAATCTATAGTTCAAGTCGTATGCTTTACAAACTATCAAAAGATGGTCAAACGTCAAAAATTTTCTCTAAAATTTCGACACATCAAGTGCCCTACGTTGCCATCTTAGCAATTTCAGGCGGTATCTTACTTGGTCTTATTCTAAATACTGTTTTCTCAGCTTATAGTAAATCAACTGCAGACTTATTTGTTTTAGTTTATAGTTCAAGTGTGTTGCCAGGAATGGTTCCTTGGTTTGTTATTTTGCTTTCTGAATTACGTTTTAGAGCTTCTAACAAAGCATTGATGAAGGAACATCCATTTAAGATGCCTCTTTATCCATTCACAAATTATTTCTCATTGTTATCATTAGTCATTATTGTGATATTCATGTTCATCAATCCCGATACGCGCATTTCAGTTAGTATCGGTGCTGGTTTCTTGGTTTTGTTATCAATTATTTATTTCTTTCAAAACCGTAAAGCCAATAAAGCATAAATAATACAAACAACCCGCTGAGGTTACCAAATTAGTTTGGTAATCCCAACGGGTTGTTTTTTATATGATGTCTTAATGTCGTTTGCCAATCTGGGATGTGATTCCTTTTTCAGCCATTAAGTCTTCAATTTTATCGACCATCGCTATCACTTCAGTGTCGCCAATTCGTTGTCGAGCCCGACTAAGCGTTGATGAACTAAAAGGACGTTCATAAACATAGCCTGGCTGACCAACAAAATATTGTAAATATGGATTTTCTTTAATTTGCTCTAACGTTTCTTCATCAGTTAAGTCTAAAAGTTGTTGAATCATTAATGCGCCAAATACTAAGCGAAATGACAATGGTTTTGGACCACGTGTACTCGTAAAGACCATCGCATATTGTTTTTCTAAATCATGCCATGGAATATTATCTGCACGTACAACCCACCGATTGTCTCGGTTAATTGGTAACCCAGTTGGTTGATTAAAATCATCAAACGACATTTGTTCATAATTTGTCACATGATATTTTCCCATCCTGTTACACTCCCTGCTTATTTATACTTATATACATATTATCGCATACTTTTCATCATTCAGTTAGACCGACTACCGCTTTTATATTTAATAATAAATTAATGCTGTTGATGTTGATAATAGTAATAAACAGGAATTCCGATAGCGACAAATACAAATGAAATTAAGACCATTGATAGACTAGCAACGAATGTATTAATCAAAACAAATAATGCACCACCAATCGCAATAAATGGTACTACTGGATACAATGGTACTCTAAACATTGTTGTATCAGGTTGTAAACCATGTTTTTGATCCTTTGATCGTAAGATAAAGACACCACAGAAAGTTGCTAAATAAAATAGCCAGATAACAAAAACAGCCATATCTGATAACCAATCGGCTCCCGAAATAACAATCAAAACCATGGCTAATCCAGCTGTTGTCCATAATGCTGCCACTGGTTCCTTTGAGCGATTAATCTTTTTTAAATACTTTGGCAACACACCTTCTTCGGCCATTGCATATACCATACGTGGGAAAGCTAACATCTTACCATTGAGCGTTCCAGCCATTGAAACTAATATACCAATAGCTAATAACTTACCACCTAATTGACCAAATGCTTGTTTCGCAACTGTATATGGCACTTCACTACCTAATGAGACAATCTGATTTGCTGGCAGTGCTTGATAAATACCATAAGTCACACCAACGTAGGCCAAAATAACAATAAATAGTCCCCAGATAATTGCTCGTGGTAAGTTACGCTTTGGATTCTTAATTTCACCGCCTAAATTGGCAAGGGTTGCCCAACCATCATAAGCAAATAATGTGGCTAAAATAGCCAATCCAAAATTACCACCATGATTTGCTGAAACATGCGCAACTGTCTGTCCTAATGCGTCAGCTTTTCCGAAAAATATTCCAAAAATAACTAATGCGGCAATTGGAATTAATTTAATACTCGTCGTTGCAACTTGAAAACCGCCGGCAATGCGGTTATCAAATGAATTCATAGCTGTAATCACAATCAAGGTCACGATACCAATAACCGGTACCCATTTCATTGGTATCCCAAAGAAATCAGCAAATAATTGTGAAAAATAAGCTGCTACTGAAGCAATAATTGCAGGTGCATAAATCGCTACTTGCGTCCAACCAGTCAAGAAACCAATGAAATTACCATATAATTTCTTCATATAAATATAAATGCCACCAGTTTCTGGAATTCTCGACCCAACTTCTGACAAGGTTAAACCACCTGCCAAGGTGATAATACCACCTAAAAACCATGCTGCTAATCCAGCGCTGGTACTACCAGCTGTTTCCAAAACTTGACCTTGCTTAAAGAAAATTCCTGAGCCAATCACAGTTCCTACTACTACCGAAATCCCCGTCCACGCGCCCATCGAACGCCTTAACTCATTTTTATCTGTTGCCATAATACTTCTCCTCTATTTCCAAACAAAAAAGCCACTCAACTTAGGTAATAACAGCAAATTCTGCATTACCTAAATTGAATGGCTTTACTAGCGATAATTAATTAATCACCTCAAAACACTCAACTGTTTGGTAACACAGTTGAGTCAGAGGACGTCATCATATTCAGTTTCAAATTGTTATTAAACATTATAAACATCCTCTCTTTCCTTCGTCGGTGGTTTTGACAACTATTAAATTACCATAGTACTTAATATTTGACAACTACTTTTTAACTTATTTTTCATTTTCTCTCATAAAATGCTCATTGACTACTTGATAATGCCATTCAGATGCAAAATAAGTTAAACTAAGAACATACAAACGAGTATGTTAGGAGATATTATTATGAAAGCTATTCAACTTAATCAATATGGCCCAGTTACTGGTCTTGAAGCAATTACAACTGAAACACCAAAGTTATTGAAAAAACAAGTTCTTGTTAAAAATCATGCTGTGGCCATCGATCCTTACGATGTAAAATTCATTGCCGGCCAAATGGGTACTACTGAAGAATTACCCTTAATTCCTGGTTCGAGTGTGGTTGGTGAAGTAATTGCCATTGGTGATGATGTCACTGATTTTAAAGTTGGTGATCGCATTGCTGCTACACGTCATCAAAAGACCTATGCCCAATTAGTACCAGTTGGTCAATCAGCTGCTACCAAAGTACCAGCAACAATCGATGATGCACACGCTGTTGCCGCTGTTATTGGTGCGGCAACGGGTTACGAAATGATTCATCGTGACTTAGCTGTACAACCTGGTCAAAAAGTTCTTATTCAAGGTGGTGCCGGCGCAGTAGGTTCCGTCGCAGCCCAAGCTGCCATCAATATTGGCGCTGATGTTTATGCAACTGCTAAACCAGCTGATTTTGACTATTTGCAATCATTTGGTGACATTACGCCAGTTGATTATCACACCGCTTACGAAAATGAATTATCAGATTTTGATGCCGTCTTAGACACAATTGGTGGGGATGTGACAATTCAATCAGCTAAAATCTTAAAGTCTGGTGGTTTGTTACGTAGTCTAGTTGGTTTGGACGATGTGGCAATGGCTGACTTTGATATCGATGCTGCAAGTACATTCTCAGATGGTAAACGTCCCAACTTAGAAGCACTATTTGCAGATATGGCAGCTGGTAAAATAGCCGTCCGGATTGGCGAGACTTTGCCATTTACGCTTGATAACTTACGTCAAGTTCACGAACAAGCACGTGACCATTCATTACAAGGAAAAACTATTTTAACGCTACCTGAATTTTAAATCAGGATAATGTGATACAATAATGCCATCATTAAGCAAGGAGTTTATTCAAAAATGTTATTTACTGAACGTGATTACTACGAAGATGTTGTTAAAATGCTCGCTGAACGTGGTGTTAGCTTAGATGCCATCGCTGATTTGACGGTAGATGGTCAAAAAGACCACATTCCAGATATGACCCATGATGAAGCGCTTGATTCTATCAAACATGTTCTTCATAAAACTGAAGTACAAGACGCTGTGATGACTGGTCTAGCCATTGACGATATTGCTGAAGCAAACTTGTTGCCAACGCCTTTACAAACGCGGATTAAACAAGATCATGCCACTTATGGTATTGATGAGCAACTAGTCATGTCAATTCTAGGTGTTTACGGTACGATTTCATGGACCAACTTTGGTTATTTGGATCGTACAAAGCCAGGAATTGTTGGTAAATTAAATGATGAACAACATGATGGTGGCCGTGTAAATACTTTTATTGATGACATTGTTGCTGCAATTGCTGCCGCTGCTGAGGCCCGAATTGCTCACGATTAACAATAAATAATGTCCAGAAAGTCAATGGAGGTTGTGACAATGTATTATACAAATACGGTACCATCCCCACTTGGCGATATCATTTTGCTCAGTGATGAAGCCTATTTACTTGGATTATGGTTTAGTGATCAAAAATATTTTGGTGCCCAGTATAATCTTGATGCTGCACGCCAACAAAATTGTCATCCGTTGACCTTAGCCAAAAACTGGTTAACTGATTATTTTGATGGCAAAAATCCGTGTGTTGATGATGTACCACTAAATCCAGAGGTAACACCATTCAGGAAGCAAGTTTTAACCGTGCTACAAACAATTAACTATGGTGACACGGTGACATACAAGGATCTTTCTGATTTAATTCAGCCAAACACAATCCATAAAGTTAACAAATCACGGGCAATTGGTAATGCTGTCGGGCATAATCCCATTGCTTTACTAATTCCGTGTCATCGGGTTGTTGGTAGTGATGGTGCCTTAACTGGCTATGCAGGCGGCCTTGCCCGCAAAAAAAAGTTGTTAGCATTAGAACAGCACAATTAATTTCATAGCATACAAAAAACTCGTAAAATTGGCACAAAAGTCAATTTTACGAGTTTTATTATGTTTTAAAATAAAATTTTTATTCTAAATGATTGCTTTATTCTTCTGAACCAAGTCCATACTTTGCAACCAATGCAGCTAAGGCACCACCAACCAAAGGTCCAATCAAGTATGCACCAATGTGTGTCAAAGCAGTAGCTGAACCAAACATTGCAAAGAAGATAGCAGGTCCAAATGAACGTGCTGGGTTCAATGAAGCACCAGTAACTGAAACACCAACAACGATCAATGCAGCCAATGTAAGACCAATGATCATTGGGGCAGCAACTGCAGATGCTGAAGCCTTCTTAGATGTAACCATCAAGATAACTAGGACAAACAAGAATGTCAAAATGCACTCGATAGTCGTTGCACCCATAAATGAAACGGGAGCAGTGTAATCAGTTTGACCAAAACCAACTTGCTTAATCATTGTGGCGTTTGCTCCAACACCCTTCATGATAGCCCAAACAACAGCTGAACCAGCGATACCACCGATAAGTTGTGAAATCACGTAACCAACAAATTGGCTCCATGAAATACGACCGTTCATAGCAGCACCCAAAGATACGGCTGGGTTAAAGTGTCCACCTGAAATTGGACCAAATGCATAAGCACCAGCTGCTAAAGCGATACCGAATGCCAAGGCAACAGGAAGTGGACCTGTTTGTAGGCCGACCAATACGACAGTACCAGTACCTACGGCGACTAACATCAACGTTCCAAAGAACTCCGCTAGATATTTACGCATATTACTTTCCATAATTGATAATTGCTCCTTAAAAAAATTACTTCGCTTACACAACGAAATTATAAACTATCTATATACTATATAACACTATTGCACTTAAAATCAGCTTTATTAACTAATCTTTAAATTTAACGGCCAATAATCTTCAATGCATCTTCGTCCAAAGTGTACCATGTATTGGTAGCATTGGCCTCAAATTGTTGAATAAAATCAGGACCATCTTCCTTAGGTTCAGCTGCACCAACAACTTCATTATCCATACCATAAATTTCTAGGCTACTAAAGTTTTCGTCCCAGCGAACAGTATAATAGTTACCGTCCATTTTCTCATCAACAATTGCTTGGAAGCCGGCTTTTAAAGTTTCTTTAATAACATCTTCTTCTGATACAGTAAAACCACGACCAGCCATCAAAGCGACGCGATCACGAACTTCTTGCATGTCTTCTGGAATCTTATCAGTGTTCACAGTTTCTTTCTCCCTTTTTCTTATTTTATGTTTAAAAAATTATCGTACTAGAAACATTTTAACAGCCAGTTGCGATATAATAAACACTGAACGTCATAATTAATAACCAATATAAAAAATTTACAAGGAGGTTGCTTTTCATGATTGAATCAGTCACCGCACAAGAAATGCAACGATTTAGTCACTACACCACTGATGAAATTGGTGTCCATCCCCTAGTCCTTATGGAACGAGCAGCCATGTCTGTGATAGACGTGCTTGGGGCTGGTACTTTTGATTTAACCAATGTCTTAGTTATTGCTGGTTTAGGTAATAATGGAGGTGACGGTATCGCCATTGCTCGTATGTTGACCCAAAAAGGGGTTAATGTAGACTTGCTATTACTAGGTGATGAACATCGTGCGACAGCTAACACAGCCAAGCAATTAGAAATTGCTCGTAATTATGGCATTGAACCACACAATCGTGTCCGCGATTTCCGCCATTACACAGTAATTGTAGATGCCTTATTTGGTGCCGGTCTATCAAAGCCAGTTCCTGTAAAGCTCGGTGACATGATTAAACGTGTTAACTCAGCAAATATTCCCGTTGTCTCAGTTGACATTCCTTCAGGACTTCATGCAACAACCGGTAGTATTTTAGGTTCAGCAATTCGTGCGACAGCAACTGTCACTTTTGCTTATCCTAAAAAAGGTCTCTTACAAAAAGAAGGCCTAAAACGTTCTGGTAATATCTATGTTAAAGACATTGGGATTTATTCACCAGACGAATTATCAGATTTTAAGAAAGAGAGCAGCAACCCATGAAAATTGTTCTAGTTGGTGCCGGACCACGTAATCTAACTTTATTAGAACGCCTTATGTCTTATGCTAAAGGAACCATCGAACCAGTTGAAATAACACTATATGATAGTTTTCCAATTGGTGGTCGCGTTTGGAATCCGGACCAAGACCCAACCTTTTTGATGAATACTGTGACACGTCAATTAACGTTATTTCCAGATCCATCAGTACCAAACCATGCCGCAACGGCAACTTATGGTCCTAATTTCTATGAGTGGGCCGTAACGTATGGTAAAGAATATATCAAACGCCGTAACTTCATTAATGAAGATTATTTCCTTGATGAAATTGCGCGTATCAATCCAAATCGCTTTACTTCACGTGCCCTTTTCGGTGCATATGGTCAATGGTTTTATGAACGTCTAGGTTCACAAGTACCTGGTAACGTCATTTTGTCTTATGAACGTAAACAAGTCACAGATGTTAATCAACAAGATGAACAATATCTTGTGACCTTAGACGATGGTAATTCGTTTGTTGCCGATAAAGTTATCTTAGCCACTGGTATGACTGATAGTAGCTTATCACCTGAACAACAAGCGTTCGCGGATGCAGCTGAAGTAAATAAACGTATGCTATATGTTCAACCAACTCATCCTGCTGAAGCACCATTGGATGAAATTCCTGCTCGCCAAAAAGTTGTTCTTCGCGGCTTAGGTTTGAGCTTTTTTGATTATCTTGCTAAATTAACCGTTGGTCGTGGTGGCCGTTTCGCGCGTGATAACAATAGCGTTTTGTACTACCTACCTTCTGGTCAAGAACCACATATTATTGCTGGTTCACGTCATGGCCTACCATTACATGCTCGTGGTATTAATCAAAAAACCAATGCTGGTTATAAGCCAACCTTCTTTACCAGCAAAAACTTAGATAAGTTGGCAGCTGAAAACAATGGTGAGCTTTCATATGATGCCTTTTTCAACTTACTTAGAAAAGAATTGGAATACAAGCATTATAAGAATACCATCAACGATTTTGGAATCACTTGGCCATTTAATGCTGATCATTTTATGGATGCTTTGGCTGAAAGTGACGACTTAAACGCGACTGCCCGTCAATTTGGTGTTGCTGAAGAGTATATTATGGATTGGCAACGTATCCTTGATCCCGTGGCTGATGTGCCTGAAGAAGTTGAGTATAGTGATTTCATGATGAATTACTTAACATGGGATATCAATGATGCTTACAAGGGAAATAACGACGCTCCTTATGCTGGTGCGTTTGATATGCTGCGTGATATCCGTTCGGTCATTCGTCATTACCTAGATGCTGGTTATCTTAATGGGGATGAATATGAAAAGTTCTTAAATCATTTCAATTCATTCAATACATTAATTTCAGTTGGTCCACCAATTTTGCGAATTGAGCAAATGCGGGCACTAATTGAAGCTGGTTTACTAACGGTTGCTGGTCCTGGTTTGCATGTTAACATCCAAGATACGCATTTCGTTGCCACTGATAGTCGAGAAAATCGCTGGGTTGTTAATAACTTAGTCGAAGCCCGCTTATCACCTGTTTCATTAAAGTACACAACGAATCCATTGATGGCTAACTTGCGTGATCATGGACTACTCAGCGAAGCAACTTATACACGTTCAGATGGTTCAACTTATTCTGTCGGTGGAACTCGTATGAATAAGGAAACGCTGACCGTTATTGATACTAACGACGAAGAAGTACCAGGTCTCTTCATTTGGGGTGTCCCAACAGAAGGCTGGTCATGGTTTACCACCTTCTCACCTCGTCCCGATATTGCTGATAAGAATTTAAGCGATGCTGAAAACATTGCGCATACAATTTTTAGTTAAATAAAAAGAGGACGCCATAGATGATATTTAAAATATCATCTATGGTGTCCTTTATTTTTTCGTGTTTGTTTATTGCACAACACCTTGATCTTGGTGCTTTAAATTGTAGATAAACGCAATCACCATGCAAACAACTGCTAGTAAGAAAATGTTTCGTAAACCAGTATGGTAAATATTATGCATTATCGGTACTAATTTATTAGGTAACTCACTCACTGTATGCGGATTAATCATTTTATTGAACATATCAACATTCAAGTGTGCCTCTGGATGGGTGGTAATGCCATGTTGCAATGAACGATTCATCACGATTCCAAAGATTGAAACGAAAATACTTTGTGATAAACTACGAACCAATGTATTAAATGACGTTGCCATACCAATATGTTGGCGTGGTACCACACTTTGTGAAATGATAGTTGAACCAGTCACCGTAATACCGAAACCGATACCCAAGAATACACCAACAATCAAGAATACAAAGAACGGTACGTTGGTTGGTAAAAAGGCAACAACCGTACCACCAACAACTAACAAGCCCATACTAGTCATCAAAATCTTTTGTGGGGTCATTCGAGACAACATTTTACCCGCAAAGAATGATCCGACAATCCAGAATATTGAACTAGGCGTTGTGGCAAACCCAGCCAACGTTGCTGGCAAACCTAGAATTCCTTGAGTCCATGAAGGTACATACACATCAAAGGCAATCAAGAATATCGACATCATACCAACCGCAAAATTCTGAATAGCAAATGTTGGATTTTTAAACAAGTCCAATAAAATAATTGGGTCAGCAGCGCGTTTCTCTTGGCGAATAAACAAAATTAAGCCGATAACCGCCATCGCGAAGACAACCGTAACTGCAACTGCATTAATATGTTTTTTGTTGATTAATTCAACACCGTATAAGATACCTGAAATCGTGACTGATAACCAAACAATTCCCCATACGTCTAAGCGACTTTGAACAACTTGCTTATCTTCCTTCAAGAAAATCATAATAAGCACCATTGATAATAGCCCAAATGGTAAATTAATAAAGAATACCCAGCGCCAGCTTAAATTATCAACGATTAAACCACCTAATAATGGTGCAACAACTGAGGCAATTCCCCAGGCTGAATTATTAATTCCCATTATTTGAGCACGCTTTTCTGGTGGGAAAATATCAGCAATAATCGTATTCGATATTGGTAATACCGCTCCAGCACCAACACCTTGAATGGCACGCCAAATAATCAATTGTGGCATACTACCTGAAAAACCACTCAAAATTGATCCAGCTAAGAATAAAACTAGCCCCGTGATAAATATAGGTTTACGACCAATATTATCAGCTAATTTTCCATAAATTGGCGTTGTCAAAGTACTCGTCATCAAAAAGATTGAAAAAACCCAATTCATGATTGAGATACCATGCAACTCACCAACAATTGTTGGCATCGCTGTTGAAACAATGGTTCCCTCTATTGCACTTAAGAAAGTTGCAATAAACAAAGCGAACGTCACCATTCCTTTATTTGTTCTTCCCTTTTCCAAAACTCATGCTCCTATTTCATAAATTCCATTAACAATCAATATTAGCACAATGCCAATATTTCCTACAAGCACATCTCATTAAGTTTCGAAATATTTGCAAATTTAGGCAAAAAAAGAGTTGGAACATAAAATTCCAACCCTTCGGTGCTAAAGTCATTTGAATTATAAGCCTGTCATTTTTATAGTGTAAACGCGCTTTTATCTCGCTCTCTACTTATTCATTCTAGAGTGACGAATACCATACGTTAAATACAAAACCAAGCCAACGATAAACCAGATAGCAGCAGCAATTAGGGTTTCTGCATGCAATTGGGTAATCAAGAAAGCTGATAACAATGCTGAAACAATTGGCATCACTGGATAACCAGGCATTTTGTAACCATCATGCTTCACATCTGTTCGATGACGTAATGGAATAATTCCCAATGAAACAACCACGAAGGCTAACAACGTTCCCACGTTAACCAAGTCAACTAACTTATCCAATGGTACCAAACCACTGAAGAGGGCAATGACAATCGTTGCGACTGCTAATGCTCGATTAGGATTACCATGCTTGTTCACCTTACCCATACCACCTGGCAATAGTCCATCACGGCCTACTGCATAAATCAAACGTGATGCGGCATAAGTCATGGTGTACATCATCGTAGCCATTCCAATCAACGCTCCGATAGTAATAATTAATGATGCCCAATTTTGACCAACTTGTTGTAGCGCGTAAGCTGCCGGATCAGCCACATTCAACTTTGAATAGTGCACCATTCCAGTTAGGACCAAGCCCATCAAGCCATACAATACCGCTGCGACAATTAACGTACCAATAATACCAATTGGCATATTACGCTTTGGATTCTTCACTTCGGCTGCTGATGATGACAATGCATCGAATCCTAAGAAAGCGAAGAAAACCATTGATGTTCCAGTAATCACACCTTGCCAACCAAACGCACCGTTAACACGTTCAGGAATTAGAGGGTGATAATTACTGCTCTTTACGAAGAAGAAACCTATCACGATAAACGCAATGATGATGACCAACTTCAATACAACCATTGCATTTTCAACACGCTTTGATTGACGCATACCACCATGTAGCAATAAACCAATCAATAACACAATAACGACCGCAACAATATTGATATACGTACCATGCGCTGGATCATATGCACCTGACAATGCCGTTGGAATTTTAAAGAATGGCGACATTAGATTAGCAAAATAAGCTGACCAACCGGTTGAAACAGCTGAAACACTCAACATGTACTCTAAAATTAATGCCCAACCAAGCACCCAGCCAACAACTTCACCAAAGACCACATTACCGTATGAATAAGCTGAACCGGCAACTGGCATGGCCGTTGACATTTCTGAATATGCCATTGCAACTAAACTAGAAACCAATGCTGCTAAAATAAAACTAAAAATAATTGCTGGACCAGTTGTCGTTGCTGCAACCGTTCCTGGTAAAACGAAAATTCCTGATCCAATCACCGCACCAATTCCTAGCGCCATTAGATCTTTTGCATTCAATGTTTTCTCAAAATTCTCATCACTACTAATATAAGTATCTAATGATTCCTTTTGGAACATTCTCCGCCATACTCCCATAGGTCCTCCCTTTATGTAGACGATAACTAAACCACATGCCATGACCACAAAAAAACACGTACAAGATAACTAATCAGTATCCAATACGTGTCTATGCAGAATATGCATATCAGGCTAACCCTTTGATTTCACACATTTGGATACTTTACCGTCACCCAAATGTTCAGCGCAAATAACTTCACGCATAATTCGGACGACTAACCGAAATACGTAAAGTAACTAAACGCTTGTGTTACTGACAAATGATTTTGCATATCTACATTTCCTTTTCTTTTATTTTACTTTGTTTAGGATAAGCCTATTCTAGCCCAAAGTCAAACGTTTTATGAAAAAAATCTAATAGAAAATTAATCTACTAATAATTGGTAACCTAATCGATCACCAAATTCAAATGGCACCATGCCTCTATATGTAAAAGCTGTCTTGCTAATGACATTTTGCATAATAATATTCTCTGGAAAAGTATCAATGCGAATGTCACGATAACCACGTGCCCGAGCTAGGTTAACTAAATCACGCGTCAAAGTCTTACCAATGCCTTTACCGCGAATGTGTGAATTAATCGTAACACGATGAATAGCCACATATTCAGGTTCTTCACCTGCCCAATCACCTTGTAAAATTTCATATTCTTCTTCAGGTCCAGGAACTAATGATCCATAGCCAGCGACTTGACCATCATAGATCAAAACAATTCCCCACCCGTTTTCAATATCTTTTTTGAACATTTCCTCATTAGGGGCACCTGCACCTTGCCATTGTGAAGCACCTTGTTCACCTAAATATGCAACGCCATCTTGGAATGCAGACCAAATTTCTGGAAAATCAGTCATTTGAGCTGGTCTAGTGTACATTAACATAATCATATCCTCCGCATTGTCATTATTAATAAATAATAATAGTACGTTTCTTATTTAATCCCTACTAATCTAATAAATAGCAGAACATTATATTAACAAATCCAGTCCCAAAACCCAATACTTTTTAAATAAGAATTTATCTAATTTTTCCTGAGGAACTATCCAAATTGGCATTTTTTAAATTAAGCCCACGCTTGTTTCATTGCAAGGAAGATGGCTAACGTCGCTTTTGAATCAGGTAAAGCACGATGTTTTTGATCGCTCAAATCGACCTGATAAAGTTCAGCTAAATCCTTAAGTGATATATCTTGCGGATTACCACTAATTGCCCCATATATCTGTTGCGTATCGTATAACTTGCCACGCGTATCCCATTTGCCTAGATTATTATGCTGTAACCCCTCTTTAATTAGTTGAGCATCCCCATCAACAATAGCATGGCCAACGACCGCATAATCACCAATAAACCGCATAAAACGACTAAGTGCACGTTCTTCAGAAATACCATGACGGATCATATCCAACGTAATCCAACCATCTTTACCGCCCATCGCTTTACTAATATATTTAAACGACTTCATGGCACTACCCACTGGTGGATTATTCACAATGACTGAAAATTTTTCAATACTTTTATTATCGGTTATCTTAATTGCCCCAATTTCGATAATTTGATTACTACCATTCATTTCCAAATCAAAGACAACGTAATTTTTTAAATCAGTAAATAACATGTTTTGATTCCTTCCCCCTACTAAATTAAATATTACTTGCTAATAATCTGTTGCAAAAATATTTATTATGAATCCATTGTATCAAGATTATCGCTAATACAATAACTTTCAACTTGTGTAAATAAAAAATCTACTAATAGTGTATTTTGGACGTCTTTGCGGACGTTCGCGTCTTTAATATAACGATTGTGGCTCCGATTAATAGTACTACGCGTGATTTTCCCATGTATCATCAATTGACAAGTAGTCGAAATTATTGCTTTATATAAATTATTATTTAGTATTGATTCGGCTTAACAAGGTTACTTATGAATATAAACGTAAAAATAGACCCTCATTTCTATAGTTTAGAGATGAGAGTCATTTTAGAAAGCTTTTCGAGGGGAGTTTTTTAATTATCGCCCCTTGAATTAATTATTTTTAAGATTTAGTACTTCATGGAAACTTGCTGAAGAATTACTTATTTAACTGAACCCCGTAAGTTTCGGAAATTACTCCAACTTACGGGGTTCAGTTCAAGTGCCTTTTTTTTACCTGCTGATATTTGTTATGCTGCAGTATCAGTTAATTTTTTCATGTTACTATCATCCCAGAATAATAATAACCTAGAAATTAAAAAATATCTATGCATATTATAGAATTGAAATATTAAGTAGAGCGATATTCAATGACCCCCACATTATATTGATTCCTGGTCCATATAAATTAATTTGTAAAGTCCATAAATATTCACTAATGGATATTAAAAATAAAATAAACAGCCAAAATTTGCTTGAGCTTAATAATGCAAGTATATATCTCATATAAAGCGCTCCTTTAATGTTAAAATAATAGTCTCATATATAAATAGCATTTATAACAATCGAATATCAGTTTACACATATAATCTTTTATAAGTATATCATTTAGTGGATAATTTGTTGGTGTTTCAGCAAATTCGTAAAAATTTTTCGAAACTTTAATAACATAAAAATTAAATTCATGTTTTATGAAGAAGGTTAGCTGCATTTATTTCTTGCCAGAAAGTAAAGCCTAGTTTAATGAAAAAGAAACCAGTCAAGTCTATACATCAGTCCATACTTCCACTAAGTGAAAAACAAGCTTATAAAGAAGAGATAATTACTTGCCTAATAGTTAAAAAAGTTGGAACAAAATAAAATGTCCCAACCTGTGTTTATTAAAATTGTTTAGAGTTTAACGCATCAACAAGTAAATCAAACCAAGGGCAACAACAACTTGGAAGATGATGGTAACCAAACCATAACCCATGAACTTAACACCTGATGACTTGATAGTTGACCACTTTAGATTCAAACCAATTCCAGCCAAGTTAACAACGCCGAAGAAGCTCGTAACTTGTTGTGCTGAACTAGTTAATACATGTGGTAATGAAACAACTGAATTAATCAACATAAAGATGATAAATACAATCACAAACCATGGAATACTAAACTTTGATTTTGTAGCTGCACCAGTAGTTGCTGATTGATTTGATAATTTCGTAGCATGTTGTGCCATAAAAATAACAACGACTGAAAGCATAATCACACGCAACATCTTGAAAATTGGGGCATATGTTACAACACTACCACCAACCAATGATGCTGTACCAGAAACTTGACCAACTGATTGTACAGTACCACCGATTAGGGCACTGACCATCATATTATCTGGTAAGATAGCTGGGCCAATAACTGGCAAAACAAATAGCAATACAACTCCGGCTAATGAAACTGTTGCAACAGTTGTCCGTCGTTGATCATCAGTAGCCCCAACAGCTGGCGCAACTGATGCAATCGCACTCGAACCACACACAGCGTTTCCAGCACCCATCATCATTGCAGATTGTGGTGATACCTTAAAGACACGACCACCAATCCACATAACGAACATAATCGTCAACGTCATTTGTAGCAAAATAAAGATAACACCACCCCAACCAAGTGATTCCATATTTTGCAACGTTACATTTAACCCTAAGCAAGCGATACCAATCTCAATTGGATACTTTTCTGCCCATTTAACACCAGCACCCCAGCGTTGATTAGCAAATACTGTATTTCCTAAAACAATTCCCGCTAGCATGGCTAATGCCTCAGCACCCAATGTTGGCAATAGTGGTGACAACAGTTTTGCAACTAAAGCTAATGCAAAAGTTAGCAAAATTCCTGCTACCATATTCTTCTTAATTTTCATACAAACTCCTTCAAACATTTAACACTAAAACAAATTTATTATACACCTTAATTTTTGAAATACTTCATAAAAAAACTGATAAATTCTCGGGTTTTATGCACTTTTTACAAGTTAGTATCTTGAAAATTATACAAAATATCGATAATATGGATAAGGTTTAGAAGGAAAATTTTGTACATAAAAAATACATATTTCATTATGAAAGGAATTTAAAAATGGTCGAAACAAAATCAGCTTATTGGCAAAAAGTTGTCGATGATGCCCAAAAACACCCTGCCGTTCCCGGTCTTGAAAAAATCCCATTTTTCACCATGGCACCAATGGAAGCTGTTACTGATTCGGTTTTCCGTCGTGTTGTCGCTAAAGCTGGAGGTCCTGACGTATACTTTACTGAGTTTACTAACGCACGTAGTATTACGCATCCAAAAGCAAAATTCACAGTACAAGGTCGTCTATACGTTGCAGAATCAGAACAAATGCCCGTTGCGCAACTATGGGGTAACCGCCCAGAAGATTTCGAAGCAGCTAGTTATGATTTAAAAGAACGTGGTTACAAAGCACTCGACCTGAACATGGGTTGCCCTGCCGCAACCGTTGTTAAAAACGGTGGTGGTTCTGATTTAATTCGTCATTTTGACGATGCTAAAAATGTTATTGCGGCTGCTAAAGCGGCTGGCTTAGCCGTTTCTGTTAAAACGCGTCTTGGTTTCAACCAACTCGATACAATGGAAGAATGGATTCCATTCTTGTTAAAGCAAGACATTCCACTATTAACCGTACATATGCGTACTCGTAAAGAGATGTCTAAAGTACCTGCTCACTATGAGTACATTGATCGTTTGATTGCATTACGTGACGAAATTGCTCCTAATACATTGTTACAAATTAATGGTGATATCAAGGATCGTGAAGATGGTCTTGAATTAGTTCGTCAACACCCTGGTATTGATGGCATTATGATTGGTCGTGGTATTTTTGAAAATCCATTTGCCTTTGAAATTGCACCTCGTGAGCACACACTTGATGAAACATTAACATTATTACGTATGCAACTTGATCTTTATGATCAATTCACTGCTGAATTTGGTCCCATGCATTTCCAAAAGCTAAAGCGTTTCTTTAAAATCTACGTGCGTCATTTTTCATACGCCTCAGATTTACGCGTCGCTTTAATGGACACAACCAATACAACGCAAGTCCGTGAATTGCTTGATAAATTCGATGAGCAATGGGCTGCTCAAAAAGCTTCTGATACCATTGCGATTACAAATAAATAATTAACATAAAAAAGCAACTTCCGATAAAAATCAGAAGTTGCTCTTTTTGTAACTAATTTTTACTTAGTTGGTTCAAAAATCAAATGCTCGTTAACAAAGGCATTCAATCCTAACTCACTCAACTCACGTCCATAACCAGAATTCTTTACACCACCGAATGGCAATTCAGGTAATGAAGCCCATCCAGAGTTAATGAATGACATTCCAGTCTCAATTTGAGCTGCAACACGTTGTGCGTGTTCGATGTCACTTGAGAAGACTGTGTTACCTAGACCATAACTTGAGTCATTAGCCAAAGCAATTGCTTCTTCTTCTGAGTTAACCTTGTAAACTGAGGCAACTGGACCGAACATCTCTTGGTTGTATACTGGGTTATCCTTTGTAATATCAGTTAAGATAGTTGGCTCAAAGAAGAATCCATCCCCACCAACTGGATCTTGACGGTAAACTAATGTAGCACCACCATCAATAGCTGATTGTACTTGCTTTTGTAGCTTTTCTTGGGCACCCTTTGATGACAATGGTGCAACATCAGTAGCTGGATCCATTGGATCACCTAACTTAGCCTTTGAGAAGCCTTCCTTTAGGATATCAATGAACTCGTCATACTTGTCAGCCATCACAATGAAACGCTTTGATGACGTGCAGACTTGTCCTGCATTGTACAAACGAGCACCTGGTGCAACTGCCTTCACTTCATCCCAGTCAGCATCGTCCAAAATGATAAAGGCATCATTACCACCTAGTTCCAAGGTTGACTTCTTTAGTGCGTCACCAGCTTCTTTGGCAACGGCAGCACCACCACGTTCAGAACCAGTCAAGCAAACACCGGCAACACGTGGATCATGGATAGCCTTTGAAACCAAGTCATAATCAATAAACAAGTTGGTCAATGCTCCCTTTGGCGCACCAGCTTCCAAAGCGATATCAGCAAACAATTGTGCTGATTGGGCACAGATTGATGCGTGCTTTAAAATCATTGGATTTCCAACAATAAAGTTTGGTGCAAATACACGAACTACTTGATATAGTGGGAAATTCCATGGCTCAACAGCCACGATAATTCCTGTAGATTGCTTGATGTAGTGTGCCTTTCCAGCAGGTGTTTCTAATGGCGTATCAGCCATGAATTCTTCACCCTTCTTAGCATAGTAAGAAACAATGTTTGCACACAAGTCAACTTCACCTTCAGCTTCAGTCAGCAACTTACCCATATCGTAAGTCATTGCTTTTGCTAATTCTTCCTTGTGTTCAAGGATTGCATCAGCAATCTTTGCCAAAATGTCAGCACGTTCTTTAACTGATGTTTGACGCCATGACTTATATAGTTCATGACCAGTTGCTAAAGCTTGCTCTAAATCTTCTGCGGTTGCGTTTTCAAATTCCTTTAATACTTCTCCTGTATATGGATACGTCGTTTTATATGCCATATTTTCCCCCTAACATAAATAACAAACACTTACTACGCAAACTATTATAACGCCAAAAGCAAGAAACCGCTTACATTTTTTACTAAAATAAAAATGTTCTCCTAGATTTTATACTAGAAAGAACATTAAATCGTTATTCTACCGCCGTTTTGGCCGCTTATTACGACTAGAAACTTTTTGGACTGCACCATTTGGTTCCTGCCCTGATAGACGCTTTGCTTCTCTTGGCACTTCGTCTACTGGGTTCAAGGTTGTTTCAAACAAACCTTCAAGCCATGCAATCAAAATTTGGCCAATTATTAAAATGGTTCCAATCAAATTAATATAAACAATTAGTACCAACAATGATCCTAATGACTGGTAAAAACCAGCATTCTTAACTGTAAATTGCGCATACCATCCAAATGAATAGTTGACCAGAATAAACAAAACAACTTCAATTCCTGAACCAATAATTAATGGTTTCAATGCAATTCTTTTTGCTGGCATTGTTGCATTCAATAAACCAATAATGATCCACATACCAATTAAGGTAATCAACCAACGTTGTTGGGTAATAATTTCAAGCCATCGGACACCTGGTATCGCTGCAATAATAGCTGGTAGCATTGCACTAATAATCATAACTAATGCAGCTGCAATGATAATAACCAATAGCCACAAAAAACTAAATACACGCGTCAGCATACCGCTAACTTTTTCAGGCACATCATAAATAGCATTAAATGACTTACGAATAATTGCTAAAACTGAACTAGCGGCCCAAAGAGTTGTCACAATTGAGAATGATAGAATTCCAACCCCACCTTTTAATACTGATTTTATAATCGGTGTTAAAACGGAAGTCACGTTGCTAGGTAAGTGTTCTGCTAATAATTTGATTAGCTCATTAGCGTTGATTCCTGCCAAACCAGCAACAGCACCAACACTCATTAGGATTGGTACTAGCGATAGCAAAGTATAATATGCAATTGTTGGGCCAATCATTTTAAGATTGCCACGTTGAAAATACGTTTTAAGTTGTTCGATTTGAAATTTCTTTGTCAAACGGTGAACATCCACAAGTACTTGTCTCATGTTGCCTCCTGAATAATTAAATTTATATCCAGTATGGCAATATTTAATATAGATAGCAAATATTAAAGCGCATTTTTTGACAGATTAATGCCACTTTTAGGATTTTTTAAAGACAATTATCCCTATCAGGAACAAAACATTGTGAATCATCAATTTTCTAATAATTTCTTTAAGTGTTTTTTTCTGCGAACTGATAAAGGACACCATATTTGATTATTTGAATCAAAATAAACCTTACTTTCTTCTATATCAATATAGGTTATCGCTAGTGGATTTATAATAAAACCTTTGTGACACCGAAAAAGCGTCGAATATTTTTTCTCAATATTTAATAATGAATCATTAATTTCAATAACTAAATTTTTGGCATGTATCTTCACACGGTTAACACGATTAGGGGTAGAGGCAATATACATAATTTCTGCTAATGGGATATCATAATAACAATTACGCAATTTATATACAAAACGATCCGTATTGTTTCTCATTTGCACAACCGTGCGCTTCAAGGCAATTGTAATATCAGCACGAATTGCTGCTTCAACTTCATTTTGATTTTGTTTCTTTGAAATACAATCTAATGCTGCCAAACGTTTTTTGACTGTAATAATACTTATTTCCTGAAACTCTGTGAAAAACACGATATTTGCTAAAGGTAAACAATTTCGAATGTGCTCACCGAACTCTATCCCCGTTAACCCATCTTGCTGTAATTCACTATCCAAGAAAAATAAAACATTCTGTGGTTGCACAACTGCAACGTAGTTTTTGACTGCTTTCATTTCATTCGTTGCTAATTTAACGGTCGTATGTAGATTTTCAAATGTTGTATATCGTGTGATAAAATCAGTGAACCATGCTAATTGCGCTTGATTCTTTTCCAATATTATTATGTCTAACATCTTCCCTCCTCCACCATTTCAAGTCAGTTTAATCAATACTCTATTTTGCCTTATCACTCTTTATTTGTCTGTCAAAACTTCAGCTGTTCATAGTATTCAAACACAAAATATGACCGTCACAATTACTTATCTATGCAATTTATCATATAGTCTTGACCTGATATCAGTGACTATTCATATCTACTATTCCACTGCTGCCTGTTGGTATTAACGAATCGTGTTTTTCTGATACAGCATATGCAAACAAATTAGTGTTTTAAATTTCAAATTAGACCCTATCTCTACATTTTAAAGTCCACCACCACTTTTTTAACCAAATAATTTAACCGTTAAGTTTTAACGATTAAACGTTTATTCAAAGCGTGATCAAAAGCGGGTTGAACCCGGTGTATAACGTTGTTGGGACCAATTATGGTCGGAGCAACGCGCAGGACATGATTGGAGCCAATGCCGTTATATTGAAGGTTCAACTTTTGAGAGCGCGTCTATTCAGAGCGTAAGCAAAGATTCTAGTCCAAACAAAAAAGCTTGAGACAACACATCTCAAGCTTTATAAAAATGTTTCACATGAAACATTTTAGTTTGTTTTGGGTTTGTTTTCTTTCACATAATTCCTAAAACTACCAATAGCTGACACTAAGTCGAACCCTGGCAAAATAATAATGTACACCCACAATGAAAATGAATCTGTTGGACGAAAAATTAAATACCACAAAATATCAATCATTAATTGCATGAACAATTGTTGTGGTGTTGCATGAAAAAATGTTTTACCAAAAGCACCTAACATTCGTTAACCTCAGTTTATAGCCATTTTTGCAAAAAATCGGCTTTCATTTCTGTGTATTCTGGTGTCATGTAAGCACCAGGACCATGACCAGTACCTTCAACAACATGAATTTCAGCACGATCATCACTAACAAACTTACGCGCTGCATCAATCATGTTAACTGTTTGTTGATAAGGTACAATCACATCATTCGTACCAACAAAGGCTAAGATTGGTGGCATCGCTGTACTGAAATAAGTAGCTGGATTGTATTCTTTGACCTTGTCAGGTACATCCTTTGGTGCGCGCTTACCAAACATTTGTCCCTCAAATGATTCTGCCGTTCCAGTTTCAGAGTAGTTTGGCACAACACCACTTTCTTTAAATTGTGGTACAAACTTATCAAACTCATATGGTCCATAAAGCGCAATGATTGCACTTACTTTTTCTGATTGGTCAGCATTTTCACCAAAGTCACGATTTGACATTTCACCGATTGAAGCTGTCACACCAGATAACAAAGCTAAATGAGCACCTGATGATTCGCCCATCAAAGCAATACGTTCTGGATCTAACTGATATTCAGTCACATGTGCGCGAATAAAACGAATAGCTGCTTTTACTTCATAAATTTGAGTTGGAAATGGTGCGTCTTGAATCCAAGTATATGAGATACTTACCACTGCATAACCTTTATCTAACAAGCGTAATGCTGGATCAAGCTTATGTGAACTTTTATCACCAAATACTAAACCACCGCCAAATACATCAACAATTACTGGAAATGGTCCTTGACCCTCATTTGGCAAATAAATATCCAAATCGTGACGTTCTCCCGTCATATAAGGCACATCTTGCCATTGTTGTTTAATATAATCTGTTTTTGCATACGTCCGTGTATAAGGACGTTCAATAAATTTTTCTGCCATCTTATTAAGCCTCCTATCATTCATTCACCTAAACAAAAAGGATAGTTGCTAAACAACCACCCTTTCATAATACACTATTTTTTAGTTTTAATTCGTAAACTTATAACAATCATTATTACAAACCATGCTATTGCTAACACAGTCGTTGGCATCGTATCTCGTGTAAATAGCAAAATCAAGAAGATACCAATTAAGAATGCAATCGTTAAGTAATCAGTATATGGTGCACCAGGCATCTTAAATAATTGCTTACCATTCTTAAAGTCATCTGACTTACGATATTTAACGTGTGCATATACTAACAAAGCATACATCACAACAAACGCTGCTGAAGCAACTGAAGTAACTAAATCAAACGCATTAGCTGGAAAGAAGAAGTTCAACACAACCGCTGCTGCAATCAACAATGCTGAAACGTTAATCGCATTTTTAGGTACATACCGTTTGCTTAGCTTACCAACGTATCCCTTACCATTTGATAATGAGAACAACATGCGGCCTGTCGTAAAGATAGCACTGTTCAATGATGAAGCGGCCGCCGTCAAAACAACGAAGTTAATAATTCCAGCAGCACCAGTGATACCAATTCCGGCAAAGACTTGCACGAATGGTGATTGACCAGCACTATAATTTGTCCATGGTTGAATACACATAATAGCAATAAGTGCACCAATATAGAAAATTAAAATACGTACAATAATTGAATTAATTGCTTTTGGAATATTCTTATAAGGATCTTGCGCTTCAGCTGCGGTCATCCCCACAAATTCAATTCCTAAGAAAGCAAAGAAGACCATCTGGAACGCTGACAACAAATGACTACCACCATCAGCAACAAATCCATGTTGCCATAAGTTACTAATTGTTGTCACTCCCGAAGAAGTCTTGGTGTGCATAATCATCATAATCACACCAGTAGCAATCATAGCTAGGATCGCAATGATTTTAATCATTGAAAACCAAAACTCTGTCTCACCAAAAGCTGCAACAGCAATAATATTAATACAATATAGCGCAGCCAAGAAAATTAATTCCCATATCCAAGTTGGTATATTGGGGAACCAGAACTTCATATAAGTCCCGACGGCCGTTAATTCAGCCATGGCAATGGTTATCCAACCAATCCAATACGTCCACCCAATAATAAATCCAGCCTTCGGACCAACATATTTTTCAATGAATCCAACGAATGTTGCTCGATTAGGATCAGTTAATAATAATTCTCCTAAAGCGCGCATCATCCAGAACATAAATATTCCAACAATTGCGTAAACAAATAATATGGCTGGTCCAGCTGCGCTAATTGACCGGCCTGCCCCCAAGAACAATCCTGTTCCGATTGTTCCTCCTAGAGCAATCATCTCAACATGACGCCCTGATAGACCTCGTTCTAGTTTCTGCGGGGAACCTTTTTGTTGTGACATTTTCACACTCCCTTTTCATAACTACATAATGTTTACGATATTAAAAAAGCATATTACCTAGTATATAAGAATTTTTAGAAATTTCAAAATTTCATCAGATATTTTTAATTTATGACTTAACTAACGTAAGAAAATAAAAAACTGGGACGTTTATGCCCCAGTATCAATTTATTTAATAATTAGGTCCTGGAAAATCAGCCGGTGTTTGTGCTTGCAATCGTTGCAATAACCGCCGAAGAATGCCTTTTTCAAGCATCGCTGCCCACATACCTTCAAGATGCCGTTCGCCATGTATAACTACCGAGGTTACTGCCCTTAGCTCACGAAAATCCTCACTAGTACGTGCAATCATATCAACTTTATCTTCTGGTAGTTGATCCAAATCTTTTTGATGTAACGTCCGATCAAAATTTTGATCATAATAATCAGACCATTCAAACGCCTGCGCTAAAGCAACCATTTGCTCATCATAAACCGGATGTGTTGTCATGTGCTCACCAGTAACCCAAGGGATTTCTTGACCTTCTGCATCAGCTAAAAAGTCATCCCACTTTTTAAAATCAAATGGATGTTGTTTTCTCACTTTTTAATTCCTCCAGTTACTACTATTTTTATGAAGTACCATAGGTTATCATAACACTTATTTAAAGTTAGTTAATGCAATTCTGGAAAAATTTTATTGATTGCAACTGGCTCGGTTATCGTTTCAATGTGATCACCTAATTGCAATACGACTTGTGTTCGGTCATATTTAATAACACGCACACCAGCAATAATCGCATCTCGTATCAAGACATTTAATGGCATTGTGCCAAAGAACTCTTCAAACAACGATGCTTCATTTTCTTTGAAATAAGCTGCCCGTTCATTACCTAATTTAGTTGCCCACGTTTGCATAGCTTCAGCGGTTGGTGCATTGGCAACCATTTTTGCGGCTGGTGTTTTACTTGGCGCCAAAACACGATCCGCAATTAAAGATAATCCATCATTAAAACGCATGCCAAAATGATCCGCTAATTGCGAAATATCCTGCATAATTTTAAGAGCATCTTGCTTATTAGGTAACTGCTCCATAGGCTGTTGTAATGAAATATTATTCGACATCTCATCATTACCTTGTAACACGTCATCAGATAAATCATCATCATTGATTACAAAATAAATAAGTAATAAATGAATCAAATTTAATTCATTTTCAGAAATTCCCGCAATATCAAATGGATTTGTATCCAATAAACGAATTTCTAGATAGTCGACCGTATTATCATCGGCTGTTTTTTTGAAACGAACAGGTCCGTAAATTTCATGTTCTGAAAATAGCTTTCCTTGCGCTAATAATGTTTGAACTTGTTGCTTATAGTGCTCATAATCACCCACATAAGCTAACTTCTCACCACTATCATTCACAAAACCATACTGACTTGTGCGTAATGACCGTACCGGTTGTACCAATTGTGGCGTTCTAGAATCTGTATCATTTAAATTAAATGGCGTTGCACCAAATAAGTAATTAAATAACCATTGATGTGCGACAATTTGACGAGCTAAATGAAAATAAACACGATCTTTAAACACACTAAAATCTTCAGCACCGCTAGCAGTGAATAAATGCTCTAACAAACTGTCGGGTAATGAATAATTTAAATGCAGTCCCGTCATAATTTCATGAGTTGACCCATATTTGTGCATTAACCAATCACGATAATCCTGTACCCAAGTTCGTTCAAACGTTGCATCTAACCACTCCAAATCATCTTTCTTTAATTGTGGTGGCATACTGAGTGGCCAAATCGCTTCGTCGTCCGTCATGTGATGACGTAAAATCCACTCTAATTGCAGCAACCGATCACGGGCCTCTTCAAAAGATCCAACCGCCTCTGTAACCAATTCAGCTTGTGTTTCACTATAATCCGTCTGTAAATAAGGATGCATCTGACGTGAACCAAATTTGTTTGAATGTTTAATTCTACTTAAGCGGCCATCTTTTGTTACACGATGGGCTTCTAGCTCAATTCCAAATTTACCACCACTTAATTCTTTATATAAATTATTGTCTACTATGATTTGTCCTAAATTTAAATTATCTACCATAATAATTTCCCTCATTAAAATCAATAATTAAGTAACAAGGCTGGGACGTTTACGCCCCAGCCTTGCCGTTTCATACTATAATACTATGCTTTTGAATCATTATTAACTTGCGTTGCTGATTCGGAAGTGGTTTTTTGTATATGCCAAAGTTCCCAGGCATAAACAACAACCGTTCTAACAATTGCATAAAATGGTACTGCCAATATCATACCGGCGATACCAGCAATATTACCAGCTGCTAGTAACAACACGATAATCGTCAATGGATGGACATGCAATGATGCTCCCATAACTCTTGGATAAATTAGATTACTATCAACTTGTTGCACAATTAAGACCACCAAGCAAACCCAAATGGCTTGTAGCGGTGAATCGGTAATGGCCACAAACAATGCTGGGACCAAACCAATATATGGTCCCACGTATGGAATAATATTCGTTACGCCGGCGAATACACCTAATAGTAAGGCATACTTTTGACCGATAATAAAATAACCAACTGTTGTAAAGAAACCAACAAAAAGCATCTCCAAAGCTTGACCACTAATGTATTGCGCAACTGTTCGATTCAAACGACCTAAAATATCATTTACACGCGATTGCTGTGTACTAGGCAAAACACGTTGAATAAATGGTGACAACTTATGACCATCATTCAACATATAAATCGTCATAACCGGTACCGTGATCGCTGTAACTGTGATATTAGTTAACTTACCAATAATTGAACTAATACTAGTTGCCATCCCCGCAATAACAGTTTGACCAAACTTTTGTATCTCAGCCTGAATTTTATCGAAATCTAATTTGATGCCATATTCTTTATCAATATTAACTTTGCTAATATCATTAACCAATCCTTGAATCGTATCAACAAAACCAGGGATGTTCCGAATCAAACCGGTAATTTGTTCAACTAAAGTTGGCAATAACATTAAAATCAAGGCGATTATAATACCAACGAGTAATAGCATCACTATCGTAATCGACCAACCACGACTGACGTGTTTTACTTTTCCCAACGGAATCTTTTGCAAAAACCCAACCAATGGATTTAAAACATAAAACAAGAAACCTGAAATAATCAAAGGCACAAAAACTGCCCCAATGAATTGACCAATCGGTTCTATAATAAACTGTAATTTGGTAACAATTAAAATTAATGCGGCAATCGCTAATAATTCAAGCGTCCAAAAAAGAGCTTTTGACCTTTTTAAATAGGCAAACATCGCACCCTCACTTTCATTTTCCCCTAATTATAACAGATTATTGTCCACTCACAATTTTATCGTCTTAACAAATATCGTACATTTATTTGTGAATAGTGTAACAATATAATTAAATTAAACTGAACTATCGTCAAAAAGTTATACACAAGTTTTCCACAGGGTGTCGGTGCACAAAAAAACTGATGCAATTATTTTATGCATCAGTTTTATTAAAATTCTAATTAAAAATCAAAGCCAAAATTAGACCAATTGCTAAAGTAATTGAAATAACAACCGCGTTTTTAATTGCAAATGGGAAATTGGGTTTAATTGGGTTCGCTTGAAATGCACGAACGTTTTTCATCACAATTGGCAATGACAATAAAGCAATTAGTGACAACCAAGGTAAAATACCAACCAAAACAGCAATGATTAGCATCACGTACCCAGCAATGTATACCCAACCGAATGCCTTAACGGCATGTTCTTTTCCTAAGTACCAAACTAATGTATGACGACCTTCAGCAACATCTTCATCATAATCACCAATATTATTAGCGAACATAATGTCACCAATGGCAAACCATGCAATTGCTGAAGCAATAATCGCATGCCATACTAATTGGCCATTAAATGTTGGGGCGATATTCACATACGTTGCACTCAAAAAGATCAAATAACCCATCGTCAACCCTGAAGCCAACTCACCAAAAGGCGTGCGTGATAGGGGCAATGGTGTACCGGCATACCAATAAACCACGATAAAGCCAATTACACCCATGATAAATAGTGGCCAACCTGTTTGGAAGGCTAACCACAAACCACCAACAGCAGCAATCAAAGCTAATACACCCAGC
This sequence comes from Weissella sp. ESL1139, assembly GCF_058506735.1. Taxonomy (NCBI): domain Bacteria; kingdom Bacillati; phylum Bacillota; class Bacilli; order Lactobacillales; family Lactobacillaceae; genus Weissella; species Weissella sp. ESL1139. The sequence goes on from NZ_CP196375.1 coordinate 1,643,167, forward strand.
GTCAACCATGATTGGCGTTGTGAAATACCGCCGTTACCAACAATATTATTAACACCATTTTTCCATTCTTCACTGGTTGCTGATTTAAAATCTTGAATATTATTCCAAACATTTGCAACCATTTGCAATGAAAATACGACAACTGCAAATAAAATTGCATATCCCACATTAAATTCTTCATATGTAATGGCAGCATATAAATTACCCAATATTAAGGGTAATGCACTTGCGACTAGTGATTGTACTTCAACAAACTTCAACCACGTTTTAATAGTCATCTCTCCAAACCTCCTAAAAACTCTCAACAACTCAGCTTACATTAAAAAAACCAGTCGCGCAATGTATCATTGCCAACTGGTCGATTAATATTTACATTTATAGTGCTCGAAAATGCTTAAGGTCTTCATTAACTGCAATATCACTGCTATTAACTGAATCAATTCGTGCATATGGCGATGGCGAAACGCTTATTTTAGCAATAAAATCAGCTAAAACATTGTCTTCAGCTTGCGCAGCAATATGTACTGATCCATCGCTCTCATTCCAAACAACGCCCAAAACACCTAGCTCATCCGCCAGCATCTTGGTTGTATAGCGAAAGCCAACTCCTTGCACACGGCCTCGAACGATAATCTTTTTAGCGACTAACATAAAAATCACCCCTAACGACATTTAACAGTTTCAAAGTCAAATTACTCTAAAACTATTATACCGTTATTTATGGTTTTTTCGTCAAATCAGAACCAAAGTACTTCTCCGATAAGTCAGCAATTGTACCATCTTGACGCAATTCTTTTTGGGCCTTAGTAATTTTCTTGGCCAAAGCCTTATTATCTTTATTCAACATTGGTGATGCTGAAGTATTATCCAACACCTTAGTTGTCTTAGCCTTTAACTTTGTTTCAGGATGCTTCTTTTTGTAAACACCCCATGAATCTTCTGAATTCAACGTAACGTCAGCTTTACCTGAGTTAACTAAGTCAATTGCTTCGGCGAAACCAGGAACTGACACAATATTTGTACCAGCTTTCTTGGCAGCTTGACCAAAGTTTGAAGATGCTGATTGTGCTGACTTCTTACCCTTCAAATCTGATGCCTTTTTAATATCAGAATCCGGTTTTGTGATCATAACGGTCTTCGTATAGATATAAGGTGAAGCAAACACGAACTTCTTTTCACGTTCTTTGTTCTTTCCCATATTGTTGTAAACAACATCGTACTTATTTGATTGTAAACCAGCAACTAATGAATCAAATTTTGTTTGGGTAAATTCTGGCTTCAAGTCTAACTTTTTGGCAACTGCCTTTGATAAATCAACTTCAAATCCAATTAATTTACCATCTTTATCACGATATGAATAAGGTGAGTACGTTCCTTCTAACCCAATGGTTAGCTTTCCTTTTGTATGTAAATTCTTTTGATAAGCTGGTACTGATTTAGCTGAAACATTTGGCACAACGGCTGAAATACCTGTTCCCGCAACGGTCAAAGTAACGGCGGCAACGGCAGCAATTTTTGTATATTTATTCATTTTCCTATTTCCTTAACTGATGTTCAATTTGCTATTTTCATAATGCTATCCATCATTAATTTAACATCGCATCCCCAAATTCATAAGCATTACCCCGACCTCTCTTAATTACTGACGCAAATATTACGCTGTTCACTTATAATTTGTCAACTAATTTCAACAACATTAAAATTCTACTTGCAATTAATTAGTAATACTCATAGAATAAACATGGACAAAATAAAATTAGTAATCAAAAGGAGTATGCCATGTTTCACAACTCATCAAATAATTATGTTGCTTGTGAAAGCCTAACGCATTTTTTGCGGTAGGTTATCTTGGTATGCGCCAATTTAATAATCGTAAAAAAATGTGTTAGGCATCTTATTAGCAAGTTGTTTAGCACTTTTTTTGTGTTTTCTTTTTGAAAGGATGACTCATGTTTCATTTCATTGCAACTTATGCACCACAATTAATTGTTGCTGGTATCAAATATACGATTCCATTAGCATTAATTTCATTCGTGATTGCCATTGTAATCGCTGCTATTGTCGCCGTCTTACGTGCTTATGTACCACACGCAACTGGTATCGGTAAACTCGGTTGGCGTATTTTAAAATTTATTCTTTGGTTCTATGTTTGGATTTTCCGTTCAACCCCAATGCTTGTGCAATTATTCGTTGTTTTCTACGGTTTACCAAAATTAGGAATTAGTTGGTTATCGCCATCAGGTTGGTCAGCTGCTGTAATGGTCTTGTCGCTAAATACCGGCGCATATGCTTCTGAAGCTATTCGTGCTTCAATCACATCAATTCCGGATACGCAACGTGAAGCTGCGGCTGCTTTGGGTATGACTGATCGACAAATTTTCATGCGCATTATCTTGCCACAAGCAACACGTATTTCAATTCCAACTTTAGCTAATTCTTTCATTTCGCTAGTTAAAGATACCTCATTGGCTTCAGTTGTTACCATCGTTGAAATGTTCTACTTGTCACAACAATTGGCTGCCGTTAACTTTGAGCCATTGCAAATGTATCTATTAGTTGCATTAATCTATGCATTATTTGTCAGCATCTTGTCATTCCCACAACGTTATATCCAACGCTGGGCTGATCGTTTCGTGAAAGAACAGAGGTAAAAAATTATGCTTAAACTAGAACATATTGATAAACGCTATACTGAACATCATGCGCTACAAGATATTAATGTGACCTTTAACCCTCACGAAACAACTGTCATTGTTGGTCCGTCAGGTTCAGGTAAATCAACCTTGTTGCGCTCACTAAATTTGTTGGAGCATCCTGATAGTGGTCTGTACACAATTGATGATCGTACAATTAATTTGAGTGAACCCGTCACGACTGATACCTTGCTATGGGTCCGTCGGAAAACGGGGATGGTTTTCCAACAACCACGTATGTTTGATCACTTAACTATTATGGGTAATATGATTGAAGCACCTGTACATGTGCTAAAACAATCTAAAGCGGAAGCTACTAAACATGCCCATGAATTATTAAAAGCGGTTGATTTAGATAACACCGCTAACCGTTACCCTTATCAACTTTCTGGTGGACAAACGCAACGTGTTGCGATTGCACGTGCCATGGCGATGGCGCCAGATTACTTGTTACTAGACGAACCAACATCTGCCTTAGATCCGGAGCTAGAAGCACAAGTACTGCGCGTGCTAAACGACTTGGCCAATGATAATCAATCAATGATTATTGTGACTCACAATATGGATTTCGCACGTCACGCTGCTGATCGCATGTTGTTCTTGGAAGATGGAAAAATTAATTTCGATGGTACTCCAGATGACTTCTTTAATCATCCAACCGAGCGTATCAACCATTTCTTAAATGCCTTTAAGTTCGACCAAGATGAAAATTAAAGCGCGAACAAAGACGCTTTGGATTCGGTGTGTAACGGTGTTTGGACGTTTTGCGGTCGTCAGACCGTGAAGCGGGCAAATTCATTACATTGAGAATCCAGTCTTTGTGAACGCGTTTAGAGTGCGAACAAAAGCGGGTTGAACCTTATAACCCCAACCAATCAAACAATCAAAAAGGACTGAAACATATGATTAATTTCATACGTTCCAGTCCTTTTTATGTCTATTTTTGCTCATCAGCTTCCGCCGTTAAATCTTGTGTAATAACGGGTAGAATCTCTTGCCACGTTGATTCAAAAATCGTTTTAAACAAACTATCATCCCAACGTCCTGCAAAAAATGGATGGTAAAAATACGTAAATGTTTGCATAACCGTTTGGCCACGCTGATGGCGAAATGTATCCCAGGCCATAATTTTTTCAACTGCTGCTGCAAATTCCTTAAGTCTTGGCTCAAGTAAGTGATCATGTTTACCTAATTCAAACTTATAGAAAGACAACATTTCAGGTGATTTAGCAAAGCTTGCTTGTCGCTGTGTTGAAAGTAGCCATAACCAATCGTGTAGTGTTTTAACTCGATCCTGTTCGAGTGCCCGTTCACTAGCTGCTAAAATTGGTGCATCAACGTGTGACAACCAATCTTCATCCATTTCTTGAAATAAAGCATCACGATTAGCAAAATGTTTATACAACGCAGCAGGCGTAATCTCTAATTTTCGCGCGACATCGGCTAAACGTGCTTTTTCATAGCCTTTTTCTATCAACACGGCTTGCGTTGCTTCAAAAATTGCCTCTTTTGTAACTTTTGACATTTTATTTCCTCTCTCACATATTATCTTTAATATTATACTCAACTATCCGTCAGAAAAAAACTATCTAGTTTTAGTTTATAAAATTTCTTTGTTATACTAGAAAGTGAATTATCAGCTAAAATTAACTGAAATATATTTAATAAGAGGTGTAAGTATATGACCATTTCATCATTAACCGATACATTTACTTTAGCTAACGGTGTTAAAATCCCCGTTGTGGGCTTTGGTACTTGGCAAACACCAGATGGCGACGTTGCTTATCAAAGTGTTTTGGATGCACTAAAAGCTGGTTACCGTCACATTGATACGGCTGCCGCATATGGTAACGAGGCCTCTGTCGGTCGTGCCATCAAAGATTCAGGCATTCCTCGTGAAGAATTATTCGTAACATCAAAATTATGGAATGACAGCCACAGTTATGAAGCTGCTAAAATGGCTTTAAACAAATCATTAGAGTTACTTGGTTTAGATTATTTGGATTTGTACCTAATTCACTGGCCAAATCCTCTAATCAACCGTCGTGATTGGGACAAGGCCAACACTGAAGCTTGGCGTTATATGGAAGATGCTTACAAAGACGGTAAAATCCGTGCAATTGGTATTTCAAACTTCCAAATTGAACACGTCGAAGCTTTGCTAAAGACGGCTACGATTACACCAATGGTTAACCAATTATTCGTTAACCCCTCTGATTTGGAGTCAGACATTGTTGCCTACAATAATGAACACAACATTCTAACAGAAGCTTATTCACCATTAGGAACTGGTTCTTTGCTAGATGTACCTGAAATTGGTGAAATTGCTGAAAAGCATGACAAGTCATCAGCTCAAATCTTGATTCGTTGGTCACTACAACATGGGTTCTTGCCACTACCAAAATCAACACACAATGAGCGTATTATCCAAAACGCTGAAGTTTTTGATTTTGAACTAACTGACGAAGAAATGAATGCCTTAAATCAACTTGAAGGCGTTGCAGGGATGCACGAAGAAGCTTCACAAACTGAATTTTAATCTGATAGATTATGACAAACAAAAGGTCGAAGAAAAATTCTCCGACCTTTTTCTTATGCGCTTTTAACAAAGAGTATACAAATTTATGTATATTTATGCATTTTCCTCTAATTCAGCAACCACTTCTTCATAACGATCATGGATCATTTTTGCTGATGCATCTAACTTTTCTTGTTCGTCGCTTGGTAGGTTTAACTTAACGTAGTCGATTACACCCTCACGACCAACAATGACTGGATATGATACATAAACATCATACTCAGAACGGTAATTTGAAACTGGTAGTTCTTCATGACTATCAGTCAAAATAGCTTTCGTTAAACGACTAGCTGCGGTTGCAACACCATAACTCGTAAATTGCTTACCACTAAACACAGTGAATCCACCCATACGGATAGCTTCTTCTAAATCTGATAGTGGCAAGTCGTAATCCGTGATTGGTTGATCCTTAACCGTAACCGTTGACCAAGCTGTAAATTGTGAATTACCATGCTCACCAACATTATAACCACGCACTGACTTTGGATGAACATGTAATGCTTCACCAACTGCACGGTGTAAACGAGCCGTATCTAACAACGTTCCCGTTCCAATAACACGTTCTTTAGGGAATCCGGTGAAGTGTTGATACATCGTGGTGATAACATCCACTGGATTTGTAATCACAACCAAAATACCCTTAAATCCTGAAGCTACTAACTTTTCTGAAATACCTTTAATTTGATCTTTGGTAAACTTTAGTTCGACAAAGCGATCCTTTGCCGTACCTTGTAACGCAATTTTACCAACCGAAGAAACTACAACATCTGCATCAGCTAAAGCATGCCAGTCATTGACGACATAATTAGCATTATATTCTAAATTGGCTTTGGCATCTTCAAAATCCAATGCTTCAGCCTTAGCCTTAGCTTCATCACTATCAATAAAAACAAATTCATCAACTGCGCCTTGTGCTGATAAATTATGTGCAACAGCAGCACCAACGTGCCCCAAACCAATGATTCCTACTTTACGTGTCATAGCGTTCCCCCACTAACTTTAATTGTTTAGTAATTTGCTAAAAATGCACCAATCCGCTTTACTGCTTCCTTCAAATTATCCATTGAAGCAGCGTAGCTAATTCTGATATAACCTTCACCACCAACATTGAAAATTGATCCTGGAATAACGGCAACTTTACCGCGCTTAGCTAAATCAAGACCGAAAGCATAATCGTCTTGATCAACATTGGCTGGCAACTTTGCGAATACATAGAATGCACCATTAGGTTGTGGAATTTCAAAGCCTAATTTCCGTAGTGCTGGTACTAAGTAATCACGACGTTCGCGGTAAGCTTCACGCATCGCCTTAGAATCTAACTTTCCTTGGGCTGAGCTCAAAGCTTCAGTAGCCGCTGCCATAGCTGGATTTGACGCTGTCGTAACCGTAAATTGGTGAAGCGTTGCGGCTGGTGCCAACAAATCCTTTGGTCCTACCATAAAGCCAATTCGGTAACCAGTCATGGCGTGAGACTTTGATACACCATTCAAAATAATTGTTTGTTCAGGTAAGAACTTCGCAATTGAAGTATGTGGTGCACCATATGTCAATTCAGCATAAATCTCATCAGCAATAATGGTTATATTAGTGTCCTTCAAAACTTCAGCCAAAGCAGCTAATTGTTCTGCAGAATACGTTACCCCAGTCGGATTAGCTGGGTAGTTCAACAAAATTGTGGTTAACTCATCCCCATACTTATCAATGGCTGCTTGCAATTGCTCAGGTGTTAACACAAAATCAGTATCTGACGTATCAACATACACGACTTCACCACCAGCTAACTCAATCGTTGGATCATACATTGAAAAGTTAGGTGCAGGCAATAATACTTTGTCACCCTCGTTTACAAAAGCCGTTAAAGTATCATAAATTGCTTCAGTTGCTCCCAATGTCACCACGATTTCAGAATTAGGATCATACGATAAACCATAACGGTCTAACATAAATTTATGAATAGCCTCACGTAAAGCAAGACTTCCAGTGGAAGGTGAATAATGTGACTCATCACGCATAATACTGTCAACGGCAGCCTTCTTCACGTGCTCAGGCACTGGAAAGTCTGGCTCACCTAATGTTAATTTAACAATATCCTCGACACCACTAGTTTGATCATCAAATGCTCTGATTGCATTTGGTTGGATTGCTGCAACTCGTTTGTTAACTCCCATAATCTTTTCCCCTACATCTTCTAAATTTTACGTCCAGGATTTAAAATTCCCAGTGGATCGAATACTTGTTTAATCTGTTTTTGCAATATTCGGACACCCGAATCTAATTGTTTTGGTACCCACGCGTTCTTCAAACTACCAATACCATGTTCAGCACTAACTGTTCCCGCAACATCGATGACAAATGCTAATAGTTCATCGATAAATGCTTGGGTATTTTCTGGTAACTCACCATCTTTATCTTCCAAAATAATATCTGGATGCAAATTACCATCCCCCGCATGGCCTAGCAACAATAGACGTTGTTCATATTTATCAGCTAGCTCTTCAGCTTTATCAGCAACAATGGCCAACTTACCTAATGGCACCGCCACATCCTCAACGATTAAGCGTCCATATTGCGCTCCAGCGGCGAAAATATCTTGACGAATCTTAATAATTTCAGCCGTTCGTTGTGGGTCATCGGTGACATCAATTTTCGTTGCCCCTTGCTCATGCAAAATTTGCTCGACCTTTTCTAGAGCGTCACTAACTGCAACATCAATTTGGAAAACCAATAACGCTTGCTCACCATGACTGCCTAAATGGCTGTGTTCGTACTCGTCTAATGATTCAATTGAAACACGGTTCAATATTTCTAACATTGATGGTTTGACACCGCTCGCTTGCACGGCTTGTACAGCTTGCATCAACTCATGAATCGTTGGGAAAGTTGCCAAACCTGTAATCGGCTCACCTAATGCGATGGGTAGTAACCGCACCGTTGCTTCCACCACAATGCCTAGTGTGCCTTCTGAACCAATCATCAAATCGGTTAAATCATAACCCGTATTATTTTTAAATGTCGCACCACCTAAGGTAACCAACTCACCATTAGCTAAAACGACTTTTAATCCTAATACTGATTGCTTGGTTGTACCATATTTTAATGATGACATCCCACCAGCATTCGTAGCGATGTTACCTCCAATTGAACTAATCGGCTTTGAACCTGGATCTGGTGCGTAAAAGTAACCAACCTTACGTGCCTCAATATCTAAGTCACCGTTAATAACACCTGGTTCAACAATTGCGACTTGATTCTCTGGTTGAATCGCTAAAATGTGATTCATGCGTGATAGATTTAAAATCAAACTGCCCGTCAACCCAGCTGCACTATTCACAATTGAGGTTTTTGCACCTTGAGGCACTACTGCAATTTGGTTAGCAGCAGCAAACTTAACCGTTGCTTGTACATCTTCAATAGACGTTGCGAATACCACTGCATCAGGAATAATCGTTGTTGTAATTTCTTGTGTATATTCATTTGCACCATATTGTGCTCTTGTCTGTTCGTCTAATGCAACTTCACCATCTGGCAATTGCAAAGACGTAAAATCTGTCGTTGTCATATTGCTCCTTTAAAAAACGTCCCGTCGTTCCTTCCTATTTGGAACGACGGGACGATTGAAATCGCGGTACCACCCGTTTTTCAATTCACATTACTGCAAATTGCTTGTTAAGTATCAAATACTTATATGCTATATCGCGCATACCGGAAATCACTCATTTTATAACTCATAATTTCAATCACTCCTGGGCCAAACTTCATTTGCTGAACCGATTGTCTCACACCATCCACAACTCGCTTTGCGTGTTCATCACAAACTACTTACCCATTCACCGTGTTTACTCATTTCATGGTAAAGCGCCAATTATGAAAAGTCAATCATAAAATTAAAAAAATCTCATTTACTTCACATAATACCAGAGCGTGAACAAAGACGCTTTGGATTCGGTGTGTAACGATGTTTGGAGGCTTTGCGGTCTTTAGACCGTGAAGTGTCCAAATTTCGTTACATTGAGAATCCAGTCTTTGTGAGCGCGTTTAAATAGAGCGTGAACAAAAGCGGGTTGGACCTGGTGTATAACACCCCACAACAAAAGGCTGAGAAACAATCGTATCCCAGCCCTTCATTTAAACTATGAAAATGGGTACCAGAACCGGCTACCCGTTGTTTTAATCAATACAAGTTCAACTAGCACTAATAACACAATACCAGCTAAGAAGTACCAATCCTGCTTTTTGTATTTTTGCTCATAATACCAACTACGCTTTTTTTCTTTTCCAAAACGTCGCAAGTCCATTGAACGACTGACTTCATCAATTTTAGATAGTGACGAGAAGACCAACGGCATCATAATCCCAAAAGCACCTTTAATACGTTGCTTCCAGGGCGCATGTGAGGACATATCATAACCACGCGCTTGCTGAGCATGACTAATCATCCTAAATTCTTGTTGGATACTAGGAATATATCTTAGTGTTAACGCAACAGCATAAGCAATTCGGTATGACACACCAATTTTATTCAATCCAGCTGCAAATTCACTCGGATTAGTCGTTAGTAAGAATATCAAAGCTAACGGTAAACTGAAAAAGTACTTTGCTAGCACAATAAATTCATAAAATAATTGTTCTAAAGTTAATGCATAGCCACCTGAACCAAGTATGACCGTTTTACTATGGAATAAATCAGTACCATATTGTGGTGCAAAGACATAAATTAATAGTAAATTCATTGCTGCAAACACGGCCACAAACTTAACAATTGTTGAAACATTCCGCCAATGAATCCCAGCTACTTTTAAACCTAGGACTGCAACAACCATTAATAAAATCAAATAGCGAACATCAAAACTCAACATTCCACTAATCGTCAAAAGCAAAAAGATTAGTAGTTTCGTCCCACCACTTAATTGATGGATGATAGACGTTCCTGGTTGATAACCAAATATATTATTCATCATCTATCCTTTCCCAATCAATGCCGTCAATCCGGCTGGATTACTCAAATTATATTGTTGTGCTAGTTCATGCACCGTTGTGATATGCAAATCTGCTTGATCAACCAAAGCTTGGTCATTTAGCAGTTTTGCGGGTGTTGTATCAGCCAATAGTTGGCCATCAACCAAAACCAACGCTCTATCGGCTGCTGACAACATCAATGGCATGTCATGCGTGATAATCATAACGGTCGTATTAAGTTCTTGATTTAAATTTTGAACAAAGTGCATGATTGCCTGTGCATTCGCATAATCTTGACCAGCAGTTGGTTCGTCCAAAATCAAAACACTTGGTTCTAATATCAAGACTGAAATAATCGTTAGGCGCTTCTTTTGACCATAACTCAAGACCGTTACTGGCCATTCACGCATACCGTATAATCCAGCTAGTTTCAACAACTGATGTGCACGTGGTTTAATTTCTTCTTCCGATAAGCCACGCAAACGTAAGCCACTGGCAACTTCGTCATAAATAATCGATTGGGTAATCATTTCATTTGGATTTTGTGACACATAACCAATGTGGTCAGCACGCTCTTTGATTGACAAATTAGCCAAATCACCCACGTCTTTTAACAGAATGCTACCAGCACTTGGTTGCATAAAGCCGGCAATTAATTTACTCAAAGTCGACTTACCAGAACCATTTTTACCTACTAAAGCGACCAATTCGCCTTCGTACAAAGTAACATTGACGCCATCAAATAGGCCTTTATCACCATACTTAAACGTTAAATTATCCGTCGTCAAAATTGCTGGCGCGACTTTGTTGTTAGTTTCAGTCACACCTTTGTTTTCAGTAGACAACGTCTGTAATTTTGTTAAAACATCTGGTCCAGATACTTGTGCTGGTTCAGTAATATGTGATAATCCTTCAAAAGATACACCAGCTAATTTCAATAACTGCAAGTAACCAGGCATAGCTAAACCGTATTGTTCAAGTGTTTCTGACTTTAAAATTTGTTCAGGTGAACCATCAAAGGTGACCATCCCCTTATCCAGTACTACAACGCGATCTAAACGATGCTGCAACACATCCTCCAACCGATGTTCAATCATAATCACCGTCAAATGATATTCTGCTTGCAACTTATCTAACAGTGATAACATCCGATGACCGCTCGCTGGATCTAAACTGGCTAATGGCTCATCAAACAGCAAAATAGGACTATCATCAATCAAAACGCCAGCCATGGCCACGCGTTGCTTCTGACCACCTGATAATTCTTGTGGTGCTGCTTTTAATAACTCACCTAGATCTAAAATTTGTGCCCATTCTTTTACTTTAGCCAATAATTTATCATTAGTCATGTTGTCATTTTCCAGGGCAAAAGCAATATCTTCGGCAACAGTTAAGCCAACAAATTGTGTGTCGGTATCTTGCAAGACCGTTCCGATATCAAATGAACGCTCAAAAATAGAAAGGTCTTTAATATTATGACCATTGATACTAATATCACCGGTTATTTCACCAGGATAAGCGTGTGGAATTAGGCCATTAAGTAATTGACCTAAGGTGGTTTTACCGGAACCTGATGGGCCAGAAAGTAGCACACGCTCGCCTGGTTCAATTGCTGAATTAATATGATGCAAAGTCGGTTCTGATTGCGAATCATATTTAAATGTTACATCTTTCATTTCGATTGCTGATGTCATGAAACAACTACCTCAATTATTTTTATATGTATAGGTAGGATTATAGCTCCCACCTGTTATGATTAATCTTTTTCTTTTAATGAACCTTGCTTAACTTGCGTCTTGCTATAAGCTACAATCAATAAGGTTCCTAAAACACCAACTGAAACAAAGTTAATACCTGTTGATACGAAACCTTGCAAGAAAACCTTGTTAGCTGGTTCACTATAGACCAAAACATCACCTAATGGGGCGATAACACTCCAAGCAATAAAATTAGCAATTAATTGCCACACGTTAAACGCAACAATTTTCTTAGTACTTAGGTCGCCATTAATCAAATTCATCTTCTTAACAGCCCAACCTAGAATAATACCAAATAATGCATCTGCAATGACCCATGTCCACCAAACTGATCCATAAGAAATCGCATCATTCAATGCATGACCAATAAAAGCGACTAGTCCACCAACGATTGGCCCAAAAATAGCTGCTAGCAAAGATAACCATGCCTCAGCAACATTAATTTGTGTATTAGGAATACCTGTTGGAATAGCTACGAATTTAAATAAAATTAAAAATACGGCAGCCCCAATGCCAGTTGCCACGACAGATCTTGTTGATAGCCCTTTACGTTGTTTCATTTTCTTCTCCTTAAAACACCATACATACACCATACATAAATGCAAAAAACGATAATACTATATTATGCTAGTACCACCGTTTATTCTATCATTAATTTTTATTTTGACAGCTAACATACTCATATAATAGCATTATCGTCAATTTTTTTATTTTTTCGTAAACTTTACAATACCTTCCCAACGTGCTGTTTGTGGGAACATATCAATTGATTGAATATAATCAACTCGATAAACCTTTGATAAATCAACCAAATCACGTGCTAATGTTGAAGCATTACATGATACGTAGACAAATTTTTCTGGCTTCGTGGCTAGAATTGTTTGTCGCAACGCACTATCCAAACCAGTACGTGGTGGATCAACTACGAGTGCATCGGCAACCCAACCTTCGCTAGCCCATTGTGGAATCAACTCTTCTGCTGCACCAACATAATAGGTGGCATTAGTTACCCCATTATCAATAACATTTTCAGTCGCGTCATCAATTGATTCAGGAATTGTATCCATGCCACGTACTTCACCAGCATGATCTGCTAATGAAATACCAATGGTACCAACTCCTGAATAAGCATCGATTAATTTATCAGCCTTCGTCAAATCCAGTGCTTTAATCGTTTCTTGATATAGACGTTGTGTTTGCCGTGGATTTAATTGCAAAAAGGCGCGTGGTGATAACTTGAACGTTTTACCATTAATTTCTTCAGTGATGTAATCTTCACCCCAAATTTGACGAGTATCATCACCCCAAATCAATGATGAATCACCACGATTAATATTTTGGTGAATTGAAACCACTTCTGGTAGTTCCTGATTAATTCGGGCAATTAATTCATCTGCTTCCGGCAATGAACGACCGTTTGTGACAATGGTTAGTTGTACATCCCCAGTTGATTCTGAGACACGAGCAATCAACGTTTTAATTGACCCACGATTACGACGCTCATCATAAATTGATACATGTAAATCAGCCAAAATATCACGAACTTTCCGCACAACTTTGAGCGTTGCTGGATGTTGCGTCGTCATAACAGGCAAATCAACTAGCTTATGTGAATGACGTTTGTACATACCAACAGCTAATTTGCCATTGACCTCACGAACTGGGAACTGTGCTTTATTACGATAACCAGTTGGATTATCCATACCAATCGTTGGCAACAACTTATAATGCGCATACCCAGCCGGACGATACTTTTGCAAAGCTTGGCGAATAACATCTTGCTTGTACTTTAACTGTCCTTCATATGACAAGTGTTCAAGCTCAACACCACCTACTTCTTGGTTATCAACCGGCTTTACACGATCCTTAGATTTTTGCTTAAACTTAAGCACCCGTGCTTCAATAAATTTATTCGTATAATTAGTTACTTCAACTTCAACAACTTCTCCCGGCAAAGCACCTTGGATAAACGTAATCTTCCGTTTATAGTAACCAATCCCTTCACCGTTAATACCTAGTCGCTTAATAGTAATCAATAATTGATCACCGATTTCAACTTTAACTGGCGCATGATTTTGTTTTTTTGTTCCACGTGAAACATTATCTTCTTTCTGATTCTGATAATGTTTTGTTTGTTTATTTACCATATTTCGTTCTACAATAGCTCTTTCTTTTTAATTATAATGCGTGATGAATATCTTGGAAGCTCTGCTCAATTTTATATAAAGCATTTGCATTCTCTACTAAATTATCCGCAAATTCTTCAGCTCGGTCAATATCAGTTTTATAACGTAACTCGTGTTCTAAACTAGCCCACATATCCATTCCAATTGTTCTGATTTGGATTTCTACCGGAATCGACTCCACGTCATGAGCTTTAAACACTGGTACTTTAACAACTAAATGAAGACTACGATAACCACTTTCTTTAGGATTCTCAATATAATCCTTGCGCTTAATCACTTCAACATCATCTTGTTGTGATAATAACTTTTCAACCGTATAAATATCATCAATATAGTTGGTAATCACACGTAGCCCAGCAATATCAAAAATATTATTTTTAATACTGGTAACATCTGGTGACAAGCCCTTCTTCTTTAACTTGCCAACCAAGCTTTGCGGATCTTTCATACGACCATCAATATGGTGAATTGGATTATGATTATAGTTAACTTCAAATTCAGCATCAAGATTTTCAAGTTTCGTTGAAATTTCATGTTGCGCTGATTCATAAACCTGATACATTTGTGCGATTTGCGTCAATTGATTAGCAACCCAATCAAATTCACTATCAGTCCCAATGAGTTGTCTAATTTTCTTAACACTCATGGTGTTTCTTTTAGAATTCATCTTTTCAATATTCCTTACTTTTTAACTTTACCCTACATATTTTACATTTTATAATGCTTAAATTTTTTATGCCAGTCATCACGATAACATAAAAAGCCGAAATTCAGTACAGGATTGTACTAAATTTCGACTAAGCTAAACATCTTATTTTGTTGGTACTGCTGAAACCTTAATGTCACCGTCAACAATTTGATCTTTGGCATTATCAACAGCCTTCTTGGTATCGTCATCCAAGTTCTTCGTGACAATACCTACACCACCTTCTTTTAGACCATAGTATACAGTCTTACCACCTGGGAACTTGTCATTTTGTGCTTGCTTCGTAATCAATTGCACACCACGACCGATACCCGTCAATGATGAAGTTAGCGTCAAATTATCTTTCTTACCATCTTTGGTCTTGTAATTTCCCATATTCGTTTGATCAAGGTCAACACCAATTACCCAAACTTTATCCTTTGAGCCAGCAGGTAATGTTGCACTTTGGTCCTTAGCAGCTTGGAAAACACCATTCCCGACACCACCAGCAGCTTGGAAGATAACGTGCTCACCTTCAGCAATTTTAGCTTTGGCGATAGTTTGTCCTTTAGCTGGGTCTGAGAAAGTACCCGCAAATGTTGCATCAACCTTAATACTTGGATCAACAGATTTCACACCGGCTTGATAGCCAGCAAGGAATGACTCAATCACTGAGTTACGCATACCACCAATAAAGCCAACTGTCTTATCACCGACTGCTTGGGCTTTCTTAGCTGCCGCAACACCAACTAGGTATGATGATTGTTCAGAGTGGAACTTAACAGAAGCAACGTTCTTGTACTTTTTATCTGCTTGTTCGTCAACCAATACAAACTTTGTCTTTGGTTGTTTATCAGCAACTGTTTCAACAGAATCTTTGAACGTGTTCCCAATTGCTGCTACCAAATTATACTTAGCTGTTGCAGCTTGCGTTAATTGTGTATCGTAATCAGCTACAGACTTAGGTTGGAAGTAATTATAACCATCCTTACCCTTAGTCAAATCGTTGGCTTTTCCCCATTTTTGAAGACCTTGCCATGCGCTTTGATTAAAGCCCTTATCATTAACACCATTTGTGTCTGATACCATTGCTGCTGTAAATTGATCTTTACTGTTTGTCTTATCACCGTTCATTGATGCAATACCAATACCAGCAAGTGCTACTACTACAACACCACCAATGACCATTGTCCGACGTGAAACCATTTTTTAATACCTCCAAGTATTAAGCCCTCAACCCAACCACTCATTTAAGAGTTCAATTTATAATAATTTAATTACTATAGCGGTCTTAAACTGAGAATGCAAGGCTAAATTTTTCATCACTATAAAATCTATTCAGATAGTTTTATTAATGATAAATTCATTAAAACAAATGAGTTTAATATGTGAATATTTTTTAAGCATTTATCTAAAATTATTGTTAACCAACCCCGAACATTAATATAAATATCATTGAAAATTATCATAGATTACGTATAATGGAATTATCAATTAAATGGAGGATATCATGGCCAACACAGATACACACGATAGTATTCTTGTATTGGACTTTGGTTCACAATATAACCAATTAATTTCACGTCGTATTCGTGAATTAGGCGTTTATTCTGAGCTAAAGCCACACACTATCACTGCTGCTGAAATCAAAGAACTTCAACCTAAAGGCTTAATCTTTTCAGGTGGTCCTAATTCAGTTTACGATGATGGTGCATTTTCTGTTGATCCAGAAATTTTTAATCTAAACATCCCCATTTTAGGTGTTTGCTATGGTATGCAACTAATGGCACATATGTTGCCTGGTGGTAAAGTCTTACCTGCCAACAATACATCTGAATATGGTGAAACTGAGATTGAAGTGACGGATTCAAACAGCATCTTATTTGCAGAGACACCCGAAACACAAACTGTTTTGATGTCACACGGTGATTACGTTGGAGCTGTTCCTGAAGGATTTACTGCAGTAGCAACTTCTGATAGTACACCAATTGCCGCTATGGAAAACGTAGAACGTCAACTATATGGTGTTCAATTCCATACAGAGGTTCGTCATACCGTTTATGGTATGAAAATTTTGGAAAACTTCATTGATAATGCTGTTCACGCAAATCGTGATTGGTCAATGGATGATTTCATCGACGAACAAATTGCAAAGATTCGTGAAACTGTTGGCGACAAGCGCGTCTTACTAGGACTTTCAGGTGGTGTTGATTCATCAGTTGTTGGTGTCCTACTACACAAAGCTATCGGTACACAATTAACATCAATCTTTGTTGACCACGGTCTACTACGTAAAAACGAAGCTAATGAAGTCATGGCCGCTCTTGGTGGCAAGTTCGGTCTAAACATCATCAAGGTTGATGCCCAAGATCGTTTCTTAAACAAATTAGCTGGTGTTACTGACCCTGAACAGAAGCGTAAAATCATTGGTAACGAATTTATTCGTGTCTTTGACGAAGAAGCCATGAAGTTGGATGGTATCGACTTCCTAGCACAAGGAACATTGTATACTGACGTTATCGAATCAGGTACTGACACTGCTCAAACTATCAAGTCACACCACAACGTTGGTGGTTTACCAGATGACATTCAATTCCAATTAATCGAACCACTAAACAAGTTGTTCAAGGATGAAGTTCGCTCACTTGGTGAGAAACTTGGTATGCCACATGACCTGGTTTGGCGTCAACCATTCCCAGGTCCAGGACTTGGTATTCGTGTCCTTGGTGAAATCACAAAAGATAAGCTAGAAATCGTACGCGAATCTGATGCTATTTTACGTGATGAAATCGCTAAGCAAGGTTTGGATAGCGAAGTATGGCAATACTTTACCGTCCTACCTGGTATTCGTTCAGTTGGTGTTATGGGGGATGAGCGTACTTACGATTACACCATTGCTATTCGTGCCATTACGTCTGTTGATGGCATGACAGCTGACTTTGCTAAGTTACCATGGGATGTCTTAGAAGAGATTTCTCGTCGTATCGTAAATGAGACCGCCCACGTTAACCGCGTAGTCTATGATATTACAGCTAAGCCACCTGCAACTGTTGAGTGGGAATAAGCTTAGATTATTCTTACTTTAAAAATCAAAAGTCGTTAGCAAATTTTGCTAGCGACTTTTTTGTGTATAATCACTAACTTATAAGGTTAATCTTAATTTGGTATACTATACTTTAATATGTTTCAATAAATGTACCGTTTTTTGGTACAGAAAGGTAACACTGATGAAACTCTTTAAAGGACTCATCCTAATTGTAGTTGCTATTATTGGTTATAACTGGCTGACAACGCCTGCTATTAGCCAACAAATTAATACACAATTAAGTGCTTTAACAACTAACTTACAAAATCTTTCAACAGAGATTCCTTTTTTAACAAAAACAGAATCTAAAACTCAACCAGATAAAAAAACTGCTAACAATAATGGTATTGAATCAATCGTTAGTGGTAAAAAGTTATCAAACGTTTATACCTACAAATTTAAAGATGACGTTCCCGAGCAGACAAGATCAATCTTTTTACAAGCAATGGACGTCTATAATGCAACTGGTATCGTTCATATTACTGCTGAAGAACAAGACGACTCAAAGAATACAATTACACTTGGTGTTTATAACAAACCTTCTAAGAATACTAATAATTTAGAAGAATTAGGTATTGGTGGCCCTAAAGTTTATTCGCAAACTGGCTTAGTCAATATTGACTACAATCATGGTAAAGCTACTTTAAATACTGCTTACCCACCTCGTCTATCCGCCGCGATTCATGAGGTTGGCCATGCACTTGGTCTTGATCACAGTGAAGACAAAGCTTCCGTCATGTATCCAGTTGATCAAGGTGTCACCGCCCTTTCTCAGCAAGATATTAATAATTTAAAGCAGATTTATCCGGAGGATTAGCATAACGTGAACAAAGACGGGTTGAATTCGATGTATAACGTTGTTTGGACGCTTTGCGGTCGTCAGACCGTGAAGTGAGCAAATTTCGTTACATTGAGAATCTAGACTTTGTAAGCAAAAGCACTCTATACAAATATGCCCATTTGAAAGGCAGTAAATTATCATCATTTGATAACTTACTGCCTTTTTTGCAATTATTAAGCTTTATAAAATTAACTAATGTTTCACGTGAAACAAGAATTAATCTGCGTAATAATGCACGACATCATATAACGCTTGCGCACTCCCCAGTTCCTTCTCATCATAGTACAACTTAAACCGGTTATCTTTTACATACATCGTCACAATTTCCTTATGTTTATCTACTGAATAATCAGGTAGTGTAAAACTTAACCATTGTTTGTGCAAACCAAAAATATCTTGTGCAATTTTACTCTGTAAATCTGGATCAGTGACAAAAAGTGACAATTTTTCAAATAAATTTTTCTCAACTAACTTCATCTCATCCATATCAGCTTGGGTTAATCGTAAATGCTTCTTATTAATTTGATCCTGATTAAATTCCGGTTCATTTGATAACGTATTATCGTCTTCATATGCTGAAAATTTTTCTCTGGCTGTCATTTCTGTATCTCCTTGATAACATCTTAATGTGTTATTATTTCAATTTGTCATTTCACAATAATCCAATGATAAAGGGTAATGTATCGTTAAGGTAAACTAAATATTTTAAATATAGAAAAAAATAGGCTTTTATTCACAAAAGCCCATAATAAAAAGCTTATACATGATGATTCATCAAATATAAGCCAATATCTTATTAATTATTTAATCAATTGCTTGCCCACGAGTTTCTTTACCCAAGAGTAGTACAACCACAATAGCAATAATTAACGCGATACTAAACACGCTAAAAATGTTTGCAAATGACAAACCATGACCAATAAAGAAACCGATTGATAGCGGACCAAGGATAC
Source organism: Weissella sp. ESL1139 (assembly GCF_058506735.1). Classification (NCBI taxonomy): domain Bacteria; kingdom Bacillati; phylum Bacillota; class Bacilli; order Lactobacillales; family Lactobacillaceae; genus Weissella; species Weissella sp. ESL1139. The sequence goes on from NZ_CP196375.1 coordinate 1,662,901, forward strand.
CACCTAAACGACCAAATCCTTCAGCTGCGCCATTCGCTGTTGCACGAATACTTGCTGGGTACAATTCTGGTGTGTAAGCATACATGGCACCCCATGCACCTAAATTGAAGAACGACAATAACATGCCGGAAATCATAATCATCGTCAAACTAGTCGAGAAACCGAAGACAGCCGCGAAAATAGCTGTTCCAGCTAAAAACGTTGCAATAACCGGCTTACGACCCCATTTTTCAACCAACCATGCTGACGTAAAGTAACCTGGTAATTGTGCCAAAGTCATGATGACCACATAACCAAAGCTGTTAACCGTACTGAAGCCTTTACCAACTAAGACACTTGGTAACCACAAGAAAATACCATAATAAGAAAACATAATCATAAACCAAGCAACCCATAACATAATGGTTTGATTACGAAATTGTTTATGAAATAGCTTTGATAACTTCGTACCAACTGATTCCCGCGGTGTATTTGCCGTTTGATTTTTAACCCTATCATTTGGTAAATGACGACGTAAGATAAATACGTAAAATGCGGTTAATGCAGAAATAATTAAAGTAATTCGCCATCCGAAACTTGGCATCACAAAATATGCTAACAAACTAGCAATTAACCAGCCGACAGCCCAAAAACTTTCAAGCAAAACGATTGTCCGACCACGCTTTTCTTTTTCGACATGCTCAGAGACTAGTGTCGTAGCAACTGGTAATTCACCACCTAAACCAACACCTACGAAAAAGCGCAATAGAATAAAACCAACAAAGCCCATCGTAAACGCTGACAAACCAGTTGCGATAGAAAAAATCAACAAGGTCATCATCAACATATTTTTACGACCTTTTTGATCAGCTAACGCACCAAACGTAATCGCGCCAACAGCCAATCCAATCGAATTAACTGAGCCGACCCAGCCAACCTGTAATGAGGATAAATCCCATTCTTTTTGGATTGCCACCAATATAAATGACAATAACCCAACATCCATCGCATCAAATAACCAAGCTAAACCTGTAACAGTTAACAACTTATTCAATTTATTCATGACATTTCATACTACTAATTTTTTAATTAGTTACTCCTATCTAGGTGTCTTTACACCCTTACAATGACTATTATCATAGTTCGTTAGGGGGTGTCTTGTCAACCCAAATTAAGCTTCGTACAAAATATTCAATTCACGTAATGCATTTTTAGCGTCTTGCAAGGCTGTTGCATCTTCATACTCAACACGATGCATATGCAACCCATTTGTTAACACTGATAATGGTTCGCCACCTTCTTTATTCAAATGATAAACAAATTGTTTAACATCTGTAATAGTTTGAATCGCTAATTCACCTTTTAATAAACCATATACTGGATGATCCACTTGCACATCCGCAACTGTGACACCAGCATTAACTAATGCCGTCAGCTCATCTTCAATTTGATCAGCACCATGTTGTACAACAAGTATCGTACTATGCCGTTGCTTAGCCTGATAACGATAACCCTGTGGTGTTGCAATAATTTGCTCACCACGTGCTCGTAACAAGGCAATATCTCCCACTATTGTCTGTCGTGACACTGCTAACTGTTTAGCAAATTGATTAGCACTGATGACTGTATCTGGATTACTTAACGCCGCCTTAATCGTTTCTTGTCGTTGAATTCCCGTCATGCACTATCACCCCTTTAATTTTTCTCTTACTTATAAATATAACCCGAACAACCACATATGGAAATATATGCGAAATACTTTCATATCATATTTTAAAAATTAATATCCAAACAGCTTATTTAAAATGATAGAATGATTAAAAATAAATGAATTAACAAGGGGAGTCTATTATGGCAATTATCAATGGTTATGAATTAAGTGAACAGGAGCGTCCTTTGAATGTTATTAACTTACCCGCATTAGAAAAAGCCGCCCAAGAAATTTTACCTAAAGCTAGTTTTGGCTTTGTCCGTGGTGGTTCTGAAGATGAATCAACGTTACGTGAAAACACCTTAGCCTTTGACCATGTCAAAATTTTGCCACGTGTTCTATCTAATATTACTAATCCCGACACTAGTACCAGTATTTTTGGCCTAAAATTAGCAAATCCAATCGCCATGGCACCTGCCGCTGCTCAAGGGGTTGTCCATATGCAAGGAGAAGTTGCTACGGCTGCTGGCATGGCGGAAGCCGGTTCGTTAATGACCCAAAGTACATACTCCTCAAAGCGCATCGCTGAAGCAATGGCAGCTGGCAATGGCGCACCACAATTTTTCCAATTATATTTAAGCCAAAATCATGAATTAAACAAGTTTCTCTTAGATAAAGCTGCTGAAGCTGGTTGTAAAGCAATTGTTGTAACAACTGATATCACAGCTGAAGGTTACCGTGAAACGGATATTGTTAATGACTTTCATTTCCCGGTCCCCATGGCTAACCTAGAAGATTTCCAGCCTGGCTTAGGTCAATCAGGTACTGGCGTTGGTGAAGGCAAAGATGTTTTCGATAATGAAGCCCATCAAATCGGCGTGGCCGATATGAAACGTGTCATTGATTACACGCCACTTCCTGTAATTATTAAAGGTATTCAAGCACCTGAAGACGCCCTACTGGCAATTCAAGCTGGTGCACAAGGTATTTGGGTATCTAACCATGGTGGCCGCCAATTAAATGGTGGTCCAGCCTCATTTGACGTTCTACACGATGTCGCACAAGTCGTTAATCATCGTGTGCCAATTATCTTTGATAGCGGCGTGCGTCGTGGTTCACATGTCTTTAAAGCATTAGCTGCTGGTGCTGATTTAGTCGCCTTAGCTCGTCCAATTATTTATGGTTTAGCCCTGGGTGGTGCACAGGGGGTCACGTCGGTTGTTAACCAATTAAACGATGAATTACGCATCACAATGCAGTTGGCTGGTACTAAAACAATTACTGATGTCCAACAAACACAGTTATATAAATAAAAAATGTTGGGGTTTAGACAAAACTATCTAAATCCCAACATTTTTACGCTTCTAATAATGACAAATCAGTATAACGAATAATCTCGTTTTCATCATCATCAGTTGAATATTCATCGATATTGTAATTAAATTCTTTAAGCATCTGAACTACTTCATCAGGCTTTTTGATTGAAATGGTTAACTTTGGCCCCAAATCAGACGTCGTAAAAATACCTTCTTCAGATTTTTTAAAGAAGATTTTCCCCTTAAGCGGTAAAACCGTCATCATGGTTGCTATTGATATGCGCGGTGTTAATGTCATTATAATCATCCTTTCCCCAAAAGCAGTTTATCTACTAGAATTACTTACCTTTATTATACCAGACAATTAAGCGCTTACATAATGTAAATTAACCCCAAATTTTCTTTGCTGTTTCAATGACGAAACGCAACTTAGCCCATTGCTCATCTTGAGTCAATTTATTTCCTTCTTCAGTGGAAGCGAAACCACACTGTGTCGACAAAGCTAAGTTATCCAATGGCACAATTTTAGCGGCTTCATTAACACGCGCAATGATGGCATCTTGATCTTCAATTTCAGGTCGCTTAGAAGTAACCAAACCTAATACAATACGCTTGTTAGTATCACCAGCCCAGATTTCACCCAATGAGTCAAATGAACCTGAACGTGCATCATCAAATTCCAAAAAAATACCATTATAATTTAGTTGACCTAAGTATGGAGCAACATCGTCATAACCACCAGCGAACAAATAAGTTGATTGGAAGTTACCACGACAAATGTGAGTTGTAATCGTCAAATCATCTGGCAAGTCAGCCAAAGCATCATTAATCACTTTAACGCTATTTTCAGCCAATTTAACGTACTTAGCATGTTCTTCAGGATCTGACTCAGTATCATGCAACTTGCTAATCAAAAATGCCCAAGTCGTATCGTCCAATTGTACATAACGTGCCCCTAAATCATAGAAATGTTGAATCGTTTGATGATAAGCAACTGATAAATCAGTCAAATATTCATCAAATGTATCATAATACTTTGACCAGTTATCACTACGATTATCACGGAACAACATCGTTGGTGAAGGAATCGTTTGCTTTGGTACAACGCCATCTGGTGTAATTGATGCCAAGAATTCATAGCTATCAAAGAAAGGATGATTTGGGTTGTATGCAATCTTACCGACTAATTCAACATTATCAGTTCTCGTTTTACCACCCTTAAATTTATAACTTTCATGATAGTCATAGTTTTCAACACCTTCTAGACCCCACAAAAAGTCTAAATGCCACCAAGAACGGTTGAATTCACCATCTGTGATATCCTTCAAGCCCAACTTAATTTGTTCATCGACAATCTTCTTTGTTTCTTCATGTTGAACAGTCGTTAATTGTTCTTGTGAAATTTCACCATCTTCAAATTTTTGACGTGCATCTTTCAATGCATCAGTTCTTAAAAAGCTACCAACAATGTCATATCGATTTGGAAACTTTATCTTATTTGCTGTTGCGACCATATTTTTATCCCCCTAAAGATTTGAGTTTAAACAAAAAAATATCCGACTCAAAAACATCATTGTTTTTGGGCCGAATATTCGCGTTACCATCCCTATTTACATTATAGTCAAGCTATAATGCCTCGTTGGCGTCTTAACGGTGCCATCCGTTCAAGATGCGTTAACACCTTGAAAATAATCTGAGTTCATCTTCACGCCACCGTTTCTTGCCTACTTTCACCAACAAGGCTCTCTGTTAAGAACATAATAACGCTACTCTTCTCTTCATCATTCTAATTACTTTTTAATTTACAAAAATTCTAACACTCATAATTTTAATATGCAAGCTGCTACTTACAAAATATAATCCCACTAACACGCTATCGCAAAAATTCTAATAAATCATAATTTCAGATTGATTTATTAGGCTTTATTATGAATTTTAGTAACGAAATAGACACTTTTTTGATACATATTAGTAACATAATATTGAGGCTTGTTGTACACTATGTGTATACAAAGGAGGTACACATAATGAAACGACAACTATTTAGTAAAGCTTCATTGGTATCTGCCTTAGTAGGTGGTGCTGTTCTTAGTGGACTAGCTATCACAACAACACCTGTTTCTGCAGATACGACTGCATCATCTCAGACAACAAGTACTCAGCAGGATACTCGAACAGGTTATGTCTATTCGCCAAATATTTCAACCGCTAATGGTGGTTATAATTGGTTAGAAAATGGACAACCTTATACCGGTGTCCGCTACTATGCCGGTTCCTATTACTGGTTTGAAAACGGTGTTCGCCAGAACAATCAGTGGGAGCATGCATATGGCTTAACCTATTACGTTGATAATAATGGACGTGCTGTTCAAGGCTATCAATGGATTAGTGGTCAAGCCTACGATTTCGGATCAAACAATACCTATTACTTACGTAACTCAGTCCCTAACGGTTACTTAAACATTGAAGGTGTCGGTCATCGTTGGATTGAAAACGGTAAATTATATACCGGTTTCCGTAACCACGACAACGGCTTTTACTACTACGAAGGTGGTATCTTACAGACCAACCGTTGGATATCAGCCTATGGTAAAACTTACTACGTAGAAAATGACGGCCGCGCTGTCCAAGGTTACCATTATATCGACGGTCATATGTATTACTTCAGTAAGGATAATACGTATTATCTAAGGTATCAGTTACCTGACGAATAAAATTTAACAACTCAAAATATGTCAGACAAATAGCATGACATCAAGTGTTCAATCCGTTGTTCTCATCTGTGCGTTGACATTATAAAACCGGGACACCTCAATTATGGTAGTCCCGGTTCTTTTGGTTACTTATTTATTTGCAGCTGCCTTCATCATTTCCCAGTATTCAATTGCTAAGTGCCATTGATGACCACTTGTAATTTCCTTAGGTGCATTAGGTGGCAACAATACTGCTAATTTCATATCAATACCATTCTCAATTGGCTTATATTGATGGTATGGAATATTATGCATTTCAGTACCATCCACAAAATTGGTGATCCAGCTGAAACTATTGGATAATCTGGATCACGCTCAATTTGAGTTTGAATATCATTATCTACTTTAACAATCATATCTGTTGGTTAACCATACATACCGAAGGTTTCCATACCTTCTAAACCATCTGGACATGGACTAATGAAAAAGTGTTCTGGGTTCATAATCGCTGAAGATTTAGCAGATTCTTCAACTAGCTTTTCAGGATTGCTTGTTGAATCATTCATCATAGCTGGATTAATACCTGTCACAATCATATCTGTATGACATTCTTGCATTTTATCACTAACTTTTAGTGGTTCTTTATAAATCTCCTTCATCTCAGAGACACTATATTGATTACGTGTATCAATATTTAACTGCAAAGCTTTTTCTAATGACAATGCATCAATATCTTGCTGTGTTAAAGCATAGCCATTGTCCGCAACATTAGCACCTAATGATTTCATTTCATGTAACACATGCTTAGCACGTTCATATTCAATTGCTTGTAACTGATCATAATAAACTTGGTGTCCATTTATAAAACATTTAATTTCAAAATCATTCATTTCTGTATCTCCGATTATCTATCCGAGAGTTATCTTGCTTGACTACAATGCTAGAATAAAGCAAAAATTCACGAGTAACAATATGCATTTTTGTGCAAATAGTATATTATTGAACCAATAGTTCATTAAGAAGAAATTTCATGTCAAATAAAACTGATCTTCATGTCATTAAAACCCAACGAGAAATTAAAAAGGTTATCGTCCAAGAGTATAAGCTAATCATTCAAAATAGTTCTACACTCAATATAGAAAATCCATCAAGTATTGTGCACCTTTTAGCAGCTATCACTTTAGAATATTTCAATGAATACATTGAGCATATTCAACAACCCAATCCCAAAGCAATTAGTGACCAACTAGCCGAACTTACGAAAACTATAGATTATCTATACTTAAATAAAATTTAATACAAAAAAGGTTCGTAAACTAAATGAAGTTTACGAACCCTTTTTCATATATTTTACTTATGTGTCAACAATTTGTGGTCTGCGAATTCTAAATACGTACCATCTACTAATTCCCACACATTATGAGTTGGATTTGATCCTGGTACCATCAAAGCATACGTTTTCTTATATCCTTCTTCTTTCAAACCAGGGTGCTTTTCCTCATTATATAAATCTTCATGACTCTTTTGGTAATCTTCTTCAGTATCGTACTCATCAATAAAGATCCATTCTTCTTCATCAGTACCTTCAATTTTGCGACAGAAGTTTCTCGTCTTTGAATAATAAATTGCTTCAGGATGGTTAGCTTGCCATGCCAAACCATTTTCATCATCCAAATTAGGCCCATGTACTGCTATTTCAAGGAACTTGTCATGATCTTTTTGCTTAATGCGCCATGTTGCTGTTTCTATAATTGCCATTGTTAATCTCCTTTATTTCCGTAGGTATTCGATTAATATATTTTCAATTTGAGTAGTTTCAATCTATCATCAATTCTTAGGTGAAAGACCCTTAACCAAAAATTCGCTAGCTTCATCACTAATTTGTTCAACATTGTCTGGAGTTTTTCCAGTTAAAATCATTGGGATGACATAGCCAGATAATGTACCCACAATATATTTAGCAATCCGGTCAAAATCCCACGATACCAATTCACCCTTATTTTCAAAATATTTAAAAGTCTGCTTTAATTCTGTATTAGAAAAAATCAAAAACTCATTTTGTATGCCTTGTTGAATACTAGGATTAACTAAAATTTCTCTAGCAATAATGCGTAATTGTGGCAAATTATTAATGAAAAATTGCAAACGTTCCCTAATCATTTGGTACAAAAACCCTTTCAAAGTACCTGCATTGCCATCGTAAGGTTCATCAGAAATCTCATTAGCTATTTGGGGAATCACTTGTGATATGACTGGTTTAATAATTGCATGCAACAAGGCATCCTTAGTCTTAAACTTTTTATAAACTGTCCCCTCGGCAACCTCTGCCATACTTGCAATATCGCTCGTGTTAGTATTTTCGAATCCTTTAGTAGAAAATAGAACCAAACTAGCTTTTAAAATTGATTTTTGTTTTTCAGAAATATTTAAATCATTCAAACTTTCTGAAAATAACGATAATATCGTATCTTTGATTTTTCCAGCCTCTTTTCTAAGATTTTTTCTAAAATGATACTACTCAAATCGAAAAGTGAGCCATCACTCACTAGATACATAATAACATGAATAAGCTTCTAGTCAAACATTTAATTTTTACCTTATTAATAAAAAAGACTAGAACTATTATGTTCCAGTCTCTAATTATAAAAATAGTTATGCCTATTCAGTTGCAGTTGACGTACTTATTTCTTCCTTATTCAAAATTAAGTTCAAAATAACAGCAACAATAGCAGCTACCGTAATAGGTGAGCCAAGTAAGTATTGGATCATTTGTGGTGCATCATTCAAAACCTTGTCTGGCAAGAATACCAAGGCCAATGTCATCACAATTGGTACCCCGATAATGTAACCCTTATTACCAGTCATGTTTAAATCACCGATAACATTCAAACCACTCAACATAATAATGACAACAATCACTGCGAAGACACCACCGATAACAGCTGATGGAATAGCTGCTAGCAATGCTGACAACTTACCAAAGAATCCTAATATAATAAACCAGATACCTGCAGCAACAAACACACGGCGACTTGCAACACCAGTAATAGACACAACACCAGCATTGGTTGAATAACCGGTCATTGGCGTACTACCAAGTAATGCTGAAACTAAACAACTTAGACCTTCACCGATAATTCCGTTATTCCATTGCTTCTTGCTGATATCCTCTTTGGTAACAGCGCTCATCGCAAACCATGTACCAGTCGTTTCAGTCGTCAAAACCATGAAGATAATAATAAAGGTAATGATGGCTGAAAAATCAAAACTAATGCCATAATGCAATGCTGTAAATTTAGGGAAGCTGAACCAATCAGCACTCATAACACTTGACCAATCCATCAATCCCATAATGTTTGCGGCAATAGTTCCAACTGCTAGTGCAATAACAATCGATCCAATTTTAAAAATTTTCCGTAGCTTTGGCACGTGCGTTCCAATCGTAATCGAAACCAATAAAGCAACCATCGTAATGACTGCCAATTCGATATTGTCATAGATATTACCACTTGCTTCAAAAATATTGTCATTCAATGCTGAAGGTATCAAAGATAACCCAACACAAGTGATAATTGTTCCCCCGACTATTGAAGGAACCAACGTATTCACGATTTTCTGATAAAAACCGGTAAACCCTAACAAAATCAATAGAATTGAAGCAACAATCGTTGAACCAATAACGGTAGCCATACCACCATTTGCGGCACCATTTGCCATAAAGACACCAACAATTGCCCCAATTGGCACATATGATGGTCCTTGCGACATCGGAATCTTCATAAACAATGAAGTTTGTAATATCGTTCCAATTCCACAAGCTAAGAAAGCAACTTGTAAAAAACCACTCGTTTGAGCAGCACTCAATGACAACAATCCTGCAATAATTAGCGGTGGCACATACACATCCATTGCTAAGACGTGCTGCAATCCCAAAAGGCCTGCTTCTGCCATTGGCACTTTATCGTTAGCACCAATTAATAACCCGCTTTTCTCTTCAGCCATGAACTCTCTTCTCCCTTTTAGTTCATCTATGTTTCACGTGAAACATTTTACTTAACAAAAACACCCTGCGTCATCACATGGTCAATCTCTGATGCTGTTGTTTGATACATCAATTTTTCAAACGTAGCTTCAGCTTCTTGGTGACCAAAAGTCGGATACTTTGTATGCACAACTTGTAAATCTGCCGCATAGCCTTCTTTTACTTGTCCCGTCGTCAAATTAAGACTACGTGCACCACCAACTGTTGCCATATAAAAGGCGTTCTTAGCAGTAATAGCAGCATCCCCAACACCACGATCTTCAGGTGCTAATTGACTATCAACACCCTCATCAAGCATCCGCGCTGACATAATTGATTGGCGAATATTTTGATAAACACTAGGATCAAAGCCACCAGAAATATCAGTACCCATGCCGACTTTAACGTCTTTATCTAAAATTTTCTTAGCAGGCATCACAGCATTGCCAAAGTACACATTCGAAATTGGACAATGCGCAATGCCTACGCCATAATCTTTAAAACGATCTAAATCTTCATCATTTAGCATCGTGCCATGTGCCATCACTGACTTATTTGTTAGTAAACCAAATGAATCAAGTACATCGGCATCACGTTTACCGTGTGTTTCTAGTGCGTAACCATTTTCCCAATCACTTTCACTACAATGTGATTGAATTGGCAAATCATATTTAGCAGCTAATTTTCCTAATCCTACCAACACTTCATCTGTACAAGAAGGCAAGAAACGCGGTGTGATTACTGGTGTTACCGGAATTGATTGGTCTTTATTTAATTTTTCAACTTCGTGAATGAAAGCTTCTGTCTCAGCCAATGCTGTTTCAGCGGACTCATCACGATAATACTCAGGTGTTTGTTCTGGATTATCCATCACAACCTTGCCGACGAAGCCGCGTTGATGATGATTTAAACAAGCCTTAGCTAATTCAACATTTCCCGTATTATCTACTGAGCCAAAGTACAAAGCGGTTGTTGTCCCATTTGCTAATAGCGTATCAACCAAATTGTCATAAACTAAATGCGCATAATCAGCATCTTTGAATTTTGCTTCCAATGGGAAAGTATATTGGTCAAGCCATTCATACAATGGTCGATCTAATGCTAGACCAGCATTCGGCCACTGTGGTGCATGTACGTGTAAATCAATAAATCCTGGTAAGATTGCTTGATCTTCGGATAATTCAACTAAATTTCCTGCTTCCGTTGCATCGTGAATAATGTTTTCATAAGTATCATTATCTTCTGATACAATTTTTACAATTTTTCCTGTTTCATCAATACATATCAAACTATCATGCTGATAAGTTACTTGATTTTTATCAACGGCAGTATAATAACTACCCTTTAACACCGTTTTATAGATAATAGTCACCCCAAAAATTTATAATAATTTTTCAATAATCAAAATTATAACAAACATTATCCGACTTTTCACTAATAATGAGCATCAACAGCTAACTTTTTATAATATTAAAACATATAATGTTCGTGTTATTCGATTAATAGTAACCCTTGTGTTGATTTACAGGTTACTAACTCCTATAATAAGGCTGTGTTAAATTTTAAGAATTGGATGTTAAAACACTATGACAAATCAACGCACGAAACGCTTAACGTTAGCCGCTATGATGACAGCAACACTTATTGTTCTAGGACTATTCCCTGGTATTCCCTTGGGTTTTATTCCCGTACCCATTGTTCTACAAAATCTTGGTATTTTCCTAACGATTGAATTATTAGGAACCAAAGACAGTTTTCTAGCAATTGGTCTATTTCTACTATTAGCACTCGTTGGCATCCCCGTATTATCTGGTGGTCGCGGTGGTTTTGCTGTATTTCTTGGTCCAACTGGTGGGTACTTATTAGGTTGGTTGCTTGTACCTTTCGTATTAGGACCAATTTTAAAAATATTAAACCAACACCACCAACTTTCATGGTGGCTAGAGCTAACCACTATCATTATCGCTGGTGTCCTATTTGTTGATATCATTGGTTCAATTTGGTTAGTTATGCAATCACATATGGCATTAACAACTGCGTTACTTTCTAACCTAGTATTCCTACCAGGTGATATGATTAAAGCAGCCTTATCAGTTTTCTTAGCAAGACGATTAAGAAAACTTCCAATGTTACAAGACATAATTTAAAAAGGAGTCCATTGTGTCAACAACAAAGCAAAAAGTATTATTTGAATTACTCGATCATAAAGGTACATGGTTATCTGGCGATGATTTAGCCACAGATTTAAACATTAGTCGTGAAAGTATTTGGAAAGCAATTAATGCCCTAAAAAAGAAGGGTCACACGATTGAAAGCCGCAAAAATGTTGGTTATCAATATATTGCGAGCCCCTTTTTAGACCAGGATATCGTTCGTTATTATATTGATGAGGATACCATTGATGCTATGTTTATTGAACAAACGGTCACTTCCACTCAACATCTAGCCAAACAATATTTAACAACTCATCAGATCCATCAACCGGTTTTCTTTGCAGCTGAATCACAATCTGAAGGTTATGGTCGTCGGGGACGTGCCTTCTATTCACCTGCCACAAGTGGGCTTTATTTCACAATTGTGTTACCCAATACGACTGACATGTGGCATGAAGTTGGCCTATTGACCACAAATATGGCTGTTATTATCGCTCAAACATTGGAAGCATTCTTTCCCAACGAAAAAATTGATCTAAAGTGGGTCAACGACCTCTTCATTAATAACAAAAAGGTCGGTGGCATCATTACCGAAGCGAATATTGAACTTGAATCTAACGATATCTCTGCTTTCATTATGGGTGTCGGTTTGAATTTAACCACCCAAGATTTTCCAGATAATTTATCTGAAACCGCTCAAGGTATTAATAGTACCGCAACTATTGATCGTAATTTACTACTAGCCACTCTCATCAAAAATATTGTGAACACATACTATCACGGTGATTTGCCAAGTTTGCTGGCAGAATATCGGCGTCGTTCCAATGTTATTGGTAAACAAGTGACGTTAAAGCTTGGTAGTAAAACAATTACCGGTATTGCCAAACAAATTGCAAACGACGGTGGTCTAATCATTGAAGATGAAAATGGCTTAACGAAGTCATTTACCAGTGGTGAAGTTATTAAAACGAATATTCAAATGTAAACAAAAGCGGTTGGGACATAAAAATGTTCCAACCGCTTTTGTTCTCGCTCTTCTTAAACGCGTTCTCAAAAGCTGAACCTTCAATATAACGTCACTGGCCCCAATCATGTCCTGCGCGTTGCTCCGGCCATAATTGGTCCCAACAACGTTATACGCCAGGTTCAAACCACTTTTGTTCTCGCTCTTCTCTAAACGCGTTCTCAAAGACTGGATTCTCAATGTAACGGATTTGCCCGCTTCACGGCCTGACGACCGCAAAACGTCCAAACTCCGTTACACTCCGAATCCAAAACGTCTTTGTTCTCGCTCTTCTTGTTAATCTTCTTTCATTTGGCGAATAAAACGTTCTGTAATCTCTTTAGGACGAGTAATTGCGCCACCAACCACGACACCAGCAACGCCCATGTCTTGAATTTTCTTTGCTTCTGCTGGCGTATGAATCTTACCTTCTGCGATAACGTCAATCCCTTCATCAACTAATCTCTTAATAAATTCATAGTTTGGTCCATCAATGACTTCACTATCATTTGTATAACCAGCTAAAGTTGTCCCCACAAAATCAACTCCGGCCTTCCAAGCATTTTGACCATCTGCAAACGTCGCCGTATCAGCCATTAATAATTGATCAGGATATTTAGCACGAATTTGACTAATGAATTCGCTAATTGTTAAACCATCATGACGAGGTCGCAATGTTGCGTCAAATGCAATCACGTCTGGCTTTACAACCATTAATTCGTTAACTTCACGCATGGTTGCTGTAATATAGGGTTCTTCGGGTGCATAATCGCGTTTTATGATACCAATAACAGGCAAATCCACACGCGCTTTAATTTCTTGAATATCACGCACCGAATTGGCTCTAATTCCAACCGCACCACCTTGCTGTGCAGCTAACGCTAATAGAGGCATGACACCGCCTTGTTCAGTATATAATGGCTCTCCTGGCAAGGCTTGGCATGAAACGATGAGTCCCCCAGCGATTTTTTTCATAAACGTTTGTTTGTCCATCATTAATCCCCCATTTATATGTTCATGATAAACATTTTAACACGAAAAAAGAGGCTAGAACGTCATCGTTCTAACCTCATTACTTACTTAATTAATCAGCTAATTTAGCTAACTCATCAATTTTGTCATAGAATGCATCCGCATCAACACTTGTCACAAAGGTAATTTCACGACCTTCATCTGTTTGATATGTGCGACCTTCTGATGCACCAGTTGTAATAACATCTGTCTTAACTTGAGTTGATTCAACCAATTCTGGGTATCGACTTGCAAGGGTCGTCAATACATCCCATAAGTAATAAATTGAATTAGCTTCAAATGAATGTACTAGAGAATAACCTTGTCCAATCAAGTCTAAAGCACGGTGTTGACGTTGTGTAGCCCAACGCGTACGTAGTTCTGTCGTCAATGGCACTTGATCCGTACTATCCAAACCAACCATGACAATCTTAATATCTGAATCCCAAACACGCTTAACTGCTTCAGCATCCCAGTATGCATTCCATTCCATCGTGTCATCAGCACCTGGTGCTGCAACATTACCTTTACTATTCAAAGCGCCACCCATCCAGTGCAAACTTTCAATATTTTCAGTAATACTTGGATCAACTTCAAGTGCGCGTGCCAAATCTGATAGCGGTCCCGTCATAACAACCGTGACCTTTTCTGATGAAGCCTTGATTTTATCAATCATGTCTAAATGCCCTGGTTTTTCAGCAACTGGCGTCTTGGGAGCACCATGCTCATTTAACATTGGGAAATCATCAAATGAAAATGAGCTCAAACGCCATGCATCAGGAAATTGATGGGCTGCGCGTGAATTTGACTTAGCAATGTCAGCTGGTTTACGACCTTCAGTACCAAATTCATCAACAATCTTACGTGATGCTGAAACAGAGGGCTCAACATAACCATCAGCATCGGTAACACCAACACCCAACAAGTTAACATCTGGCATTTGTAGCAACAACAATAATGAAACTAAATCATCAACATTCCCGTCATGATTGAAATATACATTCTTCATCAAAAAGCTCCCCACTCATTTCTAGTTATTTTGCTTAAAGATTACGGAAATTATCAACAATCGTCAAGTCAAATTTTTAGAAAGTTCATTTTATTTTAATTAACCACAAAATATTTCATGCGAATATGTTAAGATTGGAAATTGGGAGTTATCTAGCTGGAATTCGATGACTCAAAGGAGAATGTTATCATGCAACAACCAGAATTAATTATTAAACACACCAATGAACTAACACCATCCGAATTGCTAACTATTATGCAAGAACGGACAAAGGTTTTTGTCGTTGAACAAGCATGTGCTTATCAAGAAGTTGATCAAGATGATTTCGATGCCTATCATGTTTATTTAAAATTAAATAACGACTTGATTGCATATACCCGGATTATTGCTGATGACAATCCTGATTACATTCGATTTGGCCGTGTATTAGTACCAATAGCTTACCGTAAGAATAACTATGGTCGCCAAATTGTAACTGATACTATTGCTGAAATCCAGCACCGTTATCCAAATAAGAATATTAAAATCGGTGCGCAAAATTATCTACGTCAATTCTATGAATCATTTGGATTTACGGCTGTTTCCGATGTTTATTTAGAAGATGACATCCCCCATATTGATATGATTTTAAATGGAGGTCATTAGTCGTGCAGTACTTAGTTATATTTGGAGCACTTTGCTCAGCTTTCTTTGGATCATTTTATTTAATTCAAACCATTCAAGGAAAAGTTCAACCAAATAAAGTAACCTGGCTACTTTGGGCTATCTCGCCCCTAATTTCAGTTGTTGCAACAATTAGCGATACCGGCTTAAATTGGGCTATCTTACCTGTTTTTATGGCTGGTTTTATGCCCTTACTCGTATTTATTGCATCAATGTTTAACCGCTCAGCTTATTGGAAACTAACACCACTTGATTACTTATGTGGTGTCGTTGCAATATTTGCGTTAATCATCTGGTACGTCACCAGCAATCCAATCCTAGCTATTATCTTTTCAATTATTAGTGATGCAATTGCAGCCGTACCAACGTTACGTAAATCTTGGTTTTATCCGAATTCAGAAGCGCCCATTTACTATATGGGTGGTATCATTTCATCAACCAGCGGTATCATTGCTGCGACAACACACTGGTCTTTCAGTAATGTAGCCTTTACAATCTATCTGTTATTGTTAGACGCTTCTTTGGTGGCAATTATCCTACATCGTCGCCAAACACTAGCTAACAATCATATGACAGCTTAGCGTAATATTTAATTTAATAAATAAAAAATGACATGTCATGCCAAGTAATTAACTGGGCATCGCATGTCATTTTTACATTTAATATTAAATTTTTTTATTATGAAATAGGATCATAAGCAGCATCACTTGAGCCATCACTACCAGATGGTAATGTGAAATCACCACCACCTGGTTCAACTGAAGTTCCACCATAGCCAGGTGCAGAAAGTGCAGTGCTTGGTGTTTCAGCTGCCTCTACCTGATTAGTCTGCAAGATTGCAGGAACTGTCGACACAATACCTGCTGTTGCTCCGATTAATAATAGGTTACGAACGCTTTTAATTGCTTTTTCCATTATTATTCCTCCTCAACATGTCTCTTAACTACCAACGTTGATTACTACTATATACCCTTACTATTAGTAAGTCAAATTTCTGTTTTGGAAGTTTTTGAATAACTAGCTATTTAGACTAACTTCAATAGCGTCTCAATCAATTTTTGATTATTCGCTAACATATTTTCATATTCTTCAACTTTAACATCACCAGAATCTTTAACACATTCAGCTAAGCGTTCCTCAACCAACGGTTTTAATGCTTCACCTTTTTCCGTCAAATTCACCACTAATTGACGTTTATCTGCCGCTGGACGAACTCGCGTTAACCAGCCATTTTCTTCTAACCGTTTCAACAAGGGTGTCAAAGTATTACTTGCTAAATGAAGTCTTTGTCCTAACTCACGCAAATTAAGTGGATTTTCTTCCCAAAGCGCTAACAAAACTAAATATTGCGGATAAGTTAAATGAAACTCATCCAACGCTTTTTGATAGAATTTTGCAAAAAGACGATTAGCATTATAGATTGAGAAGCATAGTTGGTTCGCTAAGTCGATCTCATGTTCTGCCATAGTTAACCGCCTCCTTTCATGAATATAATCTCGTCACTCAGAATTTAAGCGTACACGACTTTTCATTTAATATACCATGAAACAACCAGCATTCAAATTATGAATAACTTGTTCATACAAAAAGAGTCTGCGGTGTAAACGCCACAGACTCCAAACCATCTTTACTCACGTTCTACTTATCCCATAGCGCCATTAGGATTTAACATCGACAAAGCAGAATATGTCACGTCTGGAAAACCAAAAATCATTTGTTCCAAATCAGCATTAGTTAGTCCTTTATCAACGACAAAGGTCAAAATATTAATCAATGAAGCAGCCTGACTACCATAAATCACAGCACCAACAACCTTGGCTGTTTCCTTTTCAAAAATGATTGTCATTTCAGCGTCGTCATCATGCTTAGAATCAAAGCTCTTACCATATGGCATTGGTTTAACATCATATTTATCAGCTTGTGCTTGCGCCTGTTCTGGTGTCACCCCGATTTGAGCAATACGTGGTAAAGTATAGGCGATAAATGGCACAACAGGATAATCAATTGGTTGATCATCTTTTCCTAAGATTTGACTAGCAATATAGTTTGATTCAAATGTTGCTGTTGGTGTTAACTTAGGAATTTGCTTATCGATAACATCCCCACTAGCATAAACGTTCTTCAAACTAGTGCGTAGATGATCATCAACAGAAACACCACCCTTAGTATAGGCAATGCCAACTTCATCCAAACCTAATCCTTGCGTATTAGCTTGGCGACCAGTTGCACCAAAAACATAATCTGTAACAAGCTGCAAACCTGATTCTGTTGTAACCGTATAACCATCAGCTGTTTTTTGTACGCCATTGACTGCTTCGTTAAAGTGGAAATTAACACCTTCAGCTTCAAGCTTAGCAACTAATTTATTAACATATTTTTGATCATATTGGGCCAAAGCACGATCAGAAAATTCTACGACTTCAATTTTGGCACCTGTTTTAACTACCATTGATGCAAATTCTAATGAAATCAAACCAGCACCGATGAAGACAATTGATTCGGGCAAATGTGGAATAGATAAGAAATCTTTGCTGTCATGAATATATTCTTTTCCGTCTACAGGCAAAACAGAATCGTGAGCACCTGTTGCCAAAACAATGTTAGTAGCTGTAATTTGCTTGTCACCCGTATCAACAGTATGGGCATCAGTCAACTTACCATGACCCTCATACACATCAATCCCCATCTTGGGGAAAGTTTGGGCCATTGTGTCAGGAATGCGATCAATCCAAGCATGTTTATACGCCATCAAATCTTCCCAGTTTAACTTTGGTGCCGTATCAAGACCAAATCCTTGATAGTTTTGACTATCTTGAATGACTTCAAAAGGTCCGTCCAAAAGTAACTTTGCATCACAACCATAATTAGGGCAAGTACCACCTAATTTATCTTCTTCAACAAAAGCGACTTTCTTTCCAGCTTGTAGTAACTTAAATGCACTATGAAAAGCCGCATGTCCACTACCTATAAATACAACATCGTAATCAAAATCAGCCATAAAATCCTCCTTTGAAATAACAAGGTTAACAATTTAAAAACGTGTTTAGTTCCTAAATTATCTTAATCAATCGTACACGATTGATTATAACACTTATGTTTTATTTGTATAATTTTTTGCGGTTAAAAAATTACATAAAAAACCGATCACAATCCTGTTGGACCATGGTCGGGTAGTGAAATTTATTTATTATTCGTCCCAAACTTCTTGGGCAGTTTCGACAACCAAACGAATCTTATCCCATTCTTGTTGCTCAGTTAACTTGTTTCCTTCTTCAGTTGAAGCAAAACCACACTGAGTACTTAATGACAAGTTCTCCAATGGTACAAATTCTGAAGCTTCCTTAATACGCTCTACTAGAGTTTCTTTAGACTCTAGTTCAGGTTTCTTACTTGTTACCAAGCCAAGTACAACCTGCTTACCAGCTGGTACTTCAGCCAATGGTGCAAAATCACCAGAACGATCATCGTCAAATTCTAGATAGAAAGCATCGACCTTTTCTTGAGCTAATAAGTGGCTGGCAACAGGTGCATAACCACCTTTAGCTGCCCAAGTTGAGTGATAGTTACCACGGCAAACGTGAGTGCTGATACGCAAATCTTCTGGCAAATCAGTAATTGCAGCATTGTTTAACTTCAAATAAATATCTTGCAAATCATTTAAATCAAAATCACCATTTGTCATATCCGACCAAAAGTCATGATCAACAACCATTCCCCAGGTACAATCATCAATTTTTACATCACGGCAACCTTCATCGTACAAAGCTAAAATCAAATCATGGTATGCCTGACCAATGTCAGCAATCAAATCTTCCTGATTATCATAATATTTATTCACGGCTGCGACATTTTCTTCACCACGTACTAATTCTGCATAGAATTGAGCAGGCGCTGGAATACTCTGGCGTGGAGTAACGTCATCTTCATCAGCTACTAAGTCACGCAAAAACTTGAATGCTTTCACATCATGGTGTTCAGGATCAAAGGCAATTTTACCAACTACTTGTGCAGAATCAGCTCGTGTCTCTTCATCATGGAATAAATAACCATGTTCTGGGACAGTATGCTTTATTCCAGAAAAGCCCCAAAATGTATCTAAATGCCAATAACTACGGCGGAATTCACCATCAGTTACAACCTTTAAACCAGCATCAATTTCTTTAGCGACCAAATCACGAATTGCTTCATCTTCAACTGCCGTCAACTGTTCATGACTAATTTTATTTGCTGCATAATCTTCACGTGCTTGCTTTAGTTCACTTGGTCGTAGGAAACTTCCCACAATATCATAATGTAATTTTGTTGCTGTTTGACTAACCATTGCCATTTCTCCTTTTCTATACAAAAAACGTCCCTAGAAAACAACTCTCGTTATCTTCTAGGGACGTGTCATTAACAATACAATTTACACGCGGTACCACCCACTTTTAGCACTATCTTTACAGACAGTACTCTCATCAGGTACACAATCCTTGCTATACCTTTCCACGTTAACGGGCAGAACCGCGACCGACTCATTTTCCAACTTGCCGTCCGTTTGCACTCCAAGACCATCTTCACCACGATTCACTTGTCATTTCACAGCTACCATGACTCTCTGTAAAGCTCTTATCATTGATTACTCATCTTTTCTTAGCAAATACTTATTAAGTTGTCATTAATACTAATCTATACGCTTAAAATTGTCAACAATTAAATGAAAATACCCCATTTTTTGCCCATTTGTGTAAGCGATTACCAATGCGCAATCGCCTAATATATATTAAAATTACTATAGTGAAATTAAACACAATATGGAGGTTTATCATGAAAATAGCAATTGCCGGTAGCGGTGCAATGGGAAGTCGTTTTGGCTACATGCTCCAACAATCAGGTAATGATGTTACCTTATTGGATTTATGGCCTGAACACATTAACAAGATTAATAAGAACGGGCTTGCCGTTGAAACAAATGGCAAGAAAAACTTTGTCAAAATAAAGGCTGCCTTCCCTGAGGATGTCTACGATAACTTTGATCTTATTTTACTATTCACTAAAGCAATGCAATTAAAGGATATGCTCCAGAGAATCTCACATTTGTTAAGTGATGATACCGCTATCCTATGCTTATCAAATGGTATCGGTAACATGGAAACCATCGAACAAGTAGCACCTAACCTAGATTTATTAGTCGGCACAACATTATGGACTAGTGAACTAGTTGGGCCAGGTTCTGTCGTATTAAATGGTTCAGGTTATATTGAATTACAAGCTGTTAAAAATGTTTCACATGAAACATTTGATCAAATCATTGAAACGCTAAATCAGGCTGGTTTAAATGCTCGTCAAAGTGACAATGTTTTGCTTTCTATTTGGAAAAAAGCTTGTTTAAACAGTGCCATAAATACGTTATGCACGATTCTAGATTGTAAAGTTATGGATATCGGTAACAGTGAACACGCTAATAATATTGTTAAAGAAATTGTTAGTGAATTCACAGTCGTGGCAGCAGCAAAAGATATTCCATTAACTAATGAACTAGCCTTAGATACAATTAATGCTTCATTAGCCCCTGATCAAGCTGGTGATCATTATCCATCAATGCACCAAGATATTGCTTCTGGTCGCCCAACCGAAATTGATTATTTGAATGGCGCTATTGCTCGCATGGGGGAAGAATTTAATATCCCTACGCCAGTAAATACACTGTTAACTAAATTAATCCATGCTAAGGAAGAAATGTAAACACAAGGAGTGATAGATATTGATAAAACATAAAATTATCTTTTCAACTGTCATTGTATTTATCATTGTTTTGGGTGTATTTTTTACTCTAATTTTCAGTTTTGACCATCGTGTCGTTTCTAGTGCAGAAAAAACACTGAATACTGAATTAGAACACAAAGATTATGCGACACTCAAAAAACAATCTAGTAACCAACGTACTTTTAATGTTCTAAAATCACAAAAGGAAATCAAAATTCATTCAGATACTGATAATCAGGGATCAGGCAATCTTGCATATTATCCAGTAAAAATTAATAATATAGGTTATTTTGGACTATCAGCGAAATTCAATAATATCGCATTTCCAAATCCTAAAATAAAAGAAATTGTTTGGTATCAGAAGGATTAATAGAAGCTAATATTGGCTATACCGCATAAAAATTTAAAGCCTAGATCTAACGTCATCGGCTTTGATGGTATTTATGTCCGTCAATTAGCTGAACAGCCACTAACGACTGTTCAACAACCTCTTCAAAAGATTGCTCAACATATGGTACAACTATTATTAGACGAATTGTCTGGTAAAACAGTACAATCAGTCTATATTGTGCCCAAACTATTAATTGGAAAAACGATTAAATAAACGGAGGTTCGATTATGAAAATTAACGTTACTTTAGATGAAAATCAAATGCTTCCTGACAAGTATGGCAAGTTTGCTGATGATAAGTACCGTCTTGATGGTAAACCTGTTGTGAATTTTCCCGTTCAAGTCAGTGAAGTTCCTGCCGGTACAGAATCATTAGCTGTCACTTTCGTTGACTATGACTCTGTCCCCGTTGCTGGTTTTGTGTGGATTCACTGGTTAGCTGCTAATCTACCAGTTAGTGATATTCCAGAAGATTTAGTTCATTCAGACGTGCAATATGTACCAGGTACCAATTCAACTTACTCAGAATATCGTTTAGATAATCCTGATTTAACACAAAGTTATGTTGGACCAACCCCACCTGATAAAACACACGATTATACTCTTCGTGTGTATGCGTTAGATACCGAATTAGATTTAGATAAAGGTTACTTCTTGAATGACTTCCGTCGTGCGATCAATGGCCATGTTATTGAAACAGCTTCAGTAGATTTGCCTGCACGTAGTCACTAATGTTTCACATGGAACAATTTAATTTTTAACAATAAAGACTGAGGCGTCAGCATGCGTTTCAGTCTTTATTTATGGTACGCTAATAGTTATCAAGGGGGATGACGATTATGAACTTAGACGAAAAATTTGCCTATATGGCAACTGGAAAAACTTATAACGACTTAGACCCATTACTTGTTCGAGCACGCAAACAATCAACACTTTTAACGAATGAAATTAACGCTGAAACTGACCCTGCTAAAAAAGAGCAATTAATTCGCAACCTATTTGGTAGCGCTGGTGTTGAACCTGACCTTAATCCTAATTTCCGCTGTGAATTCGGCCGCAACATTCACGTTGGTGATCATTTCTATGCTAACTATGATTCTGTGATTCTTGACGGTGCTCGTGTTACCATTGGTGACCGTGTTTTATTCGGCCCAAAAGTCGGCCTATATACAAGTAATCACTCATTCGATGCCCGTGAACGTGAAATTGGTGGCTGCATTTGTAAGCCAATCACGATTGGAAACCGCTGCTGGCTAGCAGCCAATGTTACCGTGCTACCCGGTGTTACTATTGGTGACGATGTAATTATCGGTGCTGGTAGTGTCGTAACCCATGACATTCCAAGTAATGTTATTGCAGTTGGTAATCCTTGCCATGTACTACGTGAAATCACTGAAGATGATAAAACTGGCTTTGCAGGCCAAGACTTTGTCTAAATAAACAGTAAAAAGGTAGGAATGCTTAAATTCCTACCTTTTTCATACATTATTTAATTTTTGCTAACCATGTATCAACGTCTTCTGCAACAGCATTTTTGCGATCACCTTTAATGGTCAATAGTGTACCACCGCTAGCTTCCTCACCACCTTGAATAGAAAAGCCTTCAAGTACACGTGCAGGTGCGACACCTGAAATAATCTGATCAAATGTTGAACCTTCTCCATGACCACCATTTGAATTAAATGGTACAACTGTCTTACCTGTAAAATCATATTGATTAATAAACGATACAATTGCTTGTGGCAAGGCCATATTCCAAGTTGGTGTCCCAATGAAAATATGATCATAAGTTTCAAAATCAGGAATATCATTCTTTAATTCAGGTAATGTATGATCTTTTTGTTCTTGCTTATTTTGTGCAAATTGTTGATCAAAATCAGTTGGCTGACTTTCTACAGTCTCTAACTGTACAAGCTCACCACCCACCTTTTCCTGAATAAGTTCAGCAATTGCTTTTGTGTTCCCCGTACGTGAATAATAAACAATTAATGTCTTAGCTGCAGTCATTTTATAACCCCCTATATGTTATAAATTTTACTTACTCCTACATCAATAATTTTACTATAATACAAACCCATTATCACAAAAAAAGAATCCAACGATTAAAATCATTGGATTCCAAATATTTTTAAATTTTAAAGACCATACAACACTAATAGTACAGCTGCCATAACGAAGTTCAAGACCATGAATAACTTTAAGAAAGTTGCTGATGAATCTGGTTCAATTTGCCGGTAAACACGATAACCAATTAAGTTCGCCATTGAAGCAATCATTGTTCCTAATCCACCAATGTTGGTACCTAAGAATAATTCATGCGCATGATTCGTAAATGTTGAAATCAAAATGGTTGCTGGTACGTTTGAGATAAATTGACTCAAAGCAAAACTACCAAACAATACATGAGATGGTGTATCAAACAACGAACTAATTAAATCTTGTACGATATGTATGTTTGCAAGATTGTTAGTTGCAACAAAGAAGAAGAAGAACGTTGTCAACAAACCATAATCGACCATTTTATAAATTTTATGATTATAAATGAAAAATACAACCAACATAATTGGCACCACAATGTTAAATGGTAACCAACCGAAAATGGTTACAATTAAAATCAATCCTGTGATGACTAAGAATGTTAATGAACGTTTTTCAACTTTTTCAGCAGGTGCCAAATCAATTGATAGCGGGGTTGCTTTAATAAATCTCGTAATAATAAACATTAAAAGCAACGATACGATTGTTAGTGACGTTG
Source organism: Weissella sp. ESL1139 (assembly GCF_058506735.1). Lineage (NCBI taxonomy): Bacteria > Bacillati > Bacillota > Bacilli > Lactobacillales > Lactobacillaceae > Weissella > Weissella sp. ESL1139. Next base: position 1,687,290 of record NZ_CP196375.1, read on the forward strand.
ACCACTGAAAGAATTCGCTAACGCTCACACCATAATGCCCAAATAAGAACAAGTTCTGCGACTTTCCAAATGGGAACAAGATGGCTCCCGAATTAGCAGCCATAATAATAAGCGTTGACCCAATAATTTTTAATTGCTTGGATAATTCCGATGCCAGTCGTAAGTAAATTGGCATCAACGTTAAGATGGCAATATCATTTGAGAGTAGCATTGCACCAAAGAATGAAAGGAATGTCACACTCGTCATTAATGCGCGTGCATGATGACTACGGCTAACCAGCCAAACCGAAACTGCGTGCAAAACACCTGCATTTTCTAACAAGCTAACCCAAATCATCATGGTCATTAAACTAAATATAGTATGCCAATTGACTGCACCAAAGTCTGGTGTCACAAAAAAAGACGATATTACTGCCAATAGCATACTGACAGTAAACATAACGTCACTTTTGAGGTACTTAAAGATCCGGTTAATCATGCATTCTCTTCTCTTCCTCAATTGCTTTACCTTTGGCATTAGCTAATCGAATAATTTCATATGATTTTGCTGCCATTAGCGATGTCATCCCCGCTGATAAGGTCATGACTGGTGCTAATAAAACAGCAAGTTTTCCAGTTGTTATTGTTATATTTTGATGATGCTTTTTAAAAATCATGACTGTTCTCCTTAAAACTGATCCTAAAAAATAAAAAGACACAAGTATATTATCGAAAAATACATCATAATTCGCAATAGATTTCTTGTAACATAACTTCTATATCAATTCGTTACGTTTTCGTAAAAATCTAAGTCTACAATACTATAAGTTGACGAAGGTTCGCTATATATCGAACTTTACCAATCATAAATTTCACATTTGTTAATAAATAACTTGTAACAATCTTTACAATAAATTTATGATTTATTTATGTCTCATCATTATATACACACAGTTGTGACATAAATTTTACAAGCGCTTTCAACATATAATTATTCATTTTATATGTTTTAATTATTCAATATGTTGAGTAAATAAATATCATTATTCTCTAATTTGGTATTATTTCATAAATTTGTTACAATAATGGCTATTACCTGAAGGAGGTATTATGAAGTCAAATAAAACAAAAAAGATTGGCTTATTTCAACTTGTCATGCTGACCCTTGGATCATTAATTGGTTCAGGATGGTTATTTGGATCATGGGAGGCTACCCGCGTCGCAGGTCCAGCAGCAATTATTTCTTGGGTGATTGGTGGTGTCGTTATCGCATCAATTGCCTACAACTATATTGAATTAGGAACAATGTTTCCCGAAGCTGGTGGTATGAGTCGCTATGCACAGTACTCACACGGACCTCTACTAGGTTTTATTTCTTCTTGGTCTAACTGGGTATCGCTAATTGCTTTAATTCCGATTGAAGCAGTTGCCGCCGTTCAATATATGAGTTCATGGCCGTGGTCATGGGCCAATTGGACTGGCCAATTCTTCAGTAATGGTGAAATTACCACACCTGGACTATTCTTAGTCTTTGGTTTCATGTTGGTATTTACCCTTATCAATTTCTGGTCAGTTACCTTATTAACAAAGTTCACTAATTTTATTTCTATTTTCAAAATAGGTATTCCGGCCATTACGGTTATCATGTTGACACTTTCAAGTTTTCACCCTGGTAACTACGGTCATTCAATGCATGAGTTCATGCCTTATGGTTCTGCTCCGATCTTTTCAGCAACTGCAACGGCTGGTATTATTTTCTCATTTAATGCCTTCCAAACAGTTATTAATATGGGAAGCGAAATCAAAAACACGAAAAAGAACATCAGTCGTGGAATTTTCTTATCATTACTAATCAGTGGTGTTATTTACGTACTAATCCAAAGCGCCTTTATTACCGCCATTGATCCTAGTACATTAGCAAAACATGGTTGGAATGGTATTAACTTCAGTTCACCATTTGCTGATTTAGCAATTCTATTGGGGATTCATTGGTTATCTGTCTTGCTATACTTAGATGCCTTTATTTCACCCGTTGGTACTGGTGTATCGTTTGCTGCTTCATCCGGTCGTGTGCTATACGCTATGGAAAGCAACAAGCACATGCCAAAATACTTAGGTAAATTAAGTGGTAAATTCCAAATGCCACACGCAGCGATGATTACTAACTTTGTTATTAGTATGATAATGGTTTCGGTATTCCGTTCATGGTCAACACTCGCAACCGTTATCTGTGCATCGACTTTGATTGCGTACTTAACAGGTCCAGTAACAGCAGTTGCCTTTAGACGTTTAGGGGCAGACTTCAAGCGTCCCGTTAAATTACGTTTCTTATCAATTATGGCACCCATAGCTTTCGTATTAGCTTCACTAGCGATTTATTGGTCAATGTGGCCAACGACCGTGGAAGTTATTATTGTTATCATGCTGGGATTACCAATTTATTTCTATTATGAATATAAAGCAAAGCACAATGATACCTTTAAAGCTCTTAAATCAGCGCTATGGTTAATTGTTTATCTTGTCTTTATTTCAATCATTTCATTTGCTGGTAGTCATGAATTTAACGGAATTGGTTGGATTCATTATCCATGGGATTTCGTCGTTATTATTGTCGTCTCATTAATCTTTTATTACTGGGGTGTCAAAAGTGCGAAAGTCTTCCCTGATTTATATCAAGCAAAACAGTTAAACGATACAGTTAAAGAATAGGTTATAAAAAAGCAACTACTTCAAAACGACATGAAGTAGTTGCTTTTTTAAATTAATTTACTTATCCCTTGTGTCACAAAAGTATCAATAAAAGTTTCAATATCCTGTTGTGTAAAACGATTATCACTGCTCCACAAGCTAATTAATCCCAAAATTGCTGAGCTGACATAATTTGCTAATAACTCTTGCTGTTTGTCAGAATGCCGTCCGGTATTATTGCTAAATTTAGCAACTGTCGCCATCCCCTCATCCAACAAAAAATCCTTAAACTTCAGGTAAAAATGGTTATCACCTAAACGATTTAATAAGGTATCAATCATCTCTAAATTATCAGAAATTGTATCTAACAACGGTGTAATAATCGTTGGTACCAGTTGAATTTCATTTACTGAATTAACTTGTTTTAACAGTTGTTCGTGTTCAATATAGAATTTACTCAAAATGCTTTCTTCGCAGTCTTCAATTAAAGCTTCTTTATTTTCAAAGTAACGATAAAATGAGCCTCGATCAATTTGGGCTTTTTTGGTAATATCAGAAACTCTGACTTCTGTTGCCGGCATTTCTTGTAAAATTTCAATAAATGCACGCACAATCTTCTGCTTTGTATGCGCTGTCCGATCAATTTGTTTCAAAATAATCTCCTCTATACAACACATTATTCATATCTGTTGTACTCTTTTGTTTGCTTACATACTATAATACAACATGTTGTTGTATAAATTATAGGATAAGGGAGTAAATATTTATGTGGAAAGTCATTTCTAGTAAAATGTTTTGGCTTTATGCAGTTGCCGTTTTTGCAGTATTAGCAATTTTTTCATTTGCACAAATCGGCGCTCGTAATTCAGTAGAGCTAAAGCAATTACCAATTGCTGTTGTCAACAACTCTGGCGACAAGCAAAGTAAAGCAATTATTGATAAACTTGAAGACAAGTTTGATGATGATGACGCCCAACTTAAGTTGATCAACGTCAAAAATAACAATAAACTACAAAATGGTTTGGATGATAAGAAGTACTACGGTGCTTTGGTCATTGATAAAAACTTTGATAAGAACTTGGCAGGTCAACAAAATTACCTTAAAGGTTTGGTTATCCAAGCTAAGACAAAGGACTTACCAAAGGAAGCAATCGCTGGTAATCCACAGTTAAAAGCTCAAACTGAGGCTGCTGCTGGACTAACTAAGGAATTGCCATATCAAGCTAATGTTAAAATCATTACTAATCAAGGTATGAATGCAACTGCATCTTCTGCTGTTACAGCTGCTTTGCCTAAAATGATTGATGGTCTAAGCTCAGGTGTTTCACAAAAGCTACAAGGTGCCTTGTCAGAAAACAAAGTTACTTTGTCACCTGAACAATGGCAAACAATTAACCAACCAATTACCTCTACAACCAAGGTTATGAACAAGATTCCTAATAAGAGTGTTAGTGGTATGGCACCATTGTTGATGATTGTTCTTAGTTGGATGGGTGCCTTAATTGGTGCAATCCTACTATGGCGTGAACATAAAAAACATGCTGATCAAAGTAATGGCCGTTTCACTGCTGGCCTAGTTACCAGCCAAGTCGTAACAGGTGTTGTGCTATCAGCTATTGTCAGCTTAACGATTTACTTCTTTGCTCACACATGCTTCGATGTTCCGGTTCCAGATGCTGGTAGTTTCTTACTAACAGTTGGCTTTGGCGTCTTCATTTTCTATCTAATTCAAACATTTATTTTAGATTGGCTAGGCTTTGCCGGTGCACCAATTGTTGTTATTATCATGTTGCTATCAATGGGTGTGCTAACATATCCAAAGGAAATGCTAACACCATTATTCGCAAATGGTATCTACAGCTGGACACCACTACGCTTCCCATTAGATATGATTACGAATAATCTATATATCTCTGGTACACCAGCTTCAAATATGACTGATATTATCGTCTTGTCATGCATTGGTGTTGGTTCAATAATTTTTATGTATCTATCAATGTTAAAGAAGCCTAAGGCTAAAAAATAAAATATAACGACAAAAAGGAAAGTTCCACGTGGAACTTTCCTTTTTAGTTGCCAATTAATTTTAATAACCAATCAGCACCATACAACATAGCCATACTATAAATAAAAATAGACAACGGCTTACCAAGTACAATGATTAGCGTAAATTCACGCCACGTCATTTTCGTCAAACTCGTCAGCAATACCAACGCATCATCAGGCGCAACTGGTGAAAAGATCAATAAAGCAAACGTCCAATGCCACCCTTTTGAATCAAGTCGATCCATATACTTATTAAGTGTATCTTCACTCACAAATATATCGATGACCCGGCGACCATAGCGCCGACCCAACCAAAACAAAATCATTGATCCTAGTACAATACCGACATAATTATAAACAAAGCCTAACCATGGACCAAACATAACAACTCCAGCGGCTAATGAAACACCACCAGGCAAGATTGGAATAACGACTTGCACAATCTGAACAAACACGAATAAAATTGGTGCCCAAATACCATATTTTTTCAGTAATTTAATTAAAGTATCCGTATCATTAAACGCCCCAATATGGTAAAGATGGACAATCAACCAGCCAAGCAGTACCAACATGATAACCGATAATATTTTAAATAATAATCGTATATAGCGTGTCTTCATGTTATCCTCCAAGACTAACGCCAAATTAATTTTGACAATTTATGTATAAGTAGCCTAGCTGTCTTCATTTAACGTAACCTTAATTGTTAAATGAGACAGCCTACTCAAATAGTCATTTTAGCGAAAGTTATACAAAAACGCTATATGTTTTAGTTAATCACTATCATACAAATAAAAAAACTGCTCATATCTAAACGATATAAACAGTTCATAATTATTTATATAACAATATTACTAAATTGGCTTTTTACCATTAACTAAGCGCTCTGACTTTGGTGGTGATTTTTTCAATACCCACAAATTACGGAAAGCAAAGAAGGTAGCAATTAAACCAATGATATAGAACCAAGGAATGTTACTCATACTGAAGTAAGCACTAACTGATGCCTTAATTACTTTATTAGAAACATATCCTATTGAAAAAATTACGGTCATCAAGCTGTGCCAAATTGTGCAGAACAATTTGTTGTTATTATCAAGAGCGTGAGCAAAAGTGGGTTGAATCCGGTATTTATTTGAAATTTGCCCTGAATTAAGAGATAATGAAAGCGTTATCAATACGTTGAAATTAAAAGGAGAACGTTATGAGTAAAGTCTATTTATCTGCACAATTACCTGATTTAGCTATGCAGGAATTAACTGATGCTGGCTTTGATGTTTCTGTTTATGAAGGTGAAGAATTAATTGATCATGCGACATTACTAGAGAATGTGAAAGACATTGATTTCTTGATCACACCATTATCAACAAAAGTGGATCGTGAAATCATCGATGCAGCGCCAAAGTTAAAATTAATTGCTAACTTCGGAGCTGGCTTTAACAACATTGATACCGCCTATGCTAAAGAAAAGGGTATCTCGGTTACTAACACACCAAAGGTTTCAACAAATGCGGTAGCGGAAGTTGCCATTGGGTTAATCTTGTCACTTAGCCACCGGATTGTTGAAGGTAATCAAAAAATGCGCCGCGAAGGTTTCCCTGGTTGGGCACCACTATACTTCTTAGGTCATGAAATTGCCGGTAAAACGCTAGGAATTGTTGGTCTAGGTAACATTGGTAGTGATGTTGCCCGCAAGGCAAATGCTTTAGGTATGCATGTCCAATACTACAAGCGTACCCCCCTTTCAGATCCTGAAGAGCGTTCAATGAAGGTGACTTACCAACCACTTGAATCATTAATTGAGACAAGTGATTTTATCGTTATCTGTGCCCCTCAAACTGATGAAAATTATCATCAATTTGATGCGACAGCCTTTAAAGCAATGAAATCAACTGCCGCAATTATCAATGTTGGTCGTGGTCCAATCATTGATGAAGATGCACTATTAGCTGCCCTTAATGATCATGACATTGCCGGTGCTGCCCTTGACGTTTACGAAAACGAGCCTGAAGTTAACGATGGCTTCAAGCTTCTTAAGAACGTCATTTTGACGCCACACGTTGGTAATGCTACGGTCGAAGCTCGTGATGCTATGGCTAAAATCGTAGCTGACAACGTTAAGTTAGTTGATGATGGTGCTAGCGCTAAATTTATTGTTAATCCATAAATAAAGTTTTTTAAGCATAAGGGGATGGGGGATGATGACATCGTTCAGTACGAAGACTTATTGAAAGTCATTAACAAGAATCGGATTCGTAAATTTGCACATAATGTTGGTGATGCTAGTTCAATGAAGTTCACTAGAAAAGTTGGCCTTATCCCGGTAATTATCTTTTTTGCTGTATGGTTATATGTATTAGGAATTGGGATGCCTGAACAATTCCAATATTCTAAAAGCGAAGATTTACACTTTATATCGTTATCTGTTGCTAAAAGTATTTCACAAATTGGTCATTATACTGTTCCAATTACTCGGGTCATCCTACCAATTACAGTTATTTTGATTATCATACTAGTTCTTCCTAAAAAGAACTTGTTCCATCAATTGGCTTTTGGTTCTTATACGGTATCTTGGTTTACAATCACAACAATTATTATGCTTATCCCGATGCCTTTTGGTATGACTTTAGGTGCTTTTGGTAGTTGGGGACTAACTGCTCAAATTTTAGCAGGCTTATACCTGATGATTACAAGTATCGCAACCTTTGCTAGCCAAATAAAAGCTGACTTACATGGTGAAGACCACTATATTATTCATGGTCGCCATAAATTTGGCGTCGTGGTAACCATAATGGTGCTAACCTTAATTAATCAATATATTTTTAAGTTTGGCAATCCAACTGATCAGGGAAACATTTTTAGCTTAATCTATGGCTGGGGAGCTCTACTTTGGTTTGCGATTATGATATTTATCATTTATATCATGTTTGACCAACTTTTCTATAGTTACTTTTTGCTAAAATATGATGAACGTTTCCGCCAAGATTTGCACTATACCGACCCTGAATGGTATGGTCCTCGCAAAGCCAAGCGTATTCAAAAAAGGAAAGAACGTCGCACTAACAAATAAGCCTTTTCGTTAGCGAATATTTACGACAACTGATATATTATAATTATTGATGAGACTATTCCATTTATAAAATCTCTTCATTAAAATTGAATATTTACAACAGGAAGTACCTAAATATCGTCCAGAATTTAGGTGCTTTTTGTTTTGGCCTTTGAAAGTAAAAAATTTTCCTTTAAAACAGGCACAAACCATGTATAATGAGATTAAAATAAAATGAGAAAAATTAAGGAGTTTCATATGCCACGTAGTCTTGCTAAATTATTTCAAACACCTCAAAAGAATATCATGTCTGAGATTGGTAAAAATGCTGCCTTAATGAGCGATGTTTTAAACCTATCAATTGGTGATCCAGATATGGTCACACCAGCACCAATCCTTGAAGCTGCTAAAGATTCTTTGACAGCTGGCAATACCCACTACACTGCTAGTGATGGTGATCCAGCTTATCTACAAGCTGTCATTGATTTCTACCAAGACAAGTTTGGGATGACGTATCAAAAAGAAAATGTCCGCGCAACTGTGGGTGCCAGTCATGCAACTTTCTTAGCTTTTGGTGCCATTATTAACCCCGGTGATGAAGTCATTATCTTTGAGCCTTATTTCGCACCCTACAAGGTTCAAGTTGAAGCCAATGGTGGTAAAGCAGTTATTGTCAGCTGTTCCGTTGAAAACAACTTCCAACCTACCAAAGAAGCGATTACAGCAGCTATCACAGACAAAACCAAGGCTATCTTAGTTAATACGCCTAACAACCCGACTGGGGCCGTCTACGATCAATCAACCTTACAAACATTAGCTGATTTAGCAAAAGAACATGATTTCTATCTAATCGCTGATGAAGTCTACTGGCCATTTGTTTACGGTGACAACAGCTTTTTGCCACTAGAAAAATTGGCACCAGAACATACCTTAGTAACTGGTTCATTATCAAAGATTTTCGCCATGACTGGTTTCCGAATTGGTTATCTTGCCGGTCCTGCTGATGTCGTTGCCGCTGCAGGTTTACTAAACGAAGGGGTTGATTTCTCAGCGCCTAGTATTTCGCAAGCCGCTGGTACCTATGGTTTGCAACATCTTGATGAAATCACACCTGCATTAGTAAGCGAATTTGGTACCCGTTTGAATTATGTGGCCGATGAATTAAATAAATTATCTTGGGTAAAAATTATGCCAGTTGCTGGTAGTCTTTATCTCTTTGCGGATATTTCGGCAACTGGTATGGATGATGTTACGTTCAGTAACTATCTATTAGAACATGCCAGTGTATTGGTCATCCCCGGACAAGCATTTGGGGATGCCGGTAAGGGCTATATTCGAATTGCCGTTACCCAAGACATGCCAACTCTTGAAAAGGCTGTAGCAGCTTTCTCAAGCCTAACATTTTAGTACCTAAAGAAAGGGCTCCTATGACAAAAATTTTAATGTACAACATTATGGATGATGAACAAACCGTCGTTGATGAGTGGTTAAAAAGTCATCCCGACGTACAAATTGATACGAATAAAGTAACGTTAAATCCCGACACCGTTGATTTGGCTGAGGGTTATGATGGTATTTCGACTGAACAAGATAATTTAGTTGATGACCCAGCTGTTTATGAAAAATTACATGCTTTCGGTATCAAACAAATCACCTTACGAATTACTGGTTACGATACAATTGACCTTGATTTGGCAACTAAAAATGAACTAAAAGTAACCAACGTACCCGCTTATTCACCACGTTCTGTTTCTGAAATGGTCCTAGCGCAAACGATGTTATTGCTCCGCCATTTAAACATTGCGCAACGCCGTGAACATACTGGTGATTTTACTTGGGAAGGTCTACAAGCTCGTGAAATCCATGACTTAACAGTCGGCATCATTGGTGCTGGTAAAATCGGTAGTGAAGTTGCTCGTATTTTCAAAGCCCTTGGCGCAAACGTCATTGCCGCTGACCCAATTCACCGTCCTGAATTAAATAGTGTTTTGACCTATGTCGATCATGAAACAGTGTTCAAAACAGCCGATGTCATCACAACGCACACGCCCTTGTTAGACAGTACTTATCACTTATTTGATGAATCAGTCTTCGAGCAAATGAAACCAAGCGCTATCTTCATTAACGCGTCTCGTGGTGGGGTTGTTGATACACCAGCGCTAATTAATGCGCTACAGAAACATACGATTACAGCAGCTGGTTTAGATACCATTGAAGGTGAAGCCGATATCTTCAGTAATGATTTTTCTGAAACTGGTTATGACAACGATTACCTTAGAACGATTTTGGCATTGCCTAATGCGATTATCACACCACATATTGGTTTTTACACTGATAATGCAATTCGAAATATGGTTGAGATTTCACTACATGATGTCTTAACAATCATTGCTGGTGATACCAGTGAGCACGAATTAAACTAAACCTTTCATAAATCACAAAAAAGCCATAGAACTCATACCGAATTCTATGGTTTTCTTTATGTGCATTTCACAAATTATTTGATTAAAGTGGCAAGTCCTTCTTTTGGAAGACAACTGCTGAAGCTGCATACAATACAACTGCAACACCACCTAATGCTAGTAACGGTATACCGAAATCACCATTACTCAAAATCTCATCCGTCTTGTACAAAGTTGTTAGTGAGAAGTACTTCAAATTCTCCAAACTATCACTTTGCTCGATAACCAAACTAATCAAGAAGAATGCGAATGGCAAACCTGCTCCAAGAATCATCGCATGGTTTGAACGGTTGAATAATGTACTTGCGAAGAATGAGATACTACCCATTGCTAAAATCAACAAGCATGCACCAACGTTCAACCAAGCAAATGTTCCAATATCGAATTCTAATGACTTATCAGACTGCAAAGCAGCATTTACTTGTGATGAGTCAATTAATACCTTTAACTGATCCTCAGGTACCTTAGTAGCCTTCGCAGCAGCTGACATGGCTTTATCATCCTTCAACAAGCTCATGTTGTCTTCAATGTTGCTCTCTGACACATCTAAGGCTTTAGCACCTGCGGTTTGAGCAGTTGACATGATAATTGATGGACTGGCTGGCAAATTCTTTTCCATTTCTTTTTGCTTAGCAGCGCTGTCATCCTTAATTTGATCATTAATTGAATTACGATAATCACTAACACTTTGACCCGTAACCTTAGCACCTTCACTCAACGCATCATTATCATTCATCATCAACTTTGGATTCTTCGTTAATTCTTTTTGTGTGATTTCAATAGCTGACTTACTCTTATCAGAATCTTCGAACTTATCCTTACGATTTGCCGTCAACTTCTCAGCAGCAGCATCGTAACTATCACGTAAAATAGCTTGATCAAGATATTGCTTGTAAGCTTCCTTATCCATACCACGTGCTTCAGCACCAGCTTGTAAGGCATACTTATCATCCTTAATCATGTACAAATGATTACGAACGTAACTTGGCTTACGATCCATGGCATCAGCAGCTGACTCAACGTCTTCAGTCATTGGCTCACCCATAATATTATGGTGCGCTACTTCAGAAACACCTAAACCAACACCAAATAAAATACCAAACATCAAAATGATTGAACCAATCATGTACGTCATCTTAGTAAAGATAACGGTACTACGCTTAGTAGGCGTTGATAACGTGTAGGCCATTGAACCACTATCAACTTCGTTAACCACCAAATTATTAGCAGAAAAGATAATATAAACTAATCCTAATAGAATGGCAATCATCTTATAGAAAGTTTCTAATGTTCCTAGAATTGAATCAAATCCTGATAAGACACTACCAAAAGCAGTACCTTCCGCAGCGTTTGATAATGCGGCAAAGTCTTCAGGATCGAATTGTACAATAAAGACACTCAATAGCGCACATGCAACAAGCGTAATTACAAGCCAAAGTGTTCCATTTGAACGCACACTCTGTTTAAAAATTGCTTTACTAAACATTATGCCTCCTCCTTAAATGTTTGGTTGAAATAATCTTCAAAGGTTTGCTTAATTTCTTTAAAGAAAGCGACGCGATGATGTTGTAAATCATTCATCAATTTGTTGATGTTTTTATCATTAATTTGCACCGTGACTTGATGTTTATCATCTTTCACTTCTGCCAAATCATAACCTAAACTGCTGAAGTGTTGAAAGTTTTCATCATCTTGAAAACCAATTTTGAAAAGCTTGTTTGGATTATAACGGATGTTATCCATATCAATAACATCGATAATCTTACCGTCTTTAATCATGGCAACCCGATCACAAGTTTCTTCCATTTCCTTAAAAATGTGACTCGACATGAAAACCGTTTTACCTTGTGCTTTTTGTTCTTCAACCAAATCAATGAAAGTATCACGCATCAAAGGATCTAGCCCAGTAGTTGGCTCATCCATAATCAAAATGTCTGAATCTGCGGCAAATGCTGCAGCAAGGGCGGTCTTTTGCTTCATCCCCTTACTCATACTCTTAATATTGGCCGTTGCATCAAGTTGCAATTCATCACAAATTTCTTGGCAACGTTCCCAACTACCATGCCCCAACATTTCAAGTTGACGTTTTAAGAAAACTTCACCACTATCGTTACCGGGAAAGTTAATTTCACCGGGTACATAGGCAACTTTTTGCTTAATTTGGGCACTTTTCTTAGTGGCATCTAGACCATCAATGGTCGCATTACCACTATCTGGCTTGATAAATCCCATCAAGTTACGAATGGTGGTTGTCTTACCAGCACCGTTAATACCAGCAAATCCAAAAACTTCGCCTTCTTCAACTGATAAATCGATATCAAAAATACCACGGCCTTTACCATAATCCTTAGTTAGATTATTAATTTCAATCATTGCCATGCTCTAGTTCCTCCTGTCCTGCTTCGACACTCAGCTTACGATCATAGAAGTTCATGAAGTAATCTTCCAAAGTGAATTTAATTTCTGAAATAAAGTGGAGGTCATACTGACTAAGTTCAGCAAATAATTGATGAATATGTTCATCTTGTATTCGCAACTTAACCTGATCTTGTTTTGGACGCTTTGCTGAAATATCTAATTGCGTTTGGCCAATAAAACGTTGGTACGTATCATTATCAGCAAATTCAACCTTGAACTCTTTGTTTTTATTTTTACGTAGCTTGTCTGCAACAATGGTTGAAACAATTTCGCCGTTTTTAATAATCGCAATCCGATCACAAGTTGCATCGACCTCGTTAAAAATGTGACTTGAAAGCAAAATCGTCTTACCAGCATCTTTTTCAGCCAAAACGAAATCGATAAAACGTTCTTGCATCAATGGATCTAAACCACTGGTTGGCTCATCTAAAATTAGAATTTCAGGATCATGCATAAATGCGGTCACAACCGCTAACTTACGCTTAGTTCCTAAACTCATTCGCTTAATCAAACCTGATGGATCCAACTCAAACATATCTAATAGATAGTTTGTTTTGCTCATATCAGTAATGCCACGTTCTTTAGCCATGAAATCAATGAATTGTGTCCCAGTCATCCCCGAAGGAAAAGCTAATTCACCTGGTAGATAACCAACTTGACGTTTGATGGCCGCTGCATTTTTCCAACTATCTTTACCATCAACCTTAATATCACCTTCTTGTGCTTTAGAAAAACCCATGATATGACGAATTGCCGTTGTTTTACCAGCCCCATTAGGTCCTAGAAAACCAAAAACTTCGCCTTTGTTGACAGAAAAGGATACATCAAAAATCCCACGATGATGACCATAATCTTTTGTCACATGATTAATATCAATAACTGCCATCCGTTTCTCCTAACTATTTAATGTACAAACGATAATTTATTTACATATGTTCAATAACAGATTATAATATTATCGAACTAAATTACAACGTACATTTTAGCAATAAATGGCAAATAAGTAACATATATAGCATTTATGTTCACCAAAATATGATAAGGAGTACCCATTATGGATAAAAGTTTAGATTTACGTGTCCAAAAAACGTATTCAGCGCTAATAAATGCCTTTTTTGAATTATTAGAAGAAAAAAATATGGATCAGTTGACCGTTAATGAAATTTGCAAACGAGCTAATGTACGCCGGCCGACCTTTTACAAACATTTTTCAGACAAGTATGCCTTTATCCAATTTGTGGCTTATCAAACACAACAACAATTATTACAAGAAGTCGAAACCAATAATGATATTGAAAATCCCTTTGATTTTTTCCTAGCTTGCTTTGAAAAGATTCTTGATTTGCTTGAACAATATCAAAATATCTTGTTTCATTTAGCTAGCGATATACCTAGAGATATGCCTAATAATTTTTCTTTCGAGATGATTGATGAGTATTTGCAACCAGAAATAGAAAAAAGACTACTGGCTTTTGGTGAATCAGATGCTATCTTATCTAAAGATCCTGATTTTACTTGCCAAATTCTTTTAGGTATTTTCCGTCAAATTGGCCTTTGGTGGTTAAAGAACAAAGACCATATTTCAAAAAAAGAAGCGCGTAATAAGATGGCACAAGTATTGGATCTATTATTCCCTGCAACATAGAAAAATTTAATTCGTGATAAAAACACATCATTTGGTTTTGCTTCACCAATGTATTTCACAAAGTTTTTAGATAAATAGTTCCGATATAATGACATAAAAAATAGAGCAGGTAAGAAAGTTTGGATTTCTTACCTGCTCTTTAATTTAATCAAAACTATTAATCAGTGTTTCACGTGGAACACTCAACCATTTGTCTGCAGTATAAAGACAAATAGAATAAATAGTATACCTAAAGCATACATGATTGGATGTACTTTCTTAGCACGTCCAGTAACAACCATCAACAATGGATAAACAATAAATCCAAGAGCAATACCATCAGAAATTGAATATGACAATGGCATACCAAGAATTGTTAAGAATGATGCGGCTGCAATTGGGAAATCATCCCAATTGATAGCCTTAAAGTTGCTTGCCATTAACACACCAACAATAATCATCGCAGCTGCCGTCACGTTAGATGTAACAACAACCAACAATGGTGAAAAGAACAATGCCAACAACAAGAATATTCCAGTAAATACTGAAGTTAATCCTGTACGACCACCCATTGCAATACCAGTTGATGATTCAACGAAAGCAGTGGTTGGTGATGTACCTAGGATTGAACCACCCAACATACCAATGGCATCGGCCATCAAAGCCTTACCAGCACGTGGCAACTCATTGTTAACCAAGAAACCACCTGAACGAGCGATTCCAATTAATGAACCGGCCGTATCAAAGAAGGCAACTAACAAGAATGTTAGAATGACCGGCACCATCTGCCAGGTGAACACATCATCTAGACTGAAAAGTGCTTGACCAAAGGTTGGTGACAAACTTGGAATACCAGAAACCAACGATGATGGCAATGGAATTAATCCAAATACCAAACCAAGAATTGATGTTACAACCATTCCAATAAAGATTGCACCAGGAATTTTACGGGCGTACAAGGCAAAAGTAATTAACACACCAGCGATTGTTAGCAAGACTTTCGGATCACTCCAATCACCCCAACCAATAATCGTTGATTTATTAGCAGAAATAATACCACCATCAACCATTCCAATCATGGCGATAAACAAACCAATACCACCGGCAATGGCTGCTTTCAGGTCAGCTGGAATCGCATTAATGATAATCTCACGAATTTTAAAAACCGTTAATAGCCAGAAAATCACACCAGCAACAAAGACACCAGCTAAGGCAGTTTGCCACTTGATTCCCATACCAACAACCACACTGTAGGCAAAGAAGGCATTAATACCAACACCAGGTGCAATGGCAAATGGATACTTGGCAACAGCACCCATAAAGATCGTTGCAATGGCACCAATTAGTCCAGTAGCTACAAAGACGGCATTCTTGTCCATACCGGCAGCACCAAGGACTGAAGGGTTAACGAATAAAATATAAGCCATTGAAAGGAACGTTGTTAATCCAGCAAGAAATTCTGTCTTAACATTTGTTCCAGATTCAGATAGCTTGAAGTAACGTTCAAACATGAAACTAGACCCCTTAATAAATAATTCAATTTTTAAACAACTTTCCTATTGTATTACATGCCACTTTTAAAAATCAAAGCATACCTTAATTTTTTCACAAAAAAAGCGTTTATTGCGGTTAAAATCCGAACTTTTTCACTAATTTCCCGAACGTTAACCTGTTTTCACATATTTCCCCTATTTTTTGCAAATCCCTTCCGTCACTTTTCACAAAGTTTGTTAGAATGAAAAAGGAGTTTATTTTATTAAGAGGTATTTTATGTATAACAATCATGGTCACTTAAGGAAATTATCTCCAGCTGAACTTTGTATTTATTTTCTGGCTGGGTTAATTTTTAATGCTTTTGGAAATGGAATCACTGTCGCAACAAACATGGGGTCAGCCCCTTGGACAGCGTCAGCAGCAAATTTAGCGAATGTTACTGGTATTTCAATTAGTATTTTCTTACTAATTTATGGAGTTATCGCAACAATCGTCACTTGCATCCTTCAAAAAGCGTTTGATTGGCCACATATCTTTGGTAATCTATTATTTTTGGTTGCCTTCAGTAGTGTTATCGGCCTCGTTTCAACGCAGTTTTCTTCATTGAGTCATTTATCAATTTCATGGCGCATTGTTATTGATTTCTTGGGAATTATTTTCATTGCCATGGGTGTTTCAATCACCCAACGTTTGCAATTTATTTTGCATCCTATGGACGACTTAACGAACTTAACACGTTTTATGTTCTTCAAAGGTAATGCCGCTATTTCACAAACTTTCAATTTCTCATTTCCAATGATTATTTCACTAATTGTTTGGTTGGCTTCTGATGAATTGGTTGCCTTAAATATTGGTACCCTATTCTCATTCTTCTTCCAAGGATTATTCGTTGGTTATTCTGATCGGTTTGTGTTTAGTCATTTAGATCACAAATTTACAAATATGACAGTTAGTCATTAAAAAAGAGCGAGAACAAAGACACTTTGGATTCGGTGTGTAATGATGCTTTGACGATTTGCAGTCGTTAGACCGTAAAGTGAGAATCCAGTCTTTGTGAACGCGTTTACGCTCACAATATAAAACAATTAATAAAAACAAAACGAGGTCGGGACTCAAACTTCCCGACCTCGTTTTATTTTATTTCGCTTCATTATGATAACGTAACAAGTACCACATGAGTGCTAGCATACCTAAATCAATTAAAACATCAGTCATCAAATTATCAGGCAACCATGATAAACCATATCCCATGATAAAAATCATCAAGATTAGGCCAAAAACTTTGATACGTTGTTGCCACTTATCGCTTACAAAGCCCATTAACCAGTTATTCGTAATCACAGCCAAGTTCACAAATAAGTACAATGCAATTAGAATATCAAACGTTACTGCAACACCATTTAAAGTAATGTGGGTTAAAGCTTCTACGATTAAGTCATGGTATGACGAATTCACCAACCACTCTAATCCTAAAAAGACAATGCCAGTTACAAAAATAGCAAAAATATTAACAATAAAGCGTCCCAGTAAATTCCATATAACTAATTGATCAATGCGCGCTGGTAATAAAACGTATTTTGATTTATTCCAAGACTTAGCTGATGAGACAAACATTCGCACTAGTAAGACTGCCATTACGGTAACAGCCACTAAACCTTCATAGACCACCAAACGATCTTTGAACATTGTCACATTATCATCATTAATCATTAGTGCATTATGTGGCACAAAGGGTATTAGTTGCCAAACAAGGACAATCCCGGCAACCACAGCTCCAATACCTAGAAGAAAGACCGTATGATTCAAAGAATCTTTTGAAAAGATTTTAAAGAGTCGGGTATTCGATAACATTATTCACGCCCCCCATCATCTTCAATATAAAGTTGTGTATAGTATTGTTCCAATGACAAGCCCTCTTCTTGGCGAATTTGCTCAACTGACTTATAGCTTAACAAACGGCCATCCTTTAGAATAATGGCATCGTCAACTAAACCTTCAATCTCTTGAATATAATGCGTTGAAATAAGGACAGTTGCTTCTTCTGGTAACCAATTTAGCAAAGATTGCATAATCTTCTTACGTGCCAGTACATCAACGCCACCAAATGGCTCATCAAGTAAATAAACATCGGTATCTCGTGAAATTGTTAAAGCAATCAATAATTTTTCAATCGTTCCAGTTGATAACTTCGCAATGCGCTTATTACGATCAATGCGCATAAATTTAATGAGTTCGTCCATGCGTGCTTCATTAAAATCTGGATAACCTAGTTTAAAATACGCAACAATATCACTAACACGGTCATAATTATTAGCCCATTCTAGTGTTGAAACATATGATAATTTTGCTTTAATTTTGGCGCCCATCACCCCATCAATCATAATGTCAGAATGTGGATTAGGTTCAATTAAGCCAGAAATCAAGCGCATCAAAGTTGTTTTACCAACCCCGTTTTCACCTAACAACGCTACTGTACGATGCGTCGGAATCGTAAAGCTCAAGCCTCGTAGGATAACATGACGGCTTTTCGTATAATGTAAATTATTAACCTGTAACATTATGCCTCCCGTTGTTTTTCTTCTTCATATGTGGCAATTGCATCAGCTACCAATTCAGGTATTTCATCAATTTGCGCAACATGCGCGACATTATCGACATATCTTTTTGTCATATCTATTTTTTTGTCTAATCGAATTTTATTAATTTTAGCTGGGTCTTCAGTAACAAAATTACCTTGCCCACGTTTTGTGATAATCAAGCCATTTTCCACTAACTGATTAATTGCATTTTGTACAGTTCGTGTACTAACAATTAAATTAACGGATAACTCACGTACACCAGGAATTTTATGCCCAGTCTCATACGTTCCTTCCATAATTTGTTGTTCTAGCCAAATCGCAACTTGTAAATAAATCGGTTGATTCGAACTAAATTCCATATTGGCCCCTTTCAGTGTTGCACTGTTATACTACACTGAAACATTAGAAATTGTCAATTAAACAAACTTAGCCAAAATACGTTATGATGTAAGATAGTCGAATTACAAATAAGGAGTCGTATTTAACATGAAAACTTATGCCATTGTGGGTAATCAATATGAAGGTCTCTACACACAACCATGGTCACAAGTCCAAGCTTATACACGGACAAAACCAGCCCCAAAATTTAAGGGTTTTGCTACAAAAGCCGAAGCACAAAGTTGGTTTAACAAGCAAGTTGCCGCTCAAAATGATACTTCTCGCCAATACACGACCGCATATAATGGTGAATTTAAGGCTAATCCCAACCAATATTACATTTTCACAGACGGTGGCAGTCGTAATACCGGTAATGTTGCTGGCGGCCATGTCAAAGACACTGATAAAGCTGGTTGGGCCATTGCCATCTATCATGGTTCTAATCTAAACGATCCTGTCTTTACCGACAGTGGCGCTTATTTTGGTCGTACGAACAACGAAATGGAAATTCTAGCGTTCATCAACGCGTTATTACAAACTGCTAAAGTAACAACACCAGTCACGATTGTCAGTGACTCAAAATATGTCTTAGATAGTGCCACTAATTGGATGTACAACTGGGCCGACAACAATTGGCGTAAAAGCACTGGTGAAATTGCTAATCTAGCAGCTTGGCAACAGATTTATGACTTAATTCAACCATTAGCATCACGCTTATCATTTATTTGGGTTAAAGGTCATGCGACTAGTCATGGTAATATCACAGTGGATCAATTATTAAATGACGCCATGGATAATTTATAATTATAATATGCTATTGTGAATTTTGTCACTAAAAATATTGCTAATGTTTTATGTTTGTGTTCTATATAGGGGAACAAAATATTAACGCCTTTAAATAGTTGTCCGTTTATCCTAAAAATCAATCACGTATATCGTGCATATTTATACATTTATATACACTAAAAAGCCAACCTTGATTTAATATCAAAGTTGGCTTTTTTAGTGTAGCTATTAAAGTAGGGTATCAACAGTTTTCAACACACCATCATGATTATTATCATCAAGTGATAATGGGTATAGTTCCTTTAATGTTTCATCACCATTGACCATTGCAAACGGCTTGGCTGCCGCTGCTAGCATTTCAGCATCATTCAAACCATCACCAAAAGCAGCGAGATTTTCATTTAATTTAAAACCATAGTGACTTGCCAATGCCTGCAAACCGTTAGCTTTATTAATGTTTGGCGCCACAATATCCACTGATCCATAACCAGAAGTCGTCACGTGACCACGACTACCTAATGTTAATCGCGCTGAATCAATAAACTCTTGCGTTTTACTTTCTTCATACGTAATCGTGACCTTCAAAATTGGTTCATGAATTTCTGAAACAGCATCAATCATTTGCATATTCGGATAGTACTTAGCCATCATAGCTTTATGCTTCAAATTAATACGTGCTTGTGACTTTAACATGTAAGTCTGCTTCATTCCAGTAAAGACAGCACCGTGTAGGGGTTGGAAAGGCATTCCGTCCACAACCGCCATAATATCGGCAACATCTTGCACATGAAGACCAACCATTTGAATGATTTCGCCATCTGCCGTCCGAACAACAGCGCCATTATCGGCAACTAAATCATACCGACCTGCAAACGCTGAAAATATCGGATCAACCGCTTCGACATCACGACCACTCGCAATCACGAAGTGTCCATCTTGCATCAACAGTTTATCTAAAACTGCTTTAAAGTGCGTTTTCTGATAATGTTTTTTGTCATTAAAAAACGTACTATCTAAGTCTGATGCAATCATTTTTATTTCTGACATGCTTTAAACTCCCATCATTTTACCTAATAGTTTACGCAATTTCTTTCATTTTAGCCAATAATTACTTCCTCAGTTGGATATTGATAACTGCGTGGCTTATCACGAATATTCATAACTGAGAACATAACTGTGTACAAACCAACACGACCAACAAACATAACAATCATAATGACAATTTTACCAAAGCTTGTTAAATCAGGTGTTAATCCCAAAGAAAAGCCAGTCGTTGAAAAGGCGGAGATGACCTCAAAAACAATGTATTCCATACCTTGTCCTTTAGGAATTTTCTCAGTCAACGTCAATAATAATGAAACCAACGCAACGAAGGCAACTGAAATAACCGCAAGCATCATTGCTTTAATCACAATTTTCTGACTGAAACGGCGACCACCGAAATTAACTTGTTCTTGACCACGCAAGGCTGCCATTGATTGCATCCACAAAATTCCCATGGTTGTCGTTTTAATACCGCCTGACGTTGAACCCGGCGTTCCACCCACAAACATTAAGAAGGTAATAATCATAATCCCAGCTGCCGACAAACTAGATAATGGCACAACCTCTAAACCAGCTGTTCGTGGTGCAACTGCCAAAAATAGTGTATCCACAATACGGTGTCCTAAAGAAGTTGATGTCATTAGTGGTGACAACACTTTTTCAGTTAATAGAAATAGTACAAAACTAACACCAATCAACCAACCAGATACGTGTAGTGCGACCTTCGTGTGCAAACTTACGCGGCGTTGCTTATAGAATAACAACAAGTCTCGCCAAACTAGGAATCCGAGTGATCCGGCAGTAATTAACAGCATCCAAATAATCAAAATGTACGGATCATTCTGCAAAAAAGTCACTGGCTTATCAAAGAACGTGAAGCCCGCATTCCCAAATGACGAAATCGAGGAAGCAATACTTAAATAGATACCTCTGCCAAATCCAAAACGTGGGATAAAGTCAGGTAACATCAGAACTGTTCCGATGATTTGGATAATTGCTGACAGCGAGAAAACATATGATAACACGCTCTTAACGTCAGCTAAATTCCGTAAATTTAGGGCTTGTTGCGCCATTAAACGCGCTTTTAAGTCCAAACGCTGTCCAGTAATCGCAAATAACAATACCGCAAAGGTCATAAAACCTAAGGCACCAATTTCAATCATGATTAATAGAACGATTTGGCCAAACAAGGACCATGTTGTTGCAGTGTTAACAACGGTCAGCCCCGTAATGGCCGTTGCTGAAACAGCTGTAAATAGGGCATTCATAAAATTAACATGTACACCGGTTTGCTGTGATATCGGCATCCTTAATATCAAAGCACCACCAAATATAATCACCAAAAAGCCCAGCGTTAGTATTTGAGGGGGCGTTAACTTACTAAATATCTTTTTCATAATTAAGTATCTCCCAACATGTTTATATTATACAGGAGGAGCGCTAAAGTTTTTCACAGAATTTTGTGGACAACTAGGGGAAAAGTCCACGTATTCCACCGCTTTCTGTGGATAACTTGTGAATAACTTCTGATTTTTCCCAAGAAAACCCCTTTAAATCAACAAGTACATCAATGTGGATAAACCGTTTAAAACTCAAATTTCTAGCAAAAGCTTGTTAAATTAGGGTTTTAGCTTAAAATTAGGTTAAACCTTATTGTTATTCATATTTTTGCGGTAAATTTAAGCAAATTTTAGAAAATAATACGGTTTTAAATCGTTTTACTTGAAATATTTATGCTAATTATACCGGATTAAACGTTTAAAAGTGAATGATTATCTTTTAAGAGCGTGATATATTTTGTAAAAATATCATAATTATGGTTTTAGGACTGTTAATAACTTTTTTAACAACTTCCTTTTATTGATCATTTTAACCATAATACAGCGTTTACAAAGGCTGTTATAATAACTTTTTTAAAGTTATCCACAGGAGTAACCCACAACTGTGTATAAATCATTATAATTGTTAACGTAATCCGTTTAAAGGTCTGATATAATAGTCTTTGTAGCATTTTTCAGCTATGTTATTAACTTGTGTATAACCATATTTATAATCTAAATTTCACAACTTATCCACATAAAAATAATATTTTATAACAACCAATCATTTTTTATAGAAAGGTACATATATCATGAACATTAAAATTATCGGTGTTGGTAAATTAAAAGAGAAATATCTCAAGGACGGTATCGCAGAATATACCAAGCGATTGCATAAATTTGCAAAAGTTTCGATTGTTGAAGTACCTGACGAAAAAGCGCCTGAGCAACTTTCACAAGCTCAGATGGATCAAGTCATGAGTAAAGAAGGCGAACGTATTTTAAGCAAGATAAAAGATAAAGAATATGTCTTTGCCTTAGCAATCAAAGGAACTGAGCGTTCTAGTGAAGAACTAGCCGCTGAAATTGATCATTTAACAGTGCAAGGAAAGTCTGATTTAACATTTGTAATTGGTGGTTCTTTAGGATTAGCACCAGAGGTCTTAAAGCGAGCTAACACCCAAATCAGCTTTGGGCGCTTCACGCTACCACACCAATTAATGCGTTTAGTCTTAACTGAACAAATTTATCGAAGCTTCATGATCAATGCCCATACGCCTTATCATAAATAGCAACAATAATCCCCAAAGCACATCGTTTTAAAAAGCGACGTGCTTTTTATTAGGAACTTTTTTCTAGACCAATTCCAAATATTTTAAACTTTTTTCAAATTTGCTCTTGAATTTCGGACATTATCATAGTAAGGTATATCAGGTAGGAAAAATGTAAGCGTTTGCATTTTTATTTTTTTATTTTAAGGGGTTTATTATGAGTGAGTATATTGCTAGTACACGCGAAGGAAAGATTGACTTCGTAAATACCAACGATTTAGAAGAAGCTGCTAAGGAGACCATTCCTACAGGCGGATATGGTTACATCCAAAGTGGTGCCGGTGATTTAATTACCTATAAGAGTAATATCACTGCATTTGATAAGAAGGTTATCACGCCAGGTGTTCTACGTGACGTTGAAAATCCTGATACGCAAGTTGATTTCCAAGATATGCATCTAACAGCGCCAATTATTATGGCACCTGTTGCTGCTCACGGATTAGCACACGTAGATGGTGAAAAGTACACTGCTAAAGGTGTTGCTAACTTCGGTTCTATCTTTACAGCATCTTCATTTGCTTCAACAACATTAGAAGCTATTCGTGAAGCTGGTGGTCAAGATGCTAACCAATGGTTCCAATTCTATATGAGTAAGGATAACGCCATTAACGATCAAATCATTGCTACTGCTGAACGTAATGGTTCTAAGGCAATTGTTTTGACAGCTGATGCAACTTTGGGTGGTAATCGTGAAGCTGATAAGCGTAATCACTTCACATTCCCATTGCCAATGCCAATTGTGGCAGCTTACCAATCTGGTGTTGGCCAGACAATGGACGCTGTTTACAAGTCAGCTAAGCAAAAGTTGGCACCACGTGATGTTGAATACATTGCCAGCCACACAGATATCCCAGTTTATGTAAAGGGTGTTCAAAGTGCTGAAGATGTTTACCGTTCATTAGAATCTGGTGCTCGTGGTATTTGGGTAACTAATCACGGTGGTCGCCAATTAGATGGTGGACCTTCTGCCTTCCAATCACTAGAAACAGTTGTTGATGCCGTTAACGGTCGTGCACCAGTTGTCTTCGACAGTGGGGTTCGTCGTGGTCAACACGTCTTTAAGGCGCTTGCTACAGGTGCTGATCTTGTCGCAATTGGTCGTCCAGCCATTTATGGTTTGTCATTAGGTGGTGCTACTGGTGTTGAGCAGGTCTTTAACTTCTTCAAGGATGAACTTGAACTTGTTATGCAACTTGCTGGAACACAAACTATTGATGATGTTCGTAAGTTTACTTTGAAAGATTCTTGGTAAACCATCAAATAGTGAAAGGAGTAAATACTAATGGATGCTAATATTTCAGAGCCAGAGACGGAACAATTTCCCGAATTTGACACATCAACACCGGTTGACTCAGCTGCGGTAGAAACACCAGCTGAAAAGTCACCATTATTTCAAAAAATCGATGCTGCTTTGATGAACAAAGTTACTTTATTCAAAAGTAGCTATGCCCGTTATGCCGCTAGAGCCATGTTGGCAACGCTTTTCTTGACACTAGGAACAGCCGCTGCCTTCGGTACTGCACTACAAGCTGAAAAGCTTTTACCAGGTTCAGGTAAATTTACTTTCGCTTTCATGTTTAGTTGGTCATTGGTTATGATTATCTTCATGGGCGCTGAACTTGGAACTTCAAATATGTTATTCGTCACAGTGGGCGTTTACCGTAAGAAGATCAACGTTTCAACTGCAGCCAAGGTTCTTGGTACAACGCTTTTGTTCAACCTAATCGGTGGTATCTTGTTTGCTTACATGATTTCATTGACGGGACCATTCCAAGACTTGTCAGCTCACAATTACCTATTTGATGGTATTGCTGCTAAGTTGGATAAGTCATCTATTCAAATTTTTGTTGAAGCTATCTTCGCTAACATCATTGTTAACACAGCTTTCATCATTAATTTGCGTATGAAGGATGACGCTGGAAAAGTTATGGCAATTATTTTCGTCATCTTTATCTTCGCTTTCTTAGGTTACGAACACGTTATCGCTAACTTCCCAGCTTTCTCACTTGCATTCTTTGCATCAAACGGTACGATTGCTGGTATGACTGTTGGTAGTGTCTTGCATAATTTGTTCTTCGCTTTGATTGGTAACTACGTTGGTGGTGCCTTAATCATCGGTATGACATATGCTTGGATGAACAAGACTAAGACAAACTATGTTGATTAATAAATAAAATAAATGATAAACCGTATCACCGGATTGGTGGTACGGTTTTTTGTGTACGTGTACGTGTACGTGTACGTGTACGTGTACGTGTACGTGTACGACTAGATGATAATGCAAACCTTATATAAAAATGATGTTTTTACGTACAAAAACAAAGTAACTACTTTAAGTAAAATACGAACAATTATATAAATAAACAAAATATACTTAATATTAAAAATGCTCATAATCGAACATAATAGACCTTTTTAAATTAATTTTTTTAAGATTATAACGTTACTAATCGCTATTATAAATAGTATTTAATACCGTTAACTAAAAATAGCGAAATACCGAACTTTATTTACGGGTATATTTTTTAATGTTAAGTTATTAGTGAAATTTAAAGATGAGGTGAATGAGTCGTGCATTTTACAAAAGTTATTCAAGGTAGTTATTATTCTGCTGTATCCGAAACCGAAGTTGGTTTCTACGATAACAGCTTAATTTGTTTAAACACTGACGGACAAATTGAAAAAATATACCATCCTGATGATGGTAATTTTCAAGACGTTTTAGAACAGGCTAAGGACGATAATACTTTATGGACTTTAGCTGATGATCAATACCTACTACCTGGTTTTATTGACACCCATGTACATGCACCACAATGGCCAAATATCAGCCAAGCTTTAAATAGCTTCGATGATGATTGGTTCCTTAAATATACATGCCCATTAGAAGCAAAATTTGCTGACGCTGAATTTGCTCATAAAGTTTACGATAATCTCGTAAAAACTTTAATTGATAACGGTACAACAACCGTCTTATACTTCGGATCACTCGACAACGCTGGTAACGTTGAACTTGTTAAATCCTGCCAAAAGTTTCATCAACGTGGCTTGATTGGTAAAGTCGTTATGGATAATCCCGATGAATGCCCTGATTATTATCATGATGAATCTACCGAAAGTGCTTTAGCTGATACCGAAGATTTCATTAAAACTGTTGATAAAATGAACGTTGGTCAACAATTAAAAATGCAAGCTGTTATCACACCACGTTATTTAACATCATGTACCTTAGAAGGTATGCGTGGATTAGGTCAACTTGCTAAGAAATATAATCTATTGATTCAATCACATTGTAGTGAAAACGACACTGAAGATGCTTATGCATTAGACAACTATAATAAACGAGATGCTGTCATGTTAGACGAAACTGGTTTATTAACAGACAAAGCAGTTATGGCCCACGGCACACTATTAAATGACGATGACTTAGATTTATTCCAAAAACTTGGCACAGCCATTGTACATTGCCCAGTTTCTAATGGGTTCCACGGCAATGCTGTTTTACCAGTTAAAAAGGCTCTAGCTAAGGATATTAACGTTGGTTTAGGAACTGATATCTGTGGTGGCTACGAACCAAGTATTTATCAAACACTTCGTCAAGCAGCTATCGCTTCAGCAATGCTTAGTGATGGTGTTGATAATCACATTGAAACTGAGAAACGTGGTGCTGGTGAATCTCGTATCACTGCTGATACAGCCTTTTATCTTGCAACTGCCGGTGGGGCAAAATCATTACATCTAAATACTGGTGTCATTGAAGAAGGTTCCTTCGCTGATTTACAAGTTGTTCATTCAAAGTACCCAGAATTTGTTGAACAAACTCCTTATACTCGTTTTGAAAAATTAATGTATGAAACAACACCAAATGAAATTGATGTTGTCTTAACACAAGGACTTGTAGCTAAAGGGGAGATCAAGTAATGGCGGAAAATAAAAAAGCAGATGGCCTAATCTTAGGCCCTGACGACACATTACCAACATCTGAAGCAACTGTCTTAGGTCTACAACACGTTCTTGCCATGGATGCTTATGTTGGACCATTACTAATTGCCGGCATGTTAGCCTTAAGCGCAAACCAAACTTCCGCCTTATTGCAAGCTGCTTTCTTAGCTTGTGGTTTCGGAACAATTATTCAAACGGCTATCTTCATGAAAATGCCATTGTCACAGGGACCTTCTTTCGTTCCTGCCAGTGCAATCGTTGGAATTTATTTTGCTAATGGTGGTAGTAATGGTGGGATGTCCGTTGTGCTAACTTCTTGTTTGATTGGTGCATTATTCTTGATTTTGCTTGGTATGACTGGTTGGTATGAAAAGATTATTAGCCATCTCTTACCACCAGTAGTTGGTGGAACCATCATCACTTGTGTTGGGTTAGGCAATTTACCCAATATGCTAAATAGTAATATTTTCCATGCTGCTGGCAACGATTTTGAAAATGTTGCTTTAGCCGGTATTACCGTTGGAACATTGTTAGTCGTTGTCACAATTGGAACTTATGTTGCCAAAATTCATCGTTTCTTAAAAATATCAGCCATCATTATCACAATGATCGTTGGTGTGATTGCTTCAGTATTCATGGGACGCATGGACTGGAGTGGTCTATCATCAGCTGCTTGGTTCAGTTTTCCAAAGTTTACCATGTTCCATTATGGTTTTAGTTTCAACTTATCAGCTACTATTACATTTATCATTATTTATATGGTATTAACAGCTGAAACAACTGGTACTTGGTTTGCAATGAGTGCAGTTACTGGTAAGAAAATCGTGGGTAAGCAATGGAGTCACGGTATGATTGGTGAAGGAATTAGCTGTTTAGTATCTGTATTACTTGGTAGCATCCCCATGACTGGTTATTCAACCAACGCTGGAATCGTATCAATTACGGGAGTTGCAAGTCGTAAGGTCTTCATTGCTGCTGGTTGCTGGTTTATCGGTTTCGGATTCTTCAGTAAATTAGCTGCGCTACTAGCCGCTATTCCTGAACCCGTTATTGGTGGTGTTGGTGCTGTTGTTTTGGTCATTATTATGTTAAATGGTCTAAACACAATCGGTGATTTAAAAACATCTGGTAATCAAAGCTACATCATTGGTATTCCAATTGCCATTACGATGGCGCTAGCTTTGTTACCTGATAAAATTAAAGAAGCTGCCCCACAAATGTTGCAATACTTAATTGGATCGCCAATTGCTGTCGCTGCAATTACTGCAATCATTTTGAATCTAATCTTAAATCGTCAATCTAAAACATCTGAAACAGAAGTTGCTTAATAATTAGAAAGAGAACCGTGTCATTCGAAAGAGGGCACGGTTCTTCTTTTGTGTACGTGTACGTGTACGTGTACGTGTACGTCTGTATGATAAACCCAGAACAAATTTTTCAATCCGCCCTTTACTTACATTTAGTAAGTGTTATACTAGTCATTGTTCATTAGTTGAACGAGAAAATAACGATTAAAACAAACGAACGATTTTATATCGCTATGTTTAATATGAAAAGAGGTAGTTATTCATGGCAAATATGACAGCAGGACAAGCATTAGCCAAAGTTTTAGAGAAGTGGGACGTTGATCATGTTTACGGTATTACTGCCGACTCAATTAACAATATGGTTGATGGTTTATACCAAGAACGCAATAACATTAAATATATTCAAGTACGTCATGAAGAAATCGGGGCTTTGGCTGCATCAGCTGACTCAAAGTTAACTGGTACAATTGGAGTTGCTTTTGGATCAGCTGGTCCTGGTTCAGTTCATCTATTAAATGGTTTGTATGATGCAAAAATGGACCACGCGCCCGTTTTGGCATTAGTAGGTCAATCAGCCACTGGTGTAATGAATACGAACTTTTTCCAAGAAATGAATCAAGATCCAATCTTCGCTGACGTCGCAACTTTCCATAAGCAAGTCGTTAGCGCTGACCAAATTCCTAAAGTAGTGGATGAAGCTATTCGTTCAGCATATGCAACTCGTTCAGTTTCAGTCGTTATCTTGCCAGATGATTTATCAGGACAAGAAATTGACTACACTGACATGCAAACAAAGCCTTTGAAACAAAACCAATTAGATTTGGCAATCTCAGATGATGACGTTACCCAAGTTGCATCAGCAATTAAATCAGCTAAACGCCCAATCATGTGGTTAGGACAAGGAGCTCGTGGTGCTCGTGAAGCAGCTGTGGCTGTTGCAGAAAAATTCGGTATGCCAGTCTTATCAACCGCACCAGCAACCGATGTCTTCCCAACTAATCATCCTTATTACATGGGAGCTCAGGGTCGCCTAGGTACTAAATCAGCTTTTGAAGTGAGCCAAGCAAGTGATTTGATTCTATTTGTAGGTACCAACTATCCATTTGCTCGTTATATACCACAAGACAAAACATTTATTCAGGTCAACAACAATCTTGCTGATTTAGGTAAGCAATTTGATACCAGTATCACTGTTTTGGCAGATGCACATCGTTTCTTAGATGAGTTAGCAAAGACCAATTACCAAGCCGAAACAACACCATTCCTAGAGGCTGCTAAAAAAGACCGTGCTTTATGGTTAACTTGGTTAGATAAGTTAGCACAAGACGACAAAGTTGGTTTGCGTGCTGAAGGTGTCCTAAAGACCATTGCTGATAATGCAACTGATGATGCTGTCTTTGGTCTTGATGTTGGTAATAACACTGAATGGTCTATCCGCCAATTACCATTCAATAAGCAACAAAAGTTCACCATGTCTGCTTGGTACGGTACAATGGGCTTCGGTCTACCTGCCGGCCTTGCTGGTAAACTAAGCTTCCCTGACAGCCAAGTTTGGTCAATCTCAGGGGATGGTGGTTATGCAATGGTCATGCCTGATCTATTAACTGAGGTGAAATATAATTTGCCAGTTATTAATGTTGTTTTGGAAAACCGTTCATTTGGTTTCATCGCGCATGAAAAGATTCAAGCCAACCAAGCACCTTATGGTATCGATTTACTAGGTGCTAACTGGGGTGAAATCGCTAATAATATGGGTGCAATTGGCTTTACCGTTACCAATCTTGCAGAACTACATGATGCGATGACTCAAATCAATGAGCTACAAGCAAATGGCAATACCAAGCCAATCTTACTTGATGCTAAGATTCAAGACATTGACCCAATCGATACAAGCTTTATCCCACTAGAAACTAGTGTATTTGGTGATGAAATGGTCCAAAATTATCGTGACACTTATGATGCTTCAGCTGAAGATTTGCCAGCATTTAGCGATATTTTGAATGAATTTCTAGATTAACTTTCGAATTTATTGCCACATAAATAAAAACAAAAAATAAGCCACTCCGTAATTGTTAGACCTAATAGTCTAATAGTTTACGGAGTGGCTTTTTGTGTA
Organism: Weissella sp. ESL1139; assembly: GCF_058506735.1. Lineage (NCBI taxonomy): Bacteria > Bacillati > Bacillota > Bacilli > Lactobacillales > Lactobacillaceae > Weissella > Weissella sp. ESL1139. The sequence goes on from NZ_CP196375.1 coordinate 1,717,852, forward strand.
CGTGTACGTGTACGTGTACGTGTACGTGTACGTGTACGTCTGTATGATAAGACAGGGGCTATGTTAGTCAATAATTAGTCTTCTGCAAATAAATCATCATCTATTACTACAATTGTCTTTTCACGAACACCCATCTGATTTTCATATAACAAATCTATTAACTCATCACCATTAATTAGTGTAATCAAGTTAGCTCCTTGACGAGATCTTTCAATGGCATCTTTGGTATAAACTGATGTTGTCACAAAAATACCACGGTCAGCATTATGTCCACTGGTACTTCCAGCAAAATTACTAATATCTGGTCCAGTTACTTGGCCTTTATTAAATCGTTTTGTCTGCAAAACAACTTTATAAGTCAATAATTCTGGCGTTCTTAAATAACCAATACCATCAATGCCACTATCACCTGATTTAGGTGTTTGTTCCATTTTAATACCTATTTTACGCATCAAACTAACAATTAATTCTTCAAATTTATAAGGATTCATACGTTGCAATTTATCTAATAATTTTTCACGCCATACTTCACCTTCGTCAATATCTGTCACATAATCTTCACTCGTTATATCATTAGTTTCCTCAACAAGCGCTTCTTCTTTTGTAGAAAGTTCTTTTTTCTGTTTCTTTTTTGCTTTTGCTTCTTCCCAAATAGGTATAGATTTTGAATAAACATCATCCCAAATATCAAATGTTTCTAAGTTTATCTTGCGACCTTTTTCAGTCAATTCCCAAACACCGCGGCTAGGAGAATCTAATAAACCTGCGCGTTTTAAATTAGACATCGCAAATTGTTGATGAAGATTCAAAACATTGTATCCGGAATTTCCAGTCTCATCTCGATCTTCTTGTGTGTAATATTCATATTCACTCGCACGATCTTTAACTAATTTTGCTTTAGTTGGCCCACCAAATTCTTTTAAAGCTTGAATAATAGCCACGACTGAAATCTTTTCAATTTGAGACGAAGACGAATTACTATTAAATTGTGATAACCACGAACCTGGCATACCTACATTTTCAGGATTTATATGTCTATCTATACCAAATTTATGTGTCCAAAAATGCCCATGTTTATCATTATTTCCCATCACTGTACTCCATTAATTTAACGATTTATTTTGCACGTTCCCCATTATTAACAACTGATATATTTAAATATCTCAAAATTTCATGAATCTACAAGTAATTATACTCGCGATAATCTATTTAGTTGCTTTTTAATACAAATTTTCTAATTATAACAGTACCTTATGAATTACATCATAAGGAAAAATTTTTAGGAGGTGACATCATGTCACAAAGTAACACAATGCTTTTCCATGAGTACTACCACCAATGGATGACGCTTTATAAGGAAGGAGCCGTTCGACCAGTTACGTATGCCAAATACAAACAAACTTACAAACAGTTACGCAAATTAGTACCTAAATTACGATTATGTGATTTAACTCGCCAAATTTATCAAGAACTACTCAATCAATATGCTGAAACACATGAAAAACAAACCGTTTTAGATTTTCATCATCAAGTAAAATCAGGTATTTTAGATGCACTAGAAGAAGGGCTCTTAACAGTTGATCCAACTCGTAAAATTGTTATCAAAGGAACCATAACGCAAAATCATAAAATTAAATATCTAAATCAACAACAACTGACTAAACTATTAGCGCAATTAGATTTAGGGGATGAACTTTCCCTAGATTACTTCTTTTTACTTATTGCAAAAACAGGTTTACGTTTTAGCGAAGCACTCGGGGTTACACCAAATGACTTTGATTTATCTCGTTTAACATTATCAGTTAATAAAACCTGGGATTATAAGTCAGTAAAGGGGGGGTTCACACCTACTAAAAACACTGCTTCAGTTCGAAAAGTTCCTATTGATTGGCAAGTTGCCATGCAATTTGCACAACTTATTAAGGATTTACCTAAAACACAGCCAATTTTTGTAGTTCCCGGCAAAAAATTCTACAACGAAACCGCTAATGACAAATTATCACGTTACTGTAGAAAGGCGGGTATCCCTGAAATTAGCATCCACGGTTTGCGACATACACACGCCTCATTATTGCTTTACGCTGGTGTTTCAATCGGATCTGTCGCACAACGGCTTGGTCACTCAAATATGAACACAACGCAACGAACTTACTTACACGTTATTCAAGAATTAGAAAATGCTGACACCGACAAAATCATGCGCTACTTAACCACGTTAATGTAATTGCATGTAAAAAGTATTTATGAAGGCCATGTGGTTTTACACTTAACATGGCCTTTTATGCGATAATAACGCTTATATTAGGGGGGATCGCAGCGTAAAGGTAGTGTTTGTAGTTGATCACTACTTTGGGGGTGGGCGCTGGTTGACAGTAATTAGTTGATCAAGTGATCTAAAGAAATGACCTATTTTTTCTTGTTCTGTTTTAACAGGAACCTTTATTTCAATACTTTCAATGTCAGAAGCATTATATGAAGGTAAAGCTCCAATTTGGGCATATTTAGGTAAATTAATTGTTTCAAAAATTGTTTTACCAAACTCTATATTCCAACTGTCATTAAAAATATAAGCCATAGTATTATTGTCAATTAAAAAAGGATGATTAACCATACGCTTTCGATTAAGCATGATTGCAGCCCCTACTTTTGCAAAGATAACAGCTGGTACTGTATTAATTGGTTTCCACCTTTTTCGTAAAAGTTGTTCATTATTAACATAATTATTTGATCTTACCATTTCAATTTCGTTTCCAGTATTATTCATATCTGAAATCTTGTAAAATGGAATACCTTTATTCCCACCTTGTTCAACATCAGGAAATCCAACGCCCGATTGTGCTTGCCCCAACTCTTTTAACTGACGCTTTTCCCAAGTAAAAACAACAAAGATATTTCTTCAAAATGCATTAGTTTGGGAAAAGCGTAAATTTGACCAAATGATGTCGGTGAATAGTGGTAAGGACTATAAACACTTAGAAAAAGGAAACATTCCGGTTTATGGTACAGGTGGCTATATGCTAAGTGTTAATGCTGCCTTATCTCATGATGATGGTATAGGTATTGGAAGAAAGGGGACTATTAACAAACCATATGTTCTTTATGCTCCATATTGGACAGTGGATACACTATTCTATGCAGTACCCAATAAAGGCTACGATTTAAATTTTGTCTTTAAGCTGTTTCAACTAATAAATTGGGAAAAGTATGATGAATCAACAGGTGTACCTTCATTATCTAAAAAGACAATTAACCAGATCCAACAACTAGCTCCCAAACTTAATGAGCAAGTAAAAATAGGTAATCTTTTTTCCCTACTCGATAACCTCATAACTGTCAACCGGTATCATGGCCTTTTATCTACCCGCTAACTCAAAAAAGAAAATACGCTGTAAAAAAGGCTATCAAGATGCCCTGATAGCCTACACTCGCAAGATATTATAAATACATTTTTATATATTCATCTTTTCATAATTTATAAAGATAAGTTTTAAAATAACTACATATAATTAATATTATTAAACAAACATCTGTTGTAACAATGCTTTTTTCTTTTTTTGTAATAAATCTACTTTACGTTGGTTGACAGTTATTAATGAATCTATACATTCTAAAATTCGTGCAATTTTTTTCTGCTCTAATTTCTCAGGGAGTGGTATCGGCATTTGTATAAAGTCTTTATCTTTAATTGCAAAACGATCTGCTCTTGCACCCGTATCACCATTTAGCTTCATAAAACGATGCCACTTTGTACTTTCAAAATATTTTTCTAAATAAAGTTCATCAATATTATATGTTCGAAAAATGTAATATAGCGGAGACATCACGCCAGAACGTCCTAATCTATTTCTCTTAATAGGGCCAACTGGTGCGTAATTCGAAATACGTGGATTGTAAACAAAATCACCATTATGAACTACATAATATGTATTCAAATTTTTTTCATTAGAAATACTTTTATCAAAATAATCTTGTTGACTGACAATTCCATACTCAGCAGAGTTGGTAAATGTTTCAGAAAATAAATTTTCTGAGTTTTTCTCAATTACCTTATTTGAAACATCACCCAACCGACGCTTTTCCCAAACGTCAGTATATCCTTTGAATCTTAATTCAGGAATGATAGAACCATTTTTCGGAAATAATTTTTGCAAATAAGCTGATTTTTTCTTTCTCAGCAAATCTACTTTACGCTGGTTGACAGTAATCAGACTATCTAAGCTTAAAAAGAATTTTCCAATGTTAGTTTGTTCATGCTTTAAAGGTATAGGAACTTCAATATCCATCAATTTATTTTTAGAAATATTAAATCGAGAAATTCCTTGAGCAAGCAATATAATATCTTTTCTAACTTGTGGTGATCGAAGCATATATGCAAAATAATTTAAATCAAATTTTACTTTCAGGCGATAACCAAACGAAAAACTATTTAAGTAGATGTTTGGAATATCATATTTCCAAACACTTGACATTCCAACTTCTTGAGGTGTTTCTGATGACGTTGTAAAAAATATATCACCTTTTCTGACCTGATGTTGCTTATCATCAATTTCGATATTATCTGTCCCTGAAATAGACGCAATAGCGTTTTGATAAACATTCATGTATGTTATAAACTTCGCATCACCGTGACCAAAATCTTCTTTTTTCTTACCTGACAAACTTGTAAAAGTATCACCAATATCACCCAACCGACGCTTTTCCCAATCGTCCGTAAATCCCTTAAATCTTAGCTTTGGTTGCATCCCCATTATTCTTCACCCGTTTCTACTAGTTCTGCGACCATTGCGTCAAATTCAGCCGTCAATTTTTCAATTTCAGCATCCGTTTCAGCAAGCTCTTTATTTACAGCATCCAAATCAATTGGTTCTTCTTCTTCAAACGTATCGACATAGCGGGGAATGTTCAAATTAAAGTCATTCTCCACAATCTCATCACGAGTTGCAACGTGTGCATATTTGTCAACATCAACACGGTTATCATAAGTTGAAACAATCTTTTCTAATTGCACATCCGTCAAATTATTCTGGTTTTTACCTTTTTCAAATTCTGATGAAGCATCGATAAAGAAAATATCTTGATTAGTACGGTTCTTCTTAAATACCAACACAGTAGTTGGGATAGAGGTACCAAAGAACAAATTAGCTGGTAAACCAATTACAGCATCCAACACATTATCCTGTTCAATCATATAACGACGGATAACACCTTCAGCAGCGCCACGGAACAAAACACCATGTGGCAAAACAACAGCCATTGTACCTTCACTATTCAAGTGTGATAGCATGTGTTGCACAAAGGCAAAGTCAGCCTTAGATTTTGGTGCCGTTTTACCGTACTTACGGAAGCGTTCATCATCTAGTTTGCCTTCCGTATTCCACTTAGCAGAATAGGGTGGGTTGGCGACGACAGCATCGAATTGTTGACCAGCAAAATGATCATCTTCCAAAGTATCACCTTGTTGTACACTAAATTGATTATAACTAACACCATGCATTAATAGATTCATACGACCCAAATTATATGTCGTACGGTTTAATTCTTGTCCATAATAATTACCAACTGTCGTGTAATCACCAATACGAAGCAACAATGAACCAGAACCCATCGTTGGGTCATAGACACTTTGTAATTTATCGTGACCTTTAGCAACAATTTGGGCCAATAACTTTGAAACTTGTTGTGGTGTATAGAACTCACCAGCTTTTTTACCGGCATTGGCAGCAAATTGACCAATTAGATATTCATAGGCATCCCCAAGCACATCAATTTGAACTTCATCTTGACCCATGTTTAAGTCAGCTAAATTCAAAAGTACTTTTTGCATCAATGCGCTACGCTCAGCAACCGTATTACCCAAACGTGTCGAATTCAAATCCATATCATCAAACAAACCACGAAAATCTTCTTCAGAACTCTCACCAATTGTTGATGTTTGTACAGCATTAACAGCAGTTTGTAGCTTTTCAACATCAAAACTACCAGCTTGCGCATCAGCTACTAATGTCTCAAACAAGTATTCAGGTGCAATAAAGAAGCCCATAGCATTAGTAATATCATTGACTAAATCTTCACGGATTTCATCATCAGCATACGCTTCTGCAAATGTAATATCATCGTTGCGCAACAAACCTTTTACATACTCAGAAACGCCATCAGATAAAAATCGATAAAAGATTAATCCTAAAATATAATTTCTAAATTCACTGGCATCCATATTACCCCGCAAATCATTGGCAATTGCCCATAATTTACGTTGTAACTCAGCTTGTTGGGTTGCTTGAACTGTATGTGTATCTGACATAATTTTCTCTTTCTATAAATATTAAACTAATGTAAATCGTTTAATCGTTTCATTAATAAAATTCTTAATTCGCTTTTTTACTTTAATTTTTGCCTTAAAACCATAACCAGCGCTATTCAAATTCGTATTCATTTCACTTGCATCAGCTTGACCATAAAATTCTGTATCATCAATTTGTTTCTTGATGACATCTACTGGCAAATTAACATCCTCAGCAAAATCATTAACAGCTAATTCTCGACGATTTGCTAAGTATGCATTCAATGAATCACCGACACTATCACCTTGTTGCAGAGTAGGCACCATTTCGTCCAAAAAGGCAGCAATTAAATCAGCCTTTGACTTTAGATCATCAGTTGCCGCTTTGGTTAGCAGGTTCTTAATCTTTTTCACATCAGCTAGGCGACTGTCATCATCATCTAAGTTAATAGCCTTAATCAAATTAACAATGTATTGCACATCGATACGGTCTGTTGATAACAAATCAATTTGAAAATCAATATCATCCAAAATAGAAGTTTTCTCTTTTGGCGAAACGTCTACAAGTTGACGGTGAGCTTCCTGATACTTACCTTGGAATGATTCCAAATCTTGTTTACTAAAATCTGGTACATCGTCCCATTTAAAGTCGTCATATACACGAATCTGATTATGCGTCCGCATGACATCACGAAAAGCTAATACGAATTTACGTAAAGCTTCATCACCTTGATTGTATAGGGTATCAACATCTTGCGGTTGTGGTACTACCTTATGCAAGGCGTTAATATTACCATTAAATTCTTTTAGTAGTTCATCATACTTTTTAACATAGAAAGCTGATTCATCACCGGCAGAAAATAGGGTAATTGCAGCATCTGTCGCTGCCTTTAAATTACGATAGTTAACAATTGATCCAAATGATTTAGTATCTTTTTCAACACGATTCGTTCGTGAATATGCTTGGATTAGCCCATGCCATTCTAATTTTTTATCGTTATACAAAACTGATAAACGGGGTGAATCAAATCCTGTTAAAAACATCCCGACAACGATTAAAATATCAATGTTACTGTCACGATTGCGTGTATCATGACTCTTCATACGCTTAGAAATATCATTAAAGTAACCCTTAAAGTCTTCGGTACTAAAATTAGTCTGATAAGTCTGATTATAATCATCAATTACACGATCTAAACCATGCCGCGATGTATCATTTTGCTCACCTTGTCGTTCTTCATTAGTATCTTCATTTGCTGTCCAAGTAAAGACAGTCGTAACCTTTAAATCACTACCGCTAGCCTTAATTTTTTGTTGGAATAAGTCATAATAGCGTAGTGCAATTGTGGTATTGGGTACTGCAAAAAGCGCGTTATATGTGCGGTTTTTTGTTTTATTATCATGATTTAACATGATATGCTCAACAATGCCATTTAACCGTTCATCATTATTCAACACTTCTTGTTTATCTATACCAGCTACTTGTTCATCAGTAATACCATCTTTGCCTTGAATGGTACCCATTTGCTCAACATTAAAGCCAAGGACATTGTGGTCACGAATAGCATCTTTAATTAAGTAACGATGCAATTCTTCATCATACAAAGACTCGGTTGTTCGCTTATCTGGTCCAATATTCTGACTAAAAATAGGGGTACCAGTAAAACCAAAGTGTTGTGAATTAGTAAACCACTGATTAACATTCTTGCGCATTTCACCAAATTGACTACGGTGTGCTTCATCTTCCATAAAAATGACACGTTTATCGTGATAACCAGTCAATAAGCTTTTATATTTAGGATTTTTAACAGCACTATTCATCTTTTGAATCGTTGTGACAATTAGTGGATTATCATGCGACTGTAACTGTCTAACCAAATTGCCTGTATCTGTCGTTGTGTCCAATGCATTTTCGCCTGGAATTGATGACATATACGAATTAAAGTTCTTCGAGGTTTGAACATCCAAATCATTACGATCAATCATAAAGATAACTTTTTCAGCATCCGTATCACGCGCTAGTAATTGACTAGCTTTAAACGACGTAATCGTCTTTCCTGATCCGGTTGTATGCCACACAAAGCCGTTCTTATCAGGATGTTCTTGCGCTTGTTTCATAATCGCCTCAACTGCATAAATTTGGTACGGACGCATAATAATCATCCGTTCCTTAGCCGAATCAAAAATCGTATATTTAGCAATCAAACTATGCAACCGTTCTTTAGTAAAGAATGAGGCAGAAAAAGCATCAAGTTCATTTAGCCAATTGTTTTCTCTATCAGTCCAATAGAACATGAAATTAGCATTTAAATCACCATCGCCATTCGCAAAATAACGTGTTTCGCCACCATTAGAAATAACAAATAGCTGCACGAACCTAAACAATCCTTGCTGCATACTCTCACTTTTATAGCGGATTACTTGATTAAAAGCCTTCCTAAAATCAACATCACGACGCTTCAATTCAATTTGTACAAGGGGTAATCCATTAATAAGTACCGTCACATCATAACGGTTTTCATGTGTCCCATTAATTGTAATTTGATGGGCAACTTCATAACGATTGTTATCTACATGTAAGCCATCAAAAATTGTTAAATAAACCACTTCATCATTATCACGTTGAATACTAATTTTCCCCATTGGATTAGCATCTGAACCACGTAATTGTCGTGCAATTTGATAATGACTTTTGGCCCCAACTAATTCATTTAGTGCGCGTTTAAATTCAGAATCTGTTAACGGCTCATGATTTAAGTTATTGATGTTTTGTTCATTTAAAATTTGTCGAAAATGAGCTAATAAACTAGTTTCATCTGGTAGAACCACGGTTTTATAACCAAGGCCATTGAAACGACTCATTAGTTTATTTTCTAAATTTTGCTCTGACTCATAATCGTTCATAACGTTACCCCTCAAAAATGTGTAAACTCCTGTATTCAGTTTACTATATTTTCACAGCGTAAACCCTATTATTTGAAAATTTTCTACAAAATAACTTCACAAAAACAAAATCCCAACCAATAAAAAAACCTAGCCATCGCAATGACTAAGCTTTCTATCATACATTTCAATTTTCCATTGCTTCAACCTGATTCAACTTATCCTCATCAGCAGCGATCATAATCGCTGTTGTGGTATCACCAACCACGTTCAAAACGGTGCGGAAGATACCTGAGAACCAGTCAATACCAGCAAATAAAGCAATGCTTTCTAGTGGTAATCCTAGTGTTGGCACAATGATTGTCAACGCAACGATACCACCACCTGGTACCGCAACTGTTCCTAAACAAGCAACAATTGCTAATAGGACAATTTTTAACATCATCATAAACGAAAGGGATAGCCCATAAAATTGGGTCATCGTCACGCAGGCTAGTGCGAGGTACATGGCTAAACCGTTACTGTTTAGTGCCATCCCCAACGGTAACACCAGCTCGCTAATTTCTTTATTAACGCCCAGCCGTTCTTGTGCATCGTTCATTTCTACTGGTAATGACGCTGCTGAAGAAGTTGTGGTCATTGCAATTAATAAAATATTCGCGAACCCATGCATAACCGTGCGCAAAGACATGTGCGCTCGTATCATAATCATGCCAAATAATCCGATTAAAAATAAAAGAGTACCGATGCCGAATAATCCCAAGAATTTTACTAGGGGTAGTAAAACTTGTAAACCATTCTCGGCTGTAACAGCCGCCATTAAAGCGCCGATACCAAGTGGTGCGATACGTAACACAATTTGAATAACACCAATTAATAATTGATTTATTTGGTGCAAACCATTCAATATGCCATCATACTGTTGCTTATTGTTCGCTTTGCTCAATACGAAACCAAACAATAGCGCAAAAATAATTACCTGAATCACGTTACCTTTTGCGAGTGATTCAAAAATATTAACTGGGAAAAAGCCCAAAATCATATCGGTTGAAGAAGCTTTGTTTTTAGTGATTTCATCAGTCAGAGACGGGTCAAGCGTTAGATGCAAGCCAACACCAGGATGGAACCACCAACCTAGTAACAAACCGACTAAAGCCGCAAGCAACGTGGTGATTGTAAACCAAGCCACAATTTTAAAACCTAACCGACCTAAGCGTTTAATCGGTAACTTACCAATTGCTGCCGTGACCGTACAAAATACTAAAGGAATTACAGCCATTTGAATTAAGCGGAGAAAAATATTCCCAACAATTTTGATACCGGCAATCTTAGTACCAAAAACTGCGCCTAATATCAGACCAACCACCATACCAATAATAATTTGCGTTGTTAGATTCAATTTTGCCTTCATCTGCTTCACCATGTTTCATTTACTTGTTGCGATAAACTAGCTGCTAATACGTTAACACCCGTGTTCAAATCCGCTGGTTCGGTATATTCAGCCGGTGCATGACTAATACCTGCTTCACTCGGCACAAAAATCATCGTGGTTGGCACAACCGCGCTCATAATCTGGCTATCATGACCAGCACCTGAGAATAATGCTTGATAAGGAACATGCATCTCACTGACCAAATTCATATTGTGGGACAATAGGTCGGTAGATAGTGCAGTTGCTGGTACATGTAGGGTTGGCGTGATTGTTGCTGCTTGACATTGCTCAATACAAGCCATCATTTTAGTCACAAACTGGTCTAATTGTTCATCGGTATTTGCCCGACAATCAATCGTAAAAGTACAAGTTCCAGCCACAACATTACTAGTATTCGGCGTGACATGAATCTCACCAATCGTAAACGTCAAACCATCTGCTATTTCATCTGCCAATGCATAAAGTTGCGTCATTAACTTACTTGCCATGGCAACGGCATCTTGGCGCTGAGCCATCGGTGTCGTGCCAGCATGATTTGCCTGTCCATGTACGGTCACATCATATCGATTTTGGGCGACAATGCCTGTCACGAGACCGATTGTTTTATGACTTTGCGCAAGTCTGGGACCTTGTTCAATGTGTAATTCGGTAAAAGTTGCAGGTAGGTCAACCGACTGCTTTTGTACATTGGGTAGGCTTTGTAACTGGTTAACGGCTACTACTCTTGCATCATCAAATGAAATGCCTTGATCATCAAGTAATGTTGTTGTCTGCGTTGTACCTGTATAGTATTTTGAACCCGTAAAGGCCGCTGGAAAACAGCTGCCTTCTTCTTCACTAAATGAAATCAAGCGAACTGGTCTTTTGGGTATGTGGCCTTGTTGATACAACTGCTGGATTGCACAAAAGCCACCTAAAACACCATATAACCCGTCATAACGACCACCATGTCGCACGGTATCCATATGCGAACCAGTCGCGATAGGTTTTACATCTAGCTGTCCGGGAAAATCTAAATAAACATTGCCATAATCATCAACCGTTGCAGTAGCACCAGCTTGTTGACCAAGTTGGATTAACGATTGTTGATTGACCAACCAGGCTTTGTTATAAACCAACCTGTTTTGATCAGGTTCCTGCGTAAATTGTTGTATTAAATCTAATACTTGCACCATTTGAATAACCCGATTTACTTGCTGACACCTGAGACAGGAGATGAAGCAGCTGCTTTTTTATCTAACACACGTCCAGGGTGGGCTAGGTAACCTTTACGACCAGCTTCAACAGCCAACTTAAAGGCTTCAGACATCAATGGAATATCCTCAGCCGTTGCCATGGCCGTATTAGCCATCACGGCAGCAGCACCCATTTCCATTGCTTCAGCAGCTTGACTAGGACGGCCAATACCGGCATCGACAATAATTGGTAAATCAATTTCATCAATCAAAATTTGAATCAAATCCTTCGTCGTCAAACCTTTATTCGTACCAATTGGGGCACCCAAAGGCATGATGGCAGCAGCACCCGCTTCAACCATCTTGCGTGCTGCATTCAAATCAGGAAGCATGTAAGGTAGTACGATAAATCCTTCATCAGCCAATACCTTAGTTGCTTTGATTGTTTCTTCATTGTCTGGTAGTAAGTATTTTTTATCAGGCACAACTTCAAGCTTAATAAAATCACTGCCACTTAATTCACGCGCAATCCGGGCAGTACGAATAGCTTCTTCAGCATTTGTACTACCTGAAGTGTTCGGCAAAATCGTTACATCATCTGGAATGTAGTTAAGAATGTTTTCTTCACTAGTATTCGTACGACGAAGAGCCATCGTAATAATTTGCGCACCCGCATGGTGAATGGCTGAATCAATTAATTCATATGAATATTTACCAGATCCCAAAATGAATCGTGAACCAAAATGGTGGCCGCCAAGAATCAAATCATCATTATTTTCCATCATTATTAATAATCTCCTATTCTGATAAGACAGGCTGGTCTGTTAACAAACGTAAAATGGCATTAGCTTCATGACCTGCACAAACCATCACACGTGGTGCCATCAATCCTTCAGCACCAACACTTGAACCATCCCCACAAATATAAACATTCGCTAATTGTTGCTTCGTCTGCATCCCGTTTGTCACATGCAAACCGGCCATACCATTACCCATAACCAATGGCTTATCGGGATACAACTCCGTTACCCAATCCAATAACATCGCTTTAGCCATCGGATTATCAAAGGCCTCGCAGACAATATCACAATCACCAAATAACTCACCGATATTACCAGGCGTTACCTTGGTTTGGATTGTATCAATTTCGATAAATGGATTAAATTCCAATAGATTCTGCTTAAGTGCAGCCACTTTAGGCAACCCAATTTGACTCACTTTATATTGCTGCCGGTTTAAATTACTCATTTCAATCGTGTCAAAATCAATAATTGTCAAATGACCAACACCACTCCGTGCTAGCGCGATGGCAATATTTGAACCTAAGCCACCAGCACCGGCAATCGTAACCCGGGCATTTTGTAATTTCTCTGTAGTCCCAGCGACATTACGTTCTTTCATCCCCATAAAGAAATCTTCAACGTCGACGCCTTGAAACTTTGGTATCATTTTCTGTTCCTTTCTTCTAACCACCACCAACAAATGAAATCAATTCAACATGATCATTTTCAGCTAAAGTTTTCGTTGCTAATTCTGGGCGATGAATGATTTCACCGTTCAATTCCACAACAACGTTTTGTGTCATATCTGTTTTTATTGCGACTAGATCAGCTAGCGTTTTGCCAACCATATTATCTAGCGCCTTACCATTAACATTAATCATTAAAAAAGCCCTCCTTTCCGATACGAAAGAAGGGCTTTGACACACAGTCAAATATCGCACTTCCTTCGATCGCATTACCGACATCAGGTTCATGGGTAAATCTCAGCCTTACGGCACCCCAGACGATGATTATTAGATTTAGTTTTTGCCAATTGCTTTATGCAATCCGAATAAAATAAAAAGGGTAGTCTCTTTGTATACCCAAAAAGACTACCCATCAATTTCTATAAAATGGACTGTATCTTCCTGCGCAGGTTCTAACCAAATCAGGTTCCGTGGGTATATTCTCAGCCAAATTGGCACCCCAGATACGTTAATTTACTTAACTACTTAACAGTAGCACGTTTTTCTGATAAAAACAAACATTTTGTGTAAGCGATTTCACTTAAATCTAAGCTGGTTTAACCTTTTGTTCCAAATTACCCATCCACCAACCTAACCATGTTCCTAATGCTAGCAAGACGATTGAAAATAGGTAATGCCACATTGTAAAGTCACTATAATCAACCGGCACAATCATAACCGTTGAAGCCATCACGATACCGAAGATAATATGAAATAGCTTTGCATATGCTACTTTAAAAATATACGCCATCACTTTAGAACAAAGTAGGACAACGACTAATAAACCAACAATTAATGGTAGCAAAACTGATAAATCACCCGTTTTAATCCCATCACTCATTCCTTTATATAAGCCCAAGTAAATCAAAAAATTCGATGGACTCAATCCAGGTACTAGCAATCCCAAACCGATTAACGCACCAGCTAAAATCCACGCACCAATACTAGGTTCAATGGTTGAGAAAAGAGGTTGACCAAACCATAAAAATACAAGCATTAAAATACCGGCCAAAATCATCAAACCAATATCAGTTAACGATCGACCATGTTTTCCAGCTTCGTACCACAATGTCGGAATAGTTCCTAAAATAGCACCAATGAAAAACCAGCGTGCCACACTTTCAATTTCACCCAACATGAAACTGATAACAAAAGATAGTAGAAAAATGCCAATTACGGCACCGATTCCCACTGGTAAAAAGAATTTAACGTTAGCTTTAAAATTTTTAAATGGATTCGCCATGAACAAAATCAATCGTTCATATAATCCAAAGACAGCGGCTAAAGCCCCGCCACTAATACCCGGTAAAATAAAGCCTGATCCAATTAATGCGCCCTTAACAGCACGGAAGATAGTATCTCCTGGTCGTTTTTGCATTCACGAACTCCTCGTTTCATTTATCGTTCAATTAGTATTCTCATTATTATACCGAATCAAAGCTTATAATAGGTTAAAAAAGTGCTATTTATTAACTTATTTTTTTATGTGTTTTTGCTATAATTAAATACAAAATAAATACCGATAAGGGGGAAAGCTTTATGTCATTAACTTATACACGTTTAGCAAAACCAACTGACGTGGACGCTATTTTCCATATTATTCAACAAGCAGTCGCCTATTTAGGTAGCCAAAATTCACCACAATGGCAAGGAAGCGCTGAACCACAACGCGATGAATTTGTACATGATATTGAACAAGGCATTGTCTATGTTTTAATTCATAATCATGTTGTCGCTGGTGTCGGTAAATTAGTCCCCGGTCCTGAACAAGCTTATGAGGATATTGACGGTTCTTGGTTAGGCAATGAAAGTCAATATATGACCTTGCATCGTATCGCCATTGATGCTGATGTGCGTGGGCAAGGATTAGCGCATCATTTAATTCATGATTTAGTGTTGCTTTCATTAGATCACGGTTATCGTGACATCCGAATTGATACCCATGAAATTAACCAGGGGATGCAGAAAACCGTCAAAAAAGCCGGCTTTGAATATCGTGGTCATGTCTTAATGCCAGTCCCAAATGGGGATCGTTTAGCCTTTCAACTATTGTTGACAGATTAATGTTTTCAGCGTGTGACAGCAACCCAAATCTGGTGCGTAATGTCGACGAAACGTTACGTTAACCTGCTGTTAACATTTGTTTTATAGAACCGGTCACCTGTTCTAGGCTATAATGTCATCAGTAGAAAAGTTGAGACGGTAGCTATTTCCAGTAAGAAGGAGGTGGTGTTTATGGTGTAAAAACTATACCTAACCCAAATCCTAATGAGAGGAGTAGTCATAAAGGTGTCTTTTTTTGAGATTCTACACCTAATGATTGGTTTTGGTACGCTTATCGTGACCTTAATCTCATTAGTTGTTGAATTGATAAAATTAAGCCAAAAAAAATAACCGTCTTAGCTTAGGCAGAGCTAACGGTTATTTAAACATAATCTGCTATCGTTTTAAACGATTCTACTAAAGAAGTCTTGTGCAAACAAGGCTTCTTTTATTTATAAGCATATTATAACATTTTTAGAGGATAGCGCTACTGTTTGGTGTGGGCTATTTGGTTTCTCCCCATTAAAAAAAGGCCAAAACAATTTTTGTTTCAGTCTCATGTAATCTTTTAATTATTCGTTTCTTTGCGTTTTGACCATAAACTATAACCACCAACAAGGATAATAAAGAATACAATCGTCAAAATAACTGACCAGCGCGTTGATGGATCAACAGTCAAAATAACCAAGACACCTACAAAGAATAAAATAGTGGCATAACTTGTCATCGGGAACCATGGCATTTTATATGGATTCATTTTTGAACTAGTCGTTTGCTTGTATTTAATATGTGCAACCATAATCAAAATCCAAACAAAAATAAAACTCATGGTTGCGATACTAGTAATCATGGTGAAAATTTTTGAAGGGAAGAAGTAGTTCAACAAAACAACCACCAAGAAAACAACGGCTGACGCCAACATTCCTGTCACCGGCACCATGTTTTTTGATACCTTCGCCAAAGAATGAGGCGCTTGTTTATTTTTAGCCAACACATACAACGTACGTGACGTTGAAAAAATTGCTGAATTGGCTGCTGATAATGCTGCTGTTAACACCACAAAGTTAATCAACGTGGCCGCAAATTTAATACCCATTCCCGCAAACACCTGCACAAATGGTGATTGCGTCGTATCGATTTGATTCCATGGATAAACTGACATAATAATACCGATTGCACCCACGTAAAACAATCCAATTCTAATTGGTACTGAATTAATCGCTTTCGGCAAGTCACGTTCTGGCTTTTCAGTTTCACCAGCTGTTAAGCCAACCATTTCAATACCCGTAAAAGCAAAGATAACCATTGGAAAGGCCATGATAAAGCCATTCCAACCAGTCGCGAAGAAGCCACCATGTGAAACCAAATTTGAAAAACTGGCTGTATTACCTTCACTATGGAAGCCCGTTAAAATCAAACAAATTCCGACTACAATTAAAGCAATAATCGCAAATACTTTAATAGAAGCAAACCATGATTCTAACTCACCGAACCATTTCACATTAATTAAATTAAACGTTACCAACACGATAATCACAATTAATGGTGTCACCCATTGTGGTAGGCTTGGGAACCAATAACGTAAATAAATACCACTTGCTGTTAAGTCCGCCATTGCTAAACTTGACCAACTTAACCAGTACGCCCAGCCAATCGCAAACTCCCATTTATTACCCAAATAAATTCGGACAAAATCAATAAATGAGCGCACCTTTGTATTCGATAAAAGTAACTCACCAACAGCCCGCATCATCAAATAGGCAAATAAACCGGTAATGGCATACGCCAAAATCAGAGCTGGACCAGCAGCTTTAATTGCTGAACCAGATCCTAAAAAGAGACCCGTTCCAATCGCACCACCGATGGCAATCATCTGGACATGGCGCGCCTTAAGACCACGTGATAATTCACGTTCCGCATCGTTACTCATAATATATACCTCGTTGCATGAGGATAAAAAAATGTCCCCATGCCAAATTAAATTTGACATAGGGACGTTTGATAACGCGGTTCCACCCTAATTCTTAGTCAATGACTAAGCCACTTAATTACAGGTAATTTTAATCTCTCCAAAAGCGCCATTACTAGTTCACCATCATTTGCTTTCATCAACTACAAACTTTCTATTGTCCGGTGTGTCACTAGCAACCTCTTTCTTCATTGAGATTGGAATTAGTAGGTTAAATATAAAATGTTTTATTTTATTAGTCAAGCAAAATTTTAAAATGCGCTATTTAACTTTAGCAACTAGTGATTCAAAGTGTTTGACATCTTTAGTTTCGCCAACAACAGTTAACACATCCCCAACTTGAATCACTTCATTTGGTTCCGGTGTAATCACCACTCGATCTTCAGAACGAATCGAAATAATCGTTAAGCCGTAATTTTTACGAATATCTAATTCATCAATTTCTTTATTTGCGAAACGCAAATTAGCGATTTTAATTTCACCCAATGAGTGTTTATCACCTAAATCAATAAAATTAAGTAGGTTAGGAGTCATCAATTGTTCAGCCAAACGTGATGCCATTTCACTTTCTGGTCGGACAACTTGATCAGCACCAACTTTGTCTAACACACGCGCGTGTAGATTATTTTCAGCTTTAGCGACAACATGACGCACACCTAAATCTTTCAATAAAATAGTTGTCAAAATTGAAGCTTGTTGATTATGACCAATGGCAACAACCACATGATCAAAACTTGATAAATCCAAATCACGTAGCGCATCTTCATCCTGTGCATCCGCAATTACTGCATGGGTCGCAATATCCATGTAGCTTTCAACCAAATTTGGATCTTTATCAATAACCAAAACTTCTTGATTAGCATCAATTAATGACTCTAAAAGTGAGCTACCAAAACGACCTAAACCAACAATTGCATAAGTTTGTTTCATATCCTTACCTCTTAATTTTTCTTCTATTTATTTTATCACTTATTGCAATAATATTATGTTAATAACTGTTGCTTGATAAACCTAAAAATAAGCTTTAAAATAGGGGTTATGTTCAATTGTGAACATTCTTTGAATTTTTAAAGAATTCCTACAATTCGGACAGAAAAAACACATTTCGAAGGGATTAAGGAACTATTATGAGTACTTTTTCACGAACTGCAACCTTGTTTTCTGCAGTTGCTCTGGGAAGTATGCTAACAACTACAACAGTATCTAGTATTAATACTGTCGTAGATGCTGCTGAAACAACCCAAACAGCTTCTCAAAGGCAAGATTATAAGTTGCAGATTCTTCAAGGAGATAAGGATGCAACATCAACAGCATCACAATTCTACTTGAATACTATTTCACTAGAAAAGCTAGCTAATGGTGATTACTATGCTTATCTAACATCACACACTCCTGTTAACTTAGGAGATGAACCAATTTCTAGTAACGATTCTCAACATCATGTAACTAAGATGGGAAAGACCGAAAAGAATGGTTACAACGAAACTGTCTACCGCATGACTTTGAAGGCTGACGAATTAGCAAGTGGACAACCTATTAAAACACAAATCCACGTGAACATTCCGATGATGAGTTATGTACATGACTACACCATTCGTTTAGCTGTCCAAGGATTTAAGCCAGCTCCAGCTGAAAGCTCAAGTGCTGCTAGTTCATCAGTTGCACCAAGTTCAAGCAGTGCTGCTAGCACAACTTCTCAAGCACCATCAAGCAGTGTTGCGCAAAGTTCAGCTAGCTCATCAACTTCATCAGTTGCTTCATCGAAGGAGAGCCAACCAACTAGTGTTGCACCATCAACATCTAAATCATCATCAGTTAGCAGCTCACAAAAAGCTACTAGTGATACCACAGTTTCAACTGTTGATAAGTCAAAAACTGGTGACAGTAAAGTAGCTGATGATAGCAATAAGAAAGCCGTTGCTGGTAAAGAAGTTAAATTAACTGCTGACCAGGGGATGGACAAATTCTTAAAGCCAACAGCTCGTATCAACGTTAAAGGTGACAAGACTGACGTAACACTAAGTCTAAGCAGCGACCAAATGGCTGGTATGATTCCATACATTATCTTAGATGGTCAAAAGAAGTCAGTTACTGGTCAAGATACAACCTTTACAATTCCAACTAAGGATTTGCAGGCTAATAAAGACGGCCAAGTGACCTTAAAGTCTACAACTCATGTTGACGCTCTTGGTCATGTCGCAGACTATCCATCTAATCTAACATTTAACGTTGGTAACTTAACCGCAAAGCAAGACATATTTAAGACTGGTAACTATCAAATCAATGTTAGCCCAGACAACCACATGGACAAATTCTTCGCACCAAAGTTCAACGTTAAGATTGGTGATCAAACTAGTGTTGTAACGGTCACATATGGTGTTCCTAGCTTGATGTCGATGATTCCAAGTGTCACTTTTGATGGTCAAACCAAGGACACGAATGGTAAAACATCAGTTGATTTTACTATTCCAACTAAGGACTTGACACCAAATAAAGATGGCAAGGTTACTATTGCATCAAACACTAGTGTACCTATGAGTCCACACAAGAGTTATGATTCAAACATTACCTTTGATATGAACCAAGCACTTAAACAGCCAGCTAGTTCATCGTCAGATACATCAACTAAACCTGATAAAGACATCTTGCAAGACGGCACTTATTCAATTAATTATAATGTCTACAAAACAGGTACAACTGATGATTCAACGATGGCTAACTATATGACTGAGTCAGCTAAAGTTAGCGTGAAAGATGGTCAGGCAACCATTGATTTCCCAACTAAGAATGACGCGATGTCGATGATGAAGAAATTCTCTGTCAACGGCGTCAAAGCTCAAGCTAAAGGGGATTCATGGGTTGTTACGTTACCAGCTAAAGATCTAGCTAAGACAATGAAGTCTGAAATAACTATCTTTGTTGAAGCAATCAACTTTACTGAAACGCCTTCTGCTGATATTTCCTTTGACATGAAGAGTGCCAAAAAGATTGGCGATGGTAGTTCAGAAAGTTCTTCTTCAAGTCAAGCAAGTTCTTCATCTGCAACTAAGCCTAGTCAAAGTTCTTCTAGCGCTGCCTCTGAATCAAAGCCAACACCAGCTAAGCCTGATATTCAAAAAGATGGTAAGTATGCTATTAACTACAAGGTCTACAAGTCAGGTACCACTGAAGATTCTGTAATGGCTAATTACATGACTGATTCAGCTAAGGTTACAGTCAAGGATGGAAAGGCAACTATCGACTTTGCAACTAAGAGTAATGCCATGTCAATGATGAAGCAATTCTCCGTTAATGGTACTGATGCCAAAGCCAAGGGTGATTCATGGGTTGTTACGTTACCAGCTAAAGACCTAGCTAAGACGCTAAAAGCTAACATGACAATCTTTGTTGAAGCAATTAACTTCACTGAAACGCCTTCTGCTGATATTTCATTTGATATGAAGAGTATCAAGGATATTAGTAATGACGGTGCTGGATCTTCATCATCAAGTGAAGCAAGTTCTTCTAGCGCTGCTTCTGAATCAAAGCCTAGCCAAAGTTCTTCTAGTGCTGCTTCTGAATCAAAGCCTAACCAGAGTTCTTCTAGTGCTTCATCTGAATCAAAGCCTAACCAGAGTTCTTCTAGTGC
Source organism: Weissella sp. ESL1139 (assembly GCF_058506735.1). Lineage (NCBI taxonomy): Bacteria > Bacillati > Bacillota > Bacilli > Lactobacillales > Lactobacillaceae > Weissella > Weissella sp. ESL1139. The sequence goes on from NZ_CP196375.1 coordinate 1,738,769, forward strand.
TGCTTCTGAATCAAAGCCTAGCCAGAGTTCTTCTAGCGCTGCTTCTGAATCAAAGCCTAGCCAGAGTTCTTCTAGCGCTGCTTCTGAATCAAAGCCTAGTCAAAGTTCTTCTAGTGCTTCATCTGAATCAAAGCCTAGTCAAACAAGCTCTTCTAGTGTTACAACTCCAAGCAACCCAACACCAGCTAAGCCTGATATTCAAAAAGACGGTAAATATGCTATTAACTACAAGGTCTACAAGTCAGGTACCACTGAAGATTCTGTAATGGCTAATTACATGACTGATTCAGCTAAGGTTACAGTCAAGGATGGCAAAGCAACTATCGACTTTGCAACCAAGAATAAAGCCATGTCAATGATGAAGCAATTCTCAGTTAATGGTGTTGATGCCAAGGTCAAGGGTGATTCATGGGTTGTTACGTTACCAGCTAAAGACTTAATGAAGACGCTAAAAGCTGACATGACAATTTATGTTGCACAAATGGGCTTCACTGAAAAGCCATCTGCTGATATTTCATTTGATATGAAGAGTATCAAGGATATTAGTAATGACGGTGCTGGATCTTCATCATCAAGTGAAGCAAGTTCTTCTAGCGCTGCCTCTGAATCTAAGCCTAGCCAGAGTTCTTCTAGTGCTGCTTCTGAATCTAAGCCTAGCCAAAGTTCTTCTAACGCTGCTTCTGAATCAAAGCCTAGTCAAAGTTCTTCTAGTGCTTCATCTGAATCAAAGCCTAGTCAAACAAGCTCTTCTAGTGTTACAACTCCAAGCAACCCAACACCAGCTAAGCCTGATATTCAAAAAGACGGTAAATATTCAATTAATTACAAAGTCTACCAAACAGGTACCACTGAAGAATCAGTAATGGCTAACTACATGACTGATTCAGCTAAGGTTACGGTCAAGGATGGCAAGGCAACTATCGACTTTGCAACCAAGAATAAAGCCATGTCAATGATGCAGAAATTCTCAGTTAATGGTGTTGATGCCAAGGTCAAAGGCGATTCATGGGTTGTTACATTACCAGCTAAAGACTTAATGAAGACGCTAAAAGCTGACATGACAATTTATGTTGCACAAATGGGCTTCACTGAAAAGCCATCTGCTGATATCTCATTTGACATGAAGAGTATCAAGGATATTAGTAATGACAGTGCTGGATCTTCATCATCAAGTGAAGCAAGTTCTTCTAGCGCTGCTTCTGAGTCAAAACCTAGCCAGAGTTCTTCCAGCGCTGCTTCTGAGTCTAAGACTGATGAGCCAAGCAAACCTAATGACAACAACACTAAGCCTGGTAAGCTAACTGACCGCTTTGAAAACGGTACTTACAATGTTAACTACCATGTTTACAAGTCTGGTACAAAGACTAACTCAGCTATGGCTAATTACATGACTGATTCAGCCAAAGTTACCATAAAGGATGGTAAGGCAACCATCAACTTTGCAACTAAGAATGATGCCATGTCAATGATGAAGCAATTTTCTGTCAACGGTGTCAAAGCTCAAGCTAAAGGGGATTCTTGGATTGTTACTTTACCAGCTAAAGATTTAGTTAAGACCGTAAAGTCTGAAATGTCTATTTTTGTTGAGGCAATCAACTTTACTGAAAATCCTACGGCTGATATCGTCTTTGACATTGCTAAGAGTAATTCATCAAAGCCTAGTGATAATAGTACTAAGCCTGATGAGCCAAGCAAGCCTAGTGATAATAGCACTGATCCTGATGAGCCAAGCAAGCCTAATGACAACAACACTAAGCCTGATGCTTATTCTGAAAATAAAAAGCTAAGCCTTTCTGAGAATGGTATTTACAGTATCAATTACCGTGTTTACAAGACAGGTACGCACACAACTTCAACAATGCAACAATATATGACGGCTTCAGCAAATATTTTGGTTAAAAATAAGCAAGCTACAATTAAATTTGCAACACAAAAAGATGCAATGTCATTAATGAAGACTTTCTCTGTTAATGGCGTTACTGCTCATAAAAATGGCAATGCTTGGCAAGTAACATTACCAGTATCTTCACTTCGTCAAACATTAAAAGCACATATGACAATCTTTGTGCCATCAATCAATTTCACGGAGCATCCAGATGCTGACATTATCTTTGACTTAAGTAGCCTTAAGAAGTCTAATGCTAATAATAGTTCTTTTATACCAACTAAAGCAGACAATAATGCAGCATCTGGTACCAATGAAGTATCTGCATTGCCAACTGGTTACCAAAATGCCATTAAAAATACTGTTATGCATCAATTGACGATTTTGCAAGGAAATAGCAACAGCACATCAGTTGCTGCACAATACTTCCTACCTACTATTCAATTGCGTCACAACAAGAATGGTTCATACACAGGATTTATTACCACGCATACACCAACGATGATGGGCAACAGTCCAATTACATTTTTGGACGGTCGTCACCAAGTTAAGCGTATGAGTACTGTTAAGACTGGTAATTACTATCAAACTACTTATCAGATGCAATTCTCAGCAAATGAAATTAAGTCACCAATTGCAACACAAATTCACGTTAAATTTACGTCTCCACTTCCATACGATCATGTTTACACAATTCGTTTGGTAATTGGACGTACTTTGAATAGTGCTAGTGAAGCAACACAACCAGCAACTGGTTTGCCAAGCATGTCTGATTCAATGATGACAAGCCCAGTTGGTGCTGATGTTTCACGTGGAACATTTAACACTGGATTTGATTCTGGTTTCACAGGCAACACATCAACAATGCCTTTGGCTAATCCAAATACTGATAACCAAAAGCCTAATACCGATAAAAAGGCTGATAAGAAATCAACCAATGATACACAAGTTACTAAAAACGCTAGTGCCGATTCACAAAAAGGCGATACAACGAAACGTAACATTTTGATTGTTGCCGGTGGTGTTATAGCTGCAGCATTAGGTTATGTTGTAGTTGCTCTTTTGACAAATTTCATTAAGATGAGGTAGGCAAATGCTTAATAATAAATATCTTCGTGCTTTGGTTGGTTTATGTACGCTGGTACTTTGCATGTTTGGTATGCAAACGGCAGTACATGCGGAGTCTTATACAGTGCCATTACAAGTACTTGAAAATGGTACTTCTAATACTTCTTATGCCGCTGCATACTTTGCGCATTCCGCAACGGTAACGCCAAATGGTAATAATTCTTATACCGTAACTTCAACTGTTACAACTGGTAAGGATTTGGGTAATTATCCTGTGCAAGTGCTAAATATTGATGGTGCGGGTGCTAATGTTTCTCGTAGTGAATCTGGTAATTCACAAACCATTACGTACAGCTTTACCACATCAAATCTATCTGCACGTCACAATGCAGCAATTAAAGTTGATGTGAACAGCATTAATTACCATCACAACTATATTGTTGGTTTGATGTTAGATGCTTCTAAAGTGCCAGCACAAAAAGATGCTGCTAGTTCATCTAGCCAGTCTCAAAACCAATCAAGCCAAGCTAGTCAACAAAGCAATACTGCAAACAGCAGCTCTTCAGAAACAAATACTGTAAGCAGTTCAAGCGCATCAGTTGCTAGTCAAGCTTCACAAAGTTCTGAAACTGCAGCTAGTGACCAAGATAATGAAGCATCATCTTCTAAGAAGACAACTTCACAAAAGAAAAATAAAACGCAAGTTTCTGAAGAAAGTCATAAAGATCAAAACAAGCAACTTCCAGTTGCCGCTATTCTAGGTGGTGGGTTGGCATTAGGTGTCATTCTTGGTCTTGTCTTCAATCTAAAGAAGAAGTAATCGAACATGCGCAAACAACAAAAATTACTAATAAGTTTATTAGTAATTCTACTAATTATTAGTGCTGGTTGGATCTGGTTGATGATGCGTCCTAGTCAAGAATCAACAACCAATAAGCGCCTTGTTGCGACGACCAATGCACAAGTTCAAATTTTCAATAAGTTAGATGTACCATTAGTTGGTGTTGCAACGCCTGGTAACAAGCAGAAATTGCCAAAACAGTATCGTGATTTACCACAAGTTGGTAATCACGTTGCACCAAATCTTGAAAAGATTGGTGAACTAAAACCTGATTTAGTTTATCTTGATGCGGCTATTGCCGATGACTATCAACAAAAGTTAGATAGTGACAATATTAAGCATCAACAATTGAACTTTAATAAGTTATCTGATTTGCAAAATGCTGTTACTAAACTTGGTAATACTTACGATAAGGAATCTGCTGCTAAGAAGTTAAATGCTAGTTTGGATGTCCCAACACAACATCCTGAGACCAAGAAAAAAGTTTTGTTGTTGATGGGGATGCCAGGTGGTTCTTTCCTAGTTGGTACTAAAGATAGTTATGTTGGTGATTTAATTAATCGTGCTGGTGGACAAGTTGTTGGCTCAGGTTCAAGTCCATTCGTCACAATGAACGCTGAAGAAATTGCACAAACCAAGCCTGATGTCATTATTACAATGGCGCATGCTATGCCAAAGAGTGTATTTAAGAACTTTGATAGTTTATTTAAACAAGCTAGTTGGCAAAGTGTACCTGCAGTTCAACAAGATCATGTCTATCGTGCTAATGAACCAACATTTAGTATGACTGCTAATTTAAATGCACCTGATGCATACAAACAAATTCGAACTTGGTTGAAAAAATAGGAGGGGATAATGCACAAATATTATCGTTTCGTATTAGCCGGGTTAGTTTTGATCAGTATGGTAATTGCGTTACTTGTTGGTAGTACAACCATTCATCTAACTGATGTATTACACGGTCAACATGATGCATGGCAACTAATCATCAATTATCGATTACCTCGTATTCTCGTTGCAGTCATCGGTGGTGCCTTAATTGGTGTAAGTGGCCTGCTACTACAAGTCGTATTACGCAACCATTTAGTTGATACTTCAATTTTGGGAATTATGAACGGGAGCCAATTTCTATTGATGGCTGTGCTAGTTATCATCCCCAGCGTATTGAACTTTAACGTTCTCGTGGGTGGTATCACTGGTATTGTCTTAACGATTATTTGGTTCTTAGTTCTACCCAAGCACCAAGCACCGTTACGGCTGATTCTACTTGGTATTGCAACTGCCATGACTTTCCAAGCTTTAACAAATATTGCAAGTGAAGGTTTGGGTGTACCATTACCATCTTTGAGTACGGTTAGCTGGTCACAAGTTATGCAACTGGTTATTATGACGATTTTAGGCTGCTTATTCATCATTATGATTTGGCCAAGTCTTAAATTTTTTGCTTTACCATCACGCCAAGTAAAACTACTTGGTGTCGCTGAACAAAAAACAATTTGGTTCGTCTTATTAGCTGTCGGTCTCTGGACTGGTGCTCTAACAAGTTTGATTGGTATCATCTTTTTCCTAGGTGCTATCTTGCCAGAAATTGCCCGCTTTATGAGCCCTAAGCATACCAGCCAACATTTAATTTGGCCGACTGCCTTATGGGGAAGCATTCTACTGCTAAACGCTGACACAATTGCCCGGACGATTTTAGCGCCAAAAGAATTACCAACGAGTGCCATTTTATTGGTCATTAGTGGTCCATTATTCGCCTTGATGTTAATCAAAGGAGGTTATCATGCTCGACATTAAACAACTGTCATTCAGTCGTGGTAGCCATCAATTATTCTCTGATATATCAACACAATTACCTGATCATCAAATTACTGCTTTGATTGGTCCCAATGGTGTTGGTAAATCAACGTTAATCCAGTTATTAACGGGTGAATTATTACCGACAAGTGGTGTAATAAGTGACCGTCCAAAGCGCATTGCTGTGCTTTCACAACAAAATCAGTTATTTGAACCATTAACAGTTCGTGAACTACTAACATTGGCTAATCCGACATTAGATCAAGAAGTGATTAAAACGCTTCAGCTGACAGCGATTCTTGATTCAGAAATGAACGAGTTATCTGGTGGTCAACAACAATTAGCTTGGTTAGGGTTCGTCTTGCAACAACAACCTGAGTTATTGATTTTAGATGAACCAACGACATTTTTAGATTTACACTTCCAAGAACTATTTCTAAAAACACTCCAGCAATTGCAGCAAAAACGCCAAACAACTGTCTTAATGGTGTTACATGATTTAAATCAAGCATTCCGTTATAGCCAACATATTTGGTTATTACGACCCGCAGGTGACTTAATTAGCGCCCCTGCAACGCAACTACAGTCTCAAGTTGATTTACTTTCAGATGCCTTTAAGACACCGTTACAACTTATTCAAACAGCTGATCAAGTTATCTTGCAGCCGAAATAAAAAAACAGCCCCGAGTAACCATTATTTGGTTGCCCGGGGCTGTTTTGTGTTATTTAACAATATTTTGTAAATACTGATGACTAGCAATCATTTCGCGACAATTTAGTTGATCAGCCAAGTTAATTTCATAAATGGTGGTCGCTTTTGCATTTAATTCTGGCACGACACGTGACCAGTCAATTAATCCAGTCCCAACAGTTAAACTGTCATGCTTCTGTCCCATAGAATCAACCAAATGATAGTGCTTAATTTGCGATTTAAGGTGTTTCAAACTCGCTACTAAGGCATCATTATCACCATGCACAGAAATGAACGTATGACTCACGTCACAAGCTAAGGGAAGGGCGGCATCGATAATACGCTGTTCAAATTCGGCATCCCCATAACCATAAACAGGAGAAATGCCGTTTTCAAATACGACATGATCTGGCGCAATATCCGTAAATCGGGCCATTCTTGCAAAAACAACTTCCTGTGCCTGTTCTACCGAAGACCAGTGCCTTAAAATTTTAGGCATAATTCTTTTATAGGCACCATGCACTAAAGCTTGTCCATCAACATCAGCCGCCAATTTAATAATTTTTTCAGAACTTTGTATGATAAAGTCATGTAACGCTGGATTAACTGCTTCATTCGTAAACAATTCACAACGCTGACCATGCCATTTCATTGGATGGTGAAAAACAATATGCGGTACATAGTCACTCACATAGGCAACCATTTGTATAAAATGTTGCCAACCTGCTTCTGTAAAATCGGAATCTTCCAAATGAAATTCAAATACATCTGGATGATATTGTAATCGATCATCAATTTGGGCTTTATTTGTACTAGCTTTTAATCCTAATTGCATCGTATCACCACCCCCTTTTAGCATATAGTATACGCCGTTTAAAAATTAAAACGAAACATTGTTATAAAAAGAGCAGGTAAGAAAGAATTTTCTTATCTGCTCTTTAATTAGTCACTATTCAAAATATGATTTCCAAGCCGTATTGATGTTATTACGTTTTGTTTCATTACCCCAGAATGGGACTTTAACAACACCTAAGACTTTATCATCGTCAACAAATCCCCAATAACGAGAATCGTTTGAAACGCTTCGATGATCACCTAGCACGAAGTACTTACCAGCAGGAACCTTGATTGTTTTATCGCCTTCCCAGCCTTGTCGATCACCCAATTGTGCTAATGAATTCCAGTTACCAACATCATTAACACCATTAGTTGCTGCTTGTTCATTTTCTGAAATATAGTCTTGCTTAATCGTCTTACCATTGACCTTGATTACACCATCGTGGGCACTCACAGTATCACCAGGCATTCCGATAATTCGCTTAACATAGTCCTTACTTTCCGTTGCAGTAGGGTCTTCACCATGTGCATCAAAGACAATCACGCTGCCTCGATGCATCTTTGCTGTCTCAAATTTATCAGTCCTAAAAACAAAAACACGTTCATTACTCGTTAGATTAGGTTCCATGGATGAGCCATCAACTCGCACCATCGTAAACCAATAGGCCCTTATCCCAAAGGCAATTAGTAATCCTACTAGGATTGGAATCACCCAAGACATTATTTCACGAAATGTTTTCATGGGTACGCTCCTTTAATTAATATCGATGCTTAATTTTAACATAATTCATACAATAGCGATTATAAATTAAAAATAGGTTAAGAACATAGTGTGACCAAAGCCGCTTTGAATCCGGTGTGTAACGTGGTTTGGCCGGTTTGCAGGCGTAGACCATGAAACGGGCAAATTGCGTTACATTGAGGATTCAGGTTTTGGGAGCACGTTTAGACATAGTGTGACCAAAACCGCTTTGAATCCAAAGTATAACATCATTTAAAACAAAAAAAGATTGGGACAAGTATCCCAATCTCTTTTGTATTCATATTAACGCTTGTGATTACGTACAGCTTTACGAATTGCACGTTTCTTAGCACGTTCAGCTTCTTTCTTAGCTTCACGTTCACGTCGAATTTCAAATGGATTTTGAATCGTCCAAGTTTGTGCCACTTGGAACGCATTTGAAACCACCCAGTATAGTGATAGGGCAGATGGTACGGAAATCGCAAAGAAGAAAATCATAATTGGCATGATGTATGTCATTGATGTTGTCATACCATTTTTTTCAGGTTGACCCATCATTACCAAGTATGAAGAAGCAAACGTAAACAAAGCTGCCAAAATTGGCAAGATAAAGTATGGATCACGTTCTCCTAGTTGTACCCAGAAGAAAGTACCAGTTTCCAATACTTTTGTCGTACGAATTGCTGTATACAAAGCAATCAAGATTGGCATTTGCACTAGAAGTGGAATAAAGCTAGCAAATGGGTTAACACCAGCATCTTTATACAACTTCTTTTGCTCTACTTGCATCGCTTGCATTGTTTCAGTATCACGACTTGAATATTTTTCTTGTAACTTCTTTAATTCAGGTCCAATTTCTTGCATCTTTCGCATTGATCCCGTTTGATAAACCATCAAAGGTAGAATCAATAAACGAATTAACACGGTAAAGACGATAATTCCAAAACCGTAATTATCACCAAACCAAGCTGATACTCCTAAAATAGAACGTGAGAAATTAGCAATGATAATACCACGCCAAAATCCATCTCCGGATACATGGCCATCGTACATCACGGCCGCTACAATCATAATGAGTAATGCGACTAGGGCCGTAATTGCCGAACGCATGGTAAACATTTTTTTAGCAGTCTGCATTCGTTTTCTCCATATATTATGTAATTTTTATTCAGTTTCTTCATCAACAAATACATTTGCTAATTTAAAAACATGCTCTAAATTCTTTTTGATGATCGCCATGTCTTGATCATGTGCTGATGGTCGCGCAATAACTAAGATATCAAGATCCGAACGCATTTTAGGTTTAAACTCCAAAACACTTTGCCGAATTCGACGCTTTACCCACACACGCTCATGACCACGCAAACCCACTTTTTTAGAAATTGAAATTCCTAACCGGAAGTGGGTTGGTTGTTCACGCGTCATTGTGTAAACAATAAACATTTTATTTGCGACCGAGTGATGCTGCTCAAAAACTAGTTGAAAATCAGCTTCCTTTTTAACACGGTAACTCTTACGCATTTGTTTTTGCTCCAAACTTTTTCACGACAAAAGAAAACGCATGAATCAGCCACAATAGCCGACTCATGCGCGATTATTATCAGTAGTCCTAATAAAAGGCCTGACCTAATTAGGCTGACAATACCTTGCGGCCCTTTTGGCGGCGACGTGCTAGCACCTTACGACCATTGCTAGTGCTCATGCGCTTACGGAAACCATGAACGCGTTCGCGGTGACGCTTCTTAGGTTGGTATGTACGCTTCATATGAATACACCTCCCATTCGTAGTTAGATTTGGCCTGCGGTTGGCGAGGCCAAACCACAATTCGTATTCAATTGTACCATTACCCCCTAATCAAAGCAAGAAAATTCATAAGTTTTAAAAGCTTTAATCTTTTCAATTTTCTCATTAAAATACTTTCCTTAAAAAAAATTAAAATTTATAAACTCGGATCAAAACAAAAAGTTTTCCAAAATCTAACAGAGCGTTATGTTGATAAAATTTAAAAAGTAACGGAGCGTTATTTGAGTTTTCCCCAAAATCCACAGTTTATCCACATGTTCCACACATTTGGAAAACTATTCCTGTTTTACCCTGTGGATATGTGCATAACTCTCTTAAACATTATTATAGCAAGTCTAGGTTGTTAACAACTCCTTGTAAATTTCTCATTTTTCCCCCAAGTTATCCACACTTTCCAGAATTACCCTTAAAATTTGTTTCACATCCGGTTGATAACTCATATTTAGATTTCCACAGCATGTTAATATCTCAATTCGTTATCTAAAATGGGGCAAAACGTTGATATTATGGGTATATTCCTTGTGGAAAACTAGTTCACATGCTGATAAAATGAATTTTGATGAATTGTGCTACTTATGAAAATAAGCTCAGCAAACGTCCTGTGGAAAACCCACGAAAAGATATTATAATCCTTAAAGGAGGTAACCAAATGGATCCCGTCCAACTTTGGAATGCCATCAAAGATGAGCTACGCAATACAATTTCGCAAGGCTTTTCCTTCGCCAATTACGTTGAAACATTAACACCACTACAATTAGTAGAAAATGAAAACAACACCGCTACGTTGCAACTAACAACTTCATATGAACAAGTTGCTTCTGAATGGTTAGATACCAATAGTTCTTATTCGCAAGCTTTCATGCAAGCAGCGATGACAGCGACTCTAAAACTAACTGGTAAGCCAACATTTATTCTTCCTTCTGTAACATATATGGCACCAAGAGCAACCAACCTATTTGATTTACCTGATGAACAACCAAGTAGTGAAAGTCCTCAGAGTAATGCCAGTATCGCATCAGAATTCGTTACGCAATCGATTTTAAATCCTGAATTTCGTTTCGAAACTTTTGTCTCATCAGATGAAAACCGTGAAGCTTATGCGGTTGCTCAAGCTGTTGCTGATAATCCTGGAACCCAATGGAATCCTCTATTAATTTATGGTGGTGTTGGTTTAGGAAAAACTCATTTAATGCAAGCAATTGGTAACAAAGTCTTAGAACGTTCACCTAATGCTAATGTTAAATTTATTACCACTGAAGATTTCATTAACGATTTCACTGAAGCACTTCGCCGAGGTCAAAAAGAAACCGAAGCTTTTAAACGCGAATACCGCTCAGCTGATCTACTAATGGTAGACGATGTGCAATTCCTTGCTGGTAAAGAAAAAATTCAAGAGGAATTCTTCAACACATTTAATGCAATTACCCGTGAAAATCACCAAATTGTTTTAACTTCTGATAAGTTGCCAAAAGAAATTCCAGGATTAGAAATGCGTTTAGTTACTCGTTTCGGTCAGGGTTATTCGGCAAACATTACCAAGCCTGATTTACCAACACGTGTTGCCATTCTTCGTAACAAATCTGATCTTGAAAACCTCAGCATTCCTAACGACGTCATTGATGAAATTGCTGCTGCAGTTGATACTAACGTCCGTGATTTGGAAGGGGTTTTCAATCAAGTTGTTGGTAAAATGCGTTTTTCAAATGTTCCCGTAACAGTTGATACTGCGCGAACAATTTTAGAAACCATGAACTTTAAACGCCAGCGTGCTATTACAATTCCACTTATCCAAGAAGCCGTCGCTAACTTTTTCAACGTGACAGTTTCAGATCTAAATGGAAAGAAACGTAACAAAGAAATTGTTGTACCTCGCCAAATTGCAATGTATATTGCCCGCGAGCTAACACAAGATTCCTTACCACAAATTGGCCGCGCTTTCGGTGGTAAAGATCACACAACTGTCATGCATTCAACTGAAAAAATTGAAAACGCGATTGAAAATGATAGTATTTTAGCTGAACAAGTCCAAAACATTCGTGAAGAATTGAGCAATGGGTAGTAAAAGGGCTTGTGAATAATTAATTAAACAACACAAAGTTATCCACAGGCTTATGTACATGGACCAATTCTTGGTATATTGGTATACCCAAGGGTTTTCCACAGTATACACACCCCTTATTATTATTATTATCTTTTTATTATTTAAATAAGTCATTACGCACTTCATAATTATGGTTTTGCGCATTAAGGAGATCTAATGGAATTTACAATTAATCGAGCTGCTTTTATCAAAGCAATGAATAACGTTAACCGTGCTATTTCATCAAGAACATCAATGCCTATTTTGCAAGGCATTAAATTGGTTCTTGATGAATCAGGTCTACTCTTAACTGGATCAAATACGGATATCTCAATTGAAATCTTAATTCCAGTAAATGATGACGAAGCACAACTACAAATTGCTGAACAGGGTGCTATTGTTTTACCAGCAAGTTTCTTTTCAAATATTATTAAGCGACTACCTGGAGAAACATTTAATTTAAATAATGCATCTGGTTTACAAACAAAAATTAAATCAGAGAATGCAGAATTTGATATTAATGGACAAGATGCTATTAATTACCCACATTTGCCAGAAATTGAAGTTAGAAATGATCTAACGTTATCAGCAAAGACCCTTAATGAAATTATTGGTCAAACCGTAATTGCGGTTTCAAAACAATTAAGTCAACCAATTTTGACTGGTGTTCATTTCATTTTGGTTAGTGGAAACTTAACTGCTGTTGCAACTGATCGTCACCGTTTGGCACAACGTTCAGTCGCTTTTGATGATTCAGATGTTAATGCAGATATTATTGTCCCAGGTACATCTTTGACTCAATTGCAAGCAATGCTAGATGAAGTTGAAAATGTTGATGTTCGTGTTGCAGAAAACCAAGTTATTTTCCAATTAGGCGAAAATACAACATTCTACTCACGTCTATTAGAAGGAAATTATCCTGATGCATCACGTTTAATTCCAACTGAAAAGCGCACAACACTAACAATTAATGCACATGATTTGTTACAAACAATCGAACGTGCTGCATTGCTTAGTCATGAAGGGCGTTCAAACGTTATTCAATTTACAATTACGAGTGAGAAATCATTAATTTCATCAAATTCTCCTGAAATTGGACGAGTTGAAGAACAAATTTTCGCTGCTGAAACCGCTGGTGATGATTTAACAATTTCATTCAACCCTGATTACATGCGCGAAGCACTTCGTTCATTTGGCGATGAACAAATTCAAATTGGATTTAAGACCGCTTTGGATCCATTTACATTGGTACCCACAAATAATGAAACCAATTTTATTCAATTAATTACGCCAGTTCGTACTTACTAAAGCTATTAAAAAGCCGAAAAATGCTATTTTACGTCGAAACAGCATTTTTCGGCTTTTTTATTTAAACGTAAGGAAACAACCTGAGAGGGCTTATAGTGCCTGATTGAGATTGTAGAAAGTTAAAAAAAAGCGTATAATAAACCACATATGGATACGTGTAAATATCGTTAAAAATAACGATAGAAAGGACATAATATTGGCAACAGAAGTGCAAATTCAGGCCCCATTTATTACATTAGGGCAATTACTAAAAGAAGAGAGTGTCATTGCAACTGGTGGTCAGGCAAAGTGGTATTTACGTGAAAATACTGTCTTGATAAATGAAGAGCCTGATGATCGTCGTGGTCGTAAGTTATATCCAGGAGACATCATTGCAGTCCCATCTGGAGAACGTTTTGTTATTAATGGGACAGGTGCTAGTGCAAACTAATGGAATTATTGTCGTTAGAACTAAACAATTTTCGAAATTATGACTCATTAGATGTCACCTTTTCGTCTGGTGTAAATGTCTTTTTAGGACCAAATGCACAGGGTAAGACCAATTTATTGGAAGCCATTTATGTTTTAGCTTTAACGCGCTCACATCGTACGTCATCTGATAAAGAATTAATCGGCTGGCAAGCCAAAGAAGCGCATGTTGCTGGTACAGTAGCACGACAATATAGCAATGTACCGTTGTCATTAAAACTGACCAGCAAAGGTAAAAAAGCACGTATAAATCATTTAGATCAAGCCAAATTAGCAAATTATATTGGTCAATTAAATGTCATTTTATTTGCACCTGAAGATTTAGATTTAGTTAAAGGGTCGCCAACTGTTAGACGGCAATTTATTGATCGTGAATTTAGTCAAATGAGTGCGAAATATCTATATATTGCAAATCAGTATAAAAGCGTTTTAAAACAACGAAATCGGTATTTAAAACAATTACAAAGTAAACAAGTAAAAGATCAAATTTATTTAGATGTTTTAACCGAGCAGCTTGTTAATTTTGGTAGTGAATTGATTATGCGTCGTCAAATTTTGATTAAAAAATTAAATGATGCCGCACAACCAGTGCAAGCAGCAATTACCCAAAATAATGAGCAATTGCAAATTCATTATGTTTCACAGCTTAATGAAAGCAATCTACAAGATTTAGAAGCGATAAAATCAGAAATGTTGACGCGATTTGAGCAACTGCGTGAACGTGAAATCATCATGGGAACGACTATGTTAGGTCCGCATCGTGATGATTTAAATTTTGAAGTTAATGATCATGATGTTGCTAGTTTTGGTTCGCAAGGTCAGCAACGAACCACGGCATTAGCAATTAAGTTAGCCGAAATTGATTTGATGAAGGAAGAAACTGGTGAATATCCAATTTTGCTATTGGATGATGTTCTTTCTGAGTTAGATAGTGATCGACAAACGCACCTGTTAGCAGCTATGCAAGATAAGGTGCAAACATTTATTACAACCCCATCATTAAGTGATGTGGCTCGGCAATTGATTCATGAACCGAAAGTTTTTCAGGTTAATTCGGGACATTTGTTAGAAGCCGAAAATGGTTTAGAGGATAGTACTAGTGAAGATAACTAGTTGTTAAGTTTAAGGAGGGAAGCATGGCTGAAGAAGATGTAACACAAATGCATACACAAGCAGATGCCTATGATGCTAGTCAAATTCAAGTTTTGGAAGGATTAGAAGCAGTCCGTAAGCGTCCCGGTATGTATATTGGTACAACATCAAGTCAAGGATTACACCATCTAGTATGGGAAATTGTCGATAATGGTATTGATGAGGCCTTGGCAGGTTTTGCAAATCATATTACTGTCACAATTGAAAAAGATAATTCAATTACGGTAATTGATAACGGCCGTGGAATCCCAATTGATATTCAAGCAAAAACAGGTAAGTCAGCGCTTGAAACGGTCTTTACGATTTTACACGCTGGTGGAAAATTTGGCGGTGGCGGTTATAAAGTTTCTGGAGGACTTCACGGTGTGGGGGCTTCAGTTGTTAACGCGCTATCAACTAATTTGGATGTATTAGTTGTTCGTGATGGCAAGGGTTATGCCATGGACTTTGAACGTGGACGTGTTAAGACAAACATGCACGAAGTTTCAGTGGAAGATGCCCCTGTTTCACGTGGAACAATTGTTCACTTTGCACCTGATCCAGATATTTTCCGTGAAACAATCGTTTTTGATTACAAGACATTGATGAACCGTGTTCGTGAGTTGGCTTTCTTGAACAAAGGACTTCGCATTTCAATTACTGATATGCGTCCTGAAGAGCCAATTGTGGAATCATTCCATTACGAAGGTGGTATCAAGGAATATGTTAACTTCTTAAACAAAAACAAAGACGTTATTTTCGAAGATCCAATTTATGTTGAAGGTATGGAAAATGACATTGATGTTGAAGTCTCATTACAATACACTGATGACTTCCACAGTAATTTATTGTCATTTACAAATAACATTCACACGTATGAAGGTGGAACGCACGAAACCGGTTTCAAGTCAGCATTAACTCGTGTAATTAATGATTATGCCCGTCGCAACAAGATTCTTAAGGACAATGATGATCCACTTTCTGGGGATGACGTTCGTGAAGGTTTGACAGCAATTGTTTCGGTAAAGCACCCAGATCCACAATTTGAAGGTCAAACAAAGACCAAATTGGGTAACTCTGATGCACGTACAGCTGTTGACCGTATGTTTTCTGATACATTTGCTCGGTTCATGATGGAAAATCCTACCACAGCTAAGCAAATTGTTGAAAAGGGTATTTTGGCCGGTAAAGCCCGTATGGCTGCCAAGCGTGCACGTGAAGCAACGCGTAAGAAGTCTGGTCTAGAAATTGCTAACCTACCTGGTAAATTAGCTGATAACACCTCAAAGGACCCTGAAATTTCAGAGTTGTTTATTGTCGAGGGTGATTCAGCCGGTGGTTCTGCAAAGCAGGGTCGTGAGCGTCTAACGCAAGCTATTTTGCCAATTCGTGGAAAAATTTTGAACGTTGAAAAAGCATCAATGGAAAAGATTTTAGCCAATGACGAAATCCGTTCATTGTTTACAGCAATGGGAACTGGTTTTGGTGACGAATTTGATGTTACCAAAGCTAAGTACCACAAACTAATTATTATGACCGATGCCGATGTCGACGGTGCGCACATTCGTACATTGTTGTTAACGTTAATTTATCGTTACATGCGTCCATTATTGGAAGCAGGCTACATTTACATTGCACAGCCACCGCTATATCAAGTACGTCAAGGTAAGTTTGTTAAATATCTAGATGCTGATGAAGAATTAGAAGCATTGTTGCCAACGTTACCAGCATCACCGAAACCTGTTATTCAACGGTATAAGGGACTTGGTGAAATGGACGCTAGCCAATTATGGGAAACAACGATGGATCCTTCAGTACGCCGTTTGTTGCGTGTTGAAATGGATGATGCGGTTGAAGCAGATCAAATCTTCTCAATGCTTATGGGTGACAAGGTAGAACCTCGTCGTAAGTTTATTGAAGATAATGCACAATATGCAGAACTAGACGTTTAAGCTCATAGTCGGAACAGTTAAAGTAAAAGAAAGGAAAGCAAATGGCTGAAGAAGAACAAAAAAACAGCCGCATTAAGCCCGCTAAACTTGGCGAGCAAATGCGAACATCTTTCTTGGATTATGCCATGTCAGTTATTGTGGCACGTGCGTTACCTGATGTACGCGATGGTTTGAAACCCGTACATCGTCGTATTTTATACGGCATGAATGAATTAGGGGTGACTCCTGATAAGCAACATAAAAAGTCAGCTCGTATTGTTGGGGATGTTATGGGAAAGTATCACCCCCACGGAGACTCAGCTATTTATGATTCAATGGTTCGTATGGCGCAAGACTTTTCATACCGTTACATGCTAGTTGACGGTCACGGAAACTTCGGATCAGTCGATGGTGATCCAGCTGCCGCTATGCGTTATACTGAAGCACGTTTGAGTAAGATTTCTACTGAAATGTTGCGTGATATCAATAAAGATACGATTGATTTCCAAGACAATTATGATGGTACTGATCGTGAGCCAGTTGTTTTGCCAGCCCGTTTTCCTAATTTGGTTGTAAATGGTGCCAACGGTATCGCTGTTGGAATGGCAACAAATATTCCACCTCATAATTTGGGTGAAGTTATTTCAGGTATTCACATGTTGATGAAGAATCCTGATATCACAACTGCTGAATTGATGGAAGCAATTCCGGGTCCTGACTTCCCAACTGGTGCCATTGTGATGGGTAAGTCTGGAATTCGTAAGGCTTACGAAACTGGTCGTGGTGTTGTAACAGTCCGTGCTAAGACAGAAATTGAAACTGAAAAGTCTGGTAAAGAAATTATCGTTGTGACGGAATTGCCTTATACGGTTAACAAGGCCAAGTTAATTGAGCGTATTGCTGAATTAGGTCGTGATAAGCGTATTGAAGGAATTACTGGTGTTAATGATGAATCCGATCAGGAAGGTACGCGAATCGCAATTGAGATTCGTCGTGATGTCTCAGCTTCAGTTGTCCTAAATAATTTGTACAAGAATACCTTGATGCAAACTGGGTTCAGCTTCAATATGTTGGCTGTTAAAGATGGTCGACCAGAATTATTGAGCTTGAAGGATATGTTAGTCGCATATCTTGCTCATCAAGAACAAGTTGTTCGTCGTCGTACTGAATTTGATTTGCGTAAAGCACAGGCTCGTGCACACATCTTAGAAGGATTGCGAATTGCGCTAGATCATATTGATG
This sequence comes from Weissella sp. ESL1139, assembly GCF_058506735.1. Classification (NCBI taxonomy): domain Bacteria; kingdom Bacillati; phylum Bacillota; class Bacilli; order Lactobacillales; family Lactobacillaceae; genus Weissella; species Weissella sp. ESL1139. Next base: position 1,756,594 of record NZ_CP196375.1, read on the forward strand.
CAATTATTACGATTATTCGTCAATCACAAACATCAGAAATCGCTAAGCAAAAGTTGATGGCTGATTATGCGTTGTCAGATAAGCAATCACAAGCTATCTTGGATATGCGTTTGGTTCGTTTAACTGGTTTGGAACGCGACAAGATTGAAAAAGAGTATCAAGGATTGTTGTCATCAATTGCTGACTACAAGGATATTTTGGCAAAGCCAGAACGTATCGATGAAATCATTTATACAGAATTGCTTGAAGTGCAAGATAAGTATGGAGATGCTCGTCGTACTGAGTTACAAATCGGTGATGTGACAAGCATTGAAGATGAAGACTTGATCGAAGAAGAAGATATCATTGTGACGTTAACACACGCTGGTTATATTAAGCGTATGCCACAAGCTGATTTCCGCGCTCAAAACCGTGGTGGTCGTGGTATTCAAGGTATGGGTGTTAACAATGATGACTTTATCGATGAACTAATTGGGACATCAACCCATGATACGTTGTTGTTCTTTACGAATTCAGGTAAGGTCTACAAGATGAAGGGCTATGAGATTCCTGAGTACGGTCGTACTGCTAAAGGAATTCCGGTCGTTAATTTGTTAGGTATCGAGAGTGGTGAGAGCATTCAAGCTGTTATTAACGTGCGTGGGGATGCTGCCGAAAGTGAAGACTACCTATTCTTTACGACACGTCAAGGTGTTGTAAAGCGTACCCCAGTTAATGAATTTGGTAATATTCGTACTCACGGTTTGAAAGCCATTAATCTTCACGATGGTGATGAATTAATTAATGTGCTAATCACTGATGGTACGCAAAATATCATTATTGGTACGCATGGTGGTTATGCTGTTTCATTTAACAGTTCAGTTGTTCGTTCAATGGGTCGTTCAGCTGCCGGTGTTCGTGGTATCACATTACGCCCAGATGATTATGTTGTTGGTGCGCAAGTGTTAGTTGAAAATGGCCATGTTTTGGTTATTACTGAAAATGGTTATGGTAAGCAAACACCAGTTGATCAATATCCAATTAAGGGCCGTGGTGGTAAAGGTATTAAGACTGCCCAAGTCACTGAAAAGAATGGTCCACTAGCTGGTTTGAAGGTTGTTGATGGTAGCGAAGATATCATGTTGACCACTAATAAAGGGGTTATGATTCGTTTCACTGCTGATTCAATTTCTGAAACTGGTCGTGCGACTCAAGGTGTTCGCGTTATTCGGCTTGACGAAGGTTCAGCAGTATCAACATTCGCTAAGGTTGAACACGTTGACCCTGAAGAAGTAGTCACTGAAGAAGTAGTCACTGAAGAAGTAGTCACTGAAGAAGCTACCGAAGAAACATCATCTGATTTGTCAGATGCCCCAGCTGATGGTGAACAACCAGCTGAAGTATCTGAGTTGCTACAACGTGCCGAAGATGATGAGGATAAGTAAATAATAATAAATGGTTTGCTATAAGCCATTTTTAGTAAAGGGTGATCAATGGTTGACGTTGGTTGCCCTTTTTTGTGTTTAGTAAATGATTTTGTTGATGTTGAAGTAACAGATTATTCTTAAAGAAGAAAGTGAAAATTATGAATAAAATGCCGACGCCTAAAATTAGTGAAATTTTGAGAGAAGAGTTTATGGAACCTTTGAATATTTCAGACTGTACATTGACGAAACATATTAATGTACCAACTGCTGTGATACAAGATATTTTATATAATCGTCGCGATATTACTGTTGATATATCAGTTAGATTAGGCATATTCTTTGGTGTTTCGGATCGTTATTTTTGGAATCTACAAAGTGATATAGACATTCGTATTCTTGAATAAGAATTCAAAGATAATGGGCCATTTTTCAAGAGAAATGTATAACGTCTCTCTATTCAATAAGCAAATTATTTTACAGCAATAATTTTAATTTGTTACTCTAAATATATAAATAGAATTAAACAATTATTTAAAAGGATTTGATATTATGAAAAAAAGTTCTTGGTTTAGACTAATATCAGTAATTATATTATTAACACTATTATTAGTTGTTTATTTTTTGAATATTCCACATGGTGATGCTATTAGTACAGGTCTGGTTCTAATAGGTATATGTGTACCTTTTGTAGCTTCTCATATTGACAAAAAAGACAAAAATCAAGAAGAACAATAAATTTCAAGTTATAAGATAAATTAAGCCCCATAAGTTGAAGCAAAGGCTAAAACTTATGGGGTTTTACTGTGGAATAAAAAATAAATGCGTTATTTTTGACAGCGCTTACATTTTTGTGATATTTTTAAGGCGTACTTTACAGAAAGGGGTAATATACAGTAATGAAAGCAGCAAGAATTTACGGTAAAGAGGACATTCGAATTGAAGACGTTGACATTCCAGAACCTAAAGATGATCAGGTTCAAGTTAAGGTCAAGTTCGTAGGAATCTGTGGTAGTGATATTCACATGTATTCAGAGGGGCTATCACTGCCATATGAGGAGAATCCTTTGACTGGTCAGACCGTTCCGATTACTGAAGGACATGAGTTCTCTGGTCAAGTTGTTAAAGTTGGTCAGAACGTTCACGATGTTAAAGTTGGTGATCGGATTGCAGTTGAACCAATCTTAGCTTGTGGACATTGTCGTAACTGTATGAAGGGCTTGTACAACTATTGTTTGCACGCTGTTGGTCCTGATGGCAGTGGTAACTTTATTGGTGTTTCAGGTGATGGGGGAATGGCTGAATATGCTAATGTTCAAGCTCAATTCGCTCACAAGATTCCAGATGAAATGGGCTTTGATTTAGGTGCATTGGTTGAACCAACGGCTGTTGCCTACGAAGGTATCAAGCGTAGTGGTTTGATTGAAGGCCAAACGGTTGCAGTAATGGGGGCTGGACCAATTGGTTTATGTACAGCTGTTTTGGCTAAAATTGCTGGGGCAACAAAAGTGTATATTTCAGATGTTTCTGACGTTCGTCTGGAAAAGGCAAAGGAAATTGGAATCGAAAACACTTTGAACCCAACGAAGGTTGATGTTGCTGAAGAAATTCATAAAGATTTGCCAGATGGTGTTGATATTTCATTTGAATGCGCTGGTGTGCAAGCAACATTTGATACAGCAACTCAAGTTACAACCGCTACTGGTCTAATTCAAGTTGATGCGCTATTTGGTAAGCCAATTGAGCTTGATATTAACAATGCGATTATGAAGGGACATAATATCCATACAACATTAGGTTATGAAAACTCATTCGCAACCGTTATTAATATTATCAATAGTAATCAAGAAGTCTTCCAGCAGATGATTACAAAGAAGATTCCATTGGATGATACTATTGAAGGAATCAAGTCATTGCAAAGTGATAAGTCACAAGTCAAAGTGATGATATCACCAGAATTGTAATACTCAAAATCAAAGTTAAATAGTTTAATTTTTAGGCAGAAAATTGTTGATAACGATTTTCTGCCTATTTTATTGCAACAATTTTGGATTTATATATTTTTAGTGAAATTTTTTCAAAACAAAATGGATATCATTTAACACATGTTAAATAAGATGTCATAATAGGAAATATAAGCATAGTCAAAGGGGGAATTAGAGTTGTCATATATTAAAATTTCAAATTACTCGAAAATATTTGGCCATGGTGAACAAGAAGTTCGTGCTAATGATGATATCTCTTTTGAGGTAGAAAAAGGCGAATTGCTGGTCATTGTTGGGGCTTCTGGTTCAGGTAAGTCGACATTACTGAATACGCTAGGGGGAATGGCTTCGGCTACCGAAGGGAAAGTAGAGATTAATGGTAAAAATATTACTGAATATTCAGAAAAACAATTAACTACTTATCGACGCAATTCAATTGGCTTTGTTTTCCAATTTTATAATCTGATTCCTAATTTAACGACGTTGGAAAATGTTGAAATAGCATCTGAAATTTCACCGGATGCTCTTGATCCAGCGGAAACTCTAGACAAAGTTGGTTTGAGTAAGCGTAAGGATAATTTTCCAGCTCAACTTTCAGGTGGTGAACAGCAACGTGCCTCGATTGCGCGGGCAATTGCTAAAAATCCAGAACTTTTGTTATGTGATGAGCCAACTGGTGCATTGGACTACAAAACAGGAAAAACTATCTTACAACTCTTGCAGGATTTTAGTCATCAAGATAATAAGACCGTTATAATTGTCACGCATAATGCGGCGATTAAAGATATGGCTGATCATGTGATTGAACTATTTGATGGTCAAGTTCATGAAAATTATCATAATGAGCATCCTAAAGCAGTTTCTGAAATTGAATGGTAGGTGAAATTCGTTGCATAAAACTCTAAGGAAAAATATATTACGCGAATTCAAATCATCGTTACCCCGTTTTATTTCAATTATGATTTTGTTAGCCCTGGGGACTTTCGTGCTGATTGGGTTGAAAACAACGGGAAATGATATGCGCATCACTGGGAATGCTTACTTTCAACAACACAAGATGGCTGATGCCCAAGTCACTAGTGCTGTTGGATTTAACCATGATGATCGTCAGTATATTAATCAAATGGCACATGTTAAGCAAGTTGAATATAGTACGTATCAAGATGCTTTGATGGCAGGTTCACAGAAAACAATTCGATTAAACGAGAATACTTCTAAGCTTTCAGTTTATAAAACAGTTAAAGGACATTTGCCACATAAGTCGAATGAAATTGCTTTAAGCAAATATGAAAAAGGTCATTATAAAATTGGTCAAAAAATAAAGTTTACTGGGAATGATAATGATCAAAAAGTTGCGGGACTTAAGCATCAACAATATAAAATTGTTGGTTTTGTGACGTCTAGTGATTATTTGGAAAAGAATAATTTAGGAATTTCCAATATTGGTAAAGGTCAGATTGAAACTTTTGGAGTGTTGAATAAGTCTGGTTTTAGTAATCAAACTTCAAATGTTGCTAAAATAGCTTATGATAATTTACCAGGAACAAGTTATTCAAATAAGTTTGAGAAAAAGTTGAATCAAAACGTTGATGCAGCAGCGCCAGGTTTGGCGAAGCGAGCTGATAAACGGCAATCAGAGATTAAGCAAGAAAAACAATCTCAGCTTAATGATGCAAGAAGTAAGTTAGAACAACAAAAAAACAGCCTAAAGGAAAGACAATCTCAGTTAGATCAAGCAAAAACACAATTAGATGTTAGTGCAGCAACAGATTTGACTGATGCACAAAAAAACCAACTTAATGAAAAACAAAAAGAGTGGCAACAAAATGTGCAGCTGCTAAAAACTAATCAACAAAAATTAGCTAAAGCAGAAAATAAATTGAATCAGCAAGCTAAGGCTATTGAAAACATAAGCAATTTAACCTATCAATTACAAACCCGTAATGATTATAATCAAGGCTATAACCAATTTGGAGAAGATGCTAAACGTGTTGATGTTTTATCAAATACTTTTCCTTTAATTTTCTTTGCGGTCGCGATTTTGGTTACGATAACAACCATGTCACGCATGGCAGAAGAAAAGCGAACTGATATTGGTTTAATGCGAGCGGTCGGCTATACAAAATTTGATGCCATGAAGTTGTTCTTAATTTACGGTACCAGTGCTGCTGTGTTAGGAACGATTATTGGTAGCATTTTTGGAACATGGCTATTGCCCAATAAAATCTATGACGCTTATGTTGCTAATTTAGCAGTACCAACTCTACAAACGCCACCATCGGGATTGTGGATTTCAATTAGTTTAATCGTCAGTTTACTATGTACAGTCGTACCGGCAATTTATGTCGTATGGCATTCGTTGCAAGAACAGCCGGCTAATTTGCTAGTTGAAAAAGCGCCTAAAGCAGGTACAAAGATTTTATTGGAAAAGGTTTCTTTTATTTGGAAACGACTATCCTTCAATCAAAAGGTGACTTGCCGTAATTTGTTTAGATACAAAGGCCGGATGTTTATGACTATTTTGGGTATTTTTGGTTGTACAGCATTGTTAATCACTGGTTTTGGTATGCGTGATTCGCTTAATGGGATTATTGATAATCAATATCAAAAAATAACCCATTATGATGTTATGGGTGTTTATAATCCTAATGCAGATCAAAAAGCAAAGAACCAGTATCAAAAGCAAGTTGATAATATGGCTAATGTTAAAAAGCAAGATACTGTTTATTATGAAAATGTGACAACGCGCCCTAAGGGATTGATTAATAATCAACAGATTTCGCTAATTGTGCCACAGCATAAAGAACAGTTTAATAACTTTATTACTTTGCGCAATCCTGATAGTCATCAGCAATTAAAACTCAAAAGTAATGGTGCAGTGATTACAGAAAAACTTGCTAAATTGGGCCATTATCAAGTGGGTGATCATTTGAAAATAAAGGATGATGCTGGGCAAGTTCATCGTATAAGAATTGGTGCTATTAGTGAAATGTACGTTGGTCATAATATTGTGCTGGATAGTACTTATTATCATAAGGTCTTTGGCAAAAAGGTTGCCTATAATGCCAAAATCTTAAATCTGAAAGATCGTTCTGCTGATAATATTGATAAAGTTTCGCGTAAATTAAATAGTCAAGATGCTGCTGTGACAGCAGTTCAATCAAATCAGGCCAGGACAATTGTTAATGACATTTTAGGTGGTCTGAATAATATTGTGTTGATCATTGTGATTGCTTCATCAATGTTGTCATTCGTTGTGTTGTTCACGTTGACTAATATTAATGTTTCGGAAAGAACCCGTGAGTTATCAACGTTAAGGGTACTTGGTTTTTATCAACGTGAAGCAGTTATGTATATTTATCGTGAAACCATTATTTTAACCATTGTGGGTATCCTGTTTGGCTTTGGTGGTGGTTACTATTTGCATCACTTTATTATGGAAACACTACCACCTGATAATGCCTTAGCTGATTTGACGATCCGTTGGTCAAACTTAGGTATCTCAACTGCATTGACATTAATCTTTTCATTGATTGTTATGCTTATCATGGTGCGGAAAATACGTAATATTGATATGTTGGGTGCTTTGAATTCAGCCGATTAATATTGATGTCATTTAAAAAATAACTGGTCAGAAAATTCGGTGCAATCCGAATTTTTCTGGCCAGTTTTTTGATTTTAAGGAAGTTTCTTGGTGTGGCGAATTAAGAGACCTAAAGCGGCACCTACTATAAAGATAATGAGTAAAAACAAATTATCGTATGAAAAAATAGAATCATTAAATCTGAAACTAAAAGTAACTAAGATGATGATAAATATAAAAACATCAACCAAAAGTTCATGCCACCAAATAAGTTCAGGTCCCTTTTTTAGTGGCTTATATTTGTTTAGTAACGTCATTAAAATAAAGCCAAGCGAAAATATAATAATAAGCAACCACCATAAGTGTTTGGTAAAAAATATGCCTACCAGAAAACACGCAACAGTAATTAGGCCTATTAAATTTCCACGATCTTGCTTTGTCATAATCGAGAGCCCCCTCTCTATATGGTTATCTTAACAAAAATTACTCACTTATGCAGAGTTGACAGGTTGAAATAATGAGTATACAATTCACGTTGTATTAGAAAAAGATTAAAAAGCAATGAAGAGATGAGTAGGCTAGTGACGTTTCTAGAGAGTTTGCGGTTGGTGTAAGCAAATAAGGGAGCTAACTGAAGAATGGTCTTGGAGCAAAAGATGTGTGAGCGCAAGCAAGCCATCAGTGGTTAACTACCAATATCGAGTTGATGCCAAGTACAATTAATGGCATACTAAGCTGGCTTTTGACCAGAAATTAAGGTGGTACCGCGGATGAAACGCCCTTGAGAATTTATTTCTTGAGGGCGTTTTTTAGTCCAATGCATTTTAATCGAAAATATAATGACATGATATGAGTCGGAAAGTAATGACAAAAGCTGTTTACAGAAAAACGATGATTGATGAGAATCGTAACAGTGATTGTTGATGAAAAATGGCCGATGATCAACTAGGGTGAGCGAGTTCGTAAGCGCTAGACGGTTTGTCTCCGTTACAGGACAAACCCAAATTGGGTGATGAGGTTTGTTAGAGCAATCAACAAACGAATCAGAATGGTAACGTGAGGTCCTCACTTCTGTTTTTACAGGAGGAGGACTTTTTATTTTGAACAAAAAAAGGAGCATTAACATGGGAAAGACCGCAATTATTACTGGCGCAGGACAAGGAATTGGTGAAGCAACCGCATATCATTTGGCAAAAGACGGTTTTAATGTTGCCGTCGCTGATATTAATGAGCAGACTGTAACACAAGTGGCCGAGAATTTAACAGAACAAGGATTTACGGCAAAAGCCTACATCATTGATGTTGCCGACCGTGATGCTGTTTTTCAATTAGTAGCAGATGCCGTGGCAGATTTGGGTGAGTTAGCTGTTTTTGTTAACAACGCGGGGGTTGCCTTTATTGATTCAGTCATTGATTCAGACCCAGACCAAATTTCACGGTTATTCGATGTGAATTTAAAAGGAACGTATTGGGGTATCCAAGCTGCTGCAACAAGATTCAAGGCGCAAGGTCATGGTGGCCGGATTATCAACGCTGCTTCATTAGCAAGTGTGGAAGCATCTGCCTTACAAAGTGCTTATTCAGCGTCAAAGTTTGGTATTCGTGGTCTCACGCAATCAGCTGCTAAGGAATTGGCTGCTGATCAAATTACCGTTAATTCATATAGTCCCGGTATTGTTCGCACACCTTTGCGTGACAGCATTGATGCCAAAACGGCTGCTATTAAGGGCTTGTCAGTTCCAGAACAACAAGCCAACTGTTTAACAGAAATTGGCTTAGGACGTGAAGGTACCCCAGATGATGTTGCCGAAGTAATTGCCTGGTTCGCATCACCACATGCTGCTTATATTACTGGTCAAACCTTATTGGTTGATGGTGGTATGCACTTTAGCTAATAGCAATGATATAAAAAGATGCAGGAGGATTGGCGATGGCAACAGATGAAGTTGCAATTGATTTGCAAGACATAAATGTCACGTTTCAACGGAATAATGAGGCATTAACGGCCCTTGATAATGTCTCACTGCAGGTAAAGCAGGGTAGTATTTATGGCATTATTGGCTATTCAGGTGCTGGTAAAAGTACGTTAGTGCGTATCATTAACTTGTTGCAACGTCCAGATACAGGGGACGTTAATATTCTAGGACAAAATCTATTAACGTTGTCAGATAAAAAGTTACGTGCCGTGCGTAAGAAGGTGGGGATGATTTTTCAGCATTTTAATTTATTGCGTTCACGCACGATTTTGAATAATGTTGAATATCCTTTACTCAGTCAAAAAATATCACGTAAGCAACGGCATGAGCAGGCGCTTGAATTATTGAAATTAGTTGGGTTAGAAGATTATCAACATGCCTATCCCGAAGAATTGTCAGGTGGTCAAAAGCAACGTGTAGCGATTGCTCGCGCATTGGCTAATAACCCTGATATTTTAATTAGTGATGAGGCAACAAGTGCCTTAGATCCACAAACCACGGCGGATATTTTGCAGTTATTGAAGCACGTTAATGAAAAATTAGGAGTCACAATTGTTTTGATTACGCATGAAATGCAAGTGATTAAGTCAATTTGTCAAGAAGTGGCAGTGATGGAAGATGGACGCATTATTGAACAAGGTGGCGTTGGTGATCTATTTACGAATCCGCAACAACCATTAACGCAGAAGTTTGTGGAGTCTGCTGCAAATGTGAATGAAATGCGCCAGCAAATTGCCGATGATCATTTGGTTGAAAAACTGCAACCTGATGAACATTTACTATATTTACGTTTCTCTAGTGAAGTCACTAGTGAAGCCATCATTTCATCTTTGGCGATTAAATATGGTGCCCAAGCAAGTATTTTATTTGCGAATGTGCAAAAAGTTGCCCATTTGTCATTAGGGTACATGTTAATTGTGTTAACTAATGAAAATCAGCATTTTACAGAAATCGTCAATTATTTATCAGACGTTGGTGTCAAAGTAACTGATTTTTCTACCGGAGAGGAGCATGTCTATGTTAGCTAATTGGTTTCCAAATGTGGCATCAATTTGGCCACAATTTGTGCAGGCAACTTGGGAAACACTTTATATGACATTTTGGTCAGCGCTTATCGCCGGTGTCTTGGGACTAGCAACGGGTATCTTTCTTGTTGTGACACAGCCCGGTGGGATTGATGCTGATCCGCCATTTTATAATTTTTTGGATAAGTTAGTAAATATTCTACGATCAGTACCATTTATTATTTTATTGGCGGTAATGGCGCCCGTGACCAAATATATTGTTGGTACGACTGTTGGTACACCGGCAGCGTTAGTGCCATTGATTGTCGGAATTTTCCCGTTTTATGCACGGCAAGTTCAAAATGCTTTATTGAGTATTGAACCATCTGTTATTGAAGCAGCTCAAGCAATGGGTTCTAGCAAAACTGAAATTATATATCGGGTTTATTTACGTGAGTGTTTACCAGATATTATTCGTGTTTCCATTGTGACGATTATTAGCTTGCTTGGATTAACCACAATGGCTGGTGCAATTGGTTCAGGTGGTTTAGGCGATATTGCCATTAGTGTTGGTTATGCCCGTTTTGAAAATGACGTCACGATTGCTGCATTATTAGTCATCTTAGTGATGGTATTTTTTGTCCAAATTCTTGGTGATTGGTTAGCAAAAAAGTTTGAACGTTTTTAATATCAGCACCATTAATTGATAGGAGGTTTGGCTGTGAAAATAAAAAATTGGCTGATATTTGGCAGTAGTTTAGTCGTTTTGGTTGCTGTTGCTATGGGCTTGCACACGTATAACGGCTATAAAATAGCGCATGCACCAGAACAAATAACTATTGGTTCGATGGGGAGTGACTATGAAGTCTGGCAATATATTGCAAAAAGTAAAGCGGCTGACAAACTGAATTTGAAGTTGACCGTTAAGCAGATTAATGATGGTGTGCAACTAAATAATGCGACTGCTGAACATAATGTGAACGTGAACGCTTTTCAGTCTGATGCCTATCTAAAGTCTTATAATCATGAAAATCCTAAAAATAAATTACAGAATCTTGGGACGACTTATTTAGAACCAATGGGGATTTATTCAGATAAATATAAATCAATTAAGGACATCCCCACTGGCGCAACAATCGCAATTGCTGATAATCCAGCAAACACCTCGCGCGGTTTACTGTTATTGCAATCGGCTGGGTTGATTACGTTAAAGAAGGGCTTTGATTCACTTGGTAATACTGATGATATTGTTGCCAACCCGCGTCATTTAAAGTTTAAAAAGATTGATGATACAACGGGATCACGTATTTTAAATAGTGTTGGCGCTGCTTTGATTTCTAATACAGTCGCTTTGGAAGGTAACTTAAATGTTCTGAAAGATTCGTTATATCATGAAAAAGTTGATCGTAGTACACGACAGAATGTGAATGTCTTAGCGGCAGCTGGTGATATTAGTGATAAAGATAAGAAAACGTATAAAAAGTTAGTTAAGCTATATCATGATGAAGCAATTCAAAAACACATTAAAGATAAATATGAAGGAACCAAGGTACCAGTTGATAAACCATTGAGTTATTTGAAATAATGATCTAATTTGAAAGCGTGCATGAATAAAGCTATCTATGTTACAATAATGTAACAAACTAAATTATATTTGTATCACTTGCGGGAGTAGCGGCGCACATGCGTGGGAAACTGACTAACTAGATTTGTTATCTAGCGGCCAACCTTAAATAGCAAGACGCAAAGAATATTTTCCTTAAAGGGGTGTACAAATATGAATAGATCAAGTAGTGAATCAGACGACGGCCCGTTATCAAACAAGTCAGATTTTTATAATCAAGACTTATCGCAAGTTGTTGATGATTTACAGTCAAATTACCCAGCAGGGCTTCAACCAGATGAAATTGATGAAAGATTGCGCACACATGGGTATAACGAAGTTACGTTGAAATCTGTTCCGAAATGGTTGATTTTTTTACGTCAGTTTAACAGCGTTATTATCTACATTTTAATTGTGGCAGCGGTTTTAACCTTATTGATGGGACATTATTCTGATGCTGTCGTTATCGGATTAGTTGTTATTGTGAATGCCGTCATTGGTTATGTTCAAGAGGTAAACGCCAGTAATGCGTTAGATAAAATTAAAAATATGTTGTCTGTCGAGTCGACTGTTATCCGAAATGGCGAGCGATTTGATGTGCCAGCGCGTGAATTAGTGCCAGGTGATTTGGTTTATCTAGAAGCAGGTGATAATGTGCCTGCTGATTTGCGAATCCTAGATGTTGATAACTTGCGTATTCAGGAATCTTCTTTAACCGGAGAATCTGATTCAGTGTTAAAAAACGAAGCGCCACTGGCGGGGAAAGTGCCATTAGCCGAAAGAGTTAATATGGCCTATTCTTCGACATCGGTTACAAATGGTAGTGCAACTGGAATTGTTGTGGCAACTGGAATTAATACCCAAATTGGTAAAATTTCACAAAGTGTTGCTGATGTTTCTGGTAAAAAATCAAAGCTGACGAGAGAATTAGATCGCATAGGAAGTGGTATTTCTTGGGCGATTGTCATTGTCGCCATATTGGTATTTATTCTAGGTTGGTTGTTAGATATTTATGAATTACCAACATTAGTGATGGCAATCATTGCGATGATTGTTGGATCAGTTCCCGAAGGATTACCTGCGGCGACCTCAATCATTTTGGCAACTGGTGTCCAAAAACTAACTAAAAAAGATGCAATTGTGAAAACCCTACCGGCTGCTGAGACCTTAGGGGCGGTAGATATTATTGCTTCTGATAAGACCGGAACCTTAACGAAAAATGAAATGACGATTCAAGACATTGTGATTGGTAAAAAGCATTATAAGGTTACCGGAACTGGTTATAAGCCGGCAGGTGAAATTTTATTTGATGGTACGCCTGTAGATATCACAAAAGATGATGAGCTAGCCAGGTTTTTAACGATGGGACATCAAGCTAACGATACTTTCTTAACCGAAGAAGATGGTGTTTGGAATATCAATGGTGAACCTACTGATGCGTCATTTTTATCAGCTTATTATAAAGCGTTTGGTCAGAATGAACCGGAATTAAACGAGATTGATCGTATTCCATTTGATTCTGATTATCGTTACATGGCACGTTTAGCAGAAAATCCACAGCACGAACGGTTTATCGCTATTAAGGGATCACCGGACAAATTATTTGATTTGGCTGCCGGCGATGAAAACTTTGATCGTCAGTATTGGTCTGATTTGTCGACAAAATTTGCTCAATCAGGAAAACGTGTGATTGCCGTTGGTTATATTGATGTTGAACAAAATGTGGCCGAAGTGACCCATGATACGTTGGCAGCATATGGTATAAACTTTCTTGGATTGGCGGCCATTATTGACCCACCACGTCCAGAAGTCATTGATGCGATTGCTGATATGCGCCAGGCTGGTATTCATGTCAAAATGATTACCGGTGATAGTCCAGATACTGCGAAAGCCATTGGACAGCAACTGGGATTGGCTGAAAATATTCAGGCGATTACTGGATCAGAAGTGGAAAACTTATCTGATGAAGAGTTAGCAGAAGTTGTGATTGATTATGACGTCTTCGCGCGAACAACTCCACAAGATAAATTACGTATCATAACAGCTTATCAAGCGAATAACTTAGTGACCGCAATGACTGGGGATGGTGTTAATGATGCGCCAGCCTTGAAACGTGCCGATATTGGTGTTGCGATGGGAATTAAGGGAACCGATGTTGCCAAAGACTCTGCGGACATGGTCTTAGCCAATGATGATTTTTCAACGATTAAAATCGCGATTGAACAAGGAAGACGGTTATATGACAATATTCGTAAAACCATTTTGTACTTGTTACCAACGAGTTTCGCTGAAGGATTGATTGTTGTTTTAACTATTTTATTCCAGCAAGAAATGCCGATGACGGCCATTCAATTGTTGTGGGTTAATATGGTGTCAGCCTTAACCCTACAATTGGCATTCATTTCTGAACCTGCTGAACCGGGTATTATGAATCGGCCGCCACGTAAAACAAGCGAGAAACTAATGAACCGTTATGATGTTTTTCAAATGGTTTACGTTAGTGTGATTATTGCTGCTGGTGCGTTAGTTGTATTTGAGTGGTTTGATAATTTAGTTGGTTTTTCAGTCGCAAGTACGATGGCTGTTAATACGATTATCTTCGGTAAGATTTTCTATCTATTTAATATCAGAACAGAAGATTTGGCATTAAGTAAATCATTTTGGACAAATCCAATGGCGTTCGGAGCGATTGGACTGATGATTATTTTACAAATCATATTTACGTATGTACCGTTTATGAACGATATCTTCTCAACAGGACCTTTGTCACTGTTTGATTGGTTTATTGTTATTGTAGTTGGTATCATCGTTTTGATTATTACTGAGTTAGATAAGTATCGTCGTACTAGGAAGAAGTCTGTCAGTAACAGTTTAGAAGTTTAATAGATAAAAAGATAAAGTCGCTAAAAAGCGGTTTGAACTGACCCCCGTAAGCTTTGGAAATTACTCCACTTACGGGGGTTATTTTCAGCATTTTCATCTAAAATTTTGCCTGTTTCTTTATTAAATTTTTTGTTGCAATATATCGATACCTTATAATATAAAGGATTTCAGATGTTTTATTACTAAACAATGAGCTCATTGTTTTACAATAACCAATTTCATTTGTTACGGTAAAATTATTAGAGTTGTTGTCAGAATTATGGTTGGTACATATATAAATTCTCTTGTTGGTAGTAATGGTGTTCGGGTAGATTTTAACTTCTACACTTAAACTGTAAGTGGATTGAGGGGGGCAATAATGTCAAACAAAATTAAGTTGGTAGTAATAATAGGAATAACAGTTGCTATAGTCCAATATATATATACAATTTTTATAACACCAATAATTACTTCCAATCAACTTAATGCACTAATCAATATGTTGATTCTTGTATTAACTATCATATTAATTTATATAATTTTTAAGAAAACAAATAAAGATAGATAAAAACGTAAAGGTGCTTTTTAGCACCTTTACGTTTTTTGTTATCTATTCAATTTCGGGAAATTTTGAAGTTTGATAAATTTCATCAAGGATTTTGTAGTCGGTTAATAAGTCGAAGTGGTCGTGATGTAGACTATTCCACAGTAAAATACTGGTGACTTTACCGATATACCAAAAGATTTTTTCATCAGCTTGCGAATTAACAATCGATCTGAGAAAGCAATTTTGAACGATAATATTAAAATCATGATCATGTTGTTGATAAATAACGACTTCTTCTAAGGATGCTGTAATTAAATCGTGTAAACTTTTGAATGGATGCTGATCAAAATCATCAAAATTAACGAGTTGATTTTGAATTTCGTAATTAATGTAGTGATTTAATAAGTCAAATTTATCAGTAAAGTGGTGGTAAACTGTATTGCGGTGCACAATTGATTGATTGGCAATCATTTTAATACTGATATCTGAAAATTGCTGGGTTAATAATAATTGTTTAAACCCGGCAAAGATAATTTTTTCCATGCGTTGTTGACTTAAATGACTCATGTATTAGACTCCTAAAGTTAGAAAAATGTGCACTTTACATTTATTGTACATGGACATATTCTGTGAAATCAACTAAATTAAAAGGTATTACTATGTATAGGTTAGGAGAGGAATATGAAAAATAGTTTGGCCAAGTTTGGAAAATGGGCTTATAACAATAAGTTTAAAGTACTTCTATCTTGGGTTGTCATATTAGTCGTTTTCATTGGTGGTCTAGTCACCATGGGTTCGCATTTCGATACAAACTTGAAAATTTCAGGGGTACCTTCCACTGATGTTCAAAGTGTGTTGAAAAAAGAATTCAAACAATCGGTTGATGCCGGAACCATGAATATTGTCGTTCAAAACAAAGATGATGGCAGTATTAAAAAGAATAACGACAAACAAAAAGTTAATGCGGCAGTTGATAAGATCAAGTCTGAACACAAGGGTAGCATCAAAAGTATAACGAGTCCTTACGATGCCCAAACAATTAGTTCAGATAATACAACTGGTATTATCAGCATAACCTTTAAGAAAGACGCTAATAACGTTTCTAAGAGTATCGTTAATGATATTGAAAAGATTGCTGATAATAAGATGAAGGGTCAACAACTTAAGGTGGCCTATTCTGGAACGGTTACGCAAGATTATGATATTGGTGGTACCTCTGAGGTAATTGGTATTATTATTGCCTTTATTTTGTTATTGGTACTATTCAGATCATTTGTAACGGCTGGTTTGCCAATCATTACTGCTTTAGTTGGACTAATTAGTGGTTTAGTATTGGTTATGTTAGGAACAAATGTTTTCTCAATTGCCAGTGTTGCACAAACACTATCAATTATGATTAGTTTGGCTGTTGGTATTGATTATGCTTTGTTCATCTTGCACCGCTTTATTGGTGAGTTAAGAACAAGTCGTCAAAATGAATTAAATAATACAGGTCACAGTGTTCCAGCTGACGAAGCTATGGGTATTACCTTAGCTAGTGCTGGAAGTTCAGTACTATTTGCTGGTGTGACAGTTGTTATTGCGCTAGTTGGTTTGTCATTGGTTAACATTGACTTCCTAACACAAATGGGAATTGCAGCTGCCGTTGGTGTTGTCTTTGCAGTATTGTCAGCAATGACTTTGCTACCAGCATTGATTTCATTGTTGCATAAGTTTGTTAAGCCTTCTGATAAGTCTGTTAAAGAAAAGAAGCAGAAAAAAGATGGCTTTATGACAAAAAGTATTGTTAACCACCCAATTATTGTTGTGATTATCAGTGTTATTGTCTTAGCCGGATTTATGGTACCTGCAACACACATGCGTTTGGGAATGCCATTTGATGGTGCTTTGCCTAAGGATAGTACGCAAAGACAAGCATATGATATGACCGCTGATAAATTTGGGGATGGTTACAATGCTACCTTGGTAGGTGTTGTTAAGCTTGATACATCTAATTCAGATGCTCAAAATAACAAGATTCTAAAAAAGGCAACTAATCATATCTCAAATATGGATCATGTGAAGATGTTGGTACCAGTAATTGATAAAGCTGCTGTTGCTAAGATGAAGTCACCTGAAATGCAACAAAAGTTGAAGGATGAGGGTAAGCAATACGTGCAAGCCCAAGTTATGGACTTTATGAAGTCTAATCCAACAGCTAGTCAAGAAGAGCAACAAGCTGCTACCCAAAAGGCAACGCAAGCATATCAAGCTAAGGTTGAAAAGGAAGCTAAGAAGGCCGCTATATCAGATGTACCTGCCGAGATTAGTAAAGATAAGAAGTATGCCATGGTTATTGTGATGCCAACAACTAGCAGCGCTTCAGCTAAGACTGAAACATTAGCTAAGAAGATTAATAGTTACTCAGATACGTTGCAAAAGAACGATAATACCAAGATTACTTTGACGGGTACTAATGCGGTTAACATTGATATTTCTGAGAAGTTGAATAATGCTATTCCTATGTTTATGGGAATTGTTATGTTATTGGCATTCGTACTATTAATGTTTATGTTTAAGTCATTTATCATTCCATTAATGGCAATTATTGGCTTCGGTCTATCATTGGTTGCTTCATTAGGTTTGACGACATTAATCATGCAAGATGGTATGTTTAATATCAGTGAAAAAGCCCCAATATTGGCATTCTTGCCAGTTATTATGATTGGAATTGTCTTCGGATTAGCAATGGATTACGAAGTCTTCATGGTATCTCGAATTAGAGAAACTTATATTACGACGGGTGATAATACACGCGCAGTGAAGACCGGTTTGCAAGAAAGTGGTCCGGTTATTATTACCGCCGCACTAATTATGATTGCGGTCTTTGGTAGTTTCGCGGTAGTTGATGATCCAACTATTAAGGCTGTTGGTATTTCATTAGCTAGTGGAATATTCTTTGATGCGTTCTTTGTACGTCTAATTATTATTCCAGCTACAATTAAGTTATTCGGTAAGTCTAACTGGTATTTCCCAGGTGCTAATTACCATAATCGTTTTAAAGAGTAAGCTTATAACTAAAAAATAAGGCTTGAGACATGTTTGAGGTGTATACCTCAGATTGTCTCAAGCCTTTTTGTTTTTTAATTTTAAATAACTATAATGTGGTTGTTTTTCTCGTGATAAATAGATATTCCCATAACATTGGCAAGTTGATTTTTTCTAAACCAATAGTTAAACCATAAAAATCAACAATCCAACCGAAAATGAAGGATAGTAATAATTGGGCAAGTACTTGCCACTTTAATTGACGTAATAATAGTAGCTCGATTGAAACTAAACAAATGAAGATAATGGTGGTGGCTTGGCCTAAAGTTAAGGGTGGAAATAACGATAGGACTTGTGGTACGGAACTAGGGCACTGACACCTAAGTGACCACAAGCAAATAAAACAGTACCTAGTGCTAAAATATTTAAGCCAATAACATATATAATAAAACGCCAGGATTGTGATTCTTGAATCTTTTTCAAAAAATTTCTCCTTTAAAAATAATATACAATTAGCATAATATTTCTATTTTTACACTTTCGATTTGTTTTAACAATTAAACTTTTAGTAAGTTAATTTAAATTTTTTAATTTTGTTGTTATAATTAGCTTAATAAGGGCATATGCAGGCGAAACCCGTATCAAATTGCCGGTGACACTTTTGTGTAGAAAGAGGTGTATTATGCGTATTAATGTTTTACAACACACACCGAATGAAGGCCCCGGCAGTATTCGTGAGTGGGCTGAATATCATCATCATGAATTATTTGTATATCATCCATACCAATTTAATGGGGTGCTACCAAAAGCATCAGAGACTGATATGTTGGTTATTCTGGGCGGACCAATGAGTCCAAATGATGATTTACCATGGATTGTGCAAGAGCGTAAACTTATTAGTGAACTTTTGACAGCTAATAAGCCAATTTTCGGCGCATGTTATGGTGCACAGCAAATAGCAAAAACGTTGGGATATTCAGTCTGCCAGTCGCCAGTTAAAGAAGTCGGATGGGCGCCAGTCTATCGTCAAACGGATACCATCCCAGGTTTACCTGAGAAATTGCAAGCATTGCATTGGCATCAAGACATGTTTGAAGTTCCGACAGAAGCAGAATTGTTATTTTCTAGCGATGCCCTTAAAAATCAAGGATTTGTCATGAATCATCGAGTTGTTGGCTTACAATTTCATTTTGAACCGCAAGCGAATGATGTTCGTGAAATGGTTGTTAATGATTTTCCATACGTTGAAGGTTCAATTTTTGGTCAAACGGCAAATGATATTTTAAATGAGGCAGTACCTAGCGAAAATAAGCAAGTCATGTTTAAAATTTTAGATTACATAACTGAAAGCAAATAATAACTTTTCTGTTTAGCTATTAATTAGCAGTATAATAGTATGTTAGATAGATATGTTATGGGGGGATAATTATTAATGGAAAAAAATCGTGTACCCGCTGAAGCAGTTCGGAATGCGTTAATACATTTTATTAAGAAACGTAATATTTCTATTCCGATAATTCTAGAATCTGTAGATATTTCAAGATCACGTTTATATGATTATTTAAAAGGTAATGGTCGTGTGAGTGCGACAACTTTTGTAAATTTGTTAACAACAATTGATGTTTCATACGATGAGTTGTTGTTGCACATTTATTTAACGCAACCAGAATTGGTTGATGATACTATCAAAGAATTAGGCTTGGATATTCAATCATATACAAAAACGCCTAATGAGGATATGGTTTATCAAGTTTTGGCGTTATTTGAAGAGACACATAATACACGCCTATTGTTAAATGTTGTCCGTGCGATTAATTCACAAGTGATTGATTTTGGCCAAAGATATCGGTTGGTTGAAATTGCACGTCCAGCTATCGTCAAATTCTTGAAAAAGCGTGAATTGTACTCATCAACTGATATGTTGTTGTTTGCGAATATCATTCGCCATGTGCCATATGACAACGTTAAGAAAATGGTTGGAGAAATGACGGCGCAAGTGGAAAAGCTAGCTTCGCTTGAAGGCTATGGCCTAGTCGAAATGGATCACTTTGCACCAGCTGCTGTATGGAATGTTGGGTTGTTAAATTTCCAGATGTTGTTGTTAGCATTAGAAAATGGTGACCAAGAGAACGTTGAAAAGACGATTAAATACATCGAAGAAAGCACGTTCCCTGATTATGGTAGTTACTTTACATTTGTTAAGAAATTAACTGAAGTGTTGAAACTAACTTTGGCTGATAAAGAAGATGAAGCGAAAGAGTTATGGCAGGAAACTGTTAAAGCTCTAACATTTATGGTTGATGATCGTTTCTGGCCAACGTTTACGTACTTATCACAACAATCATACGAAGAGTTTATTAAACCAATTATTGATTATCGTAATGTGATTAATGCTGAATAAAGAGAGCGAGACAAAAGTTGTTTTGAATCCGATGTGTAACGGAGTCTGGACGATTTGCGGTCGCCAGACCGTGAAGCAGGCAAATCCGTTACATTGAGAATCCAGTCTTTGTGAACGCGTTTACGCTATGACAATTATAGATTGATAATTCAAACAAATTTAGTAAAAAAGGTTGAGACTTGTTTGTCTCAACCTTTTTAGTGCGTAATTACTAAAATTTCAAAACCATATGGCGATGATCGATATTAGCCTCTTGGAAAACAGGACCTTCGGCAATGAAGCCAAGTTTTTCATAAAAGCCAATTGCTGGCACCTGAGCACCTAAATCGAGGCTTTTGATATTGGCTTGTTGGGCGTCTAAAATGATCTGTTTGAGTAACTTGCCAGCATAGCCTTTACCACGTTCGTCCGCCAATGTAGCGACACGTTGCACATGCCAATTGGTGTGTGCTTCGTTTTCGGCAATGCGGGCGGTTGTGACTGGTTTATCATCTAAGAAACCAACATAATGGGTTGTTTGGTTATCTAGATTATCTAGTTCAATTTCAATAGGCACATTTTGTTCAGCAATAAATACTTGCTTACGAATACTAACAGCAGCATCACTGATGGCACTGATTCCTGGTGCATGTTTAATGTTCAAATTTGTTTCGGTCATATTATTCCCCTTGGTGAGTATTTTTTAATTATTTTACCGCAATCAAATCATTTTAGAAAAGAAGTAAGGTGTCATAAAACAATTTGCGATATAATTGTAAGAATATTGATCTTAAAAATTAGAGAGACATGTTTTAGAAAGAAGAGAAAAAACTACTATGACGCATAAGAGTCGTTTTTCTTGGGTTAATACACGGTTTGGCTTTGTCATCTTACTTGTTGTATTAGTTTGGGCAAAAACACAATTAGCAAATATAATGGATTTTCATCTGTATTCAGGAGCTTCCATTATTCAAATAATTACGATGTTGATAAATCCAATCCCAATTGCGGCGTTACTAATTGGAATTGCTTTTTATTTTAAAAAGTCCAAATTATTTTATCCAGTTGCAATCATTATGTACATTATCTGTACGTTAATGATTCATCTAAACGTGGTCTATTATCGTGAATTTACAGATTTTATGTCAGTAGCAACTATGTTGGGGTATAACAAGGTCAACCAAGGCTTGGGAGCTTCTGGGTTTGCCTTAACCAACATTCATGATTTGTTTTATTGGCTAGATATTGTTGTTTTCATTATCTTATTTATCTTTAAGAAGATGCGGTTTGATAAGGAAGCAACTTCTAAATTTATGGGCTTTTCTGTGACAACCTTTGCTGCTTTTGGTTTTATGACCACTTTAGTATTAGGTGAAGCGGATCGTCCACAACTAATTACGCGTCAATTCGATAGTAAAATGTTGGTTAAGTATTTAGGAATTGATGCTTATACGGTATTGGATGGTATTAAAACACATGGTGTAACGGAGATGCGTAAGTCAGCCAAGAAATCAGATATTGATAATGTGCTAGATTATGTCAATAAAAATTATACTGATGCTAATGCGAAATATGCGGGTGTCGCAAAGGGTAAGAATGTCTTTGTGATTCACTTGGAGTCGTTCCAACAATTTTCACTTGATTTGAAGGTGAATGATCAAGCTGTGACCCCTCATCTAAATGATATTTATCATTCTGATTCAACGATTGCGTTTGATAATTTCTTCCATCAAGTTGGTCAAGGTAAGACATCTGATGCTGAGAATATGTTGGAGACGTCAACGTTTGGACTACCACAAGGTTCGTTGTTTGCAACGCAGGGTAACAATCAAACCTTTGAAGCGATGCCTTCAATTTTGAAGCAAAATGGTGGCTATTCATCAGCTGTTTTTCACGGTAACAATGCTAGTTTCTGGAATCGTAATAATGTTTATAAGAATATGGGTTATCAATATTTCTTTGATGCTAGTTATTATGATACATCTGGTGATAAAGCCATGGGATATGGTCTAAAAGATAAGTTGTTGTTCTATGATTCAATTCCGTACTTAGAAAAGATGCAACAACCATTCTATGCAAAGTATATTACGGTAACGAATCATTTCCCATATAATTTGGATGATGAAGATAAAGACCCTAATTTCACAACGACCGATACGGATTCAGATGTTGTGAACGGCTACTTTGAAACAAATCATTATCTTGATCAATCAATTGGCGAGTTCTATGACTACCTAAAGAAATCTGGCTTATATGACAATTCAATTGTCGTTTTGTATGGTGACCATTATGGTATTTCAAATTCAGAAAACAAAGAATTGGCAAGTATGCTAGGTAAAGACCCAAGTGATTGGAATGATTATGATAATGCGCAATTACAACGTGTGCCATTTATGATTAATATTCCTGGCTGGCATGGTGGTGGTATTAATCATACCTATGGTGGTGAAATTGACGTGATGCCAACTTTGCTACATTTGTTGGGCGTTGATTCTAAAAAGTATGTCCAACTCGGTCAAGATTTGTTAAGTACAAACCGTAAGCAAGTGGTTGCGTTCCGTGATAAAGATTTCGTGACGCCAGAATACACTTATACAAACCATGATTTGTACGATAATAAGACGGGTGAGATAGTTGAGCATCCTTCGAAGAAGCTACAAGCTAAGATTGATGAGTACAAAAAAGAAGTTCGTGAGAAGCTGAAGATGTCCGATGATATCAATCAGAAAGATCTACTACGTTTCTATAAGCCAAAAGGTTACAAGCATGTTGATGCTTCTAAGTACAATTATTCAAATGGTTTGGCTAAATTGAAGACCTTAGATGAGCAGCGTGGTAACGCTTCGACGTCACTATGGCATAAGCGCGGTGATAAAAAGTCACAGTCTTTGTATGAAACAGATGCACCAGAAAAAGATAAGCCAAAGTCAGATACATCACGTATTCAACAGGTTAACCCAGACGGTGGGGATGATACTGATGGTGGTAACGATACACCAAATCCATAATATAGTTGACAAATTTGTTAAATGACCTGACAATTGATAAGATTATGATTGATTGAAGGAGAGAGATTATGGCATTTTCAGGAGAGCATGCGTTACGTATGAAGGCCCTGGAATCAGAGTTATTTCAATTTCGAATTGGTGAATTAGCAACCATGACAGGTGTTTCAACCCGTCAATTACGTTACTGGGAAAGTAAAGGGATTATTGATTCATTAAATCGTGAAGGTGAGCAAGATGCTCGTATCTATAATTACCAAACTTATGTAACGGTTGCAGCAATAAAAAGTTTCTTAGATGAAGGTTATGCTTTGAAGGGCGCTGTTAAAAAAACGATGGAATATCAGGGCAATTGGCGTGCAATGCATGATGTCATTCGTAAGAGTGTACAAGGGGTTGTCTTGTTAGATGGTTTATTAACAGTTGATTTGGGCTTTTTTGATGAGGATGAAACGCAACGTTTGTATGCGCGCGTTGATGATAATGATAAAGTAAAATACATCGTGCGACCTTGGCAAGATGAAACGGATCATGACGAGTAGCATATGACAAAGTCTCATAGTTATTAACTAGTTTGTTGGTTAATAACTATGAGATTTTTTGTTAAGAATTAAAAAAGTAACCAATAACTGTTAAACTAATAAAAGACAGAATAAAGAGGAAAAAAGCATGGCAGATTGGCAACAGTTTTATAAACGTTCTTGGTCAGAAAGATTGGCTATTCTGACTAATAATCAAAATTTAACAAGTGAAGAACAAGCTTTAATCCAAGCAAATGCTAGTACGATTGGTGATCAGCAAGTTGAAAATTATATTTATAATTTTGGTGTGCCAACAGGTTTGTTGCTACAATTACCAGTTGATGGTCGCGAAGTAGTTGTACCGATGACGACAGAAGAGCCCAGTGTTATTGCTGCTGCAAATAACGGTGCTCGGATGATGCGCCAGGGTTTGGGCGTACAGACTAAATTCCCAAAGCATTTAATGCGTGGTCAAATTATATTAGTTGAAGTGCAGGACATAACAGCTTTGACGACTTATGTACAAGAACATGAAACGCAACTTTTACAGTGGGCAAATGATGCGCATCCGTCAATGGCTGCCCGTGGTGGTGGTGCTAAGCAAATAACGATGGAGACATTAGACGATACAACGATTGCTGTGAATGTTTTAGTTGATACCAAAGAAGCCATGGGTGCCAATACAGTTAATACAATGGCTGAGGCAGTGGCGTCTAAACTACGGCAGCACGGTTATCAGGTTTTGATGGCAATTTTGTCAAACTATGGCACGGAATCGCTAGTTGAAGCCACTGTTGCCATTCCGGTGACAGCATTAGCTACGAAACAAGGATTGTCTGGTCAAGAAGTGGCGACCAAGATTGCCTTGGCTAGTCATATTGAAACGTTGTCACCACATCGTGCGGTTACAGCTAATAAAGGTATTCTAAATGGTATTGAAGCCGTTGTTTTGGCAAGCGGTAATGATACACGTGCCGTTAATGCTGCCTTGCATGCTTATGCTGCGCACAAGGGTCAATATCAAGGGCTCATTACATGGCAAGTTGTTGGGGATGAGCTGGTTGGTAAAACGACGCTACCATTATCTATCGGCGTTGTCGGTGGTTCGATTGGTATTGTGCCAGCTGTGAAGTTAAATCATCATATTATGGGAAATCCAACGGCTAAGCAATTAGCTAGCATTATTGCAGCTACCGGTTTGGCACAGAATTTGGCGGCACTACGGGCGTTGGTCTCAACAGGAATTCAGGCTGGTCATATGGCCTTGCAAGCAAAGTCATTGGCTATCCAGGTCGGTGCGCAACCAAATGAAGTTGATGAATTAGTTGCCCAATTAAATGCAGGCAATAAGATTAATGCAACAGTCGCCACAGAATTATTAAAGCAAATGCGTTTAGATATGGATAAATAAAGATAGGAAATTAAGATGAAATTTACAAATGACACGCTGAAGTTATTAGATCAAGTTAATGAAATATATCCTGGTTCGGTTATTTTACGAGGTAATGATACAGCGACAGGTATTGTTAGTTATGATCAAGTTTCAACAGAAATGCTAGGGACTCGTTTAATGGTTGAAGTCACTGATGCAACAGCACCCGATTTTTTGGCTACGACTGAATTATTAACGATGCTTTTGACGTTAAATGGCTATCCACAAGTTTATTTCCAATTAAAAGATGACGACATTGATTTGACTGATCAATTAATGGTGATGTCAACGCACTTGTACCAACCAGCTTTACGAGCAATTATTTATCGTGAACAAGCTGCACATGGTATGTTGACTGATAACGTCGTTAAGGGGATGGTTGCTGGTGTACAAAAGACTTTAACTAAGGAAGATGGCCAAGACGTTAATGAAAATGCTTTGCGCGTCTTGACGTTGTTAGACTTACAAGTATTCTTGCATAATGTCCCACAAGATACGGCAGCCATTAAAGAAACAATGGTAGAGTCATATCCAAGCACATGGCAAGCAGCCCAAGATATTTTTGATGCAATGCGAATTGATGATATTAAAGATCCGTTTACTGTGCATCGTGCAGCAGTTACTGCTTTTAAAATGTTTGATGAGAAAATGGCAATGTGGCAATTGCCTGCAATCCACGCTGATGAGTTTGCGACATTGACACCAGTATTATCGGAGCATCAATTACGGTTACCATTGGCACAAGTGTTTGATATTAAGCATTTAACCATGCAAGATCGTAATACTAAACAAGAAGCTTACGCCGGTTTGTTAAAGTCGTCTGGTCAAAATAGTTTTGTCTTGTCAGTACCAGAGAAGGATACCGCGAACTTTTTCAAGGAACTTTACCAAACACCGGTTAAAGAAGTGTTGATTAAATTAGGTCAACCATTTGCAATACGTTAAGGAGGAAATCATGACATTAGTAACGCCAGCTATTCAACAATTGTTTGATGATGCAAAAAATATCGTTTTTTTGACTGGAGCAGGTGTCTCAACTGTTTCAGGTATTCCAGATTATCGATCAAAAGGAGGTATATATGATGGTATGTCATTACCACCAGAATATCTTTTAAGTACAGAAGCATTAAATGAAGCGCCAGATAAGATGTATCAATTTATGAAGGACAATATGTACTTCCCAGATGCTGAGCCTAATATTATTCATCAAAAAATGGCTGAGCTAACCAAAGAAAAACGTGCACGCATCATTACACAAAATGTGGATGGTTTACATTTAAAGGCTGGCGCGATTAACGTTATTGAATTCCACGGTTCACTATATAATATTTATGCAACGACTGATGGTAAGCCAAGTGATGTGGCATCATACTTGCAATCACAATATCGTGAAGATGGTGCCTTGCTTCGGCCAGCAATTACTTTATATGGTGAGATTCCTTTCCGCGTGGATGAAGCAGCCCAATGGATGACTCAAGCGGATCTAGTCGTTATCGTCGGTACAAGTTTTGTTGTTTATCCATTTGCTGGGTTATTACAATATGCACGCCCTTCAGCTAATATCTTGGCGGTTAATTTAGAAGAAATTCCAGCACCGGCTCAGGTACAGCAAGTTGTTGGGGATGCTAGTGAGTTTTTCAAAGAGTTAAATGTATAAAAGAGGCGTGTTAGCAACAACACGATAGTGAAGATTGGGACAGTTAAGTCTCGGTCTTTTTTTATTATGTGGTCAATTCTTTTTAATAGAATGTTCGTAAAAAAATTATCATAATAAGTAGTTGACGAACGTTAAGATTATTGTTATTATTAATAAGTTGGCTAGTGAGCCAGCGATATTACAAGGTTTAATCAAAAACAAAATCAATTAATTTATAATTAAAATAAATTAGTTGTTGACATTGTTCCGATTAATGTGTAATATAGATTAAGTTGTCAGCGAGACAACGTAGACCATTGAAAACTGAATATCGTTTCGATAGAACAAATGTGTAGGGTCATCAAGTAATTTGCTTGATACAAAACATTTGCGAAGTCAATTCGCTAGTAAATTCGTTTAACTTCTGTTGAACAACACAAATATTGAGTTATACTCAAGCTTTTTAAAATGAGAGTTTGATCCTGGCTCAGGATGAACGCTGGCGGCGTGCCTAATACATGCAAGTCGAACGCTTTGTGCAAATTGATATGATGAGCTTGCTCTGATTTGATTTTTGATTTCAAAGAGTGGCGAACGGGTGAGTAACACGTGGGTAACCTACCTCTTAGCAGGGGATAACATTTGGAAACAAGTGCTAATACCGTATAATACCAACGACCGCATGGTTGTTGGTTGAAAGATGGTTCTGCTATCACTAAGAGATGGACCCGCGGTGCATTAGCTAGTTGGTAAGGTAATGGCTTACCAAGGCGATGATGCGTAGCCGAGTTGAGAGACTGATCGGCCACAATGGGACTGAGACACGGCCCATACTCCTACGGGAGGCAGCAGTAGGGAATCTTCCACAATGGGCGCAAGCCTGATGGAGCAACGCCGCGTGTGTGATGAAGGGTTTCGGCTCGTAAAACACTGTTATAAGAGAAGAACGGCACTGAGAGTAACTGTTCAGTGTGTGACGGTATCTTACCAGAAAGGAACGGCTAAATACGTGCCAGCAGCCGCGGTAATACGTATGTTCCAAGCGTTATCCGGATTTATTGGGCGTAAAGCGAGCGCAGACGGTTATTTAAGTCTGAAGTGAAAGCCCTCAGCTCAACTGAGGAGTTGCTTTGGAAACTGGATAACTTGAGTGCAGTAGAGGAAAGTGGAACTCCATGTGTAGCGGTGAAATGCGTAGATATATGGAAGAACACCAGTGGCGAAGGCGGCTTTCTGGACTGTAACTGACGTTGAGGCTCGAAAGTGTGGGTAGCAAACAGGATTAGATACCCTGGTAGTCCACACCGTAAACGATGAGTGCTAGATGTTCGAGGGTTTCCGCCCTTGAGTGTCGCAGCTAACGCATTAAGCACTCCGCCTGGGGAGTACGACCGCAAGGTTGAAACTCAAAGGAATTGACGGGGACCCGCACAAGCGGTGGAGCATGTGGTTTAATTCGAAGCAACGCGAAGAACCTTACCAGGTCTTGACATCCCTTGCAAACATTAGAAATAGTGTGTTCCCTTCGGGGACAAGGTGACAGGTGGTGCATGGTTGTCGTCAGCTCGTGTCGTGAGATGTTGGGTTAAGTCCCGCAACGAGCGCAACCCTTATTATTAGTTGCCAGCATTCAGTTGGGCACTCTAGTGAGACTGCCGGTGACAAACCGGAGGAAGGTGGGGATGACGCCAAATCATCATGCCCCTTATGACCTGGGCTACACACGTGCTACAATGGCATATACAACGAGCCGCTAACCCGCGAGGGTACGCTAATCTCTTAAAGTATGTCTCAGTTCGGATTGTAGGCTGCAACTCGCCTACATGAAGTCGGAATCGCTAGTAATCGCGGATCAGCACGCCGCGGTGAATACGTTCCCGGGTCTTGTACACACCGCCCGTCACACCATGAGAGTTTGTAACACCCAAAGCCGGTGGGGTAACCTTTTAGGAGCCAGCCGTCTAAGGTGGGACAGATGATTAGGGTGAAGTCGTAACAAGGTAGCCGTAGGAGAACCTGCGGCTGGATCACCTCCTTTCTAAGGAAAATCGGAACCTACACATTCTATACGAAACGATATTTAGTTTTGAGTGGTTTACACTCAATGAAAAGACAGAGAGTCGAATCTCTGGGACTGTAGCTCAGCTGGTTTAGAGCGCACCCCTGATAAGGGTGAGGTCGGAGGTTCGAGTCCTCTCAGTCCCATGAAATGGGGAATTAGCTCAGCTGGGAGAGCGCCTGCTTTGCAAGCAGGAGGTCATCGGTTCGATCCCGATATTCTCCATAACAACCTACGGGTTGTTTATTAGTTCTTTGAAAACTGAATCATAATTGTAAATTTTTAAATTCATTTATATTGATAGTATCAATAAAATTGAGCCGAAAAAATACACCGCGTAATTTTTTGAGTTTTTTAAATAAGTTTAAAATCGCTTGTGACCATTGAGTCACAATACTCAAACGAAATCATCAACGAAAGTTGATCGGTTAAGTTATTAAGGGCGCATGGTGAATGCCTTGGCACTAGAAGCCGATGAAGGACGGGACTAACACCGATATGCCTCGGGGAGCTGTAAGTAAGCTTTGATCCGGGGATTTCCGAATGGGGGAACCCAGCTTGTTATGCAAGTTATCGTTTAGTCAATACATAGCTAAACGAAGGTAGACGTTGTGAACTGAAACATCTCATTAGCAACAGGAGCAGAAAGAAAAATCGATTCCGTCAGTAGCGGCGAGCGAACGCGGAGTAGCCCAAACCAGAGTGCTTGCACTCTGGGGTTGTAGGACTACCGTTGTGGAGTTACAAATTTGTTTATTAACAGAATCAGTTGGGAAACTGAGCGAGACAGGGTGATAGCCCCGTATGTGAAAGTAAGCAAACTCCCGTGTAGGATCCTGAGTACGGCCGGACACGTGAAATCCGGTCGGAAACTGCGAGGACCATCTCGTAAGGCTAAATACTCTCTAGTGACCGATAGTGAACCAGTACCGTGAGGGAAAGGTGAAAAGCACCCCGGAAGGGGAGTGAAAAAGTTCCTGAAACCATGTGCCTACAACAAGTTAGAGTCCGTTAATGGGTGATAGCGTGCCTTTTGTAGAATGAACCGGCGAGTTACGATACCATGCGAGGTTAAGGTGGAAAGACCGGAGCCGTAGCGAAAGCGAGTCTGAAATGGGCGCTTAAGTATGTTGTTGTAGACCCGAAACCAGGTGACCTACCCATGTCCAGGGTGAAGGTGTGGTAAAACGCACTGGAGGCCCGAACCCATACATGTTGAAAAATGTTGGGATGAGGTGTGGGTAGCGGTGAAATTCCAATCGAACTTGGAGATAGCTGGTTCTCTCCGAAATAGCTTTAGGGCTAGCCTCGGAAGATAGCGTGTTGGAGGTAGAGCACTGTTTTGATGCGGGGCCCATCTCGGGTTACTAAATTAAGATAAACTCCGAATGCCAATCACGTATGTCCGGGAGTCAGACAGTGAGTGATAAGATCCATTGTCGAAAGGGGAACAGCCCAGATCGTCAGTTAAGGTCCCTAAGTGTGTGTTAAGTGGAAAAGGATGTGAAGTTGCATAGACAACTAGGATGTTGGCTCAGAAGCAGCCACCATTTAAAGAGTGCGTAATAGCTCACTAGTCGAGTGATTCTGCGCCGAAAATGTACCGGGGCTAAACACACCACCGAAACTACGGGTGCCACGTAAGTGGCGCGATAGGAGAGCGTTCTAAGGGCAGTGAAGTCAGACCGTGAGGACTGGTGGAGCGCTTAGAAGTGAGAATGCCGGTATGAGTAGCGAAAGACAGGTGAGAATCCTGTCCACCGTATGACTAAGGTTTCCTGGGGAAGGCTCGTCCTCCCAGGGTTAGTCGGGACCTAAGGCGAGGCCGAAAGGCGTAGTCGATGGCTAACAGGTTGAGATTCCTGTACCAGGTGAACATGTTTGAACAATGGAGGGACGCAGAAGGCTAACAGATCCCAGCGATTGGAAATGCTGGGTCAAGCAATAAGTCTTGAGGTGAGTTAAATGCTTGCTTCTTATAGGACAAGTTGTGATGAGGACCGAAATAAAGTAGGGAAGTCTGTGATGTCACGCTGCCGAGAAAAGCTTCTAGTTAGTGTTTACCTGCCCGTACCGCAAACCGACACAGGTAGTCGAGGAGAGCATCCTAAGGTGAGCGAGTGAACTCTCGTTAAGGAACTCGGCAAAATGACCCCGTAACTTCGGGAGAAGGGGTGCTCAGCGCAAGCTGAGCCGCAGTGAATAGGCCCAGGCGACTGTTTATCAAAAACACAGGTTTCTGCAAAATCGTAAGATGACGTATAGGGGCTGACGCCTGCCCGGTGCTGGAAGGTTAAAAGGAGTGCTTAGCTTCGGCGAAGGTACGAATTGAAGCCCCAGTAAACGGCGGCCGTAACTATAACGGTCCTAAGGTAGCGAAATTCCTTGTCGGGTAAGTTCCGACCCGCACGAAAGGCGTAACGATCTGGGCGCTGTCTCAACGAGAGACTCGGTGAAATTTAAAGACCCGTGAAGATGCGGGTTACCCGCGACAGGACGGAAAGACCCCATGGAGCTTTACTGTAGCTTGATATTGAGTGTTTGTGCAGCTTGTACAGCATAGGTAGGAGCCGTAGAAATCGGGACGCTAGTTTCGATGGAGGCACACGTGGGATACTACCCTCGTTGTATGAACACTCTAACTCACACCACTAAGCGTGGTGGAAGACAGTGTCTGGCAGGCAGTTTGACTGGGGCGGTCGCCTCCCAAAGAGTAACGGAGGCGCCCAAAGGTTCCCTCAGAATGGTTGGAAATCATTCGCAGAGTGTAAAGGCACAAGGGAGCTTGACTGTGAGACTTACCAGTCGAGCAGGTACGAAAGTAGGGCTTAGTGATCCGGTGGTTCCGCATGGAAGGGCCATCGCTCAACGGACAAAAGCTACCCTGGGGATAACAGGCTTATCTCCCCCAAGAGTCCACATCGACGGGGAGGTTTGGCACCTCGATGTCGGCTCATCGCATCCTGGGGCTGTAGTCGGTCCCAAGGGTTGGGCTGTTCGCCCATTAAAGCGGTACGCGAGCTGGGTTCAGAACGTCGTGAGACAGTTCGGTCCCTATCCGTCGCGGGCGTAGGAAATTTGAGAGGAGCTGCCCTTAGTACGAGAGGACCGGGGTGGACGTACCACTGGTGTATCAGTTGTTCCGCCAGGAGCATCGCTGAGTAGCTATGTACGGATGAGATAAACGCTGAAAGCATCTAAGTGTGAAACTCGCCTCGAGATGAGATTTCCCATTCAGTAATGAAGTAAGACCCCTTATAGATGATAAGGTAGATAGGCTAGAAGTGGTAGTACGGTGACGTATGGAGCGGACTAGTACTAATGGTTCGAGGACTTAACCAAGTAGCAAGTGGTGTAAGGCAAGAAAATTTAATTATGATTCAGTTTTGAGAGAACTAAGTTCGCTCAATAAATACGTGTCGTGATGATGGCACTGAGGTCACACCTGTTCCCATACCGAACACAGCAGTTAAGCTCAGTAGCGCCAAAAGTAGTTGGAGGATCGCCTCCTGCGAGGATAGGACGTCGCGATGCAATTGAAGAAAGACTCACAGTAAAATGTGAGTCTTTTTTGTGCATCCATGATGTTGTTATTTAGATAACAATGAGTTAAATATACAAGTAATGATTTGAAAAGTATTTAAAAAGATATTAATAAATAGAAATTTAAATAATAAAGACAGCAATTCGCAAAGGTTATTTTAAGTAAGTGAATTTATCATAGTCCTCATCTTACATGAATTTAAGGAGGACTTTGTATGGTTAAATGGATACAAACCAATAAGATTAGTATGTGGATATTAACAGTCATTCGATTATATGTTGGTTACATATGGTTCACAAGTGGTTGGGGTAAAATTATTTCTGGTAATTTTTCATCAGAAGCCATGGTTCAACAAGCAATTAAGCAACCTGTTACTGGTGCAACTGGTGAACCAGCATATGACTGGTATACAAAATTTTTAGAAAATATCGTACAGCCTAATTTAGGACTATTCGATTTTATGGTGCAATACGGTGAGCTATTAATTGGGATTGGCTTAATTCTTGGAACATTCACGTCGTTAGCTGCATTCTTCGGACTAGGATTAAACTTTACTTATCTACTTGCTGGTATGATTTCAACAAATCCGATTTTGATTATATTGCAAGTTATTATATTAGTATCAGGATTTAATGCTGGTAAAATTGGTGGTGATCGTTGGGTTATACCATTTGTACGTGAAAAAGTACCATTTATGAGTCATAGTAAATAAAGATATAAGCATAATATATGAGTCTTTAATAATGGTTGAGATAATTAATTTTGTCTCAACCATTTTTAATTGATGTTTAGCAATAATTGTTTCCTTTAATGCCTAATGATTAATTTAAGGATTACCTGACAGTGAGGTTTAATTTTTGCTATAATAAATTCACAGACATTAAATTAATGTAGTTAAAAATAACATCTTACTCATTCGTAAGGTGGGAGGTAAAAAATAAGAATGACAGAAGAGAAAAAGAGTTTCTATATTACGACACCAATTTATTATCCATCAGGTAAGTTGCACATTGGTAACACATACACAACTGTGTTAGCCGATGCAACAGCTCGTTATCACCGCCTATTAAATGAAGATGTTTACTTCTTAACAGGTACTGATGAGCATGGACTAAAAATTGAACAAAAAGCCGAAAAGCTAAACGTCTCACCAAAAGAATATGTTGATAAGATGGCTGCAGAGATTAAGCAATTGTGGGCTGATTTGGGTATCAGTAATGATGGCTTTATTCGTACGACTGACGAGTACCACGAAAAAGCAGTTCAGAAAATTTTCCAAAAGTTTTTGGATCAAGGTGATATCTATAAAGGTCAATATGAAGGTTGGTATTCAGTTGATGATGAAGAGTACTTCACTGAATCACAACTAGCCGAAGTTTATCGTGATGATGACGGTAACGTTATTGGTGGTAAAGCACCTTCAGGACACGAAGTAGAACTTGTTAAAGAGGAATCATATTTCTTCAAGATGAGTAAGTATGCTGATTGGCTACTTGATTACTACAAGTCACATCCTAAATTTATTCAACCAGCAACACGTATGAATGAAATGATTAAGAATTTCATCGAACCTGGTCTTGAAGACTTAGCTGTAACACGTACAGCTTTCAAGTGGGGTGTGCCAGTTGCTTCAGATCCAGAACATGTTATTTACGTATGGATTGATGCGTTGTCAAACTATATTACTAAGTTAGGCTACATGTCAGATGATACAACAATGTTTGACAAGTATTGGCCTGCTAACGTTCATTTAGTTGGTAAGGAAATTGTCCGTTTCCACACAATTTATTGGCCAATTATGTTGCACGCATTAGGAATTGCATTGCCTGAAACAATTATCGGTCACGGTTGGTTAACAATGCGTGATGGTAAAATGTCAAAGTCAAAGGGAAATGTTGTTTATCCAGATACTTTGGCTAATCGTTATGGTATTGATGCAGTGCGTTACTATTTGCTACGTGCAATGCCATTTGGTAATGATGGTATTTTCACACCAGAAGATTTCGTTTCAAAACTAAATTATGACTTGGCAAATGATTTAGGTAACCTATTAAACCGTACTGTTGCCATGATTAATAAGTATGAGTCAGGTATTATTCCTGAGTTGCATACTGGATTAACTAAGTTTGATCAAGATCTTGTTGAAACAGCACAAACAACAATTGCTGATTACAATGAAAATATGCAAGCTTTGCGTACGGCAGATGCTTTGGGTAATATTTGGCAATTAATTTCACGTGCCAACAAGTACATTGATGAAACAACACCATGGACTTTGGCTAAAGATGAAAGTAAGGCAGAAGTGTTGTCATCAGTGATGGCACATTTGGCTGCAGCATTACGTGTTGTTGCAACTTTGCTACAACCATTCTTGACTAAAGCACCAGCAGAAATCTTCAAGCAATTAGGCTTAGCTGAATCAAACGTACAAATTGCTGGTTTGAAGTTTGAGGATCTACCAACAGGTGGTCACGTTGTTGCTAAAGGACAACCAATCTTCCCACGTGTTGATGTTGAGGCTGAAGTGGCTTATATTCGTGATAACATGACGGGTCAAGGTGGTAAGCAAACTCGTTCAATGAGCAAGCCAACTGCACCAAAGACCATCAATACTAAAGACGAAATCGTTTTTGATGATTTTGAAAAAGTAGAATTACGTGTTGCTGAAATTAAAGAGGTATCTGAAGTTGAGAAATCTAATAAATTATTACGTTTCAAACTAGATGATGGCTCAGCAGATGGTCGTACAATCTTATCAGGTATTAAGAAATTCTATCCTGATTACACGGCACTAGTAGGTAAGAAAGTTGCTTACGTCGCTAATTTGAAACCTCGTAAGATGATGGGTGAAATGTCTGAAGGTATGCTACTTTCAGCTGAAAAGGATGGCAAGGTAACCTTGTCAATTTTGCCAGATGAAATTGAAGCAGGTTCAGAATTGGGCTAATCATTCATCAATAATACGATTAAAGGATTGGGATGATTATCCCAATCCTTTATTTTTACTAAAATAAAAATGGGAGAGTATGGATGGAAACTTTTTATGCACTGGCTTATGTCTGCATAACCATTGTGCTTGCTAATTTTTTGACGCAAGCTTTTCCTAAAATACCGCAGGCTTTGTGGCAAATTTTAGGTGGTATTTTATTGGCTGTTTTGCCAGTTGTTAATCATTATGTGATCATGCTCGATCCAGAATGGTTTATGATGCTGGTTATTGCACCATTACTATTTTATGAAGGACAAAATACGCAAGCCAGGCTGATTTCTGAACATTTTAAATCAATTATTGAACTGGCAGGTATCTTAGCCGTCTTAACAGTTGTCGTACTAATGATCTTTGGTCATTTAGCCGTTGGCTGGGAGCTGCCATTTGCGTTAGCATTAGCCGCAATTGTAACGCCGACTGATGCCACGGCCTTAGAATCAGTCACGAACGGCTTGGATATGCCAAAAGATATTAAACGTTCGTTGAGCTTTGAGTCATTATTCAATGATGCTACCGGTTTGGTTATTTTAGAGTTAGCAGTTCTTTGGATGAACACGGGTACCTTTTCATTTGTGCACGGCTTTAGTGAATTTCTAATTGTTGCGTTAGGTGGTGTTCTAGTTGGGCTAATTGCCGGCTTTGTATTTATTTATGTTCGTCAGCATTTGTTGCGAGCAGAATTTGACGATACGGTTGCGCACGTTTTGATATATTTCTTAGCACCAATTTTTGTGTTTGGTCTTGCCGAACATGCATTAGGTGTATCAGGAATTATTGCCGTTGTTGTGATGGGGGTTATGTCAAATGTTGAGCGTGAACATACGCAATTTATGGATTCAAGATTAAATCATTTAACATCACAATTAACAGACATTGTTTCACAAATACTTAATGGTTTAGTGTTTGTGTTACTGGGAACTTCATTGGTGCGAGTTGCCAAAGTATATATTTTGCAACCAGTTAGAACATGGTTGTCATTAATTGGTGTTGGTGTTGCCCTGTACTTAGTGATGACACTGTTCCGTTACTTGGTTATTCGTTATAGCGATCGTTTTGGTAATAAGTCATATTCTAAACGTGATGGTGTTGTCTTTGCGATTGGTGGTGTCCACGGTGCCGTGACAATGTCGATGGCTTTTTCATTACCAATGACGTTAAGTAATGGGGCTGCTTTCACCGAACGTGATGCCTTGTTGCTAGTTGCTTCAACTGTGATTATTTTGAGTTTGTTAGTGCCCGTAACAATGTTGCCAATGATGTTGAAACGGTCTGCGCCAGCTTATGATGCAGGTACTTACCACCAACAACACACACAAATGGTAAATGCTGCGATTACTTATGTCAGTCGTTCAGAAGTATCACAAGGTACCAAAACAGTTGTGATGCAACAATTACAAGATCAGTTGGGTTATGGTAATGAACAATTAAATGAAATGAGTCGTAAAAAAGCTTACCGTACGTTGTATCAGGTCGCTGATAAAGCCATGGCGAAGGCAATTGATGAAAATCGCGTGTCAGACGAAGCATTGCAACTTTATAATCGTATGCAATCTATGCAAAATGGTTATGGTAAATTAGGTAAGCAACGTATTCGTATTTGGCAACGAATTATCTCGCGTATTTTCAAACGTCGCATCGTTAAATATCGTCAAAATCATCAAACTAGACATGAAGCCGTCAATGAAGTTATCACGATTATGAATGAAGCGATGACAAAGTATATGGCGCAGTTGTCTCAAGAAGATACTGATCCAAGAGATATGATTGCGCTTAGAAGGGCGTATTCACAACAACAAGCGATTTTGCAGAATCAACAGACTAACTCTGAAGATGAACAACAAACGTTCTTAGAAGCGTTACAAGTAGAGTTGGATTATATCGAAGATCAACGTGCCCAAGGTGATACGGATGCTGGATTGCTAAAAGAATTGTATGATGAAGTTATTAATTCACAAGCAGTTTTGTTGGCCAATTTTGATGAATAATAAAAGAATGTATGGCATAGGGAGTGAGTATTATGTTGGAATTCGCAACCAATATAAAAAGGACCCAATCTATTTACTAAATTTAAAGTTGAATAACATGGTTTGTTTAGGCGGTAAATTGTCGAATTTCTTTCGATGATTTACCGTTTAATTTTATTTGGATGTGTTGATATTAGTCAATCTTTGGCTTTTCCGTAATCATTTGCTAAAATAAAATAGACTGACAATTTAAGAAAAAACAAATTATAAAAAATAAGTGATTGAGGAGTACAGAATGGCAATTTATAAATCTGGGCAGCATCAAGCTAATGGTTATGATACGCACACACATTTAAATGACGATTCATTTTGGCATGATATACCAGCTTACTATGGTCGAGCAACTGAATTTCAAATTGATGAAATGAACATTGTAGGTTATGATAGTCAATCTAATGAGCGTGCCATCCAGTTAGCGCATGAATATGCTGGTATGCACGCTATTATTGGTTGGCAACCAGAAGATATTTTGGAAATGGATGATGGAAAGTTAGCTGTTTTCCGTGAACAATTAAAAGATGATGCCGTTGTTGGCGTTGGTGAAACTGGTTTAGATTATTATTGGGATGAAAATCCAGCTGCTGAAACGCAACAAAAAGCATTCGCCCAACAATTAGCATTAGCACGCGAATTTAAATTGCCTGTTACGGTGCACACTCGTAGTGCAATGACTGATACCTATCATCTATTGCACGAAGCTCACGTTGAAGAGTTTGGTGGTGTTATGCATTCATTTACAGGTACACCTGAAGAAGCTAAGCAGTTTCTTGATATGGGGATGTATATTTCATTTTCAGGTATTGCCACATTTAAGAATGCAAAAGATGTGCAAGAAACGGTGAAATCAATTCCATTTGATCGACTATTAGTGGAAACTGATGCACCATATTTGGCACCAACACCAATGCGTGGTAAGCCTAACGAACCAATGTATGTTCACTATACGATTCAATTTATTGCAGAATTATTGGGCAAGACTTATGATGAGATAGCTGAAATTACAACGAATAATGCTCACAAACTATGGGGCACACAAACACCTAATGAAGATTAAAGAAGTCATTGTCGTTGAAGGGCGTGCCGATACTGAGGCGTTACGACACGCTGTTGACGCCGACACAATTGAAACCAATGGATCAGCACTTAGTGATCAAACCATTGCGACGATTAAACGGGCTGCTGCTAGTCGTGGCGTCATCGTATTTACTGATCCCGATTTTAATGGTGAACGGTTAAGAAAGATGATTAGTGATGTGGTGCCCGATGCAAAGCATGCTTTTTTAACAAAGGATGAAGCTGGTCGGTTGATTAAGCACCATAGTTTAGGCATCGAATATGCAACGCCAGCAACATTACAAGCAGCATTACAAAATGTGTATACGGTAGCTGAAAAAGCAACGATGTCAGATGTGACGATGCGAGATTTACGACATTTGGGATTAGTTGCTGGCCCCAATGCTGCAAAACGACGAGAATATGTCGCTGAAAAGTTGGGCTTGGGTTATGTAAATGGTAAACAGTTGATGCATCGATTGGTCATGTTTGATATTACCAAGCAGAATTTATTAACTGTTTTAGATGAATTAGATGAGGAAAAAGAATGACAGATGTCCCAGATATTGCGACGCCATTGCGTACGCAAGCAATCATGAATAGCTTTGGCATTAATACAAGAAAATCTTTAGGTCAAAACTTTTTGACTGACATTAATATTTTGAAAAATATTGTTTCAGCTGGGGATGTACAAGCTACAGATAATGTGATTGAAATTGGCCCTGGTATTGGGGCTTTGACAGAACAATTAGCGCGTTCAGCTAAAGAAGTGGTTGCCTATGAAATTGATGATCGTTTGATACCAGTTTTGGATCATACAATGGCACCATATGATAACGTGACGATTGTTAATCAAGATATTTTGAAAGTAGATTTAGCGACTGAAATTAAAGAACGCTTCAGTAAACCTGATGCACCATTGAAATTGGTTGCTAATCTACCATATTACATCACGACGCCAATTTTGATGCAGGTATTACAGTCAGATGTTAAGTTTGATAATATTGTCGTGATGATGCAAAAGGAAGTTGCTAACCGTCTATCTGCTGAGGTTGGGACGAAAGACTATGGTTCATTAACCTTAGCTGTGCAATATCGTATGAATGCATCATTGGCCTTTACAGTGTCAAGAACGGCATTTGTGCCAAATCCTAATGTTGATTCAGCAATTATTTCATTAACACCACGGGAACCATTGCAGGTATTACCACATAATGAGCAACAGTTGTTTAACCTATTTAAAGTTGGGTTTACAATGCGTCGTAAGACATTGTGGAATAATTTGATAACTGCATTTGGTAAGGATGATGCAATGAAGGAAAAATTAACGGCAGCTTTGGCAGCTGTTGATATTGATCCACGCATTCGTGCTGAAAAATTGTCGTTAGAACAGTTTATTGATTTACATAATGCATTAGTAAAATATAGTGTGTACACTAAGTAACACAATTTGCTATAATTAAATTTACAATTAATTTTGAAAGAAGGTACATCATGGATTCCGGTCCGTCTATTATCACTAATTTGGTGATTATCATTGTTATTTTGTTGCTAGCTGTTTTGTTTACTTTGACTGAGTATTCTTTAGTTAAAGTCCGTCCTAGTTCATTGCGTGCATTGCAAGAAGCACGTGATAAACCGTCGGCTAAAATTGACCATGCTTTAAACATGTTGAATCATTTATCAGAATATCTATCAACAGCACAAGTAGGTATCACGTTAACCTCATTGATTTTAGGTTGGTTAGGTGAGGATTTCATTGCATCATTAATTATTGATGCTGAGATCTTCCCGCCTGCGATTGCCCATA
This sequence comes from Weissella sp. ESL1139, assembly GCF_058506735.1. NCBI lineage: Bacteria > Bacillati > Bacillota > Bacilli > Lactobacillales > Lactobacillaceae > Weissella > Weissella sp. ESL1139. Next base: position 1,797,037 of record NZ_CP196375.1, read on the forward strand.
GTTTGGCTTCAGTTTTAGCTATTTTAATCTTTACATTTATTCACGCGGTCTTTACCGATTTGGTTCCTAAGAATATTGCGATTGATAAGCCAGTACAAATGCTATTAGCGATTGTGCGTCCGGTAATGTTCTTCCATGTGATTTTATTCCCATTAATTTGGTTATTTGATCGTGCAGCTGCATTGTTCACGAAGTTGCTAGGATTTAGTGCGCATCCTGATGAAGATATTTATTCAGAGTCTGAAATTCTATCTTTGTCACAAGATGCTGCTAAAGCCGGTGAGCTTGATGAAGAAGATGTGACCTTTATGGCCCGTGCCTTTGCGATGAATGATAAGGAAGCCATTGATATTATGATTGACCGTACCCAATTGACGGTTATCAATGTGACAGAGACAATCTCAGATGCATTAAACTTGTATCTAGAAGAGAAGTTTTCGCGTATACCAGTTGTGGCTGATAATGATAAGGATAAGATACTTGGATATGTCTTCTCTTATGACCTAGTGCGTCAAGGACGAATTAGTCCGAATGCATCGGTGCGAACGGTATTACGTAATTTGCCAGTGGTTTCTGAAACCCAACCAATTGCGGAAGTCTTGAAAGAGATGATTGATCATCGTGCACCGATTGTTGTGGTTAAGGACGAATTCGGTGGTACATCAGGTATTGTTACTGATAAGGATATTTACGAAGAGCTATTCGGTTCAGTTCGTGATGAAATTGACGATGTTGCTGATGACCTAGCTGAAAAGATGGGCTCAGATGATGATGGTAATATGCACTATAAGGTTTCTGGTAAGATGACCTTATACGATTTTGAGCGTTTCTTTAAAGCAACAATTCCTTCATTCGAAAAATCAGAGAAGGTTACTTTAACTGGTTATGTTTTGGATGAACATCCAGATTTCCATGTTGGTCAAGCCATTCAAATAGCTAATTTTGAAATTACAGCGCTTGATTTCAAGGATGCTTACATTGAAGAATTCGAGGTTGTTGCATTACCACCAGAAAGTATTGAAACACCGGAAGAAATTGATGAAAAGCAAGATAATAAGCACGATTCTAAACATGAGAATAAACATTGATTTGATAAGTAATTAAGTCAAAAAATGTTATCGCAAAGTCAAATTTTGGCTTTGCGATTTTTTATTAGGTTAAACACTAAAAAAATAACTAAAAAATTGTTATAATTAGCGTAAGCGTTTACAACGCCTTTAAATTATATATATAAAAGGAGATTTATCATGGAAGCCCTTGTTTTAGATGATATTAAAAAATTAGTTGTAAAAGATGTTGATCGTCCAAAAATTGCATCAAATGAAGTGTTGATTCACACTGCTTATGCTGGTATTTGTGGAACTGATCACGGATTATACGCTGGATTGCCAGGTTCAACCGATGCCGTGCCACCTATTGTATTAGGACACGAGAATTCTGGTGTTGTTGCTGAAATTGGTGAAGATGTTATGAATATCAAGGTTGGGGATCGTGTAACTGTTGACCCTAACATCTATTGTGGTCAATGCAAGTTCTGTCGTACTGGTCGCCCAGAACTATGTGAAAACTTATCTGCCATTGGTGTAACGCGTGATGGTGGTTTCGAAGAATACTTTACGGCGCCTGCATCAGTTGTTTACCAAGTACCAGATGATGTGTCATTGAAGTCAGCATCAGTTACTGAGCCTATTTCATGTGCTGTCCATGGTATCAAGTTATTGAAGTTATCTCCATATCAAAAGGCGTTAGTCATTGGGGACGGCTTTATGGGTGAGTTATTCGTGCAATTGTTGCAAGCTTATGGTGTACATCAAGTTGACTTAGCCGGTATTGTTGATGAAAAGTTAACCATGAATCGCGAACAATTTGGTGTTAAAAATACGTTTAATACCCAAAAGGGCGACGTTGTTCCTGAAGAAGAATATGATGTTGTTGTTGAAGCTGTTGGTATGCCACAAACACAAGAAGAAGCAATCAGTGCAGCTGCGCGTGGTGCGCAAGTTTTGATGTTTGGTGTTGGTGGACCAGATGCAACGTTCGAAATGAATACGTATGACATCTTCCAAAAGCAATTAACAATCCAAGGATCATTTATTAATCCAAATAGTTTTGAAGATTCATTGGCATTATTGTCATCAGGTAAGTTAAATGTTGAACCATTAATGTCACACGAATTAGACTATCAAACGGTTGATGATTTTGTTAACGGTAAATTAGGCGTGGTTTCTAAGGCCGTTGTCAAAGTTGGTGGTGAAGAAGCATAATAGCCAACTAATACTTGGTTTTAACAGTAACAAAGCGCTAATTCATTAAAAGCGGCAAGCACACATTATAAAATTTGATATAATATGAATAATTGACGGTATTATATTTGAAAGTAGGAAATGAATTTGAGTGAAGGAAGATTAATCATATCAATCATTGTGATTATCTTGGTATTAATGTTTGCTGCGCTGTGTGTGTCTGCCGAGTTTGCTTTAGTTAAAGTTAGACGAAGTGCATTGGTAGAAATGCAGGAAGCACGTGAAAAACCATCACGTAAAATAGCAAAGACAATCCACATGGTTGATAATTTAAATGAATATTTATCAACAACGCAGGTCGGTATTACACTTACTGGTTTGTTACTAGGTTGGATGGGTGAAGAGACAATTGCTCATTTGTTGCTAGCTGGTGGTGTGTTAGAAGAGATGACCGGACCTAGTTCGGCTGCAATTGCATCTATTATCGCGTTAGTTTTGCTAACTTATATTGAAGTTGTTTTGACAGAGTTGGTTCCTAAAAATGTTTCAATCGAGTTCCCGGTTAAGGTAGCGTTGTTTGTTTCTGGACCACTACGTCTATGCCACGTATTATTCTATCCATTTGTTTGGTTGCTTAATGCGTCAGCAACGGGTTTTACGCACTTAATCGGTGTTAAAACAGCATCTGAGGATAGTGAAGTTTATTCAGAAGCAGAAATCTTGAGCTTATCACGTAATGCTGCGCGTTCGGGTCAACTACAAAATGAAGACTATGTTTTCATGGAACGTGCCTTTGAGATGAATGATAAAGTGGCCAATGATATTATGATTGATCGTACGCAATTATTTGTGGTTGATGTACGCAGTACTATTGATGATGCTTTGCATGCGTACTTTGAAACTAAGCACTCACGTTTTCCAGTGGTTGCTGATGGCGATAAAGATAAGATTTTAGGTTATGTCTTTAATTACGATATTATGCGCCAAGCAGAAGCTGATCGTACTGTACCTGTTCGTAAGATTATTCGTAATATGCCAACAGTTCCTGAAAATATGCCAATTCAAGACGTTTTGAAGTTGATGATATCAAAGCGGACACCAATGATTGTCGTCAAAGATGAGTATGGTGGTACATCAGGTATCGTAACTGATAAAGATATTTACGAAGAGTTATTTGGTTCAGTACGTGATGAAGTGGATTGGGTTGTTGATGACTTAGTTGAAAAATTGGGTTCTGATGATCAACAACAAATGCACTATAAAGTTTCTGGAAAAATGACGGTTTATGATTTTGAACGGTATTTTAAGACTGATATCAAAGAATTTGATAAATCAGATATGGTAACTTTGACTGGTTTCATTCTTGAGCAATTCCCAGATATCAAAGAAGGTAGTACGGTCGAACTATCAGAGTTTGGCATTACGCCCCTTGATTTTAAGGATGCTTACATTAATGAATTTGAAGTTGTCCGTCTAGCTAAACCAAGGGTTGCAGCAGACGAGGAGTAAAAAATAAAGCGCTAGTTGTAATGACAATATCATTACAACTAGCGCTTTATTAATTTGACAGAAAATTAATTGAAATCAATTTCAATATTTTCTGTTAACACATCGGTGTAACTATATGAAGCACGATCAAATTCGTGTCCATCTTGTTCTAAATCAAGGACGAAAACTGAACGGAAGGTATTTCGTACGATAGCTTGGTGTTCAATGGTGCGGTGACGACTCTCATGGGTAGTCAAAGTGACTTGTTCACCAATGTGTTCATCTAATTGTTGCTTAATTTCTGCTAATGCTGCAGGCATAAGAACTCCTCTCATGGGGCACCCCCATAGCCAGCGACAAATGAAATCGCTGCGTGAATGTTGCCTATATAAAGACAAACTAAAGTTGTTTTGATTATAGCATAAATAAATTTTTTAATCAAATGTACATAACATTGCGATTATGGTAAAAATTATTTGTTGATAAAATATCAAGTCTTTTATTTAATGGTTATCCTTGCTAATATTAAGAACAATAAGTACAAATGGAGAGAGTGTATGAAGAAAGTAAATGATGAACGGATTACTTGGGCAAAATATTTTATGCTACAAGCAATCATGTTGGCAGCGCGAAGTACCTGTACACGGCTACATGTTGGGGCGGTTGTTGTAAAAGATGGTCGTATTATTGCTAGTGGTTATAATGGATCAGTTTCTGGCACACCGCATTGTACTGAAGTAGGGGATTTAATTGTTGATGGTCACTGTATTCGAGCTGTGCATGCGGAACAAAATGCATTAATGCAGTTAGCAAAGATGGGAATTAGTGCCGATGGTGCTGAAGTGTTTGTGACCGACTTCCCCTGTGCGCACTGCACAAAACTATTATTACAAGCCGGCATTAAAAAGATTAATTATTTACGTAATTATCATAATGATGATTTTGTGTCGGAATTGTTAACGGCGAAGAATGTCACGATTGAGCAAATCAAAGTTGATGAAAGTGATTTACAAAAGATTGATTTCCAATCGTATTTACAAAAAGATTAATAGAGGGATTAATGATGAGTAAAAATGAACAAGGTTATTTAGATTTAGCACAGGATATCTTAGATAATGGTTCGGTAAAAGGTGATCGTACTGGTACAGGGACTAAGTCAGTTTTTGGACGGCAACTACGTTTTGATATGAGTGAGGGCTTTCCATTATTAACAACGAAACGGGTACCATTTGGTCTAATTAAAAGTGAGTTGTTGTGGTTTTTGCGTGGTGATACAAATATTCGCTTCTTATTAGAACATAAAAATCACATTTGGGATGAATGGGCTTTTAAAAATTGGGTTGAGTCATCAGATTATGATGGTCCTGATATGACTGATTTTGGTCGTCGTTCATTAATTGATAATGATTTTAAAGCACAATATGATGAACAACATGCACGGTTTGTTGATCTAATTTTAAACGATGATGAGTTTGCGAAAAAATATGGCGAATTAGGGGATGTCTACGGTGCACAATGGCGTCATTGGCGTCGTGTGCAAGGTGGTTTCATTGATCAAATTCATGATGTGATTGAACAGATTAAACACAATCCAGATTCACGTCGTTTGATTGTAACGGCCTGGAATCCAGAGGATGTGCCAACGCAAGCATTGCCACCTTGCCATACGCTTTTCCAATTTTATGTGGTTGATGGTAAATTGAGTTTACAACTTTACCAACGTTCAGCTGATGTCTTTTTGGGTGTGCCATTTAATATTGCCTCATATTCATTATTGCTTCATATGGTGGCCGCTCAAACTGGCTTAGAACCAGGTGAATTTGTGCATACTTTTGGTGATACCCATATTTATTTGAACCATATTGACCAAGTAACGGAACAATTACAACGTGATATGAAGCCACTGCCTACGATTAGTTTGAATCCTGATGTTAAAGATATTGCTGACTACACAATGGCTGATATCAAATTAAATGATTATGATCCTCACCCAAGTATTAAAGCACCGGTTGCTGTTTAAATCCGGTGTGTCATGAAGCTTGACCAGTTTCAGTTTCATTATGAAACGGTTGTTAAGAACGAATTTTATATTATATAATTAAAAATTATGGTAATATGTAAAGGTTGCTATAAGTTTTTTCAAAGGAACTTTTTATAGACTGACTAAGTAAAATTTCGAAAATATAAAATCAATTTTTAACAGTTAAGAGAGGAGATGCTCATGAGTAATGAGCCGCAAACTCGACAAGAGCGACGGCAAGCTGAAGAAGCTTTAAAAAAGCAACAGCAGCAAGCTCGTCGTAAACGTGAAGGTGGGCCACGTGATTACAATGAAACAAAAGGACATAAACCACGTCGGCGTAAATTGCTTGGCGCCGTTTTGTTTGTCATTGCAATTATTGTTTTGATTACGGGTATCATGTTTGGTGTCGCCTATAACAAAACAAAAAATGCAATTGATGGTTCATATACTGAAACCGGATTAACCAAAGAACGTAATGTTTCAAATGTTATTAAAAAAGGTAAGCCATTTTCAGTTTTGTTGTTAGGAACTGATACAGGTGAATTGAATCGTAAGTATAAGGGTCGTACTGATTCGTTGATGGTTGTGACAGTTAATCCTAAAAAGGAAAAGGTAACTATCATGTCATTGCCACGTGATTCAGTTATCGCACCGGTGGGTTATGAGAAGGAATTCCCACAAAAGTTGAACTCAGCTTATGAATACGGTTCTGCTAAGACGACTATTCAGACAATTCAAAAATGGTTAAATGTACCAATTGATTATTATGCCCTAGTTAATATGGGTGGTTTGGAAAAGGTCATTAATCAAATGGATGGTGTGAAAGTTAAGTCACCACTAACCTTTAGTTATAATCCATATACTGCTCATAATAGTGGTGATTATATCTATAGTTTTAAGAAGGGTTCATCAAAGTACACCTATACTGAACGTGGTAAGACGAAGACTTACAATAAGATGGATGGAAAGGCTGCATTAGCATTTTCACGTATGCGTTATGATGATCCACAAGGTGATTATGGACGTCAGCAACGTCAACGAATGGTATTGCAAGCCATTGTGGATGAAGCCAAAGACAATCCAACGAAATTGGTTAATGAGAAGTTCTTGAATACAATTTCTGATTCAACGCAAACCGACTTGACCTTTGGTGATATGTTGTCAGTTGCTGCGCGTTATACGAGTGCAGCTAAAAACATTAAGCAAGATCATGCACAAGGAACGGAAATTGGCCTAACGTCAGGATCATCTGAGTTAATTCCAGCAAAAGAAAAGCAACGTGTGACGAACGTTTTGCGTAAGTCATTAGGTTTGAAGCATAAGAAGACCGGTACGATGTACGGTGGTAAAGTTTCTGATGCGACATTGTCAATTAATGGTTTACCTGGTAATGAAAGTGTTGCGTCAACAACTAACCAAGAAGTAGATAGCACATATGGTACACCAGCTAATGGTAGTACGTATGGTGCAGATGGTACTGGAGCTGATACTTATTATGGTGGTGGCGCTGGTTACTAATTATTTTTAAATAAATCAAAAAGATTGCGATATTTTTTCGCAATCTTTTTTTGTGCCATTCAATAATGCTCTAATTGTTTCTATTTTAAAACGCTTTCATGAGTAATTGTATTTTTAAAGTAATCAAATTTTATTAAACTATTGCAGTTTTTATAAGTGCATTTTCCTAAACACGAACATTAAATGAATAAATTATGTCTTTTAAAACGTTTAACGTACACTCTGTGAACAATTAAACATATTGACGTTTTAAATGTTCACTGTTATTATTTAAGTAACCTTTAAGCATGCGTATACAGAACGATTGTGTACATGATAAAAATTTAAGGAGTACAAGGGTAATGTTCAAAAAAGTTGTAGCGGGAGCCACTGTCGCAATGTTGGCCACGACGATTGTTTCAGCTGTTCCAGCAGTAACCGCAGATGCAGCATCAAAGAAAGTTGATTTGAAGGAATTAAACGTACAATTCGTACCATCATCTCAAGCAGATACAATTCAAGCAAAGGCTAAGCCATTGGAAAAGCTCCTAAAGAAGCAATTAGGTATTCCAGTGCACGTTACAATTTCAACTGATTACAATACAGTTGTTGAGGCAATGGGATCAGGTAAGGTCGATATGGGATTCTTGCCACCTGACCCTTATGTACAAGCACACAAGCAATACGGTGCAAAAGTTATTCTACAATCACAACGTTATGGTATTAACGATAAGAAGAACGATGGATCAGATACTGATAAGTTAGTCGATTACTACCGTGCTTTGGTATTGGTTAAGAAAGACTCAGGTATCAAGAATGCTAAGGATTTGAAGGGTAAGAAGATTGCTGTTCAAAACCCAACTTCTGATGCCGGATACATCTTCCCTGTTGTTGACTTAAACAAGAAGGGTATGAATGTTACTAAGAATTCTAAGTTAGTGACAGTTAAGGGTCATGATCAAGGTGTTATGTCAGTATTGAATGGTGATACTGATGCAGCCTTCATCTTTGACGATGCTCGTAATCTAGTTAAGAAGGATAATCCAGATGTATTCAAGGACACACGTGTTCTAGAGTACACGGCTAAGATTCCTAACGATACAATTACCCTACGTAAGGGCATCTCAAAGGCTGATGCAAAGACTATCCAAAAGGCTATGTTGAAGGTCTCAAAGACTGATAAGGGTAAGAAGGTCTTGAATGACGTTTATAGCTGGGCTGGCGTAAGCAAGTCAAAGGATTCAAACTTTGATACTGTTCGTAAGTACCAAAACAAGGTAGAAGATATTAAGTAATAATAAATAAATTAATAAGCATCTTCTTGAAGTGAGACTTGGGCATTTGTGTGCCTCAAGGCTCACTTTAGTACATATAAGAAATATATATAGTGATATAAGATAGGATGGGAAAAGTATGGCTAGTGGTTTAGGCACCATCAAAATTAATGATGTATCAAAAGTTTATCCAAATGGAACAGTTGGATTGGATCACATTAATCTTGATATCAAATCAGGTGAATTCGTCGTAATTGTTGGTTTATCTGGTGCTGGAAAGAGTACATTATTGCGTGCAATTAATCGTCTTCATGATGTTAGTGAAGGTGAGATTTTGTTAGATGATGTTGATATTACAAAATCAAAAGGGAAAGCATTGCGTGAACAACGACGTAATATTGCAATGATTTTCCAAAACTTTAACTTGGTTAAGCGCGCAACAGTTGCTCGTAACGTGTTAGCAGGTCGTGTTGGTTATTATTCAACATTTAGAAGTACTTTTGGTCTTTTCTCTAAAGAAGATAAAGAGAAGGCTGCTGCTAATCTAGACCGTGTGAATATGTTGGATAAGTACTATACACGTGCTGATGAGTTGTCTGGTGGACAACAACAACGTGTTGCGATTGCTCGTTCAATGATGCAATCACCAAATGTTGTTTTGGCCGATGAGCCCATTGCATCACTTGATCCAAAAACAACCAAAATGGTTATGGATGATTTGCAACATCTAAATGATATGGGTATGACGGTTGTTGTTAATTTGCACAGTGTGGAACTAGCAATGGCATATGGTACGCGAATCGTTGGCTTACGTGGTGGTAAATTGGTTTATGATAAGCCAATTGATCAAGTGAACGAAGATGATTTTGATGAGATTTATGCTGAAAGTGAAAATGAGGAGTAGGATATGAACGCAACTTTACCTGAACGCCAATTCAGTGAAAAGTGGCATGTTAAGGGCAGCTTGGCTGTTCTCCTATTTGTCTTAATTTTTATTGGATCTGGTTACAATACTGGTGTGACAGCGACTTTTAGTTGGGACCAATTCTGGGACCTCTTAATTCGTATGATGCACCCTGATTGGTCATTTATTTCAACGATTATTAAACCAATTGCTGAAACAATTCAAATGGCCTTAGTTGGAACCTTATTAGGAACAATTATTGCGATTCCATTTAGTTTATTGGCTGCTCGTAATATTGTTAAGAACACTTATCTACGTGGTATTGTCCGTTTCTTCTTAAATCTAGTACGTGCTTTACCTGATTTGCTACTAGCCGCTGTGTTTGTTGCCATTGTTGGTATTGGCCCAATGGCCGGTGTTGGTGCTTTGACCGTGTTTAGTTTTGGAATGATTTCTAAACTATTCTATGAAGCAATCGAAACAATTGACGAAGGACCAATTGAAGCCTTAACTTCAGTTGGTGCGAATGGTATGCAAAGAATTGTTTTTGCGGTTATCCCACAAGTTATGAACCAATTTTTGAGTTTCTTCTTGTATACATTAGAAATCAACGTCCGTGCTTCAACAGTCTTAGGTTACTTGGGAGCTGGTGGTGTTGGACTATACTTGGATCAAACTTTGTCACTATTCCGTTATGATCGTACAGCAATTGTTATCTTAGCAATTCTAGTGGTCGTAATTGTTGTTGACGGTATTTCTAATCGACTACGGGAGGCGTTGGCATAATGCAAAAAATTCAACGAAATCCGTGGCAAAAATATGGTCCATGGATCATAGCAGTAGTTGTGGTATTAATTTTTGTCTGGGCATTTTCAGGAATCCCACTATCATCAGTTAAACCACAAGCCGCACAAGTTACAAAATCAATTATTGATGGTCTATTCCATCCCGACTGGTCATACGTATATACTGGCGACGGTGAAGACTTAGTTAGTGCCTTAATTGAAACGCTAGCTATCGCATTCTTAGGTACGTTTATTTCAGCCATCCTAACTTTGCCATTTGCGTTCTTGGCCGCTCGTACAAAGAAGGGTTTCTTTACGCCACGTTCAACGTTGGGTAAATTAATTTTGACAATTATTCGTGTCTTCCCTGAAATTGTATTGGCAATTATGTTCATTAAGGCCGTTGGACCTGGTGCTTATGCCGGTGTCTTGGCAGTATCAATTCATTCAATTGGTATGCTTGGAAAGCTATTCTCAGAAGCTATTGAGAATATTGATCGTGGTCCTAATGAAGCCATTATCGCTGCTGGTGGTTCAGCATTAGACGGATTGACTTTGGCAACCTTCCCAGCAGTTATGCCTGAATTTATGAACTATACGTTGTATCGTTTCGAAATTGCGGTACGTTCAGCTTCAATTCTAGGAATTGTTGGTGCCGGTGGTATTGGTGCGCCATTAATCTTTGCGCTACAAACCCGTCAATGGCCAAAAGTTGGTATTATCCTACTAGGAATTATCGTGATGGTTACAGTCATTGATTTCCTATCTGGTCAATTGCGTAAGCGTTTAGTTTAATTAATGTTAAATATTAACCAAAAGGGCTAGCCTTTTGAAATATACGAAAAGGGTCGAAGTCTTCCGATAGTTGGAACTGACTTCGACTTTTTATCGTTAAGCATAAAACAAAATGTTATAAGGAGAATAACAAATGCAAGTTTCAATTCTATCAACATCAGACGTTCATGGTTACATCCGTGCTGACGATTTTCGGCGACCACTGTTAAATAATCAATTAGGGCTAACAAGAGCTGCAACGGTGATTGCTGACCAACAAAAGCAGGTTCATGATGCAGGGGATGTTGTCATCACCATTGAAAATGGGGACTTTATTCAAGGTTCACCTTTGACTAATTACATCCAAAAAGTTGTACCCGACCAAACTGATATGTATCAGAAGTTGGCTGATGCAATTTCATATGATGTGCGTATTTTAGGAAATCACGAGTTTAATTTTGGCCGTGAATACATTGAAACTGTGTTTGCAAATACTGATAATTTATTGAACGCCAATATTTTGGATGAACAAACGCAACAGCCATTTGTTGGTAAGCCATATCAAATTTTTGAACGCAAAGGTGTCAAGATTGGTGTGATTGGTTTAACGACACAATTTATCCCACATTGGGAGCAGCCATCACATATTAAGGGCTTGGTTTTTAATGATCCAGTGGACACTGCTGAACAATATATTGCACAACTACGTCCACAAGTTGATGTGCTGGTATTAGCTTACCATGGTGGTTTTGCTGAAGACTTGCAAACGGGTGAACCACTAGAAGCTTTAACATCTGAAAACCAAGGTTATCAGTTATTGCAATTAGATGGTGTGGATGCTTTGGTAACAGGGCATCAACATCGTGAAATTGCTGAGGTTGTTAATGGTGTGCCAACGACCCAACCAGGTTATCGTGGTGATTATGTTGGCTTAATGACTTTGACTTTGGATGATAATCAAAAACGTATTGCAGCCACAGCGGAAATCTTACCAACTGGTGAAGTACCAGAACGCGCTGATATTGTTGATATGATTGATCCATTACAAAAGCAAGTGAATGACTGGTTAGATACACCAGTTGGTCATGTTGGTGATAATATGCAAATTACCGACCATTTTGCAGCGCGTTTGCACAATCATCCATTCATCGAACTAGTTAATCAGGTGCAAATGGATGCCACACAGACACAAATTTCAAATACAGCATTGTTCAATAATGAAGTGCGTGGCTTAGAAGACGCCGTTACCCAACGTGATATTATGACCAATTACATTTTCCCTAATACATTAGTTGTGGAAGCATTAACAGGTCAAGACATTAAGGATGCGTTAGAAGTAAATGCCTGTTACTTTAAGTTAGATGATAATGGGAAAGTGACACTTAATCCATTATTTACGATGCCAAAGGTGCAACACTATAATTATGATATTTGGAGTGGTATTGACTATACGTTTGATTTAACTAAGCCAATGGGTGAACGTGTTGTGGCGATTGAAAAAGATGGTCAACCACTTGATTTAACAAAGACTTATGAAGTTACAATGAATAATTATCGTGCCGGTGGTGCTGGGAACTTCCCAATGTTTTCAATGGACAAAGCTGTCCGTGAAGTGCAACGCGAGACAGCTGATTTAATTGGTGAATATATTATGGATCATCCACAAATTCATATTGCACAACCAACAAATTTGACGATTATCAGTAAGTAGGGCTGACAGTCATTGTGATATGACAATAAGTGAAAAGTTTAAGAGGTTGGGACAAAAGAAAATGTTCCAACTTTTTTAGTATAAACGCGTTCACAAAGACTGGATTCTCAATGTAACGAATTTGCCCGCTTCACGGTCTGATGACCGCAAAACGTCCAAACACCGTTACACACCGAATCCAAAGCGTCTTTGTTCTCGCTCTGGCATAAACGCGTTCACAAAGACTGGATTCTCAATGTAACGAATTTGCCCGCTTCACGGTCTGACGACCGCAAAACGTCCAAACACCGTTACACACCGAATCCAAAGCGTCTTTGTTCTCGCTCTGGCATAAACGCGTTCACAAAAGCTGAACCTTCAATATAACATCATTGGCCCCAATCATCTCCTGCGCGTTGCTCCGGCAATGATTGTTCCCAACAACGTTATACCCCAGGTTCAACCCGCTTTTGTTCTCACTCTCGTTTTTTATTTAGGTATCCATTAAACTGCCTATTAAGGTATGATAGTAAATGATTATGGAGGTAATGCAATGGTTAACGATTTAGATCATATCATTGATGTATGTGGCATGATTGCCAGAATCTTGCTAGAAAGTGGTGCTGAAACTACGCGTGTTGAGTCAACCATTGATTACGTTGGTGTGGCAGCAGCTGTTGATTTAAATTGTCACGCAACAATGACCGCTATTTTTATTAGTACAGCTAATGGGTCAAAGACACATTTAGTGAAACCCAATGTTTCGTCATTTAATTTACAAAAGGTAGATGATATTAATACAGTGTCGCGGCAATTTACCGCCCATGAAATTAGTTTTGCAGAATTGGAACAAAAAGTACGGGCAATCGACGAGAAAGTCATTGATTTTACGTGGCCACAAAAGATTATTAGTGCCGGTTTGGTATCTGTTGCACCGATGTTATTATTCAAAGCAACTTGGGATGATTTATTTTTAGCATTTTTTGTTGGTATTTTAGGATATTTAGCTTTGAAGTGGGGCGATAAGCATGCGTCAGCACCTTATTTTGGTGCCATTCTTGGTGGGCTAGTTATCAGTCTATTAGCAACCGTGCTACAAAAAGTGGGTCTGGCAGACAGTTCAGCAAATATTATCATTAGTGCTTTGATGCCATTAGTGCCAGGGGTGCCAATCACAAATTCGCTACGTGAAATTATTGATCGTGATATTATTTCTGGTTTAGTACGTGGAATTGATGCCGTGATGATTGCTGGTTGTATTGGAATTGGTGCAATTATGGGGAGTTTTATTGTCCACTTACTAACGGGAGGCATTTAAATGACACTATTAGTAGGATTTATTTTTAGTTTTTTATCAACGATAGGCTTTGGTGTGATTACCAATGTGCCAAGACGAGTATTGTTATATGCTGGTGTAACCGGCGCATGTGCTTGGACGGTTTATTTGTTAGTAACACCATTAACAAATAACTTGATTTTGCCTAATTTTCTAGCAGCCTTGGTTATTGGTTTATTAGGGAGTATGTCAGCAATTTTGGTAAAAGCCCCTGTTAATATGATTTACGTTCCCAGTCTGGTTTCTTTGGTGCCAGGTGTTATCATCTATGCAAGTTTGAAAGAATTTACTTTGGGCAACTATGTCAATGCAGGTCGTAACTTGATTAAAACGTTGGCAATTGCTTTAGCCATTGATATCGGCTTTGCTATTGCTGAGTCAGTGTTTAGACGAGTGCGCAAGTTCATTATTCAAAATAAAACAAGAGATTAGGACGCGTTACTCCAATCTCTTGTTTTTATTTGTAAATATTATAATTCATCATGATCGTCATCATCAGAGGTGACGTCTTTACGCTGGCCATTGGCTGATTCATCAAATTCATATTTCGTGTGATGTGACTGAATAGGTTCTGGCATAATAAAAACAGCAGCGATATATAAGAAGACAAATGGGAAGAAACCAGTGAAAATTGTTGCTGCGACAAACAACAAACGAACTAGTGCAGCGTCTAAGTTAAAGTATTCTGATAAACCACCTAGTACACCACTTAGGACACGATCATCTGATTTAGTTAACTTTTTCTTTGCCATGATAAAACCTACTTTCTATTTATTTGTTGAAAAATAAAACGCTTTACAGATAAGTGTTTATTTTCTATACTTATATTATATTATACGTCTTATAGTATTGTAAAGGAAGATAAATTATGGCAATGCAATTATCAAGTGATTTAATGGATGGATTGGTATTAGCGTTACTATCTAAAGAAGATTTATATGGTTATTCATTAACAAAACAAGTACAAGAACGGTTTTCGGTTTCTGAATCAACGATGTATCCAGTGTTGCGTCGTTTAAAAAAGCGTGATTGGGTGACAACATATGATGAGCCTTTTGAAGGACGCAATCGAAGATATTATAAAATATCAGATTTAGGTTATCGTGAATTAGAACGGATTAAAGATGAATGGCGTTATTTCAGCAGTAAAGTTAATGAAGTAATCCTAGCAGGAGATACTAATGGAGAATAGTATTTATTTTGCTCAAGTTAAAAATTATTTAACGCAGTTAACTGCAGATGAGCAAGAAGATGTTATCCAGTTTTACCAAGAATATGCTGCCGATGCGCAATTGTCAGGTGATCGTCTAATTTCAAAATTAGGGACGCCAAAACAATTGGCACAACGCATTTTGGTTGATTATTCTTTGCGTCTTGATGATGAACAAGATACAACCAGTAAAACTGGTGATCGCAAAGAACGTCAAAACTGGGTTAAACAAGAATTAAGTTTGATTGGTACGGTCTTAGAAGGCTTGCTATCATCAATTGTTTGGGTACCTGCAATGGTACTTATTTTGGTGTGCTTATTTGCCACAATCGCCGTTGCCGTTGTTTTTATTGTGGTATTAATTTACTATCTATTAACGGGTCTTTTCCAAATTGTCGGTGGTATCGCAGTCTTGCCGAATAATTGGGCAACCGGGTTGTACCAAGGTGGTATTGGACTAATTATTGTTGGTATTCAGTTTGTAGTCTGGCCAATCGGCGGTAAATGTATTCGCACTGCCTTTCAATTATTAATGCGGTTTGTTAAATATGTTGGTCATAAGTTTTCACATAAAAATGGTGAGGTGACACGTCATGCATAAATCATTTCGATATGTTCTAACGGGATTCATCATTATTGCTTTTGGTGTCATTATTATGCTAATCGGTTTAGCACATGGTGGTCAAAATAAATTAGGGTGGCATCAAGGTCATTTTGATGTCTCACAAATAAAATCAGTCAAGCATCAGGTGAAAACTGTTGATAAAATGGATTTGGAAACTGCCAATGTGCCTGTGACATTTGAAACAGGCAACCAAAAAAAGGTTGTCGTTGAAGGACGCATTACGAATCCTAACTTCTTACATATTACACGTAAGCATAAACAGTTAAAGGTACGTTATGTGCCAACACAGGAAAAAGGGTACGAAGTTGGTTTTGGGAGGCGTGAGCCTGAAAAACTAGTCATCCGTGTGCCAAAGGATATGCAACTAGGTGAATATCGCCAATCAGCAATGTATGGAGATATGACCCTCAAAAACCTAAATGCAAAACATGTGATTTTAACAGCAACTAATGCTGATCTTAATTTACAGCATGCTAACATGAAAAATTTATCAACATCAGCACATGATTCTTTGATTACATTGGCAGATATTGCGTCAGAACAAACAACAGTTAATGTTAATAGTAGTCGCTTAAGGGGCCAAGATACCCAATTAGGGCGTTTAATGCTGTCAGCTGATGAAAGTACCACTAATCTGCAACGCGCAACCGTAGATACTAGTGCAGTGCAAGTAACTAAAGGCGATTTGAAATTATCTGATAGTCAACTGCATGGCCAAAATATGATGACTATTATCGATGGTTCATTAAAAGCTAAAGAATTACCTGATGTTAACCTACAAATGCAGACAACCTCAGGTAAAATAAAAGTTGCTGGTGAAAATTATGGTAATAATTACACCAACGATTTAACAACTGATAATCAACTGAATGTTGATGTTTCGGATGGCAATATTAATATTAAATAATATAAAAAGCACTAGCAATGTGGGGTTGCTAGTGCTTTTTAATGTTATTTGACTGCACGTCGTCATAACATTAACTATAAGCGAAATAATAAGGCGCGTTTATAGCTATATTTTAAGGAGTAGGTTGTAGGTTAGTTAGGCCTACATACTAAGTTGCTAAACTTAGCGTTATGAGTCTATTGTACATATAGTGTTAGGAATATACTTTTTCTAACAACTATTAATATAGCGCAAAAGTTCCAAAAATACAACACTTTTTTCATTTTTTTCCGGAATTTCGGAAAAGTAGTTTAATCATATACCAGGTACTAGCGCGATCACTAGCATGGGCGGGATATAATTCTTGTAGGATAGCCGTGATAATTGTGCCAATTAATGAGGCTAAAGCAATGAAATTAATCCAAAGTAATAAGATGATAGCCGAGCTTAATGCTTGATAAAATGAAAAAGCACGAGCGGCCAAATCAACATACCAACCAAATGCCTTGGCAAGCCAAATAATTAAGGTAATTTGTATAATGGTTCCGACTAAGTTCCAGATGAAACGTGGTTTTTTGATTGGTAAGAAAGTATTCAATAATAGTGCACCGATAAACAAACCAATGCTAACAATTGGCCGCTTAGCCGATTCAATTTCCTGCATAATTTGGGTACTAAGAGGTAATGCTTCTAAGACATTTGTACCCACTGATGCAATAATTAACAAAGAGCCCACAATAATTAAAATAATCATTAACCAAAACATTGAGATAAAACGATTAAAAATAGCAACGTTACCAGGATTACTATTGTAAATACCGTTTTGGGCCACACGAATGGCTGAAACAACGCGTGATAGTGACCATAATGTTAAAAGAATGGAAATAGACAAAACACCAACACCATTTTGACTAAGAACTGATCGAATAATGGGTTCTAAATAGTTAAAAACTGATTCAGGAACCGCCGTTTGTGCATAATTTAAAGCAGTATCAATAGTTAGCCCTAAATAAGGTAAAATAGTACTTAAAATAACAATTCCTGGAAATATTGATAGCAAACCAAAATATGCAATCGATGAACTAGCGGTGATAATATCAACACGGGAAACGACATCAATGGTTGCTGACACCACTCGATTATGTATAAGACTTTTGAAAAAATGTTTCACGATGTATATTCTCCTGATAGAATTAACAGTAACTATCTAATTCTATCAAATATTGAATGATAGCGTGTAATTATTTACTTAACTAGCATTATTGAAATTAAAAGGGATATAAATATGAAAAAGAAGAAGCTTTCGCGTGTTAAATTTTGGCTCACTGTGTTAATCGGGTATGTCGTCATTTTTGCAATCGGTTTTGCAATACCAATTGTGTATGACGCAGTGTCTAATAAAGATTCTCAAGATACAGCTATAGCTAGCTCATCATCAAGCAGTAGTGAACCTGAAAGTAGTAGCTCATCATCAAAACCTAAAAAAGAAGCTACTAGCAAAAAGACTCAGGAACATAAAAAATCGACTAGCACAGCTAAGAAGGTCGTCGTTGAGGCTGGTGAAACAGCTTACGCAATCGCAAATAAATATGGTTTAACCGTGGATGAGTTACAAGAATTGAATGATGATATTGACTTGGATAACTTACAAGAAGGTCAAAAAATCGCAATTGCGGAATGATTTTAAACAATATCATAATTTATTTTAATTTGTAATCAAAATGTTACTTACGCTAACTCTCTAAATGTGCTTAAATAAAAATCAGGCACTTTTTTAAGTTTATAGGAGGAGTTATGCAGAAAGAGAAAGTCTCGTCAAAAGTTATCTGGTCTATTGTTGCAGTTGCAATTTTAGGATTCTCAGGTATTTTGACTGAAACGTCAATGAATGTGACGTTTCCAGAATTAATTGAACAATTTAATCAACCAATGGGAACGGTTCAGTGGTTAACAACAGCTTACTTACTAGTTGTTGCCTTAATGATGCTAACATCAGCTCATTTTAATACCATTTGGAGTAAGCGTCGTACATATATGACGGGGTTGATTGCTTTTATTATCGGTGATGTTATCGCTATGGTTGCACCAAGTTTTTGGATTTTATTGATTGGTCGTTTAATTATGGCCATTGGAACTGGAATTGCAATTCCGTTAGTTTTTAATATCATTCTTACCAGTGTACCCATGTCACAAATTGGTAAGTATATGGGATTTGGAACTTTGATTATTTCATTAGCTCCCGCATTGGGTCCTGTATACGGAGGTGTTGTTTCTTATGCATTAAGTTGGCGTGAAATTTTTGCCATCATTGTACCAGTTGCGATTATTTCTTTGTTAATCGGCTGGTTTAATCTTGATACAACAACACCCAAGACTGAAAGCAAGTTTGCTTTTGGCCAATTTATTTTGATTGGTGCATCATTGACAGCGGCTTTGTTGGGACTTGGTCAATTAGAATCAGGTAAAATTACGGTCACAATTGTTAGTTTGTTTGTCATTGCGATTGTTGCAATGATTGCCTTCATTATGGTTGCTAAGAAAGCTGATCATCAATTGATTGATTTAAGTATTTTCCGCAGTAAAGCGTTTGTGATGGCTTTGTTGATTTATTCAACATCACAAGCTATTAATTTGGCAGTTAACTTTGCCTTGCCACAATATACACAATTAACATTAGGCTCAACAACTATGGTGGCTGGTCTAATTTTGATGCCAGGTTCATTACTGGGCTCAGCATTTGCTCCTGTTTATGGTTCAATGTATGATCATATGGGTGCTAGCAAACCATTGACCATTGGAACTTTTGCTTTCTTGGCCGTTATGATTGTCTTCTCATTTATGGCACCAAGCATTATGACCATTGGTTTGACAGTGATTTATGCTTTGTTCACTTTGGCACGAAACTTGACCTTTAGTGTTGGAATGACTGCCGGTGTTGCGGAGGTAAATCCACAACAAACCGGTGATGTTAATGCGGTATTTAATACGGCACAACAATTCGTTGGTGCTGTTGGAACGACAGTTGCTGCATTGTTTATTCAAACAACTGGTACAAGCAAGGCAGCTATTGCTTCACAAACAGCAGATGGTTTTGGTAACTTAATTGTCTTCAGTACAGTTATTGTTGCTATCAGTATTATTTGGTTGCTTATCTTTATGAAGACTAAGACAGCTAAGTAATTCAAACAATTTTAGCAAGAAACGGTTGGAACATTTTATTTTGTTCCAACCGTTTTTATTTTACCCAATATCAAAATGTCTCAAAGAATAACGCAACAGTGAACGTAAGCGTGTACACTACGCAGGATTATCGCTATAATTAAGAGGACTTAAAGAGATAGATAATGAATGATTAAAGATATATGGAGAAAAATCATGACAAAGAAAATTACGGTGTTGGGGTCAACCAATATTGATCGTGTCGTATCAGTACCTCGGTTTGCTCAGAGTGGTGAAACGCTACATACAGATAATCATTTAACAAATGCCATGGGTGGCAAAGGGTTGAACCAAGGAGTTGCCGTTGCCCGTTCTGGCGTAAAAACGAACATGATCACCAAAGTTGGTCGCGAATTTGATATTTCTGAAAATATGAACGTGGAAAATTTGCTAACTAACCACGTGATGTTTTCTGAAACGGCAGAAACAGGGCAAGCATATATCACGGTTTCTGAAGAAACTGGTGATAATATGATTTATATTTACGGTGGCGCAAATGCTGATTTAACTACTGAGGATGTGCAACAACATCGTGACGCTATTATTGAATCTGATTTTGTAATTGCGCAATTAGAAACATCAATTGAATCAGTGATTACAGCTTTTAAAATCGCGCATGAAAATGGGGTTAAGACGATTTTAAATCCAGCACCAATGCCTGAAGCCGGCGGTCTACCAGAAGAATTGCTAGAGTTAACTGACGTGATTGCTCCTAATGAACATGAAACGTACTTATTGACGACGGTAGAGATTACTGACCATGAATCATTGATGCGTAATGCAGTGTACTATTTCCAGCGAGGCATCGACACTGTCATTATTACGCTCGGATCGAAGGGTGCTTTTTATATGAAAGACAATGGTGAAACAAAATTAGTGCCTATTTTTGAAACGAAAACAGTTGATACAACAGCTGCTGGTGATACATTTATTGGAGCAATGGTAACACGATTGAACAAAGACTTAGATAATTTAGAGGAAGCAATGGTTTATGCATCAGCAGCCTCTTCCGTAGCTGTTTCACGTCCAGGGGCACAACCAAGTATCCCATTGGAAAATGAAGTGCTAGCGATTCTAGCAGCACATGGTGATTTGGAGTGAAATAGCTTTGGGTAAATTAAAGAGCAAGTAAGAGATTTGAATTTTTCTTACTTGCTCTTTTTTAGTACATATGAAAAGTTAATTCTTCTGCCGTATAGGGATGGCCCTTTCGAATACCACTCATTGCTTCGTTCGGTATATGATAACCTAACAACTGCATTGTTTTGACGGCAAATTCACGTTGTGCAAAACCAAGTGCCGTTAGAATGTTATGCTTTTTATCATAAAAAATCGACTTTCTAGCAATATTTTCACAAAGTTCGTTACGTAGCGAACACCAATCTAAAAAATAATACTTAAATTAAAGTTAAATTAGAAAACCACTTGACTAGGTAAAACAATTCATTATAGTATTAGAAAATTATGATAGGTTTAAGGAAATAATGATAACTAGCAAAAGGACGAGGTGAGTATAGTGGCTGAAGGGAAATCATTACTAGCGTTAAATGATGTATCAACGTCCTTTAAGATCGATGGTGCTTATTATGACGCGATTTCGCATATTAATTTAACAGTAAAAAAGGATGAAATTTTAGCGATTGTTGGTGAATCAGGGTGTGGTAAAAGTACATTAGCCACAACTATCATGGGGCTTCATGATATGAAAACCACTAAAGTTGGTGGTCAGGTTATATTTGAAGATGAGAATTTATTAGAATTAAATGAGGAAGGCATGAACGATGTTCGTGGTGCCAAAATCGGCATGATTTTTCAGGATCCTTTGTCAGCTTTAAATCCATTGAAGCGTATTGCTGATCAAATTCGTGAAGTCCTTGATTACCATACTAAGATGTCGACAAAAGAAAAGAATGACCGTGTGCTTGAGCTATTAGATCAAGTCGGCATTGTTAATCCAGAGCGAACAGCACGGCAGTTTCCACATGAATTATCAGGTGGTATGCGTCAACGTGTGATTATTGCTATTGCAATTGCCTGCAAACCAGACATTATTATCGCTGATGAACCAACAACAGCATTGGACGTGACGATTCAAGCACAAATTTTGGATGTGTTACACGGCATTCAAGCTGAAAACCATGCCGGCATTATTTTGATTACCCACGATTTGGGGGTTGTTGCTGAGACTGCTGATGAAGTCGCTGTTATGTACGCTGGTGAAATTGTTGAGCAAGGGACAACCTTACAAGTATTTGATAATCCGCAGCATCCATATACGAGATCATTATTACGTTCAATGCCTCAAGGAGATGCGGACGTTGAAAATGATGATTTGTACGTCATTGAAGGTAGTGTTCCTTCTTTAGAAAAGATGCCACAGACTGGCGATCGTTTTGCACCACGTATTCCATGGATTCCAGCTGAGTATCATGAGGAAAACCCAACGATGCATGTGGTTGAACCAGGACACGAAGTTCGTTGTACTTGTTACCAGCATTTTTATTTTAAGACCTTAGAGGAGATGAATGTATGAGTTTAATTGAGATTAAAGATTTGAAAGTTCATTATCCGATTCGGTCAGGCTTTTTTAACCGCATTACTGATCAGGTTAAAGCTGTTGATGGTATTAACTTTAATATTGAAGCAGGTGAAACATATGGTTTAGTTGGTGAATCAGGTTCTGGCAAATCAACAACGGGTAAAGCAGTGGTTGGTTTAGAAAACGTGACAGCAGGGTCAATCAAATACAAAGGTGTTGATATTACTGATCATAATGCACGTCACAATATTAAGTACAATCAAAATGTTCAGATGATTTTTCAGGATTCGTTATCGAGTTTAAATCCAAGAAAACGTGTGTTAGATATTATCGCTGAACCGTTACGAAATTTTCAGCATTTATCAAGTGAAGATGAAAAGATTCGTGTACTACAACTACTTGAAACAGTTGGTTTGAATCCTGAATCATTGTATAAATATCCACACCAATTTTCTGGTGGTCAACGACAAAGAATTGGAATTGCACGAGCAGTTGCAACTAATCCTGAATTAATCGTTGCGGATGAACCAGTATCAGCTTTGGACTTATCCGTTCAAGCTCAGGTTTTAAATTTTATGAAAAAAATCCAACGAGATTTTGGTATTTCATATTTATTTATTTCCCATGATTTGGGTGTTGTCAGGCATATGTGTCAAAACATCGCCATTATGAATAAAGGTCGTTTGGTTGAAGTTGGTACGCGTGAAGATATTTATGAAAATCCACTCCACATTTATACAAAACGTTTATTAGCAGCAATTCCGGAAGTGGATGTAGTGAAGCGTCAGGAACGTCACCAACAGCGTAAAGAAATCGAACGCGTGTATCAAGAAGAATCTAGTCAATATTATGATGACGAAGGATTACCTTATCCATTAGTTCAAGTGTCGCCAACTCATTTTGTTGCTCTGCCAAAAGAGCAATTAATTGATCAATTAAAGTAAGGGGAGGGAGTAGTTAATGTGGAAAACAATTCTACGACGAGTCTTAATTATGATTCCAGAAGTCATTTTGCTAAGTATTCTAGTTTTTCTTTTAGCGAAAGCGATGCCTGGTGATCCCTTTACCGGATCGATTAATCCTCGTTCAAGTGCGACACAAATTGAGCATTTAAAACAAGTTAACGGGCTATATGATCCATGGTATCAACAGTATTGGAATTGGGTTGTTCATCTGTTCCAGGGTGATTTAGGACAAAGTTATCAGTATCATGAGCCAGTAACAAATTTGATTGGTGAACGTGCCGTTAATACTTTGTGGTTGTCAGCATTTACTATGATTTTGACTTACATAATAGCGTTACCGCTAGGGCTATATGCTGGTAAGCATGAAGGGAAATTGCCCGATACCGTTATCCGAATTTATACATACGTGACGTACTGTATTCCATTTTTCGTTATTTTAGTAATTGGTTTGTGGATATTTGGGTATGTTTTGAATTGGTTCCCGACAACCGGGTCTGTATCACCAACATCTAGTGGTGTCGGCATGATTGGTTCACGTTTCTTCCATGTTTTGTTACCTGGGTTATTAGGAGCATTGTTTGGAACTGTGAATATTGTGCAGTATATGCGTTCGGAAGTTATTGATGCCAAACATTCAGATTATGTGCGAACAGCACGTTCAAAGGGTGTACCAGGTAAAGATATTTATAAGCACCATATTTTTAGAAATTCGTTATTACCAATTGCCGCATTTGGTGGTTATTCAATTACAGGACTTTTAAATGGTTCAATCTTTACCGAAACTATCTTTTCATATCCAGGTATGGGAATGTTGTTTATCGATTCAATTAGTTATCGTGATTATACCGTTATTACAGCGCTAGTTTTGCTATTTGGAATTTTAAATTTGTTGGGTACATTGCTATCTGACATTATTCTAAGCATTGTTGATCCGCGAATTCGTATTAATTAAGAAAGGGGCGTAAAAATGGCAGCAAATACAAACTTGGCTGAAATGTCGCCTAAAGAATTAGAGAATTTAGCGGCACAAGCAAAACAAGAAGCAGCACCGTCAGCAACCAAAATTTTGTGGCGTGAGTTTAAAGCTGATCGACCAGCCTTAATTTCTTTAATTATCGTGGTTGGGTTTATATTATTTGTGATGATTGCACCGTTATTTATTGATAGCGAGAAAATGATGACAACTAATATTTTGGCCTACTTAACACCACCTCTACAGGACAATTTCTTGTTAGGGGCTGATGCGAATGGTCGTTCTATTGCGATGCAACTGATTGTTGGTTCGAGAAACTCAATTGGGATTGCCATTGGCTTAACCATTATTTCTTCAGCAGTTGGAATTGCTTGGGGATTAATTTCTGGTTATTTCGGTGGTTACATTGATTGGGGGATGCAACGAATTTATGATTTTATGATGATGCTTCCAATGACGATGATGATTATCGTGTTGGTAACCATAATTGATGATTATAATGCAGTTACGTTGACATTAATCTTTTCATTATTTTATTGGATGGGAACTTCACGACTTATCCGTTCGCGAACGTTGGCCGAAACGAAAAAAGATTACGTTTCAGCATCAATTACATCTGGTACCAAGTCATGGAAAATTATCTTCCGTGAAATCATGCCTAATATTTCGTCATTGATTATTGTTGATACAACCCTTTCATTCGCTGAGAATATTGGGGTTGAAACAGGACTATCATATTTGGGCTTTGGGCTACCATCGAATACGCCATCATTAGGAACGTTAATTGCGAATGCGAACGATCCTAATAATATTACTCAGTATTGGTGGACATGGTTACCAGCTGCAATTGAAATTATTATTTTATGTCTTGCAATTAGTTATATCGGCCAAGTTGTTAGTCGAGCAGCTAATGCATCACAACGACGTTCAACTAAGTAATCAATACAAAATAAATTTTAGGGTGGTGGTGCAATTATAAAAAGACCGTTATCACAGATTGTTTCATATTAGGGAATAGTTTCATGAGTAAAAGAAATGAGGAAAGTGTATGAAAAAGGCAAGCAAAAAATGGGCAGTTTCATCGGCAGCAGTATTGACGGCAGTTTCTCTAGCTGCAGTCAGCGTGGGTAGTACAGATAGTGCGTCAGCAGCCGAAACTAAGCGTGCAAAACTTTCAGATACGTACAAAAACAATGCTAAAGAAGACACCAAAGCTAATAATAACAGTACATTGAAGGTCGCTGAACCAAATGATTCACCCTTCAAAGGAATTTCTGAATCAATTTTAGCTGATAATCAGGAAGACCAAAATGTCTTCAGTCCTGGTGGTGGTGGTAGCTTGTTTAATGTCGATAAGAATTTTAAGATTATTGATGGTGGGTTAGCTAATCAGAAGCTAGATCGTGATAATAATACAGTGACAATTACAATTCGTGATAATGCAAAATGGTCTGATGGTGAGCCAGTTGTGGCGCGTGATGTTGAATATGCCTACGAGATTATTGCTAGTCCGAAGTCAACATCTTCACAA
The DNA here is from genome assembly GCF_058506735.1 of Weissella sp. ESL1139. Taxonomy (NCBI): domain Bacteria; kingdom Bacillati; phylum Bacillota; class Bacilli; order Lactobacillales; family Lactobacillaceae; genus Weissella; species Weissella sp. ESL1139. The sequence continues at coordinate 1,822,999 of NZ_CP196375.1, forward strand.
TATTCAAGTGATTTTGAGCGTATTGAAGGAATGGCTGATTTCCACAAGGGCAAGGCTGATAAAATTTCAGGAATTACCTATCCTGATGGTGAAGATGGTAAGACAGTTGTCATTAAATACAATGCGCTTTCACCAAGTATGAAGTATTCAGGTAACTCATTTATTTGGGGAAGTGTTGCACCTTATCACCACTATAAGGATATTGCCATTGATAAATTAGCCGGTTCTGATGCTGTGCGTAAAGATCCGGTCTTTATTGGCCCATATAAGTTGGATAAAGTTGTTGAAGGTGAGTCAACATCATGGTCGCCAAATAAATATTATTGGGGTGATGCACCTAAGATTAAGCACATTACCATTAATGTTGTTTCAACTAATAGTATTGATAAAGCCATTCAAACTAGTAAATATGATTTCACTTCACCAAGTGGTGTCATGCGTGGTACCAGTTATAAGAACTTGAAGAATTTGAAGAACTATAAGATTGTTGGGCAACCTGATTTAGGTTATAACTACTTTGGCTTCAACTTGGGTGAATATGATCCTGATAAGCAAGTTAATATGATGGATCCTAAGGCTAAAATGGGTAATAAGAAATTACGTCAGGCAATGATGTATGCCATTGATGAAGACGCCATTAATGAGAAGTTTGGTAACGGTGTTAGGTGGCGTGCTAAGACTTTGATTCCACCAATCTTTGAAAAGTATAGTGATAAGTCAGCCAAGGGATTCCCATACAGTCCTAAGAAGGCTAATAAGTTACTAGATGATGCTGGTTATAAGAAGGATGGTAAGTGGCGTACCCAACCAAATGGTAAGAAACTTGTGATTAAGTTTGGTGCTATGAAGGGTACTTCAACTAGTCATGCAACGTATGAAGATTACTTGCAACGTTGGCGTAAAGTTGGTTTGAACGTTAAGATGGCAACTGGTAAGGAAATGGAAATGAACAGTTTCTATGATACGCTACAAAAGCCTAAGCAAAAGAAGATTGATATCTTCGCAGCTGCTTGGAGTGTGTCATCTGAACCAACACCAACGCAATTGTATGGTGAAGATGCGCCATTCAACATGGGCCACTTTGTCACAAAAAAGAATACGCAATTGATAAATGATATGAATAATGACAAGGCATGGGATGATTCATATCGTACTGATAAGTTTAAAGAGTGGCAAAAGTATATGAATGATCAAGCGGCATATGTTGCTAGTGATAATAGTTATCAATGGGGACCAGTTAATAAGCGTGTGAAGGGCTTTGATATTGCACCTGATAATAACAATTTCTGGAATAATTTGTCATTGACGTCATCAAAGTTAAAGTAATTTATTAACTTAATTGGGTGAATAAAAAGGCAGATGATAACCGGGCATTTACGGATGAAACAACTGAAAAAGATAACGCTAATTTGAGTGAAAAAGTGTTAAACATGGATTTTGGAGTTGGATTATTCTTGGTAACACGGAATCCTGTATCAGCTGCTACAGAAACTGATCAGAAAACCACGGTGAATAGTTCTTTTAATTATAATTCTGATGAAGGAAAGAAATTATATAGTCAAGAAGATAGTTCGACTTTGAATAATGAGCCAGCATTTATAACTAGAGGAATTAAAAAGTCTGTAGTAACCGCACCTTTACGCTATGGTGGCCTTGCAATGGGTAAAATAATTAATACAAGATTATCAACAGAAGATGGAGATAGTATCTTAGCTTGTGTCTTATCATATTCGGAACATTATCATGATAAAATAATTGAATTAATAGCTAGTTAAAATAAGCGTAAGATGGTTTCTATTTTTATAGATTATCTTACGCTTATTTTTGTTTTACTATGTTAATTGTACAAAATTAAAAATTTTGTAGTTGTTTAGAAACATATTCTATGAGTATTTTTAAAAGATTAGGTGGGTTAGTGTTTTGTGTTGTCATTTGTGGCATCAGTAGTAACGAGGTAATCATTAAGACTTTGGTTTTATTAGCGTGTCAATCATCAAATAGTTCATGGTAATCATGCGTAAAATCAATATTCATAGTAAGACTCCTTTCAATTTGGCAAATTACTTTGTCAATTAGCCAAAGTCGATATTATCTAAAATATGGCTTCAGTGCTTGCTTGGTCGAGACCAAGATAAGCTAAGGTCATGGCTTCACTACTATGGTTTAAAAGATGCATGCCTAAGCCAATATTGTAATTTGATGGGATATAGACCCGGTAAGCACCCGTTTTACGCATGGTATGGGTGCCCAAGTAATTCATATTCAGTAAAGTCCCCCACTTTATGCATGATCTTATAGAATTTTTTTTCAGTGATATGTTGATCAGGATGTTGGGTTGAGGAAATTAACCAGACAGTCGTTAGATTTTGTTGGGTTAGCCACTGTTGGTATTGGTTTAAGTCATGCTGAAGCGGTTTTAAATAAAGGGTGTTGGCTTTACCGGTCTTTTTATCATGAATAAAAGCCGTTTGTTTCATCGTCCCATCAAGATTAAAAACGTCTTGTTGTTTGAGGCGCATAACATCACTGACTCGTAGTAGGGTGGCTTTACCCACTTGAAAAATCGTGTAATTACGGCGACCGGCTTTGAAACTATCTAATAGGGTCTTTTGGACGTCTTTGAGGACGTTCGTGTCTTTAATGGGGAGGACAATTTGTTGCACCATGAGAAACTTCTTTTTGACGTACGTGATAACGTACGTTATACTTGTAGTAAGAGAAAGCTAAGAAAAGAGGCGATTGTTATGGAGATGATCACACCAACTAAAGCAAGAGATAACCTATTTTCGTTGATTAAAGAAACTAATCGTGACTCAGCGCCTGTATTTATTTCGGGTGCCGAGACTAGTAAGAGTGCGGTATTAATTGGTAAGAAAGATTATGATGCTTTGCAAGAGACATTGGCATTGTTTATGAATGGTCAAATGCCGACGGCTTTTAGTCGTGAAAATGATGAGTCAGTTGATTTAGAGAATATGATTGCCGAGATAGATAATGAGTGAGTGGCGTATCAAGATAAAGAAATCAGCAAAGAGTGATTTGAAAAAAGTCCTAAAAGGTCCGTTACGTTCATCTTTTGAAGCTATCGTTACCGTATTACAAACGGATCCTTATTTAGCGATTCAGTCGTTTGAGAAGTTGACACCACCAGCTGCTGGATATTATTCACGTCGAATTAATGGTCAGCACCGGGTAGTTTATAAAATTGATAATGAAAGCAAAATAGTCGAAATTTATTCTTGTTGGGCCCATTATGAAAGTGGCTCACTAGAGATGAAAGGGAAGTCATCAGCCCGCCGAAATTGAGTAGCTATTAAATATAATAGCATAAAAATAACCCCCATTAACGCGATTATCGTTAATGGGGGTTATTTTAGTAACTTTTTCGAGGGGCGATTTCTACATTATAGACCCTTATAATTATTCTTTAACTTAAAATTTGGGTGATTTTATGTTTGAATTGAAATAATTAGAATTCAGTAATATAACATCGTTTATAGTTTATAAATTTTACAAATCTCGTTCCACTTGCACCTAACATAGCCTATTTATGGTTTTGTGTCTTAATTTATACGGATAGGTCTTCAAAAGGTCATATATTAATCAGTTAATTATTGTTTTTTAGTAAGAATTCTATTATACCAAGTTTGTCCCATTGAATTTTGTTACCATTATTTGAGATAAACAATTTTTTTATATCAGGATCAACATTTCTTTCAGTTACTATCCAGAGTTTTGAGATAGGAAGCCACCATTTGGATTGAGAAATTGTTGCCCAGTATTTAGTGGGGTTTAAATTACCATTTATTATATTACTATTTGCTATATTAATAATTTCTGATTCAATGCGTTTATTCGTTTTCTGGCTATATTTTTTCAGCAGAACTGTTAAAACTAATACACTAATGTCTGTTTTGGCTTTCTTTTTTTTGTACGCAGTAAATGTTTTAGAGGTTTCATTTGATGTACCTGCTTTACCTAAGGCATAGAAGTACCATATTTCTAAATCTGTATCAGAAAAGCTGTCTTCAATATAATCTAATTCTGCAAAGAGAGTACTCCAAATTTTATGTTTAACAGTTGGTATTGCAGTAGAAATAATTGCAGAAATAACTTTGTAAATATGCATGGCTAGTACAGGTTTGACATATGTTACTTTTATTAAAAAAAGCATTAAGGATGTCACGACTTTATTATCCTTAAATTTTATGTTTTTGTTTTTTAATTGATTTTCAATTATTGATAAGATAGCTTTTGCAGTAGGTATATCGCTTTCTACAAGTAGATTAATAATAGTTTCTCTTAGGGTGGTGTAATTTTCAAATGAAAACTGTTCTATATGTCCGTTTGTAAGAGTTTTTATTATAGGATAACGTTCTAGATGCGCTTGTTTTTGTATTTCAAAACCTTTATAGATTTGAAATTTACTGTCATTAAAAGACAATTCATATTGTCTGAATAGTTTTATTAAATGGTGTTTTATTAATTCCAAATCAGAATTTCTTTTGGAAAAAAAACGATAGTCATCAACATAACGAGTAAAGTTAATATCTAAATTCAATTTGTTGATTAATTCAAGTATTTTTTGATCCAATGATAATTGGAACAATTCTGCAGATATTTTGGAGGAGATTGGCCCCTGTATTATCCCTTTTGTATGAGCATCATTTATTTTTTGATTGTACTCATCCAACCAAAGTAGATACTTTTTAAACGTTTTAGACTTAGTAATCTTAATTTTAGACAATAAATGCGTATATATATTTTCGAAAAATTTACTTAAATCCATTTGCAAAACATATGGGTATGTTGATTCTATCTTAAAACGTTGTAGTTTGCTTTCTTTAAAAAACTTGTTTGTTCCATCGTATCCTATAAAACCAACAGCTATATCCTTTTCAACTGTCTCTTCTTCATACAGCATAGATGAAAAAAGTCCATCTCGACCAATTATGGGGGATTCGGAATGACTTGTTTTGCCATTTAAACGTTCTTCAGTAGAGTACAATTTACTGAGTGTTGAATTTGCAATAATGAGGCTGTTATATGTAAACATCAATGAATGCTTTATATTTGGTATCGCCATTGGTCTCCAAGAATCATTCATTTTTATTGTAAAAAACTTAATTGATTCAGCAGCCCAGTTTTCTCCATAAATATATTCTGGAGGCTTAATTCCTTTATAAAGGTTTTCAATTAAATTGGTTGATGAATCTATCGTAAAAAGTGTTGGTTTGGGATTATCCCGTAATTCTTTAATTAATTTTTTAGAAGAATATTCAGTAATCAAATTATTAAGCAGTGGAGGTAATTGCGTAGCAAACATACCATTCAATAGAGTATATGGATCAGAATTTAGTTCAAATAAATGAGTATCCACTAATTTCACATCCTAACATTGTTAAATTTTATTCTTATCTAAAATGCCACCAGGCATTTTTGGGCTTTAAATCATTGGCTTTGTTCAAAGCTGGGTTGGTGTGCTTACTTTGTTTAGAAGTAATAGCATTAAATTTTTTAAATTTCCTTTTAGTTATTAATTGCAATTATTGTGATTGATCCAATAGTTTTTTGCATTAATTTTATTGTACATCTTGCAACTTTCCTTGTGAAAGTCATTTGCGTCTTTATTTTCCGGTTTCCAGGTACAAGAATAACTGTTAACAGGTGTACCACGTTATTTCCTATATTTTTTCTGTCCCTTGAGTAAATATAACTTACGTTGATGAAGAGTGATAGTGTTATCAACTTCTTATAAAAATAGTCCCTAATTAACTAATGTTATTTATAGGAGATCTGTTTTGGTAATTTGTAAAGATGGATAGTGTGTTAACTCTGTTAATTGCGTATCTGTCGGACAACTGTATAGCATATAATAGTCGTCTTTATTTTTATGCTGATTGAGTTTTTCGAAGGTGGCTTTAGCAGTATTAACATTAGTTGTGATAAATACAACGGATACGACGCCTATTTTTTCATCATTTTCAGGGATAACTTCACCTTTTAAAATTAGTTTCAATTCTTTGTTATCCGTTAAAGCCATATCGATGTAGTCTTGGTCATGCATATGGTTTGCCTCCTATACGTTTTTAATAATAATACTTTTAATAGATTTATCCCTAGATGGCGTTGATAGCGGTCCCAATAATCCATGCAATCGCAACAATAATCCAACCACCGTGGATTAAAAAGTCCCAAATGTTTGTTTTAGATTTAGGACTATTTGTAATGATAATGCTATCTTTTAAATTACTATTTTAAAAATATATTATTCAATAATTATAAAATATCTGTTAATAATATCTGATAAAAACTAATCAATTAATTGCTAGTCCCTTTCTTTCATTTCAAAAATTAAACAATCGATTACTTTCTTTAAATTTAAGCCACTTTCACGATGATTGAATTTATCCATAAAGATAACTTTTATGTTATTATTATTAATTAATTTTAACGGTAAAAATTGCTGATATGGACATTGGCTATCACTTGTTCCCTGAATAAAAGTAATATTTTTCGTATATCCACAGTCATTAGATAAATAATCTGGCGCATTCTTATCCATATATTCTATTAACCACTTTGATTCTGTTGAAAATAGACGTTGATATTCTAAACTAATAAAACCACTAATAATAATTGTTTTACACTGTATACTGCCTGAAATCAGACTTGCTAAATATCCACCATAACTGTCACCAACTATAAACTGTAATTTTACATCTTGAAATTTAGTATTTATTTCCATTAAAATTGCTTCATAATCCAATTTGCCACCATGGCCCATAACCGTGCTATAATTCAGTACTGCAATACTAAATCCGTTGTCATACATAGCTTGTAAGTAAGGATCATCCGTAATTTGAAGTATTTTAAAAAAGGGCCCTCCATGTAAATAGATAACAATACAGTCAGGATTATCTTGATAAAAATATTTAATATCCACTCTTTTACCTCATTTTATCTATTCTGTGCGCCAATATTATTGTTTTGAAAAACAAACATTTATGAATTTTCTGTAACTACTGCTAATACTGATTGATAAACTATCAGAAATATAATCACTATTAATTCACTATTTCTCTTTAAAAATTTTATGCTCAGTTAATACGAAATTGAAATCATTATAAAAATCAATTGCACTATTATAATTATGATTAATTGTCTTAGTAAGGAGGTCTTCAAATAAACATATCTCCGTAAAATCATTAATACTATGTTGTGTACTTTTTAAAATGTTTTTTTGATATTTAGTTGGCGATAAAAGATAAAACAAAATTTTCCCTAAACTAAAAATATCTTGTGAATAATCAATTATTGAATAATCGTGATCATAAAACCCTGTTGTTCCAATCTTTTCTGCAGCATAGAATTCTTCAGGATATTGTGACATTTCAAAATCAATTATATGTACCTGATTTTTCGAATTTACAAGTATATTATTCATAGATATATCATTAATCACCACATTATATTTTTGATGAATAATTGTCACTTTTTTTAGTAAATCTAAAAATATCATCATCCTTTGATTAAATCCAATATTAGAAACAACTATTGTTCCTAATTTTACTCCATCCATATTTTCTGTAACCACGCATAAAGACTCATTAATCCAAAAAATATCTAATGCTTTAGGAACAAAATCATCATTCATTTTACTTAACACGAAAAATTCATTTATTTTTCGGTTCACACTATCAATATTATTATTTGATATGGCTCCAAAAGGTACACTTTCTTTTAAAATATTTATATTTTTAGAATTTAAATTTAATATTTTGTATACTCCGTTGTTTCCAGATTTTTGTAATATTTTTAAAATTACATATTTATTAGGTAACTGATTATACTTATGAAATGTCAATTTCTTATAAAAAACATCCTCATTTTTTCTTTTATCAATATTATCTGAGCTAGACTTAAATTCTCCATAACGATAATAAACAATTTCCGAGTTCAAAAATGACTTATCTGAAGGTATTCTAATTGATCGATCAAATTTAAATATCAACTCTAAATTAATCAATAAAGATAACAATTCTTTCTCAGTTTTAGGGTATATTGTTATAAATTTACCAACTTGAGATAATCCAAAAAAGCCAATATTTTGTTTATTAAGTTTGTCAACACTTGCTGTTACCTTAAATAATAAATCTTTATTATTCGAATAATATTTTAAAAACTTATTCAGAATTAATTCAGCATTATCTTTCGTAGCAGATATATGTATTTTAAATCCATAATTTGGTAAGAAGTCCCATTCTTTTGAATCATAATTCGAGAACCAGTAATGAGCATCCTTATTTTTGGAAGACAAATCATAATTTAGGAGAAGTTTTTCTAAACTATCTACCATATAAATTCCGCTCCTTGTTTTTCTTGCAGACACAAAAGTGCAATCATATATATTTTTAATAATTCTGACGTTGGAAATTCTTCATTATTAAATATTTGACTTAATTTTGATACTGAATACCTATGATCATACGTACAATTAGCTGATAAAGTAATAAATTTAGAAAATGTCTCAGACGTCTTAAAATCTAATCCTCTTACCTTGAATTCAGCAATAAACTTATTTAAAGAATCTTCTACTATTGAATTTACATCTCTTTCAAACATGCTGTACACCTTTCTAAATTTTGTATTAGTTAATAAAAAAACTTGGATATATATCCAAGTTTTTCTTTATTATCCTACATCAATTTGCATGTTTAAGCCCCCCTTTTATACATGAGTAAGTTCACCATGATGTCCCCCTGATAAAGCACCTACAGCAAGAGACTTTTCAATTCCTAAATTATCTAATGATGTAATATCACGTGACAACATGGCATTGCGTTGCTCTTCAGATAAATTATATTTATCGATTACCTTCTTAGGATTTTCTAAAAAGTCAGAAATAACAGATACATTCGATTGTAATTCATAAATTAATGATTCAAAATTTTTCATATCAAAATTCTCCTTATTTTATTAAGAAAGGTAATCAATCTATCTAATCCTTTCTTTATAATTAGAATTATATAACTATTTTCTAATTATAACAACATTTTTATTAGAATTTTTTAATAAAAATGCGATAACGTTAATATTAAATTTCAAAATATAAGCCCTTAAAAATTTCATCGTATGGATTCTAACACTCAACACTACGTATAAGCTTGTCAAAATTTAAGAGATAATCAAATTGCTTTTCGTTCTGTGCATCAATTGTATGCGAAACAACAACCAAAGTACCATCTGTACTTTTTTGCCAATTAAAAATTGTTTCCCAAAAAATGGTACTTGTTTCGGGATCTAAGTTAGCCGTAGGTTCGTCAAAAACCAACATCTTTTTGTTACTTAATAAGCCACGTAATAACAAGACCCGCCTGTTTTCTCCCGACGATAATGAATTAACTTTTTCAGATTCTAAAATATCTTCTGGTAAAAACGTCTTTACTAATTCTTGCTGTTCGTCCGTTATCTTTTTATCAAAAAGAATATTTTCTAATACTGACATATTAAATAATGAATTATCAGCTAAAATATAGGCAATATCAGAAAAAACATCTACATTATCATCAATCTTTTCATCATCATAATATATATTACCTTTTATACTAGTAGTTAAACCAAGAATTGCTTTTAAAAAGACTGATTTACCAATACCACTTTTACCTTTAATTAAATAACTATTGTTACTAGCAATAGTTATATCTGGATAAAGCAATTTTTTCTTATCCAACTCAATTACTAAATTACTAGTTTGAATTTTATTTTTAAATTGAACTACTTTTTTAGTGGGGCTATTATTAACAATGCTATTACTAATTTCTTCTCTTATATCTTTTGTACTATTAATCGAATTAATATTACGCGAAATTGATAGAACAGGTAAACTAAGTTGATCAATTAATCCTAACAGAGTAACAGCTGTTCCAATAGTAATACGATTGTTAGCAATTAAGAAGGCAGATATTATAAGGGCTACAAAACTTGAAAAATAAGAAACTAATGAATAAATAGTATTTAAAGTTAATTGATAATTTTGTGCATTAATCCCTGAATTTTGTTCCACTTTTAAACCCTTTTGAAATTTTGAACGCAAGAAATCCGAGATATTAAATATTTGTATATATTGAAAATTTTGAATAATATTTTCAAAATTAGATAGATTAACACCCATTGCATCTAAGTATTTCTTCTTTTTTTCAGCAATCTTTCTTTTAAATAGTTTCGTTACAATTAAAGGCAAAACCATTAATAATATGATCACAAGTCCTGCTAAATAACTAATATAAAAAATGGATAATGTAACAAAAATAACCCGTAAAATAAGATAAAAATTGCTATACCAAGCCATATAATAAGGATATTCTAAATTAGCGATCGCATTATTTATAACTTGCGTTGAATTACTAACTGTTTCTTCTGAAAGTTTTTTATTACGATTAAATACATTATTTGCTATACCTTGTTTTAATTGATAAATTGTTTTTCGCGTTAATTTATTTTCAAATAACCACTCTAAGTAATAGAAAAAAACTTCTATTAACATTAATCCACCATATAGTAAACTAAATTGAATAGCTAAGTGCTTATTTAAATTTAAGGCTGATTGAATTAAATCACCCTTAATAAACTGAATGACTGTAGCTGCTAGCGTTGAAATAACCAGAATAACAATTAGTTTCCCAATTTTCCCATTCTTAATTCCAAAAACTAAATTATGTTTCATACACGCATATTCTCATTTCTTTTTAATAAAATATAAATCTAATTATCATAATAGTCAAATTATTAATAATAATAAATAAGTTTCCTTATTCGTATCAGGACAATATTTGTTACTTTTTATAAGACTAAATAGACTTTGATGAATAATTTATTCACCCTAGTAACGGCCACAAATCTTTAAATAACATATAAACTAATTTGAAATACTTAAAAACACTCATAAAATACGGTTCGGCACATAAAAGGATGAATCTTATATTACGAATCAATGCTAAACAACAATTTATACAAATCGATTATTCTTCTAATTACGCACGTGAGACATGATTCACAATTATTCTATTTGTAACATGTCTTGCCTGTAAATTTAAAACAATTGTTTAATCTAACAAAATCTTATCGTATACTTTTTGACTACTACTTAAGCGATGATATATCGGAAAGTTATACTTGGTACTACTAATCGGGGTAACAATTGTTATATTACTTGTCTGCGACACCAAATCATGACTTAAAGCAATATCTGGTCGCTTTTTCATCATTCTCGTGGATGACTTTGTTTTTAAAGATTAGTTTCAATTATTTGTTATCAGTTAAAGCTATATTAATATAATCTTGGTATCTGACTATATGGATGCTAAAAAGTGATAATTGTGTATTACACAACAACAGTTGGTCATATGCGGCAAGTTTTAAGAAAAGCAGGCATTAGCCTATATTTAGAACAAGATTCAAAGCAAAATGGCGTAAGAATGTTACAAGATTTAGAAATTATGAAAGGTAACACGCAATTGCCAATTTATATCGTCAAGTCCATGATGGTAAGTTAATAATTAATTGCAGAACTCAGTATTAAAAATACTGAGTTCTTTTTTAAATTCTAAAATTAAGTTAATGTTAATTTTAATAGGATAAAACCTACACATTTCGTTAATATTAGGTTAAACTTAATTTGTTGATTGATAAATTTATTAGCGCTAATAGTTCATGCAATCACTTAATTTTAAAATTATGATTAAAGGAGACCATATAAATGGATGAGCAAGTTAAGAAAACACAAGTGTGGTTAAACAAAACCTATAAAAATGTTAAAGGTTATGAAAAGGTTAAAGAAAATGGTCAGACTGGATGGCCAACGATTTATGCTTTACGTGAAGGCTTACAACATGAGGTGGGGATTAGCCCAGTTGCCTCAGGGTTTGGTGAGACCACTGAAAAAGCAGTTAGTAAGGTTATGAGTAAACTTAAAAACGGTTATTTAGGTAATTTAGTGAAATTAATTCAAGGAGCTTTCTGGGCAAAAGGGATTTCACCTGGTGCACTTGATGGTAAATATACCAAGGCGACAACTAATGCCATTGAGACTTTGCAACGTCAAGCGGGTGTCACGGTAGATGGTAAGATGACAACGCAACTAATGAAAGCTTTGTTTGATATGAGTGCCTTTGGTCTCGTATTGGGCGGTACTGAACAAGTACGAGGTATGCAACAATATTTGAATGGCCATTATCATAAATATTTTGGGATTTTACCGTGTGATGGTATTTATCAACGTGATACGAATACAGCCTTAATTTATGCCCTACAAGTTGAAATTGGCTTATCAGGTAGTGCCAATGGTGTTTATGGTCCTGGTACGATTAAAGCAACCCCAACGTTAAAAGTGGGTGCTTCAGGTGCTATTGTTAAGTTAATTCAGTATGGTTTGATGGTTAATGGTTATTATACTGGGGCAATTGATGGGCAATTTACAGCTACTATGGGTGATCGTATTGTGGCATTCCGTAAATTCATGAATTTGCCTCCTTATACGAGTACCGCTGACTTAACGGTTATTAAAGGTTTGCTAACAAGTAATGGGAATGTTAATCGTGATGCATCAGCTATGGATACGTCTAAGCAATTATCAGCGACTGATATAACTTATTTAAAGTCCCAAGGCTATACGATGATTGGGCGTTATTTGACAGGTTCTGTTGGTATTGGGGCAACGCAAAGAAATAAATACTTAACGCGTACAGAGTTGCATAATTTGATAGCAGCAGGGATTAATGTATTTCCGATTTACCAAGATGGTGGTGGCGTAATTGATTATTTTACAGCAGCTCAGGGTTATAAAGACGCTAATTTAGCTAGTCAAGCAGCTCGTTCACTGGGAATTCCTAGTGGCGCAACGATTTATTTTGCTGCTGATTTAGATGTTGAAGACGGAAATATTGATGGCACGATTATTCCTTATACGAAAGCGGTAGCTGCTCAATTGTCTGGCTATAAAGTCGGTATTTACGGGACCCGTAATGTTTGTTCGCGAGCAGCGGCAGCAGGTTATGCAACAAGCGCCTTTGTGGCTGATATGTCGACGGGTTTTTCTGGTAACTTAGGTTTTCCGATGCCCAAGGTTTGGGCCTTTGATCAATTTGTTGAATTTAGTCTAGGGGGAATTCCGATTGATAACTTGGGATTGTCTGGTCGTGATAGAGGTATAACAAGTGTTTCTAAGAGCATTACAGCACAGGAAGCGCTAAAAAGAGTATTAAAGAATGTAAATATTACTTTAGATGGTCCAGCAGTAACTGTCATCAAAAAAACAGCACTAAAAATCACAGCACAAGCAACTAGTACTGTTAATTCATCGGATGGGAACCATGCTATTCAAATAACAAATGGTCATTTAGAGTCAGCTAGTTTAAATAAAGTATTGAAGACATTTGGTATTAATTTACCAACTGGGGCAGTTGATAATATGTTGGATTTGTCGCTATCGGCCACAGGTATTAACATTTCAGGAGATGTTATGGACGGTGAGTTACGAATTTTGACATTCAGTACAGATGGTAAAAATTTATCCCTTGAATTAGTAGTGAAATCACTTAAAGATGAAGTATTGGATGCAGAGTTTGGTATTAAATTTAATGCGACTATTGACGTAAATAATTTAACTGATAAATTAAAAACGATGTATGCTGCAGTTCATAGTAGCGTTGAAAAAGTGGCCACAAGTTTTCAAATAGACCTATCTCCTAAAACAGTAATGCTAATTGCTACGTTTATTGTGGTGTTGTTTTTCATTACAATAATCCCAACAATTGCGTAACAATTAATGACTAAATATCACTGCCAATATAGCAGTAAATAAACTTAAAAAACCAAACCTGCTTATAAGTGGATTTAATCTAGAAATATTGGCAGACGTTTCATAAAAATATCTTTTTTCACTTTGTGAGAACAGCGAAGGTTTGTCTTGGGCAGCATACTGATAAAGTACCTGCCTTTTATTAAGTATAGATATAATTAATCTATAAAATATAAAAATTAATATAAGTAAACCAATATTAATTAGCCACATATAGTGAACAGGGACAACTAATGAATATTTCATTAAAATAAAAACTATTATAATGCTTAAGAATGCATAAATTAAAAGCCTATATGTTGAATGCTGTTGTTTAGGATATTGTTTACTTAACTTTTTTCGTAATCTTTTTTTATTAGGTTTTGATATTTTTAGACTATTCAATCTTTTATTATGATTAATTTGATTTAATGATAACTTAACTATTAAGATAAAAAGACTAATACAAGCAACTCCTATGAAGATAAGTGCAAATAAGTTGGTCATAGATGAATATATCCTTTCTAATAGTTCCTTTACCCTAAGATAATGAAGGTTCAGTGCAAGTGGCTTTTTTACTTATTTATACGTTTATTATGATCTTTTAAGTGGAGTATATATGAATTAATTGTTTTATGAAATGAGTAGCTGTGGTAAACTGAAATCATCAATTAAATACGTATGCAAAAAAAAGCCCCAAGAATTGGCGTTCTTGGAGATTGCTTTTTATAAGAAGTACCTTGTCGGGATTGGCGTCCCACTTGGTGTGACTTGATGTGCGCAATCACATCAAGATTTATACTTTACAGTATAACATATCTGTTCGAATAGTAAATAAATGGACATGATATTTTGATGAAAAGTATACAGGAAAAATCCTGGCAAAGACGATAACATCGGACTTTGTGAATCTTGATGAGAGGCTACAAAGTCTTTTTCTTTTGCCGGGGAATTAGTGTTAACCGATATCAAACCAGCGTAGAACTCACGCAGCTAAAAAGAAGCCTAGGTGGAGACTAGGACGGCAAGGGAAGCGCCTTGCTGTGTGCACCATGGACAGCAAAAACAGTGAAATGGTGAAGCAATGCTAATTAGTCCAGGATTGGGTAGCTAGTTAGGGTTCGATTATGGGTTGCGCGGTAATGAAGACATAAAGCCTGCGGAGAAGCTGGTTCAGTAATGAATCGAAGTCGGTAGTCCCCATGTTATGTAAAGGGTTAAACAATTACCTATATATGCTAAAAGGTGTAACACAATGGTACGCACCTTTTTCAGCTTTTTGTTTACTGGTAATTGTATATAAAAAATAATGAAATAAATTTTAGAACGCTATTGTAAGCGCTTCCGAAAAGAACTATACTAATCTTGTATAAAAGATTATACAAATTTTAAGGTATTAACCGAGGGGGTTTATCATGAGTAAAAAAGTTGCTGTAGTTACAGGATCAGCTGGTGGTTTAGGTAAGGGAATCGCAGAACGTCTATTGAAAGACGGATTCAGTGTAATGATTCATGATATTAATGAGGAAGCTTTGTCTAAGACTGAAAGTGAGCTTAAGTCTCTAGGTGACGTTGCTAGCTTTACTGGTGATGTTTCTAAAAAAGAAGACCAAGAAGCTTTGGTTGCCGCAGCTGTTGAAAAGTTTGGTCAATTAAATGTCTTTATCAATAACGCAGGTGTTGAAGCTGTAACACCATTCTTAGATATTGATGCAAAGGAATTGGAGCGCACATTTAAGATTAATGTTTTCGGAACTGTTTATGGAACACAAGCAGCTGCAGAGCAGTTCATTAAGCAAGGTACGCCTGGTAAGATCATCAATGCATGTTCAATCGCGGGTCATGAAGCTTATGAAATGTTGGGTACTTACTCAGCATCTAAGCATGCGGTTAAGGCCTTCACACATGATGCTGCTAAGGAACTAGCTTCTAAGCACATCACAGTAAATGCTTACTGCCCAGGTATTGCTAAGACTAAGATGTGGGATCGAATCGATGCTGAAATGGTTAAGGCAGATCCATCATTGAAGCCTGGTGAGCCATTTGAGCAATTCTCTAGTCAAATTGCATTGGGCCGTTACGAGACACCAACAGATGTTGCTAACTTGGTGCACTTCTTGGCTTCTGAAGATTCAGACTACATTACTGGTCAAGCTATCTTGGTTGATGGTGGATTAGTTTATAACTAAACCTAACGTCTGAAAGATAATAATATTAAAAATTCCGACTCAATTAAAAATAGTATGATAATTATGAAATTGTGTAATTGAGATCGTGAAAATAGCTCGCAAATTCGATGCGTTAATAACATCGGGTTTGCGAGCCTTTTTGTGTATTAATAAGTTATTAAAAGTATCGTTATCAGAATTCAAAATGTTTACCTAAAATAGCTAAGTCTAGATAGTTGTCATCAATTTCTGCTACTTGGGGTAATAAGCCCCATTCTTGAAACCCCAGTTTTTCGAACAGTTTTATGCTGGGAATGTTTTGTTTAAAAATAAACGCAACAACATTCTTGAAAGCACGTTGTTTTAATTGTGAGATGACAAATTCAAGTGCCTGGGTTCCGATATGATGCCCACGGGCAGCCGTATCCAGATAAATACTAACTTCAGCTGTTTCATGATAAGCGGCGCGTCCATAAAACGATTCTAAGCTAATCCAGCCAATGACATTATTATCATCTAAAATAGACCAAATTGGGTACTTGGCAGTTGCTTGCGCTAACCATGGTTCGCGGTCCGCAACGGTAATCGGTGTTAGGTCAGCAGTAATGTTACGTTGCTTAATGGCTTGATTATAAATGCTGACGATTTTAGGTAAATCAGTAGTTTGGGCAAATTCAAAATGAATGGGCATAACAACCTCCGAAAATAGTGATTATTTGTTAAGATTAGTATAATACGAAGTAATAAGGATATTATGTTTTATCGTAATAAAACTTACATGAATGGGGGACTTTGCATGATTAAACAAATCTTTTTAGATATGGATGGGACATTATTAGATAACAGCGGTGTTGTGACACCAGAAACGATTGCAACCATTAAAGCAGCTAAAATACCAGTGGCATTAGTTTCGGCACGCGCACCACAAGAAATGACCCAGGCTATTACCCAATTAGATTTACAAGCACCACAAGTTGCTTTTAATGGGGGCTTGATTTATCAAGTAGAAGCAGGTGTGATGCACGCATTAAAAGCCAACACCATTGCGGCTGATATGAGTGAAAGGTTGGTTAATTGGTTATTGAAACATTATTCATATCTTAGTGTTAGTTACCATACGCAAGCTGATTGGGTAGTTGATGATGCGCAGTCGCCAGAAGTCTTACATGAAATATCATTTACAGGTCTATCACCACGAACGATGCAAAGTGATCATATCAAGTTCGATGCTGGTGAAGGCATTTTTAAAATTATGATTATCGATCTTAGTGGTACGCATCTCGATGATGTGCAAGCAGCGATTGAAGCATTACCGATAGCCGGGTTGAACGTGTTGCAATCAGATAAGGAGCACTTAGAGATTACAAGTGATGTTGCTGAAAAGGCATACGGTGTTGCTTACATTGTCCAAGAAGAAGGCTTGTTGCAAGATGAAACGGCAGCTTTTGGGGATGGTCAAAATGATTTATCAATGTTTGATGAAGTCGGTACGGCAATTGCAATGGCTAATGCACCTGAAAATGTACGTGAAGCTGGTGACTATGTGACAAAGAGCAACCAAGAAAATGGCGTTGCATATGGGATTGAGACGTTTTTGATGAATTGATTATTTTGCAGTGTTCATTTTAGTAGTCTCGATAAATTTAATTGCGATGCATGTCTATTAAATGTTAAACGTTTTTGTAATCAATAAAGTAGGTGGTAATATGACGCTTGTTTCAACACAAAGTAATTTTAGAGCTCACATTAAAGGTTATTTAGATTTAGTGAATGATGCTGATGAAATGATATATGTGGCACGAGCTAATAATCGAACAGTTGCAGTAATGTCGCAAGAAAAATTAGATTGGATAGAACGTGCTTTGCGAGCTAAAGAAGATTCATTAGAATACGCAATTTCACATGACCGACTTATTAAACGACGTGTATTGCCAGATGATGAAATAACAGAATCAAATGATGAGTATTGGAGACAGTTTGAAAAACAAAACATATCTTGAACTGCCCTGTAAATTTTAAAAATGAAGTCATAAAAATACCCCGAAAGTTAAATTTTTTACTTTAACTTTTGGGGCTCATTTTTTAAATTTTGTTGTTACTCACTTTTTCAAATTAAATAATTTTAATTGTGTCTTTGGTACGAATAATAAAAGGCCGACCAGAGCAATTTCTACAACAAGTCCAATGACAATTTGCGTCTGGTTAATCATATTTAAGATGGCATAAATATCTAAGTATGAGAAAAAATCAACAATAAAATGTGCTAGGATTGGCCAGGTAAGTGATCGGGTTCTTAAATATAAGGCAGAGAGGACTAAACTTATACCGAATGCAAAAATAACTTCCCAAATCACAGGGGCAAATGGTTGGCCATTGAGTAGGTTAGTAAGATGATTTAGGCTAAATAGAAAGCTGACGATTAATATTGCTTTAATCGCCCGCGTTTCTGGACGACCTTTAAAAATAGATAAAAATTTAGGTAACAAGAGGCCTCTAAATTGATATTCCTCCACGATGGCAGAACCGAATGTAAAAATAAGATTAATTAGTTGGAAATGTTGCAAATCTGATTGCCAATCATCAAGACTAACAAACTGAATAATTGCATAAATGATAATAATCAAAATCGGTAATAGTAGCGTTGATAGACGATTCGATGTATTAAAATAATAGACTTTTTGCTTAAGCCAAAATTTGTTTAATACGAAAACAAATAGTATCGCCAATATGAAACGTAGAATTACGGATATAATCATAGGTAAATTAAAAATTTTGATTACAGAAATAGTGGCTAACATGGAGATAATAGCTGATAAACTAGAAATAAACCAGAATAGGGTTGTTAGAAAAAATTCTTTTTTGTTAGCGAGCATCTATATGGGGCTCCTTTCTATTTATTTTGAATTCACTTAAACAAAAACGCGTCAGGACTTAGCCTGACGCGTTAATCGTTCCTTGAATGGAAAATATCAAAATTAATTTAACTGAAAATATTTAGTCTTAGTCCCTGTTATATTATTAATTTAAATGTCTGATGTTATATCATCGTCATTGTCGGATGATGAATTTGCTCCTGCGTCATCGAATTGTGCCGAGTAGTAATCGAAAGCTTTTTCTTGAATGATGTCGGTTAACTCTGTTTCTGACTTAACCAGTTTCTTAGCTGGCATCTTCACCTTTAGTTTGTCGTTACGTTTTGTAGTAGTCTTAAAGGTAAAGCGAGCTAATTGACCGTCTTCTTTACCTGAGAAGTTCATCTTAAGTAATTGCCCCTTATTACCAACTGTAATGTTAAACTTCAACTTATTAACATCATTAATGGATGACTTATATTTGTTCCAATCTGATTTTGGAATGTCTTTTCCTGATTTAGTATTCGCAGCCTTGTTCATTAAACGTTTCATATCGCTTTTGTTTAAGTTAACTCGGTAACCATCAGATACTTTTTCAAATTTACTGCCATCTAAATCATCGAACCAGGCAGTTAATTTATTACCATCTGATTTAACGTTAGGTGTTTTTACATCACCATATGAAGATGTATCAGATGCATCTAACCAATACTTGTTAAGTGAATTAGTTAAACTCGACATATCGCCAAGTCCCTCGGCTTTTAACGAGTCCGTTAAAAAGGCAGCTGATAAATAAGCGTTATTTTTGTCAGCCTTAATATGCATCTTCTGTGACTTTTTATTTTCACTAACGTTCATGGTTAAATCCATGTTGTTTTTATTGTCAGCATCGATTTTTACATTACCGTTAATACGCGCTGCAGACATATCATCACCACTAACTTTTACCCGGAAGTCAGCAACATTGTCTTTACTGTCTGACATTTTTGTTAGTGTGTTGTCAAATTGTCGCTTAGGTGTATGCAGAACAGCATAAGTTCCACCACCAGCTATGGCAATCACAATAACTGTTGTCGTACCAATTACAATCCCTTTATTCATGAAATTACCCCCTTATGACAACTCTCTCCTAAAATAGAGTATTATATTTCGGAAAAATATAATATTCTAATAAAAATTATAACAAAAATAGGAAATGAGCTCTAGAAAGATGCCTTTATTTACAAATACAAATTATCTTTTAGGAAATATCATATATATAATGGTGTTATTATATTCAATAACAGAAATTTTAAATCTATTGTGTAGACAACAATTCTAAATAGGGAGTCGGGTTATGACGTTTTATACATATCAATACTTGTTGGATCATCAAACACAATATCCATACATTCGATTAGCCATCATTGTGATTTTGGCCATCGCCTTTATTGCCTTATTAATCCGATACTTTTCGAATAAAGGTGATATTAAATACAAAGATTTGGCCGTTATTGTCGGAACTGTAATAATTTTGCTAGTGGCAATTCAATTTAATGATTACACTAATTTTAAAACAAGCAGTCAACAGAGTGGTCAGGAAGTTTCTTTGGTTAAGGACGTTGCTAAAAAGCTCGACGTGAAGCCACAAAAATTGCAGGTAAACAGTTTACAAGCAGGCAATGGGGATGTTTTAATTCGGAGTCCTAAAGCCGATTATCGGGTTATTTTTAATAATGATAATTCCGAATACGTATTGGAAAAAATAAATTTGGATGACAAGACCACTAAAGTAGAAGGGAAATAAAAGATGTTTTCATATACAGATGTGTTTTTGAAACTAATTATTGGTTTCGTTTTTATTACATTGTTGATTAAGTTTAGTGGTAAAGGTAGTTTGGCACCAACATCACCGTTAGATCAATTACAAAATTATGTTTTAGGTGGCATTATTGGTGGTATTTTATATAATCAAGCCATTTCAATTGCCCAGTATGTGGTGGTACTAGCTATTTGGGCTTTGTTGATGCTAACCACGCGTTACTTAAAAACCCACAATCGTGTTGTGGGTAAATTTATTGATGGTGAGCCAATGACGATTATTTATAATGGTGAGTTATTGGTTAAGAATTGTCTGCAAGCTAATTTATCAGCTAAAGAAATTGATTTTAAATTGCGTTCTGCTGGCGTTTTAGACATTACAACAGTGCAACGAGCTATCTTAGAACAAAATGGTAGTATGACCATTTTAGGTAAATCTGATGAAGATGTACGGTTCCCAGTTATTATTGACGGCAATGTTGATATGGACGTGCTAAAAGTCATGAACAAAGATGAAGAATGGTTACAAAATGAACTAGCAACCCAGGGTGTTGATGACATCAAAGAAGTGTATATGGCGCGTTACCGTAATCATAAATGGGAAATTGCAACTTACTAGTGTAGTATAAATAAAAGGTCCGGTTTCAACTTATTTGTTGAAACCGGACCTTTTCAATATAGATATGTGTTTTCTAATTTGAAAAACTAAACTAATAGCATGATAATCACGACAGCAAATGGGAAAATAAAGATACTTTCCGTTAAAATACGTGTTGAAAAATCAACATCCATCTTGTTTTGCTCAGCTAGCATTGGCAAAACTGTTAACATTGGTGTGACTGATTGGACTAACAATGTCTTCATTAATAAGTGAGGCAATGTGAATAGGCCAAGTGCCTGATTAATCCAGAGCACGAGCGCCATCATCAATGGCGTTACAACAAACTTACCAATTTGGGCCACAATATCAGTTTTTTGTACTTTCAAATGTGATAGTTGGGTTTTGGCAAGTTGTAGACCAATGAAAATTAGTGACAGTGGTGTCACAATATTTGAGACATAATTTAATGCCTGATACAAAAATCCGTTTACAGGTAACTTAATATTGATAAAGAAGAAAAGAATACCGATGACGAATCCCCACATAGGTGGTGTTAATAAATTAATGAAACGGCGCCATGCAGGTAATTGCGTCTTTTTAGCTGCATCAGGACCATCTTTGTAGATAAACTTTACCCCAATAGCCCATGTTGTAATGGTATTAGCGACAAAGTAGGCTAAAAAGTAAGGTAAACTTTTGCTACCGAATAGCGCTAAGTTCAAAGGTAATCCAACGAATAGGGTGTTAGCATTAACAAAGCCGTTTACGAAGATACTATGACGATCTTTGTTTAAATGAAGTAAATGACTAGCTGGAAATGCTATCAAAAAGCACAGCATAATTGCAATTAGGGATAACACAAAACCAATTAGTAAAATATCAAAATTTTCTTTGTTTATGTATTTTTGTGATGAAATAAATACCGATACAGGAAGGGCAACATTAACCACAACAGTTGATAAGTCATTGATGAAATTTGAACTAACTGCTTTGGATTTCCCAATTATAATTCCAATAATGATAATAGTAATAATGATAAAAACACTATTTAATGAAATAAGAAACGTGGGTAACATATCAATCATAACTCCTATAAATATTTGATGCTTAACAGCAAACATATATATCTTACGCTAATGTGTCTACAAATGCGATAATCATTGTAACTTGCTATAATAAGCTTAATAATTTTAATTTTTAAATTGGGGGCATTAGGGATGGAAATTTGGGAAAAGTTATACGAAAAAGCAAAAGTGTTATATGATCCAAAAGATGTGACACCATTTATCTATGCACATAATGTTGTTTGTGCTATGGAAGCAGAAAATGGTGAAATCTATACAGGATTTTGTGTTGAAAGTTGTTCAGGTGTTTGCAACTTGTGTGCCGAAAGAGTGGCTGCACTAAATATGTATGTTAATAGTGGTCAAACACATATTAAGCGCTTAATGGCGTTCCGTGATGCTGCACCAAATGGTGGTGGTAGTGGTATGCCATGTGGCGCTTGCCAAGATTTCTTGTTGCAATTAGATGAAAAGAATCAAGAAACAGAAATTATGATGGACTACGAGAAAGAGCAGACAGTTACTTTGGCCGAGTTAATGCCTAATTGGTGGGGTAAAGAACGTTATGTCACGGAAAATGATTAACAGAGAAATAAAAAGCAGATAGGATTTTTCTTACCTGCTTTTAAATTTGACTAAGATTTTTTATAGAAAAATAGAACAACTAATATTACATATAGACCACTACCAATTAAAACTTCCAAGATTAAATTAGTTGCATTAAAAGTTAGCTTGTTATTGATAAGCAAGATTGCATAATACATTACAGCGGCGGCTATTAAGAAGGGTAGACTCCCTAAAAATATTTGTTTCATATTGAAATATGATTTTAGTATATAGAGTTGAAACAGAGTTACAGATAATTCAGCAATAATAGTTGCATGCACAACGCCAATTCCATGAAAGAGCTTAATGCATGGATAATTTAATAGTAAATTAATGCAGGCACCAACTATTACAGAATAGAAATAAGGTTTTATTTTTTTAGTTGGTATTAAATATTGGACACCGATAATGTTGCTCCAACTAACTAGAATAATCAGAAATGATTCTAATTCAATATAACTCGATATACCATTAAATTTATTGGAGAAGAACCACAATGAAAAGTCCTTTGATAAAGCTAGTGTTCCTGCAACTAATGGGAAACATATGAAGTTAGTGATTGTAAAACTTTGTAGCATTAACTTCTTTAATGCTTCAGTTTGTTTTGCCGCATATAATGCACTTATTTTAGGGATAAAAACGGCACCAGAAGCAGTAATAAATGTTATTAAAATTTTGATTAAACGATCAGCGTTTTCAAAGTAAGCAACAGTGGATATATTATCAAATAGCCCTAAACAAGTCTTATTAACAGAAGCGTATAAAGTAATAATCAATTCTGGTAATAATAAAATAGTTGCGGATTTAATGTGTTTTTTAAATCTTAAACAAGTCTTGGTTGGTTTTGCTATTTCACTGTGTAAATTGATATAAAAAGCTAAATTACTAATCAAAGTAGAAAAAGATAGTATATAAATGTACAATAATAAATCTGATTGATCATTAATGAAGCTAAAGATGCTAAGCGCTGTTACAGTACGCATAATAAAATTGCGAATTGTAATGAGTTTAAAATTTTCGGTACCCTGATAATACCAAGTGATATCTAAAGCAACAGCAATAATCTGAATAGATTAAAGTAGTAAGGAAGATATGTCGGCTGTGCTAATAATAAAAAGACTACGAAAATTATAAAAATAGCAACTGAGACACTCATTCGGAAAAAATAAAGTTCCCAAAATATTTGTGTCCGTAATAATTTGTTTTGTGTAGTAGTGGCGATAAGTTGACAATCATATGTTGCACCAATCGTTGCAACTAAGATAAAATATTGGGTATTCGTTGCAGTATAAGAGTGGATACCAAGTTCATGTGGCCCTAAAATTCGAGCGACATAAGGCATGGTTAATAGTGGAATAAATAAGTTAAATATTTGATATAAAATGTTCCAAAGATAGTTACGCACTAAAGATGTCATGTGATTTAACCAAGCTTATATTAGAAATTATCTGTGTCAAAAATATAGCATGATTTATTTGGGAACTGGTTAAAATTAATTGAACGTATCAAAATTACAATTAATCGTTATTTTTTTGGAAAAGCCAGTTTTAATACGTAGTGGTAAGGTAGTTAATAACATTAACAAAATTGCTAATTTTCTCATTTTATATATAATTTGTGTTACGATTACCAGAAAATAGTGCAGTGTAAAAGGTTTCGTGTTATTATAATTAAATTAGAAACTAAGGATAGGAGTTGGCTAAATGTTAGCGACTTTGGTTAAGTCTCGGGACCTATTAACAACGCTAAGCGAAAATGCGACTCTTAAAGATGCATTAGACATCTTTGATGAGACTAATTTTCGTGCTATTCCAATTTTGGATGAGAGCGGTCAATTGTTCCGTGGCGCAATATATAAACTGCATATTTATCAGCACCTTATTCAAGGTGGTGATTTAGATGCTCCGGTTACAAGTTACATGCGTAACATGACCAAGTTTGTGCGAATTGAATCAACTTTTTATGAAGCATTTTTTACCTTAAAAGATTTACCATTTATTTCAGTTCTTGATCAAGATAATCATTTTATTGGAATTTTGACGCATGCACGTATTATGAGGCTATTGGCAGATTCTTGGACGACTGATGGTGGACGTTATAGTTTAACATTAGTATCAGAAGGCGAGCGTGGTACCTTAGAGAAGGCAACACATATTATTTCTCGATATACGACAATTTCGTCTGCAATGACTTTAGATCCAGATAAAAATCCACGTACAACACGTCTTTTATTCACACTACCGCGCACAGTTAG
Organism: Weissella sp. ESL1139; assembly: GCF_058506735.1. Classification (NCBI taxonomy): domain Bacteria; kingdom Bacillati; phylum Bacillota; class Bacilli; order Lactobacillales; family Lactobacillaceae; genus Weissella; species Weissella sp. ESL1139. Next base: position 1,848,181 of record NZ_CP196375.1, read on the forward strand.
TGAAGGATCATTATCAAAAATCATTAAGATACTATCTCGTAAAGGCTATCATTTAGAGTCTTTGGAAGATTTATCGCAATCATCATACATGTGATGAATAAAATGACTAGGGTACTTCAAAACTCTGGTCGTTTTTTGTATTTTGGGGGTAAGTGGTTTTTGTTTATACTCATAACGCGCTTACAGAGACTGGATTCTTAATGTAATGAATTTGCTCGCGCAATAGTATTAGAGGTTATAAAATATGTTAATTGATATGCATAGTCATAGTGATGGGAATCCGTTATTTATTCAGACACAGCAGGAAAACGATGTTGCTAGCATTTTAAATGCAACGACAACGCATGAATTTTATTTTAATCAAAAGTATGCTGGTCCAAATCAATTGTTGAGCTACGGGATTCATCCTTGGAAATCACAATGTGGAAAGATTAATGAGGAACTGCTAACCAAAGCAGCAGTTATTGGTGAAATCGGCTTGGATACAGAATGGACGGATGTGCCATTAGATGTACAAAGGCTGGTATTTCACCAACAATTACAATTTGCAGACGAACATCATAAACCCGTGATTTTACATACAAAGGGTTGTGAGAAAGAAATTTTAGATACTTTGGATGCGTATCCTGATTTAGTTGTGTTAGTGCATTGGTATTCAGCAGCTGAATTACAAGCAGAATACATTCAGCGAGCTCATAGTTATTTTTCTGTGGGTCCTGATGTGCTGACTGATTCGGTTGTACAAGATTTTGCTCAAAAAATACCCGCCGATAGGTTGTTTATCGAATCGGATGGGTTAGAGAGTTTTTCATGGGTATTAAATCGGTTAGTTGCTATGAATGAATATAGTGCAATTTTAGAAATGGTCTATGATAAAGTTGCACAATTAAGGCATTTAACACCTGAACAATTAAAACAGCAATTGGAAGCAAACTGGCAAACATTACTGAATATTATTTATAAATAATGCATAAAAAATCCTCTGTGATAGTATAAAAAGCTATTGCAGAGGATTTTTTGTTCACACTACTCTAGTCAAACGCAATTAAATCATGTGGCGCCATAAAACGGCTACGCATCAAGATGTTAGCGAGTTCATCTGGTGATTCGGGATGACTTTTATCGATCCAATGACGGACGATATTTAGAATACTGTTAATGGCGATTTCTTTTGTGTAATCAATGGGAATGTCATTTGAAAAATGGCCATGATTTTTAGCTAATTGCGTGGTAAATAATTGATCAACAACGTCTTTAATTTGTGAGAAAAATTGTGAATCACCATTAGCGGAAAACAAAGCATGCATCGTTTCACGTTCGCTATCAACATATTCCAGTGCTTGACTGAAGACGCGATAGGTTGCACCAGAACGGTCGGCATTTGAAGCGTTACTAAGTGGTTCCTTTAAATTATCTTTTAGAGAATCCGTGATGTTGATGATGAGTTCTGCTTCAATTTTTGATAGTAACTCATATTTGTCAGTATAGTGCACGTAAAATGTACCACGACTGACACCCGCATTACGCGTGATGTCTGAAACAGTAATGTTACTAAAGCCCTTTGTTTCAATTAGCTTGATAAAAGCATCTTTAATTTTTTGTTGTGTATTTGCATTGCGCTCAGCTTGTTTCATAAATCATACCTCGTTTATTGAACAGCATGTTCAAAATTGTATATTGTACTGCTCCCCTTTTAGTCTTAATATAAGTCACAGAGAAAAAATATTCAACAAGTTGTTCAATATTTGTTTTAGAAGGAGAAGAAGCAATGTTGAAATCAGAGTGGCAATGGCTTAAAGCTCATAAATTTTATATGTTAGTTATTTTTGTATTATTTTTTGTACCTGCAATTTATGCTGTCACTTTTTTAGGATCGCTGTGGAATCCATACGGTGAGGTTAGCAAATTGCCTGTAGCGGTTGTTAATCGAGATAAGGCAGTTAACTATAATGGCAAACAGTTAAATATCGGCCATGATTTAAAGGCTGAATTACGTAAATCAGGTGCGATGAATTTTAAGTTTCCATCAGCAAATGAAGCACAAAAAGGTTTGGATAGTGGTAAGTATTATACGGTTATCACAATTCCCAAGAATTTTTCACAAAATGCGACTACCTTATTAGATAAGCAACCAGAGCAAATGAAGCTAAAGTACACAACCAGTTCGGGTCATAGCTTTATTGCTGGCAAGTTATCTGAAACAGGGGCTGAAAAAATTGGTAACCAAATTTCTAGCAAAGTTACCAAAATCTATACGAAGACGCTATTCAAAGAAATGAAGGCGGCTGGTAAAGGCATGGATGATGCTGGTGCTGCCAATAAAAAATTGGCCGATGGTGCGAACACATTAAAAGATGGTAGCGACCAAGTGACGAATAACTTAAATAAACTAGCCACTAGTTCACTAACCTTCCAAGATGGTGCGAATACCTTATCACAAGGAATTGGACAATATACGGCTGCTGTTAGTCAAGCAGATACAGGTAGTCAGCAATTGAACAATGGTTTGCAGCAAATGAATCAGCAAGCACCGACGTTGATTAACGGGATTGGTCAACTACAACAAGGTACGCAACAATATACGGCCGCTGTTGGTCAAGCAGCGCAAGGTAGCCAAACATTATCAACTGGTTTGAATCAATTAAATCAACAAGTGCCTGCTTTGCAAACAGGTGTAATGAAGTTAAATAATGGCTTAGCACAATTGAATAAACAAATGACTGATAATGATGTCAAAGGTAATTTGGCAAAGGTTCAAAAGGAATTGACGTCATTATCTAGTGTTGTTGATGATACTAAGGAAGTTTTACCTGATAATCAAACAATTAATAGTCAATTTGATACTCTGCAATCAGATTTAAAAGCACTTGTTGCTGCCAATAAAGCTGATCAAGGGACATTGACCAATAATATTAATGCAGCAATGCAAGATGCTGGTATTGATTTGTCAGCAGAACAAAAAGCAAAATTTGTGCAATCATTGGCAAGTAAACAAAGCGATACCCAAACGGCTAAAGTGTTGGCAACGATGACGCAACACGCAACAGCATTGCAAGGTAATGTTAATCAATTAGAACAAGTAGCCCAAAAGCACCAAAGCACACTAACAACCTTAAATAAAGATTTGCAAAACACTGATTTGCATACCATTAATAATCAATTGGCATCAATGCAGCAGTTACCAGGGGCAGTGGCTGAGCTATCAGCTGGTTCGCAACAATTAAATGATAAGTTGCCAACTATGCAAAGTGCCATTGGTCAATTGGCCAAAGGTGGCCAAAGTTTGAATTCGGGACTCCAAACTTTGCAAGGCAAATCAGGTACTTTGAATAGTAGTGTGGCAACTTTGCAGTCTGGGGCACAAACCTTAAGCGGCGGCGTTGGCCAACTTGCACATGGTGCCTCACAGTTGAATGGTGGTTTACAGACATTATCTGGTATGAGCGGTCAATTAAACAGTGGTGCTAAGCAATTAAATGACGGTGCTGGTCAAATTAGTAATGGGTCTGGTCAGTTGGCGAACGCTGCCCAACAAATGGGACCTGCTTTGACACAGATGAATGCAGGTAATCAAACATTAGCTGACAAATTAACAGATGCTGGTAAGCAAGCCGGTCAGTTGAAGAGTAACAAGGGCACGTTAACGCAAATGGCAACGCCAGCGAAGTTAGATCATACCGAAAAAGATAAGGTACCTAATAATGGAACGGGTATGATTCCATACATGTTCTCAGTGGGGATGTTTGTTGGTATGATGGCATTAAACTTGATGCTTGATATGGTGACGCCACGCACCAAGGTATCATCATTAGCGGCTTGGTTTGGTTCAAAGATGTTGATTCTCTTCAGCATTGCCACAATGGCAGCAGTTGTCCTATATGCACTTAGCGATTGGATACTCGGTATGGATCCAGTTCATCCAGGTCAAACATTCTTGGTTATGTTACTAACGAGTTATATGGATGCTGCTTTGGTAACTGCCATTTACATGTGGTTCGGTCGTGCCGGTGCCTTTGTATCAATGGTCTTATTGGTTCTACAGTTAAGTGTTGCTGCTGGAACATATCCTATTGAATTATCAAATAAGTTCTATGAATGGTTGCATCCATTAGTACCAATGACTTATTCCGTAAATGGCTTACGTGAATCAATTATGATTGGTGGTTCGATAGATAGTGCGTTGACGGTAATAGTCAGTGTGATGATTGTATCAATCATTGCAATGTTTATTTACTTTGTTATCCGAAAGCATAGTTTTAAAACATTTGATGATCCAGTTATTGAAAACTAAATTTCATTAAGAAGCTGAAACAAATAGATGTTTCAGTTTCTTTTTTGTTATAGAATATAATAATGAATCAATAAAACAGTTAAGCGAAAGAATAAAAGAGGAAGCGTTATAGATGGAAGTTAATATATGGGTTTGGATCGGCTTTTTTGCGTTCGTTATTGCCATGTTAGTATTGGATTTAACCGTATTTAATAAAAAAGGCGAAGTACCCACTTTTAAAAAGTCGTTGTTGCAGACAGCTGGCTGGATTCTCTTAGCATTTATATTTGCTATTGGTATCTGGTTTTTCGCCGGTAGCGGTCATGCAGTTGACTTCGTTACAGGTTATTTATTAGAAGAATCATTAAGTATGGATAACTTATTTATCTTTATTTTGGTCTTTGGGTTCTTCGGCATTGAAGCGCGTTATCAACATCGAGTTTTGTTCTGGGGTGTGTTCGGTGCAATCGTTATGCGTGTGCTATTTATTTTAGGTGGGGCCGCGTTGTTACATAAGTTTGAATGGTTGATGTATCTATTTGGTATTTTCCTAGTTTATACAGGTATTAAAATGCTGTTCAATAAGGAAGAAGATCAAAACTTGGATGATAGTAAAATTATCCAAGGGCTACGTAAAATCTTGCCGGTAAAAGATGATGTTAGCAAGCCTCATTTTATCGTTAAAGAAAATGGTAAGCATTTTGTAACCCCATTTTTAATCGCTTTGATTTTCATTGAAGTGTCTGATATTTTGTTTGCGGTTGATTCAATTCCTGCTGTGCTAGCAGTTACGCAAGATACATTTATTGTGGTAACATCGAATATCTTTGCGGTCTTAGGTTTACGTTCGCTATTCTTTGCATTGTCAAAGCTATTGCCAATGTTCCGTTATATTAAGTATGCGTTAGCCATCATTTTGGCATTCATTGGTGCTAAGATGTTGATTAACGAAGGTGGTAAGATGTTTGATTGGCAATTTGAAATTTCAAATGTTGTCTCATTGATTGTAATTGTTAGCCTGTTGGTCATTGCGATTTTGGCATCAATTGCTAAGACGCGTTGGGAAGATGAGCATCCTAAATCAAATTAAAAGTCTGCCCTGATAGTTATATGCTACCAGGGCTTTTATTACGCCTGTTTTAAGCCAACCGTTTTAAATTTGTAAAAACGTTAGGCTATTCAAAGAAATAAAATTGGGTTAAACTTTATATTAATTAAGTAAATAAGATACATGGGTGGGGACGATAACGTTTCGACCCATTTCGTGCGTTAATCGCATTTAAAAAGTGAGGCAAAAATAATGAAGATGATTGTTGGATTGGGAAACATTGGTAAAGAATATGATAAAACACGTCATAATATTGGTTTTATGACGGTTGATGCATTGGCTGATAAGTACCAAGCAACTTTTAAACAAGATGGTCAGCGCCATGCGTTTGTTGCTGATATGCGTATCAACAATGAAAAAGTGTTATTGGTGAAACCAACAACGTATATGAATGATTCAGGGGATGCAGTCCGTCCTTTAGTTGACTACTACAAATTGGATTTAGCTGATTTGTTAGTCGTGCAAGATGATATGGATATGGACTTGGGTCGCTTGCGTTTACGTCAGAAGGGCTCAGCTGGTGGTCATAATGGTATTAAGAGTATTGTGAGCCAATTAGGCACACAAAAATTTAATCGTTTGAAATTTGGCATTGGGCATCCAGCCCATGTTCACCATGCGGTAGTGGACTACGTTTTGGGTCATTTTGGTAAAGATGAACAACCTGATTTATTGGCTGGATTAGATAAAGCCGTTGAAATATTTGAAGGATTTGCAGCCGGCGAAGAAATGCCAATGCTAATGAATAAGTTTAATTAAAGGAAGAAATCGACGTTATGGAATTAACGGAATTTTTACAACAAGATAAGGACTTACAACAATTAGCCAGTGGGTTAACACAAGGAGGCCGTCATTTAATGACCGGTATTTCCGGAACGGCTCGCACGGTTTATTTAGCTGCGTTACAAAAGAAGACACAGCAACCAATGGTAATTGTTTCTGATAGTCAATTTCATGCTGATCAATTGACCGAAGATTTGCAGGCGCTCCTTGGTGATGAACATGTGTTAGCTTTTCCAGCTGAAGAAAGTTTAGCAGCGGAATTATCAGTAACATCATTAGATACGCGATTGGCTCGTGTTAAAGCAATGCAGTTGTTGTTGACAGATCCACAAGCTGTGGTGGTGACAGGTATTGCAGGTGCGCAACGGTACTTGCCCGCAGTAGATGAATTCAAACAAGCACAAATCACAGTAGATTTTGCTCATGAATATGATTTGCAGCAGTTACAGACACAATTGCATCAGATGGGTTATCACCGCAATACGACGGTTGAACAACCAGGTGAATTTGCAATTCGTGGGTCAATTGTGGATATTTATCCATTGGATATGAGTAATCCAGTGCGGTTAGACTTCTTTGATACTGAATTAGATGCAATGCGCTCGTTTGATGCTGAAACGCAACGTAGTATTGATAATTTGGATAGTCTAACCATTTTACCAGCAACGGACTTGGTACTTACGGCAGAACAACGTGATGCTGCTAAAACGCAGTTAGAGTTGATGATGACGAAGTACCGTGATAGGTTGGATGGTGCTGAGAAACGTCATTTAACTGAAGCGATATCACCACTATTAACGACATTAGCGGACGGCCAATTATTGCCAGAAATTCGTGCTTATTTGCATGTTTTGTATCCAGACGCAGTTAGCTTGTTTGACTATCTACCTGAAAATGGGGTGGCGGTATTTGACGATTATCCACGTGCTTTAGAAAATGCTGCGCAAATGCAATTGGACAATACGAATTGGTGGTCTGATAAATTAGAGAAAAGACAAGTTTTGCCAATGGACGATTTCGGTTGGTCATTGGCTGATCAAGCACGTGATGTTAAACAAACGAGCTTAATTTTGTCCCCATTGCAACGTGGAATTGGTCAGTTACGACAAACCAGTTTAACGAATGTCACTGTACGACCAACCCAGCAATTCTTTGGGCAGATGCCATTGCTAAAGGGCGAGGTTGAACGTTGGCAAAAGCAAAATATGACGATTGTTTTTCTAACTAATTCTAATGAACGGCAAGAAAAGTTGCTACAAACATTGGATGATTTTGGAATCAAAGTAAATCAAGTGGCAGCGGACCAGATTACTGGTGGTCGGACGCAATTGACGACACTACCATTAAGTGCTGGTTTTGAATTGCCAATGCAAAAATTGGTTGTACTAACTGAAAAAGAATTGTTCCAACAGGTTCGTAAGCGTGCGCCAAAACGACAAACTTTGTCGAATGCGGAACGTATTAAAAGTTATAACGAACTAAATCCGGGTGATTATGTTGTGCATGTTAATCACGGTATTGGAATTTATGAAGGGATGCAGACGATTGAAAATCGTGGTGTGAAGCAAGACTACATTACGATTGCCTATCAAAAAGATGCAAAACTGTTTATTCCAGTTACCCAATTGGACATGGTGCAAAAGTACGTTGGCGCGGCTGAAAAGCCACCTAAAATTAATAAGATGGGTGGTACTGAATGGCAACGGGCAAAAGCTAAGGTTGCCAAAAAGGTCGAAGATATTGCCGATGACCTATTGGCATTATATGCTGAGCGTGAAATCAAAAAAGGATACGCATTTGCGCCTGACGATGAAGCGATGCATAACTTTGAGGAGGCTTTTCCATATCCTGAAACACCTGACCAAGTCCGTTCGATTAAGGAAATTAAAGCGGACATGGAGAAAACGCGTCCCATGGATCGTTTACTAGTTGGGGATGTTGGTTTTGGAAAAACTGAAGTTGCCATGCGTGCTGCGTTTAAAGCAGCCCATGAGGGTAAACAAGTGGCTATGTTGGTGCCAACGACAATTTTGGTGCAACAACATTATGAATCATTCATTAATCGTTTTGATGGCACTGACTTAAGGATTGCTAGTTTGTCACGTTTTCAAACGGCTAAGCAAAAGAAAGAAATCAAAGCTGGGTTAAAGAATCATACCATTGATATTGTCATTGGAACCCATAGTTTGTTGGCTAAAGATATTGAATTTGGTGACCTAGGTCTCTTAATTATTGATGAAGAGCAACGTTTTGGTGTCAAACACAAGGAACGTCTTAAGAGTTTGCAAACGAATGTCGATACGTTGACATTAACGGCCACACCGATTCCACGTACGTTGAATATGGCAATGGTAGGTGTTCGTGATCTATCAGTAATTGAGACACCACCAGCTAATCGTTATCCCATCCAAACTTATGTGATGGAACAAAACGGTCGGGTAATTACAAATGCGGTTGAGCGTGAAATGGCTCGTGGTGGGCAAACATTTTATTTGCATAATCGCGTTGCTGATATCGAAAAGGTTGCCGGTATGATTCAAAGTTTGGTACCTGACGCCCAAGTTGCCTATATTCACGGTCAAATGACCGAAGCCCAGATGGAAGGTATTCTGATGGACTTTATCAATGGTGAATACGATGTGTTGGTAACAACGACGATTATTGAAACAGGTGTTGATATTCCAAATGCTAATACGTTATTTGTTGAAAATGCGGATCATATGGGATTATCACAACTATATCAATTACGTGGTCGTGTCGGTCGTTCACACAATGTGGCCTATGCTTACTTTACATATCCAGGCACACGTTCATTGAATGAAGAAAGCGAAAAGCGTTTAACCGCAATTCGTGATTTTACAGAACTTGGTTCTGGATTCAAAATTGCGATGCGTGATTTGTCAATTCGTGGTGCTGGTGATTTGCTAGGGCAATCACAACACGGCTTTATTAACACTGTTGGTTATGACTTGTATACGCAAATGTTGCAAGAAGCGGTTGAAGCTAAGCAGGGTAAGCAAGTGAAGCATGTTGATTCCGAATTGGATCTCCAAGTTGAAGCTTACTTACCATCTGATTATGTTGCAGATGGACCACAAAAAATTGATTTGTATCAACGTATTCGTAAAGCAACGAAAGCAGAGCAATTTGCTGAAATTACTGATGATTTGGTTGACCGGTTTGGTGATATTCCAGCAGCAGCGCAACGCTTGTTGGTTGTGTCGCAACTAAAAGCTTTAGCTGATCGCGTGGGGATTACGCAAATTAAGCGAACAACTGTGCAACCAAATGTGGTGACAATTCATTTTGCTAAAGAAACTGATGTGACCCTTGATCAAGTAAAACAAGCAAGTTCCTTGACGAAAACGCGTGGGCAAATTAAAGTAAATGAACCTATTGTATTTACGATGTCAATTCAGCCAAACCAAACAGATGATGATTGGTTACAGAATTTAATGCAGTTTTTGCAAGCATTAATGCCTCAAAAGGATTAAACTCATGAATAAAAGTGGTCAAAATTTAATGGCGGGCGCAGGTATTTTAACCTTAGCAGGAATTATTGCAAAGGTTTTGAGCGCAGTCTATCGGATTCCATTTCAAAATTTAGTTGGTAATACAGGTTTTTATGTGTATCAACAAGTTTATCCAATCTATGGGATTGGTGTGGTTTTAGCCTTAAGTGGTTGGCCAGTATTTATTTCAAAAATTATTACCGAACAAACAGATGATGAACATCGGCAATTAGCAGCCAGACGCTTGTTTTGGTTATTGTTATTGATTAGTTGTGGTTTATTTATATTAGTTTATGGTGGCGCGCCAATCTTAGCTATGGGAATGGGTGGCAATTTAAAGTTAATTCCGGTCATTAAAGCAGTCGCATGGATGTTTTGGCTAATGCCATTTTTGGCAGTTGGCCGAGGATACGCACAAGGTCAATTAGATATGATGCCAACAGCGGTTTCGCAAATTATTGAACAAATTGTGCGCGTTGGCGTCATTATTGTTATTGCTTGGTATGGTGTACATGCCGATTGGTCAATTTATAAAATTGGAACTTGGGCTATGGCTGCCGCTGCATTTGCCGCATTAGCTGCCACAAGTTATATGATTAGAACGGTTAAGTCGGTTTGGGAATTACCAATTACTTCCCGTGTTAAAAAGGACAAGTCGCTAAGTTGGCATAAGATTTTACGACGACTTTGGACAGAAGGTAATCTACTAGCCATGTTGGCCGGTTTGTTAGTTTTGCTACAATTAGTCGACTCATTTTCAACAAAAGGTTTACTAGAAATTCATGGCCTCAGTGAACATGCGGCGGAATACGCTAAAGGTGTATACGATCGTGGTCAACCGTTGGTGCAATTGGGGATGGTGTTAGCGACAGCGGTTAGTACGTCATTGCTACCAGTATTACGACAGCATGTAGTTCATCATGAGCAGCACGTATTTGTCGATAATTTTCAAATGATGTTTCGTTTATCATTAATTTTATCGGGTGTGGCAACGTGTGGCTTAATGGCTGTGATGCCAGTTGTAAACCAAGTATTATTTAGTACCCGCGAAGGTAATGCTGCTTTAATCATATTTGTTTTAACGGTCATTCCAGCTACGTTAATTTTAATTGCCACTAGTGTTTTGCAAAGTTTAAATGACACACATGGTCTTAGTGGCCTGATTTTTTTAACAATGTTGGTTAAATATGGGCTAAATATTTGGCTAGTACCAAAATATGGTATTGTTGGTGCGTCTTTGGCAACCATGTTGTCATTATTGCCAATGCTATATATTGTTTTAAGACGATTGCCGAAAACATTGTGGACACAATGGCATAGCCCTAAGTGGTGGTACAAATTTGTAGCGATTTTGTTAGGTGTAACCATTAGTGCAGGTGGTTGGTGTAAAATTAGTGATATGGTGATTGGCACTTCACGATTTGCAAGTTTAATAACGCTGATTGTTGCGGTAATTGTTGGTATAATAGTATTTGTTATTATGACTTGGCAATTACGATTATTATCAATCGCTGAATGGTACGCATTGCCTAAAGGAACAAGAATATATGACTTTTTGGAAGGAAAACATAAATAATGCGCTTAGATAAGTATTTAAAAGTATCACGTTTGATTAAACGACGTTCTGTCGCAAAAGATATTTCTGATCAAGGACGTATCGATATTAATGGTAAAACTGCAAAATCATCTAGTGATGTGAAGAGCGGTGATGAATTGACGATTCGTTTTGGAAATAAAACGACAACGATTGCCATTGAGCGAATTGTTGAAACAACTAAAAAAGATGAAGCAGAACACATGTATCGGATTGTTTCAGAAACTTATGCCCAAGATTTTAGTGGCAATGGCGATTAAGTAACATTCTGTTATATTTGTATACAAAATCGTTAAGAAAGATTAATGACTATTAAGAATTTTAATGTTTAGCGGTATAGTTAGGGTGCTTAGGGGTTCCTTTGACGATATTTTGGAGGCTGTAATATGCGGAAAGTAAAGAAACAATCAAATATTCAGCCGTTAAATAACGCAGGTAAGAACCATATTCGTTATCAAGAGGGGCAAAAAAGATATAATCGGTTCATTCATATGCGCCGTAGAATTATTGCCTTGATTGCGATTGCTGCCGTTGCTGTTTTTGCAATGATAAATGTGTATAGTCAACATAATAAATACACAACAGCAGCCGCTGGCTTACACGAAACGAATAAAGCATTAACAAATGCTAAGCAAACACATAAAGATTTGAAACAAGAAGTTAAAGATCTGCATGATGATAATTACTTACAGAAGTTAATTCGCGAAAAGTATATGTACACAAAAGATGATGAAGTTGTGTTTAACATAAAATAGTATCAATAGAGAGTGGCTGGTGCATGAACTGTTCCGGTCACTACTTTTTTATGTTTTTGTGAACCAATAGTAAAAATAATCAATTAGTAATGAGGTGTTCAGCATGAAACCAAAAGTTTTACGTGCTAATTTAATACGGGAGATTCGCGAACAACAATTATTTACAAATAAAGACCATGTGTTGGTAGCTGTGTCTGGTGGCCAAGACTCATTACGGTTATTACGTTGGTTAACTGAAGGTGATTTGCCTCAAGATATTCAGCCAAAAGTGAGTGCCATCTATATTAACCATCAGTTACGAGCCGATGCGCAAGCAGAAGAAGATTTTGTACAAACTGTATTTGCGAATACGTCTAATTTGGCAACGGCTACGATTAAAAAATTGCAGTGGTCACAGACGCCAACTGTTTCGGTGGAAGAACAGGCGCGTGATAAACGATATCAAGTGATGTTTGCAGTTGCCAAAGAGGTTGGCGCAAATATGATTGTGACAGCTCATCATCGTAATGACCAAGTTGAAACCATTTTGTATAAGTTAGCACGGGGTAGTCGTTTGGAACAGTTAACGGGGATGCCGGCTAAACAGACATTGTCTAATCAATTACAGTTAGTACGACCGTTTTTGGGTTTGTCAAAGTTAGAATTGCAAGATTTGGTTAAGGAACCTGTAAAAGAATGGATTGATGATTACACCAATGATGATCAACAGTATGCACGTAATCGATTGCGACGTGCAGTCATTCCCGATTTGCAACATATCAACCAACAAGCAATGCAACATATTATAGAATTTTCGGAGCAATTAAAAGCGGTACAAGCATTAGCAATGCCGCAAATTGATCGTTATGTTGAAGCTTTAGAACAAGGTTGTTTGGATTGGCAACTGCCTACTGAACAGTTAGTGTTGGTGTTGCAAAAGTGGTTACAAAATCATCAAGTATTGGATGTTAAGGATCGTCAATTAGAACAAGCGGTTCAGTTGATGAAAAATAAAAATGTGGCAACTGGTCGTGTACAATTGCAAGGTGATATGCGACTTGTACGAGATAACAAGAAATTACAGTTGTTAAAAGGATAAAAGTTTTGCTTATGTACTAAACATTTAGCGCTAAACATGTTATTCTTAAAGTTATGTAACAGTAGGGGAATCAAGATTTAGGAGATTAACAAAACATGAACCAATCGGACATGAATAATGATATCGAACGGGTATTGTATAGCGAAGCAGAAATTGCTAAAGCTGCAAAACGAGTTGGTGAGCAATTAGCTGCTGACTATGAAGGTCGGACACCAATTATTCTATCAGTACTTAAGGGTGCTGTTTTGTGGACGGTTGATGTTATGAGACATATGCAATATGCAGAGGTCGAATTCATTGACGTTTCTAGTTATAATGGTGGTATATCTTCATCAGGAAATGTGGATTTGGTGACAGATTTGCAAACTGATATTAACGGTCGTGATATTATTATCATGGAAGACATTGTTGATACTGGAAGATCATTAAAGTTTATGGTTGAGTTACTTAAAAACCGCGGTGCAAAATCAGTGAGAACTGCTAGTTTATTGGATAAAAAAGATGGTCGTGTTGTGGAAGCAACCGTTGACTATGTTGGATTTGATGTACCAAAAGCTTTTGTGGTGGGATATGGACTTGATTACAAGCAACTATATCGTAACCTACCATATGTAGGCGTTTTGAAACGTGAAGTTTATGATCCAGAACATGCTGATATTGTTGATACGGTAGATATCACACCGAATCATTAAACTAGTACATAATACGAGGTAGTAACTGCTATTACTGCCTATAGGAGGAATTGATGAAAAACCAACGAAACGGTAATTTTGTCCGAAATAGTTTGTTTTACGTAATTGTAGTCCTCGGTATTATGGGGTTGATTTATTGGGTAGCCGGGCCCACACAGACCTCGAATACGAAGACTATCTCTACGTCAACATTTATGACGGAATTACGTGACAAGAAGATTGATAAAGTCACGATTCAACCTGGCGATGGTGTTTATGACATTAAGGGTGAATACAAAAAAGCTCAATCAGATAAAAAGTCTAACAATGACTCATTCACGTCGCTACTAGGTGGTGATTCAAAGAAGGCAACTTCTTTTGAAACTAAGGTAGTTGGTAGTGATAACTTTATCGCGACTGTTCAAAACGCTGCTGATAAAACAAAGACTAACGTCACGACTAAGCCACAACCTTCAAACTTCTGGGGAACGCTTGCAGTTACGATGTTGCCATTGCTTTTGATGATTGGTCTATTCTACCTAATGATGGGTGGTATGAACCAAGGTGGTCAAGGTGGCCGTGGTAATATGATGGGTATGGGTAAGTCAAAGGCGAAAGCCGCTGACCCTGCCGAAAATAAGAAGCGCTTCGCTGATGTGGCTGGTGCTGAAGAAGAGAAACAAGAACTTGTCGAAGTTGTTGAATTCTTGAAAGATCCAAAGAAGTTCTTGAAGTTAGGTGCCCGTATTCCATCTGGTGTGCTACTAGAGGGACCTCCCGGAACAGGTAAAACTTTGCTAGCTAAGGCAGTTGCTGGTGAAGCTGGTGTGCCATTCTTCTCAATTTCTGGATCTGACTTCGTTGAAATGTTCGTTGGTGTTGGAGCAAGTCGTGTCCGTGATTTGTTTGAGAATGCTAAAAAGTCAGCCCCTTCAATCATCTTTATCGATGAGATTGATGCGGTTGGACGTCAACGTGGAAACGGTATGGGCGGAGGTCACGATGAACGTGAACAAACGCTGAACCAAATGTTGGTTGAAATGGATGGATTCGAAGGTAACGAGGGTGTTATCGTTATGGCGGCTACTAACCGTTCTGACGTTTTGGATCCTGCTTTGCTTCGTCCTGGTCGTTTTGACCGAAAGATTCTAGTTGGACAACCTGACGTTAAGGGTCGTGAAGCTATCTTGAAGGTTCACGCTAAGAATAAGCCTTTGGACTCAAGTGTTGATCTAAAGGAAATTGCTAAGCAAACACCTGGTTTTGTGGGTGCTGATTTGGAAAACTTGCTAAACGAAGCAGCTTTGCTAGCAGCGCGTCAAAATAACAATACAATTACCGCTAAGGACTTGGATGAAGCCGAAGATCGCGTGATTGCCGGACCAGCTAAGAAGGATCGTGTTATTTCAGCTAAGGAACGTAACACTGTTGCGTACCACGAGGCTGGACACGCGATTGTTGGTCTTGTACTTAATGAAGCTCGTGTTGTTCACAAGGTTACAATTGTGCCACGTGGACGCGCTGGCGGATATGCAATTATGTTGCCACGTGAAGATCAAATGTTAATGAACAAGACCGATGCAATGGATCAAGTTGCTGGTTTGATGGGTGGTCGTGCCGCCGAAGTCTTAATATTTAATCAACAATCTTCAGGAGCTTCAAACGACTTCGAGCAGGCTACTGGACTTGCGCGTGCGATGGTAACGCAATATGGTATGTCTGAGAAGTTAGGTATGGTACAGTTGGAAAAGAATAATGGCCCACAATATGGTCAACCATTATACTCAGATACAACTTCACGCCTAATTGATGAAGAAGTTCGTCATATTACAACGCAAGGTTATGAAACAGCATGTGACATTATCTTACGTTATAAGGACCGTCATGAAGCTATTGCGCAAGCTTTGCTAGAGTATGAGACATTGGATGAGAAGCAAATTTTGAGCCTATTCAATACTGGTAAGATGCCAGAATCTGATACTGGTAATAAATCTACTGATGATACACCTATGTCATACGAAGAAGCTAAGCAAGCTGCAAATGATAAGTTGACAGAAGATGAGGATGACAAAGATACACCTTCATCAGAAACATTAACACCAGATGAACCATCAGATGGTGATGATGATAATAATCAAGCTTAATATTTGATAAATAAAGAATTGGAGGATTAATTTCCTTCAATTCTTTTTTGTACACTCTGTGTTACACTTGATAACGGAAAACAAAACGAAAAGGAAATAAATATGGTAGATAAATTAGTACGTGCAACCACTAAAGATGGTAAGTTCCGTGCGCTTGCAATTGAAGCAACTGACATGATTAAAGAAGTTTCAACTTTTCATGATGCTTCACAATTAGGAACGACGATTTTAGGACGAGCACTAATTGGAACATTAATGTTGTCAAATGCTGTTCTTAAAGGTGACGAACGTTTAGCAGTAAGCATCGATGGCCAAGGACCAGCAGGTAAAATTGTTGTTGAGTCATCAGCCCAAGGTGAGGTTCGCGGTTATGTCACGAATCCACAAGTAGATTTGCCCTTAACGGCGAAAGGTCAGCCTGACGTTGCATCAGCGGTTGGTGTTAATGGCTTTTTATCAGTGACAAAGGATTTTGGAACTGAAGAACCTTTTACAGGACAAGTAGCCTTGGCAACTGGAGAAATTGGTGATGATTTAACTTACTACATGGCTAAGTCTGAACAAATCCCTTCAGCTGTTGCAGTTTCAGTTCTGGTTGATCCAGATGGTACAGTTGTAACTGCTGGTGGATTTATGATTTCAACACTACCTGATGCAACTGACGAAGATATTGATGTATTAGAAAATCGGCTTGCTAATTTCCCAGCAATTTCAACACAAATGATGGAAGGTTATACAGCAGCTGATTTATTAAATAACTTATTTGGTGAAGAAGAAGTGCAACTTTTGTCAACGACAGAAGTTGGGTTGTATCCAGAAATTGCTAAGCATGATTATGCAAGGATGTTGGCAACTTTGCCATTGTCAGAATTACAAGCAATGTTGGACGAAGACCATGGTCTTGAAATCGTGGATCGTTTCACTGGCAAAGTGATTAATTTTGATGAGACTGAGTTGCAAGTAATTATTGCTAACAAAGATGCAAATGGTTTATAAAAATGTGCTATTCAGGCTTGCAAAATTTATAGAAAATTGGCAAACTTATAAATATGTATGGTGTTAAACCAAATCACGAATTAAAGGAAAATGAGGCAGGAATAAAAAATGGCTGATCAACAAGCGTCATTAAATGACCAAATGATCAAGCGTCGTGAAAAAATGGATGAGCTACGCGAAGCTGGCATCGATCCATTTGGTCACCGTTTTGATCGAACACATATGGCATCAGAATTACATGATTTGTATGATGATGTTTCAGGTGAAGATTTAGAAGCACAAGCAAATGAAGTCGTCATTGCTGGACGTATGATGACAAAGCGTCGTTCAGGAAAGATCAGCTTTGCTGATATTAAAGATCGTTCTGGACGTATTCAAGTGTTTGTTCAAAAGCCAGTTGTTGGTGAAGAAGCATATGAGTGGTTTAAGAAGTCTGACCTAGGTGATTGGTTAGGCTTTAAAGGAACGATGATGAAGACACGTGCTGGTGAATTATCTTTGAATGTGACAGAGATTACTCATCTATCAAAGGCGCTACGTCCATTACCTGATAAATTCCACGGTTTGACTGATGTTGAGACGAAGTATCGTCAACGTTATTTGGACTTGATTGCAAATGATGATTCATTTGAGCGTTTCCAAAAGCGTTCAAAGATTATCTCAGCTATTCGTGCTTACATGGATGGTGACGGCTTTACTGAGGTGGAGACACCTATGCTACAAAATGCAGCTGGTGGTGCAGCCGCTCGTCCATTTATTACACATCACAATGCTTTAAATATTGATTTGTATATGCGTATTGCACTTGAACTACACTTGAAGCGTTTGATTGTTGGTGGTATGGAACGTGTTTATGAAATTGGCCGTGTGTTCAGAAATGAAGGAATGGATCCAAAGCACAACCCTGAGTTTACTGTTATGGAATCTTACGCTGCATTCTGGAACTTAGGCGATGTTATGACCGAAACTGAAAACATCTTCAAGGCAGCTGCTAAGGTTGTTGCGGATGATTTGAAAATTACCTATCAAGGGGTCGACGTCAACTTGTCAAAGCCATTTGCGCGTAAGCATATGGTTGATTTGATTAAGGAAAAGACCGGTGTTGATTTCTGGCAAGACTATACACTTGAACAAGCTCGTGCCATTGCTGATGAAAAGGGTGTTAAGTATGAACAATACTGGGGTGTTGGTCATATTATCAACGAATTCTTCGAAGACTTTGTTGAAGATACGCTAGTTGACCCAACCTTTGTTTATGGTCATCCAGTTGAAGTATCACCATTGGCGAAGAAGTCAGATGATGATGCACGATTTGCTCAACGTTTTGAATTGTTTATTTCTGGTGGTGAGTATGCAAATGCCTTCACTGAATTAAATGATCCGATTGATCAACGTGCACGTTTTGAAGCACAAGCAGCTGAACGTGATGCTGGTAATGATGAAGCTGAAGGTATCGATGAAGACTTTATCGAAGCGCTTGAATATGGTATGCCACCAACTGGTGGACTAGGCATCGGTATTGATCGTTTGGTTATGTTATTAACTGATGCTGATTCAATCCGTGATGTTTTGTTGTTCCCAACAATGCGTTAATTGAATATGTAGATAGAGAGCGAGACAAAAGTCGTTTTGAGGCCGGTGTGTAACGTGATTTGCGCTATTTTTGGCCGTAGCAAAGCGTGAAGGCCAGGAATAGTGTAAATTGCGTTACATTGAGGCTTCAGACTTTTGGAACGCGTTTATGCTATAAAAATTATAGGCTTATAAATCAAATAATTTTAGCAAAAAGAGGTTGGAACATTTTCTTTTGTCCCAACCTCTTTTTAGTATATACAATCGGGCTTAGTTTAGCTCTTCAATTTTTAATACGATAAAAAACTAATTGGGGGTTGCATTATGCTCTGGATAGTCGTATTATATAAAAGTTGTCTTTTGAAAAGGGATTTAGAAAATCAATTCAAAAAACTTCAAACGATATCTAAATTATTGTATTGACATTTATAAATGCATACTGTAATATAGATTAAGTTGTGTCAGACAAATAATGTTTGATTTTAGATTAAAAAATTAGTTGTTGACATTCACCTATTTTGATGATAAACTAATTAAGTTGTCATTAGGACAACGTAGACCATTGAAAACTGAATATCGTTTCGATAGAACAAATGTGTAGGGTCATCAAGTAATTTACTTGATACAAAACATTTGCGAAGTCAATTCGCTAGTAAATTCGTTTAACTTCTGTTAAACAACACAAATATTGAGTTATACTCAAGCTTTTTAAAATGAGAGTTTGATCCTGGCTCAGGATGAACGCTGGCGGCGTGCCTAATACATGCAAGTCGAACGCTTTGTGCAAATTGATATGATGAGCTTGCTCTGATTTGATTTTTGATTTCAAAGAGTGGCGAACGGGTGAGTAACACGTGGGTAACCTACCTCTTAGCAGGGGATAACATTTGGAAACAAGTGCTAATACCGTATAATACCAACAACCGCATGGTTGTTGGTTGAAAGATGGTTCTGCTATCACTAAGAGATGGACCCGCGGTGCATTAGCTAGTTGGTAAGGTAATGGCTTACCAAGGCGATGATGCGTAGCCGAGTTGAGAGACTGATCGGCCACAATGGGACTGAGACACGGCCCATACTCCTACGGGAGGCAGCAGTAGGGAATCTTCCACAATGGGCGCAAGCCTGATGGAGCAACGCCGCGTGTGTGATGAAGGGTTTCGGCTCGTAAAACACTGTTATAAGAGAAGAACGACACTGAGAGTAACTGTTCAGTGTGTGACGGTATCTTACCAGAAAGGAACGGCTAAATACGTGCCAGCAGCCGCGGTAATACGTATGTTCCAAGCGTTATCCGGATTTATTGGGCGTAAAGCGAGCGCAGACGGTTATTTAAGTCTGAAGTGAAAGCCCTCAGCTCAACTGAGGAGTTGCTTTGGAAACTGGATAACTTGAGTGCAGTAGAGGAAAGTGGAACTCCATGTGTAGCGGTGAAATGCGTAGATATATGGAAGAACACCAGTGGCGAAGGCGGCTTTCTGGACTGTAACTGACGTTGAGGCTCGAAAGTGTGGGTAGCAAACAGGATTAGATACCCTGGTAGTCCACACCGTAAACGATGAGTGCTAGATGTTCGAGGGTTTCCGCCCTTGAGTGTCGCAGCTAACGCATTAAGCACTCCGCCTGGGGAGTACGACCGCAAGGTTGAAACTCAAAGGAATTGACGGGGACCCGCACAAGCGGTGGAGCATGTGGTTTAATTCGAAGCAACGCGAAGAACCTTACCAGGTCTTGACATCCCTTGCAAACACTAGAAATAGTGTGTTCCCTTCGGGGACAAGGTGACAGGTGGTGGTCATGGTTGTCGTCAGCTCGTGTCGTGAGATGTTGGGTTAAGTCCCGCAACGAGCGCAACCCTTATTATTAGTTGCCAGCATTTAGTTGGGCACTCTAGTGAGACTGCCGGTGACAAACCGGAGGAAGGTGGGGATGACGCCAAATCATCATGCCCCTTATGACCTGGGCTACACACGTGCTACAATGGCATATACAACGAGCCGCTAACCCGCGAGGGTACGCTAATCTCTTAAAGTATGTCTCAGTTCGGATTGTAGGCTGCAACTCGCCTACATGAAGTCGGAATCGCTAGTAATCGCGGATCAGCACGCCGCGGTGAATACGTTCCCGGGTCTTGTACACACCGCCCGTCACACCATGAGAGTTTGTAACACCCAAAGCCGGTGGGGTAACCTTTTAGGAGCCAGCCGTCTAAGGTGGGACAGATGATTAGGGTGAAGTCGTAACAAGGTAGCCGTAGGAGAACCTGCGGCTGGATCACCTCCTTTCTAAGGAAAATCGAAACCTACACATTCTATACGAAACGATATTTAGTTTTGAGTGGTTTACACTCAATGAAAAAGACAGAGAGTCGAATCTCTGGGACTGTAGCTCAGCTGGTTTAGAGCGCACCCCTGATAAGGGTGAGGTCGGAGGTTCGAGTCCTCTCAGTCTCATGAAATGGGGAATTAGCTCAGCTGGGAGAGCGCCTGCTTTGCAAGCAGGAGGTCATCGGTTCGATCCCGATATTCTCCATAACAACCTACGGGTTGTTTATTAGTTCTTTGAAAACTGAATCATAATTGTAAATTTTTAAATTCATTTATATTGATAGTATCAATAAAATTGAGCCGAAAAAATACACCGCGTAATTTTTTGAGTTTTTTAAATAAGTTTAAAATCGCTTGTGACCATTGAGTCACAATACTCAAACGAAATCATCAACGAAAGTTGATCGGTTAAGTTATTAAGGGCGCATGGTGAATGCCTTGGCACTAGAAGCCGATGAAGGACGGGACTAACACCGATATGCCTCGGGGAGCTGTAAGTAAGCTTTGATCCGGGGATTTCCGAATGGGGGAACCCAGCTTGTTATGCAAGTTATCGTTTAGTCAATACATAGCTAAACGAAGGTAGACGTTGTGAACTGAAACATCTCATTAGCAACAGGAGCAGAAAGAAAAATCGATTCCGTCAGTAGCGGCGAGCGAACGCGGAGCAGCCCAAACCAGAGTGCTTGCACTCTGGGGTTGTAGGACTACCGTTGTGGAGTTACAAATTTGTTTATTAACAGAATCAGTTGGGAAACTGAGCGAGACAGGGTGATAGCCCCGTATGTGAAAGTAAGCAAACTCCCGTGTAGGATCCTGAGTACGGCCAGACACGTGAAATCCGGTCGGAAACTGCGAGGACCATCTCGTAAGGCTAAATACTCTCTAGTGACCGATAGTGAACCAGTACCGTGAGGGAAAGGTGAAAAGCACCCCGGAAGGGGAGTGAAAGAGTTCCTGAAACCATGTGCCTACAACAAGTTAGAGCCCGTTAATGGGTGATAGCGTGCCTTTTGTAGAATGAACCGGCGAGTTACGATACCATGCGAGGTTAAGGTGGAAAGACCGGAGCCGTAGCGAAAGCGAGTCTGAAATGGGCGCTTAAGTATGTTGTTGTAGACCCGAAACCAGGTGACCTACCCATGTCCAGGGTGAAGGTGTGGTAAAACGCACTGGAGGCCCGAACCCGTACATGTTGAAAAATGTTGGGATGAGGTGTGGGTAGCGGTGAAATTCCAATCGAACTTGGAGATAGCTGGTTCTCTCCGAAATAGCTTTAGGGCTAGCCTCGGAAGATAGCGTGTTGGAGGTAGAGCACTGTTTTGATGCGGGGCCCATCTCGGGTTACTAAATTAAGATAAACTCCGAATGCCAATCACGTATGTCCGGGAGTCAGACAGTGAGTGATAAGATCCATTGTCGAAAGGGGAACAGCCCAGATCGTCAGTTAAGGTCCCTAAGTGTGTGTTAAGTGGAAAAGGATGTGAAGTTGCATAGACAACTAGGATGTTGGCTCAGAAGCAGCCACCATTTAAAGAGTGCGTAATAGCTCACTAGTCGAGTGATTCTGCGCCGAAAATGTACCGGGGCTAAACACACCACCGAAACTACGGGTGCCACGTAAGTGGCGCGATAGGAGAGCGTTCTAAGGGCAGTGAAGTCAGACCGTGAGGACTGGTGGAGCGCTTAGAAGTGAGAATGCCGGTATGAGTAGCGAAAGACAGGTGAGAATCCTGTCCACCGTATGACTAAGGTTTCCTGGGGAAGGCTCGTCCTCCCAGGGTTAGTCGGGACCTAAGGCGAGGCCGAAAGGCGTAGTCGATGGCTAACAGGTTGAGATTCCTGTACCAGGTGAACATGTTTGAACAATGGAGGGACGCAGAAGGCTAACAGATCCCAGCGATTGGAAATGCTGGGTCAAGCAATAAGTCTTGAGGTGAGTTAAATGCTTGCTTCTTATAGGACAAGTTGTGATGAGGACCGAAATAAAGTAGGGAAGTCTGTGATGTCGCGCTGCCGAGAAAAGCTTCTAGTTAGTGTTTACCTGCCCGTACCGCAAACCGACACAGGTAGTCGAGGAGAGCATCCTAAGGTGAGCGAGTGAACTCTCGTTAAGGAACTCGGCAAAATGACCCCGTAACTTCGGGAGAAGGGGTGCTCAGCGCAAGCTGAGCCGCAGTGAATAGGCCCAGGCGACTGTTTATCAAAAACACAGGTTTCTGCAAAATCGTAAGATGACGTATAGGGGCTGACGCCTGCCCGGTGCTGGAAGGTTAAAAGGAGTGCTTAGCTTCGGCGAAGGTACGAATTGAAGCCCCAGTAAACGGCGGCCGTAACTATAACGGTCCTAAGGTAGCGAAATTCCTTGTCGGGTAAGTTCCGACCCGCACGAAAGGCGTAACGATCTGGGCGCTGTCTCAACGAGAGACTCGGTGAAATTTAAAGACCCGTGAAGATGCGGGTTACCCGCGACAGGACGGAAAGACCCCATGGAGCTTTACTGTAGCTTGATATTGAGTGTTTGTGCAGCTTGTACAGCATAGGTAGGAGCCGTAGAAATCGGGACGCTAGTTTCGATGGAGGCACACGTGGGATACTACCCTCGTTGTATGAACACTCTAACTCACACCACTAAGCGTGGTGGAAGACAGTGTCTGGCAGGCAGTTTGACTGGGGCGGTCGCCTCCCAAAGAGTAACGGAGGCGCCCAAAGGTTCCCTCAGAATGGTTGGAAATCATTCGCAGAGTGTAAAGGCACAAGGGAGCTTGACTGTGAGACTTACCAGTCGAGCAGGTACGAAAGTAGGGCTTAGTGATCCGGTGGTTCCGCATGGAAGGGCCATCGCTCAACGGACAAAAGCTACCCTGGGGATAACAGGCTTATCTCCCCCAAGAGTCCACATCGACGGGGAGGTTTGGCACCTCGATGTCGGCTCATCGCATCCTGGGGCTGTAGTCG
This sequence comes from Weissella sp. ESL1139, assembly GCF_058506735.1. Taxonomy (NCBI): domain Bacteria; kingdom Bacillati; phylum Bacillota; class Bacilli; order Lactobacillales; family Lactobacillaceae; genus Weissella; species Weissella sp. ESL1139. The sequence goes on from NZ_CP196375.1 coordinate 1,871,949, forward strand.
GTCCCAAGGGTTGGGCTGTTCGCCCATTAAAGCGGTACGCGAGCTGGGTTCAGAACGTCGTGAGACAGTTCGGTCCCTATCCGTCGCGGGCGTAGGAAATTTGAGAGGAGCTGCCCTTAGTACGAGAGGACCGGGGTGGACGTACCACTGGTGTATCAGTTGTTCCGCCAGGAGCATCGCTGAGTAGCTATGTACGGATGAGATAAACGCTGAAAGCATCTAAGTGTGAAACTCGCCTCGAGATGAGATTTCCCATTCAGTAATGAAGTAAGACCCCTTATAGATGATAAGGTAGATAGGCTAGAAGTGGCAGTACGGTGACGTATGGAGCGGACTAGTACTAATGGTTCGAGGACTTAACCAAGTAGCAAGTGGTGTAAGGCAAGAAAATTTAATTATGATTCAGTTTTGAGAGAACTAAGTTCACTCAATAAATACGTGTCGTGATGATGGCACTGAGGTCACACCTGTTCCCATACCGAACACAGCAGTTAAGCTCAGTAGCGCCAAAAGTAGTTGGAGGATCGCCTCCTGCGAGGATAGGACGTCGCGATGCA